>NZ_CP019557.1:0-2105284 GCF_009866825.1 Streptococcus sp. DAT741
ATGAACCAAGAGCAGTTATTTTGGCAACGCTTTATTGAACTAGCTAAAATAAGTTTTAAACCATCTATTTATGATTTCTATGTTGCAGGTGCAGAATTACTAAGTATTCACCAACAAATAGCAAAAATTTTCTTAAATCGCCCCTTTAAAAAAGATTTCTGGGAAAAAAACTTTGAAGAACTAATGATCGCTGCTAGTTTTGAAATTTACGGTGAGCCTCTCACCATCCAATACCAGTTTACAGCGGATGAAAAAGAGACAAATAGCATTTCCAATGGAAGAAAGCAGGTAACTCAACAGACTGCTGAAATTTCTGATTCACAAGAAAAACTAAAACCCGTTCATTCTGATATAAAACCTCAATATACCTTTACAAATTTCGTACAAGGTGACAATAACCATTGGGCTAAAGCAGCAGCTTTAGCTGTATCGGATAATCTAGGTGAACTCTATAATCCATTGTTTATTTTTGGGGGACCAGGTCTTGGAAAGACGCATATTCTCAATGCGATTGGTAATAAGGTTTTAGCTGATAATCCTCAGGCTCGAATAAAATATGTTTCCTCAGAAACATTCATCAATGAATTTTTGGAACACCTCCGTCTTAATGACATGGAAAACTTCAAGAAAACCTATCGCAATCTTGATTTGCTTTTAATCGATGATATTCAATCTCTCCGTAGTAAAACTTCTACTCAGGAAGAATTTTTCCATACGTTTAATGCCTTGCATGGGAAAAATAAGCAGATTGTCCTCACCAGTGACCGCAATCCTGACTATTTAGATAATTTAGAAGAACGATTGGTTACACGCTTCAAATGGGGATTGACTAGTGAAATCACTCCTCCAGATTTTGAAACTAGGGTAGCTATTTTACGTAACAAATGTGAGACATTCCCTTATGATTTCACCAACGAGACTTTATCCTATCTAGCAGGACAATTTGATTCAAACGTTCGGGATCTTGAGGGAGCTTTAAAAGATATCAATTTGATTGCCACCATGCGCAACCTGTCCGAGATAACAGTAGAAGTTGCTGCCGAAGCCATCCGTTCCCGAAAACAAACAAATCCACAAAATATGGTTATTCCCATTGAGAAAATTCAAACAGAAGTTGGAAATTTCTATGGAGTTAGCCTAAAAGAATTAAAGGGAGCTAAGCGTGTCCAACATATTGTTCATGCACGACAAATTGCTATGTTTTTAGCACGTGAGATGACAGATAACTCACTGCCAAAAATTGGAAAAGAATTTGGTAATCGTGACCATACAACGGTTATGCATGCTTACAATAAAATAAAATCTTTACTGTTGGATGATGATAATTTAGAGATTGAGATTACCAGTATAAAAAACAAGCTCCGTTAACCTGTGTATAACTTTAAAAAAAGTTTACACTTTTTCCACAAATTGTGAACAAGTCAAGTTACGCTATTCTAAAAGGATTGCATTACTTTTCCACAGAATACACAGATACTACTATTACTATTAACCTTATAGATTAAAATAAAGGAGAATCCATGATTCAATTTTCAATCAACAAAACTGCATTCTTACAGGCGCTTAATATCACAAAACGGGCAATCAGTACTAAAAATGCAATTCCTATTCTTTCAACAGTAAGGATTTCCGTAACGAGTGAGGGAATTACTCTGACTGGTTCAAATGGCCAAATTTCCATTGAACATTTTATCTCAACTCAAGATGAAAATGCTGGTCTATTGATTAGTTCTTCTGGTTCGATTCTTTTAGAAGCTGGTTTCTTTATCAATGTGGTTTCTAGTATGCCTGATTTAGTAATTGATTTTAATGAAATTGAACAAAAACAGGTTGTTTTAACCAGTGGTAAGTCAGAAATTACCTTAAAAGGAAAAGAGGCTGATCAATATCCTCGTTTACAAGAAGTACCAGCTTCAAAGCCTTTGATACTAGAAACCAAAGTACTAAAACAAACTATTAACGAAACCGCTTTTGCTGCTTCCCAACAGGAAAGTCGTCCGATTTTAACCGGTGTTCACTTTGTTTTGACTGATAATAAAAATTTAAAGACAGTTGCGACGGATTCACACCGCATGAGTCAACGTAAATTAGTTTTAGATAAACCTGGTGATGACTTTAATGTCGTTATTCCTAGCCGTTCTTTAAAAGAATTTGCAGCTGTTTTTACAGATGATATTGAAACGGTGGAAGTATTCTTCTCAAACAATCAAATTCTTTTTAGAAGCGAGCATATCAGTTTCTATACACGTTTGTTAGAAGGAACTTACCCAGATACAGATCGCCTGATTCCAACCGATTTTAAAACAACTGCTATCTTTGATACAGCAAAACTTCGTCATTCTATGGAACGTGCTCGTCTACTTTCAAATGCGACACAAAATGGCACTGTTAAATTGGAAATTGCCAATCATGTTGTATCAGCTCATGTAAACTCTCCAGAGGTTGGACGTGTAAATGAGGAAATAGATACTTTGGAAGTTGCGGGCGAAGACTTAATCATTAGTTTTAACCCAACTTATTTGATTGAAGCTTTAAAAGCCATTAGTAGCGAGCAAGTTAAAATCAGCTTTATCTCTTCTGTTCGTCCATTTACTTTGGTTCCAAGCGGTGAAGATGAAGATTTTATACAGTTAGTTACACCAGTGCGTACTAACTAATGAATGTAAGTAAAAACGGCAAGTCTGCCGTTTTTTATGTTATACTTAACAGGAAAGGGAAAGATTTATTTTTGTAAAATGAATTAGTCTAGTAATAAACAAAATTTAGAAGATTTTTTGCTCTTAATCAGAGAAAAAAGAGATAGCAAAGCGCTCAATTAAGAGAATTTATAAGGAGTTAGTATGTATCAATTAGGATCTTTTGTGGAAATGAAAAAGCCTCATGCCTGCATCATTAAATCGACTGGCAAGAAGGCTAATAAATGGAAAATTGTTCGTTTGGGAGCGGATATAAAAATTTGCTGTAGTAATTGCGAACACGTAGTTATGATGAGCCGACATGATTTTGAACGGAAGATGAAAAAAGTTTTATAAAAATATTCAACCTGAAAAAATGGTTTTATTCGTTCTTATTTTATGTCTGACTTGCAGGTTAATCTTGTTTATAGTAAGTATTAAAAAACTTCACATCTCAATGTTTTTCTCTTTGAGGTGTTTTTTTTTTCTTTTCAGGAGACTAAGTATTAAGATTTTATATTTTTTACGAATAAATAGGTGAGGTCATAAGAAGAGAGGAATACAATGAAGCCAATAATTTTGTTTTTTACTCACCGAAGGCATTCTTGCCTGAGTCATTTTAATTAAACATATTTGTTAGATGGAGATAAAAAAAGAGAACTGATATGACAATATTTGAAAAACGGTGCCAAGGCTAAAAGGAAAGGATACTGAGGTGAAAAAGATGACAAATTTTATACAAACAATGGAAAATAAATATCAACAATTGGACTCTTTATATGTTTCTTCACCTCTACTAATAAAATTATTGATAGCAATTGGTGTAGCCGCTATTTTGTTAGCAATTGGTTCGATGATCCTTCCAATTGTATACAAATCAGGGCAAGATTTTGGTGAATTTTTATATAACAATTAAACCACTTAACTAAACATTAGATAGAAACTGAAATAAAAAAGGAGAACTGACATGACAACATTTGAAAAAATGGATAATAATTTTGTAATCCTAACTAATCAAGAATTGACGACAATCAAAGGTGGATCAAATTTGTTTAGCGATATTGGAGGATTTATTAACAAGACTTGGCAGACTTTATATAATTCTGGTCGTGATTTTGGTCGCAGTATTATCAATGGAATTATACGATAAAAAATTTTAATTTTAATAAGGAAGAAAATATGAAACATTTGAATAAATATGAAACACTTGAACAAAATGAACTTGAATATACTCAAGGTGGGGGAGCTGGACTCATTATTGTTGGAATAATCGCAACTCCATTTATCCTTGGTGCTATTGCTGGAGGAGCTGATGAGTATGCTCGTAAGAAAGGACATAAATAATGTTACAAAATGCTATTCAATTTTATAATGAACATAGGACTGTCATTATTACAACCATTGCCATCATAGCCTTGTGTACAATCTATCCTCCAGTATTTCGTACCATCTATGAGACTGGTAGGGATTTTGGTAGTAGTGTAGTAAGAGCTTTATTAGCCAAATAATAAAATAAATCTATCATAAAACTGTTATATTGACGACAAAAAAATAACATAAAAATGACTTAGCAATATGACTTAAGTGTTGTATTGCTTTTATATGCCTGTTTTCAAGTAGTTAAAAGCATTCAAGAAGATATGAGCCAGAACAGAGAAAATACAACTAAAATAAAAAAGGAGAACTGACATGACAACATCTGAAAAAGATAATATGACTGATTTTATAGAAGAACTGTACAAAAATCGGTTATATATAGTTTGGGGTACGAGTGCAATTGTAGGATTTATTGCAGGCATCGTAGTTGGTTTAAATGGTATTAAATAAATGTGAGGAAAGCCCTTTTCAGATTGTTTTGTTTCTTTATATTGATGGCTGGAAATCAGATTATTTTGAAAAATTTTATGTAATTTGTGAAACATAGTTTTTTTAAATATGTTTTAACCATACTTACTTTTTGTATTAACAAAGGTAACTTTTTTTGTTGCGTCTTCTATTCTACTATGTTACAATACAAAATATAAACGTTTTATAACTTTAAAAGATATATCCTAATATAAACAATTTCTTAGTTATTTTTTCATGAAAGGAGTTGGTCTTACGAGAATATCTATAAAAAAAGCTATCATAGTGATAGCATTGTTGTTAGGGGTAGTTTCTCCGACTGTTTTATCAAGAGATATACTAGATTATTCCTTGGTTTCTCCACGCATAGGTTCTGTGGCAACAGGTCGCATGATCAAGCAGAATGCTTTAAGGGGTGTTAATCGGAACTACTCTACGGGTGGTGGAAAGACACTGAATACTTCTATCCGAAATGCCTATAGTAGAAATGATATAATACCGGCATATTCCCTGCCATCAGGTAGTAGGATTGTCATGTCTTGTAATGTCAGTGGTAGTAATTACGTAGACGAATCTACTACAGTAGCTATACCAACTCAATTTGGAAATCTAGTTAGAGTGGCAATCAATGGTAATTGGAGTCCAGATGAATATTAAATAATAGTTTTTACTAGGAAATTATTTATTGGGTCTATGGAGCTAGTAGGATTCGTTCTTCTAGCTCCTTATTGTTGTTAGGAGGTAAAAGTGAGATTTTTATTAAAAAATGTAAAAAGAACAGTTTTTTCTAAAAAAATGCTCTTGTCTTTGATGTTAGCTTTTTTTTGTATTCTAATCGGTAATACGATTGCTTTTAATGGCATCTACCAACTAGAAGGACTTTCATTATTTTTTGCAGGTTCCAGTATTAGAGGCTTTTCACCGATTAGTCTTGTGGCAGCAGTCATTAGCACCATTCCAATAGTAGGTCAAGTGATAGAAGATAGTAAGCACCATTTTCTGCGGTTACAATTACAGAGAATACCGTGTCGGAAGTATATGTACGTATTACTCGCAACTGCTGCTATTTCTGGATTTGTAGCGCTTTTTTTACCCTATATGTTATTGTTAGTATCTAATTTGTGTATAACTCCTTACAAAGAAATATATATTGGAGAATACCAAGGAGTTTTTAAGTCTATTTTTGACACCAATCAGCTGCTCTACTGTATGTTGTTAACTACTTGGTATGGAATTTTTGGGAGTGTCTTTTCGATATTTGGTGTGGCCAGTTCTCTTATTTTTCGTCAGAAAATTGTTGGCATATTTTTTCCATGTCTTTATATGATTTTAGGTGGTCTAGTTTTTACCTTATTAAACCTATCCTATTTGGAACCTGTCGGTATAATCTCTTGGGGCTATCAAGGACAATTGAATTTTAACCTTGTTTTTCTCCATCTTTTCTGTATTTTTATCATTAGTCTTGGAGCTATTGTATATCATTTTCATTTTCGGATGGAGGATGATGTATGAAATACTTCAGAATTTTGTTCTTTCAAAGAAAATCAACTATTATCAAATTATGTTCTTTGTTGTTGCTGATTAGTATTATTTTTTCAAATTCTGTATACCAGTCCTTTTCACACCGCTATCAGGTGACACCGAATAGTTTCACCTGGCTAATCATTCTTTTTCAAGATATAACAACTGGTATTTATCTCTTACCGATTATCTATAGTTCCATGTTATTGTTTTGTCTAGAAGCTTTTACAAGAGATACTGTTGTTAGCCTGCGTTTTTTCTCTCTTAAACATAAGCATTACTTTTTATTAAAATATAGCCTGTTACTTCCTTTCTTATTTCTATCGTTCCTCTTACTTTTATCGCTTGTCATGGGACTACTAAATGGTTTTTCCTTCTCTATCTCTTCAGTAATTCAACCAATTTTATCAGAAATTTATGAAGTGAATCATATATCAAGTTATCGAAGTCTATTCTTGATTCTTTTTTGTTTCCTCTCCTATCTTCTTTTTTTATCCGAAATGACTGTATTCTGAAAAGAACCCCTTATAATGGACAGTATAAAAAGTACTATACTGTTCTTATAAGGAGGTTCTTTTCTCATGGCTAAAAAAGGAAGTAAATTTACAAAGTATCCACCTGAATTCAAAATACAAGTAGTCGAGGACTATCTTAGTGGGAAAAGTGGTGGTATGGACTCAATTGTAAAAAAGTATGGCTTGAAATCAAACAATCAAGTCCTCACATGGACTAGAAAATATCACGAAAATCCACAATTGCTCCACCAAGATTTAAGAGGTGCTAAATCAACTGGTCGCCCAAAATCAACCAATCTTGATGAAATGACAATAGAGGAACAGAATGCCTTTCTTCGTATGGAGAATGACATTTTAAAAACCTTAAGGACTCTCCTCAGAAAGTGAGAAGAGTCCACCTTTATCAAGTCGTTGAACAATTGAAAGAACGTTATTCCATCTCCCGTTTATGTGCCTATTTGGGTTTCCCTAGGTCATCATACTACCTCTGGTTAAGCAATGGAAAACCTGAACACAAGCGGTTTAACCCTGACCTAGCACAAGTCATTACAGCTATTTTTAATGAGACTCAGAAAGGTTATCGTTTCATTTGTTATCAACTGAGAAGAAAATACGATATTTTCTGTCATCCTAAAACTGTCCTACGCTATATGCGTATTCTGGGTTTGAAGTCGCCAATTCGAAAGAAACGCTATCATTCTTGCACGCAGCGTGAGATAAATGAAAAGGCAAGACACGTCCACTACAACGTGCTTGCCCGAAACTTTAAAGCAGAACGTCCTCTCCAGAAACTAACAACGGATGTCAGTTATGTTTACCACAAACAGGGAAGGATGTTCCTTAGCGTCATAAAAGATTGTTATGACAACTCTATTCTAGCATATACTCTTTCAGATTATAGCGATAATCAGCTCGTTTTTGAAAATTTAGACCTCGTCTTCAATGAAAATTGGGATGCCACACACATTTGTGTCTTGCATTCTGATCGAGGTTTTCAGTACACCAACCAACTTTATCTCAGAAAACTAGACCAGTATGGTGTTACGATTTCCCATTCTGGAAAAGGGAATTGTTATGACAATGCTTCTTGTGAAAATTTCTTTTCCCATCTCAAGAGTGAGTCCTTACGGCTCTTTCCTCCTAATAACAGAGATGAACTCAGCCAACAAATTAAAGAATACATGGACTGGTATAACTATGATAGACCACAAGAAATATTAAAAGGTATGACCCCTATGGAATTCAGGGAGTCATACCTTACTAACTAATATTCTTTTTTACACTGTCTATTTTAGACGGGGCTTGACATTCTTTTTTCTTTTCTTTAAAAAAAGAAATATTGTCATCGCCACTCTATTTTCTTTTTTAGTAATACAATCTGTTTTCTGGCTTTATCCCATCAATTTATCAGTTAATCAATTTTTTCCTATTCATCATTATATTTTAAAAGCAGAAAAATATGGTGTTGAGATCATTTACTGGCTTAGTCTATTATCCATTTGTTTCTTACTGAACGTATATAAAATCCGAAGTACAAAATGGGAGGAATAGGAAATGAGATGGTCTGTTGATATTAAAAATTCCTTGTTATGGGAATGGCGATGTTTGATCTCTACGAATCAGTTTTATGTTTATCTATGGTTATCAGTTTTTTACTTTGTATTGTTGGCAATATTTAAGTTTCTCGATGCTGAGATGGTTGACTATATTTTAAAAGGTCCAGGTATTAGAGATTTAGAAACCATCAACCTGCTCTTTTATTTATTATTTCAGGCACAAAATGTTTTTCTACTTCATCAAATGTTTTTTGGCTTATCAACAGCTAATTTTAATTTATCTGTCTTGAGAATGGGAAGTATGAAGAATTGGTGTATGATACACATTTTATTTTTGCTTTTCGTATCATTTTCGTTAGGATTTTTACAGACAATTGCTGTATTTATTCTAGGAAATATGGAATGGATATTTTTAGTTCATTTTTTCATAGTCAATAGTGTTAATTTTATTTTATTCAGTTCTTTATTGTTTTTATTGTTTTGCTTAAATGTTTCTGAATTAGCTTCTTTTGGTATTACTTATTCTTTTCTTGTTTTTACTGTTTTTGCAGGTGAAATATTAGGTGAGCATACCAATTATATATTTACTATCTTAGCAAGGGTATACGAATACAATAAAACAGCAACAATGTCCATTTGGATTGGTGTCATCTTCGAGATGATAGTGAGTATATCAATACTCTTATTTGTAAGGCGTAAATGTTCTTGAAAGGGGAAAATATACATGACTGATAGTATCATTAAAATTGAAAATCTTAGTAAAAAATTTAATAACAACGATTTATTTGATCAGTTACATTTTGAATGTTCAAAAGGGAAAATAATAGGTATAACGGGTGTAAATGGTTCTGGAAAAAGTGTTCTGTTTAAACTGATTGCAGGTCTTATGAAACCTGATTCAGGAAGCATTAAAGTATATGGGGAGGATATAGTTGGTAACATTCCTTCTCATCTAGGTGCCTTGATTGAAGAACCGGGGTTTATTCCGAATTACACTGGTTTTGAAAATTTGGAATTTTTAGCAGCAATTCAACATAAAATAGGAAAAGAGGAAATTATTCAAGCTTTAAATCAGGTTGGTTTAGTTGAAGATAAGGACAAAAAAGTTAAAAACTACTCTCTCGGCATGAAGAAGAAACTAGGCATTGCTCAAGCTATTATGGAAAAGCCAAAGATTCTCTTATTAGATGAGCCGACGAATGCATTGGATAGACAAAGTGTTTCCAAAATACACACATTATTAAAGGAATTATCAAAAGAAAAAGGTGTTACCATTTTATTAGCAAGTCATAATGAGATGGATATTCAGTGCTTATGTGATGAGGTATATATCATTGAAGATAAAAAATGTATTTTACTTGAATAAGCTGTTGTACGTTTCCAGAATACTCTTTGTGTTGATTGAAACATAAATAAGGTCTGTTGTAATAAGAAATTTTCTGCTATAATAGTCGTGATCGAATTTTTAGATGGAGAAATAAAATATGGCTTTAACAGCAGGTATCGTTGGTTTGCCAAATGTTGGTAAATCAACCTTATTCAATGCAATTACAAAAGCAGGAGCAGAAGCTGCCAACTATCCTTTTGCGACCATTGATCCAAATGTTGGGATGGTAGAAGTACCAGATGAACGTTTACAGAAGTTGACAGAGTTGATTACACCCAAAAAGACAGTACCGACAACTTTTGAGTTTACAGATATTGCTGGTATTGTAAAAGGAGCCTCTAAAGGGGAAGGTCTTGGAAACAAGTTTCTTGCGAATATCCGTGAGGTAGATGCGATTGTTCATGTCGTCCGTGCTTTTGATGATGAAAATGTCATGCGTGAGCAGGGACGTGAAGATGCTTTTGTAGATCCGATTGCCGATATTGATACGATTAACCTAGAGTTGATTTTGGCAGATTTAGAAAGCATCAACAAGCGCTATGCGCGTGTGGAGAAAATGGCTCGTACTCAGAAGGACAAGGATTCGGTTGCAGAGTTTGCAGTCCTTGAAAAAATCAAACCTGTTCTTGAAGATGGAAAATCAGCTCGAACAGTTGACTTTACAGATGAAGAGCAAAAAATTGTCAAGCAGCTTTTCCTATTGACAACAAAGCCAGTTCTTTATGTTGCTAATGTTGACGAAGATAAGGTTGCTGATCCAGATAGCATTGAGTATGTTAAACAGATTCGCGAATTTGCAGCTACAGAAAATGCAGAAGTAGTTGTTATTTCGGCGCGTGCGGAAGAAGAAATTTCTGAGCTTGACGATGAAGACAAGGGTGAGTTTTTAGAGGCGCTTGGTTTGACTGAGTCTGGTGTAGATAAATTGACTCGTGCAGCCTATCATTTGCTCGGTCTTGGAACTTATTTTACAGCAGGTGAAAAAGAAGTTCGTGCTTGGACATTCAAACGAGGAATCAAAGCACCGCAGGCAGCAGGCATTATTCATTCGGACTTTGAAAAAGGTTTTATTCGTGCTGTGACCATGTCCTATGATGATTTGATGAAATATGGAAGCGAAAAAGCAGTTAAGGAAGCTGGTCGCCTTCGTGAAGAAGGAAAAGAGTACATTGTTCAGGATGGAGACATCATGGAATTTCGTTTCAACGTTTGATGAGTCAAGCATTTTGGTTTTCTATGTATACCTTATGTCGCAGGTAATGTCTGTGGTTTTGAGGCTTAGATTAAGAATGTTTTATTCTATCAAATAACAGTTAGTATTCGGTTGGAAAATATTTTCCAGCCTTTTGGTATTTAAGGAGAAAGAATGACACGATTGATTATTGGACTGGGAAATCCTGGTGACCGCTATTTTGAGACCAAACACAATGTTGGCTTTATGTTGCTAGATAAGGTTGCCAAACGTGAAAATGTAGCGTTTACTCACGATAAGATTTTTCAAGCAGACATTGCGATTACTTTTATAAATGGTGAAAAGATCTTCCTCGTCAAACCAACTACTTTTATGAATGAATCAGGCAAGGCTGTCCATGCACTAATGACCTACTATGGTTTAGATGAAAAAGACATTTTGGTTGTCTACGATGATTTAGATATGGCTGTTGGAAAAATTCGTTTTCGACAAAAGGGATCAGCGGGAGGACACAACGGTATCAAGTCTATTGTTAAGTATATAAAAACTCAAGAATTTGATCGGATTAAAATTGGTATCGGACGTCCTAAGGGTGGAACGAGTGTTGTTCATCATGTTCTATCAGGTTTTGATGTGGAAGACCGTATTGAAATTGATCTGGCACTGGATAAACTTGACAAAGCTGTCAACTTTTATTTACAGGAAGACGATTTTGATACTATCATGAGAAAGTTTAACGGATAATGAATTTATTAGATTTCCTTCACAATAATAAACAAATCAATCAATGGCAGGCAGGATTGAATAAATCGACACGACAGTTATTGCTAGGATTATCTGGGACCAGTAAGTCCTTGGTGATGGCAGCTGCTTATGATAATATAGCTGAGAAAATAGTGATCGTAACTGCAACACAAAATGAGGCCGAAAAGTTAATTACGGATTTGGCAGTCATTGTAGGGAGTGATAAAGTTTACAATTTCTTTGCAGACGATAATCCAATTGCTGAATTTGTCTTTGCATCAAAAGAACGAATCCAATCTCGGATTGATAGTCTGAATTTTTTAACAGACAGATCATCCTCGGGAATTCTAGTTGTTAGTATAGCAGCCTGTCAAATACTATTACCAAGTCCAGCAGTTTATCAAAAAGCTAAACTTGATTTGGAAGTTGGTCAAGAATATGAAGTTGACACGCTTGTAAAGCATCTAATCAATGTAGGTTATAAAAAAGTTTCTCGAGTTGTAACCCAAGGAGAGTTCAGTCAGCGTGGAGATATTTTAGATATTTTTGACATGCAATCAGAGGCGCCTTATCGACTTGAATTTTTTGGTGATGAAATTGATGGTATTCGTATCTTCGATGTTGATCATCAAACATCTTTGGAAAATTGTGAGCAGATTAGCTTGGCTCCTGCATCGGATATTATTTTATCAGCTAGTGATTATGAACGAGCTAGCCAAAAAATTGAAACAGCAATTACCAATTCAAAACAAGAAGAGCAGCGATCCTATCTGAAGGAAGTTTTAGCGGATTTGAATGCTTTTTATCGACATCCGGATATTCGTAAATTTTTGTCATTTTTATATGAAGATACTTGGACTTTGCTGGATTATCTGCCGAAAGGATCCCCATTATTTTTGGATGATTTTCATAAAATTGCAGATAAACAGGCATATTTTGAAAAAGAGGCAGCCGAGTTATTGACAGATGATTTACAAAGAAATAAATCAGTGTCAAGTCTTTGTTATTTTGCTTCAACATATTCTAAACTAAGAAAATACAAACCTGCGACCTTCTTTTCAAGTTTCCAAAAAGGTTTAGGAAATCTAAAATTTGATGCCCTTTATCAGTTTACACAACATCCTATGCAGGAATTTTTCCATCAAATTCCCCTTTTGAAGGAAGAATTGAACCGCTATGCTAAATCAAGCAGCACAGTTATCATTCAGGCGAGTTCTGAGAAAAGTTTACAGAGTTTACAAAAAACTTTACAGGAATATGATATTAACCTTCCGTACTATACACAGGATAAATTAGTCGCAGGTCAACAACAAATCACTGTCGGTCAGTTAGCTATAGGTTTTCATCTGATGGATGAGAAATTAGTGTTGATTACGGAAAAAGAAATTTTCAATAAGAAAATTAAGCGAAAGGTACGTAGATCTAATCTATCCAATGCTGAACGCATAAAAGACTATAGTGAACTATCCGCGGGAGATTATGTTGTTCATCATGCCCATGGTATCGGACGGTATCTAGGGATTGAAACGATTGAAATTTCTGGTATTCACCGGGATTATCTGACTGTCCAATACCAGAATGCAGACAGAATTTCAATCCCCGTGGAGCAGATTGATCTTCTATCCAAGTATCTGGCTTCCGATGGAAAAACGCCCAAGATAAATAAATTGAATGATGGACGCTTCCAGCGAACAAAACAGAAGGTTCAAAAACAGGTTGAAGATATTGCAGATGACCTGATTAAACTCTATGCTGAGCGTAGTCAATTAAAGGGATTTGCATTTTCAACGGATGATGAAAATCAGATAGAATTTGATAACTATTTTGCACATGTAGAAACAGACGATCAACTTCGCTCAATTGACGAAATTAAAAAAGATATGGAAAAAGATTCTCCTATGGACCGTCTGCTGGTGGGAGATGTTGGATTTGGGAAGACAGAAGTTGCGATGCGAGCAGCTTTCAAGGCAGTCAATGATGGAAAGCAAGTAGCTATTCTCGTTCCAACAACTGTCTTAGCTCAACAACATTATGCTAATTTTCAAGAAAGATTTGCTGAATTTCCTGTAAACATAGATATTGTGAGTCGCTTTAAAACAAAAGCAGAACAGGAGAAGACACTGGAAAAATTGAAAAAAGGCCAAGTTGATATTTTGATTGGTACCCATCGTCTCTTATCAAAAGATGTTATTTTTGCAGATCTAGGTTTATTGGTTATTGACGAAGAGCAACGTTTTGGTGTTAAGCATAAAGAGCGTTTGAAGGAACTCAAGAAAAAAATAGATGTCCTAACATTGACTGCAACTCCCATTCCCCGTACTCTGCAAATGTCTATGTTGGGAATCCGTGATTTATCCATCATTGAAACACCACCGACAAATCGTTATCCTGTCCAAACTTATGTGATGGAAAAGAATCCTTCTATGATAAGAGAAGCTATTCTTCGTGAGATAGATAGAGATGGCCAGGTTTACTATCTTTACAACAAAGTTGACACAATTGAACAGAAAGTTTCCGAACTAAAAGAGTTGGTTCCAGAGGCTACTATCGGCTATATTCATGGACAAATGTCGGAAATTCAACTAGAAAATACTCTTTACTCGTTTGTAGAGGGAGAGTATGATATTCTGGTGACTACAACAATTATTGAAACAGGTGTGGATATTCCAAATGCCAATACTCTCTTTATCGAAAATGCAGACCACATGGGACTGTCAACTCTTTATCAACTTAGAGGGCGAGTAGGACGCTCCAATCGAATCGCTTATGCTTACCTAATGTATAGGCCAGATAAATCCTTGACAGAGGTTGCTGAAAAACGTTTGGAGGCGATAAAAGGCTTTACAGAATTAGGGTCAGGTTTCAAAATTGCGATGCAGGATTTGTCTATTCGCGGAGCAGGAAATATCTTGGGAGCTGCCCAGTCGGGATTCATTGATTCAGTGGGCTATGAAATGTATTCTCAATTACTAGAGCAAGCTATTTTGGAAAAACAAGGAAAGAATACTCAACGTCAGAAAAGCGATTCTGAGGTTAATTTACAGATAGATGCTTATTTGCCAAGTAACTATATTTCCGATCAGCGCCAAAAAATTGAGATTTACAAGCGTATCAAAAATATTGACAATCGTGTAAACTATCGAGAATTACAGGAAGAACTGATTGACCGTTTTGGAGAATATCCTGATGCAGTTGCTTATCTACTTGAAATAGGTCTTCTCAAGTCCTACCTAGATCAGGTTTTTTGTCATACAGCCATCAAACGGCAGCAACAGGTGACGATAACCTTTGAACCCATTGCTGGCCAAATATTTTTGGTACAAGATTATTTTGAAGCCTTGTCAGCAACGAATCTGAAAGCAAAAATTACTGAAAATAAGGGGAATTTGGAAGTCATCTTCACTTTGCATAGGGAAAAGGATTATGAATTACTAGAAGAGTTGATTCATTTTGCTGAAAAACTACAAGAAATTAAGGTAAGAAAAATAGAATAAATTTCTCAAATACGTTGAAAAATGGTAAAATACTTAGTTGAGGTGAGCTTATGAGACTAGATAAATATTTGAAAGTATCTCGCATTATCAAGCGTCGAACAGTTGCAAAGGAAGTTGCTGACAAAGGAAGAATTAAGGTAAATGGTATTTTAGCTAAATCTTCAACAGATCTAAAAGTGAATGACCATATTGAAATTCAGTTCGGCAATAAATTATTGACTGTAAAAGTACTTGAAATGAAGGATTCTACTAAAAAAGAAGATGCATTAAAAATGTATGAAATTATCAGTGAAAAAAAGGTAGAAACAGATGAAAAAATCTAATATCCTACAATTAAATAATGCCTTTATCCGGTCAGAACGTAAAAAAATCCAAAATAAGTTGGAAGAACGTCAACAGAAAAATCGCTTTATGGGAACTATTTTGATATTGGTCATTTTTCTTTTCATGTTACCAGCCTATAATCTTGTAGGAACATATACAAATTTGCAGCAACAAGAAAAGAAGCTTGTTGAGTTGGAAAAAAATTATGAAGCACTAACCAAAGAACATAAAAAAGAGGCTGAAATGGTCGCAAAATTGAAAGATGAAGAATATGCTGCCAAGTATGTTCGAGCCAAATATCAGTATTCTAAGGAGGGGGAATTTGTTTATAATATTCCCGGTTTGCTCAAATGACACAGACAATTTTTAACATTGTAGAGCAATTTTTACAACACTCTGATGAAAAACTAGAAGAGTTAGCTCAAAAAAATAGGGATTTGAAACTAGAAGAAAAAGATTCGTAGAAAGGAGGGAATATGCAGAAAAAACTGTTCGTATGGTTACTGCCAGTCTTATTTGGATGGCAGATGGTTGATAGTACAGAGATACCATTTGAACTCACAACGCAAGAAAAATATGAATTGACACGGGCTATATATGATCAGTATTTTCATGAAATTCCCAAAAATCCAAATATTTTTAAGACGGAGATTCTATATGATGATGTGGAGCTAACAAAAGTGGTGGGAGAACTGCAGCCAAATCAGCATTTCACTATCACAGGTGTACTAGTAAATAATAGGGAAGAGCTTGTCTTTCAGATTGACAACAATCGCTATATCCTTGCTCATATAAGTCTTATTTTTGATGATGTCATAGTTAATGAAACAGATGTAGATCAGATTTATTGGATCAGAGAAAACTTCACACTATTATCGTCACCAATTGCAAATCAATCCAAGAAGAAAGAGACTGATTTACAAGCCTATCAGCCTGTTTTAGTTTCTAAAATCGTTAGGACCCCTAAGGGAGAATTTGCTTATCTTGCTGAGAAGGGGTGGATTGCTATGGAGGATTTATCCGAAGTGGACAACAGAATGGAAGCTGTTCAAAAATTACTGACTACCAAATATTTAAAAAATACTATTGGAATTTATGTCAAGCAATTGTCTACTGGCCAAACAGCAGGTTTGAATCAAGATAAGATTTTTTACTCTGCCAGTATTGCCAAACTACCTATCCTATACTATGTTCAGGAGAAAATGAATGCTGGACAAGAAAACTTGACTACCAAGGTAAGATATACAGCAGAATCTATTTCTTTCCCTGGAGCTTACGTGGTTAATGGAAGTGGTTCGTTACCAAAGATACCTGATAATAAAGAGTATTCATTGGAAGAGTTGATCAATAAAACAGCAAAAGAATCTGATAATGTGGCTAGCAACCTACTCTCCTATTACATTGCAAATAAATTTGATGATGATTTTTACAGGGTAATTTTAGATGTGACAGCAAGTAAGTGGGATATGGTTACACGTGAAACATCTGCTCAAGTAGCAGGGGTTATGATGGAAGCTTTGTATGAACAGAATGGATATGTTTTAGAAAGTCTTTCTTCTACACAGTTTGATAATCAACGAATTTCAAAAGATATTTCGGTTCCAGTTGCACATAAAATTGGCGATGCAGACGATGTAAAACACGATGTAGCTATTGTCTATGCAGAATCTCCATTTGTTTTATCCATTTTTACGGATAAATCAAGCTATGAGGAAATTACACAAATAGCAAACGATATTTATAGGATTTTGAGGTAAATGAAAGATAGATTTTTAAAAGTGACGCAGGATAGTCACTTTTTTGATAAACATAAAAATGTTTTAGTAGCCTTGTCGGGTGGTTTGGATTCTATGAATCTTTTTTATCTGCTCTATGAGTGTCGTCAACAATTAGAAATTGAGATTGGAATTGCCCACGTAAACCACAAGCAACGAAAAGAATCTATTGATGAGGAAAACTATCTAAAACAATTAGCTAAGAAATACCAAGTTCCTTTTTATATATCCCATTTTAGAGGAAAATTTTCAGAAAATGCTGCACGTCAATGGCGATATAATTTTTTTGAAAATGTGATGAAACAAGAAGGGTATACAGCATTAGTTACGGCCCATCACGCTGATGATCAGGCAGAAACAGTTTTTATGCGATTGATTCGTGGGAGTCGCTTTCGTCATCTATCAGGCATTCAGCCTATCCAGCCTTTTGGAACTGGTGAGCTTATTCGACCGCTCCTATCTTTTAAAAAATCTGATTTTGATGAGTTGTATCATTTTGAAGACAAGAGCAACGCTGGTTTAGATTATTTTCGTAATCGAGTAAGAAATCAATATTTACCACAATTAAAAAAGGAAAATCCCAAAATTGAAGCAGCCTTAGTCTATCTTGCGGCTGAAAGTGGGAATCTGGTTCAAGCTCTACGAGATTTAACAAAGGATTTACCAATCACTGATTTAATGACTTTTCAGCAACAGACAAAGGCAGTTCAAATTTACTTGTTAGAGGAGTATCTAGAAAGGTTTCCTGACCTGCAATTGTCACGTCCTCAGTTTGATGAGCTTTTACATATTTTGCGCTCAAAGGCCAATTATCATCATTTGTTAAAGAATGGCTACATGCTTGAGAAAGATTATCACTGTTTTAGCATCTATAAAATACAACCAGAGACGGATGGGCAGCAAGCAAAAATTGTGATAGAATCAGAGGGTATTTTTTTATATGGTTCCTATATCTTTGCACTTAATCAACCATTGGAGAATGCAGATCAGATTTTGTATTTTTCATCGGATGAACCAATTACACTAAGAGGACGACAGGAAGGGGACACCATTTTGAGCAATGGTGTTCATAAAAAGCTTCGTCGATGGTTTATTGATCAGAAAGTACCCCAAAAAAGTCGTCAGAAAGCGATTATAATTGAGCAAGCTGGAGAAATTTATGGAATTGCTAATCTTGCTAGCAGTGATTTGAGTAAATCATTAAAAAATGGTATAATTAAAGCTACCTTATATATTAAAATGAAAGAGTAGAACAACTATGTTGGACAAAGATATTAAGAAAATTCTTGTTTCAGAGGATGAAATTGTTGCTAAAAGCAAGGAATTAGGCAAGCAATTGTCTGAGGATTATGCTGGTAAAAATCCACTTCTTGTGGGAATTTTAAAAGGTTCCATCCCATTCATGGCTGAATTGATGAAACACATTGATACGCATGTTGAAACGGATTATATGGTTGTTTCAAGCTATCATGGTGGTACAGAGAGTAGTGGAACAGTTAAGATTATTAAGGATTTGGATAATAGTGTAGCTGGGCGTCATATCATTTTTATAGAAGACATTATTGATACTGGCCGTACTTTGAAAGAACTAAAAGAACTTTTTGCTTTACGTCAGGCTGCTTCTATCAAGATTGCTACTTTACTTGATAAACCAGAAGGTCGTATTGTTGAAATCAAACCAGATTACACCTGTTTCACTATACCAAATGAGTTTGTAATTGGTTTTGGATTGGATTACAACGAAAATTATCGTAATCTTCCTTATGTAGGTGTACTCAAAGAGGAAGTTTATACAAAATAGAAAAAAGGTTTCCTAATTATATATGAACAATCAACCAAATAAAGGATTTATAAAAAATCCTTTTCTCGTTATTCTCGTTATCGCAACTCTTGTTACAGCTTTCCAGTTTTTCAATGCCGGTCAGCAAATAGCTACTCAAGAAGTTAGTTATTCACAAGTTGTCACAGAACTGAAAAATGGTAATGTTTCAGAGATTACCTACCAGCCTAGTTCGCATGTAATTGAAATTACAGGAAAGTACAAAAAGGAACAAGAAGCGAACAATGAACTAGCTTCGTCTATCAAGTTGTTCCAAATTTCTAACAAGGTTAAGTATAAAAATTTCAAATCGCTTGCTCTGTCATCAGAAGCAAGTTTGTCAGAACTGCAAACCCTTGCAAATGAAAAAGGGGTTAAGGTAACTGTCAAACCAGAAAGTTCAAACGGACTCTGGTTGAATATTATTTTTAACCTACTTCCTCTCATCATTGTTGGTGTATTCTTCATGATGATGATGAACCAAGGGAGCGGTGCTCGTGGTGCCATGAACTTTGGACGAAATAAGGCTAAGGCTTTAGAGCAAAATAATATTAAGGTACGCTTTTCAGATGTTGCTGGTGCCGAAGAAGAAAAGCAAGAACTAGTAGAAGTTGTTGAATTTTTGAAGGATCCAAAACGTTTTACAAAACTTGGAGCTCGTATTCCTGCAGGAGTACTTTTAGAAGGGCCTCCGGGAACAGGTAAAACTCTGCTTGCTAAAGCTGTTGCAGGCGAAGCAGGAGTACCTTTCTTCTCTATTTCGGGTTCTGATTTTGTCGAAATGTTTGTGGGTGTCGGTGCGAGTCGTGTTCGCTCTCTTTTTGAGGATGCTAAAAAAGCGGCGCCAGCCATCATTTTTATTGACGAAATTGATGCTGTTGGTCGCCAACGTGGTATTGGTATGGGAGGCGGAAATGATGAGCGTGAGCAAACTCTCAACCAATTATTGATCGAAATGGATGGTTTTGAAGGCAATGAAGGGATTATTGTTATTGCTGCAACGAACCGTAGTGATGTACTTGATCCAGCTCTCCTTCGTCCAGGACGTTTTGACCGTAAAGTGTTGGTGGGTCGACCAGACGTTAAAGGTCGTGAAGCTATTCTCAAGGTTCATGCTAAAAATAAACCACTTGCAGCTGATGTAGATTTGAAGTTAGTTGCTCAGCAAACACCTGGTTTTGTTGGAGCAGACTTAGAAAATGTTCTCAATGAAGCAGCTTTGGTTGCTGCTAGACGCAATAAGACTGTTATTGATTCATCTGATATTGATGAGGCAGAAGATCGTGTCATTGCTGGTCCCTCTAAGAAAGATCGGCAAGTGTCAGTTCGAGAACGTGAAATTGTTGCTTATCATGAAGCAGGACATACAATTGTTGGACTTGTTCTGTCAAACGCTCGCGAAGTTCATAAAGTGACGATTGTTCCACGTGGTAGAGCAGGTGGTTACATGATTGCTCTACCGAAAGAAGATCAAATGATTCTTTCCAAAGAAGACATGAAAGAGCAGTTGGCAGGACTCATGGGAGGACGTGTTGCAGAAGAAATTATCTTCAACATACAAACTACTGGTGCTTCTAATGACTTTGAACAGGCAACACAAATGGCGCGTGCAATGGTTGCAGAATATGGTATGAGTGAAAAAATGGGACCAATGCAATATGAAGGTAGCCACTCGATGTTTGGAGGTCGTACGCTTGAGAAGCACATTTCAGACCAGACGGCATATGAACTGGATAATGAAGTGCGCAATCTTCTCAATGAGGCACGTGACAAAGCAGCTGAGATTATCCAGGACCATCGAGATACTCACAAGCTTATAGCCGAAGCTCTTTTAAAATACGAAACATTGGACAGTGTTCAAATCAAGTCACTTTATGAGACAGGTAAAATGCCAGCAAACTCAGAAACTGAAGAAGAAGACGTGCATCCTCTTTCATTTGATGAAATAAAAGAAAAGATGAATACAACTCCTTAGTCACATTATTTATAAAACTATAGACACTTAGAGAGAACGAAAATAGACAATTCGTTCTCTTTTCTTGCTTATTATTCTCTTCTAAGTCTCTGAGGCAGTTTGTATAGTTTGTCACATAAGCAATTATTCCGATCTGACTGTGTAGTGCTTAAACAATAAACTGACAAAGATGTCCTGTTCATCGTATGTCTACTCCTGTTATAGTATCTACTAGTAGGAGGAACCAAAGAATAATGAAGAAAACGTCCCCAAAACAAGTCATTGAAGGCTATCATATTATGAAGAGCAGAAGAATTGTAGCTCTTCCCTCGTCACGAAAAGCTACAGATTCCAAGATACTCACAGATTCGAGCTTTATAAAATTACGTCAAAAACTACGTCAATTTAGCGCCAATTTAAGTCCTGAAGAAGCAAAAGAATACAGCAAAATTATTAGCGGACAATCTTCACCAGCTCAAGCATCCATACTCCATTCACTTTATGAGTATCTTGAACAAGAAGATTAACACGCATACTGGACGAAATATAAAAAAACCAGGCGTAAGGTATTGACAGTAGCTTAATAAGGTGATAGAATGAATGAGTTGTCACGAGGAGTAATTCATAGTGTCAGATATCAAAAATGAAAAAAAGCAAAAAAAAGTAAAAAAAGATATTGACAAAGTTAAGTAGACGTGATAAACTAAGATAGTTGTCTCGTGAGAAGCGAGGACAAGTAATAAGACCTTTGAAAATTGAAGAAGACGAACCAAACGTGCAGGGTGGACTTTTAAAGATAGAAGTCCGTCAATGAACAAAAACAATAAGTCAGTAGAGACTGACCAGAAAAAAACTTTATATGAGAGTTTGATCCTGGCTCAGGACGAACGCTGGCGGCGTGCCTAATACATGCAAGTGGAACGCAACTTTTCATCCGTTTCTTCGGAAACATCTGAGAAGTTGAGTCGCGAACGGGTGAGTAACGCGTAGGTAACCTGCCTGATAGCGGGGGATAACTATTGGAAACGATAGCTAATACCGCATAAGAGCTTTAGTGGCATCATTGGAGCTTAAAAGGAGCAACTGCTTCACTATCAGATGGACCTGCGTTGTATTAGCTAGTTGGTGGGGTAAAGGCCTACCAAGGCAACGATACATAGCCGACCTGAGAGGGTGATCGGCCACACTGGGACTGAGACACGGCCCAGACTCCTACGGGAGGCAGCAGTAGGGAATCTTCGGCAATGGGGGGAACCCTGACCGAGCAACGCCGCGTGAGTGAAGAAGGTTTTCGGATCGTAAAGCTCTGTTGTAAGAGAAGAACGTGTGAGAGAGTGGAAAGTTCTCACAGTGACGGTATCTTACCAGAAAGGGACGGCTAACTACGTGCCAGCAGCCGCGGTAATACGTAGGTCCCGAGCGTTGTCCGGATTTATTGGGCGTAAAGCGAGCGCAGGCGGTTTCGTAAGTCTGAAGTAAAAGGCTGTGGCTTAACCATAGTACGCTTTGGAAACTGCGGAACTTGAGTGCAGAAGGGGAGAGTGGAATTCCATGTGTAGCGGTGAAATGCGTAGATATATGGAGGAACACCGGTGGCGAAAGCGGCTCTCTGGTCTGTAACTGACGCTGAGGCTCGAAAGCGTGGGTAGCGAACAGGATTAGATACCCTGGTAGTCCACGCCGTAAACGATGAGTGCTAGGTGTTGGGTCCTTTCCGGGACTCAGTGCCGCAGCTAACGCATTAAGCACTCCGCCTGGGGAGTACGGCCGCAAGGCTGAAACTCAAAGGAATTGACGGGGGCCCGCACAAGCGGTGGAGCATGTGGTTTAATTCGAAGCAACGCGAAGAACCTTACCAGGTCTTGACATCCCAGTGACCGCCCTAGAGATAGGGTTTCTCTTCGGAGCACTGGAGACAGGTGGTGCATGGTTGTCGTCAGCTCGTGTCGTGAGATGTTGGGTTAAGTCCCGCAACGAGCGCAACCCCTATTGTTAGTTGCCATCATTCAGTTGGGCACTCTAGCGAGACTGCCGGTAATAAACCGGAGGAAGGTGGGGATGACGTCAAATCATCATGCCCCTTATGACCTGGGCTACACACGTGCTACAATGGCTGGTACAACGAGTCGCAAGTCGGTGACGGCAAGCTAATCTCTTAAAGCCAGTCTCAGTTCGGATTGTAGGCTGCAACTCGCCTACATGAAGTCGGAATCGCTAGTAATCGCGGATCAGCACGCCGCGGTGAATACGTTCCCGGGCCTTGTACACACCGCCCGTCACACCACGAGAGTTTGTAACACCCGAAGTCGGTGAGGTAACCGTTAAGGAGCCAGCCGCCTAAGGTGGGATAGATGATTGGGGTGAAGTCGTAACAAGGTAGCCGTATCGGAAGGTGCGGCTGGATCACCTCCTTTCTAAGGATAAGCAAGTAATGAGAACGTTACGAAATCCGTATGAAGATAGGAAATTCGTATAGAAGTCAGTAGACTTCAAGGGAATTTATCATTTTCACTAGGAATTTAGTTCGAATACACTTGCTCGGAATCCTGTACGTAGTCTTCTTCAATTTTGAGAGGTCTGTGGGGCCTTAGCTCAGCTGGGAGAGCGCCTGCTTTGCACGCAGGAGGTCAGCGGTTCGATCCCGCTAGGCTCCATCGGTAACGAAAGTTACCAAACAGAATACAAAAGTTCAAGTAGTTGAACACGACCTCATTTTCTAGGAAAAGAGATAAACTTCCTAGTGTGCAAGGCACACTTCGTCAGTTTCCTATTTTTCTACAAAAATGTCCCATTGTGGGAACGGTCTTTGTATCCTATCTTTGTCCATTGAAAATTGAATATCTATATCAAATTCCATTTATTTTAAGAAATAAATGAATAGTAACAAGAAAATAAACCGAAACGCTGTGAATTAATGAGAATTCTAGTTAAAAGAACTAGGTTAATAAGGTTAAGTTAATAAGGGCGCACGGTGGATGCCTTGGCACTAGAAGCCGAAGAAGGACGTGACAAACGACGAAATGCCTTGGGGAGCTGTAAGTAAGCATTGATCCATGGATGTCCGAATGGGGGAACCCACTAGCTAGATGGCTAGTATCCACATCTGTTAAGGGTGTAGGAGGGAAGACGCAGTGAACTGAAACATCTAAGTAGCTGCAGGAAGAGAAAGCAAAAGCGATTGCCTTAGTAGCGGCGAGCGAACCGGCAGGAGGGCAAACCAGAGAGTTTACTCTCTGGGGTTGTAGGACTGCAATGTGGACTTATGATTGATAGACGAATGACTTGGGAAGGTCAGCCAGAGGAGGTAATAGCCCTGTAGTCGAAATCGATGATATACCTAGCAGTATCCTGAGTACGGCGAGACACGCGAAATCTCGTCGGAATCCGGGAGGACCATCTCCCAACCCTAAATACTCTCTAGTGACCGATAGTGAACCAGTACCGTGAGGGAAAGGTGAAAAGTACCCCGGAAGGGGAGTGAAATAGAACCTGAAACCGTGTGCCTACAAGAAGTTCGAGCCCGTTAATGGGTGAGAGCGTGCCTTTTGTAGAATGAACCGGCGAGTTACGTTATGATGCGAGGTTAAGTTGAAGAGACGGAGCCGAAGGGAAACCGAGTCTGAAAAGGGCGCATTAGTATTATGACGTAGACCCGAAACCATGTGACCTACCCATGAGCAGGTTGAAGGTGCGGTAAGACGCACTGGAGGACCGAACCAGGGCACGTTGAAAAGTGCTTGGATGACTTGTGGGTAGCGGAGAAATTCCAAACGAACTTGGAGATAGCTGGTTCTCTCCGAAATAGCTTTAGGGCTAGCGTTGACATAAAGATTCTTGGAGGTAGAGCACTGTTTGGATGAGGGGGCCATCTCGGTTTACTGATTTCAGATAAACTCCGAATGCCAAGTAATTATGGTCGGCAGTCAGACTGCGAGTGCTAAGATCCGTAGTCGAAAGGGAAACAGCCCAGACCACCAGCTAAGGTCCCAAAATAACTATTAAGTGGAAAAGGATGTGGGGTTGCACAGACAACTAGGATGTTAGCTTAGAAGCAGCTATTCATTCAAAGAGTGCGTAATAGCTCACTAGTCGAGTGACCCTGCGCCGAAAATGTACCGGGGCTAAAATAGTTTACCGAAGCTGTGGATGACCTTTGAGGTCATGGTAGGAGAGCGTTCTATATGCGGTGAAGGCATACCGTGAGGAGTGCTGGAGCGTATAGAAGTGAGAATGCCGGTATGAGTAGCGAAAGATGGGTGAGAATCCCATCCACCGTAAGACTAAGGTTTCCAGGGGAAGGCTCGTCCGCCCTGGGTTAGTCGGGACCTAAGGAGAGACCGAAGGGTGTATCCGATGGCCAACAGGTTGATATTCCTGTACTAGAGTATGAAGTGATGGAGGGACGCAGTAGGCTAACTAAAGCGGGCGAATGGAAGAGCCCGTCTAAGCAGTGAGGCTTGGTATGAGTTAAATGCTTGTATCTTTAAGGTTGAGCTGTGATGGGGAGCGAAGTTTAGTAGCGAAGTTAGTGACGTCACACTGCCAAGAAAAGCTTCTAGCGATGTATCATACTCTACCCGTACCGCAAACCGACACAGGTAGTCGAGGCGAGTAGCCTCAGGTGATCGAGAGAACTCTCGTTAAGGAACTCGGCAAAATGACCCCGTAACTTCGGGAGAAGGGGTGCTGTCTTATGGACAGCCGCAGTGAATAGGCCCAAGCAACTGTTTATCAAAAACACAGCTCTCTGCTAAATCGTAAGATGATGTATAGGGGGTGACGCCTGCCCGGTGCTGGAAGGTTAAGAGGAGTGCTTAGCGTAAGCGAAGGTATGAATTGAAGCCCCAGTAAACGGCGGCCGTAACTATAACGGTCCTAAGGTAGCGAAATTCCTTGTCGGGTAAGTTCCGACCCGCACGAAAGGCGTAATGATTTGGGCACTGTCTCAACGAGAGACTCGGTGAAATTTTAGTACCTGTGAAGATGCAGGTTACCCGCGACAGGACGGAAAGACCCCATGGAGCTTTACTGCAGTTTGATATTGAGTATCTGTACCACATGTACAGGATAGGTAGGAGCCTAAGAGAACGGGACGCCAGTTTCGTTTGAGGCGCTGTTGGGATACTACCCTTGTGTTATGGCTACTCTAACCCAGATAGGTAATCCCTATCGGAGACAGTGTCTGACGGGCAGTTTGACTGGGGCGGTCGCCTCCTAAAAGGTAACGGAGGCGCCCAAAGGTTCCCTCAGATTGGTTGGAAATCAATCGCAGAGTGTAAAGGTATAAGGGAGCTTGACTGCGAGAGCTACAACTCGAGCAGGGACGAAAGTCGGGCTTAGTGATCCGGTGGTTCCGTATGGAAGGGCCATCGCTCAACGGATAAAAGCTACCCTGGGGATAACAGGCTTATCTCCCCCAAGAGTTCACATCGACGGGGAGGTTTGGCACCTCGATGTCGGCTCGTCGCATCCTGGGGCTGTAGTCGGTCCCAAGGGTTGGGCTGTTCGCCCATTAAAGCGGCACGCGAGCTGGGTTCAGAACGTCGTGAGACAGTTCGGTCCCTATCCGTCGCGGGCGTAGGAAATTTGAGAGGATCTGCTCCTAGTACGAGAGGACCAGAGTGGACTTACCGCTGGTGTACCAGTTGTCTTGCCAAAGGCATCGCTGGGTAGCTATGTAGGGACGGGATAAACGCTGAAAGCATCTAAGTGTGAAACCCACCTCAAGATGAGATTTCCCATGATTTTGAATCAGTAAGGACCCTTAGAGAAGATGAGGTAGATAGGTTGGGAGTGGAAGTGCTGTGAGGCATGTAGCGGACCAATACTAATCGTCCGAGGACTTATCCAAACTAAGTAACGAGGGCGTCAAATCCGCTTGAAAAATAGGAACCTAACGCAGTATGCTTGCATACAAGGCAGGTTATCTTTTTTCCAAGGATTTAGCCCGAGTACAATTACTCACGAGTCAATATTGACAGCAAGAGGTTTTCTTGTTAGAATATAGATATTCAATTTTGAATGGACAATATGAGTAATGAGGAATTTTTTCTCATACGAATTCATTCACAGTTAAGTGACGATAGCCTAGGAGATACACCTGTACCCATGCCGAACACAGAAGTTAAGCCCTAGAACGCCTGAAGTAGTTGGGGGTTGCCCCCTGTGAGATACGGTAGTTGCTTAGCACTATTGGAGAGAGATCTCCAGAAGGGAGTTTAGCTCAGCTAAGGAGGATTTTATCCGACTTTGTCGAAGCGTTAGCGCACGACAGGGGAACCCACTGAGTTAAGCTGCCAGATATGGGAGTTTAGCTCAGCTGGGAGAGCATCTGCCTTACAAGCAGAGGGTCAGCGGTTCGATCCCGTTAACTCCCATTTTTGTAGAAATACAATAGGTCCCGTAGTGTAGCGGTTATCACGTCGCCCTGTCACGGCGAAGATCGCGGGTTCGATTCCCGTCGGGACCGTTTGTTCAAGGATGCAAGAGTTGTGTTTTTGGATTGAAGAATTAACAGACTCGTTAGCTCAGTTGGTAGAGCAATTGACTTTTAATCAATGGGTCGCTGGTTCGAGCCCAGCACGAGTCATATGCGGGTTTGGCGGAATTGGCAGACGCACCAGATTTAGGATCTGGCGCTTTCGGGCGTGGGGGTTCAAGTCCCTTAACCCGCATAGGAATATATTAGGCCGGCTTAGCTCAGTTGGTAGAGCATCTGATTTGTAATCAGAGGGTCGCGTGTTCAAGTCATGTAGCCGGCATAGTGAAAGGATGCGAACGTAGTTCAGTGGTAGAACACCACCTTGCCAAGGTGGGGGTCGCGGGTTCGAATCCCGTCGTTCGCTTAGGAGAGGCCGGGGTGGCGGAACAGGCAGACGCACAGGACTTAAAATCCTGCGATGGCAACATCGTACCGGTTCGATTCCGGTCCTCGGCATGTAGGATATGATAGAGCACCCTTAGCTCAACTGGATAGAGTACCTGACTACGAATCAGGCGGTTAGAGGTTCGAATCCTCTAGGGTGCATCACTCGCTTAATGGAGACGTTAGGGGAGCTTTATTTTTAATGATAACGGGAAGTAGCTCAGCTTGGTAGAGTACTTGGTTTGGGACCAAGGTGTCGCAGGTTCGAATCCTGTCTTCCCGATTATGATTTATTTTTATTTGGCGGTGTAGCTCAGCTGGCTAGAGCGTCCGGTTCATACCCGGGAGGTCGGGGGTTCGATCCCCTTCGCCGCTATATTCTTGTTTGCTGGACCTTTAGCTCAGCTGGTTAGAGCTCTCGGCTCATAACCGAGCGGTCGTAGGTTCAAGTCCTACAAGGTCCATATTGGAGGATTACCCAAGTCCGGCTGAAGGGAACGGTCTTGAAAACCGTCAGGCGTGTAAAAGCGTGCGTGGGTTCGAATCCCACATCCTCCTTGAGTTATGAAGACTTTAGGAAGTCCATCTTGTTAGGCTTTTTGTCTGAGTACGATTATATTGTTGTCGCGGGATGGAGCAGCTAGGTAGCTCGTCGGGCTCATAACCCGAAGGTCGTAGGTTCAAATCCTGCTCCCGCAATTGTTTAAGAATTCGGCTCGGTAGCTCAGTTGGTAGAGCAATGGATTGAAGCTCCATGTGTCGGCGGTTCGATTCCGTCTCGCGCCATGTTTTGACTTTGTCCTTTGTCCAAGTTTTATTATCTTGGGCGCGTAGCTCAGATGGTTAGAGCGCACGCCTGATAAGCGTGAGGTCGGTGGTTCGATTCCACTCGTGCCCATATATAATAGTGGAGAATTACTCAAGAGGCTGAAGAGGACGGTTTGCTAAATCGTTAGGTCGGGTAACTGGCGCAAGGGTTCGAATCCCTTATTCTCCGTAATGAACGAGATTATCACTTGATATTCTCGTTTTATTGTATCTTAGTGAAGAGGCTATTATGAATAAATTTTCAAAATTAGTTGTTGTTATTTCAGTTTTTATACTACTTTCTTTTTCCCTTTTGTTTGTGACTTTTTCAAAGGGAGTACAAATTCCTTTGTTGAATAATGTTATAAATGCAGTTGTTGCCCCTATACAGTCTGCTATTTCTATTCCGACTAGATTTTTTTCTGAACAAAAGGAAGTTCTGAATGATTTGTTGGACACTTATAAAGAAAATAAACAATTAAAAATAGCGGTCATGAATTTAGAAAGAATGGCGGCTGAAAATGCTAATTTAAAAGCAGAGAATGAATCATTGAGGAACAACTTAGGAATTACATCATCTTTTCCTGAGAAAAAATTTATTTCGGGTTCTGTCTTGGTGCGAACACCCTCATCTTGGTCTGAGCATGTTACGATCAATGTTGGTAAGGTTGACAGTGTAATGGAGAATGCTCTTGTAATTGCCAATGGAGGATTGATTGGTGTGATTAGTTCAGTAAATACTAATTCTTCTGTCGTAAAATTATTTACGAACTCCGATGAGTTTTCAAAGTTACCCGTTAAAATTTCAGCTGGTTCTAAAGAGCTATATGGTATTTTAGCAAGATATGATATGGATTCTAATAGTTTTGTTATCAATCAATTAAACTCTGCAGATGAAATTGCGGTGGGAAGTAACGTTGTTACAAGTGATTTAGCTGGTGATACTCCTGCTAATATTCAGATTGGTAAGGTTTTATCAGTTAAATCAAGTAGTAATAATTTTAATAGGGAAGTTTATGTAAAACCAACAGCTAGTTTTTCATCTATCTATTCAGTTTTAGTGGTAGGGCAGTAAAATGCGCAATAAATTAGTAGAAGTATTTATGTTCCCTGTTTTATTTGTGTTGCTACTAGTTGATGGGCAACTATCGACATTGGTAACAAATTGGTCGGTGGACTTATTTTCTGTTTCAAGTCATTTGGTGTTTATGTTGGCTATCTTCTACGCTAACTATGTTTCAGTCAGATTTTCATTGTTGGTATTTACTCTATTGGGGTTGATATATGATATTAGCTATCTTGGGTTAATTGGTATTGCCATAACAACTTTTCCTCTAGTTGGTTACTGCATCTACTTTTTCTTTCAAGGGGCTGATAGGAAGCGTGGACTTAACGCTCTGATTTTATTGGTGGTAGTTTTTCAATTTGAATTTATTAGCTACTTGTTTGCTCGTATTTTTCATATGACGAACTTATCAGTATTTATTTTTGTTTTCAACAAGCTGCTCCCAAGTTTAGTATTTAATTTGTTGTTATTTTTAGTTTTACAACCTTTACTAGAACGCTTATTTGGGATAACAAACAAGACATAAAAATGTAATAATTGCGTAATATACTTACCTAATTATTTTGATAAAATGAGAGAGTCAGAAAGTATAGAGGGGTTGCGTTTGTTTATGAAGAAAAAAATCTTAGCTACATTGATGTTAAGTTCAGTCGTTCTGTCAAATGTGAATGGTGTGGTTGTGATTGGTGCAAACGATGTAGACAGTCAAATTGCAGCGAAAAATCAACAGATTAACGAACTTACGGCTCAGCAAGCTGCAGCCCAGCAACAAGTTGATGATATTCAAGGGAAAGTTGATGCAATTGTTGCTGAACAGGCAAAATTGACAGAAGAAAATACCCGTTTAGAGGCAGAGTCAAGAACCTTGGCTGCCGATATTGAGCGACTATCTGCTGATATTGTGTCGCGTGATGATGCTTTGAAAAAGCAGGCTCGGAGCGCTCAGATTGATGGTTCTGCTTCAAGTTATATCAACACTATTTTAGATTCAAAGTCAATCGTTGATGCTGTTTCTCGTGTCAATGCGATGCGTGAAATTGTTTCTGCTAATAACCGTATGTTAGAACAGCAGAAGGCTGATAAAGAAGCGATTATTGTAAAACAAAAAGCCAATCAAGAAGCGATTACTACATTAGCTGCTAATCGTCAAAAATTAGCAGATGATGCTCAAACACTTCAAGTTCGTCAGGCAGAGTTAGAAGCAGCAAAGTTAAATTTGGCAGCTGAAAAAGCGACTGCTGAAGGTGAAAAGAATGCATTGCTTGAGAAAAAGGCAATTGCAGAGGAGGCTGCTCGTCAGGCTGCTGCTCGTCAAGCAGAGTATCAGGCGCAACAAGCTGCCTTAGCTCAGCAACAAGCTGTTTCAGTAGTAGCACCGGTTGCATCAGCTCCTGCAGCTGCTATGTTAGCTCAAACTATTGCTACATCTGCTCAGACGGTATCAGCACCGACTGCTTCTGCATCAACTGGTGTTAGTCGTTCAGCAGCTGTAAGTAATGCGCGTTATGATGCTTCTTCTTATCCAGTTGGTGAGTGTACATGGGGAGTTAAGTCACAACTTTCATGGGTTGGTCCATTTTGGGGTGATGCCCAGAACTGGGCAGCTAGTGCACGTGCGGAAGGTTTCCGTGTAGACACAACTCCGGCCGTTGGTGCAATAGCTGTTTGGTCAGGTGCTAATGGTTATGGTGGTGGTTACGGGCACGTAGCAGTTGTAACTGCTGTAGAGAGCTCAACCAATATTCAAGTTACAGAGTCAAATTATATGGGTAATCGCTATGTCGGGAACTTCCGTGGGTGGTTCAATCCAGTAGCCGATGGTGTGACTTGGTATATTCACGCAAGATAATGAAGACCCTAGGAAAAATCTTAGAATAAAAATAGGAAGTAAACAATTATAGTTTTCTGGGAACCAGATTTCTATGTTTGTTTGCTTTTTTATTTTTATGTGCTAAGATATGAAGCTACTGATGAAGAATTTATAAAAATAAAACTATTCCTGTTTCAAGATTTTTGATGTGTCAGTATTTTCTTATCTGATTTCGTTTGAAAAATGGAGTAAAAAGCGTTAAAATAATAGAGGTAGAAATATAGAGGAGGCTGTCATGGCGTTTACTGACTTAAAATTGTTCGCTCTTTCGTCCAATCAGAAATTAGCTGAACAAGTGTCGAAAAAAATAGGAATTCCTTTGGGAAAATCAAGTGTTCGTCAATTTTCAGATGGTGAGATTCAGGTAAATATTGAAGAATCTATTCGTGGAACTCAGGTATATATTCTTCAGTCGACTAGTTCACCAGTTAATGACAATTTAATGGAAATTTTGATTATGGTTGATGCTCTTAAACGTGCATCAGCAGAATCAGTAAACGTAGTAATGCCTTATTATGGTTATGCACGTCAGGATCGTAAAGCTCGTGCTCGTGAGCCTATTACTTCAAAACTAGTGGCTAATATGCTGGAAACTGCAGGAGTTGATCGTCTGTTGACGATTGATTTACACGCTGCTCAAATTCAAGGCTTTTTTGATATTCCTGTAGATCATTTGATGGGAGCTCCGCTGATTGCTGATTACTTTGAACGTCGTGGCATGATGGGTGATGGTTACGTGGTTGTGTCACCGGACCATGGTGGTGTTACTCGTGCTCGTAAATTAGCTCAATTTTTAAAGACTTCCATCGCAATTATTGATAAACGCCGGAGTGTTGATAAGATGAACACCTCAGAAGTTATGAACATTATCGGAGACATTAAGGGCAAAACGTGTATCCTAATTGATGATATGATTGATACTGCGGGTACGATTTGTCATGCTGCCGATGCTTTAGCGGAAGCAGGTGCAACAGCTGTCTATGCTTCATGTACTCACCCAGTATTATCAGGACCTGCTATGGATAATATTAGCAAATCAGCTATTAAGAAATTGGTGGTATTGGATACGATTGAAATCGCTGAGGAGCGCTTGATTGATAAAATTGAGCATATTTCGACTGCAGAATTATTGGCAGAAGCAATCATTCGTATTCATGAAAAGCGTCCATTATCGCCTTTATTTGAAACAAGTTGTGTCAAATAAGTATAGGGAAGGGTCGGGTGGCTCTTCTTTTTTACATTTATTTTTAAAATATATTATAATAGTTTTATATATTTTTGAGGTGTAGGATGAATTTATTGAATCGTTTTAATAAAAATTTAAATCGGATTGAGGTTTCAATGATTCGTCAATTTGATCAGTCAATTTCAGATATACCTGGTATTTTAAAATTGACCCTGGGAGAACCTGATTTTACAACGCCAGATCATGTAAAGGCTGCTGCTAGAGCTGCTATTGAGGCCAATCAAAGTTATTATACGGGAATGGCTGGACTTTGGGAACTGCGTCAGGCTGCTGCCGAATTTGTAGCAGAAAAATATGGGTTGTTCTATAAGCCTGAGAGTGAGATTTTGTCCACAATTGGAGCAACGGAGGCTCTATCAGCTAGCTTACTTGCTATTTTAGAGCCTGGAGATACTGTCCTTTTGCCTGCTCCTGCTTATCCAGGCTATGAGCCAATTGTTAATATGGTAGGAGCCGATGTTGTTGAAATGGATACAACGTCAAATAATTTCGTCTTGACACCTGAGACGTTGGAAGAGGCAATTATTGAACAAGGAGATAAACTCAAAGCAGTTATTCTTAACTATCCTGCCAATCCAACTGGTATAACCTATTCGCGTGAACAGATTAAAGCTTTGGCAGATGTATTGAGTAGGTATCCTGTGTTTGTTTTATCTGATGAAGTTTATGCTGAGTTGACTTATACAGGTCAGGCACATACATCAATAGCTGAGTTTTTACCAGAGCAGACTATTTTAATTCAGGGTCTATCCAAATCTCATGCTATGACAGGCTGGCGGATTGGTTTGATTATGAGTCAGGCTCCAATAATTGCTCAGATTATTAAAAGTCATCAGTATCTTGTAACAGCAGCGGCAACAGCTATGCAATATGGTGCGGTTGAAGCTTTAAAAAATGGTAAGGATGATGCTCTACCGATGCGGGCGGAATATATTAAGCGCAGGGATTATATCATTGAGAAAATGACAGAGATGGGCTTTGGAATTATTAAGCCTGATGGGGCGTTTTATATCTTTGCTAAAATTCCTACGGGTTACAACCAAGATTCTTTTAGTTTTTTACAAGATTTTGCGAGAAAGAAAGCGGTAGCCTTTATTCCAGGTGCAGCCTTTGGCCAGTATGGTGAAGGTTATATACGGATTTCTTATGCGGCAAGTATGGAGAATATTCAAGTAGCCATGATCCGTTTGAAAGAATATTTGGAAGAAAATGGAACGAATTGAAACGAGAGGTTTGGTCCTTTACAATCGGAATTTCCGAGAAGATGATAAGCTAGTTAAGATTTTTACGGAGAAGTCTGGCAAGCGAATGTTTTTCGTAAAACATGCTTCTAGGTCTAAGTTGATGGCTTCTATACAACCCCTGACTTGTGCGGATTTTATTGTCAAAATCAATGATGATGGGCTATCTTATATCGAAGATTTTCATCAAGTGCAGCCTTTTAAATCTATCAATGGAGATATTTTCAAGCTTAGCTATGCAACCTATATTTTGGCTCTAGCGGATGCTGCTTTGCAGGATAAGGTTTATGATCCAGCTCTCTTTGTTTTTTTAGTCAAGACCTTGGACTTGATGGAGTTGGGATTGGACCATGAGGTGCTGACCAATATTTTTGAGATTCAGATTCTAGGGAGATTTGGGATTCATTTAAATTTTCATGAATGTGTCTTTTGTCATCGGATTGGTTTACCCTTTGACTATTCTTACAAGTATAGTGGTGTCCTATGTCCACAGCATTATCAAGAGGACGAGCGACGGGCCTATCTGGATCCAAATGTTCTTTACCTGCTTAATCAATTTCAGGCTATTTCCTTTGACGATTTGGAAACAATCTCGATTAAGCCTGACATGAAGCGGAAGTTACGACTTTTTATTGACCAATTGTATGAGGAGTATGTGGGACTCCATTTGAAATCCAAGAAATTTATTGATAATTTGCCTGCTTGGGGACAAATTATGAAAACAAGAAGAGAGAATGAGGAAGTAGAATGAAACGTATTGCAGTAGATGCCATGGGTGGGGATCATGCCCCTCAGTCTGTTGTCGAAGGTGTCAATCAGGCTTTAGTTGCTTTTCCAGATATTGAAGTTCAACTCTATGGAGATGAGACAAAAATTAAACAGTATTTGACAGCGACAGAACGGGTAAGTATCATCCATACAGATGAGAAAATTAGCTCGGATGATGAGCCGGTAAGGGCCATTCGTCGAAAGAAAAATGCTTCTATGGTGCTAGCAACTAAGGCTGTAAAAGAGGGTACGGCAGATGCGGTTTTATCAGCTGGTAATACCGGTGCCCTTTTGGCAGCAGGTGTCTTTGTGGTTGGACGTGTTAAAAATATTGATCGTCCTGGTCTTATGTCTACTTTACCGACCATGGATGGTCAGTGTTTTGATATGATGGATTTGGGGGCAAATGCTGAAAACACAGCTCATCACCTTTATCAATATGGTATTCTTGGGTCATTTTATGCAGAACATGTTCGGGGTGTTAAAAATCCTCGTGTTGGTCTTTTAAACAACGGAACAGAGAATACCAAGGGAACACCTATTCATCAACAAGCTTATACCCTCTTGTCTGAAGATCCCTCTATTCATTTTATCGGTAATGTAGAGGCGCGTGAGCTGTTAAACAGTGTGGCAGATGTCGTTGTAACGGATGGTTTCACGGGAAACGCTGTGCTGAAAACTATTGAGGGAACTGCGAAGTCGATTGTTGGTCAGCTAACAGGCTCCATAAAAAATGGTGGCTTTCTGGCAAAATTGGGGGGGCTCTTGGTTAAGCCAACTTTGAAAAAAGCACTAAGTGCTATGGACTATAAGAAGGCTGGCGGTGCAGTCTTGCTTGGGCTGAAGGCACCGGTCATTAAAGCTCACGGTTCCAGCGATGCCCAGTCCATTTTCTATACAATCCAGCAGACTCGTTCTATTTTGGAGGCTGATATTGTAGAAAAATCTGTTAAGAAGTTTTCGGTAGTGGAGGAAAAACATGACTAAAGAGCAAGTTTATCAGCGAATTGTTGATTTAATTCAAGATGAAAAGGGGGATGATTTTATTGTTGAGCCCAGTTCTTCTTTAAATGATACTATTGCGCAGGATTCGGTTGAAGTCATGGAATTTGTTCTCGATTTGGAAGATGAGTTTAGCGTAGCTGTTCCAGATGAGGCTATTGAGCACTTTGAAATCTTATCTGATATTGTTGATTTTATTTATGATAAAATAGAAAAACGTTCGTAAATTACGGACGTTTTTCGTTATTTTCACAATAGTTACAACAAGTTTGTTGTAAACGCGAATTATATATGTTAAAATAAACGAAAAAATTAGATTTTTTAACGAAAGACGAACATTCTTATGAAAACAAACTGCATCTATTCAGGAAAAGCTAAAGATATTTATGCCACGATTGATGAACGGAAAATTGTGGCAGTTTACAAAGATCAAGCAACAGCCTTTAATGGAGAGAAAAAGGAACGGATCATTGGAAAGGGGAGACTCAATAATCTGATTTCTTCTTTGATTTTTGAAAAGATGAATGCTGCTGGTATTAAAACTCATTTTATTAAGCGCCTTTCTGATACTGAACAGCTCAATCAGAAAGTGGATATTATTCCTCTGGAAGTTGTTTTGAGGAATGTGGCGGCAGGGTCATTTTCTAAGCGATTTGGGATAGCGGAAGGAACGGAGCTGGCTAGTCCTATTGTGGAGTTTTATTATAAAAAAGATGAGCTAAACGATCCTTTTATCAACGATGAACATGTAGCTTTTCTAAAGTTGGCCAGTCAGGAAGAAGTTGCTTATATTAAAGAAGAGACGCGACGTATCAATCGCTTTTTGCAAGATTTATTTGCGCAGATTGGTCTGAAATTGGTGGATTTTAAGTTAGAATTTGGGATTAATCAGACTGGGCAAATCTTATTGGCAGATGAGTTTTCTCCTGACAACTGTCGCTTGTGGGATGCAGATGGTAATCATCTAGATAAAGATGTTTTTCGTAGGGGGCTCGGACAATTGACTGATGTTTATGAGGTTGTATTGGAAAAGTTAGAAGAATTGAAATAGGGAGTGATATCTTGTATGGCTAAGCGGATTTTTGTTGAGAAGAAGGCAGATTTTCAGATTAAGTCGAAGGTTTTGCTGAAGGAACTGATAGATAGTTTGCAACTGACTAGTCTATCTAGTCTGCGCTTGGTGCAGGTTTATGATGTTTTTAATCTTGAGGATGACTTGCTTGAAGAGGCTGTTAAGCATATTTTTACTGAACAAGTAACAGACAAGGTCCTAACTGAGACGGAATTGGACCTAGATAATGCAATTTATTTTGCAATTGAAGCTCTTCCGGGGCAATTTGACCAGCGCGCGGCAAGCAGTCAAGAAGCTCTACGCTTATTGGGCAGTCGTCAGAATGTGCGTGTTCATACAGGTCAGCTCTACATCTTGAATGAAAGTGTGCAAGAAGAAGAGCTAGTTGCCATTAAGAAATATCTTCTCAATCCTGTAGACTCTCGTTTCAAGGATATGGATTCTTCCTTAGTAGCCCAGGAATTTTCAGCATCAGATACCATCATTCCAGATTTAGACTTTTTTACAAGCTATACAGCAGAAGATTTTGTAGTCTACAAGCGTGAGGTTGGCTTAGCTATGGAAGTGGAAGACCTGCTCTTTATTCAGGATTATTTTAAGTCCATTGGTCGGGTACCGACAGAAACGGAGCTTAAGGTTCTAGATACGTATTGGTCAGATCATTGCCGCCACACTACTTTTGAAACAGAGCTAAAATCCATTGATTTTTCTGCTTCAAAATTCCAGAAGCAGTTGCAGGCAACTTATGACAAGTATTTAGCGATGCGGGAAGAATTAGACCGTATAGATAAGCCACAAACTCTCATGGATATGGCAACGATTTTTGCCCGTTATGAGCGAGCAAATGGTCGTTTGGATGATATGGAAGTTTCAGATGAAATCAATGCTTGTTCCATTGAAATTGAAGTAGATGTGGATGGTGTTAGGGAACCTTGGCTTCTTATGTTCAAGAATGAGACTCATAACCATCCAACAGAAATTGAACCTTTTGGTGGTGCAGCGACCTGTATCGGTGGTGCTATCCGTGATCCGCTTTCTGGTCGTTCTTATGTCTATCAGGCTATGCGAATTTCTGGAGCGGGTGATATTACCCAGCCTCTATCGGCTACCCGTGAAGGGAAATTGCCGCAGCAAATCATTTCAAAGACAGCGGCTCAAGGATACTCGTCTTATGGGAACCAGATTGGACTTGCAACAACTTATGTACGTGAATACTTCCATCCAGGCTTTGTTGCTAAGCGAATGGAATTAGGAGCTGTAGTAGGCGCCGCTCCAAAAGAAAATGTAGTCCGTGAAAAACCGGCAGCTGGTGATATGGTTATCTTACTTGGCGGGAAGACAGGACGAGATGGCATTGGTGGAGCAACGGGTTCATCAAAAGTTCAGACGATTGAGTCAGTAGAAACAGCTGGAGCAGAAGTTCAAAAAGGAAATGCCATTGAAGAACGTAAGATTCAACGCCTTTTTCGTAAAGGGGAGGTGACTCGTCTCATTAAAAAATCGAATGACTTCGGCGCAGGTGGTGTTTGTGTTGCAATTGGTGAACTGGCAGATGGTTTGGAAATTGATTTGAACAAGATTCCACTTAAATATTCAGGATTGAATGGAACAGAGATTGCTATTTCTGAATCTCAGGAACGAATGAGCGTAGTGGTTGCTCCAGAAAATGTAGAAACATTTATTGCAGCTTGTCAAGAAGAAAATATCTATGCAGTAGTAGTGGCAAAGGTTACCGAAAAACCGAATTTGGTCATGATTTGGAATGAACAAGTTATTGTTGATATCGAACGTTCTTTTCTAAATAGTAATGGCGTCCGTGTAGGGGTTGAAGTCAAGGTGATTGACAAGAGTGTCAACCTTCCAGAAGTACGTAGAACTTCGGTCAAAACCTTACAAGTTGATGTAGAGGATCTTCTTTCTGATCTCAATCATACTAGTCAGAAGGGGTTGCAAACGATTTTTGATAGTTCTGTTGGTCGATCAACTATCAATCATCCAATCGGTGGTCGCTATCAGTTGACACCGACGGAAAGTTCTGTTCAGAAGTTACCAGTAGAACACGGTGTGACAACAACCGCTTCAGTTATTGCTCAGGGCTATCATCCTTATTTAGCCGAGTGGTCTCCATACCATGGTGCAGCTTATGCGGTCGTTGAAGCGACAGCTCGCTTGGTAGCAACAGGAGCTGAATGGTCTAAGGCACGTTTTTCTTATCAGGAATATTTTGAACGTATGGACAAGCAAGCAGAGCGTTTTGGTCAACCGGTGGCAGCTCTTCTTGGTTCTATTGAGGCTCAGATTCAGCTTGGCTTGCCGTCTATTGGTGGTAAGGATTCAATGTCTGGTACTTTTGAGGAGTTGACCGTTCCACCAACCTTGGTTGCATTTGGTGTGACAACAGCAGATAGTAGCAAGGTCCTTTCACCGGAATTTAAAGCAACGCAAGAATATATCTATTACCTTCCAGGCCAAGTTTTATCAGAAAATATTGATTTTAACCTTATCAAATCAAATTTTGAGACTTTTGAAAAATGGCAGAGCGCTTATCGAATTACGGCTGCGAGTGCAGTTAAATATGGTGGAGTTCTAGAAAGTTTAGCCCTCATGTCTTTTGGAAACCGAATTGGTGCAGAAGTTGAATTGAATTCTTTAGAAAATTGTTTAACAGGTCAATTGGGAGGTTTCGTTTTTACATCGTCGGAAGACATTCCAGAGGCAGTGAAAATTGGACAGACAACAGTAGACTTTACATTGCTTGTCAATGGTGTCAAGTTAGAAGGAAGTCGCTTACAGGCAGCTTTTGAAGGTAGGTTAGAAAATATTTATCCAACAGAGTTTCAACAGGCTGAAAAGCTACAGGCAGTTCCTACAGTAGCAGTAAGTACAGTGAGTAAAGCCAAGGAAAAAGTTGAGCAACCTCTGGTTTATATTCCAGTCTTCCCGGGAACAAACTCGGAATATGATTCAGCCAAGGCCTTTGAACAGGCCGGTGCTAGGGTCAAATTAGTGCCATTTTTAACTTTAAATATGGAAAGTATTGAACAATCAGTTGACAGGATGGTTGACAATATTGACAAGGCAAATATTCTCTTCTTTGCAGGTGGATTCTCGGCTGCGGATGAACCAGATGGATCTGCTAAGTTTATCGTGACCATCTTACGAAACAGTAAAGTCCGCTCTGCTATTGACCGCTTCATCGAAAAAGGTGGACTTATCATCGGAATCTGTAATGGTTTTCAAGCTCTTGTCAAATCAGGCCTACTGCCGTATGGCAACTTTGAGGAGATAGGGGAAACGAGTCCTACTCTCTTCTACAATGATGCCAATCAGCATGTAGCTAAAATGGTGGAGACAAGAATTTCAAACATCAATTCACCATGGTTGGCAGGTGTGCAGGTGGGAGATATTCATACCATTCCCGTTTCTCATGGGGAAGGGAAATTTGTCATAAGCGATGAAGAATTTGAGATATTACGAGACAATGGACAAATCTTTAGTCAATATGTTGACTTTACAGGGCGACCTAGCATGGACTCTAAGTACAATCCAAACGGTTCTAGTCATGCGATTGAAGGAATCACTAGCCGAAACGGTCAAATAATAGGGAAAATGGGACACTCAGAACGTTATGAAGAAGGACTATTTCAAAATATTCCAGGGAACAAAGACCAAGGATTATTTGTTTCAGCAGTACGCTACTTTACAGGGAAATTAAGATGACATACGAAGTAAAATCACTCAATGAAGAATGTGGAATTTTCGGTATTTGGGGACATCCTCAGGCCGCACAAGTTGCTTATTTTGGTTTGCATAGTTTGCAACATCGTGGACAAGAAGGGGCAGGAATTCTGTCTAATGATGCAGGATATTTGAGACACCATCGTGATATGGGCTTGATTGCAGAAGTTTTTAAGAACTCTGAGGACTTGGAACGTTTGACAGGAAGAGCAGCTATTGGTCATACTCGCTATGCAACGTCAGGGTCGGCTTCTATCCGTAATATTCAGCCCTTTCTCTTTGATTTTTCAGATATGCAAGTCGGGTTGGCTCATAATGGAAACTTAACCAATGCTGTGAGCTTGAAGGCTGAGCTAGAAAAGACTGGTTCGATTTTCTCCAGTTCATCAGATACGGAAATTCTTATGCATTTGATTCGTCGTAGTCGTAATACAGATGTGATGGGGAAAATTAAGGAAGCATTGAATACAGTCAAGGGGGGCTTTGCTTACTTGATTATGCTAGAAGATCGGCTGGTTGCAGCCTTGGATCCAAATGGTTTTCGTCCTCTTTCTATTGGTAAAATGAAAAACGGGGCTTGGGTAGTTGCCAGTGAAACCTGTGCCTTTGAAGTCATTGGAGCTGAGTGGGTTCGAGATGTGGAACCGGGTGAAATTGTTATTATTGATGATAGTGGTGTCCATTATGATACCTATACAACAGATACTCAGCTTGCAGTCTGTTCTATGGAGTATGTTTACTTTGCCCGCCCAGATTCTGTTATTCATGGTGTCAATGTTCATACGGCAAGAAAAAAGATGGGACGTCGTTTGGCGCAGGAATTTCAACATGAGGCAGATATTGTTATCGGTGTTCCAAATTCTTCTTTATCTGTTGCTATGGGTTTTGCGGAAGAATCCGGTTTGCCAAATGAAATGGGACTAATTAAAAATCAGTATATTCAACGAACCTTTATTCAACCAACTCAAGAACTACGAGAACAGGGGGTCCGGATGAAATTATCGGCTGTTTCCAGTGTGATCAAAGACAAACGAGTGGTGATGATTGATGATTCTATCGTTCGTGGAACGACCAGTCGTCGGATTGTTCAACTCTTGCGTGATGCAGGGGCAAAGGAAATCCATGTAGCAATTGGAAGTCCAGAACTCAAGTATCCATGCTTTTATGGAATTGATATTCAGACACGCAGAGAGTTGATTTCTGCTAATCACAGTGTAGATGAGGTCTGTGAGATTATTGGGGCGGATAGTTTGACTTACCTTTCCTTAGAAGGTCTGATTGACTCTATCGGCATTGATACGAAGGATCCGAAAGGGGGACTATGTGTAGCTTACTTTGATGGAGAGTTTCCTACCCCACTCTACGATTATGAAGAAGAATATCTTCGTAGCTTAGAAGAAAAAACAAGTTTTTATATTGAAAATGTTAAATAAGATATGGGGTTGTCAATCCAACTTGACAGAGTTGTCAACTTTGTCAAGTATCTGTAAAGTGGCGCAGGGAGGAAATGAAATGACAGAAAAAAATGCTTACGCAAAATCAGGTGTTGATGTAGAAGCTGGTTATGAGGTTGTCAAACGTATTAGGAAACATGTTGCACGGACAGAGCGTCTGGGAGTCATGGGAGCTCTTGGTGGTTTTGGAGGGATGTTTGATCTCACCAATTTAGCTATTACGGAACCTGTCTTGGTATCTGGGACAGATGGTGTTGGCACCAAGCTCATGTTGGCGATCAAGTATGATAAGCACGATACAATCGGTCAAGATTGTGTTGCCATGTGTGTCAACGACATCATTGCAGCTGGCGCAGAGCCCCTTTATTTCCTTGATTACATTGCGACAGGAAAAAATGAGCCTGCCAAGCTTGAACAAGTGGTTGCTGGTGTGGCAGAAGGATGTGTTCAGGCAGGTTGTAGTTTAATTGGTGGGGAGACAGCTGAAATGCCTGGCATGTATGGCGAGGACGACTATGATCTAGCTGGTTTTGCTGTCGGTATCGTTGAAAAATCCCAAATCATTGATGGTTCCAAAGTGACTGAAGGAGACATTCTTCTTGGTCTTGCTTCAAGTGGCGTTCACTCAAATGGTTACTCCCTGGTTCGCCGTATTTTCTCCGATTATACAGGTGAGGAGAGCTTACCAGAGTTGGAAGGAAAAAAACTCAAGGAAGTTCTCCTTGAGCCTACTCGTATCTATGTCAAAGCAGTGCTTCCTTTGGTTAAGGAGGGTTTGATTAACGGTATCGCCCATATCACAGGTGGGGGCTTCATTGAGAATGTCCCCCGTATGTTTACAGATGACCTAGCTGCTGAAATTGATGAGAGCAGGCTTCCAGTTCTGCCAATCTTCAAAGTCATCGAAAAATATGGACAAATCAAGCATGAGGAAATGTTTGAAATCTTCAACATGGGAATCGGTTTAATTTTAGCAGTCAGTCCGGAAAATGTTTCTAAGGTTGCCGAGCTAGCAGATGAAGAAGTTTTTGAAATCGGTCGTATTATTTTTAAAGAAGACAAAAGTGTGATTATCAAATGAAGAAGATAGCAGTGTTTGCTTCAGGAAGAGGCTCTAATTTTCAGGTGATTGCAGAACAATTTGAAGTGGAATTTGTCTTCTCAGACCGTCGAGCAGCTTATGTTTTGGAAAGAGCCAAAAATTTGGGAGTTCCAGATTATGCCTTTGAACTCAAAGAGTTTGAGGACAAAGTGGCCTATGAACAAGCTATCGTCAACTTGCTGGACCAGCACCAGATTGACCTAGTCTGTCTGGCAGGCTATATGAAGATTGTTGGAACGACTTTATTAGCTAAGTATGAAGGTCGAATTATCAATATTCATCCAGCCTATTTGCCAGAATTTCCAGGGGCTCATGGGATTGAAGATGCTTGGAATGCTGGCGTGGCAGAAAGCGGTGTAACCGTTCACTGGGTTGATAGTGGTGTGGATACGGGGCAGATTATCAAGCAGGTGCGAGTTCCTCGTTTACCAAATGATATTCTTGAAACGTTTGAGGAGCGGATTCACGAGGCAGAATATAGACTTTATCCAACGGTATTAGACGATTTAGGAGTGAAGAGGAAAGAATGATGGTTCAAAAAATCATTTTGTTTGTATTGGTATTCATTTTAGTGGCTCTGCTCTTTAATAGCTTTATTTTTGCAAACTTAGAAAATCCTGCACGTTTGATTTTGGCATACGGATTATCTTTGATTTTATCAGGATTTCTTATGACTCAAATCAAGTAATTTGTGAAAAAAGGGGAAAATATGATAAAACGCGCATTGATTAGTGTATCAGATAAGACTGGTATTGTAGAATTTGCTAAAGAACTAAGAAGTTTAGGATGGGAGATTATTTCAACCGGTGGCACAAAGATTGCCCTTGATGGTGCTGGAGTTGATACCATTGCTATTGATGATGTGACTGGATTCCCAGAAATGATGGACGGTCGTGTCAAGACTTTGCATCCAAATATCCACGGCGGACTCTTGGCTCGTCGTGACTTGGACAGTCACCTGCAGGCTGCTAAGGACAATAAGATTGAGCTTATCAACCTAGTGGTGGTTAACCTTTACCCATTCAAAGAAACCATCCTGTGTCCAGATGTGACCTATGATTTGGCGGTAGAAAATATTGATATTGGTGGTCCTTCTATGCTTCGCTCAGCGGCGAAAAACCATGCCAGTGTGACTGTTGTGGTAGATCCGGCTGACTATTCTATGATTTTAAAAGAAATGGCAGAGCAGGGTGAGACTAGCTATCCAACGCGCCAAAAATTGGCCGCCAAGGTTTTCCGTCATACAGCAGCATATGATGCCTTGATTGCTGATTATTTCACCAAGCAAGTTGGTGAAGAAAAACCTGAAAAACTAACCCTTACTTACGACCTTCATCAGCCTATGCGCTATGGAGAAAACCCACAACAAGATGCTGATTTCTATAAAAATGCCCTTCCAACAGCATATTCCATTGCTTCTGCCAAGCAGTTAAACGGTAAGGAATTGTCTTTCAATAATATTCGCGATGCCGATGCAGCTATTCGTATTATTCGTGATTTCAAGGATCGTCCAACAGTTGTTGCCCTTAAGCACATGAATCCATGCGGTATCGGACAGGCTGACGCTATCGAAACAGCTTGGGATTACGCCTATGAGGCAGATCCGGTGTCTATTTTCGGTGGGATTGTCGTGTTGAATAGAGAGGTGGATGCAGCGACGGCTGAAAAGATGCATCCGATTTTCTTAGAAATTATTATCGCACCATCTTACACGGAAGAAGCGCTAGCTATTTTGACAAACAAAAAGAAAAATCTTCGGATTTTAGAGTTGGCTTTTGATGAGCAAGACATTAGCGAAGTGGAAAAAGAGTTCACAGGTGTAGTTGGTGGTCTTTTGGTGCAGGATCAAGACGTGGTGGTGGAAAGTCCAGTGGACTGGCAGGTCGTGACGGAACGTCAGCCTTCAGAACAAGAGTGGGCAGCTATGGAGTTTGCATGGAAGTCTTCCAAGTACGTCAAGTCAAATGGTATCATCATCACAAATGACAAGATGACCCTAGGTGTAGGGCCAGGACAAACCAATCGTGTGGCTTCTGTCCGCATTGCAATCGAACAGGCCAAGGAGCGTTTGGATGGAGCAGTCTTAGCTTCAGATGCTTTCTTTCCATTTGCAGATAATGTGGAGGAGATTGCTGCGTCTGGTATTAAAGCTATTATCCAACCGGGAGGGTCAGTTCGAGATCAAGATTCCATCGACATGGCTAATAGATATGGACTAACGATGGTCTTTACAGGCATGCGACATTTTAGACATTGAGATATAGTGAGGCGCCTGACAGATGCCGGGTGTATACCTATTCATATTATTGTATTTTTTAACATAATATAGTATACTATAAAAGTAAATATATGATTGGAATAGGTGATGATATGTTTAGATATTTTAAGAAAAACTGGTATGTAATTTTGCTATTAGTTACCCTTATTTTTATATCTGGTCCAATATTTTCACTTTTATTAACTTATGTTCAACAATTTTTAAATAAAAATTTAGGAGATTGGTTGAGTTTTTATGGAGCGATTATTGGTATTGCTATTTCATTTATCGTTTTCCATTTTCAATTATTTATTGATACAGAGAAATTTAGAATAAATCAACGTCCTGAGTTGTTTTTGGATTATAGTTACCAAGTTTTGAAAAGTTCTAGCTATGTCTATTATCTTGATAAATATTGGTACGGTTTAATACAAAGCAATAAGAACACCAAGAATGCTCGGAAATTGGAAGTCGATTCATTCCAGCTTTCATATGCTGCTAGTAACAAACGAGATAAAGCTCTTTCAATTGAAATTGTAAACAACCAACCTTTGTTTAATCTTCAAGTCCAATTTGGAGATTCTCTTGACTATGCTATCATCCCTAAATTATCAGAGGCACAGAAAATTTATATCATTTCGAAAAAACATCAGGATGCAATTTTTAATCATCTTTTGTTAAACAATACAGATTTTAAGCATATTCCTCCAAAATTGACTCTTTTTTATACGACACTTTCAGGTGAAAAGCTTAAAAGAATATATCAAACTGATAATAAGGGACAGTGTTCCATGATAAAAGAAGAGCAAATTGACAGTTATCCTCCGCTTCCTAAAGAAAACTATGTATGCGATTATTTTCTCAAGCAATAGCTCACCTAGTGTGGGCTTTTTCCATTCCCGAACGTTTCTTTGTTTTTTCTATCAAAATCCGTCCATTTCTGCTATACTGTTTGTATAAAATTCGTTTTTGAGGTGTTGAACGTGAAACTATTGGTTGTTGGGTCTGGTGGTCGTGAGCATGCCATTGCAAAGAAATTATTAGAGTCCGAACAGATAAATGAGGTCTTTGTTGCTCCTGGAAATGATGGAATGACTTTAGACGGAATCAAGTTAGTAAATATCGGAATATCCGAACATTCTGCCCTCATAGATTTTGCTAAAGAGAATGATATTGCTTGGACTTTTGTTGGTCCAGACGATGCTCTTGCAGCGGGGATTGTTGATGATTTTGAACAGGCTGGACTCAAGGCTTTTGGTCCCAGTCGTCTCGCTGCGGAGCTGGAGTGGTCAAAAGACTTTGCCAAGCAAATCATGGTCAAATATGGTATTCCAACAGCTGCCTTCGGTACATTTTCTAATTTTGAGGAAGCTAAGATCTATATAGAAAAGCAGGGGGCACCTATTGTGGTCAAGGCGGATGGCTTGGCGTTAGGAAAGGGCGTGGTCGTAGCAGAAACTGTTGAGCAGGCAGTTGATGCAGCGCGTGAGATGCTCTTGGATAACAAGTTTGGTGATTCTGGTGCTCGTGTTGTTATTGAAGAGTTTTTATCTGGTGAGGAATTTTCACTCTTTGCTTTGGTTAATGGAAATCAGTTCTACATTTTGCCAACAGCTCAGGATCACAAACGTGCTTTTGATGGGGATCAAGGTCCTAATACGGGTGGTATGGGAGCCTATGCACCAGTGCCACATCTGTCTCAGAGTGTGGTAGACACAGCAGTTGAGACTATTGTTAAGCCTATTCTTGAAGGTATGATCACAGAAGGGCGGTCCTATCTCGGCGTTCTCTATGTTGGCTTAATTTTGACCGACCAAGGTCCTAAAGTAATCGAGTTCAACGCCCGTTTTGGTGACCCAGAGACACAGATTATCCTGCCTCGTCTGACTTCTAATTTTGCTCAAAATATTGACGATATTCTCCACAAACGTCCGACAGAGCTGCACTGGTTAGAAAGTGGCGTGACACTCGGTGTAGTTGTAGCCTCAAATGGCTACCCTCTGGACTACGAAAAAGGCGTGGAGTTGCCAGTAAAGACCGAGGGAGATATCACGACCTATTATGCAGGTGCTCGTTTTTCGGAAAATGGCAGAGCACTGCTCTCAAATGGTGGTCGAGTATATATGCTTGTCACCACAGCGGACACTGTCTCAGATGCGCAGGAAAAAATTTATGCCGAACTTGCCAACCAAAATACCGAAGGCTTGTTCTACCGTACTGACATCGGAAGCAAAGCAGTAAAATAAAAACATATTTAGAAGCACAATGAGAGCGAGCTAAAACCATCAGTTGTCACCGTGCTGAAAACCACCAAGCCGGTTTAGACTTGGTGGTAGGGGGGAGAGACTTTGAGCTTGAAAATAAGCAATGGAACGCCAACGGCGGTCGCTTGCGTCCCTCAGCACTTAAGACAACTGACAAAAAGAAAAAAGGGAAAGGAACTGAACACGGGACTAAATTTCTAGGAAAAAGATAAAACTGCCTAGACGCAAGCGTCGTCGTTAGTTTTCCTATTTTTCTACGGAATTTTTCGCAAGCGAAACGTCCCTTTGTATCTTAATTATGAAACCAATTATTTCCATCATCATGGGCTCAAAATCCGACTGGGCAACCATGAAAAAAGCAGCAGATATGCTGGATAAATTCGGCGTAGCCTACGAAAAGAAAGTGGTATCTGCTCACCGTACGCCAGACCTCATGTTCAAGCATGCTGAAGAAGCACGTGGACGTGGCATCAAGGTCATCATTGCTGGAGCTGGTGGAGCAGCCCATCTCCCTGGGATGGTCGCAGCCAAGACTACTCTTCCTGTTATTGGTGTGCCTGTCAAATCCCGAGCTCTTAGTGGACTTGATTCTCTCTATTCCATTGTGCAGATGCCGGGCGGTGTACCTGTGGCAACCATGGCAATTGGCGAAGCGGGCGCAACCAATGCGGCCTTGACTGCCCTTCGTATCCTCTCCATTGAAGACAGCGGTATCGCAGATCAACTGGCCAGCTTTGCTATTGAACAAGGAAAAATTGCGGAGGCTATGAGCGATGAACTCAACTAAAACAATCGGAATTATTGGTGGCGGTCAACTGGGTCAGATGATGGCCATTTCTGCTATTTACATGGGGCACAAGGTCATCACGCTGGATCCAGCGGCGGATTGCCCAGCTTCTCGCGTGAGTGAAGTCATTGTTGCGCCTTATAACGATGTAGAAGCTTTGCGTCAACTAGCAGACCGCTGTGATGTCTTGACCTATGAATTTGAAAATGTAGACGCAGACGGTCTGGACGCCGTGATAAAAGAAGGTCAACTTCCGCAGGGGACTGACCTTCTTCGTATTTCTCAAAACCGCATTTTTGAAAAAGATTTTTTGGTAGAAAAAGCTGGTGTGACTGTGGCACCTTACAAGGTGGTGACCTCTACCCTTGATTTGGAACATCTTGACCTGTCAAAAAACTATGTCCTCAAAACAGCAACAGGCGGCTATGATGGACATGGTCAGGTCGTCATTCGCTCGGAAGCAGACCTTGAAGCGGCTAATAAATTAGCCAACTCTGCCGAGTGCGTCTTGGAAGAATTTGTGACCTTTGACTTGGAGATTTCTGTCATCGTGTCAGGCAATGGGCGTGATGTCACCGTTTTTCCTGTGCAGGAAAATATCCACCGCAACAATATCCTGTCTAAAACCATCGTCCCAGCCCGTATTTCAGAGGATTTAAGCGCTAAAGCGCAAGCTATGGCGGTAAAAATAGCAGAGCAGCTAAACTTATCTGGCACCCTCTGTGTGGAAATGTTTGTGGCAGGCGATGAGATTCTAGTCAATGAAATCGCTCCACGCCCCCACAACTCAGGACATTACTCTATCGAAGCCTGTGATTTTTCACAATTTGATACCCATATCTTGGGTGTGTTAGGACAGCCATTACCAGCCATCAAACTCCATGCCCCAGCCGTCATGCTCAACATCCTCGGCCAACACATGGAACAAGCCCCCGCCTACATCACAGAAAACCCTAGCGCCCACCTCCACCTTTATGGTAAACTAGAAGCAAAGCACAACCGCAAAATGGGGCATGTGACGGTGTTGGGGGAAGATGCGGATAGTGTGGAGGAGTTATAAGAAAAGAGGGTAATTATGGAGATTGGTAAAAAGGTTGATGATACAATTTATGCCGATTTTTCAATTGAAGAATTATTAAAGTTAGTGTTTCAAAAGGGAGATAAGCGGGTTGAAATAAAAAATATTGGAGTTTCTTTAAAACCAATCCGTACAGAAGGAACAATATCATCTCAATACAACTATAGGTATTCTTATAGTACATTTTTTGAAATAAAATTCGACGGTAAATTTGGTGAAAATCCAGAAGTGTTACTTGTTTATTCAAAGGATGATACTCCGATAAATTTTGATGAGAGAGAGTCTATAGAGGTAGTTAGTCTTAAAAAGAATACCTTTTTAGGTAATACATATACTTACTTTATGCCTAAAGAATATATTTACTATTCAAATAATAGTCAAGTATTGAAGGAGTATGTGTTTATAATATTTTCAAAACAGGATCCTTCTAGAATTGGTTTTGTAGTCGCGTTGGTTGCAGATAAGAGAGTAGCCCAAGTAGATTCTTATGGGGAAGGACTTGGTGGAGCAATTTCTACGTCTTTTAATCCCTTGGATTTACTAACATCAATTCCCAATGTAAAATATAAAGGTTCTTGGCCTAAAAAGTTATCCTTATCATCAACTTACTTACAGAATGGACAACAAATCAAATTAAAAGAATCAAATATAGAAGCTATAATTGATTTAGAAAATAGAATTACTGGTAATAATTTTCTTTAAATTTAAAAGATTATAAAATAGTTGTTTTTGTGAATTTAGTAAAATAACAAAGGAGTAAAAAATGCTAACACGTTATTCCCGCCCTGAGATGGCGAACATTTGGAGTGAAGAGAACAAGTACCGTGCTTGGTTGGAGGTGGAAATCCTCGCTGATGAGGCATGGGCTGAGTTGGGTGAGATTCCCAAGGAAGATGTGGCGAAGATTCGTGCTAATGCGAGCTTTGACATTGACCGTATTTTAGAGATTGAAGAGGAGACGCGTCACGATGTGGTGGCTTTCACCCGTGCGGTGTCTGAAACTCTCGGTGAGGAGCGCAAGTGGGTGCATTATGGCTTGACTTCAACGGACGTAGTGGACACGGCTTACGGCTACCTCTACAAGCAGGCCAACGACATTATCCGTCGTGATCTTGAAAACTTTACTAATATCGTTGCCGACAAAGCGCGTGAACACAAATACACCATCATGATGGGGCGTACCCACGGGGTGCACGCTGAGCCAACGACTTTTGGTCTCAAATTGGCGACTTGGTACAGCGAAATGAAGCGTAATATGGAGCGTTTTGATGTGGCGGCTAAAGGTGTTGAGGCTGGTAAGATCTCAGGTGCGGTTGGAAACTTTGCCAATATTCCTCCATTTGTGGAAGAATATGTTTGTGGCAAATTAGGTATCCGTCCGCAGGAAATTTCGACTCAGGTACTTCCTCGTGACCTCCACGCAGAATATTTCTCAGCTTTAGCCTTGATTGCAACGTCTATCGAGCGTATGGCAACCGAAATCCGTGGACTGCAAAAATCGGAGCAACGTGAAGTCGAAGAGTTCTTTGCCAAGGGTCAAAAAGGCAGCTCTGCTATGCCCCACAAACGTAACCCAATCGGTTCTGAAAACATGACAGGGCTTGCGCGTGTCATTCGTGGGCACATGGTAACGGCTTATGAGAACGTGGCACTTTGGCACGAGCGTGATATTTCGCATTCATCTGCGGAGCGTATCATCACACCAGATACGACGATTCTTATCAACTACATGCTCAACCGTTTTGGTAATATCGTCAAGAACTTGACGGTCTTCCCTGAAAACATGAAGCGTAATATGGAGTCAACTTTTGGTTTGATTTACAGCCAACGCGTCATGCTTAAACTCATCGAAAAAGGCATGACGCGTGAGGAGGCTTATGACTTGGTACAGCCAAAAACAGCCTACTCATGGGACAACCAAGTGGACTTCAAACCGCTTCTTGAAGCAGATGAGCGCGTGACAGCCAAACTTAACCAGGAAGAACTCGATGAACTCTTCAATCCAGACTACTATGCCAAGAGGGTCGATAATATATTTGCACGACTTGGTTTATAAAGAAATAAAATTCTTTGGGAATTCCAGAGAATTTTTTCTTTTGCTTGAGGGGGTTACCGGTGAAGGATTGTCATCTTTTGGGTACTCGTTCTTTTTTAAAATCGACCAGTTTTACTACAAATTTACGAATAGATAAGTGTAGGGGAAGAAAACTCGCCAACTTATTTAAGAAAGGTAAACATTTAAAAATTGAAAATAGTTTACGAATAAGTCAGTGAGAGGGAAAATTCCCCTCAAGGAGATACAAGTTTGTCAAATCGTCCATTTTCAAGAAATGTACAGTTGAACAAGTATCAGAAAAAGAAAGGAGAGAAAAGATGAAAGATTTAGGTTATCTATCACTGACTCAGGAAGAGTTGGCTGAACATCATGGTGGTGCGATTTTTCTACCTGTTTGGTTATTAGGAAAATCAAAACCAGTAGCACCAGGTAAACATCGTATTCCAATTATCTTACTATAATGGGAAATCCGGTTGGTATTAACAATAATCAAAAACTAAAGGAGAAAAACTATGACAATATTTAAGGCATTGGAAAACAATTATGTAACCCTGACAGAAGCGGAACTGATGGATACTGAGGGTGGGATTGCACCGGTAATAGTAGCGTTTGGAGTGGCTGCTTTTAAAGGTTTTTCTGTAACTGGAGGAGCAATTATACTGGGGACTAGCTTGTACAAAGCAGGACAAGGTTTAAAATAACATTTAAGGTTAGGTTCATGAAAAAATTTTTTAAAGGATTATTTGCTGGCAGCCTTTATACATCTTATATCTTGTTGTTAGCCTGGTCACTCTTTCACTTAGAAAAATTACCAGTGGAAAATGGTATTTTACTAATAGTGTTGACCTACTATATTAACAAACAAAACTTATTTAAGAGATTAAAAAATTAAAATACGAAGGAGTAATAAATGAAAACATTGACAATTGAAAATGGATTTGTCGCTTTGAACGAGGAAGAATTGACAGCAGTTGAGGGAGGAATCGGTCCAGCTGTTGTAGCGATTCCGGCTGGAGTTAAAATTGCAGGATATGTTGTTGGAGGTCTCACTGCTGCAGGTATTGCTGCGTGGGGTTACTTTAGTTCACGCTAGAGAAAAATCGTATTCCAATTATTCTACTATAGTGGGAAATCCGGTTGGTACCAACAATACTCAAAAACTAAAGGAGAAAAACTATGACAGCATTTGAAACATTGGAAAACAATTATGTAACCCTGACAGAAGCGGAACTGGTGGATACTGAGGGTGGGATTGATCCCATTACTGGAGGTCTACTTATTATAGGTGGATTGGTTTCTATTGGAATGTTTAATGGCTGTTCAGATGAGCACCATCGTAGAGGTAAATGATGAGTAAAGAGTATCGTAACAAATTGCTGTACCTTATTTTAGGAATGTTATTCTTATATTTCGCCCCTGGGGTAGTATGGGCATTGTATACTATCGGGTATAATACTGGAGTGAATATTGCGCGTTTATTTTGTTGAAATGTATAGGGAGATTTATTGGTAAAGATGAATAAAAAGGTTATTAAATTTGAAGAATTAACGGGAGTGGATTTGGTAGTAGTTAGTGGAGGGGATTTCAACTTTCCTGGCGCAGATGTAGTATATGCTTTTTATAATATTGGATACGAATTTGGAAAAAGGATTGGGAGAATGTTCTAGTATTCAGTTATTCTTCGCAATTGGAAATAGTCAATTGTAGACTCCTTGCTCATATAGTTGGAGCAGCAATTACAGGGGCAGGAAATTTATAATGGCTATCAAGGTCAATAGAGATGAGGGATATAAATCTTAATTTGGTGCCCATATTAGCTACGGTTTTACCGCTCAGTGTTGTTTTTATCAGTACAGTATTAAATTTTAGAGGACGAACATTTAGTCACGATGAATGTATTTGGAGTCTACCGGGTATAGTAGTGGTTATCTATTTTGGTGTATTTTATAGAGAAATAAACCTATAGAATAGGCAATTTGTCAACTTTCAGCCCGTGTCCATATTTTATATATTGAGTTGAAGGTTGTATATCTCGGTTTTCGTAACTTTCCCTCTAAATAAAATTGCAAATTTGAAATGGTAGGTATGAATATGCTCAATGTAATTTCTATCATGCTGCTAAGTAGCGTCATCTTAGGTTTAGTTTATTATCCTGATTTGTATGCCAAATCTTCAAACACAGTGAAGTTTTTTTAGGAGCTGTTTTAGGGGTTAGTTTCTTCTCATCAATCATCATTTTACTTCATCAGATGGTTTCTTAGAGAGATAGCTTGATAATTTTTAAAACTAAACAAACAGGGAGAATAGGTTCATCGTTCACAAAAGCGGAACTGATGGATACGGAGGGTGGGATTGACTCGGTAATAGCAGCGTTTGGAGTGATTGCTTTTAAAGGTTTTTCTGTAACTGGAGGAGCAATTATACTGGGGACTAGCTTGTACAAAGCAGGACAAGGTTTAAAATAACATTTAAGGTTAGGTTCATGAAAAAATTTTTTAAAGGATTATTTGCTGGCAGCCTTTATACATCTTATATCTTGTTGTTAGCCTGGTCACTCTTTCACTTAGAAAAATTACCAGTGGAAAATGGTATTTTACTAATAGTGTTGACCTACTATATTAACAAACAAAACTTATTTAAGAGATTAAAAAATTAAAATACGAAGGAGTAATAAATGAAAACATTGACAATTGAAAATGGATTTGTCGCTTTGAACGAGGAAGAATTGACAGCAGTTGAGGGAGGACTTGCTCCGGTTATCATTGGTGGTGTTGCAATTGGTTGGAAAGTTATTGGAGGAGTGGTAGGAGTTGTTGGAACAGGACTAACGATTGGTGCAGCAGCAGGATATTATGCTAATCGGCCTTAGAGGGGATTGAGAAACTATGAAAGTTTTAAAATTTTGGCCAGAATTCTTTATTTTATTGACATCATTGCTATATTTGACTGTATATATTTTGAACGACTTAAGTGTGTACAAAGTACCAGAGGAAATTATTTCCATTGATATACCTTTTATGTCGCTGATGTTACTATTTGTTGTTTTAATTTATAGGGAAAAGAGGGGATAAAACATGAATAAATATAATAGTTTAACGGAACAAGAGCTTTTTGCTACGGAGGGAGGACTTGAGCCAATAACTGTTGCAATAGGAATCGGAACCTTGTTGGTTTCCTCCATTAAGATTGGTTACGATTTTGGCAAAGATTTAGCACGTCGAAAACGATAATGATTGGGGCTATGTAGACAGCTGTAGAGAAAAAAATAAAAATGGGAGAAAAACATGATTTCCAACATTATTACCCATATAGATATAAAACTTTTTAGTCTAATTTTGCTAGCTGGCTATTGCTTTCTTTTGGTCAATTATCCAGAAAAAGTTGATTCATTTTTTGCAAAATTTTCCGTATCCTTTCTAGTGACATTTACGATTGTTAATGAACTAGTCACTCTTGTTTATGGGATGAGCGGATAAACCTATAGTTTTGGTACATATTTTTAGATTGGGCAGAAATGTCCAATTTCTTTTATTTTTTTACGAATAAACAAGTGGGAGGGAAAGCTTCCCTCAAGGAAAGGAGAAAAACTATGACAGCATTTGAAACATTGGAAAACAATTATATAGCCCTAACAAAAGCAGAACCAATAGATACTGAGGGGGATTGATATTACTGCACCAATTAAAGCTATCTTTAATGTAGGAAAAGAATTTGGACGTGCTTTAGCAGCAGGAAAAAGGTATGAAATATATTAAAAATTTATATTCACGAGATGTAATTTTAATCGGTATCTTTTTACTAATGTCATGGTTTGCGGTATCAAGTATCATCGCTTCAATTTTTAGTATTGGAAAAGAATTTGGTGAAGCACTTGCAAAATGGTTTTGAAAAGTTAAGATATAAAAGTAAGTAGAAGATAAAATGGTGCAATTTGAGATAATCATAGTATGGAAACTCATTTTGTGGCATTAACCGTACAATAATTATTTAGCAGAAACTTTGGAGTTGTTCCTCTTTTCTATGCAGGAGCGTTTGTAGGATGTACGGAGACCAAACATCTATAAAACACATTGTTTTATTGTACTAAATGGTTTCTTAAATAGTTAACGCATCATTTTTTTTGAAAAATGATGTGTTTTTTGATTTATCTTCATTTTTTAAAATCTTTTTGCGAATAAATGATAATGAGAGGGTTTCCTCTAAAAAATAAAGTTGATTGAAAAGAGAAAGATTATGAAGTTTAGGAAACGGCATTATAGGGCTCAGGTGGATACACGAGATTGTGGTGTAGCCGCTCTTGCAATGATTTTGGAGTACCATCATTCTCATCATTCTTTGGCAAGTCTTCGAGAACTGGCTAAAACAACCATGGAAGGAACGACAGCTTTTGGACTAGTTAAAGTAGCCGAAGACTTGGGGCTTGAAACTCGCGCAATTCGAGCAGATATGTCCTTATTTGAAGTGGGAGATTTAACTTATCCCTTCATAGCTCATGTACTGAAAGATGGCAAGCTCATGCACTACTACGTTGTTACGGGTGCGGATGAGAAGACCATCCATATTGCAGATCCCGATCCTTCGGTCAAGTTAACCAAGTTAACTCGTGAACGATTTGAACAGGAATGGACAGGGGTATCCTTATTCATGGCTCCTAGACCGGAATATCAACCTCACAAAGAGAAGAAGCAAGGCTTGTTGTCTTTTGTTCCCTTGCTGGCAAAGCAAAAGAGATTGATTGGCAATATTATTTTGGCTACTCTTTTGGTGACGCTCATCAATATTGTTGGATCTTATTATCTACAATCCATCATTGATACCTATGTTCCAAATCAGATGAAGACAACTTTGGGAGTTATCTCAATTGGTTTAGTTGTGGTGTATGCCTTGCAACAGTTGTTGTCTTACGCACAAGAGTATCTGCTCATTATACTGGGGCAAAGACTATCTATAGATGTTATCCTATCTTATATCAGACATGTATTCCATTTGCCAATGTCTTTTTTTGCAACACGGCGCACAGGGGAAATCGTTTCTCGCTTTACAGATGCAAACTCTATTATTGATGCTTTGGCAAGTACAATTCTATCTATTTTCTTAGATGTATCCATTATTTTGATTATTTCGGTTGTCTTATTTAGTCAGAATATTTACTTGTTTTTTATAGCTTTGTTGTCATTGCCGATTTATTCTGTCATTATTTTTGCATTTATGAAGCCATTTGAACGCATGAATCAGGAAGTAATGGAAACAAATGCTGTTTTGTCTTCTTCTATTATCGAAGACATCAATGGCATTGAAACAATTAAATCATTGACCAGTGAAAAACAACGTTATCAGAAAATTGATAAAGAATTTGTAGACTATCTGAAAAAATCTTTTGCCTATAACAAGGCAGAAGGACAACAAAAAGTGTTAAAGCGCTTGGCTCAGCTAGTGCTGAACGTGGCTATTTTGTGGTTGGGAGCAACTCTCGTCATGGACAATAAGATGACGCTCGGTCAGCTCATCACGTTCAATACCTTATTGGTCTACTTCACTAATCCTCTGGAAAATATTATCAATCTACAAACAAAACTTCAAACAGCTCGTGTAGCAAATAATCGTCTCAATGAAGTTTATTTAGTTGAATCTGAGTTTGCGGATCAAAAGACAGTCACTGACTTGTCCCTGGTTTCAGGAGATATTGATTTTAGAGATGTTAGTTATAAATATGGGTATGGTGCAGATGTCTTGTCAGACATCAATTTGACAATCAAGCGTGGTGAGAAGATTTCTTTTGTCGGAGTTTCTGGATCAGGTAAAACAACGCTGGCCAAGATGATAGTAAATTTTTATGATCCTTATAAGGGGGAGATTAACTTGAACAACGTAAATCTCAACCAAATTGACAAGCATGCTTTGCGTCAGCACATCAATTACTTACCACAACAACCCTATATCTTTAATGGAACTATTTTAGAGAATCTCTTGCTAGGTGCCAAAGAGGGGACCACTCAGGAGGATGTCTTGCGAGCAGTAGAAATTGCCTGCATCAGAGAAGACATTGAAAAAATGCCTCTGAATTATCAGACGGAGCTGACATCGGATGGATCAGGTATATCGGGTGGTCAACGCCAGCGCATCGCTCTGGCTCGAGCGTTGTTGACAGATGCTCCGATTATGATTTTGGATGAGGCTACCAGTAGTTTAGACATCCTGACGGAGAAGCGAATTGTTGATAATTTGCTCGCCTTGGATAAGACATTGATTTTTATTGTTCATCGTCTAACCATTGCGGAACGAACAGAGCGTGTCGTTGTACTTGATAAGGGAAAAATTGTGGAACAAGGTTGTCATAGAGAACTACTCGATCAACAGGGATTTTATGCACATTTAGTAAATAGTTAGGAGAAATGATGGAACATCAGCTATTAGAGAGTGGGGAATTTTACCATCGGCGTTATCATAATGCGGCAAGTAGAGTCATATTGCCAAGTTTTGCTTTATTAGTCTTTTTGATGATGTTTGCCTTCTTTGCTAAGAAAGAACTGACGGTAGTGACTCGAGCAACTGTTGAGCCACTTCATGTTTTATCCAAAATTCAATCCACAAGCAACAATCCTATTAAGATGAATTATTTGAAAGAAAATCAGGAAGTTGCTGTGGGTGATGTTTTGGTTGAATATCAGTCTTCCAGTGAGCAGATTCAAGAAGAAGGTATTAAGAAAAAAATTACTCTGTTAAAGGAGCAATTATCTCAGCTTGAACTGTTGAAAAAGAGTTTAGAATCGGGAGAAAACCAGTTTCCTCAAGAGGATAAGCATGGTTATTCACAAACCTTTGTTGATTATCGAAATAAATTATTGACATTGGAGAGCAATGTAGAGCAGCAGAATACCACGATTGCTGCTCAGAATGCAGCTACCAGTCAATTGCAGACGGAATTAGGTAATATAGTCAAAACCAGTCAAAAGGCATTGTCAGATTATAAGAATCTCAGAATGGCCATTCAATCTGACGCTGAAATTTCTGAGGATAATGCAGGTTATTCACTCTATGTGGGATATACAACTCAATTATCTCAAGCAGCTGGTATAGCTGAAAAAACAACTCTTAAACAGCAGATGTTAACGCAGGTAGATAACCAGATTAGTCAATTAGAAAATCAGTTGGCTACTTATCGGGTACAGTATGCTGGGGCGGGAGCTCAACAAGCCTATGCCACTAATTTAGATAGTCAGTCTGCATCGCTCAAATCCCAATATTTGACCAAGGTTGCCCAAGAGTGGACTTCTCTAACAAGTCAATTAGGTGAACTTGAAGGGACATTGGGGTTACAAGAAAATATGAGAGCTAAGACAAAGATTGTAGCCAATCAAGCAGGGATTATTCATCTAAATAGTGAAGTTGAGGGAGCATCTATGATTGCAGAAGGTACGATCATTGCTCACATTTATCCGAGTTTGGCTGAGATTAAAAAGGTAAAAGTTACCGCCTATGTATCCTCGAAAGATGTTGCCAGCCTGTCTGAGGGAGATGTGATTCATTTTTCTGCTCAAGCTAGTCAAGCAGGACAGATTCGCCTGACTTCTACCATCACTTCTATTGCAACCAGTGCGACCAAGACAGAAGCAGGAAATTTCTTTAAGATTGAAGCGGAGGCAGACTTATCAAAAGCATTTGCTGAGAAAATACGGTATGGATTAGAAGGGAAATTTGTGGTAATTACAGGAGAGAAGACTTATTTTCAGTATATTGTAGATGAATTTTTAGGGAAAAAATAATTTTTCTCTACTAGAGTAAAACTTTTTTGATAAGCTGGAGAAGTTTTTCAGTTTTCTTTAAGTTTTTTAAGCTACAATTCAATCAAGCTAGAAATGGCGTAATCTTTTTCATACTAATCTCCTGAAAATACTGAACTCGTTGGGTTCAGTATTTTCATTTTATGCTGTATTAGTTACTACTTCAAACATACCAATATAACACATTAGAGATGCGCCATTTTTGTAATCATGAGATGGAAAAATAATAAATCATCAAAAAGGTTGAAAGATACTCAGTCCAGTCCCCATTGTGGAGAGGAGATAGGTATTTTCTGTGTTTTGTAGAACTTATAAAGCCAAAAATAACGGATTTTTGGAATTTTTATCCTTGTAAGCGGTTCTTTTATTTTCTCAATTGGACTGCTGCCAAAGCTGTGTTATAATAGTTTTATGAGTAGAATGTTGGATATGGAACAAATGCCGGATGAAGAATATGTTGAACGTACTCTTCGTCCGCAAAAGTTAAACGAGTATATTGGACAGGATAAGGTTAAAAATCAGTTAAAAATTTTTATCGAAGCAGCCAAACTTCGAGACGAAGCCTTGGATCATACATTGTTGTTTGGACCACCGGGTCTTGGTAAGACTACTATGGCCTTTGTTATTGCCAATGAATTGGGGGTTAATCTCAAGCAAACTAGCGGTCCTGTTATTGAAAAGGCCGGTGATTTAGTTGCTCTTCTCAATGATTTGGAGCCGGGAGATGTCCTTTTTATCGATGAAATTCATCGGATGCCGATGGCTGTTGAGGAGATTCTCTACAGTGCTATGGAGGACTTTTATATTGACATTATGATTGGAGCTGGTGAGACCAGTCGCTCGGTACATTTGGATCTTCCTCCCTTTACCTTGATTGGTGCGACAACACGGGCTGGTATGCTGTCCAATCCTTTGCGTGCTCGTTTTGGGATTACCGGACACATGGAATATTATGAGTTGGCAGATCTGACCGAGATTGTTGAACGAACCGCTACAATCTTTGACATGGAAATCACACACGAAGCCGCCATTGAGTTAGCACGGCGTTCTAGAGGGACTCCTCGAATTGCAAACCGTCTTCTCAAGCGCGTGCGAGATTTTGCTCAAATAATGGGTGATGGTCTCATTGATGATATCATTATAGACAAGGCCCTAACCATGTTGGATGTAGATCGGGAGGGACTGGATTACGTGGACCAGAAGATTCTGCGAACCATGATTGAGATGTATGGTGGAGGTCCTGTTGGTCTCAATACCTTGTCGGTCAATATCTCCGAGGAGCGTGAGACAGTTGAGGATATGTACGAGCCTTACTTGATTCAACAGGGATTTCTCATGCGGACACGGACTGGTCGGGTAGCTACAGCCAAGGCTTATAAACATTTGGGATATCCTTATATGGAAAAATAATGGCAGAGTTTCTTTGCCTTTTTAACTGGAAATACATATCTAGTATCGTTAATCTTTTAGCAAAGGGCTACTATCCTAACTGAAGTATACAAAATGTCTTTGCTTAAGTTGGTGGAAAATGAGGCTACGGATGAATTGGATAGTCTATCAATTTATGATATGGAGATAAGATGAAACTGACATTTATTTGGGATTTAGATGGAACCCTGTTGGATTCTTATGAAGCAATTCTAGCAGGTATTCAAGAAACCTATGAACAATTTGATCTGCCTTTTGATCGCGAGGAGATTCGAGATTATATTTTAAAGTATTCCGTCAAGGATTTGCTGATGCGGGATGCCAAGGAGTATGGACTGAATAGCGATGAGCTTAATCGTGTGCGAGCAACTTCCTTGAGGGAAAAGAGTACTTTGATTCCTTTGATGATTGGTGCGCGTGAAATACTAACTTGGGCAGCAGAGAAGGGGATTCAACAGTTTGTCTATACCCATAAGAGCAACAATGCTTTTCAGGTTTTAGCTGATTTGGGCATTGATTCCCACTTTGTAGAAATTGTTACGAGTGACTCAGGTTTTGCACGGAAACCGAGTCCAGAGGCTTTGCTTTACCTCATCGAAAAGTATCAATTAAATCCAGCAAGCACTTACTATATCGGTGACCGATTACTGGATTTGCAAACTGCCTTGAATGCGGGGATTCGCAGTATTAACCTGAAAATTGATGGTTTTGAGAACAATTGTAAAATTGCTACATTAAATGATATAAAGCAACTAATAGAGAATAAAAATATCTAGAACAACTAAAATCTACTTATTTTTGAATAATCTAATAAAGTATAGAATGTTGTTATAATTTTGTGTATAATATGCAGGAATGTTTTGTTGGAGGTCTGAGATATGGATAATAAGGAATTTGGTCAGCGTGTACGGCAACTACGAGAACAAGCAATGATAACACGAGAACAGTTTTGTGATGATGAAATGGAACTCTCTGTTCGTCAGTTAACTCGGATTGAGGCTGGTACCTGTAAGCCAACATTTTCTAAGATAAATTTTATCGCTGATCGTTTGGGGATGGGTCTATATGAACTAATGCCAGATTACATCAAACTACCAGAGAGATATTCAAAATTGAAATTTGATGTTCTGCGAACGCCTACATATGGGAATGAGGGATTGGTAGAAACACGCAATGAAATGATTGCGGAGATTTATGACGAATACTATGATGATCTGCCAGAAGAAGAACAAATAGCAATGGATGCTTTTCAATCCATTATTGACGTGTTTGAAACTAAATCTACTCAATATGGTCGTGAAATATTGGATGACTATTTTGAACAAGTATATAGAAAAGAAAAATATACCATCAACGATTTATTGATTCTTAGGCTATACCTTGAGCACATAAGGTTCGAGGAAACCTCATCGCAAATGTTTCAGATTTTTTTGGATATGGTTAAGCATTTTCCAAATCAAACGGAAGCTATAGATCCGGGTGATTTATTCATATTCCGAGATATTATGCTTACTTCAATAGGGATATTAGGAACAAAAGAGCAATTTGGCTATATCCCTGTGTTATTTGATACACTGGATAAACTGATGATGTCTACTCAAGATTTCCAAAAGAAACCAATTTTGAATCTTCTTAAGTGGAAATATGAACTGCGTATTCATGGGAATAAAGAACGTGCACGTGAGTTTTATGAAGAAGCAGTTCTGTTTGCGAAAATGATTGCAAGTCCTCATTTGGCTGAAAAATTAGAGGAGGAGTGGGCTAACGATAGTCAATAACAGGACATTTCTGTCCTGTTGTTTTGTGTACTAAAAATGTAAAATTGATTTATCAAAAGTAAGGAGAAGAATAATGTTTGCATTTTTAGCGGCTTTTATCAAATTTGGAGATTTTTCAACTGATTGGTGGAATCTATGATTTTCATCTAAAGTATCTAGCAAAGTCAGCCTTTGGTTGACTTTTTTGTTATACTAAAAAGTATCGAGGAGGTTCTATGTTAATAAATTGGTTACAAGCAAAACAAGGTGCCGTTTTTCGCTACAAGGTAGAAAAGATTGATTACGCTCTCAAACTATTGGGGAATCCTCAGCTTGCAGTTCCAGTTATCCATGTAGCTGGAACCAATGGTAAGGGCTCAACGATTGCATTCATGTGTCAACTTTTTCAAGCTCATGGTCTACACGTCGGTAGTTTTGTATCCCCTCACATGGTAACGGTTCATGATCGAATCTGTATTGATGGTCATCCTATTTCGGATTATGATTTTCGAGTATACCTACAAGAAGTTTATGATGTGGAGCAGAAAGTGGCAGACCGCTATGAACCCTTTCGCTATTTTGAAGTGATGCTGCTCATTATGTTTCTTTATTTTAGGGAGCGACAACCAGATGTGGCTTTGATAGAAGTCGGTATCGGTGGTCTCTTGGATGCAACAAATGTTGTCTCACCAGCCATCAGCGTCATCACCTCTATTGGTATGGATCACCAAGATTTATTGGGGTCAACTGTAAGGGAGATCGCAGAGCAGAAAGCTGGAATTATCAAAGAAGCAGTGCCGGTCATTTTAGGTCCATTGTCCCCAGAAGCTACAATTATTTGCCGACAGATTGCAGGAAAAAAACGAGCCCCTGTTTATCAATTTGGGCAAGAATTTACCTATCAATCCGGCAGTTTCTATAACCCGGATTTAGCCTTATCGGATTTAGTTTTAGGACTCAAAGGTCGGCATCAAGAAGAGAATGCAGCTCTGGCTATTCAGACCCTTCATTTGTATTTAAAAGGTATTGTTGAGCAAGGTGTTAGATCAGAACGGATTCAGCAAGCTCTTACCGAAACTATGTGGGCGGGACGTTTGGAATTAGTAGCTGAGAATCCAGCTATTTATCTGGATGGTGCTCACAATATTCCTGCTATCGAGCGTTTGATAGAATTTATTCAGGAACAAGAAGAGCCTATAACACTCCTTTTTTCAGCCCTCCGTCGGAAAGACTTTCAAGAAATGTTGGTATTGCTAGAGGAAAAATTGCCTAAAGCATCGCTTGTTTTGACACATTTTGCTTATGATGGAGCCTTATCAGAGGAGGATCGTGAAGGAAGAGCCTATGTAGCTGACTATCGGGCGTTCGTAGAACAATGGCAGTCCGAGGGGAAAGGTATCTTGTTTATTACCGGATCGCTCTACTTTATTTCAGAAGTGCGTCAGTTATTTGACAAAACTAAATAACGGTAGAAATCCTTTGCTTTTGCGAATAAATAAGTATGACAGATCAAGAAAAAGTAGCCTTTTTAAAGGAATTTGTAAAGACCAAGCGCCATACTTTTCGACAACTGGAGCAATTCGCCAAAATTTACAGAAGCCTTGATAGAAAATGACATTGAGGAGGCTTTTTGATATAATAGGAGAAGTGAATCCAAGGAGAAGAAAATGACAGAATTAGATGTAATTCCTCATGAAAGTCGTCGTAGTCGTAAGGCTTCACGAAAACAAGTAGCAAGGTTAAATGAAGACTTTCAAGAAGGATTGTTAAAAACTAAAATCTGGCCAGCAGCGATATGGAGTTTAGTATTAAGTATCTGTAGTGTTGCTAATCCACTATTGACTCCATTTGCGACAAACTTACAAACGCAAAATTTGTATGCAGGGATGGCTATGACGGCAGGTCAAAATCCTTATGGCGATTTCTTTGGGACAAGTGGTGTATTGTACTATTTGTTAGCTCTGCTCGGTCATATTGGCAGAGGGGTCTTTGTTTTTGGAATTTTCCAGTTTTTTGCGTTGCTGATAGCAGGAATTTATTTTTATAAGATTGTTGCCTATTTTAGTCAGTCAGAATACCTTGCTACTAATTTCAGTCATTGGTTTTACATTTTTATTATGACTCTTGGCTTTGGTGGATTGTATGCAGAAATGTTTGCTCTCCCCTTCATTTTTACCAGTATTTGGTTTTTGATGCGTTATTTTGAACACGCAGTCCGAGATGAAGCTTTTATTCTCTACGGAATTGATGCGGCTCTGGTTTTTCTTATCTATCCCAAGAGCCTGATATTATGGCTGGTCGCTGGCTTGGTGTTATTTGTCTTCAACGCCAAACACAGACAAGTTGCTCGTGGATTCTACCAGATATTGGCAACTATTTTTGGCTTTCTTCTAATCTTGTATGTAGTGGGGTATTATGCCTTTGAAGCACAAATCTTAGGATCAGCTATTCGGCAAACATTCTTATACAATTTACGTTTAGATTTCCAACATGCCAATTTATATTGGGCTTCGGCGATTGTACTAGGTTTTCTGCTGCTATCTGGATTTTTCAAAGGATTGATCCAAACTTTTCTTTCTCTTAAGAAGGAGGTGCATGGTTATATCAAAATTCTTACTCTTTTGACTTTCTTCACCCAGTTGATATTTATTGTTGGAAATGTCAATTTTCAATGGAGTCAGTTAGTGATCTTACTGCCATATAGTTTCATTATGACTGTTATCCACCTTCAAAATAGATTTGAACAAGAGCGTAGTTACTTGCGTCAACAATTCTTCTTGCCTGCCTTCATTTGTTTAGGAATTTTTGCTCAACCAGCTCATGCTTATCTATTGCAGAGTGATGTGTCAGCAGATCGTGAGAGGGTTGCTAGCTATATCGGTGAGCAAACCAAGGAAGCAGATAGGATTTATGCTTGGGATACGAGTGCTAGCATCTACCTATCCAGCAGACGCCTGTCATCTGCTACAATTATTACAGCCGTTCCTTACTTAAATACTGATGAGAATAAGAGTAGTTTGATTTACGATTTCAATAAGAACGAGGCAAAGTTTGTAGTTGTTAATAAAAACATTCCAATCTTAGATGAAGTACAGATGAGTCTAAAATCACAGTATGAACCTGTTCGGACAACGGATTACTTTATTGTGTATCAAAAGAATAAATGATTGCTTCGGCAGTCATTTTTTGTACCCGTTTGTAAAAAGGAGATAAACCTGATATGTGGTATAATGATAGGATAAGTACTCTGTGAAAACTAATACTATAATATTGATATTTTTAAAAACATAGTAAGGAAAAAATTATGTCACATATCATTGAATTACCAGAAATACTAGCCAACCAGATTGCTGCAGGAGAAGTCATTGAGCGTCCAGCCAGTGTGGTCAAGGAGTTGGTTGAAAATGCCATTGATGCTGGTGCTAGCCAAATTGAAGTTTGCATCCAAGAAGCTGGTCTCAAAACTATCCAAATTACGGACAATGGTGAAGGGATTGCACCAGATGAGGTGGCTCTAGCTCTTCGTCGTCACGCTACCAGCAAGATTAAGAGTCAATCAGATCTCTTCCGTATTCGGACACTGGGTTTTCGAGGGGAAGCCCTTCCTTCTATCGCTTCTGTCAGCTATATGACGATTGAGACAGCTACGGTTGATTGCTCCCATGGTATACATTTAGAAGCAAAAGGGGGAATTATTGAGAAAGAAGAACCGATCAGTCGCCCTGTTGGTACGCAGGTTACTGTAGCGGATCTATTTTATAATACCCCCGCTCGACTCAAGTATATGCGTAGCCAGCAGGCCGAATTATCGCACATTGTAGATGTTGTCAATAGATTGAGCCTAGCTCATCCAGAAATAGCCTTTACCTTGAAGAATGAGGGACGAGACTTGATTCAGACTGCTGGAACAAGCAAATTGCGCCAAGCTATTTCAGGAATTTATGGCATTGCTTCGGCTAAAAAAATGGTTGAGATTGAAGCAGAGGACTTGGATTTTCGGGTATCTGGTTATGTTTCTCTACCAGAATTAACCAGAGCCAATCGTAACTACATTTCCATCTTCATCAATGGTCGATATATAAAAAATTTCCTGCTCAATCGAGCTATTTTAGATGGATATGGTAGCAAATTGATGGTAGGACGCTTTCCGTTGGCTGTCATTTCCATTGAGATTGATCCTTATCTGGCGGATGTCAATGTGCATCCAACCAAGCAAGAAGTCCGCATTTCTAAAGAAAAGGAATTGATGACACTCATTCGAGAGGCTATTGGTGGCGCACTCAAGGAGCAAGATTTGATACCAGATGCTCTTGAAAATCTGGCTCAATCTAGTACGCGGACGAAAATAAGAGTAGAGCAGGAAACATTGCCTCTCAAGGAACCCAAAATCTACTATGATACGGTCAAGCAAGATTTTTTCCTCAGACCAGAAGTGGTATCAGAGGACATCAAGCCCTTGGAAGAGGACGACTGCACAAAACTAGAGTTGCAGCCTGAAGAGAAAGTGAGGCCTGTTCAATTTGCAGAACGCCGATCTCCTGATTTTGAAGACCAAGACCATCCAAGTTTAACGATTAAAGAACTGTCTAAGTTGGCAAATAAACTTGACCAGGAAGAGGCATCAACTTTTCCAGAATTAGAATATTTTGGGCAAATGCACGGGACTTATTTGTTTGCTCAAGGCAAGACAGGATTGTACATCATTGATCAACATGCTGCTCAAGAGCGAGTTAAATACGAGTATTATCGTGAAACAATCGGTCAGGTTGACAGTTCAGCTCAGCAATTACTAGTACCCTATATTTTTGAATTTCCGCAAAATGATGCTCTCACCCTTACTCACAAAATGGATGCCCTCCATCAAGTAGGGATTCATCTGGAAGAATATGGTTCCAATCAGTTTATCTTGAGAGAACATCCTATCTGGATGAAGGAAGAGGAGATTGAGTCAGGGATTTATGAAATATGCGACATGCTACTTTTAACAGATCAAGTGTCCATTAAGCAGTATCGGGCAGAGTTGGCGATTATGATGTCCTGCAAGCGATCTATCAAAGCCAATCACGCTCTGGATGATTATTCTGCACGAGATTTGTTACGACAGTTATCCCATTGTCAGAACCCCTATAATTGTCCGCATGGACGACCTGTCTTGGTGCACTTTAGCACATCAGACATGGAAAAAATGTTTCGCAGGATTCAAGAAAACCATACCAGCCTGAGAGAATTAGGCAAATATTAACATGTTGACACATCAGTAAGAGGAATATATGTACGACTATATCAAAGGAATTTTAACAAAAATTACTGCAAAATATGTTGTGGTAGAAGCAAATGGCATTGGTTACATCTTACAGGTGGCAAATCCTTATGCTTATTCTGGTCAAGTTCAGCAACCGGTTACCGTCTATACTCATCAAGTTATTCGTGAGGATGCCCATCTGTTGTATGGGTTTGCGACAGAGATGGAAAAATCAGTTTTTCTCAGTTTGATTTCTGTTTCTGGCATCGGTCCAACTACTGCCTTGGCTATTATTGCTGTCGATGATAATGATGGGTTGGTTCGTGCTATTGAGCAAAAAAATATTACTTATCTAACTAAGTTTCCAAAGATTGGTAAAAAAACAGCTCAGCAGATGATTTTAGACTTGGAAGGCAAGTTTGTTATGAGCGAAGAGATGAGACCTGCTCAGCCGACAGTAGCTGTGAATGAAAATATTGCTCTTGAAGAAGCTATGGAAGCCATGGAGGCCCTCGGTTATCGTCCAACCGAACTCAAGAAGATTAAGAAGTTCTTTGAAGGGACATCTGACACTGCTGAAAATTACATTAAATCAGCCTTGAAGATGCTGATGAAATAACAAGAATGGTCAAATGGACCTATTTTAAATATCGGACGGAGGTATTTTCATGCCAAGATGTTCTTGGGTAAATGTAAATAACCCACTTTATATTGCCTATCATGACGAAGAGTGGGGTAGACCTCTTCACGATGAACAGGCGCTGTTTGAGTTGCTTTGTTTGGAGTCCTACCAAGCTGGACTATCTTGGGAGATTGTTCTTAACAAACGTCAGGCCTTCCGATCTGCCTTTTTCGATTTTGATATTCAGAAGGTTGCTAAAATGACAGATATGGAGTTGGATAGCCTTTTGGATAATCCAGCTATTATTCGTAATAAAGCAAAACTCTACGCCACTCGTGCTAATGCACAGGCTTTTTTGAAGGTGCAGGAGGAATTTGGTACATTTGACCATTACCTCTGGTCATGGGTTGAGTTTACACCGCTAGACAATCCTGTTAAGTCCTTTTATGATTTGCCAACCAAGAGTGACTTATCCGACCGTCTATCTAAGGATTTGAGGAAGAGAGGGTTCAAGTTCGTCGGTCCTGTTTGTGTCTATTCCTACTTACAAGCAGCGGGATTGCTAAATGAACATGAAAAAACGTGTGATTTTTCAAAATAATCAGATGGATGACGAATTATATAGATGAGCAGGTAATGCAATTTCTAGAAGGAGGAATATGAAAGCAGAACTAATCGCTGTTGGAACGGAGATTTTAACAGGGCAGATTGTTAATACGAATACTCAGTTTCTATCCGAAAAATGTGCAGAGCTGGGAATTGATGTCTACTTCCACACAAGTGTTGGAGACAACCAAGGTAGACTTTTACAGGTGCTGGATATAGCCAGTAGACGCAGTGATTTGGTCATTCTATGTGGAGGTCTTGGCCCTACGGAAGATGATTTAACCAAACAAACATTAGCTCGATTTTTAGGGAAAGAATTAGTTTTGGATGAGCAGGCCAAGCTTAAATTAGACCGTTTTTTTGCTAGTCGTCCAGGTCGTATTCGCACACCTAACAATGAACGTCAGGCACAGATTGTAGCAGGAAGTACCCCCTTGCAAAATCCTGCTGGTTTAGCTGTTGGGGGATTGATTGAGCAAGAAGGAATAACCTATGTTGTACTTCCAGGCCCTCCGAGTGAGCTAAAAGCTATGTTTACTACCAGTCTATTGCCGATGCTAGGCAATTCTCATAGCCAACTTTACTCACGGGTTCTGAGATTTTTTGGTATTGGAGAAAGTCAGCTGGTGACGATTTTAGCAGATTTGATTGATAATCAGACTAATCCAACTTTAGCACCTTATGCTAAAGTCGGTGAAGTCACCTTGCGCCTGTCTACCAAAGCTACTTGCCAAGAAGAAGCAGATCAAGTATTGAATCGTTTAGAAACACAAATTTTGCAACGTGATAAACTAGCAGAGTATTTCTATGCCTATGGTGAAGAAAATAGTCTGGTGAAATTGGTGGCGACCAGCTTGGCGGGGAAAGAGCAAACTCTGGCTGTATGGGAACAGGGGACGGGTGGGCTCTTACAAGCAGAATTGAGTTTGGCGCTGGCCGAACAGCCTTATTTTATCGGAGGTAGGGTTGTTGGTCAGAAAGGAGCTGCTTCGGGCAATTTGTCTGTTCAAGCAAGCGGTATTCGTGACGATCTACAAGCCGATTGTAGGTTTAGCTATGTCGGTTTTTATCAAGCCGTCCTCAACGGTAGACAACGTTCTTGCCAAGATCTCACTGGCCTTATCAAGTCCTTCTGGAGTTATTCAAAAGGAGCTAGATTTGGGAGGTTATTCATGGCAACATATCCGTCAACTAGCTTGTTTACAAGCTCTAGATTTTGTACGAAATACTTTGTGAAATAACAGAGTTTTGCTATAATGATTTAAGTAAGAAAAGAGGAGAAAAGCATTGGCTAAGAAACCAGGAAAAAAATTAGAAGATATTACAAAGAAATTTGGTGATGAGCGTAAAAAAGCATTGGATGATGCCTTAAAATCAATTGAAAAAGATTTTGGTAAGGGCGCTGTCATGCGCTTGGGTGAGCGTGCGGAGCAGAAGGTTCAGGTAATGAGTTCTGGAAGCTTGTCTATTGACATCGCTCTTGGTGCGGGTGGCTATCCTAAAGGTCGTATCATTGAGATTTACGGACCAGAAAGTTCCGGTAAAACAACGGTTGCCCTTCATGCTGTAGCCCAAGCTCAAAAAGAAGGAGGAATTGCAGCCTTTATTGATGCTGAGCATGCTTTGGATCCTGCCTATGCAGCAGCTCTTGGGGTCAATATTGATGAGTTGCTCTTGTCACAGCCAGATTCAGGTGAGCAAGGTCTTGAAATTGCAGGAAAATTGATTGATTCAGGAGCAGTTGACTTGGTTGTTGTTGACTCTGTTGCTGCTCTTGTACCACGCGCAGAAATTGATGGGGATATTGGTGATAGCCATGTCGGGTTACAGGCGCGTATGATGAGTCAGGCAATGCGTAAGCTATCAGCTTCTATCAATAAAACCAAAACCATTGCCATTTTTATCAACCAATTGCGCGAAAAAGTGGGAGTCATGTTTGGTAATCCTGAAACCACACCAGGTGGACGTGCTTTGAAATTTTACGCTTCAGTTCGTATGGATGTTCGAGGAAATACTCAAATTAAGGGAACTGGCGATCAGAAAGATCAAAATGTCGGTAAGGAAACCAAGGTGAAAATTGTGAAAAACAAGGTGGCTCCACCGTTTAAAGAGGCTATTGTGGAAATCATGTACGGTCAGGGAATTTCACAAACCGGTGAGTTGATTGAGATTGGTAGCAATCTTGGTATCATTCAAAAAGCAGGTGCTTGGTATTCTTACAATGGAGAAAAAATTGGCCAAGGTTCGGAGAATGCTAAGAAATTCCTTGCAGATCATCCGACTATTTTCGAAGAAATTGACCGTAAAATCCGTATTCACTATGGGTTAATCGAGGAAGAATCCGGTTCAACTGAGGTAATCGAAGATCCTACTTTTGAAGGACAAGATGTTATTCTGGATCTAGATGGTGGCATTGAATTAGAAGAATGATCCTTTTCTTGATAAGTAAGAATCTGCAGTGAGTTTTTAAACCTGTAGTTACATTTTACGAATGGTGTTCACATCATGATTGAATACAGACAAACATATTTTAGGTGTTTGTCTTTTTATACTTTCTAGAAAAGTTATCATTTGGATAAAACAAAAGACTATGAAACTATCGGAAGCATAAAATAGATACAAGACAAGTACGAATTTTTGATAGAGGTAAATTATAGAGAGCTTCCCCGAATTTGTAGGAGAATGAATATCAAAAATTTTTCCATGAGGTCTCGGTAACATTCTATCAGATTGATACGTATTGTGTTTGTTCGATTTTCTTTCTTGAACGATTATTTTCCAGCTTTCTTGAGCTAGACTAGATTTTATTTTTACGGAACTTAAACATAAAAAATCATAAAAACCGAATTTTTCCCAAAAAATTTAAAGTTTTTTTGAAAAATAGGTCTACAGACTGAGGGATTCTATGGTATAATAGTTTATAATCTGCTTAATAAGATGTAGCAAAGGGGTGACTACATGATTAAAATTTATACGGTATCTAGTTGTACTTCTTGTAAGAAAGCGAAAAACTGGTTAAATGCTCACCAGCTATCCTATAACGAGCATAATCTTGCAAAAGAGGCTATCACCAAGGAAGAAATCTTGAATATTTTGACAAAAACTGAGAATGGTATTGCAAGTATCGTGTCGTCAAAGAACCGTTATGCCAAGAGTTTGAATTTTGACATTGAAGAGTTGAGTGTAAACGAAGTTATTGACTTGATTACTTCTAATCCGCGTATTTTAAAGAGTCCAATTTTGATCGATGAAAAGCGTCTTCAAGTAGGATATAAAGAGGACGATATTCGCGCATTTTTGCCTCGGGCAGTGCGTAATGTTGAAAATGCTCAGGCCCGCATGAGAGCAGCTTTATAAGATTGTATGGAAAGAACTCTGTTTGAGGGTTCTTTTTGCGCTTTCTTTGAGAATAATTCAAATTTGTGATATAATGATAAAAATAGGGAAAGAAGGTGTGAGTATGGGGTTTACTGAAGAAACTGTTCGTTTTCGCCTAGATGACACCGATAAGCAAGAGATTAGTAAAACATTAACTAGTGTTTATCGTTCATTGGAAGAAAAGGGCTACAATCCGATTAATCAGATTATTGGCTATGTGTTAAGTGGGGATCCTGCCTATATTCCTCGATATAATGATGCCCGTAATCAGATTCGTAAGCATGAACGTGATGAGATCATCGAAGAATTGGTGCGTTACTACTTGAAAGGAAATGGGATTGATCTCTAATGAGGATAATGGGATTAGATGTCGGTTCAAAGACAGTTGGCGTGGCCATTTCAGATCCACTTGGTTTTACAGCCCAAGGTTTGGAGATTATTCCGATTGACGAGAAGAAGGGTGAGTTTGGGCTGGAACGCTTAACAGAATTGGTCAGTCAATACAAGGTTGAGAAGTTTGTTGTCGGTCTGCCTAAAAATATGAACAATACTAGCGGTCCGCGCGTAGAAGCGAGTAGAGCCTATGGTGATCTGCTAGTGGAACGCTACAAACTCCCCGTTGAGTATCAAGATGAGCGGCTAACAACTGTCGCAGCAGAGCGGATGTTGATTGAGCGGGCGGATGTCAGTCGAAGCAAGCGTAAAAAAGTTATTGACAAGTTGGCTGCTCAGCTGATTTTACAGAATTACTTAGATAGAATATTTTAAAGGAGACTCTAATGGCACATCATCATGACCACGAACACGACGAACGTGAATTGATTACTTTGGTGGATGACCAAGGTAATGAAACACTTTTTGAAATCTTATTGACAATTGACGGTCAAGAGGAATTTGGCAAGAACTATGTTCTCTTGATTCCTGCGAGCGCAGAAGAAGACGAGAACGGTGAAGTTGAAATTCAAGCTTACTCATATATTGAAAATGAGAATGGTACAGAAGGCGACTTACAACCAATTCCAGAAGATGCGACAGCAGAATGGGATATGATTGAAGAAGTTTTCAACAGCTTTATGGAGGAATAAAAAGGTCCAGTGGACCTTTTTATCATGAGCTTGAAAATTAGCAAGCGAGCAAGGGTCCAGAGGACCTTTTTATCATGAGCTTGAAAATTAGCAGGCGAGTAAGGGTCCAGAGGACCTTTTTATCATGAGCTTGAAAATTAGCAAGCGAGTAAGGGTCCAGAGGACCTTTTTGTTATAATCACAAAAATAGGTCAGCGAGTTAAAGTTCGGATGGACTGTGTTTGGAAGCTTAAAGTTGAAACGATTGGGAAGTCTTTTGTGCACTCACTAATAAAAGATAGAAAAATATAAAAGGTGACATTTCTCATGCTTTGGAGAAGATGGATGATTGAAGAATTCAAAAAAAGTCTGCAAGCAGCTCCGGATATATTGGCTATATTGGAGATTATTGCTGAGCTTAATCTGGCAGATTGCTGGCTCTGTGCTGGGACTATTCGTAATTTCGTTTGGAATCAATACAGCTTTGATCGAGATACGGATGTGGATGTCGTGTTTTTTGATGAACAAATATCTTATGAAGAAACGTTGGTATTGGAATCTCATTTGCGTAAAAACTATCCTGAGTATAGATGGGAAGTGAAAAATCAAGTCTATATGCATATTCATAGTCCAAATACTCCCCCTTACAAATCTAGTAAGGATGCGATAGAAAAATTTCCAGAAAGATGCACGGCAATAGGCCTCCGTCTGGTAGAAGATGGACAACTAGAAGTTTATTCCCCTTTTGGAGTGGAGGATATGTATAATTATCTAGTCAGACCGACACCGCATTTTAAGATTGATCCTGAACGTATGCTTCTCTACCGAGCAAGAATGACTAAGAAAAAGTGGTTGGATAAATGGCCAACACTAACGATAGAAGGTATATAACGATCTCCAATAGAAATAAGTGGACAAAAATGTCCTGTTGAATCAATGCCCTTTTCGATAAACTAAGACCATCAATGTAAAGGAGATCAGGTCATGGAATTTGAAAAGGTTTATTCAAAAGTGAAAGGGATCGTTCACAAGGCTCGTAAAGATTTTTATGTCAAACTATGGGAAAAGGGAGACTGGGAGCAAGAAGGGATGATGGTCTTGTTTGAATTATTGGATGCACAACCAAATCTCTTGGAGGAGTCTGATAGATTATACTGTTATTTCAAGGTGAAATTTAGAAACCATATCAAAGATGTGATTCGCAAACAAGAAAGTCAGAAGCGAAAATTTGATCGAATGACGCACGAAGAAATTCATGGTCTCTCACACATGATTCAATCACCTGGTCTAATCAATGATGAGTTATTGATGCTGCGAGCTGCTTTGAGAGAGTACCGGAAAAATCTTTCACCGAGCCAGCAAGAAAATTATGAAAAACTCATGAGTGGTCAATGTTTCAATGGTCGTCGCAAAATGATTCGTGACCTGCAGGAATACTTGAAAGATTTTCGCTAGTGAAACAAGTACAGTTGCTAAGGCTTTTATAGCTTCCTAATTTTCAACTGTTCAGGAGTAAATAGTTAGGAGTTGTAAATAGAGTATACGCAGTTCGTTTCAAAAGCTGTAGCTAATAATCTAATACTTCCTTATTTTAAGTATTGCTTTTTAATCATCTGGTGGATTGATTTTGTCAGGTGAGGCATGCTCAAAGCTTCTTAGTGATTGGAAAATGCACCGAGGAAGTGTTTTTCTAATTTCATCATTTTTCAATGTTGCGGCAGCAGATCGAGTTCCTTCATTTATTTTGAAAGATAAGCAAAGATGATTACAGTGTCCCAAAGCTATAGCTTCGGGATTTTTTTAAAAAATTGGGTATAATTCCTTGCATTGTCAAGGAAAATCTGATAAACTATTCTGGTGCCGTAAAAATTACGGTTGTAGCTTTGATGCAAGAGGTTGCGACACGCTCGGTTGCATTGCCACGCAACTCGTGTTGGTTTTCTTGTGGAGCTAGCCTATTATTTTAAATAGACGAAAAGGAGAAAAAGATGGCAAACAAAAAAATCCGCATCCGCTTGAAGGCGTACGAACATCGTACACTTGATACAGCTGCTGCAAAAATCGTTGAGACTGCAACTCGCACAGGTGCTCAGGTAGCAGGTCCGGTTCCGCTTCCAACAGAACGCAGCCTCTACACAATCATCCGTGCGACTCACAAGTACAAAGATTCTCGTGAGCAGTTCGAAATGCGTACACACAAGCGCTTGATCGATATCATTAACCCAACTCAAAAAACAGTTGATGCTTTGATGAAATTGGATCTTCCAAGTGGTGTAAACGTCGAGATTAAATTGTAAGAAGCCATACGGCGAAAGCAAGTGTTCAAATGGACTTGAACACGAGCTAGACTCTGTGTGAAAGAGGAATACGTAATCGTTTCAATCTTGGTGATCACGGTTGTGGATTCCTTGTAAGTATAAACTTTTCAATGAGACGAAAGTTTCTCTGTCAAGTTTTCTATTTTCGCCCTGAGTTTGATGCTCTTTGTATCTTGATTTTGAGCATAAAAAACGCTCGTTAAAAACTTTTTAAATATAAAATAAGAAAAGGAATAATTTTCTCATGACAAAAGGAATCTTAGGGAAAAAAGTGGGAATGACTCAAATCTTCACTGAATCTGGTGAATTTATCCCTGTTACTGTCATCGAAGCAACTCCAAACGTTGTTCTTCAAGTGAAAACTGTTGAGACTGATGGCTATGCTGCGGTCCAAGTTGGTTTTGATGACAAACGCGAAGTTTTGAGCAACAAACCTGCCAAAGGCCATGTAGCTAAAGCTAACACAGCTCCTAAGCGCTTCATTCGTGAATTTAAAAACATTGAAGGCTTGGAAGTTGGTGCGGAACTAACAGTTGAACAATTTGCGGCTGGAGATGTTGTGGATGTAACTGGTACATCTAAAGGTAAAGGTTTCCAAGGTGTTATCAAACGCCATGGACAATCACGTGGCCCTATGGCTCACGGTTCTCGTTACCACCGTCGTCCAGGTTCTATGGGTCCTGTTGCACCTAACCGTGTATTTAAGGGTAAAAACCTTGCAGGTCGCATGGGTGGCAACCGTGTAACAATTCAAAACCTTGAAATTGTACAAGTTGTTCCAGAAAAGAACGTTATCCTTATCAAAGGTAATGTACCAGGTGCTAAGAAATCTCTTATCACTATCAAATCAGCAGTTAAAGCTGGTAAATAATAAGGAAAGGGGAAATCAGTCGAAATGGCAAACGTAACATTATTTGACCAAACCGGTAAACAAGCTGGTGAAGTAGTTCTTAATGATGCAGTCTTTGGTATTGAGCCAAACCAAGCAGTTGTCTTTGATGTCATCATCAGCCAACGTGCTAGCCTTCGTCAAGGTACTCACGCAGTTAAAAACCGCTCAGCAGTTTCAGGTGGCGGACGCAAACCATGGCGTCAAAAAGGAACTGGGCGCGCTCGTCAAGGTTCTATCCGTTCACCACAATGGCGTGGTGGTGGTGTAGTCTTTGGACCAACTCCACGTTCATATGCGTACAAACTTCCACAAAAAGTTCGTCGCTTGGCACTCAAATCTGTCTACTCAGAAAAAGTTGCTGAAAACAAATTTGTAGCTGTTAACTCGCTTGAATTCACAGCTCCAAAAACTGCTGAATTTGCAAAAGTACTTGCAGCATTGAGCATTGATTCTAAAGTCCTTGTTATTCTTGAAGAAGGAAACGAATTCGCAGCTCTTTCAGCTCGCAACCTTCCAAATGTGAAAGTTGCTACTGCAACAACTGCAAGTGTCCTTGACATTGCAAATGCAGACAAACTTCTTGTAACTCAAGCAGCTATCTCTAAAATTGAGGAGGTTCTTGCATAATGAATTTGTATGATGTTATCAAAAAACCTGTCATCACAGAAAGCTCAATGGGCCAACTCGAAGCAGGCAAGTATGTATTTGAAGTTGACACTCGTGCACACAAACTCTTGATCAAACAAGCTGTTGAAGCAGCGTTTGAAGGTGTTAAAGTTGCAAATGTTAACACAATCAACGTGAAACCTAAAACAAAGCGCGTAGGTCGCTATGTTGGTCGCACAAATAAAGTGAAAAAAGCAATCATCACATTGACTGCTGATTCAAAAGCGATCGAATTGTTCGCTACAGCTGACGCTGAATAATCAAAGGAGGAATTAACGTGGGTATTAAAGTTTATAAACCAACGACAAATGGCCGTCGTAACATGACTTCTTTGGACTTTGCTGAAATCACAACAAGCACTCCAGAAAAATCATTGCTTGTTGCCTTGAAAAACAAAGCTGGTCGTAACAACAATGGTCGCATCACTGTTCGTCACCAAGGTGGCGGTCACAAACGTTTCTATCGTTTAGTGGACTTCAAGCGTAATAAAGATGGTGTTGAAGCGGTTGTTAAAACGATCGAATACGATCCAAACCGTTCAGCAAACATCGCTCTTGTACACTACACGGATGGTGTCAAAGCTTATATCATCGCTCCTAAAGGTCTTGAAGTTGGTCAACGTATCGTTTCAGGTCCAGAAGCAGACATTAAGGTTGGTAACGCACTTCCGTTAGCAAACATCCCTGTCGGTACGGTTGTTCACAACATTGAGTTGAAACCAGGTCGCGGTGGTGAGTTGGTACGTGCTGCTGGTGCATCTGCACAGGTTCTTGGTCAAGAAGGAAAGTACGTTCTTGTTCGCCTTCAATCAGGTGAGGTTCGTATGATCCTTGGTACTTGCCGTGCTACTGTTGGTACTGTAGGTAATGAACAACATGGTCTTGTTAATCTTGGTAAAGCCGGCCGCAGCCGTTGGAAAGGTATTCGTCCAACAGTTCGTGGTTCTGTAATGAACCCGAACGATCACCCACACGGTGGTGGTGAAGGTAAAGCACCGGTTGGTCGTAAAGCACCATCTACACCATGGGGTAAACCAGCTCTTGGTTTGAAAACTCGTAACAAGAAAGCTAAATCAGACAAACTTATTGTTCGTCGTCGTAACCAAAAATAAGCTTAGGTTACTAGCTGAATTCCGCCAACTCGGTAGCCCGCATTGCGGGCAAGCCGCTGTGGTACATATTTTAAAGGAGAACACATTAAAATGGGACGTAGTCTTAAAAAAGGACCTTTCGTCGATGAGCATTTGATGAAAAAAGTTGAAGCTCAAGCAAATGACGAAAAGAAAAAAGTAATCAAAACTTGGTCACGTCGTTCAACGATTTTCCCAAGTTTCATTGGCTATACAATTGCGGTTTATGATGGTCGTAAACACGTGCCTGTATATATTCAAGAAGACATGGTAGGTCACAAGCTTGGTGAATTTGCGCCAACTCGTACTTATAAAGGTCATGCTGCTGACGACAAGAAAACTCGTCGTAAATAATTTAGGAGGAAAACACAATGGCAGAAATTACTTCAGCTAAAGCAACTGCTCGCACAGTACGTGTTTCACCTCGTAAATCACGTCTTGTCTTGGATAATATCCGTGGCAAAAGTGTGGCAGACGCAATTGCAATCTTGAAATTCACACCAAACAAAGCTGCAGGCATCATCGAAGGAGTTTTGAACTCAGCGATTGCCAACGCTGAAAACAACTTTGGTTTGGAAAAAGCAAACTTAGTAGTAAGCGAAGCATTCGCAAACGAAGGACCAACTCTCAAACGTTTCCGTCCACGTGCGAAAGGCTCAGCTTCACCAATCAACAAACGCACAGCTCACATTACTGTAGTTGTGGCAGAGAAATAAGGAGGTAAAAACGTGGGTCAAAAAGTACATCCAATTGGTATGCGTGTTGGCATCATCCGTGATTGGGATGCTAAATGGTATGCTGAAAAAGAATACGCGGATTACCTTCATGAAGATCTTGCAATCCGCAACTTTATCAAAAAAGAATTGGCTGATGCATCAACATCAACAATCGAAATCGAACGTGCTGTAAATAAGGTTATCGTTTCTATCCACACTGCTAAGCCAGGTATGGTTATCGGTAAGGCTGGTAGCAACGTTGATGCACTCCGTGCTCAATTGAACAAATTAACTGGTAAGCAAGTGCATATCAATATCATTGAAATCAAACAACCTGACTTGGATGCACACCTTGTCGGTGAGTCAATCGCTCGTCAATTGGAGCAACGTGTGGCGTTCCGCCGTGCTCAAAAACAAGCTATCCAACGTACGATGCGTGCTGGTGCCAAGGGTATCAAAACGCAAGTTTCTGGACGTTTGAACGGTGCTGATATTGCTCGTGCAGAAGGCTACTCCGAAGGAACAGTTCCTCTTCACACACTTCGTGCGGATATCGACTATGCTTGGGAAGAAGCTTTGACAACTTACGGTAAACTTGGTGTTAAAGTATGGATTTACCGTGGCGAAGTCCTTCCGGCTCGTAAAAACACTAAAGGAGGTAAATAACAGATGTTAGTACCTAAACGTGTAAAACACCGTCGTGAGTTCCGTGGAAAAATGCGCGGTGAAGCCAAAGGTGGAAAACAAGTAGACTTCGGTGAATATGGTCTTCAAGCAACCACTAGCTCATGGATTACAAACCGCCAAATAGAAGCTGCCCGTATCGCTATGACTCGTTATATGAAACGTGGTGGTAAAGTTTGGATTAAAATCTTCCCACACAAGTCATACACTGCTAAAGCTATCGGTGTACGTATGGGTTCTGGTAAAGGTGCACCTGAAGGTTGGGTGGCTCCAGTTAAACGCGGTAAGGTTATGTTTGAAGTAGCTGGTGTTTCTGAAGAAATCGCACGTGAAGCATTCCGCCTTGCTGGTCATAAATTGCCAGTTAAAGTTAAATTCGTAAAACGTGAAGCAGAATAAGGAGGAGACATGAAACTTCAAGAAATTAAAGATTTTGTAAAAGAACTTCGTGGCCTTTCTCAAGAAGAACTTGCAAAACGCGAAAACGAGTTGAAGAAAGAACTCTTTGACCTTCGTTTCCAAGCTGCTGCTGGTCAACTTGAGCAAACTGCTCGTTTGAACGAAGTTAAGAAACAAATTGCACGTATCAAAACTGTGCAATCTGAAGCTAAATAATAGATTGGGAAAGGAGAATTTCAATGGAACGCAATAATCGTAAAGTTCTTGTTGGACGTGTAGTATCTGACAAAATGGACAAAACCATCACAGTTGTAGTTGAAACAAAACGTAACCACCCAGTCTATGGTAAACGCATCAACTACTCTAAAAAGTACAAAGCTCATGATGAAAACAATGTTGCTAAAGAAGGTGATATTGTTCGTATCATGGAAACTCGCCCACTTTCAGCTACAAAACGTTTCCGTCTTGTAGAGGTTGTGGAAGAGGCAGTTATCATTTAATCAACCTGAAAGGAGAAAATTGACATGATTCAAACAGAAACTCGTTTGAAAGTTGCTGACAACAGTGGCGCACGCGAAATCTTGACAATCAAAGTGCTTGGTGGTTCAGGACGTAAATTCGCTAATATCGGCGACATCATCGTTGCTTCAGTGAAACAAGCTACTCCTGGTGGTGCGGTTAAAAAAGGTGACGTTGTAAAAGCCGTTATCGTTCGTACTAAGACAGGTGCTCGTCGTGCTGATGGTTCGTATATCAAATTCGATGAGAATGCTGCAGTTATCATCCGTGAAGACAAAAACCCTCGCGGAACTCGTATCTTTGGCCCAGTGGCGCGCGAATTGCGTGATGGCGGTTTTATGAAAATCGTTTCATTGGCACCAGAAGTACTTTAATCTGACAAACTAAGTCCCCTGTTACCTCCTTTGAGGTTCAGGGTGCCCATTAGGGCGTAAGAATAATAGGAGAAATCAAATGTTTGTAAAAAAAGGCGATAAAGTTCGCGTAATCGCTGGTAAAGACAAAGGCGTTGAAGCAGTTGTCGTAACAGCACTTCCAAAAGTAAACAAAGTTGTTGTTGAAGGTGTCAATATCGTCAAGAAACACCAAAAACCAAACAGCGAAAATCCTCAAGGTGCTATTGTTGAAAAAGAAGCGCCAATCCATGTGTCAAACGTTCAAGTTCTTGACAAAAACGGTGTTGCGGGACGCGTTGGTTACAAATTTGTAGATGGCAAAAAAGTTCGCTACAACAAAAAGTCAGGCGAAGTGCTTGACTAATCACGAAGGAAAGGAGAAGTATAATGGCAAATCGTTTAAAAGAAAAATATCTTAATGAAGTAGTTCCTGCTTTGACTGAACAGTTCAACTATTCTTCAGTTATGGCTGTGCCAAAAGTTGATAAGATTGTTTTGAACATGGGTGTTGGTGACGCTGTTTCTAACGCCAAGAACCTTGAAAAAGCTGCTCAAGAATTGGCTTTGATTTCAGGACAAAAACCACTTATCACTAAAGCTAAGAAATCAATCGCCGGCTTCCGTCTTCGTGAGGGTGTTGCAATCGGTGCAAAAGTTACTCTTCGTGGTGAGCGTATGTATGAGTTCTTGGATAAATTAGTTACAGTTTCACTTCCACGTGTCCGTGACTTCCACGGTGTACCAACTAAGTCATTCGACGGACGTGGTAACTACACGCTTGGTGTGAAAGAGCAATTGATCTTCCCAGAAATCAACTTTGATGATGTTGATAAAACTCGCGGTTTGGATATCGTTATCGTTACAACTGCTAACACTGACGAAGAATCACGTGCATTGCTTACAGGCCTTGGTATGCCGTTTGCAAAATAAGAGGGAGAGAATAAATGGCTAAAAAATCAATGATCGCTAAGAACAAACGTCCAGCTAAGTTCTCTACACAAGCTTACACACGCTGTGAAAAATGTGGTCGTCCACATTCAGTTTACCGCAAATTCCAATTGTGCCGTGTATGCTTCCGCGACTTGGCTTATCTTGGACAAATTCCAGGTGTAACAAAAGCGTCTTGGTAATATCATGATGTGAGAGCGTTAAGTAACCACGGCAAAAATAGGAGTTTTGACGAAGAAGTTTACTTCTAGAAAAAACTATCTTTTTTGCAAAGGTTGTAGCTCGAACTCAAATAATATGATGCGAGTGCGTAAAAAACTCAAAGTGAAAACAGGAGTCTTGACGAAGGCGTTTTGCGCCTAGGAAAGACTATCTTTTTCACACAGAGTTTAGCACGAGTTCAAATCTCATGATGCAAAGGATGCTAAGAAATCCGTATGAAAATAGGAGTTTTGATGAAGAAGTTGTTGAAGCTATCGTGTTTTCATTAGGATTTTCGTCCGTGCTCAAATAACATGATACTACGGGCGTAACGGACTAAGTGAAAATAGGAAATCTAACAATGAACGCTCGAGTTCTAGGCAGATTTGCACCTAAAGGTAGCCACATCTGTAAACTGGCTAAAGTTATAACGGCTGCGTTTCTTTTTCACAAAGTCCATAGTCCGAGTTCAAATTGGCTTGCAGACTGATTTGGACAAATACCTGCCCTTCGGGCAACATTAACTGGTAAGTGCTATGCAAACTGCCAGTAAGAGGAGAAAAAACAAATGGTTATGACTGACCCAATTGCAGATTTTTTGACACGTATTCGTAATGCTAACCAAGCAAAACACGAAGTGCTTGAAGTACCTGCATCAAACATCAAAAAAGGCATTGCTACAATCCTTAAAAACGAAGGTTTTGTAAAAAATGTTGAATTCATCGAAGATGACAAACAAGGTATCATCCGTGTATTCTTGAAATACGGACCAAACGGCGAAAAAGTTATCACTAACTTGAAACGCGTTTCAAAGCCAGGTCTTCGTGTTTATTCAAAACGTGAAGATATTCCTAAAGTTCTTAATGGACTCGGTATCGCAATCATCTCAACTTCTGAAGGTCTTTTGACAGATAAACAAGCTCGTCAAAAGAACGTTGGTGGTGAAGTTGTTGCATACGTTTGGTAATTGATGATGTGAGAGCGTAAAGCTACCAAAGCAAAAATAGGAAATCTGACGAAGAATGCTCGCATTCTAGGAAGATTTATCATTTTTGCACAGGTAGTAGCTCGAACTCAAATCATGATACAAGAGGCGTTTAGCCCAGTGTTCTAATCAACATAGCTGATTTGGGCAGTATCAAATTACTCACTCATTTGAACACGGGCTAAAGCCGGTGTGAAAAAGATAAACGACCCTAGAAGCTTAGACTTCTTCGTCTAGTTTCCAATTTTCACTTTGGCTTTTATATGCCCTTAGTATCATGAGTGCCCGTGAAAACTCGTCATTCTAAGGAATGGCCTGATAATCTAACAGGAGAAAATAAAAATATGTCACGTATTGGTAATAAAATTATTACATTGCCTGCCGGTGTTGAGATTGCTCAAAACAACGGTGTGGTAACTGTAAAAGGACCTAAAGGGGAATTGACTCGTGAATTCCCAACCGCTATTGAAATTCGTGTGGAAGGTACTGAAGTAACTCTTCACCGTCCAAATGATTCAAAAGAAATGAAGACTATTCACGGTACTAGCCGTGCTAACCTCAACAACATGGTTGTTGGTGTTTCTGAAGGCTTCAAAAAAGAACTTGAAATGCGTGGTGTCGGTTACCGTGCACAATTGGCTGGTAACAAATTGACATTGGCTGTTGGTAAATCACATCCTGATGAAGTGATTGCACCAGAAGGTATTACATTTGAAGTTCCAACACCAACACAAATCATCGTGTCTGGTATCAACAAAGAAGTTGTTGGTCAAACAGCAGCTTATATCCGTAGCCTTCGCGCTCCTGAGCCATACAAAGGTAAGGGTATTCGTTACGTTGGTGAATTTGTTCGCCGTAAAGAAGGTAAAACAGGTAAATAATAGCTTGCTGGGGTGGTTTAACCGCCTGGCTAACTATTTCTCAAAGTGTTTCGTAAGAAACATAATCATACATTAAGAGGTGAATATTGTGATTTCAAAACCAGATAAAAACAAAATCCGCCAAAAACGCCACCGTCGCGTTCGCGGTAAAATCTCTGGAACTGCTGCTCGCCCACGTTTGAACATTTTCCGTTCTAATACAGGCATCTACGCTCAAGTGATTGATGACGTAGCGGGTGTAACGCTCGCAAGCGCTTCTACTCTTGATAAAGAAGTTTCAAAAGGTACTAAGACAGAACAAGCTGTTGTTGTTGGTAAACTCGTTGCTGAACGCGCGGTAGCTAAAGGTATTTCTGAAGTGGTCTTTGACCGCGGTGGATATCTCTATCACGGACGTGTGAAAGCTTTGGCTGAATCAGCTCGTGAAAACGGATTGAAATTCTAATAGGGAGGACACTAAGAAATGGCATTCAAAGATAACGCAGTTGAAATTGAAGAGCGCGTAGTAGCCATCAACCGTGTTACAAAAGTTGTTAAAGGTGGACGTCGTCTTCGTTTTGCAGCTCTTGTGGTTGTTGGTGATCGCAACGGTCGCGTAGGTTTCGGTACTGGTAAAGCTCAGGAAGTACCAGAAGCTATCCGTAAAGCAGTTGAGGCTGCTAAGAAAAATATGATTGAAGTACCAATGGTTGGTACAACAATTCCTCACGAAGTTCGTTCAGAGTTTGGTGGAGCTCGTGTATTGTTGAAACCTGCTTCTGAAGGTTCTGGGGTTGCTGCCGGTGGTGCAACTCGTGCCGTAATTGAATTGGCAGGTATCGCAGATGTGACTTCTAAGTCACTCGGTTCAAACACACCAATCAACATTGTTCGTGCAACTGTTGAAGGCTTGAAGCAATTGAAACGTGCTGAAGAAGTAGCTGCGCTTCGTGGCATTTCAGTTTCTGATTTAGCATAAGAAAGGAGATACTCATGGCTCAAATTAAGATTACTTTGACTAAGTCTCCAATCGGTCGCAAACCAGAGCAACGTAAAACAGTTGTTGCACTTGGACTTGGTAAATTGAACAGCTCAGTTGTTAAGGAAGATAATCCAGCCATCCTTGGTATGGTTAAGGCAATCTCTCACTTGGTAACTGTAGAAGAAGTTAAGTAATAGAACAAATAGACTGAGTCGCATGGAGAAATCTTTGCGACTTCTAGTCCATTTTCATTAGAAGCGAGTTTGTGGTTGAAGACTCTTTGCTCACCACAGGCGCTAGCATATAAAAAGAGAGGAAAATAATAATGAAACTTCATGAATTACAACCTGCTACAGGTTCACGCAAAGTCCGCAACCGTGTAGGTCGCGGTACATCATCAGGTAACGGTAAAACTTCAGGTCGTGGTCAAAAAGGCCAAAAGGCACGTAGCGGTGGCGGTGTTCGACCAGGTTTTGAAGGTGGACAAACTCCGTTGTTCCGCCGTCTTCCAAAACGTGGTTTCACTAATATCAACGCTAAAGAATACGCAATCGTTAATCTTGATCAATTGAACGCTTTTGAAGATGGTGCAGAAGTAACACCAGTTGTGCTTATCGAAGCTGGAATTGTCAAAGCTGAAAAATCAGGAATCAAAATTCTTGGTAACGGCGAATTGACGAAGAAATTGACAGTTAAAGCTGCTAAATTTTCTAAATCAGCTCAAGAAGCAATCACTTCCAAAGGTGGTTCAGTAGAAGTCATCTAAGAGGTGACAGCCTATGTTTTTAAAACTTTTAAAAGATGCCTTAAAAGTAAAATTGGTGCGTAGTAAAATTTTATTTACTATCTTTATCCTTTTTGTCTTCCGAGTGGGGACCCATATCACAGTACCGGGAGTAAATGCAAAGAGCCTTGAGGCTCTATCAAACGTTCCTTTCTTGAATATGTTAAGCTTGGTTTCAGGGAACGCTATGCGTAATTTTTCAGTTTTTGCACTGGGAGTCAGCCCGTACATTACAGCTTCCATCATTGTTCAGCTTTTGCAAATGGATATTTTACCTAAATTTGTTGAGTGGGGCAAGCAAGGTGAAGTTGGTCGTCGGAAATTGAATCAAGCAACTCGTTATATTTCCTTAGGGCTTGCATTTGTTCAATCTATTGGTATTACAGCAGGTTTCAATGCTTTATCTGGTGCAAAATTGACAAATATGCCTTTGAATTGGCAAACCTATCTATTGATTGGATCAATTTTGACAACAGGTTCTATTGTTGTGACTTGGCTGGGGGAACAAATTTCTGAAAAAGGCTATGGTAATGGAACCTCAATGATTATCTTTGCAGGTATCATTTCTTCGTTACCAGGAACTTTCCATGAAATTTATGTTGATCGTTTCGTCAATATTGAATCCGGCCGCTTAGGGGAATCTGCTCTCTTTGTTGCAGCTCTGCTTATAATGATCTTCTTCGTTGTTTACTTCACGACCTTTGTGCAGCAGGCAGAGTACAAATTACCGATTCAATATACAAAGCGAGCGCAGGGAGCACCTTCTAGCTCATATCTGCCATTGAAATTGAATCCGGCAGGAGTTATCCCAGTAATTTTTGCAGGTTCAATCACAGCAGTACCAACTTCTGCAGTGCAGTTCTTTGCAAGTCAAAACAAGAGTGTTGGCTGGTTGCAGGCGATTCAGGAATATTTTGATTATTCAACGGTTAAAGGGATGATTGTTTATGCAGGTCTGATTGTTGCCTTTACATTCTTTTATACCTTTGTTCAGGTTAATCCTGAAAAGACGGCAGAAAGTCTTCAGAAGAGCGCAGCTTACATCCATGGTGTTCGTCCAGGTAATGGCACTGAGCAATACCTATCAAAACTTTTAACAAGATTGGCAGTAGTTGGAGCGCTGTTCCTAAGTTTTGTGGCCTTGCTACCAATTCTTGCACAGAATCTCTTTGGACTTTCTTCTAGCATTGCTTTTCTTGGTACAAGTTTGATTATCGTAATTTCAACAAGTATTGAAGGGATTAAGCAATTAGAAGGCTACTTGCTTAAGAGAAAATATGTAGGTTTCCTGGAAATTACAGAATAGAATATAGGTTGACCTAGTCAACCTTCTATTTTGTTTTTAGATAAGTTTGTCACTGTTGGCAAATTTATGTGAAAACAAAATAAGGAGTTTGTCATGAATCTTTTAATTATGGGTTTACCAGGTGCTGGTAAAGGAACACAAGCAGCTAAGATTGTTGAGAAATTTAATGTTGCTCATATTTCGACTGGTGATATATTCCGTGCAGCAATGGCTAATCAGACTGAACTGGGATTGCTGGCTAAGTCATATATTGACAGAGGCGATCTAGTTCCAGATGAAGTTACAAATGGTATTGTGAAAGAACGCTTGGTTCAAGATGATATCAAAGAAAAAGGCTTCCTGTTGGATGGTTACCCACGTACTATTGATCAAGCGCAGGCGCTAGATGCAAGTTTGGCTGAGCTAGGGATTGACTTGCAAGGTGTTATCAATATTACAATTGACCCATCTAAATTGGTGGAACGATTAAGTGGACGTATCATTCACAAAGAAACAGGCGAAACCTTCCACAAAGTATTCAATCCACCAGTTGGAGATTACAAAGAAGAAGATTTCTATCAACGAGAAGATGATAAACCAGAATCTGTGCAGCGCCGATTAGAAGTGAATATTGCACAAGGTCAGCCAATTATTGATCATTATCGTGCGAAAGGTTTGGTCCATGATATTGAAGGGGATCAAGATATCGAGGTTGTTTTCCAAGCAATTGAGAAAGTGTTATCAAAATTGTAATAAACTAATAGATTTAGCTTGCGTTTTTTCTGCAAATATGATAGACTAGGCTAGTCTGACTTATAATTGTTACCTCTGTGTTCAGAGGGCATCAAATCGATATTTAGAGAGGGGATGCTTTTGCATGGCAAAAGAAGATGTGATTGAAATTGAAGGCAAAGTAGTAGATACAATGCCAAATGCTATGTTTACTGTTGAGTTGGAAAATGGACACCAAGTCCTTGCAACTGTTTCTGGTAAAATCCGTAAAAACTACATTCGTATTTTGGTCGGTGACCGCGTAACTGTTGAGCTTAGTCCGTATGACTTGACACGTGGACGTATCACATACCGCTTTAAATAGTCGAAATACTTGGAGGGATTAAACATGAAAGTAAGACCATCGGTCAAACCAATTTGCGAATACTGTAAAGTTATTCGTCGTAATGGTCGTGTTATGGTGATTTGCCCAGCAAACCCTAAACACAAGCAACGTCAAGGTTAAGAAATAGAAAGGAGAAAACATGGCTCGTATTGCTGGAGTTGATATTCCAAACGACAAACGCGTAGTTATTTCATTGACTTATGTTTACGGCATCGGTCTTGCAACTTCTAAGAAAATTCTTGCAGCAGCAGGTATTTCAGAAGATGTGCGTGTTAAAGATTTAACATCAGATCAAGAAGATGCTATCCGTCGTGAAGTTGATGCTATCAAGGTTGAAGGTGACCTCCGTCGTGAAGTTAACTTGAATATCAAGCGTTTGATGGAAATCGGTTCATATCGTGGTATCCGTCACCGTCGTGGACTTCCTGTCCGTGGACAAAACACTAAAAACAATGCCCGTACTCGCAAAGGGAAAGCCGTTGCGATCGCAGGTAAGAAAAAATAATATAGGAGGTAGAAAAATTGGCTAAACCAACACGTAAACGTCGTGTGAAAAAGAATATCGAATCTGGTATTGCTCATATTCACGCTACATTTAATAACACTATTGTTATGATTACTGATGTGCATGGTAACGCGATTGCTTGGTCATCTGCTGGCGCTCTTGGTTTTAAAGGTTCTCGTAAATCTACACCATTCGCAGCTCAAATGGCTTCAGAAGCAGCTGCTAAATCTGCACAAGAACACGGTCTTAAAACAGTTGAAGTTACCGTTAAAGGCCCAGGTTCAGGTCGTGAGTCTGCTATCCGCGCTCTTGCTGCCGCTGGTCTTGAAGTAACAGCAATTCGTGATGTGACTCCTGTACCACACAATGGTGCTCGTCCTCCAAAACGTCGCCGTGTATAATCAGACATCCATACACAGCTTTTCGTTTAAGAGGGAGTAAGAAATGATTGAGTTTGAAAAACCAACAATAACAAAAATTGATGAAAATAAAGATTACGGCAGATTTGTTATCGAGCCATTAGAACGTGGTTACGGAACAACTCTTGGTAACTCTCTTCGTCGTGTACTTCTTGCTTCACTTCCAGGTGCTGCAGTGACATCAATTAAAATTGATGGTGTACTCCACGAATTCGACACAGTTCCAGGTGTTCGCGAAGATGTTATGCAGATTATTCTCAACATCAAAGGCATTGCTGTAAAATCTTATGTCGAAGACGAAAAGAAAATAGAACTTGCTGTAGTAGGTCCGGCTGAAGTGACAGCAGGTGACATTCTTACAGATAGTGACATTGAAATTGTAAACCCCGACCATTACCTCTTTACTATTTCTGAGGGAGCTACTTTTAATGCGACTTTGACTGTCAATTCAGGTCGTGGTTATGTACCAGCAGAAGGAAATAAAAAGGATGATGCGCCGGTGGGCACACTTGCTGTAGATTCTATCTATACGCCAGTGAAAAAAGTTAATTATCAAGTTGAACCAGCACGTGTTGGTAGCAACGATGGTTTTGACAAATTAACACTTGAAATCAACACAAATGGTACCATTATACCGGAAGATGCACTCGGTCTTTCAGCGCGTATTCTGATGGAACACCTTGGTCTATTTACAGACCTTACAGATGTTGCGAAATCAGCAGAAGTAATGAAAGAAACTGAAGTAACATCAGATGATCGGATGCTCGACCGTACGATTGAGGAATTGGACCTTTCCGTGCGCTCATATAACTGTTTGAAACGTGCAGGGATTAATACTGTATTTGATTTAACAGAAAAATCTGAGCCAGAAATGATGAAAGTGCGTAATCTTGGCCGTAAGAGTCTCGAAGAAGTCAAGGTTAAGTTGGCTGACCTTGGTCTAGGATTGAAAAAAGATAAATAATATAGGAGGAAATCATGGCATACCGTAAACTAGGACGCACTAGCTCACAACGTAAGGCAATGTTGCGCGATTTGACAACTGATTTATTGATCAATGAATCAATCGTTACAACTGAAGCTCGTGCTAAAGAAATCCGTAAAACAGTTGAAAAAATGATCACACTTGGTAAACGTGGTGATTTACACGCACGTCGTCAAGCTGCTGCATTTGTTCGTAATGAAATTGCATCTGAAAACTACGATGAAGCAACTGACAAGTATACTGCTACTACAGCGCTTCAAAAATTGTTCTCAGAAATTGCACCTCGTTACGCAGAACGTAATGGTGGATATACTCGTATCCTCAAAACAGAACCACGTCGTGGTGATGCTGCCCCAATGGCAATTATCGAACTTGTATAAGATCATCAATTTTGTTGAGTGTTATGATGATGGAATTTGTGAGGAATTCTTAGTCTAGCTCTGGTCTACCGCTGAGCTTGTCTCAGCGGTAACACTCATCATATTGGTTGGACGCTTGTTTACGAAATTACTCTGAGTAGCGGAATGATTTCGTAAGCAGGCGTTTTTTGCGGTTCTTTGTCAACTGTAGTGGGTGACTTATAGCTAAGCGCGAGAGGAGACGAACTTCGTCTTCTCATTTTTGATGTTCAAAGCGATTAAGATACGTTTCTTGAACTTGTCAAAGTTCTTGTAACCAAAGGCATTGCGCTTGATGTCTTTGATGAGTTTGTTAGTGGCCTCAAGTTTAGCGTTAGAGTAAGGCAATTCAATGGCGTTAGTGATGTAGTTTTTATAGCGAATAAATGTGCTCAAAGCGGTTTTAAAGGTGCGATTGAGATGAGGTAAAGCGTCTTGAATTAAGCCCCAAAACTGCTCAGTATTCTTCTCTTGCAGGTGGAAAAGGAGTAACTGGTACAGGTCATAATAAGATTTTAACTCAGGGACTAGTTTGAACATCTTATTGAGACATTCTCTAGGCGTTAGAGTCTCTCTAAAAGTTCTAGAGTAGAAAGCCTTAGGAGATAGTTTCCGACTATCTTTTTGAATAAGTCTCCAGTAGTACTTAAGAGCTCTGTATTCAAGAGATTTATCGTCAAATTGCTTCATGATTTCAATACGTGTTTGCTTGAGAGCTCTATTGATGTGCTGGACAATGTGGAAACGATCGAGGACAATTCTGGTATTTGGAAATAATTTCTTAATGAGAGGGATATAGCTCCCTGACATATCGACAGTGACGACTTTAACTTTTTTTCTAGCTTCTTTCGAGTACTTGAAGAAATGATTTCGGATGGTTGTTTGACGTCTGTCATCAAGGATGGTAATGATTTTCTTGGTGTTAAAATCCTGAGCAATAAAGGCCAGTTTTCCCTTCTGGTAGGAGAACTCATCCCAGGAAAGCACTTCTGGCAAAGTAGTGTACTCCTCTTGGAAATGAAATTGCTTGAACTTGCGATAGACAGTAGAGGTAGAGATAGCGAGCTTAGCAGCGATATGGGTAAGAGCCTCTCTGTTGAGCAATAGGTGAGCGATTTTCTGTCTCACTATTTCAGAAATTTGGCAATTTTTCTGAACGAGAGATGTTTCAGAAACAGTTACTTTTCGACAGGACTTGCACTGAAATCGTCTCTTTTTCAAACGAATGAGGCTAGGGAAACCGGCGATTTCAATAAAAGGGATTTTAGAAGGCTTTTGGAAATCGTATTTGATTTGTTTTCCTTTACAGTGTTTACATTTGGGAGGGTGATAATCAAGTGTAGCGGTGACTTCGATATGGGTATCGTGTTGAATGGCTTTATTTAAGATGATATTTTTGTCTTTAATTCCGATGAGTAATGTGGTATTATTGATGTGTTCCATAAGATACTTTCTAATGAGTTGTTTAAGCGCTTTTCATTATAAGTCTTATGGGACTTTTTTGATACTCAAAAAGCCCTATAATCTCCACAGTGGGGTTTACCCACTACAGAAATTATAGAGCCTTCTCTGCCACTCGATGTTTGGAGGTCGTACGCTTGAGAAGCACATTTCAGACCAGACGGCATATGAACTGGATAATGAAGTGCGCAATCTTCTCAATGAGGCACGTGACAAAGCAGCTGAGATTATCCAGGACCATCGAGATACTCACAAGCTTATAGCCGAAGCTCTTTTAAAATACGAAACATTGGACAGTGTTCAAATCAAGTCACTTTATGAGACAGGTAAAATGCCAGCAAACTCAGAAACTGAAGAAGAAGACGTGCATCCTCTTTCATTTGATGAAATAAAAGAAAAGATGAATACAACTCCTTAGTCACATTATTTATAAAACTATAGACACTTAGAGAGAACGAAAATAGACAATTCGTTCTCTTTTCTTGCTTATTATTCTCTTCTAAGTCTCTGAGGCAGTTTGTATAGTTTGTCACATAAGCAATTATTCCGATCTGACTGTGTAGTGCTTAAACAATAAACTGACAAAGATGTCCTGTTCATCGTATGTCTACTCCTGTTATAGTATCTACTAGTAGGAGGAACCAAAGAATAATGAAGAAAACGTCCCCAAAACAAGTCATTGAAGGCTATCATATTATGAAGAGCAGAAGAATTGTAGCTCTTCCCTCGTCACGAAAAGCTACAGATTCCAAGATACTCACAGATTCGAGCTTTATAAAATTACGTCAAAAACTACGTCAATTTAGCGCCAATTTAAGTCCTGAAGAAGCAAAAGAATACAGCAAAATTATTAGCGGACAATCTTCACCAGCTCAAGCATCCATACTCCATTCACTTTATGAGTATCTTGAACAAGAAGATTAACACGCATACTGGACGAAATATAAAAAAACCAGGCGTAAGGTATTGACAGTAGCTTAATAAGGTGATAGAATGAATGAGTTGTCACGAGGAGTAATTCATAGTGTCAGATATCAAAAATGAAAAAAAGCAAAAAAAAGTAAAAAAAGATATTGACAAAGTTAAGTAGACGTGATAAACTAAGATAGTTGTCTCGTGAGAAGCGAGGACAAGTAATAAGACCTTTGAAAATTGAAGAAGACGAACCAAACGTGCAGGGTGGACTTTTAAAGATAGAAGTCCGTCAATGAACAAAAACAATAAGTCAGTAGAGACTGACCAGAAAAAAACTTTATATGAGAGTTTGATCCTGGCTCAGGACGAACGCTGGCGGCGTGCCTAATACATGCAAGTGGAACGCAACTTTTCATCCGTTTCTTCGGAAACATCTGAGAAGTTGAGTCGCGAACGGGTGAGTAACGCGTAGGTAACCTGCCTGATAGCGGGGGATAACTATTGGAAACGATAGCTAATACCGCATAAGAGCTTTAGTGGCATCATTGGAGCTTAAAAGGAGCAACTGCTTCACTATCAGATGGACCTGCGTTGTATTAGCTAGTTGGTGGGGTAAAGGCCTACCAAGGCAACGATACATAGCCGACCTGAGAGGGTGATCGGCCACACTGGGACTGAGACACGGCCCAGACTCCTACGGGAGGCAGCAGTAGGGAATCTTCGGCAATGGGGGGAACCCTGACCGAGCAACGCCGCGTGAGTGAAGAAGGTTTTCGGATCGTAAAGCTCTGTTGTAAGAGAAGAACGTGTGAGAGAGTGGAAAGTTCTCACAGTGACGGTATCTTACCAGAAAGGGACGGCTAACTACGTGCCAGCAGCCGCGGTAATACGTAGGTCCCGAGCGTTGTCCGGATTTATTGGGCGTAAAGCGAGCGCAGGCGGTTTCGTAAGTCTGAAGTAAAAGGCTGTGGCTTAACCATAGTACGCTTTGGAAACTGCGGAACTTGAGTGCAGAAGGGGAGAGTGGAATTCCATGTGTAGCGGTGAAATGCGTAGATATATGGAGGAACACCGGTGGCGAAAGCGGCTCTCTGGTCTGTAACTGACGCTGAGGCTCGAAAGCGTGGGTAGCGAACAGGATTAGATACCCTGGTAGTCCACGCCGTAAACGATGAGTGCTAGGTGTTGGGTCCTTTCCGGGACTCAGTGCCGCAGCTAACGCATTAAGCACTCCGCCTGGGGAGTACGGCCGCAAGGCTGAAACTCAAAGGAATTGACGGGGGCCCGCACAAGCGGTGGAGCATGTGGTTTAATTCGAAGCAACGCGAAGAACCTTACCAGGTCTTGACATCCCAGTGACCGCCCTAGAGATAGGGTTTCTCTTCGGAGCACTGGAGACAGGTGGTGCATGGTTGTCGTCAGCTCGTGTCGTGAGATGTTGGGTTAAGTCCCGCAACGAGCGCAACCCCTATTGTTAGTTGCCATCATTCAGTTGGGCACTCTAGCGAGACTGCCGGTAATAAACCGGAGGAAGGTGGGGATGACGTCAAATCATCATGCCCCTTATGACCTGGGCTACACACGTGCTACAATGGCTGGTACAACGAGTCGCAAGTCGGTGACGGCAAGCTAATCTCTTAAAGCCAGTCTCAGTTCGGATTGTAGGCTGCAACTCGCCTACATGAAGTCGGAATCGCTAGTAATCGCGGATCAGCACGCCGCGGTGAATACGTTCCCGGGCCTTGTACACACCGCCCGTCACACCACGAGAGTTTGTAACACCCGAAGTCGGTGAGGTAACCGTTAAGGAGCCAGCCGCCTAAGGTGGGATAGATGATTGGGGTGAAGTCGTAACAAGGTAGCCGTATCGGAAGGTGCGGCTGGATCACCTCCTTTCTAAGGATAAGCAAGTAATGAGAACGTTACGAAATCCGTATGAAGATAGGAAATTCGTATAGAAGTCAGTAGACTTCAAGGGAATTTATCATTTTCACTAGGAATTTAGTTCGAATACACTTGCTCGGAATCCTGTACGTAGTCTTCTTCAATTTTGAGAGGTCTGTGGGGCCTTAGCTCAGCTGGGAGAGCGCCTGCTTTGCACGCAGGAGGTCAGCGGTTCGATCCCGCTAGGCTCCATCGGTAACGAAAGTTACCAAACAGAATACAAAAGTTCAAGTAGTTGAACACGACCTCATTTTCTAGGAAAAGAGATAAACTTCCTAGTGTGCAAGGCACACTTCGTCAGTTTCCTATTTTTCTACAAAAATGTCCCATTGTGGGAACGGTCTTTGTATCCTATCTTTGTCCATTGAAAATTGAATATCTATATCAAATTCCATTTATTTTAAGAAATAAATGAATAGTAACAAGAAAATAAACCGAAACGCTGTGAATTAATGAGAATTCTAGTTAAAAGAACTAGGTTAATAAGGTTAAGTTAATAAGGGCGCACGGTGGATGCCTTGGCACTAGAAGCCGAAGAAGGACGTGACAAACGACGAAATGCCTTGGGGAGCTGTAAGTAAGCATTGATCCATGGATGTCCGAATGGGGGAACCCACTAGCTAGATGGCTAGTATCCACATCTGTTAAGGGTGTAGGAGGGAAGACGCAGTGAACTGAAACATCTAAGTAGCTGCAGGAAGAGAAAGCAAAAGCGATTGCCTTAGTAGCGGCGAGCGAACCGGCAGGAGGGCAAACCAGAGAGTTTACTCTCTGGGGTTGTAGGACTGCAATGTGGACTTATGATTGATAGACGAATGACTTGGGAAGGTCAGCCAGAGGAGGTAATAGCCCTGTAGTCGAAATCGATGATATACCTAGCAGTATCCTGAGTACGGCGAGACACGCGAAATCTCGTCGGAATCCGGGAGGACCATCTCCCAACCCTAAATACTCTCTAGTGACCGATAGTGAACCAGTACCGTGAGGGAAAGGTGAAAAGTACCCCGGAAGGGGAGTGAAATAGAACCTGAAACCGTGTGCCTACAAGAAGTTCGAGCCCGTTAATGGGTGAGAGCGTGCCTTTTGTAGAATGAACCGGCGAGTTACGTTATGATGCGAGGTTAAGTTGAAGAGACGGAGCCGAAGGGAAACCGAGTCTGAAAAGGGCGCATTAGTATTATGACGTAGACCCGAAACCATGTGACCTACCCATGAGCAGGTTGAAGGTGCGGTAAGACGCACTGGAGGACCGAACCAGGGCACGTTGAAAAGTGCTTGGATGACTTGTGGGTAGCGGAGAAATTCCAAACGAACTTGGAGATAGCTGGTTCTCTCCGAAATAGCTTTAGGGCTAGCGTTGACATAAAGATTCTTGGAGGTAGAGCACTGTTTGGATGAGGGGGCCATCTCGGTTTACTGATTTCAGATAAACTCCGAATGCCAAGTAATTATGGTCGGCAGTCAGACTGCGAGTGCTAAGATCCGTAGTCGAAAGGGAAACAGCCCAGACCACCAGCTAAGGTCCCAAAATAACTATTAAGTGGAAAAGGATGTGGGGTTGCACAGACAACTAGGATGTTAGCTTAGAAGCAGCTATTCATTCAAAGAGTGCGTAATAGCTCACTAGTCGAGTGACCCTGCGCCGAAAATGTACCGGGGCTAAAATAGTTTACCGAAGCTGTGGATGACCTTTGAGGTCATGGTAGGAGAGCGTTCTATATGCGGTGAAGGCATACCGTGAGGAGTGCTGGAGCGTATAGAAGTGAGAATGCCGGTATGAGTAGCGAAAGATGGGTGAGAATCCCATCCACCGTAAGACTAAGGTTTCCAGGGGAAGGCTCGTCCGCCCTGGGTTAGTCGGGACCTAAGGAGAGACCGAAGGGTGTATCCGATGGCCAACAGGTTGATATTCCTGTACTAGAGTATGAAGTGATGGAGGGACGCAGTAGGCTAACTAAAGCGGGCGAATGGAAGAGCCCGTCTAAGCAGTGAGGCTTGGTATGAGTTAAATGCTTGTATCTTTAAGGTTGAGCTGTGATGGGGAGCGAAGTTTAGTAGCGAAGTTAGTGACGTCACACTGCCAAGAAAAGCTTCTAGCGATGTATCATACTCTACCCGTACCGCAAACCGACACAGGTAGTCGAGGCGAGTAGCCTCAGGTGATCGAGAGAACTCTCGTTAAGGAACTCGGCAAAATGACCCCGTAACTTCGGGAGAAGGGGTGCTGTCTTATGGACAGCCGCAGTGAATAGGCCCAAGCAACTGTTTATCAAAAACACAGCTCTCTGCTAAATCGTAAGATGATGTATAGGGGGTGACGCCTGCCCGGTGCTGGAAGGTTAAGAGGAGTGCTTAGCGTAAGCGAAGGTATGAATTGAAGCCCCAGTAAACGGCGGCCGTAACTATAACGGTCCTAAGGTAGCGAAATTCCTTGTCGGGTAAGTTCCGACCCGCACGAAAGGCGTAATGATTTGGGCACTGTCTCAACGAGAGACTCGGTGAAATTTTAGTACCTGTGAAGATGCAGGTTACCCGCGACAGGACGGAAAGACCCCATGGAGCTTTACTGCAGTTTGATATTGAGTATCTGTACCACATGTACAGGATAGGTAGGAGCCTAAGAGAACGGGACGCCAGTTTCGTTTGAGGCGCTGTTGGGATACTACCCTTGTGTTATGGCTACTCTAACCCAGATAGGTAATCCCTATCGGAGACAGTGTCTGACGGGCAGTTTGACTGGGGCGGTCGCCTCCTAAAAGGTAACGGAGGCGCCCAAAGGTTCCCTCAGATTGGTTGGAAATCAATCGCAGAGTGTAAAGGTATAAGGGAGCTTGACTGCGAGAGCTACAACTCGAGCAGGGACGAAAGTCGGGCTTAGTGATCCGGTGGTTCCGTATGGAAGGGCCATCGCTCAACGGATAAAAGCTACCCTGGGGATAACAGGCTTATCTCCCCCAAGAGTTCACATCGACGGGGAGGTTTGGCACCTCGATGTCGGCTCGTCGCATCCTGGGGCTGTAGTCGGTCCCAAGGGTTGGGCTGTTCGCCCATTAAAGCGGCACGCGAGCTGGGTTCAGAACGTCGTGAGACAGTTCGGTCCCTATCCGTCGCGGGCGTAGGAAATTTGAGAGGATCTGCTCCTAGTACGAGAGGACCAGAGTGGACTTACCGCTGGTGTACCAGTTGTCTTGCCAAAGGCATCGCTGGGTAGCTATGTAGGGACGGGATAAACGCTGAAAGCATCTAAGTGTGAAACCCACCTCAAGATGAGATTTCCCATGATTTTGAATCAGTAAGGACCCTTAGAGAAGATGAGGTAGATAGGTTGGGAGTGGAAGTGCTGTGAGGCATGTAGCGGACCAATACTAATCGTCCGAGGACTTATCCAAACTAAGTAACGAGGGCGTCAAATCCGCTTGAAAAATAGGAACCTAACGCAGTATGCTTGCATACAAGGCAGGTTATCTTTTTTCCAAGGATTTAGCCCGAGTACAATTACTCACGAGTCAATATTGACAGCAAGAGGTTTTCTTGTTAGAATATAGATATTCAATTTTGAATGGACAATATGAGTAATGAGGAATTTTTTCTCATACGAATTCATTCACAGTTAAGTGACGATAGCCTAGGAGATACACCTGTACCCATGCCGAACACAGAAGTTAAGCCCTAGAACGCCTGAAGTAGTTGGGGGTTGCCCCCTGTGAGATACGGTAGTTGCTTAGCACTATTGGAGAGAGATCTCCAGAAGGGAGTTTAGCTCAGCTAAGGAGGATTTTATCCGACTTTGTCGAAGCGTTAGCGCACGACAGGGGAACCCACTGAGTTAAGCTGCCAGATATGGGAGTTTAGCTCAGCTGGGAGAGCATCTGCCTTACAAGCAGAGGGTCAGCGGTTCGATCCCGTTAACTCCCATTAATTAAAGTACTAAAGGCATCAAAGGAGATGTGTAGTCGGCTAATCTATTCTAGCCCTAGTTTCTTAGCCTAAGTACGAATAAGCGGGTGTAGTTTAGTGGTAAAACTACAGCCTTCCAAGCTGTTGTCGCGAGTTCGATTCTCGTCACCCGCTTTGAACAGATGTTCATCAACCAAACTTAGGTTTGGGCGCGTAGCTCAGATGGTTAGAGCGCACGCCTGATAAGCGTGAGGTCGGTGGTTCGATTCCACTCGTGCCCATTTTATATGGTCCGTTGGTCAAGGGGTTAAGACACCGCCTTTTCACGGCGGTAACACGGGTTCGAATCCCGTACGGACTATATTTGGAGGATTACCCAAGTCCGGCTGAAGGGAACGGTCTTGAAAACCGTCAGGCGTGTAAAAGCGTGCGTGGGTTCGAATCCCACATCCTCCTTGAGTTATGAAGACTTTAGGAAGTCCATCTTGTTAGGCTTTTTGTCTGAGTACGATTATATTGTTGTCGCGGGATGGAGCAGCTAGGTAGCTCGTCGGGCTCATAACCCGAAGGTCGTAGGTTCAAATCCTGCTCCCGCAATTGTTTAAGAATTCGGCTCGGTAGCTCAGTTGGTAGAGCAATGGATTGAAGCTCCATGTGTCGGCGGTTCGATTCCGTCTCGCGCCATTAGTTTAATATATATATACGGAGAGATAGCGAAGAGGCTAAACGCGGCGGACTGTAAATCCGCTCCTTCGGGTTCGGGGGTTCGAATCCCTCTCTCTCCATACCTTTACGGGCATAGTTTAAAGGTAGAACTAAGGTCTCCAAAACCTTCAGTGTGGGTTCAATTCCTACTGCCCGTGTTACTATGGCGGGTGTGGTGAAGTGGTTAACACATCAGATTGTGGCTCTGACATTCGGGGGTTCGATTCCCCTCACTCGCCTATTTTATATTGGGGTATCGCCAAGCGGTAAGGCAAGGGACTTTGACTCCCTCATGCGTTGGTTCGAATCCAGCTACCCCAGTTAAGCTATATGCCGGCGTGGCGGAATTGGCAGACGCGCTGGACTCAAAATCCAGTGTCCTCACGGACGTGCCGGTTCGACCCCGGCCGCCGGTATAGTTAAAAAAGACAAGGTTTCCGAATCTTGTCTTTTTGGCTCTTTGTCAACTGTAGTGGGTGACTTATAGCTAAACACGAGAGGAGACAATGTAACCGCCCCATAACGAAGTATCTATAAAGATAATCCAACCTCCTTTAAACTGTTAATAGAAAACAGAAATGGAGGTTTTTCATTATGCCAACACCTATCGTCCCCTTAAACTCACCCCCACAGTCTTGTCACTTTGGGCGACAGTTATCTTCCCGCACCTTGACAACGGAAACGCCGTTTGCGCAGTCGGATTAATGTCTTATACCCAGCACATTCCAGATAGGGGATTTTCGATGGTTTGTTGGAAGTCGTATTTGACTGTCTGACCGTGACAGTTGTGACATACAGGTGCTGGATAGTGCAAGCTATCGCTGATTTCTTATATGTATCGCAGTCCTAATAGTTCAAGATAGTGATGTTTGTTTTTCCTAGAGTCTCAGGATTCTTCGTCAGAGTGTTTATTTTCACTTGGAACTTTTAACGTTTTCATATCTTGTATAGATGAGAAAAGGTGTACGATTTATCCTGCATGGTCTCATCGACATCCCAGACGCAGTACCAACGAATCATGTGACATAGTAGTGATAAAACTTATGTAATGGAAGTAGAGCAGGGAGCTGCTTATTTCAATTCTGTTCCTGAAAAGATGGTGGACTGAAAGCGTGAATGATGACTATTGTTCACAAATATAGAATAGCACAAATAGAATGAGATATGAGGGATTTATGTTCTCTCGTTAAAAGTTAGTTAAACTGTCGTGCGCTAGACTAGCACGCACGGTGGTGTGAGAGGGGTTGGAGATTAACCCCTACCCAATTTTTAGATAGATAGTATATTTGTTTGATTTACGGATAGAGGGCGGAGTGCTTTGCTCTTGTGTTTTTTCCTTATGCGTGATATACTTAATAGGTTAATTAAAGGGTTAAGGGCTTGTTATGAATCATATTGCGTTAGAAATTGAAAAGTGTCTTCATGAAATTGTCTTGAGTTCAGAAAACCAATTGGAGATTCTGGTTGGTTCTTGTAAAAGCACGGTTAAGCTGACGAACACCCAAGAGCATATTTTGATGCTGATTGAAAAAGAGGCTTATACCAATACAGAGATTGCAAAACAGTTAAATGTTAGTCAGGCAGCCATTACAAAGGCAACTAAGTCTCTAGTCGCTCAAGGGCTTTTGGTAGGGGTACGTGATGCGAAAGATGCTCGGATTGTGCGGTTCAGTTTGACAGAGGAGGCTAAGCCGATTGCGGTAGAGCATGCGCATCATCATGCCCATACCCTGGAGGTCTATGAGGAGTTGCTAGCAAATTACAGTGTAGAGGAGCAGGAGCTTATCGGGCGTTTTATGAATGATTTGGTGGAGAAGATTAAGAAATAGATGAGATATATTACGGTTGAAGATTTATCTTTTTACTATGACAAAGAGCCAGTTTTGGAACATATTCATTACCATCTTGATAGTGGTGAGTTTGTGACGCTGACCGGTGAGAATGGAGCTGCTAAGACCACCTTGATTAAAGCTACTCTGGGCATATTAAAGCCCAAGCAAGGGAAGGTATCTATTGCTGAGAAAAGCACTAAGGGGAAGAAGTTACGAATGGCCTATCTGCCTCAGCAAATAGCCAGTTTCAATGCTGGATTCCCAAGTACGGTCTATGAATTTGTAAAATCTGGTCGTTATCCCCGTCAGGGATGGTTTCGTCGGCTGACCGAACACGATGAAAAACATGTACGTATTAGCTTAGAATCTGTTGGTATGTGGGAACATCAGGACAAAAAATTGGGCTCTTTGAGTGGGGGACAAAAGCAACGTGCAGTGATTGCCCGTATGTTTGCATCAGATCCAGATATTTTTGTTCTGGATGAACCTACAACGGGGATGGACAGCGGTACGAAGGAGGCTTTTTATGATTTGATGCATCATTCTACAAAAAAACATGGTAAGTCAGTGTTGATGATTACCCATGATCCGGATGAATTAAGGAAGTATGCAGATAGAAATATCCATTTGATCCGCGATCAGCACTCTCCTTGGCGTTGTTTTAATGTCCATGAAACAGATGGGGAGGTTGCTCGTGTTTGATTTGTCTATTTTTAACTATGACTTTATGCAGCGAGCTTTTTTGGCTATCATTGCCATGAGTCTGTTTTCACCAATTTTGGGTGTATTTCTGATTTTAAGGCGACAAAGTTTGATGAGTGATACACTCAGTCACGTTTCATTGGCTGGTGTGGCTTTCGGTATAGTTTTGGGGATTTCACCAACTGTTTCAACGGTTCTTATCGTGATTGTTGCAGCCGTATTCTTGGAATATCTGCGAACGATTTATAAGAATTTTATGGAAATCGGAACAGCTATTCTGATGTCAACTGGTTTGGCTATCTCGTTTATTGTGATGAATAAGTCTGGAGGGAAGTCGGGACTCAACTTGGAACAGTATCTTTTTGGTTCCATTGTAACAATCAGTCAAGAACAGGTGGCAGCACTATTTGGGATTGCCTTGATTGTCATCATACTGACCGTGCTCTTTTTACGCCCCATGTATGTTTTGACTTTTGATGAGGATACGGCTTTTGTGGATGGATTACCTGTGCGGGTGATGTCCATTGCTTTCAATATTGTGACCGGTGTTGCGATTGCTTTGATGATTCCCGCTGCTGGAGCTTTGTTGGTTTCGACGATTATGGTTTTACCGGCTTCAATTGCCTTACGCCTAGGAAAAAGTTTTAAGACAGTACTCTTTATGGGGATGGTGATTGGGTTCCTTGGAATGGTTATGGGGTTGCTTACTTCCTATTATATGGAGACACCGGCTAGCGCAAGCATTACATTGATTTTCATTAGTATCTTTTTGCTGGTGAATTTGGTTCAGAAATTAAAAAAATAAGGAGTTAAAATGAAGAAGATTGGCTTATTGATGTTATTTGTTTCAGCTTTATTCTTGGGAGCTTGTGGGAATGGCAAGACTTCTACAAATGGTAAGTTGAATATTGTGACAACCTTTTATCCTGTTTACGAGTTTACCAAACAAGTAGTGGGTGATGAGGCTACTGTTGATTTATTAGTTAAGGCAGGTACCGAAGTTCATGGTTATGAGCCTTCAGCCAAAGATGTTGCGCGTATTCAGGATGCGGATGCCTTTGTATACGAAAACGAAAACATGGAAACTTGGGTTCCTAAGCTTAAGAAATCAATTGACGCGAAAAAGGTTACTGTGATTAACGCTACAGAAGGGATGCTCCTATTGCCAGGTGGTGAGAAAGAGCATGAGGGCCATGATCATGGTCATGGAGAGGATGGCCATAGCCATGCTTACGACCCTCATGTATGGTTATCTCCTGAACGCTCTATCCGCTTGGTAGAAAATATTCGTGATGGTTTGGTCGCTAAATACCCAAATAAGAAGGAAGTCTTTGAGAAAAATACAACAGCCTATATTGAAAAATTGAAGGCCTTGCATGCAAAATATTCTGAAACATTATCTGCGGCTAAGCAAAAATATTTTGTCACTCAGCATACAGCTTTTGCATATCTAGCTTTGGATTATGGTTTGAAACAAGTCTCTATCACAGGCGTTTCAGCAGATAAAGATCCAACGCCTTCACGTTTGGCAGAATTGACAAAATATATCAATAAATATGGCATTAAATATATCTATTTTGAGGAGAATGCTTCTAAATCTGTAGCAGAAACCCTTGCCAAAGAAACCGGTGTTCAACTAGATGTGTTGAATCCTCTGGAAAGTTTGACAGACGAAGATATGAAGAAGGGGAAAGATTATATTTCTGTGATGGAAGATAATCTAGCTGCGCTTGAAAAAACAACTTCTCAGGCTGGTTCTGAAATTTTACCAGAGGAAGGCGAAACAACAGCCAAGACGGTCTATAATGGGTATTTTGAAGACAGTGCTATAAAAGATCGTACTCTTTCAGATTATGCTGGAGAATGGCAGTCAGTTTATCCTTATCTTTTAGATGGTACTCTAGATCAAGTTTTTGATTATAAGGCAAAGCTAAAGGGCGGCATGACTGCAAAAGAGTATAAAGATTACTATACTATTGGTTACAAGACAGATGTTGATCATATCAATATAAAAGATGATACAATGGAATTTGTAGTAGGTGACAAAAAAGAGAAGTTTACCTATAAGTATGTTGGTTACAAGGTTTTGACCTATAAAAAAGGGAATCGTGGTGTTCGTTTCTTGTTTGAAGCTACGGATGCTAATGCAGGTAGATTTAAGTATGTGCAATTTAGCGATCACAATATTGCTCCTGTTAAGACTGGTCATTTCCACATCTATTTTGGTGGAGAGAGTCAAGAAAAACTTCTGGAAGAATTGGAAAACTGGCCTACGTATTATCCAAATAGTCTAACTGGCTTGGAGATTGGACAGGAAATGCTAGCACACTAAAAATAAAAAGAAGGCCGAAGTGTCAAGCCCCGTCTAAAATAGACAGTGTAAAAAAGAATATTAGTTAGTAAGGTATGACTCCCTGAATTCCATAGGGGTCATACCTTTTAATATTTCTTGTGGTCTATCATAGTTATACCAGTCCATGTAGTCTTTAATTTGTTGGATGAGTTCATCTCTGTTATTAGGAGGAAAGAGCCGTAAGGACTCACTCTTGAGATGGGAAAAGAAATTTTCACAAGAAGCATTGTCATAACAATTCCCTTTTCCAGAATGGGAAATCGTAACACCATACTGGTCTAGTTTTCTGAGATAAAGTTGGTTGGTGTACTGAAAACCTCGATCAGAATGCAAGACACAAATGTGTGTGGCATCCCAATTTTCATTGAAGACGAGGTCTAAATTTTCAAAAACGAGCTAATTATCGCTATAATCTGAAAGAGTATATGCTAGAATAGAGTTGTCATAACAATCTTTTATGACGCTAAGGAACATCCTTCCCTGTTTGTGGTAAACATAACTGACATCCGTTGTTAGTTTCTGGAGAGGACGTTCTGCTTTAAAGTTTCGGGCAAGCACGTTGTAGTGGACGTGTCTTGCCTTTTCATTTATCTCACGCTGCGTGCAAGAATGATAGCGTTTCTTTCGAATTGGCGACTTCAAACCCAGAATACGCATATAGCGTAGGACAGTTTTAGGATGACAGAAAATATCGTATTTTCTTCTCAGTTGATAACAAATGAAACGATAACCTTTCTGAGTCTCATTAAAAATAGCTGTAATGACCTGTGCTAGGTCAGGGTTAAACCGCTTGTGTTCAGGTTTTCCATTGCTCAACCAGAGGTAGTATGATGACCTAGGGAAACCCAAATAGGCACATAAACGGGAGATGGAATAACGTTCTTTCAATTGTTCAACGACTTGATAAAGGTGGATTCTTCTCACTTTCTGAGGAGAGTCCTTAAGGTTTTTAAAATGTCATTCTCCATACGAAGAAAGGCATTCTGTTCTTCTATTGTCATTTCATCAAGATTGGTTGATTTTGGGCGACCAGTTGATTTAGCACCTCTTAAATCTTGGTGGAGCAATTGTGGATTTTCGTGATATTTTCTAGTCCATGTGAGGACTTGATTGTTTGATTTCAAGCCATACTTTTTTACAATTGAGTCCATACCACCACTTTTCCCACTAAGATAGTCCTCGACTACTTGTATTTTGAATTCAGGTGGATACTTTGTAAATTTACTTCCTTTTTTAGCCATGAGAAAAGAACCTCCTTATAAGAACAGTATAGTACTTTTTATACTGTCCATTATAAGGGGTTCTTTTCAAAGAGAATTCGGTCTTTCTTCTTGACATGATTTGACTACAAGTGTAAACTGAAAATAATTGGAGGTGATGCGGTGGAACAGACCATTTCGGCTGCCGAGTGGCAGGTAATGCGAGTGCTATGGGCACAGCCTGGGGTAACCTCTCAGGAAATTATTCAGGCTTTACAGAAGGGGTTCGATTGGCAGGCAACGACGATTAAAACTCTTTTAGGGCGTTTGCGGAAAAAGAATTATCTACGTATGGTCAAGGAAGCTAGCAAGTATCGTTATTATCCGCTGGTTAGTGAAGAAGCACATTTGCAGAGGCAAGTAGAAACTTTGTTAGCGACTATGTGTTCAACAAAACAGGGGCAGGTGGTGGAAAAACTGCTAGACATAGGGATGTTTTCCCAAAAAAGTCTGGAAAATTTAGTGAAAAAAATTCGGCAGTTGCAGGAAACAGCGCCTGAACAGATTGTTTGTCGATGCTTAGCAGGACAATGTACTTGTGGGTGCCATCAGAAAGGAACTTGATATGAAACAACTCTTGAAATTGAAAAATATGTCTTGTCAAAATTGTGTCAAACATGTGACTAAGTATTTATTGAATTTGGAAGGTGTGGAAGAAGTGCACATTCATTTAAAGGAAGGATTGGCTGAGGTTGAGACTTCGGTAGTTTATGGATTGGAACGCTATCAAGAGGTTCTGGAAGAGACGATTTATGATGTTGAGGAGCTGGTATAGTTAGGCTCACATATTGCGAATGTACTTCTTAAGATTGGCTCTAATGGGGCGATTTTAGTCCATTTGTCTGGAATCTTTATGGAAATCTATATCTCCTGTATCTTCTGATTTTGAGTAACGGTTTGGGAAAATCATAAAAGGCTTAGAAGCACATCGGTAAAAATGTGGATACTAAGCCTTTTTTGAATGAGTCGTGTCGAGAATAGGCTCCTTCTACTGGGGAGAAGCATCAAAAGCGTTTTTCGTGACTGTCTTTTAGTGCTTGGAGGAAGTGAGTGAGGTCTAGCTGGATTCGTCTGGGGGATAGCTGCTCCCAAAAATCATCTGTGCGAAAACGAGGAATGAGGTGGATATGGAAGTGGGTACCAGGGTCAAACAAACGATCGTTGCAAGCAAGGGTCACTCCATCAATCGCTAGATGTTGGCAAAGCTGTTCGGTTAGGAGAGCTTCTAAGTCAGCCAACTCGTAGCGGGTGGCCGGGGGAAGTTGACTAAGTTTGTCATAGTGTTGTTTGCTGATAATGAGCAGGTGTCCAGTCTGAATAGGATCGATATCCCATACGATTTTGAAATTCTCTGTTTGGTAGAGAATATCTTCTTTCCTGATTTGCTCACAAAAAATACAAGTCATAAGCAGCTCCTTATAAAAATATGCTAAAAGGAAATCGGTTAGGATTTCCTTTGTTTGTTCTAATAAGTCAATACGGAGTATTTTTTCTTACCGCGGCGGATAACGGTCAGCTCATCATCAATCTTATCACTGTCTGAAAGGGTGTAGTTCAGATCTTGTATGCGTTCACCATTTATATAAATGGCACCGTTTTGCACATCTTCACGAGCTTGACGTTTGGAGCTGACAATACCGGAGGTAACCAGTAGTTCAATGATGTTAAGATTATCATCAGCTTGGACTGCATAGTTAGGAACATTGCTGAGCCCTTGCTTGAGTTCTTTGGCGGAAAGGTTTTTGATGTTTCCAGCAAAAAGTTGTTCGGTAATATTGAGGGCTTGTTTATAAGCTTCTTCACCGTGAACCAAGGTAACTACCTCACGAGCCAAGATTTTTTGAGCTAGACGTTCATGGCGGGCAGCATCAAATTCTTTTTCGATTTCAGTGATTTCATCCAAGCTTAAGAAGGTAAAAATCTTAAGGAAGCGGACAGCATCGTCATCCATGACATTGAGCCAAAATTGGTACATTTCGTAAGGAGAGGTTTTATCAGCATCTAACCAAACGGCATTACCTTCAGACTTACCAAATTTTTTACCGGTTGAGTCGGTAATAAGGGGAACTGTCAAGACATGCCCTTGCTTGTCTGCTTTGCGGCGGAGCAATTCGGTTCCTGCGGTCATGTTGCCCCACTGATCTGAACCTCCGATTTGTAAAGTGACATTGTGTTTGTCATTCAGTTCGTAGAAATCGTAACCCTGCATGATCTGGTAGGCAAACTCGGTGTAGGAAATTCCTGTTTCAATCCGTTTTTTGACGGATTCTTTGCTCATCATGTAATTAACAGTGTAGTATTTGCCAACATCGCGTAGGAAATCAATGAAACTGATAGAGCTGAACCAATCGTAGTTGTTGACCATCTCAGCCTTGTTTTCTCCGTTTTCAAAATCAAGGAAACGAGATAGTTGGTTTTGGATTTTACCGACCCAGCCATCAACAGTTTCTTTGGTTTGGAGGCTTCGTTCAGCATCTTTGAAGGAAGGGTCTCCAATTAGACCTGTTGCACCACCAACCAGAGCATAGGGCTTGTGTCCAGCTAATTGTAAATGCCGAAGGACTAGGATAGGAACCAAGTGACCTAGATGCAGACTGTCAGCCGTAGGGTCGTAGCCAGAGTAGAAAGAAACTTTTCCTTCTGTTAGGGCTTTTACTAGGGCTTCTTCGTCTGTTGTTTGAAAGACCAAGCCACGAGCTTGGAGTTCTTCAAAAATATTCATTAGACTTTCTCCTTAAAATAAGATACGAGACCGTAAAAATTCGAGAGAAAAATAGGAAATCGACACTGTGTCAACAGACACAAGGAGATTTATCTTTTTTCCGACGAATTTAGGTCGAGTTCAATTAAAAGATACGAGACCGTAGAAATTCGAGAGAAAAATAGGAAATTGACGTATGAGTACTCAACACTAGGAGACATATTCTTTTTCAACGAATTTAGGTCAAAATCAATTATAAAATTTCTTCTTCATTATACCACGAAATTGCGGAAAATAAACAAAATTTGGTATAATGGAACGATGAGGAGTTATTTATTATGGCATCTAAGATAAATAAGCAAGAACTGAAAAAGAGATTTACTGATATAGGATTGGGAGATAAACTGGGAGTTTTTCTTCGTACATTGAAGGTTTTATCAGATTCGATAGTTGTATTAGCAGTACTATTTAGTCTGTTTGGCGCAGGGGTTGGGGTTGGTTTTGTTGTCAATCTATTTGACAATGTTGAGATTCCTAAGACAGAGGAATTAGTAAAGAAGGTTTCAGCAGTCAGTCGGATTTCAAAAGTTGTCTATTCAGATGGTAGCTTGGTTGCGGAAGTAAATTCTGATTTACTTCGTATGCCAGTTGCTTTAGGAGATGTTTCTGATTACTTAAAGCAGGCTGTGATAGCGACAGAGGATGAAACCTTTGAAACTCATAATGGTGTTGTACCGAAAGCTGTTTTGCGTGCCGCCTTGGGGGCTGTTGGATTTGGTTCTTCTAGTGGTGGTTCAACTTTGACGCAGCAGCTAATTAAGCAACAGTTAGTCGGGGATGCTCCGACCTTTGCTCGTAAGGCCAATGAGATTGTTTCTGCTTTGGCTCTAGAACGAAATATGAGCAAGGAAGAGATTTTGAACACTTATCTAAATGTCTCACCTTTTGGGCGGAATAATCAAGGAAAGAATATTGCTGGTGTAGAAGCAGCAGCTCAAGGTATTTTTGGTAAGTCAGCTAAGGAATTAACTCTACCTCAGGCTGCTTTTATTGCAGGTTTGCCACAGAGTCCGATTACCTACTCTCCATATACATCGGATGGTGCTCGTAAGTCGGATGCCGATATGATTCCTAGTCTTGAGCGTTATCAAGATGTTTTATTCAGCATGTACCGTGCTTCTTTTTTGACGAAGGAAGATTATGAAAGGTATAAAGAATATGATATCAAGCAGGATTTTGTTGCCCCTGCTCCTGTAATGACTGATACCAAAGATTATCTCTATTACGAGGTGATGGAAGAAGCTCAACAGATGATGTTTAATTATTTGGTGAAGCGAGATAAGGTCTCTGAGGGGGATCTAAAAAATGATGAGACAAAAGCCTCATATAAAGAATTAGCTAAACAAGAACTTAGTCAGGGTGGATATACGATTAAGAGTACAGTAGATAAATCTATCTATGCGGCCATGCAATCAGTGGTGGCAAATCATGGATCTGTACTAGATAATGGAAACAAATATGTAGAGACAGGTAGTGTCCTAATTGATAATGCTACGGGGGCTGTTTTAGGTTTTGTAGGTGGTCGTGATTATGCAAAAAATCAAAATAACCATGCCTTTGATACTTTGCGCTCACCGGCTTCAACTATCAAGCCGTTGTTGGCCTATGGTATTGCGATTGATCAAGGGTTGATGGGATCGGCAAGTATTCTTTCCAACTATCCAACTAATTTCTCTAGTGGTCAGCCGATTATGTATGGTACTAGTCGCGGTACAGGAATGATGAACTTACAGACTGCTATTGATATGTCTGTCAATATCCCTGCTTTTTGGACTTATAAGATGTTGCAGAATGCGAACATAGATGTCAAAGGCTACATGGAAAAAATGAATTATCATATTCCAGTGTATGACATTGAAAGTTTGCCACTCGGTGGAGGAATTGAAGTTTCTGTTTCAACGAACACTAATGCTTATCAAGCTCTAGCTAACGGTGGTGTCTACCATAAGCATTATATTGTGGAAAATATTACGGCAGCAGATGGGACGGTGGTATACCAGCATGAAGCTGCTCCTGTCCAGGTTTATTCCAAAGCGACTGCAAGTATTATGAACCAACTCTTGCGACAGGTAGTGAGTTCAGGATATACAACAACATTTAAGAGTCGCTTGAGTGGTCTCAATCCACAGGCGGCAGCATCTGATTTTATCGGGAAAACAGGTACCAGTAACGAGGTGAACGATGTTTGGCTCATGTTATCTACTCCGAGGGTGACTTTGGGGACCTGGGCTGGAAATGACGATAATTCAGAGATGTATGTGTGGACAGGCTACCATAATAACTCACAATATGTAGCTCATATGGTCGATGCTCTTTATCGGGTTAAGGCAGATATGTTTACGGGACGGTTTGAATTGGATCGCAGTATCCTTGCGTCCAATGTTCTGGCCTCTACTGGTCAACGTCCGGGGATGGCACAGGTCAATGGTCGTCAAGTGACTGTTGGTGGTGCAGTAACCACGAGTTACTGGGCAAAGAATGGTGCGCCTGTAACCAATTATAATTTTATGATTGGGGGTACGGATAATGACCGAGCTCAGGCTTGGAATAGCATTCTTAGCTCGCAAACAAATGTCCCAGATAGTTCAAGCAACTCTAGCTCTCAGGCAACACAGACAACTCAAACGTCTGAAACACAAACGGCAACAGATGAACAAAATAGCGATGATTTTCCTTGATTTTTTCTAGTGACTATGCTATAATGATGTAAATAATTTGTCGTGTGTCTTGTTTGAAATATTGTCCAAACAAGACTTACAGCAGTTAAATCAAACTTTTTTAAAGGAAGATTTAGCTGCTCTTTTTGTGTCTATATGGGATTTTTGTGGTAGATGTTATCTATTCTTAAAGATTCCAAATTTTCAGAAAAAGGATGAATGGTAGTCATTGCAATGACTATTGATACATTAGACCTAAATTAGTGTGAAGAAAAGAAATGCAATCGTTTTGGCTTTAGCTGATGGCTCGCCTCTATGGTGTTCCTTGTGTCCAACGACACGGCATTACTCTTCTATTTTCACTTTAGTTTTAACGGTCTCGTATCTTAATTGAACTCGACCTAAATTCGTCGGAAAAAAGATAAATCTCCTTGTGTCTGTTGACACAGTGTCGATTTCCTATTTTTCTCTCGAATTTCTACGGTCTTGTATCTTATGTATAAAAGGAGAAAACTTTTGGCAGGACATGAAGTTCAGTACGGCAAGCACCGTACCCGTCGTAGTTTTTCAAGAATCAAGGAAGTTCTTGATTTACCGAATTTGATTGAAATTCAGACAGATTCTTTCCAAGACTTTTTGGACTACGGTTTGAAAGAAGTCTTTGAGGATGTGCTTCCAGTATCAAACTTTACGGATACCATGGAATTGGAATTCGTTGGTTATGAATTGAAAGAGCCTAAGTATACATTGGAAGAGGCACGTGCACATGATGCTAACTACTCAGCCCCTATTTATGTGACTTTCCGCCTTGTCAACAAAGAAACAGGTGAAATCAAGACTCAGGAGGTCTTCTTTGGTGAGTTTCCGATCATGACGGAGATGGGAACCTTTATTATCAACGGTGCAGAACGGATTATTGTTTCTCAGTTGGTTCGTTCACCGGGTGTTTACTTTAATGATAAAGTAGACAAGAATGGTAAAGTTGGTTATGGTTCAACAGTCATCCCGAACCGTGGTGCTTGGTTAGAATTAGAGACTGATTCAAAAGATATTGCTTACACTCGTATTGACCGTACTCGTAAAATTCCGTTCACGACACTTGTGCGTGCTCTTGGTTTTTCAGGTGACGATGAGATTTTTGACATCTTTGGTGATAGTGAGTTGGTTCGCAATACCATTGAAAAGGATATTCACAAAAATCCAGCAGATTCTCGTACCGATGAAGCACTCAAAGAAATTTATGAGCGTCTCCGTCCGGGTGAGCCGAAGACTGCTGAAAGTTCCCGTAGCCTTTTGACTGCTCGTTTCTTTGATTCACGTCGCTATGACTTGGCGCCGGTTGGTCGTTACAAGATCAATAAGAAGCTCAGTCTTCGTACTCGCTTGCTCAACCAGACTCTGGCTGAGCATGTGATTAACGGTGAAACAGGTGAAATTGTTTTGGAAGCTGGCACAGTATTGAGTCGTGATGTGCTTGAAAGAGTAGAAGCTCAGTTTGACGAACTCAACTTGGTGGAATACATTCCAAATGATTCTGCTGTCCTTCTTGAGCCAGTTCTTTTGCAAAAATTTAAGATTGTTGCGCCTAAGGATCCAGAACGAGTTGTGACGGTTATTGGCAATGCCAATCCATCTGAAAATGTTCGTACAGTGACACCTGCGGATATCTTGGCTGAAATGAGCTACTTCCTTAACTTGTCCGAGGGTCTTGGTCGTGTAGATGATATTGACCACTTGGGTAACCGTCGTATCCGTGCGGTTGGTGAGTTGTTGGCAAACCAAGTTCGCATTGGTTTGACGCGTATGGAGCGCAACTTGCGTGAGCGTATGTCCGTTCAAGATAATGAAGTATTGACTCCGCAGCAAATCATCAATATTCGTCCTGTAACGGCTGCTATCAAAGAGTTCTTCGGTTCATCACAGTTGTCTCAGTTCATGGATCAACACAACCCGCTTTCAGAGCTATCTCACAAGCGTCGTCTATCAGCCTTAGGACCTGGTGGTTTGACTCGGGATCGTGCAGGTTATGAAGTTCGAGACGTTCACTACACTCACTATGGTCGTATGTGTCCGATTGAAACACCTGAGGGACCAAACATTGGTTTGATTAACAACTTGTCGTCTTATGGACACCTTAACAAGTATGGTTTCATTCAAACTCCATATCGTAAGATTGACCGTGCAACAGGTACGGTTACTAATGAAATTGTGTGGTTGACAGCCGATGAAGAAGATGCTTATATCGTGGCTCAGTCAACATCACCACTGGATAAAAACAACCGTTTCGTTGACAAGATTGTCATGGGGCGTCACCAAGGGAACAACCAAGAATTTCCTGCTGATTCAGCTGACTTTATGGATGTTTCACCTAAACAGGTAGTTGCGGTTGCGACAGCATGTATCCCTTTCTTGGAAAATGATGACTCTAACCGTGCCCTTATGGGAGCCAACATGCAACGTCAGGCTGTTCCATTGATTGATCCAAAGGCTCCTTACGTTGGTACTGGTATGGAATACCAAGCAGCCCATGATTCTGGTGCGGCTATTATCGCTCAACACAATGGTAAGGTAACCTATGCAGATGCGGACAAGGTAGAAGTTCGCCGCGAGGATGGTTCGCTTGATGTGTACCGCATATCTAAATTCCGCCGTTCAAACTCAGGTACGGCCTATAACCAACGTACACTCGTTAAATTGGGTGATATAGTTGAGAAAGGTGACTTTATCGCAGATGGTCCATCTATGGAAAACGGGGAAATGGCTCTTGGTCAAAACCCAATCGTTGCCTATATGACTTGGGAAGGATACAACTTCGAGGACGCTGTTATTATGAGTGAACGTTTGGTGAAGGATGATGTTTATACATCTGTTCATCTGGAGGAATACGAATCAGAAACACGTGATACGAAGTTAGGTCCTGAAGAAATTACTCGTGAAATTCCAAACGTTGGTGAGGATGCACTCAAAAACTTGGATGAAATGGGAATTATCCGTATCGGTGCAGAAGTTAAAGAAGGCGATATTCTTGTTGGTAAAGTCACACCAAAAGGTGAGAAAGATCTTTCTGCTGAGGAGCGTCTCTTGCATGCTATCTTCGGTGATAAATCACGTGAAGTACGTGATACTTCTCTTCGTGTACCACACGGTGCAGATGGTGTTGTTCGTGATGTGAAAATCTTTACGCGTGCTAACGGTGATGAGCTACAGTCAGGTGTCAATATGCTGGTGCGTGTGTATATCGCTCAAAAACGTAAGATTAAGGTCGGAGATAAGATGGCCGGTCGTCACGGTAACAAGGGTGTCGTTTCTCGTATCGTACCAGTTGAAGATATGCCATATCTTCCAGATGGAACACCAGTTGATATCATGTTGAACCCACTTGGGGTGCCATCTCGTATGAATATCGGTCAGGTTATGGAACTGCATTTGGGTATGGCTGCTCGTAACTTGGGTATCCATATCGCAACACCGGTTTTCGATGGTGCGAGCTCAGAGGATCTCTGGTCAACTGTTAAAGAAGCAGGAATGGATTCTGATGCCAAGACCATCTTATACGATGGCCGTACTGGTGAACCATTTGATAACCGTGTGTCTGTTGGTGTCATGTACATGATCAAGCTCCATCACATGGTCGATGATAAGCTTCATGCTCGTTCTGTCGGACCATACTCCCTCGTTACGCAACAGCCGCTCGGAGGTAAGGCTCAATTTGGTGGTCAGCGTTTTGGGGAGATGGAGGTTTGGGCACTTGAAGCCTACGGTGCTTCCAATGTTCTTCAAGAAATCTTGACCTACAAGTCAGATGATGTAACAGGTCGTCTGAAAGCTTATGAAGCGATTACGAAAGGTAAGCCAATTCCAAAACCAGGAGTTCCAGAATCCTTCCGCGTTCTTGTCAAAGAATTGCAATCACTTGGTTTGGATATGCGTGTCCTGGATGAAGATAATAATGAAGTAGAATTACGTGACCTTGATGAAGGTGAAGATGACGACATCATCCACGTAGATGATCTTGAAAAAGCGCGTGCGAAAGCCGCTGCAGATGCAGCCGCAGCCTTCGCAGCCGCAGAGGACTAAAAACATCTGGGGGATGTTTTTAGCCCGACTCCTAGAGATACGAAAGAGTCGGAACGTCCGGGGGATGTTTTTAGCCCGACTCCTAGAGATACGAAAGAGTCGGAACATCCGGGGGATGTTTTTAGCCTGACACCTAGAATGTAAAGGTGTCGGTTAGGAAGGAGATAAAAGTCCCTTCCGCTCATTCTCACTATTGAAAAATTCGAGGTATGGGAAACCGACCTCTCACAAGTAAAGAAAGGGATTATTAGTGGTTGATGTAAATCGATTTAAAAGTATGCAAATCACGTTAGCTTCACCAAGCAAGGTCCGCTCATGGTCTTATGGTGAGGTTAAAAAACCTGAAACAATCAACTATCGTACACTCAAGCCAGAACGTGACGGTCTTTTTGACGAGGTGATTTTTGGTCCAACCAAGGATTGGGAGTGTTCATGTGGAAAATACAAGCGTATCCGTTACAAAGGAATTACTTGTGACCGCTGTGGTGTAGAAGTGACTCGTGCCAAAGTTCGTCGTGAGCGTATGGGGCACATCGAGTTGAAGGCACCCATTTCACATATTTGGTATTTCAAGGGGATTCCAAGCCGTATGGGCTTGACCTTGGATATGAGTCCTCGTGCGCTGGAAGAAGTTATCTATTTTGCAGCTTATGTGGTTATCGATCCAAAAGATACCCCGCTTGAGCACAAATCAATCATGACTGAACGTGAGTATCGTGAACGCTTGCGTGAGTATGGTTATGGCTCATTTGTTGCTAAAATGGGAGCAGAAGCCATTCAAGATCTTTTGAAACAAGTTGATCTTCCAAAAGAAATTGCGGCTTTGAAAGAGGAATTAAAAACAGCTTCTGGTCAAAAGCGGATTAAGGCAGTTCGTCGCTTGGACGTACTGGATGCTTTTTACAAATCTGGGAACAAGCCTGAATGGATGATCCTTAACATTCTTCCGGTTATTCCACCAGATTTGCGTCCGATGGTCCAGTTGGATGGGGGGCGTTTTGCTGCTTCTGACTTGAATGAATTGTACCGCCGTGTTATTAACCGTAATAACCGTTTGGCGCGCCTTTTAGAGCTAAATGCTCCAGGAATCATCGTGCAAAACGAGAAACGTATGCTACAAGAAGCGGTTGATGCTTTGATTGATAATGGCCGCCGTGGCCGTCCTATCACAGGACCGGGTAGCCGTCCACTCAAATCGCTCAGCCACATGCTAAAAGGTAAGCAAGGTCGATTCCGTCAAAACTTGCTTGGTAAGCGTGTTGACTTCTCAGGTCGTTCGGTTATCGCTGTTGGTCCAACTCTTAAAATGTACCAATGTGGTGTTCCACGTGAGATGGCTATTGAGTTGTTCAAGCCATTTGTCATGCGTGAAATTGTCGCTCGTGAAATTGCTGGTAACGTAAAGGCTGCAAAACGTTTAATTGAACGTGGGGATGATCGTATTTGGGACATCTTGGAAGAAGTTATCAAAGAACATCCTGTTCTCTTGAACCGTGCACCGACCCTCCACCGTTTGGGTATTCAGGCTTTTGAGCCGGTTCTTATTGATGGTAAGGCTCTTCGTCTGCATCCACTTGTCTGTGAAGCTTATAATGCGGACTTTGACGGTGACCAGATGGCGATTCACGTTCCGTTATCAGAAGAAGCACAGGCAGAAGCTCGTATCCTCATGCTGGCAGCAGAACACATCCTAAACCCTAAAGATGGTAAGCCAGTTGTAACACCGTCTCAAGATATGGTCTTGGGTAACTATTATCTAACCATGGAAGATGCGGGTCGTGAGGGCGAAGGTATGGTCTTTAAAGATGCGGATGAAGCCATTATGGCCTACCGCAATGGTTATGTTCATTTGCACACACGTGTAGGGATTGCAACGGATAGTCTAGATAAGCCTTGGAAGGATAATCAAAAACACAAGGTGATGATGACAACCGTCGGAAAAATCTTGTTCAACGCAATCATGCCAGAAGGTCTGCCTTATTTACAAGAGCCAAATAATGCCAACTTAACTGATGGTACACCAGACAAATACTTCTTGGAACCGGGTTCTGACATCAAAGCGGCTATTGCAGCCTTACCTCTCAATCAACCGTTCAAGAAGAAAAATCTTGGAAATATCATCGCTGAAATCTTCAAACGTTTCCGTACAACAGAAACTTCAGCCCTTCTTGACCGCTTGAAAGACTTGGGTTACTATCATTCAACGCTCGCTGGTTTGACAGTGGGTATTGCAGATATTCCAGTTATTGATAACAAGGCTGAAATCATTGAAGAGTCTCACGAACGTGTAGAGCAAATCAAGAAACAATTCCGTCGTGGTATGATTACCGATGATGAACGATATGCAGCAGTTACTGATGAGTGGCGTTCGGCTAAAGAAAAACTTGAAAAACGTCTTGTTGAAAAACAAGATTCGAAGAACCCTATCGTCATGATGATGGACTCTGGTGCTCGTGGTAACATCTCCAACTTCTCACAGCTTGCGGGTATGCGTGGTCTGATGTCGGCACCGAATGGACGTATCATGGAATTGCCAATCCTGTCTAACTTCCGTGAGGGTCTTTCGGTACTCGAAATGTTCTTCTCAACTCACGGTGCCCGTAAGGGTATGACGGATACGGCCTTGAAGACTGCCGATTCTGGTTACTTGACTCGTCGTTTGGTTGACGTTGCCCAAGATGTGATTATCCGTGAGGATGACTGTGGAACTGATCGAGGTCTTGACATCCGTTCTATTACCGATGGTAAGGAAATGATTGAGCCACTTGAAGAACGTCTTCAAGGACGTTACACCAAGAAAACTGTTAAACATCCTGAAACCGGCGCAGTTATTATCGGTCCAAATCAATTGATTACTGAAGATATTGCCCGTGAAATCGTAAATAGTGGTGTGGAGCAAGTGACTATCCGTAGCGTATTTACATGTAATACTCGGCATGGCGTCTGCCGTCACTGCTATGGTATCAACTTGGCAACAGGAGATGCAGTTGAAGTTGGTGAAGCAGTTGGTACGATCGCTGCTCAGTCTATTGGTGAGCCTGGTACACAGCTTACCATGCGTACCTTCCACACGGGTGGTGTAGCCTCAAACAGTGATATTACACAGGGTCTTCCTCGTGTTCAAGAAATCTTTGAAGCGCGTAATCCTAAAGGTGAAGCAGTCATTACTGAGGTCAAAGGTGAAGTCACAGCGATTGAAGAAGATGCTTCGACGCGTACCAAGAAGGTCTTTGTCAAAGGTGTTACGGGCGAAGGTGAGTATGTAGTGCCATTTACAGCTCGTATGAAGGTTGAAGTAGGTGATCAAGTTGCCCGCGGTGCTGCTCTTACAGAAGGTTCTATCCAGCCAAAACGCTTACTTGAAGTTCGTGATGTCTTGGCAGTGGAAACCTATCTTCTTTCTGAAGTTCAAAAAGTTTACCGTAGTCAAGGGGTAGAAATTGGCGACAAACACATTGAGGTTATGGTTCGTCAGATGCTTCGCAAAGTACGTGTTATGGATCCGGGTGATACCGATCTTCTTATGGGGACACTTATGGATATTACTGACTTTACCGATGCCAATGCTGAAGTGGTCATTGCAGGTGGTATTCCAGCGACAGCACGCCCAGTCCTTATGGGGATTACCAAGGCTTCCCTTGAGACTAACTCATTCTTATCGGCGGCATCCTTCCAAGAAACGACTCGTGTTCTTACAGATGCAGCGATTCGTGGTAAACGTGATAACCTTCTTGGTCTTAAAGAAAATGTTATCATCGGTAAGATTATTCCGGCAGGTACAGGTATGGCCCGCTATCGTAATCTTGAACCACAAGCTATCAATGAGGTTGAAATCATTGAAGATACTATAGCTGAAGAGCTTGCTGAGGAAGCTAGGCTTGAAGAAGCGACTGAATAATAGACAAGCACATCTCAATTTGGAGATGTGCTTTTAGCTTTTTTATATAGGGTATTTGGTAAGCAGAATGTTTTCTAAAATTGTACAATTGAGATATAATTGTATAGGAAAAAGGAAGTATGTAGTATGTATCAAGTGATTAAAATGTATGGGGATTTTGAACCATGGTGGTTCCTAGATGGTTGGGAAGAAGATGTTGTCAGTAGGACAGTTTTTGACCGTTATGAGGATGCCATCAATGCTTTTCAGAGAGAGTTGTTGTTGTTATCAGAGAGCTTTCCCATGAGGAAAAGTAAAAATGAGACCATGGTGGCTTTCTGGGATGAATCCGACCGGCATTGGTGTGAGGAATGTGATGAGTATCTGCAACGCTATCATTCACTCATGTTGGTGGAATCTAAGGAACACTTACCCACTGGGGTTGCAAATAAATTAAAGCAATCGAGAATGAGACCATGTAAGCTAAATCAAAGTAAGTGTATTAATTATGAATAGGAAAAAGGATTGACCTCAATTGGATCAATCCTTTTTGCTAGTAAAATCTAACTGACAAACTTTCCGTGTCTACTTGCACCTGTCCGCCAATAGTAATGGTAAAGAGAGGTTGAGTATGGGCGAAGTCCAAATCATAAAGTACTGGGATGGTGTTGAGGATGGGGTGCTTATCCAAGATGGCCAAGAGAATTTCTTCAGTCATTTTTGTTTCCTTTGGAAAACGTCCCAATAAGACAGCTTGAGGATTAGGGTAGGCCTGAAGAAGAGCAGCCAAGTGCCGACTGATAACATCGTAGCGATCGTCTTCGGCTTCTTCCAGAAAAAGTATGTACCTATCAGGTTTGGGTGCAAACTCAGTTCCGGTTAGAAGATTAAGCGTTGAGATATTTCCACCTATAGCAATGCCAGAGGCCTGACCTGGATTGTAGACTTTCCAGTCAGTTGGGAAAAAGGTGCGAGGAGTATCAGGTAAGTACCAAGCATCATTAGACCATTGAGAGCTCGGAATCAATTCGTACTGATTTTGCGTAACTGCTTTGAGCCAAGAATCGGTTTGGTACGGTTGGCCTTCTTTCATCTTAAAGCTAGAATAGGCCGGTCCCATGTAGGTTTGCATGCCAGTCTTGGCGTAGATGGCATTGAGGAGAGCAGTCGTATCTGAATAGCCGCAGAAAATTTTCGGATTGCGTGCAATCAGGTCATAATCCAGATAAGGCAAGAGTTCGTTACAATTGAAGCCGCCGATGGTTGTCATGATAGCGTCAACTGTCTCATCCGAAAAGGCAACCTCTAAATCTGCCACCCGACTCGCTATGGAAGAAGAATAGAAAATATCATTTTCAAAATAATGCTCAGAAAAAGAAAGTTTGAATCCTAGTTCTTCCAATTTTTCTTTTGCTGCCAAATTGGCCTCAAAGCCACCGATTCTCTCAATAGAAGATGATGGGCTAACGATGCGAATATGATTGCCTTGTCTTAATTTTTCCATAGTTACCTCCAAATTTGTTTGTATTCTATAAAAATCAAAAGTTGATCTTGTCAACTGTCTCATTTCCAAGTATTACTATTGTTTTTTTTATTTTTATTGAGTATAACAAAATTTTTCCAAAAAACAAGCTATTTTGCGAATAAAAAGGTAAGGAGGTATTATGATTCAAGAAAAAGCAAGACAGATGGTGGAGCAAGCAGTGCTTGCTAGGGTTAGCGACCTTTATTTGGTTCCGCGAGGGGAGTCCTATCAGCTCTATCATCGGATTATGGATGAACGAGTATTTTTGCAGGAATTGAATGAAGAAGAAGTGACAGCCATCATCAGTCATTTCAAGTTTTTGGCTGGTTTGAATGTCGGTGAAAAGCGTCGCAGTCAGCAAGGTTCTTGTGATTATAATTATGGTTCAGGGCAGATCTCCCTCCGCTTGTCCACTGTTGGTGATTATCGAGGTAAGGAGAGTTTGGTGATTCGATTGCTGTACGATAACGATAAGGAACTCAAGTTTTGGTTTGAGGCAGCAGAGCGGATTGCTAGGGAAATCAAGGGGCGAGGACTCTACCTTTTTTCGGGTCCGGTCGGCTCTGGCAAAACCACGCTTATGTACCATCTTGCTAGGCTGAAATTCCCAGATAAACAGATTTTAACGATTGAAGATCCGGTAGAAATCAAACAGGAAGATATGCTCCAACTTCAGCTCAATGAAGCGATTGGGGCAACGTATGACAATCTGATTAAGCTGTCTCTTCGTCATCGGCCGGATTTACTGATTATTGGGGAAATACGAGATGCAGAAACAGCAAGGGCAGTCATTCGTGCTAGTCTGACAGGTGCAACAGTTTTTTCTACTGTCCATGCTCGCAGTATTTCAGGGGTCTATGCTCGGATGCTAGAGCTGGGTGTCAGTACAGAGGAGTTAAATAATGCCCTTCAAGGAATTGCCTATCAACGTTTGATTGGGGGAGGGGGTGTTGTAGATTTTGCTAAAGAAAACTTCCAAAACCATTCTGCTGACCAGTGGAATAAACAGATTGATAGCCTTTTTGCAGCAGGATATATCAGTCATAGACAGGCAGAGACAGAAAAAATTGTCTTTGGATCACCAGCGTAAGGTGATTGAATTATTTAACAATCTCTTTGCAAGTGGTTTTCATTTGGGAGAAATTGTGGATTTTCTCAGGCGTAGTCAGCTCCTGGCGGACCGTTACACACAGGTTTTATCAGATGGACTGTTGGCTGGTAAACCATTTTCTAGCCTTCTAGCGGATCTTCGTTTTTCGGATGCTGTTGTCACTCAGGTTTCTCTTGCAGAAGTTCATGGTAATACTAGTTTGAGTCTGTTCCACATACAGTCCTATCTGGAAAATGTCAGTAAAATCCGTAAAAAATTGATCAAGGTTGCCACTTATCCAGTCATTTTACTGGCTTTTCTTCTCCTGATTGTAGTAGGCTTGAAAAACTATCTCTTGCCGCAATTGGAAGAAGAAAACATAGCAACGGTGTTGATTAACCACTTACCAGCTATTTTTTTATCCGTAGTTTTCTTATTATCGGTAGGAGTTTTAGCAGGTCTTACTTGCTATCGCAAAGCGAGCAAAATCAAGGTCTTTTCACGCTTGGTTGCTTTGCCATTTTTGGGAAAAGTTATCCAAACCTATCTAACAGCGTATTATGCTAGGGAGTGGGGAAGTCTAATCGGTCAGGGCTTAGAAATGCCACAGATTGTGGAGTTGATGCAGACACAGCGGTCGCAATTATTCAGAGAGATTGGAGAAGATTTAGAATCAGCTCTTTCAAATGGTCAGAGCTTCCATTATCATATTCAGTCCTATCCATTTTTCAAGCGAGAGTTGAGTTTGATTATTGAGTATGGACAAGTCAAATCCAAACTGGGAAGCGAGTTGGCATTGTATGCAGCGGAGTGTTGGGAAGAATTTTTCTCCCGAGTCAATAGGGCCATGCAGTTGATTCAACCGCTAGTCTTTCTCTTTGTAGCCTTGATGGTCGTTCTTATCTACGCAGCCATGTTGCTGCCTATTTATCAGAATATGGAGTTAAAATGAAAAAAATCATCGAAATGAAGAATAAAGCCTTTACACTGGTAGAGATGTTAGTTGTTCTTTTAATTATTAGTGTTCTCTTGTTGCTTTTTGTGCCGAATTTGAGTAAGCACAGCGAAACTGTCCAGAAGAAAGGAAATGAAGCGGTTGTTAAAATTGTAGAAAGTCAGCAAGAACTCTATCAATTGGAACATGGTCATCAACCTTCAGCAGAAGAGTTAAAAAATAAAGGATACATCACGGAAAAACAGCTAGAGCAATATCAGAATGCGAAGAAATAAGCATAGTTTGCCTGCCTTTACCCTTTTAGAAAGTCTTCTGGCTTTATTTGTAGTCAGTTTTCTAACCCTCATCTTGTCTGGAACCGTTCAAAGAACCTTTCAAGTCGTGCAAGAACAAGTTTTTCTTTGGGAATTTGAGGCTCTTTATAAGGACAGTCAACAGTTTGCCGCAAATTTTCAGCAAGAGCTGACTCTCAAGATAAATGAAGAAAGCCTCACTAATGGCTACCAGACAGTCCGAGTGCCTAGGCAGGTTACTGTTTTAGAGGAGAAGAGCCTTGTGTTTTATAAAAATGGGGGCAACTCCTCTCTGGCTAAAATCCGTTTTCGACTGAAGGGAAAGACAGTGACTTATCAATTATATATGGGGAGTGGTCGTTATAAAAAATCAGAAGAATAAGGCCTATGTTTTGCTGGAAAGTTTGGTAGCTCTGGCAGCCTTTGTTGCTATTTGTAGCTTGCTTCTATCAGCTATAACTACTGGCCGGAGGCGTCAGGCTTGGGAATTAAAACAACAGGAAATTCTCAATCTGGCTCAGATGGCTGTGCAGACCAGGCAACATCATTTGGTACTCAATAGTGTGGAGGTGACTGTACAACGGAGTTCAAATCAATTAGTCGTTTTTCACGAAGGGAAGGAGGTTTTGCACATTGCTAAAAACTAGGGCTCCAGCTTTTACTCTTTTAGAATGTTTAGTGGCTTTGGTCGTCCTGTCGGGGAGTCTCTTAGTATTTGAAGGATTAAGCAAATTGATTTCTCATGAAGTTCGTTACCAAAGCAAGGTGCTTCAAAAGGATTGGCTCCTTTTCTCGGATCAGCTGCGTGCAGAATGGGCTCAGGCGGCTTTGGTTAGAGTTGAGAATAACAGAATCTACATCAATAAGGAAGGTCAAGGTCTTGCCTTTGGAAAATCACGTTCGGATGATTTTCGGAAGACGAATGAGAAGGGGCAAGGGTATCAGCCTATGTTATACGGTCTTCAAGCGACGGAAATTGTTCAAGAGGGAAGACTAGTTAGAATGGATTTTACCTTTACAAATGGAGAGGAGCGAACCTTTATCTATGCTTTTGAAAAAACAGGTTAAGGCAGGTATTTTACTCTATGCCCTGTTGATGCTGGCAATCTTTAGCTTCATTCTTCAGTTTTATCTCAATCGCCAGATAGCAGAAAGTCAGCTAGTACAAGTATCTAGGCAGCAAGCTACAGCTTATATCATGGCTCGATGGACCTTGGAGGATATGTTGGCAGATCAAGAGACACGAGTACAAGAAAAAGAAGAGGGAGTATCTACTCAGAAATTGCAAGCTGAACACCTCAATCCACTCAGCGAAGGACGAAATTTTTATTCGACAGGTGAGGTTGCTTACAGACGAGAAAATCAGTCTGTAAAGCTTGTTGTTCGGTTAAGTGATGGCAAAAGCTTCAGCTATCAGTTTCCAATCCCTAGTCAAAATGAGGGATTTTTGATAAGATAAGGGTATGAATTTTGAAAAGATTGAACAGGTCTATGACCTGCTATTAGAAAATGTACAGACCATCCAAAATCAGTTGGGTACGAATATTTATGATGCCATGATTGAGCAGAATGCAGCCTACGTAGCTGGCCAGCATGAGATTGATTTGGTTGCAAGGAACAACCAGACTGTGAAAGGTTTAGACTTGACCAAGGAAGAATGGCGTCGTTCCTATCAATTTCTCTTAATCAAGGCCAATCAGACGGAACCTCTTCAGTATAATCATCAATTTACACCAGATTCAATAGGCTTTATCTTGTCATTTTTAGTGGATCAGCTTATTTCAACCCCACAAGTGACAATCCTAGAAATCGGATCAGGGACAGGAAATTTAGCCCAGACTATTCTCAATGCTAGCCAGAAAAAACTAGATTATCTTGGTATTGAAGTGGATGACCTTTTGATCGACTTATCAGCCAGTATCGCAGATGTCATGGAGGCAGAAATTAGCTTTGCTCAAGGTGATGCAGTGCGTCCGCAGATTTTGAAGGAAAGCCAAGTCATTTTAAGTGATTTGCCGATTGGCTACTATCCAGATGACCAGATTGCTAGTCGCTATCAGGTAGCCAGTCAGACGGAGCATACCTACGCTCACCATTTGCTCATGGAACAATCTCTCAAGTATCTTGAGAAAGATGGATTTGCCATTCTCTTGGCTCCCAATGACCTTTTGACTAGTCCACAAAGCGACCTATTGAAAATCTGGCTACAGGAGCAGGCCAATATTGTAGCTATGATTGCTCTTCCGCCAACCTTATTTGGAAAAGCTGCCATGGCTAAGTCTATTTTTATTCTACAAAAACAAACAGCTAGAGCATTGACTCCCTTTGTTTACCCTTTGCAAAGTCTCCAAGACCCAGAGACAGTTCAACAGTTTATGATCAATTTTAAAAATTGGAAGCAAGAAAATGCAATTTGAGTGAAAATTTGATATACTAGTTGGGAAAACGCTTTAAAAGAGGTAAGTTATGTCAAAAACAATCGCTATTAACGCAGGTAGTTCTAGTTTGAAATGGCAACTCTATCAAATGCCAGAAGAAACCGTATTAGCAGCAGGAATCATTGAGCGTATCGGCTTGAAGGATTCCATCTCGACAGTCAAGTATGACGGGAAAAAAGAGAGCGAAGTTCTAGATATTCCTAATCACACAGTAGCTGTCAAGATTCTTCTGCAAGATTTGCTCAAGCACAATATTATTGCTGCTTATGAAGAAATCACTGGTATAGGTCACCGTGTGGTTGCTGGCGGAGAAATTTTCAAAGAATCAACAGTCATTGGTCAAAAAGAGATTCAGCAAATTGAGGAATTGAGTGCCTTGGCACCTCTTCATAATCCAGCTCACGTAGCAGCGATGCGTGCGTTTGAAGAAGTATTGCCAGAAGTTGTGAATGTTGCTGTCTTTGATACAGCCTTTCATACTACCATGCCAAGACATGCCTATCTCTATCCAATTCCGCAAAAGTACTATACTGACCACAAAGTTCGTAAATATGGTGCTCACGGGACTAGCCACTTTTATGTGGCTCATGAAGCCGCAAAAGTACTAGGGCGTCCAATTGATGAATTGAAGCTGATTACCGCTCATATCGGAAATGGAGTATCTATTACCGCTAATTACCATGGACAGTCAGTGGATACGTCAATGGGGTTCACACCGCTTGCTGGTCCAATGATGGGAACCCGTTCAGGTGATATTGACCCTGCAATCATTCCTTATTTGATTGCGAATGTCGAGGAATTAAAAGATGCAGCAGATGTAGTCAACATGCTCAATAAACAATCTGGTCTACTTGGTGTATCTGGTTACTCAAGTGATATGCGAGATATTGAGTCTGGTTTGCAAGATAAAAATCCAGATGCAGTTTTAGCCTATAACATCTTTATTGACCGTATCAAGAAATTTATTGGCCAATACCTAGCAGTTCTCAATGGTGCAGATGCGATTGTCTTTACCGCAGGGATGGGTGAGAATGCGCCGCTCATGCGTAACGATGTAGTTGAAGGTTTATCTTGGTTTGGCATCGAGTTGGATCCAGCTAAAAATGTATTTGGTAGCTATGGCGATATTTCAACACCAGAATCAAAAGTTCGTGTTTTGGTTATCCCAACAGATGAAGAGTTGGTTATCGCGCGAGAAGTTGAACGTTTGAAATAACAGATGAACTGGCAGGCAGAGGCTTGTCAGTTTTTCTTATTCATCACTAGGACGGATGTCGATATAACCTAGAGTCGGGCGAGGTGAGAGCTATACTGTAGCATCGTTCAACAAACCATAGAAACTGGTAAAAATCTAGGCAATGTGGTAGAATAGACGGGCAAAGGAATTTGCACAGAGTAGGTGGTTTGCGTTAAGTGTGTGTGGATGGGATGTTGCCACACAACGAAGCGATAAGCGCGGTAAACCATTGCATCCGCTGTCGAAAACGACAGCTCCGTTTTAAAAAGGAGCGTTTGATTTTATGGGAAAGAAAATTCCACAGTTGACTGTGCAGCTCATTGCTGCCATTGCCATTTCATTGACTATGGTCATGGTCATTGAAAATTATTTTTCTATTCGTTTATCCGAAATACTGCAGATCCAGTTCACTTTTATTCCAAAGACGATTTTGGGAGCTGTTGCGGGTCCAGTTTGGGCTGCGATTGCAGCCGGGATTTCAGATCCTGTGGTGGCCTTGATGGGTGGGCAGCCGTTTATTTTTACATGGATTTTTATAGAAGCTGTTTCAGCCTTCATCTATGGTTGGTTCTATTATCAAAAACCTTTAGATGTGCAGAACAAGCAAGATTGGCTCTATGTGGCAGGAGTTGTCTTTCTCATCCAACTGGTTATCTCATTTGTATTAACACCTCTTGCCTTACACATTCACTATGGAACACCATGGATTGCTCTATATAGTATTCGCTTGGTCAAGGCAGTTTTCGAAATTCCTTTTAGAATTTTAGTGACCATGTTGATATTACCTGCCTTACAACGGATTCCAGACTTTCGGAAGTTGATGGGGCTGAAAAAATAATAAACAAAAGCAACAATCATCCCTTGTTGCTTCTTTTTGTAGAACAGAATGGCTTATTTATCAGTTGATTCTCATTAAAGATAGTAAGAAAGGAATTTATGAATTATCAAGAAACCATGCAATGGCTGGCAAGTCGTCCTGCTTCAGATTTAGAGAATGGAGTAGCACGTGTGCAATGGCTTTTGGAGCGATGGGGGCATCCTCAATTACAGTTGCCAACGGTTCATTTTGTAGGGACGAATGGTAAGGGGTCCACCTTAAACGCCTTACAGTTCATTCTTCAATCGTCAGGCTACAGCGTTGGGCGCTTTACCTCGCCGTCTATTATTGATTTTAGGGAACAAATCGTCTTTCAAAATAAGATGATTTCAGAAGAAGATTTTGCCAGCATTGTGACGGATTTGCTCCCATCTATTGAAGAGTTGGACAAGGCTGACAGATTGGGTACTGTTTCTGAGTTTGAGATTGTGGTGGTTGCTATGTTTGTCTATTTTGCTGATTATCGGCGACCAGATATTCTCTTGGTTGAAGCTGGTATGGGTGGCTTGCTTGATGCAACCAATGTTCTTTCGCCTCTAGTAGTGGTTTGTCCCTCAATTGGATTGGACCATCAGGCTTTCCTTGGGGATACCCATGCAGACATTGCCAGACATAAGGTGGCTGTTCTGCGTGAGGGAGTTCCACTTGTCTATGCGACAGACCAGCCAGAAGTAGCTCACATTTTTGAAGAGCAGGCTTGCAGATTACAAAGTCGGACGTACGCTTTAGAGCGAGATATTCTTTTGGAAAGTAGCGATGCCGATTTTGCAGTATCTACTTTACTTGGTAGGGTAGACGGCTTAACCTTGCAGATGCAGGGACAGCATCAAAAGGCCAATGCAGCTCTGGCAGTGACAGCAGCCCAACTATTGAAAACTGAATTTCCAGTTATTACGAATGATACCATCCGCCAAGGTTTATCCCAAGCCATTTGGCCGGGACGTTTAGAGATGATTCTGCCTAATCTGATGATTGATGGTGCCCATAATAATGAGAGTATAGCCGTTCTCCGACAGTTGATAGTAGATAGGTATGCAGACCGCGATTGTGAGATTCTATTTGCGGCGATCAACACTAAACCCATAGATCAAATGATACAGATATTGGAGCAGGTTGGTTCTGTCACTGTTACTAGTTTTGACGATAATAGGGCAGTAAGATTAGCTGATTACCCAGCGGACTGTGCACGTGTTGAAACCTATCAGGAGTGGCTTGCACAGCTAGATTTGAAAAATCCAGACAAGCTTTATATCATCACAGGTTCGCTTTACTTTATAACCCATGTTCGGAAGTATATTTTGGAACATATTTTATGACATTGCTACTTTATTGCTTAGATACCTAAAAAACTTCATTTTCTGAACGTAGTATCAAATAATGAGCTTATCCTCCTTAGCTTCGATTTTTCCTATTCCAAGCGATACACGAACCAAGCTGTTTTGGAGAAATTGAGCGAATCTATCGGAGCAGCTCGACTGATATTATTCGGCTTATAAAATTAACTAAAATAGTTAAGTCTTGTTTCAGAAACGAAACAAAAAGAACACAGAAATACCGCATTCTTGAATCGTACCAAGTCACTATTTCTGTGTTTTTATTAGTTGTTTCTTTTAGCTCAGGCTTTGAGGGTTAATAATTTTTAATCAGGTCAACAGTTGAACGGTCTAATTTTTTAACTAAAGCCTGCAAGAAAGCTTGTGCTTCTAAAAAATCATCCATGCTGTAGAGTGTTTGGTGTGAGTGGATGTAACGCGCGCAGACACCGATAGTGGTTGATGGGACTCCTTGGTTTTTTAAATGAGCAGCTCCAGCGTCTGTACCACCTTTGCCACAATAGTATTGGAATTTAACACCTGCTTCTTCGGCAGTCGTCAGGAGGAAGTCTTTCATATTTTTTAGAAGGATATGACCAGGATCGTAGAATCGAAGGAGAGTTCCGTCACCGACTTTGCCTTGGTCACCGTAAATATCTCCAGCAGGGGAACAGTCAACAGCTAGGAAAATATCAGGATTGAATTTGGTTGTAGAAGCATGAGCACCACGCAATCCAACTTCTTCTTGTACATTGGCTCCTGCAATCAGTTGGTTAGGAAGAACTTGTCCGGATAGATGTTCTAATAATTCGGTCACCATAAGGACACCAAAGCGGTTGTCCCAAGCCTTAGAGATGACATTTTTTCCGTTGGCGGTGAGGATTGTCTCATTTTTAGGGACCAATACATCTCCGGGACGTATACCAAAAGTCCATGCTTCATCATAATTGGCAAATCCAGCATCGAAAATGATGTCTGCGATAGCAGGCAAACTAGGTGTATTGCCACCACGGGAAAGATGGGGAGGTACTGAGCCTGAAATTGCAGGAATCGTACGTCCATCCTGCAAATGGAGAGTAAAGGCTTGACTAGATACGACCAGCGGATTCCAGCCACCTAACTCTACCACACGGAATGTACCATCAGGTTTGATCTGGCTAATCATAAAGCCTACTTCATCCATATGAGCGGCTACTAAAATACGTGGTGCATGTTCAACGCTTGCTTTTCGAATGCCGAAGATTCCACCTAGACCATCGGTTTCGATATGGTCTACATGCGGCGTAATTTTCTGACGAATGTGGTTGCGGACCTCACTTTCAAAGCCAGGTAGACTTTGCAATTCGGTTACTTCCTTGATTTTTTCAAATAGGGTCATTTGTTTTGCCTCCATGACATTGTTACTACTATTTTATCATGAAGTGGCTAAGCTTGTCCCAAAGAACTAGGAAATTTTATTTTGTGATAGGTAGATTCTTTTGATGAGGATACAGTTTTATATATTATAAACATCCTCAAAATAATGAAGAAACGCTTTATTTTCTGTTATCTCAGCTATTACAGACTCCAATGATATTTTCAGGAAAATTCTTAGAAATTGTGATAAAATAGTCCGTATGAAAAAGAAAAAAACAGCCTTACTAGCAGGCTTATTGGGGGTAGGTGTGCTCACCGCTAGTGCTCAATTTTACCGTAAAATCCAAGAGGAACGTAAAAAAGCACAGGCCTTGCAAGAGGTGCGTGAATTTTTCGCTGATTTAGGAGAGATAGCAACAGTTTACGTGGATGAAACAGCTTCAACGCAGGATGTCCTGATTGGCGGGGTTGTGATGGAAGCGGGTCAGATATTTTTGTTTGAAAATGTCCGAGGTTCGATTCGTTATGAGGAGGAGAAGAGATGATTTTTCCAACGACTATTGAAGAAGTCGCTCAACTGATTGAAGATGGCAAGCCAACGGTTTTCCTATTTGTAACAACTTGGTGTGGGGATTGTCACTATATTAAACCACATTTGCCAGCCATTGAGGCAGAATTTCCTGATTTGACTTTTGTTCAATTAGATCGGGATGATTTTATGTCTTTAGCACAGCAATGGGCGATTTTAGGGATTCCGAGCTTAGTCGTTCTGAAAAACGGTCAAGAAATTGGTCGTTTTGTAGATAAAAATCGCAAGACCAAAGAAGAAATTATCAACTTTTTAACTGGATTGGATATGTAGTCTTTCGGTATGATTTAGGTAACGAAAACTTGACCTTATAGTTGGTATTTGTTGAGAAGAGATTAAGGAGAAAAAATGATTTTTACATACAATAGAGAATATGTCGGCGATGTTCTCATGGTTATCGTGATGGAAAACAAGGGACAAGCAGTTGCTTTTGAGCGTAAGGGAAAAGTGGCGCGTGTATTCTTGGCAGAGACAGGTCAGACAGTAGCTTGGAATATCTTTGAAGCATCAAGTTTGGTTGAGCTTACTGGAAATGGTCAGGTTTTCTTAACTGATGAGCAGGTGGAGACCCTGAATACAGAGTTGGCAAAAGAAGGTTTTGCAGAAAGCTTGGTCAATGACAACAGTCCGAAATTTGTTGTCGGTCAGATTGCGGAATTGGTTCCTCATCCAGACAGCGACCACCTCAATATCTGTCAGGTCAATGTCGGTGACAAAACGGTGCAAATCGTAGCTGGTGCGCCAAATGCTGCACAAGGATTGAAAACTATTGTGGCTCTTCCGGGGGCAATGATGCCGAGCGGTAGCCTAATCTTCCCAGGAAAATTGCGCGGTGAAGATAGTTTTGGTATGATGTGCAGTCCACGTGAATTGGCTCTACCAAACGCACCACAAGTTCGAGGTATTATCGAATTAGACGACTCCGCAGTGGTCGGAGAGGCCTTTGATCCAGTTAAACACTGGAAGGGATAGAAAAAGAAGAATTGGTCGATTTTGGCCAATTCTTTTATGTTGGTTCAATTTTTCCTTCAATAGCCTGTTCGATTTCTTCGGTCAATGCTTGATGTGACCTAAGTTGGAAGTAAAGACTAGACAGAAAATGTTGGAGATTGAGCCACCGGAAGTAGTCTACTGGTTCTTGATTTGGAAAGTCCAGCTTGCTAATCCATTCCGTCAGCTCTTGGCTGGACACTTTTTCATTCAGCAGGAGGTAGGCAGGGATTTGTGCCAGACGGATTTCCTCGCCAGCTGAGAAAACTTTACTTTGTTTAGTTAGACAAGTGACAATAGTTTGCCAGACTTCTTTGTTTTTTTCAGCGGGAAATTGATCATGACAGCTTGCAGCCAGAAGAAAATCTGCTCCGTGGGCAGCAGTGTGGATCCAACCGAGTTTTTCATCATAGCCAGACCAATCATTCTCAATCGCCAAATAATCCAAGGCCTGCTGGAAGAGTAGCTCGCGGTCGTTAGTGCTTAAAAATGCATGATAAATAGACTCTGGCTCATTATCGACAGACAGCAACAGAGAGTAAAGTAAGCAAATAAAACTTCGTTTTTGTGTGGAGCCTTCCAGGGAAAATGGCTTGGTTTCTTGAGAGAATTGCAGTATCGACTGTGCTTGTTCTCTTGTAATCAAGCCCTCCAAAAAGATATGGCAAAAACTAGCATAGACCAGTTCGTCGCGTATAGTAGGGTCTGGATGGCCGATGTTTTCTAACAGCCAGATTAGTTCCTGATTGGTATACGATTGGGTGGATTGTAGCTTTGAGATAAGGATGTTTTTCATAAATTTTCTCCTTTTTCATCATTTCACCATCTTTCCTACGAATAGATAAGTAGGAGGATAAAAAATGTATAATAAAACTATTGTGATTGGTCGCTTGACGGCTCAACCTGAATTGACCCAGACATCCACCGGGAAAAAACTGACCCGTGTAACGATTGCAGTCAACAGACGTTTCAAGACGGAGAATGGTGAACGTGAGGCGGATTTCCTCAATGTGATTTTCTGGGGAAAATTGGCAGAAACGCTTGTTTCCTACGGAAGCAAAGGAAGTCTGATTTCTATTGATGGAGAATTGCGAACTCGAAAATACGAAAAAGACGGAAGCAACCACTATGTGACCGAAATCTTGGGTCAGACCTTCCAACTGTTAGAGAGCCGAGCTCAACGTGCCATGCGTGAAAATAATGTAGGTGATGATCTTGCAGATCTAGTTTTAGAAGAGGAAGAATTACCATTCTAAGGCAGAGTTAGTCAATCAATGGAAAAGACGGATAATGCACGGTAGTTCAATTGTTGAAACGTCAGTTTGGCTGGCGTTTTTTGCTATCTTTGTTTCCGATTGTTCAACCATTCTAACACGATGACAACAAGAGATACGATAAGGACTCCGTAGAAGAAAAAGACAGCATAGTGTGGATGTGTAAAGAGAAGTAACCAGATGGACCAAAGAAAATAGGCAAATGCTATCTTCCCCCAGAAACCTAGTTTGCGCTTTAAAAACCATTCTGCAAAACCTTCATGAAGGGAGAAGCGACTTTTATAGTAATCGTTCTTCAAATCTCGAAGGAATTTCATCTTTGAATCTCCTTATTGCTTTACTGTTATGAACAGTATAGCATACATTAGCCAATAATAATATGCTGCTCTGTTTTCTCAGACCTGAGATGGATTTTGCAAAAACTTGGTAGAATTGTCTTGACTATTTTTGACCGAGTGATACAATAAGAATTGTAATTAGCACTCATCGTTAAAGAGTGCTAAAGTTAGAAGGAGGATCAACTATGTTGAAACCATTGGGCGATCGTATCGTCGTAAAATTTGAAGAAAAAGAACAAACAGTTGGCGGTTTTGTCCTAGCTGGAGCTAGCCAAGAAAAAACGAGGGAAGCAAGTGTGCTTGCAGTTGGAAAAGGGATTCACACCTTTAATGGTGATTTAGTAGCACCAGAAGTAGCAGTTGGTGACAAGGTTTTGGTTGATGCTCATGCTGGGCTTGAGGTTAAAGACGGTGATCAAACTGTCCATATTGTCCGTGAATCAGATATTTTAGCAATTATCGGATAAGAAAACATAGTAGAAAGGATTTAATCCGTCTGGAAAGCTACGAGAATGAGGTGATTTGCTTTGCAATTCCCATCACTTCTTGCTTTCTGACGGAATTGGTAGCATAAAATGGCAAAAGAAATTAAATTTGCAGCAGACGCTCGTGAGAGCATGGTTCGTGGTGTTGATATTTTGGCGGATACTGTTAAGGTAACCTTGGGACCTAAGGGTCGTAATGTTGTTTTGGAAAAGGCCTATGGCTCTCCTCTCATCACAAATGATGGTGTAACCATTGCTAAGGAAATTGAGTTGGAAGACCATTTTGAAAATATGGGTGCTAAACTGGTGTCTGAAGTGGCTTCAAAAACCAATGATATTGCAGGGGATGGAACAACTACCGCAACACTTTTAACGCAAGCCATTGTTCGTGAAGGGTTGAAAAACGTAACTGCCGGTGCTAACCCAATCGGTATCCGTCGCGGTATCGAAGCAGCGGTCACAACAGCAGTTGAGGCCTTGAAGGCGCAAGCAATTCCAGTTTCAAGCAAAGAAGCTATTGCCCAAGTAGCTGCTGTATCATCTCGTTCTGAAAAAGTCGGTGAGTACATCTCTGAAGCTATGGAGCGCGTGGGTAAAGACGGTGTAATTACTATTGAAGAATCTCGTGGCATGGAAACAGAGCTGGATGTCGTAGAAGGTATGCAGTTTGACCGTGGTTATCTTTCACAATACATGGTGACAGACAATGAAAAAATGGTGGCAGAACTTGAAAATCCATTTATTTTGATTACAGATAAGAAAATTTCTCATATCCAAGATATATTGCCATTGTTGGAGAGCATTTTGCAGACCAATCGTCCACTTTTGATCATTGCTGACGATGTAGATGGCGAGGCCTTGCCGACCCTTGTTCTCAATAAAATTCGTGGTACTTTTAACGTTGTAGCTGTCAAAGCACCTGGATTTGGCGATCGTCGCAAGGCTATGTTGGAAGACATTGCTATCTTGACGGGTGGAACAGTCATTACTGAGGACCTTGGTTTGGACTTGAAAGATGCGACAATTGAGGCTCTCGGTCAGGCAGCTAAGGTTGTCGTTGATAAAGATGGCACAACTATTGTAGAAGGTGCCGGAAATCCAGAAGCTATCAGCAATCGTGTAGCAGTGATTAAGTCACAAATTGAGGGAACCACTTCTGAGTTTGATCGCGAGAAATTACAAGAACGCCTAGCGAAGTTGTCTGGTGGCGTGGCAGTGATTAAGGTCGGTGCTGCAACAGAAACTGAGCTGAAAGAAATGAAACTTCGTATAGAAGACGCTCTCAATGCAACACGTGCTGCGGTTGAAGAAGGAATTGTTGCCGGTGGTGGTACAGCTCTTGTAAATGTGATCAATAGCGTAGCTCAGCTTGAACTAAAAGGCGATGATGAAACAGGACGAAATATCGTTCTTCGCGCTCTAGAAGAGCCAGTTCGTCAGATTGCTTACAATGCTGGTTATGAAGGCTCTGTTATCATTGATAAGTTGAAAAACTCAGAGTTTGGCACAGGTTTCAACGCAGCGACAGGTGAGTGGGTCAATATGATTGAAGCAGGGATCATTGATCCAGTTAAAGTGACACGTTCAGCCCTTCAAAATGCAGCTTCAGTAGCTAGCTTGATTTTGACAACAGAGGCAGTCGTTGCTAATAAGCCAGAACCAGCAGCCCCAGCTATGCCACAAGGTATGGATGGTATGGGTATGGGCTACTAATGCTCGGCTATACTCGTCATAATTATCGTTTTATTTTTGATTCCCTGATAAAAATATACACGAAAGCACAGTCACAAGGCTGTGTTTTTTTGATAAAATTTGTTTGACAAGACCCACGGGATGTGGTATTATGTTAGACGGTACTTTTTACTTTTGGTCTCTCAAGAGTGTACAGGGACGTGCTGACAAATGTTGCAAAAGTACACACAGATAGAGGTTGTCACCAATGCTCTGTCACCAAAAATAAAAAATATATACAGGAGAATGTAGATGCCTACAATTAACCAGTTGGTACGCAAACCACGTAAGTCTAAAGTAGAAAAATCTAAATCACCAGCTTTGAACGTTGGTTATAACAGCCGTAAAAAAGTTCAAACAAACGTTTCATCACCACAAAAACGTGGCGTTGCAACTCGTGTCGGAACAATGACACCTAAAAAACCTAACTCAGCCCTTCGTAAATTCGCTCGTGTGCGTTTGAGCAACTTGATTGAAGTGACTGCCTACATCCCAGGTATCGGCCACAATTTGCAAGAGCACAGTGTTGTTCTTCTCCGTGGTGGACGTGTAAAGGACCTTCCAGGGGTACGTTACCATATCGTTCGTGGTGCACTTGATACTGCAGGTGTTAACGATCGTAAGCAAGGCCGTTCTAAATACGGTACAAAACGTCCAAAAGGCTAAGAAGGGGGAAATATAAATGAGTCGTAAAAATCAAGCGCCTAAGCGCGAAGTATTGCCAGATCCATTGTATAACTCAAAATTGGTAACTCGTTTGATTAACCGTGTTATGTTGGATGGTAAACGTGGTACAGCTGCATCAATCGTTTATGGTGCTTTCGAGCAAATCAAAGAAGCAACTGGCAACGATGCACTTGAAGTATTTGAAACAGCGATGGAAAACATCATGCCTGTATTGGAAGTACGCGCACGCCGTGTCGGTGGTTCTAACTACCAAGTTCCAGTTGAAGTTCGTCCAGAGCGTCGTACGACACTTGGTCTTCGTTGGTTGGTGACCATTGCACGTAACCGTGGTGAGCATACGATGATTGATCGTCTTGCAAAAGAAATCATGGATGCGGCTAACAACACAGGTGCAGCTGTTAAGAAACGTGAAGATACTCACAAAATGGCAGAAGCAAACCGTGCATTTGCACACTTCCGCTGGTAAGATAGGATGTGAGGACGTTAAGAAAATTCAAGGAAAAATAGGAAATCAGACGATGGACCTTAAGGTCCAAGGAAGATTTACACCTAAAGGTAGCCACACTTGTAATTGGCTAAAGCCAAAACAATTGCGTCTCTTTTTTCCAGAATTTTTAGTCCGAACTCAACTAATTAAGATACGAGGGCGTCAAGCAACTCCTAGCCAAAATAGGGAATCGAAGCAGATTGTTGTGCAATCAATGAGATTCCTCTTTTTGTCAGAGAGTTGTAGCCCGAGTTCAATTAAGATGTGAGAGCGTTAAGAATGTTCAAGGAAAAATAAGAACTAGGCCGGTCCCTAGGAGGAGTGAACTTTTTTCCAGAACTTTTAGCTCGAACTCAATTAGGATAGTGGTTCCACCTCATCCATTTCACACCATTAGTAAGCAATCAAGCGGGTGGGATTTGCCCACTCGCTTTTCTTAAAGTATGGTATAATCAAAATAGAAAACTAAAAATATAGGAGAACAAACCTCATGGCACGCGAATTTTCATTAGAAAAAACTCGTAATATCGGTATCATGGCGCACGTTGACGCAGGTAAAACGACGACAACTGAGCGTATTCTTTACTACACTGGTAAAATCCACAAAATCGGTGAAACTCACGAAGGTGCATCACAAATGGACTGGATGGAGCAAGAGCAAGAACGTGGTATCACAATCACATCTGCTGCGACAACAGCACAATGGAATAACCACCGTGTAAACATCATCGACACACCAGGACACGTGGACTTCACAATTGAAGTACAACGTTCACTTCGCGTTCTTGATGGTGCTGTAACCGTCCTTGACTCACAATCAGGTGTTGAGCCACAAACTGAAACAGTATGGCGTCAGGCGACTGAATACGGTGTTCCACGTATCGTATTTGCTAACAAAATGGATAAAATCGGTGCTGACTTCCTTTACTCAGTATCAACGCTTCATGATCGTTTGCAAGCAAATGCTCATCCAATTCAATTACCAATCGGTTCTGAAGATGAATTCCGTGGTATCATTGACTTGATCAAGATGAAAGCTGAAATCTATACCAATGACCTTGGTACAGACATCCTTGAAGAAGATATTCCGGCTGAATACCTTGAGCAAGCACAAGAATACCGTGAAAAATTGGTTGAAGCAGTAGCTGAAACGGATGAAGACTTGATGATGAAATACCTTGAAGGTGAAGAAATCACTAACGAAGAATTGAAAGCTGGTATCCGTAAAGCGACCATCAACGTTGAATTCTTCCCAGTATTGTGTGGTTCTGCCTTCAAAAACAAAGGTGTTCAATTGATGCTTGATGCGGTTATTGACTACCTTCCAAGCCCAGTTGATATTCCTGCTATCAAGGGTATCAATCCAGACACAGACGCAGAAGAAGAGCGTCCAGCGTCTGACGAAGAGCCATTTGCAGCTCTTGCCTTCAAGATTATGACAGACCCATTCGTAGGTCGTTTGACATTCTTCCGTGTGTACTCAGGTGTCCTCAACAGTGGCTCATACGTGATGAACACTTCTAAAGGTAAACGTGAGCGTATCGGACGTATCCTCCAAATGCACGCAAACAGCCGTCAAGAAATCGAAACGGTTTACTCAGGAGACATCGCAGCTGCGGTTGGTTTGAAAGACACGACAACTGGTGACTCATTGACAGATGAAAAAGCTAAGGTTATCCTTGAGTCCATCAACGTTCCAGAACCAGTTATCCAATTGATGGTTGAGCCTAAGTCTAAGGCAGACCAAGACAAGATGGGTGTTGCCCTTTCTAAATTGGCTGAAGAGGATCCAACATTCCGTGTTGAAACAAACGTTGAAACTGGTGAAACAGTTATCTCTGGTATGGGTGAGTTGCACTTGGATGTCCTTGTTGACCGTATGCGCCGTGAATTTAAGGTTGAAGCAAACGTAGGTGCTCCTCAAGTATCTTACCGTGAAACCTTCCGTGCACAAACTTCTGCTCGTGGTTTCTTCAAACGCCAGTCTGGTGGTAAAGGTCAATTCGGTGATGTTTGGATTGAATTTACTCCAAACGAAGAAGGAAAAGGTTTCGAGTTCGAGAATGCAATCGTCGGCGGTGTGGTTCCACGTGAGTTCATCCCTGCGGTTGAAAAAGGTCTCGTAGAATCTATGGCCAATGGTGTGCTTGCTGGTTATCCAATCGTTGACGTGAAAGCTAAGCTGTACGATGGTTCATACCACGATGTCGACTCATCTGAAACAGCCTTCAAAGTGGCAGCATCTCTTGCCCTTAAAGAAGCTGCTAAGTCAGCTCAACCAACTATCCTTGAGCCAATGATGCTTGTAACCATCACTGCGCCAGAAGATAACCTTGGTGACGTTATGGGTCACGTGACTGCACGTCGTGGTCGTGTTGACGGTATGGAAGCTCGTGGTAATACACAAATCGTTCGTGCTTATGTACCACTTGCTGAAATGTTTGGTTACGCAACAGTTCTTCGTTCGGCTACACAAGGTCGCGGTACTTTCATGATGGTATTTGACCACTACGAAGATGTACCAAAATCTGTACAGGATGAAATTATCAAGAAAAATGGTGGCAATGCTTAATGGCTAGCCCAGGCACCTTCGGGTGCCTTTTTTGTGTTTGCGAATCCTTTTTTAGAAAGAAAATTAAATAGGAAAGTTTTGACCGTGTCTTTATCTGGGGATACGGTCAAATTATTGGAGTAAAAAAAACGATCTTGTCTTGGAACTCACATTGATAAAAGTCTCAAATGAAACTGGTATTGTCGTAGACAACAAGGTAATTCTTTTTTAGGTGGTGGCTTTATGGCACAATAGAGTCTGAGTATTATTAGAAGCTTTGGCATAGAAAGAAAAGCATATCTTGACAAGCATATTGGCTATATTGGGGTGAAAAACGATAAGGAGGACATCTGTAAAATAGTTATTTTCAAAGATTATCATTAGCCTTTCTACATACTATAATTACTCGATATACAGATGAAAATAATTTTTGATTAGATTGTAAATAGATTAAGTTGATTATCTAAGTTTACTTTGTGTAAATTTGATGCATCAAACTAATTGACTTTTGGTCCCATAAGAGGTACAATATCTTAGGTATTTTATTTATATAAAATATTTTATTAAACAAAAGGAGAGGGACTTATGAAAAATAAAAAGTTCCAAGGACTAGTCGGACTAGCACTTATTGCAAGTTTAGTAAATCCATTGCCATGGTTTGAGAATGTAAATTTATTGGATTCAGTGAAGGTGTTAGCTGCTGAGGAAGATACACCGCCAGAAGATATTGAAGAGCCGGATGCTCGGGAACTCCAAGTTTTAAACCAACTAGATGCAAAACTTAGTGAATTTGAAGAATATTTGAATGCAAATAATACTGAGGAGGCACAATATTTCTTGGAAGATGAGAAAGAAAATATTGAACGCTGGCTAACTGCCACTTCGAAAACAGCTAGAGGGCAAGCCTCTGCTAAACGTTGGAACTCTCTCCTTGCTCGTCATAACGGGACTGGTGACGTGACACCTAAACCAGTTATCACTACTAAAGATGTAACGACTACAGTTGATATTGACTTTACTACTACTCGTGTTGCAAGTGTAACAATGGAAGAAGGAAAGGAAGTTATTACGACCCCAGGTGTCAAAGGTGTTCGCACAATTATTTACACAGTAACATATACAGATGGTGTTGAAACTAACCGTACTGAAAAAAGTAACGTTGTAACGAAGGAACCAGTCAACCAAGTGGTAACTTATGGTACTAAAAAGCCTGAGGTTACACCAACTGTTACAACTACAGAAGAGACAAAAACAGAAGTTGTACCGTTTACAGAAATCAGAGAAAATGATCCAAACCTTGAGGCAGGCAAAGAAGTTGTCGCTACTGAAGGTAAAAATGGCGTTCGTACGATTGTTTATACAGTGACGAAGAAGGATGGAACTGAAACTGGTCGTGTGGTCAAGAGTGATACCATCACTACTCCAGCTGTTAATAAAGTCATCAAGGTTGGTACTAAAAAGCCAGCAGTTCCTGTTGTAACGACAGAAGAAGTTAGTGAAACCAAGTCTGTACCATTTGAAACAATCCGCGAAAACGATCCAAACCTTGAGGCAGGCAAAGAAGTTGTCGCTACTGAAGGTAAAAATGGCGTTCGTACGATTGTTTATACAGTGACGAAGAAGGATGGAACTGAAACTGGTCGTGTGGTCAAGAGTGATACCATTACTACTCCGGCTGTTAATAAAGTCATCAAGGTTGGTACTAAAAAGCCAGTAGTTCCCGTTGTAACGACAGAAGAAGTTAGTGAAACCAAGTCTGTACCATTTGAAACAATTCGTGAAAATGATCCAAACCTTGAGGCAGGCAAAGAAGTTGTCGCTACCGAAGGAAAAGAAGGTGTTCGTACGATTGTTTATACAGTGACGAAGACAGATGGCGTTGAGACTAGTCGTGTAGTCAAGAGTGACACCATTACTACTCCAGCTGTCAATAAAGTCATCAAGGTTGGAACAAAAACAACCACTTCTCCTGTTGTAACGACAGAAGAAGTTAGCGAAACCAAGCCCGTACCATTTGAAACAATCCGTGAAGAAGATCCAAACCTTGAGGCAGGCAAAGAAGTTGTCGCTGCCGAAGGCAAAGAAGGTGTTCGTACGATTGTTTATACAGTGACGAAGACAGATGGCGTTGAGACCAGTCGTGTGGTTAAGAGCGATAGCGTTACGACTCCAGCTGTTAATAAAGTCATCAAGGTTGGAACAAAAACAACCACTTCTCCTGTTGTAACGACAGAAGAAGTTAGCGAAACCAAGCCCGTACCATTTGAAACAATCCGCGAAAATGATCCAAACCTTGAGGCAGGCAAAGAAGTTGTTGCTGCCGAAGGTAAGGAAGGTGTCCGTACGATTGTTTACACTGTTACTAAGATAGATGGTGTTGAAACTGGTCGTGTAGTCAAGAGTGATACCATCACTACTCCAGCTGTTAATAAAGTTATTAAGGTTGGAACAAAGAGATCTGTAGCTACGCCAGTTGCTACAGCAAAAGAGAATAAGTCAAAAACTGAAAATAAAAACAAGACAAAAGTTGTTGATGGAAAAGTGTTGCCAGAAACTGGTGAACAATCATCAGGTTTAGCGGTGATAGGCTTGACTCTACTGGTAGGGCTTTTAACATTTGTAAAAAATAAAAGGAAAAAGTCGTAATACATAGTATGAATAAGAAACAAAATCGCAGCAAGCTAAAAAAACTCACAAGTTGGATAGCATCTTTTGTGATGATTGTTGCGCTTGGCATTAGCATAACCAAGGGAGTCTTTATCAAAGCTGTAGAGCTTGGGAAAGTAGGAACTAATACTGTAGCTACCCAAGAAGGTTGTGCTATTAAGATTGAGACAACTGAGAAAGTTTCATGGACCCTGCCTCGTCAGCCAATTGACTTGGTTATTTTGCAGGATACATCTGGCTCTTTCAAAGATACTATCCATCATGTGCAAACAGCTCTGAAGGAATTAACAAGGCCTGTTAAATTAGAGGACTATAATGAAAATGATCCTCGTTTAGTTTTTACAGATAATCCAGAAACCACAGACCGTGTTATGATTAACACCTTCCAAGGTCTTGATGGAGGCTATACTTATGATATTCCCTCAGGTGGCTATTATGATCCTTATGGATACTGGGTGCCATCAACGGATAGTAACTTTACTTCATATTGGTCAACTAATTGGCAGACTAATCCTGATTTGGTCTACAAATACAATTCAAGTGCACTTTTAACAAATAAAGATGCTATTGATAGCGCTATTGATGCATTCAAGACTGATGGTGGTACACCTACAGTTCCTGCTATTGAGGACACTATCGCTAAGTATAATGAAATCAAGGGAACAATGAGCAATAACCGTAAAACGGTATTCTTGTTAGTTACCGATGGTGTTGCAAATGGTGTCCGTAAAAATGGAAACGTTGTTATAGAAAGAAGTAATTATAGAGATTACGTACTACAAAGATATTTCCAAAGCCGAGGAGTTGAAGGATCAGAACGCTATATTCCTGAGGCCTCTCAAAACTATCTTGCACGTGCTAAAGAACTGGAAGAAGCTGGAACTAAGCTTAAAGAATTAGTAAAATCTGATGATGGAAATACACAAAATGATGGTGCAGTAGTAGTTGGTTTTTGGGAGGAAGTGGCTGGTTTCACCAAGGGATCTCAGTATGGAACCACTTATTTAGAAGGCTTTGGAAATACAGGTGTTGATACAGGTGATACGCGGACAGTACAGGAAGTATTCCATCAAGCACTACGGTCTGTGGCGACAAGCGATAAGTACTATGTAAATGAGCAGTCTGATCCTAAATCTTTTGCTGATAGGATTCTCAAGTCAGTAGCACAGGCTCTTGTGAAAGAGGATGTTCAGGGTGAGTTTACAGTAACGGAAGGTTATACAGTTAAATCTGTTACTATCAACAAGAAAAAGATCGTTGATGTTGTCAAAGATCCGACTAAAGAAATCCGTGGAACTATCAAGCAAGTAGGGCAAAAAGTCACCATTTCTGTCCCTGAAAGTGTTTTCAATCCTGGAGAAAATAATTTTGATTATGAGTTGAATCATGTTGAAGATCCTGAAACTCTCTCTGAAGAAGATGAAAAGGAGCCAGCAGATGACTATGTTCCAAGTAAGAAAAATGTAACAGTTGGGCAACTTACAGGTACGTTTAAAGTTGGAAAGCATGAAACTGCAATGATTGGTTCAAAAATTCCAACAAGTGTGGAAGTCACTGATCTTAAGTACTGCTATCCAAATGTGACGAAAACTATCACAGATCAAGATAAGAGTAATGATATTGGTACACTTCAGGGGTATCCAGAAGGAGCAATTCGTCCATCTTATGCTGCGAATTTGACAGAGGCAAGTGAGAACTTCAGCTATGATCTTACTTATCGTATGAATAACTTGCCACTTAATGTCAAGAAAAACTTTATGTTGGTTGATGAGCTTGACTATCGTCTAGAATATAAGTCTGCTTATGTGACAGACACTAGTGGAGCACGGACGAACTTTGAAGTTAAGACAAAAGAGGTCGCAGATCCTTACACAGGTAAAACTCAAACAGTTGTATATGCAGTCATTCCACCAAAAGCTGGTGATACTAGCAATCCGAATGTTAACGAAGGTCTTTATGGCGGGCACAAATTTGCGCGTTATACTCTCCATATCGAGACAAAGATCAAAGATGACTATACTTACAAAAATAATCCAGAAGCCTATAAAGCTCTCATTCAAGAGAATGATGGTTACGGTATTTTGAACCAAGGTAAGATTATTTGGGATGGTGAGGATGATAATCCAACGGATCCAAGAGCTTCAGTTCGTCGTTCGAATGCAGTTTACGTAGTGCCTCCTGTCGAAACCGACATCAAGAAGGATGTTCAGTCTGTGGATGGAATCGGTGAGGGCTATGTTAAGGATCAAGACCAACTTTACCTTGGTACACGTTCGCAAGAGTACTACTATAATGTAGAATCTGCTTGGCCAGGTATTGCGAAAAGCTATATCCTTTCTGATACATTAGTTGATGAGTTGGAGGTTCTTGAAGCTAAGATTACAGTCAACGGGAAAGCAGTTGATGCCTTGACACAAAAAATAGTTACTTCTGGTCAGACGGTTACATTGAATTTAGGAGAAGCAGATTTTAATTCGCGTGCAATTTCACGACAAATTACCACTGCAAACAGGGGCAATAAAGGTCCTGCTGTTATCAAGTTAACCATCAAAGCAAGAATTAAGGATAAGGCAGATTTGACCAAGTATGTTGTAAATGGTCAAATCAAAGTTCCAAACAAGGCTACAGTTGAACTGAATGGAAAACCACAAACGTCAAATACAGTTTACGTAACTCCAGATGAACCAGCTCCAAGTAAGAAAATCAATTCGACACTTGATGTGCTGCATACAACAAAGAGCAGCGAAGCATTTGAGTTCAACATTCAGACAAAACTTCCTAGAGATATTAAGAGCTATAAGTCTTATAAGATTACAGATAAATTGGACAGTCGTCTTGAATTGACCAATAGTCCAGCGCCATATGTGAAAGAGCCATATGCTCAGCATTTTGATGTAACCCATGATGCAGCAACGAACACAGTTACAGCAACAGCTAAAGCTACAAGTCTTTCTACCTTGACAGGTGGAGAAATGGTTGAGTTAGTCATCCCAGCTAAAATCAAGGATGGCACTTCAGTCGAAGAAATTCCAAATACTTCTAAGATTGTATATGAAACTCCAACGAGTGGTGGCGAAAAAGAAACTCCACCGACTCCACCAGTTGTTGTGACTCCTCCACCGCTAATTGAAAAGCAAGTCAATGCAAAACAGCATGCGGATTTAACCAAACGTGATGAAGTATTTGAGTACACTATCAAATCATCTGTTCCAAAAGGTGCAGAGACCTTTGAAATCACGGATGAGCTAGACGAGGTGCTTGAATTTGCTGGCAATCAAGGTGATGTTGTCGTTAAAATTGCAGATACAGCCGTAACTGATAAAGTTACAATCACAAGATCTGAACGTAACCTAGGTATCAAGTTTACGAAGGAACAGCTAACGGCTGATGCTGGTAAGGCTATTGTCATCACTTTCAAAGCTAAGATTCGCGGAGATGTGAACTTATCAGTAGATAAGTATACTCAGGATGGAACGATAAAAGTTCCGAACAAGGCAAAATATACCTTGAATAACAATCCTAAGGAGTCTAACACTGTAACAGTTACTCCGCCGCCTCCAACTCCACCAACAGTTGAGAAGAAGGTAAATGATAAAGTACATGAAACCTTAGGACAACGTAATCAAACATTTGATTACAGCATCGCAACACAGGTTCCGACAGATGCGAAGAGTTTCGTGATTACTGACGAACTAAAAGAAGTTCTTGAGTTTGCCGGTAACGATGGTAAGGGTGAGGTAGTTGTTAAGATTGGTGATGCAATAGTCACAAACACTACGGACGTAAAAACTGAAAATCAAACCTTAACAGTCAGCTTGACCGCCGACCAGTTAGCAAAACTTCAAGGTCAAAAAGTCTTAGTAACCTTTAAAGCTAAGATCCGTGCCAATGTCAACCTGACAGGCTACTTGGTAGAAGGAAGCGATACTATCAAGGTTCCAAATACTGCAAGCATTAGCGTTGATAATAACCCTAAAGTGAACTCACAACCTGTAACGGTTACTCCACCGACTCCAACCCCACCAACAGTTGAGAAGAAGGTGAATAATAAAGAACATGAAGCCTTAGGACAACGCGACCAAATGTTTGAATATAGCATTGAAACGCAGGTTCCGACAGATGCGAAGAGTTTCGTGATTACTGACGAACTAAAAGAAGTTCTTGAGTTTGCCGGTAACGATGGTAAGGGTGAAGTAGTTGTTAAGATTGATGAAGCAGATGTCACAAATAAAACAACTGTGGAAGTTAAGGATCAAACCTTGACAGTCAGCTTGACCGCCGACCAGTTAGCGAAACATCAAGGTCAAAAAGTCTTAATAACCTTTAAGGCTAAGATTCGTGCCAATGTAAACTTGATAGCTTACTTAGAAAAAGCAAGCAATACCATCAAGGTTCCAAATACCGCAAGTATTCGTGTTGATAATAACCCGAAAGTGGATTCACGACCTGTAACGGTTACCCCACCGACTCCAGATACTCCAACGATTGTTAAAAAAGTTAACAATAAAGATCACGAAGACTTGACTAAACGGGATGAGGAGTTTGAGTACACTATTCAAACCCAAGTTCCGACAGATGCGAAGAGCTTTGTGATTACCGACGAATTGAAAGAGGTTCTTGAGTTTGTAGGTAAAGATGGTAAAAATGGTGTAACTGTTAAGATTGGCGAGACAGATGTTACAAATAGCACAACTGTCAAGATTGAGAATCGAACCTTAACAGTCAGCTTGACAGATGACCAGTTGGCGAAATATCAAGGTCAAAAAGTCTTGGTAACCTTTAAGGCTAAGATTGTTGCAAATGCAGATTTAACAGCCTATACAGCAAATGGTACGACTAAGGTGCCAAATACTGCAAACTTTGTTATCAATAATGACTTTACAACCAAGAAGGAAACAGAGCCAGTCACTGTAACCCCTCCAGGTGAGACACCGACACCTAAGAAAACAGTCAATGATAAGCAAGCTGAAAAACTATCAAACCTTGATGAAGTATTTACCTATAAGGTAACAGCAGAAGTTCCAAAAAATACTGCTGGCTTTACGAAGTTTGAGCTAAGTGATGACTTAGAAGATATTCTAACAATCACTGAAACCGGTGTGACAGTTGGTGATGCTACCTTAGATAAGGGAATGACAGTTACCAGCCCGAAAGATGCTAATGCAGACAGTGGTAAAGTAACAGCAGCTCTTCCAACCAATGAAATTTCTAAGTATGCAGGTAAAACTGTTGTTCTGACGATTAAAGCTCGTATTAAAGAAGGTGTACAAAGCTTTGAGCTGGCAAAATACATTACAGCTGATAATCAGGAAGGCTCTATTCCAAACAAAGCTACTCTGACAGTAGGCGATAAGCCAGATCAAAAGAAAGATTCTAATAATGTTCCAGTTACACCTCCGAGTGAGGATCCTACGGTTACCAAGAAAATCAATGATAAGTTGGAACACTTGGATACTGAAACAGCAACAAACTATACTTATAACATTAAGACTAAGTTGCCTGCGGACATTACAACATACAAGAAATTTGTTATCAGTGATGAGTTGGACGCTGAGTTAGCTGTTCAAGGCAAGCCAGTTATTTCTGGACCTGCAGCTCAGTTCTTCGATGTAAAAGTAGAAGGACAACTTGTTACTGCAACAATGAAAAACTTTGTAACTGCTCAGGAATTAGCAGGTAAAGAAGTTGAGCTTGTTATTGTATCTCAGATTCGTAAGGGGGTAACTACACAAAATATCCCTAACATTGCACGTATAACCTATCAGAATAGGACACATGCGGCTGGTACACCGGATAGTAAAAAAGATACCCCTCCAGTCACCGTAACACCACCAGGTGAGACACCGACTGTTGAGAAGAAAATTAACAAAGACTTGACAGAAGCGACTGTTCTACCAGAGTCGAACTACACCTACAACATCACCTCACTTCTACCAGTTGACATCACACGCTACAAAGCTTATGTGATTGTCGATGAGTTGGATGAAAACCTAGCAATCCAAGGTACACCAGTGATGGCTGAGATTGACGGTGTTGATATGACTCAGTTCTTCGATGTTAAAGTAGCTGGTCAAAAAGTCACTGCAACCATGAAGAACTTCAAAGATGCAGCTGCCCTAGCTGGTAAGAAGGTCGAATTGGTGATTACAGCACAAGTGAAGTCAACGAGCAAGGCTCCTAAGATTGACAACACTGCAAAAGTGACATACCAAAACAAATCACATGTGGACGGAACTCCAGATAGCGAGACCCCACCAACACCACCTGTGACAGTAACTCCTCCTCCTGTTACTAAGAAAATCAATGAAACTCTTGATCACTTGGATACAGCGACGAAGACAAACTACAATTACAACATCAAGACCGTTCTTCCAAGTGATATTGCTTCTTACAAGACCTTTGTGATTAACGATGACTTGGATAAGGATCTTGAAGTACAAGGCACACCAATCATCAAAGGTGATGCGGCTAAGTTCTTCAAAGTTACTGTAGACGGTCAGAAAGTCCGTGCAACAATCACCGACTTCAATGCGGCGAAAGCATACGCAGGTAAAGAAGTTGAACTCGTTATCGTTTCTCAAATCCGTGAAGGTGTGACACGTCAGGCTATCCCTAACCAAACTACTATTACTTACACGAACAAAGTGAAAGCAGGTGGTGAGCCAGGTGATACAACAACGACTCCACCGACCCCTCCAGTCACCGTAACACCACCAGGTGAGACACCGACTGTTGAGAAGAAGATTAACAAAGACTTGACAGAAGCGACTGTTCTACCAGAGTCGAACTACACCTACAACATCACATCACTTCTACCAGTTGACATCACACGCTACAAAGCTTATGCGATTGTCGATGAACTGGATGAAAACCTAGCAATCCAAGGTACACCAGTGATGGCTAAGATTGATGGTGTTGATATGACTCAGTTCTTCGATGTTAAAGTAGCTGGTCAAAAAGTCACTGCAACCATGAAGAACTTTGAAAATGCAGCTGCCTTAACTGGTAAGAAGGTTGAATTGGTGATTACAGCACAAGTGAAGTCAACGAGCAAGGCTCCTAAGATTGACAACACTGCAAAAGTGACATACCGAAACAAATCACATGTGGACGGAACTCCAGATAGCGAGACCCCACCAACACCACCTGTGACAGTAACTCCTCCTCCTGTTACTAAGAAGATCAATGAAACACTTGATCACTTGGATACAGCGACGAAGACAAACTACAATTACAACATCAAGACCGTTCTTCCAAGTGATATTGCTTCTTACAAGACCTTTGTGATTAACGATGACTTGGATAAGGATCTTGAAGTACAAGGTACACCAATCATCAAAGATGATGCGGCTAAGTTCTTCAAAGTTACTGTAGACGGTCAGAAAGTCCGTGCAACAATCACCGACTTCAATGCGGCGAAAGCATACGCAGGTAAAGAGGTTGAACTCGTTATCGTTTCTCAAATCCGTGAAGGTGTGACACGTCAGGCTATCCCTAACCAAACTACTATTACTTACACGAACAAAGTGAAAGTAGGTGGTGAGCCAGGTGATACAACAACGACTCCACCGACCCCTCCAGTTACCGTAACACCACCAGGTGAAGATCCAACGGTTGAGAAGAAGATTAACAATACGCTTGATCATTTGGATGTAGACACTGAAAAAGATTATACTTATAACATCACAACAACCCTACCGGTTGACATTACAAGTTATAAGAAATTTGCGATTGTCGATGTATTGGATAAAGACCTTGCTGTTCAAGGTACACCAACTATCACCGGTGAAGCAGCGAAATTCTTTGATGTGAAAGTCGATGGACAGACTGTTACAGCTACGATGAAAGACTTCAAGAATGCCAAAGACTTGGCAGGTAAGAAGGTTGAACTCGTTATTGTTTCTCAAATCCGCGAAGGTGTGACACGTCAAGCTATTCCAAATACTGCGAAAGTGACTTACCAGAACAAATCACATGTAGATGGCACTCCAGATAGCGAGACTCCACCGACCCCTCCAGTCACTGTCACACCACCAGGTGAAGATCCAACGGTTGAGAAGAAGATTAACAATACGCTTGATCATTTGGATGTAGATACTGAAAAAGATTATACTTATAACATCACAACAACTCTACCGGTTGACATTACAAGTTATAAGAAATTTGCGATTGTCGATGTATTGGATAAAGACCTTGCTGTTCAAGGTACACCAACTATCACCGGCGAAGCAGCGAAATTCTTTGATGTGAAAGTAGATGGACAGACTGTTACAGCTACGATGAAAGACTTCAAGAATGCCAAAGACTTGGCAGGCAAGAAGGTTGAACTCGTTATTGTTTCTCAAATCCGCGAAGGTGTGACACGTCAAGCTATTCCAAATACCGCGAAAGTAGAGTTTACGAATAAAGCGGGACAAGTTGGTGAGAAAGAAACGAAACCTGTAACGGTCACTCCACCAACACCAAATACACCTCCGATTGAGAAAAAAGTAAATGGTGCAGAAAGTGCAGATCTAGCTAGTCGTCAAGAAGTATTTACTTACACAATTGATACAATTGTTCCGACTGGGGCTTTTGCCTTTGAAGTAAGTGATACATTAAAAGATGTTTTGACGTTTGAAGGCGCTGTGACTGCAACCTTATCAGGTAAATCAATCGCACAAAGTCAAATTTCTATTGACGGACAGACCGTCACCGTTAAATTGACGAAACAACAAGTTCGAGAACAGGCTGGCAAACCGCTTCATATCGAATTTTCTGCGAAGGTCAAGGATGGTGTTGATTTGACACCATATATGACAAACGGTAAGACAAGTATTCCAAATACTGCAAACTATATTGTCAACAATGACCCAGCAACGAAGAAGGATTCGAATACTGTTCCGGTTTATCCACCGACTCCAAACGAACCTGGCATTGATAAGAAAATCAATCGTGATTTGACACATCTTAATGTGGAAGTTAATAAATCGTACATGTACAATGTAACGGCGAACCTTCCACAAGATATTGCTACGTATCGTGAATTTGTAATAACAGATACTCTTGAGTCTGTACTTGCAATCAATGGAGATGTGGTTGCCTATGTGGATGGTTATGCAACTGATGCAGTTAAGGTAACGGTTGAAGGGAACCGTGTTGTAGCAACTGTTGTAGATTTTGCAAAACTTGCTGGATTTAAACAAATCCAACTTTACATTCCTGCTTATATCAAGTCTGATGCTGATTTGACTGCTTATGTGACAAATAATGTTGCAAGCATTCCAAATACTGCTAGCCTTGAGTTTACAGATAGCAATGGAGTGAAGAAACGCAAAGATACTACTCCAGTAACAGTGACTCCGCCGACACCTGATACCCCACCAACTCCACCGGTGAATCCTCCACAACCAGGAACACCTGTGAAGACAGTTAGTCGTGTAGAGGGCTTGGAACAAACAAATTATCTGGCTCTTCTACAAGCAACGGAATCGTTCCGCTTTGACATTAAATCAGTTGTTCCAATGGACGAAGCTGAAGACAGACGGTTGAATCTAACAAGCATCACTATCACCGATCAATTGGATCCGCTATTCACTGTGGACAAAGCTAAAGTAGCTGTGAAACTAACAAATGCACCGACATCAAATGCAAATTATATTGATGAAGATGTAGAAAAAGCACAAGCAGAACTTGATGCTGAAAAAGCTAAGTTGGAAGAAATTAAGAAATCTAGCCAAACAGAAGCTAGTGCGGCAGCTCTTTCAGAGGCGCAGAAAGTAGTTGCAAGACTAGAGACTGAATTAGCTGAGGCTCAAGCTAAGCTGACAGAACTTAAGACGTCAGCAACATCAGCGACAACAGAGTCCTCCTCATCCACAGAAGTATCGGCAGCCAATCCGGTAGATGTGATTGCTACTGATCATTCTTCAGAAATCGCTGCACAAGAGGTAGTTATAGCAGAACTCCAAGCTAAATTGGAGGCTGCAAAACAAAGAGTACAAGCAGCACAAGAAGTCTTGGCCAAAGCAAAAACTCCTTCCGAAGTGAAAGTTGAAGCTGATAATCAAGAAAAAGTTGTAGCTGCAAAACAAAAAGTTCTTGATGAAGCGAAAGAAAAACAAGCTAAAGTTCAAGAACGTGTGGAACAATTGGCTAAAGTCAATGACAAAGGTGAATTGACAGCGGAAGCAATTGCTGCTCTAGGTGGAACCATTAAAGTAGACGGACAATTTGTAACGGTTGACTTTACGGATGAATATACTATGGAAGCCTTGAAAGGTTATACCGTAAATGTGATTATTTACTCAAGCATCACAGATGTGAATGCCTTGACGATTGATCACTTTACTAAGGGTATTGATAATACTGCAACAGTACAATTCAATCATGACCCAAGTGATAATCTTACTAAGAAGACAAACAAGGTAACTGTAGTACCGCCTAAGAATGAGACACCGCCACCACCGGCAACACCTGATAAACCAAAAGGTGACTTGCCAACTCCACCAACTCCACCAACAGAACCAACACCGCCACCTTCTTCAGGACCAATTCTTCCGAAAACAGGTACTAATGAAAACGGGGTGTATGCTATCGTTGGTATCATTCTTGGAGCTTTGACCTTTGTGCTTAGAAAACGCAAGGATAACGATAGTCTCTAAGAGAATCTATAGGCATCTTGCATGCTTTAACAAGGACAACCCGGGTTTTAGTCACAAAGAACTACGAACTCGGGTTGTTTTTGACTTTTGAAATTGTAAATTATGATATACTACTACTTAGAAAGGAATTATGGAGAAAAAATATGAAAAAAAGAGAAATTTTCACGATTTCTGTAATAGCAATTCTTGTTGTAAGTGCAGCTATTTATTTGGGAATGACGGCCAATTTAACACAAAGCAGCCCCGCCAAAACAGAGGTCAGTCAAAGCTCAAGTCAGCCTTCTGATTCAGAACTTCGCTCCTTGACAGAAACCATCAATAAAAGTAAGTTTTTAGATGCAAATGACAAAGAAATGACTTTGGCGAATTTTGCAGATAAACCATCCATTGTTGTATTTTGGGCGAGCTGGTGTCCAGATTGTCAAGCGCAATTACCTATTTTAGCTAAGTTGTATGAGAAGTACGGTAAGGATATCAACTTTGTATTTTTAAATGTTGTAGATGGAACACGTGAAACGAAAGTGAATGGTCAGAAATATTTGACTGAAAAATATCCATTTACCTATTATCAGGATAAAGGTATGAGTGTTGCTGATAGTATGGGGGTGAAGAATATCCCAACAATGTTCATATTGAATAAAAAGAAGGAAATAGTAACAGCATTTCGTGGTAACCGAACAGAAGAAGTTTTAGCCACAGCACTTGAGGCCGTAAAATAATAGTATCTAACGAATCTTACTTTGATCAGACAGTAATACCGAAATAGAAATCAAATCTATTGTTTTTTCGGACACCTGTAGATGCTTTTCTACAGTATACAAAGTCTTGCAATTTTCGGTAAATAATTATATAATAAAAATGTTGAAAAGATGCTTGTAGGCTTACAAGTTAATATTTTCACAAAAGGATTAAAAGGCATGCCTTTTAAAATATAGAACTCGATTTTCATAAGGAGGAAATCATTCATGGTAGTTAAAGTTGGTATTAACGGTTTCGGACGTATCGGTCGTCTTGCTTTCCGTCGTATCCAAAACGTTGAAGGTGTTGAAGTAACTCGTATCAATGACCTTACAGATCCAGTGATGCTTGCACACTTGTTGAAGTATGACACAACTCAAGGTCGTTTTGATGGTACTGTTGAAGTTAAAGACGGTGGTTTTGAAGTTAACGGTAAATTCGTTAAAGTTTCTGCTGAGCGTGAGCCAGGAAACATTGACTGGGCTACTGATGGCGTAGATATTGTTTTGGAAGCAACAGGTTTCTTTGCTTCTAAAGAAAAAGCTGAGCAACACATTCACGCTAACGGTGCTAAGAAAGTTGTTATCACTGCTCCTGGTGGTAACGATGTGAAGACAGTTGTTTTCAACACTAACCACGACATCCTTGACGGTACTGAAACAGTTATCTCAGGTGCTTCATGTACTACAAACTGTTTGGCACCAATGGCTAAAGCTCTTCACGATGCGTTTGGCGTTCAAAAAGGTTTGATGACTACAATCCACGGTTACACTGGTGACCAAATGGTTCTTGACGGACCACACCGTGGTGGTGACCTTCGTCGTGCTCGTGCTGCTGCAGCAAACATCGTTCCTAACTCAACTGGTGCAGCTAAAGCTATCGGTTTGGTAATCCCAGAATTGAATGGTAAACTTGATGGTGCCGCACAACGTGTTCCAGTTCCAACAGGTTCTGTAACTGAATTGGTTGCGACTCTTGATAAGAAAGTAACTGCTGACGAAGTAAACGCTGCTATGAAAGCTGCTGCTACTGAATCATTCGGTTACACTGAAGATCCACTTGTATCTTCAGACATCGTGGGTATCTCATTCGGTTCATTGTTTGACGCAACTCAAACTAAAGTAATTGAAGTGGATGGCGAGCAATTGGTGAAAGTTGTATCATGGTACGACAACGAAATGTCTTACACTGCACAACTTGTACGTACGCTTGAGTACTTTGCAAAAATTGCTAAATAATTTTGGTTTTATTGAAAAAGAAGGACTTCGGTCCTTCTTTTTTTGTGTGCCATGGAAGTAGAGCGAAGGATTGGACAACCAATGACAATCTCTTAAATTAGGGTTGCCTATTCCACTTCTTTGTCTGAAAAGACAGTAGTTCAAAAGTATAAATGGCGGTTATGACAGGATGGAACAAATAGAATGACTCTACAGAATGAGAGGTAAGAGAGTCTATGTACTCGTTAAAAGTTAGTTGACAAACGGTAGCCACGGTGGTATGAGATTGACCTTACTTGATTCTGTAGTGATTGTGAGGTCTAAAGATGCATTTAGAAGTTATGCATTTATCTTGCTTTTGTCAGAGACTGTCTAAAAAATAGAATTTTATTTTTAAAAGTATATACTTTTAAAAAAATATGTTATACTTATGATGTAAAGGGAAAGAGAGGAGGGAGTTTTATCGGAAAAATAAAACCGAGGTATCTTGTTATTTGTCAGGATATACGTGAAAAAATCCAAGAAGGAACCTATGCCATCAATGATAAATTGCCGGATGGTCAAACGCTGGCTAGTCAATATGGAGTTAGTCTATTGACCCTAAAGCGTGCCTTGGATTTGTTGGTGGCAGAAGGCTTTATTATTCGCCGTCGGGGAGATGGTACTCTGGTTAGGGATTGGAAAAGCAAGGGGTTATCTCGCTTGTATTCATTGAAAGGAACCTATCACGATTATAGGGAGCATGTAACTTCTAAAATCCTTAAGTTCGAGGTTATTCATCCATCCGCTCAGGTTGCCAGTAAATTATGCGTCAATCAAGATAGCTTTGTCTATGAAATTCAACGACTAAGAATCCTGGATGATCGGCCAATCATTATGGAGTATAGCTACATGCCTGTTGATGTCATTCCAGGATTAAGTACGAAACATTTGGAACAATCTATCTATGGCTACATACAGGATGAGCTAGGATATAAGATTCACAGTGCCTTTGTAAAGGTCGCTGGAGTTCGTCCCAATGCTATAGAACAGCTAGAAATGAATCTCTCAGACACGGACTTTCTAATGGAGACCGAACGAGTTAGCTCCTTGGGGAATTGTAAGACCTTTGAATACTCGATTGCTCGTCACTTGCCAGATGTCTTTCATTTTGAGACCGTTATCTTTCATCACTAATTAACTTTGGAAAGGAAATAAGATGAGAAATTTTCGCTTGCAAATTCCAACGGATATCCGTTTTGGAAGGGAGCGCTTGGCTGAATTGCCAGAGGTTTTATCAGCCTTTGGGAAAAGAGTGCTTTTTGCTTACGGAGGTGGTTCGATTAAAAAATCTGGTCTCTATGATAAGATTACTCAGCTTTTAAACGAAAATGATTTTACAGTTGTCGAATTGGCAGGGATTGAGCCAAATCCCCGCATTGAATCGGTTCGTCAAGGTGCAAGCTTGATCCGTGACAATGACTTGGAAGTCATCTTGGCTGTTGGTGGGGGATCAGTTGTAGATGCCAGTAAGGTCATGGCAGCAGCCGTTTACTATGATGGGGATGCTTGGGACTTGGTTGAAGATTCTAGTCTGATTGGTAAGGCCATTCCGATTGTCGATGTACTGACCCTAGCTGCTACAGGGACGGAGATGAATCGCGATGCGGTGATTTCGAATATGGCCATCAATGAAAAGCTCGACACCAGTGGTTGGGAATTGATTCCAAGAGCTTCTTTCTTAGATCCGAGTTTGACTTTTACGGTTTCCAAGTGGCAAACTGCTGCAGGAGCCGCAGATATGATGAGTCATCTTTTTGAGCAATACTTTAATCGTACGGAAGGAGTAGATGTTCAGGATAGTATAGCAGAAGGTCTGCTAAAAACCATCATCAAGCATGCCCCTGTAGCTATCCAAGAACCTGAAAACTACACTGCTCGGGCTAACTTGCTCTGGGCTTCAACTCTAGCTCTCAATGGTTTGGTTTCTAAAGGTCGTATTGATGGTTGGACTTGTCATCCGATTGAACACGAACTATCCGCTTATTATGATATTACTCACGGTATTGGCCTGGCTATTTTGACACCACGCTGGATGAAGTTCTGCATTGATACAGATCCAACAACTCATACAAAATTTGCAACTTACGCTCGTACCGTCTGGGGACTTGATGGAGGTTCTGATGAGGAATTAGCAAGACAAGCTGTTGCAAAGACTTACCACTTCTTTGAAAGTCAACTGGAAATCCCTATGACTTTGCCTGAAGTCGGTATTGAAAATCAAGATTTGGTCAGGGAGATGAGCGAGAAGGCGGTTGAGCATGGTAATCTTGGCCAAAATATTTTTGTGACTTTGGATGTGTCAGATGTAGAACAGATCATCTCAGCATCCTTTAACCCAATGAAAACATTTTAATGGAGGACATTCATGGAAAACTATACTTTATCTAACGGTGTAAAAATCCCAAAAATTGGTTTTGGAACTTGGCAAATCTCAGAAGGGGAAGAGGTTTACAATAGTGTCAGTCATGCCCTCAAGCTTGGCTATACTCACGTGGATACTGCTCAGATTTATGGTAATGAGGTGGGTGTTGGTCGCGCGATTGCAGATAGCGGCTTGCCTCGTGAGGACATTTTCTTGACGACCAAGGTTTGGAATGATAAGCATGATTATGAATTAGCAAAAGCTTCAATTGATGAATCTTTGGAAAAATTAGGTGTTGATTATGTAGATTTGCTGTTGATTCACTGGCCAAATCCGATAGCCTTGCGTGAAAATGATGCCTGGAAGTCAGGGAATGCCGGTGCTTGGAAGGCTATGGAAGAGGCCTACAAGGCTGGAAAAGTCCGAGCAATAGGCGTCTCTAATTTTATGATTCGGCATCTGCAAGCTCTCTTTGAAACGGCTGAAATCAAGCCTCATGTTAATCAAGTTCTATTGGCACCTGGTTGTCCTCAAGAAGAATTGGCTCATTTCTGCCGTCAGCATGATATTTTGCTAGAGGCATACAGTCCTCTTGGAACAGGCTCTATCTTTAGCAATTCGGTAGTTCAAGAAATTGCAACAAAATACGAGAAATCCGTTGCTCAAGTCGCTTTGCGGTGGTCTTTAGAAAAAGGTTTCTTACCGTTGCCAAAATCTGTTACTCCTAAAAATATTGAAGCCAATTTGCAAATCTTTGATTTTGAGCTGACTGTAGAAGATATTGCAGAATTGGATAAGGTTGAAGGGGTTAGTCAGCAGAAAGATCCTGACCAAGTTGGTTTTTAACGAAGAGGAGACTATAATATAAAAAGAAAAACAAGCAGACATTCGGATATGCAGAGTTACCCTTGAAAAGGGAGAGTATATAATGTTACATTCCTCACAACATTGGATGTTTCTATCGTCATTTACCAAATAATATGCTATAATGAGTAGGATAAAAAATTTTAAGGAGTCTTATCTAATGGCAAAATTGACTGTTAAAGATGTTGATTTGAAAGGTAAAAAAGTTCTTGTTCGTGTGGACTTCAACGTACCTTTGAAAGATGGTGTTATCACCAACGATAACCGTATTACTGCGGCTCTTCCAACAATCAAGTATATTCTTGAACAAGGTGGACGTGCCATCCTCTTCTCTCACCTTGGTCGTGTGAAAGAAGAAGCCGATAAAGAAGGCAAATCATTGGCTCCTGTAGCTAAGGCTTTGGCTGAAAAACTTGGTCAAGATGTTGTTTTTCCTGGTAGCACTCGCGGTAGCGACTTGGAAGCAGCTATCAATGCTTTGGAAGACGGGCAAGTTCTCCTTGTTGAAAATACTCGTTTTGAAGATGTTGATGGTAAGAAAGAATCTAAAAACGACGAAGAACTTGGTAAATACTGGGCTTCACTCGGTGACGGTATCTTCGTTAATGATGCATTTGGTACTGCACACCGTGCACATGCATCAAACGTTGGTATTTCAGCTAACGTAGAAAAAGCAGTCGCAGGTTTCCTTTTGGAAAACGAAATTGCTTATATCCAAGAAGCAGTTGAAACACCAGAGCGTCCATTTGTGGCTATCCTTGGCGGTTCAAAAGTATCTGACAAGATCGGTGTTATCGAAAACTTGCTTGAAAAAGCTGATAAAGTCCTTATCGGTGGTGGTATGACATATACCTTCTACAAAGCGCAAGGCATTGAAATCGGTAACTCACTTGTAGAAGAAGATAAATTGGATATTGCAAAAGCTCTTCTTGAAAAAGCAAATGGTAAATTGATCTTGCCGGTTGACTCAAAAGAAGCAAATGCATTTGCTGGTTATGACGTAGTACGTGATACAGAAGGCGAAGCTGTTTCAGAAGGTTTCCTTGGTCTTGACATTGGTCCGAAATCAATCGCTAAATTTGAAGCTGAACTAGAAGGCGCTAAAACTGTTGTTTGGAATGGACCAATGGGTGTCTTTGAAAACCCTGACTTCCAAGCTGGTACTATCGGTGTGATGGATGCTATCGTAAAACAACCAGGCGTTAAATCCATCATCGGTGGTGGTGACTCAGCAGCAGCAGCCATCAACCTTGGCCGTGCAGACAAGTTCTCATGGATTTCTACTGGTGGTGGTGCAAGCATGGAGTTGCTGGAGGGTAAAGTTTTACCTGGTCTTTCTGCACTTACTGAAAAATAAGCATTTCCAACGAAAAGCCTTGAAAAATCAAGGTTTTTCTCGTATTCTCTCTGTTTTCCAAGTATAATGGGCTTAGAATGTCGGAGTGAGGAGAAAAACAAACCACCATGAGTCTATTCTTTTAGAAAAATTTGCAACAATCAAGCTATAAAGTTCTTTAAAACTTGGGATTGAACATTCTCACTAAAATTGTTTTATGGGGAGAAAAATATGAACTACATGGGTGAAATATTTAAAGATTTAAGGACGAGCAGAAAAATTTCTCTGAAGGAAGCTACAGGGGGGAAATTTTCTTATTCCATGTTAAGTAAATTTGAAAATGGAGAATCAGATATAACCATTTCAAAATTACTCATTGCTTTAGAAAATATTCATACAGAATTAGCTGAATTTGTTTATCTAGTTAGAGGCTTTCAACCAACAGCCTATGATGCATTAAAAGCTAGTATATGGGATGCAAGATATCTCTATTACAAAAAATGCATCAAAATGAGATGAATGAGTATGAAGTTCATAAAAAAGATAGTCATTTACTAAAAGCCCTCATTATTAAAGGTCACATGTGTTTATTTGATGATAATGTTGAAATAAGTGATCAAGAATTAAAGTTTTTGTATGATTATTTGTTTTTTATAGATATATGGGGAGAGTTTGAGCTGAAATTGTTTTCTGATGTCGCCACTTTGTTACCATTAGATTTGTATTTTCAATATACCAGAGAAATGCTTCAAAAAGCTGATTTTTTGGGAGATTTAAGAAAAAATAAAAACTATATACATACAATCTTACTGAATGGGCTATTTAAGTCTATAAATGAAAAAAAATTAAGCAAGGCAGCCTATTTTGATAAACAAATAAAGAATCATTTTTTTGAGGAAAATGATAGTTATTTACGAATAGTGTACATGTTTGCAGATGGACAACATGATTGTATCAAAGGAGATAAGGAAAACGGCATCAAGAAAATGGAGACGTCAGTGGAAATTTTAAAATATTTAAACTGCACAGATAGTGCAGAATATTATCTGAATAGTATGAAGCACTGGCTGAAAACTGTTGAATAAATTAAAATGTGATAGTTTAAATAAAAAAGAGTTTATCTAAAAAAAAAACCTTTGTTATAGAGTTTTTTTGCGGATAACTCTTTTTTTTTTGATTGATAAAATATGAAAATTTTATTTTGAACACTGTTTAGTAAGTTATAATGTGCTTATAAAAAATAGAGGAGGAAAATGATATGACGCAATTTGCACTTGAAGCAAGCAAATGTTCTGAACCAATTCAAGATATTGTCGTGACAGATAAATGTCAAGTTCACTTGATAGAAATGAGAGTACGATGAAAAATACAATTTTAACAAAATACTGCAATTCAGAAGAAGCAGAAAATTCAAATACAAAAAGTTTTGAAGAAACATTTGAACGATATATTGAAAGTAAAATAAAAGAAATAGTACATAATCCTAAGAAATATCCATTTATAAAAATTATCAACAATGGAAAATAAATATGAAGTCATCACAGTTTAAGTACCATGAAATAAGTTGGTATAATCTACCTGAATTTGGATTTAAAATTCATATTTCAGGAACTATAGAAAACTACACGGACATGTATGAGTTGGTCATTCCTTATTTGATGTCTAAGAATGTCTCGTTTAAATGCTTAGAATAAGTCAATACAAAGAAATATATTTTGAGGTGGGCGATGAAATTATTATTTAAAAACAGTGTGTATAGAGTAATAACTTTTTCGAGAATGCTGAATTCCTTGGGTTCATATATCTATAATTTAGTTTTTATTATCTATGCATCCAGTTTACCCCAAGCTACTTTTGCTGTATTTATAGCGAATATGGTTACAGTTATTCCGACAGTTTTTACATTTTGGGTGGGGATAAAGGCCGATCGCACTCGAAACAAAGCATTATGGATGATTGCTGTTGGCTTTATCCAAGCTATCTTATTTACCTTAGTTGCTTTTATGATTGAGAATAAAACCTTTTTTGTGTTTTCTTTCGTTTGTCTGTTAAATGTAGTTAGTGATGTACTAGGCGACTATGCTTCTGGTTTGCGTCTCCCTATTTTACAAAAAAATATTCAGAAAGAGGACTTGTTTGAAGCTTATTCTTTTTCCCAATTTTCTTCATACCTGTGTAATATAGTGGGACAAACTTTCGGTGTGTGGTTGCTTACGGTATCAAATAATAACTTTTCCTTTGTAGCAATAATAAACGCATTGTCGTTTGTACTATCTGCTGTTGTCCTTTTAATGAATAAGAAAAAACTGAGTCATGAACCTGTTATTGCTTCAGATCAACAAGATTCTTTATTAAAACAATTCAAAGAAATGTATAGCAATATGAATGATATTTTTAAAAAATCAAACAACACTTCTTTTATAAAAATATTATTATCAATATTGGTTATAAATGCGTTGGGTGGAGCAGTTAGTAGTATTTACAATTTCTATTTTATGCAACACGGATTATTTAGCTTGAGTTATGGTCAATCTCTGCTTGTAGTTCAAATCGTATTATTGGTAGGGGCTATTTGGGGTAGCTTAACTCCGCATGATTATTTTGCAAAGAAAAGCTTTTCTACTCTGTTGGTAATCAACAGCTCTCTTTTTGGAATTCTTGGATTTGTAAATTCCACTTTTTCCAGTCCACTATTTGGAATAGTTGTATTGTTCTTTGCTGCTTATATAATGGGAAAATCAGTCCCTAAATTAGATGCTCTACTTATGGAGAGTCTACCTTCAAATATTTTAGCACAAAGCAATAATTTTTTGGGAATGTTGTTCACACTATCACTTCCTGTTGGAACGTTCATTTTTTCCTCTTTAGCAACCTATAATATAAATATTACTTGGTTTGTATTTACTATTGTTTCAATGGTTGCCCTATTTTTCTCTACTGTTAAAGATTTGCAGAGTAATGAAAAGTAATCATTTAGTGACTTTCCAGAGGAAGTTAAAAATTTAATTTTAAGGGAATCTTAGACAGATTTGCAGTCAGTGATGGGGATGACAAGAGAGCATCCCTATTTTTGTGTATGATCTGCGGTATAAAGAGGTAAACGTAGGATGTTTTTTGATTGTCATTTCTGGTTCATTCATCGAATGATAAAAAGAAGCGTCACTTCCAGCTTTAGAGCATATTTTAAGGAGAATCATGGTAGAATAGAGATATGTTTAAGAAGTATAGATTTGATCCAAAGAAATTTAGATTAGGCATGCGGACCTTTAAGTCAGGTTTAGCAGTTTTTTTGGTGATTTTATTATTTACCTGTGTGGGGTGGCAGGGTGTTCAAATTGCAGCGCTGACAACGGTTTTTAGTTTGCGGGAAGATTTTGATCAGAGTGTGCACTTTGGTGCGTCGCGCATTTTAGGAAATACCATAGGTGGTCTATATGCCTTGCTATTTTTTATCATCAATGGTCTCTTTCATAATCATTATCTGGTGACACTTATTTTGGTTCCGATCTGTGTTATGTTGACCATCATGACCAATGTGGCAATGAACAATAAGGCAGGAATCATTGGTGCAGTGTCAGCTATGCTGATCATCTCTCTTTCTATTCCGGCTGGGAACACGATTCAGTATGTTTTCATTCGGGTTTTTGAGACATTTATAGGTGTCTTTATTGCTATTTTAGTCAATTATGATATAAACACAATAAAAAAGCGCTTTCAAAAATAAATGATGTAATAAAATATAACATTACCTATTGACCTAAAAAATGTTTTCTCCTATAATGATAGGCAGAAAGGAGTTCGTTATGAGAGAAAAAGAGTTTCGTCGTTCTTTAGCTATCTTTCCGATTGGCAGCGTAATGAAATTGACTGACTTAACAGCCCGTCAAATTCGTTACTACGAAGATCAAGGCTTGATTAAACCGGATCGGAATGAGGGCAACCGTCGCTTGTATTCTCTAAATGATATGGATCTACTCCTAGAAATCAAGGATTTTTTGAATGAGGGATTGAATATTGCCGCGATTAAAAAGGAATATGCAAACCGTGAGGCAAAGGCCAAGCTTCAAAAACAACAGAAAACCTTGACGGATGAGGATGTACGCCGCATCTTACATGACGAATTCAGTCGTCAAGGGCGATTTTCAAGTCCTAGCTCCATTTTTCGTTCATCATAATGAGTTTTTTAATAGAGGAGAAAACAATGGCATTTACAGTAGCGGACATCCAGCGTGATATAAAAGAGAAAAATGTTACCTTCCTGCGTCTAATGTTTACAGATATTATGGGAGTAATGAAAAACGTAGAAATTCCGGCAACCGATGAGCAGGTAGATAAGGTTCTATCAAACAAGGTGATGTTTGATGGTTCATCTATTGAGGGGTTCGTTCGTATCAATGAATCAGATATGTATCTTTACCCTGACCTGAACACTTGGACTATCTTCCCTTGGGGTGATGAAAATGGTCGTGTAGCAGGGTTGATTTGTGATATTTATACAACAGAAGGGAAGCCGTTTGCAGGTGACCCTCGTGGGAACTTGAAAAAATCTCTTCGCCACATGGAAGAAGTTGGTTTTTCATCCTTTAACCTTGGACCAGAGCCAGAATTTTTCCTCTTTAAGATGGACGAGCAAGGCAATCCAACACTTGAAGTGAACGACAAGGGTGGGTACTTTGATCTGGCACCAACAGATCTTGCAGATAATACCCGTCGTGAGATTGTTAATGTGTTGACAGAGATGGGCTTTGAAGTAGAAGCGAGCCATCATGAGGTAGCTGTTGGGCAGCATGAAATTGATTTTAAGTATGCGGACGTTTTGAAGGCTTGTGATAATATCCAGATTTTCAAATTGGTTGTAAAAACGATTGCCCGCAAGCATGGTCTGTATGCAACCTTTATGGCGAAGCCTAAGTTTGGTATTGCAGGTTCTGGTATGCACTGTAATATGTCTTTGTTTGATAAAGAGGGGAATAATGCCTTCTTTGACCCGGAAGATCCACGTGGTATGCAATTATCAGAGACAGCCTATCATTTCCTCGGTGGCTTGATTCAGCACGCTTACAATTATACTGCGATTACAAATCCGACGGTCAACTCCTACAAGCGCTTGGTTCCGGGGTTCGAGGCTCCTGTCTATATTGCTTGGGCAGGTAAAAACCGATCGCCTTTGGTACGTGTTCCAGCTTCGCGTGGTATGGGAACACGTTTGGAATTGCGTTCGGTTGATCCGACAGCCAATCCTTACTTGGCGATGGCTGTCCTCTTAGAAGTTGGTTTGCATGGGATTGAACACAAGCTTGAAGCGCCAGCACCGGTAGAGTCAAATATTTATGCTATGTCCGATGAAGAACACCATGAAGTCGGAATTACAGATCTTCCGTCAACACTCCACAACGCCTTGAAAGCTCTTCGTGAGGATGAAGTGGTGCGTGCAGCCTTGGGAGAACATATCTACATAAACTTTGTAGAAGCGAAGAAAATTGAATGGGCGAGTTACGCAACCTACGTCTCACAATGGGAAATTGATAATTATTTAGATTTGTACTAAGAAGAGGCCGACAGGCTTCTTTTTTATGGAAAATAAAAAAGATTGAAGGGTGCACAGAAAGGCTTCTTCAATCTTTTTCGTTAACGATCTGGTGTGAGGAGCATGGGAATAATAATCGGCTCACGTTCTGTTTTTTCGTAGAGGAATGGACGTAGGGCATTGACGATTGCACCGTTGACCGTTTGAATATTGGCATCTTTGTTTCTCATAGCGATACGGATGGCGTTAAAGAGGACGCGTTGGCTTTCGCGAATGAGATCGCCAGATTCTCTCATATAGATAAAACCACGACTGAGGATGTCTGGGCCTGCCAAAATCATTTTAGACTGGAAGTCAACGGTTGCAACAGCTAGAACGACACCGTCTTCTGACAAATCCCGACGATCTTTGAGGACAGCAGCACCGATTTCACCGATACGGTTTCCGTCAACGTAGATGTCCTGAGCGTTGAATTGACCAGCAATTCGTGCAGAGTTCTTTGTGAGAGCTAGCACATCTCCGTTTTCCATGATGAAAATGTTATCTTTTGGAACACCAGTATCTACTGCCAGACCAGCATGGATTTTTTGCATGCGGTATTCACCATGCACAGGCATGAAGTATTTTGGCTTGATGAGGCGCAACATGAGTTTTTGTTCTTGTTGGCCACCGTGTCCGGATGTATGAATGTTATTGATTTTACCGTGGATAACATCAACACCAGCTTCAATCAAGATATTGATGAGTTTGTTTACTCCTGTGGTATTTCCCGGAATAGGGCTAGATGAGAAGATAACGGTATCTCCTGGCTGGAGTTGAACCTGGCGGTGCGTGCCATGAGCAATACGTGATAGAGCCGCCATCGGTTCGCCCTGACTCCCTGTACAGAGAATCATAATCTCGCTGGCTGGGTATTCTTTGATTTCGTTTGGTTCGATGAAGGTATGTTTGGGAACCTTGATGTAGCCTAGTTCAATACCGTTAGCGATAGCTTTCTCCATAGAACGACCAAAAACTGCAATTTTACGTCCAGTTTTAACCGCTGCATCTGCTGCTTGTTGGAGTCGGAAAATGTTGGAGGCAAAAGAGGCAAAGATGATACGTCCGTGGATACCTTCGATCAGTTTCATGATGGATTGACCGACCACCTTTTCTGAATTGGTAAAGGTTGGAATTTCTGCGTTGGTTGAGTCGGATAAGAGGCAGAGCACCCCTTCTTCTCCAAGCGCTGCCATGCGGTGCAAGTCAGCGGGCTCTCCAACGGGTGTCAGGTCAAACTTGAAGTCACCAGTACAAACAATTTTTCCCTGAGGGGTGTCAATGACGATACCGAGTGGTTCGGGGATAGAGTGGGTGGTCCGGAAGAAGGTGACTTTTAGGTGTTTAAAGGTCAGTTCGGTGTTGTGGTTGATTTCATGCAAAGATGCGTCACGCAGTAGACCATGTTCTTCTAATTTGCCGCGAATAAGAGCAAGGGCAAGCGGACCGGCATAGATAGGGATATTGGCTTGCTTGAGCAAGAATGGGATACCACCGATATGGTCTTCGTGTCCGTGGGTAATAACTAGGCATTTGATACGGTCTAGATTTTCAACGATGTAGGAGTAGTCCGGGATAACGTAGTCGATACCTAATAGGTCATCTTCTGGGAACTTGATGCCTGCATCGACAATGATAATTTCATTCTTGTATTCGATACCGTAGGTATTTTTCCCGATCTCACCCAAACCACCGATGGCGAAAACACCAACTTCATGAGGTTTTAGATTAACTGATGACATGAATTAAAACTCCGTAATTTTGAAATCTGCATGCTCTTTCTCGTATTCAAGGTGATTGTCTGATAAGAGGTCAATAAATTCAATGTTGTATTCTGGGCGATTTGTTTCAACTAATTCGCGGGCAATGATCCGACCTTCTAATTCTGATGGAGCGTCGATGTCTAGGTAGAGTGCGCGTGTTTGTTCGCGTCGAGGGCTAATTTTTGATTCTTGATAGAATACTTTGTAAATCATGTGTGGTATAGTTCCTTTCTTTTGACTGGCAACTACGAAAAAAGCCCCAAACAGTCAATCTGTTTGGTAGTTGTTATTCAATTTTCTTGAGTTGTCGATTTCTTCAGTCTAATTGTTACTCCTTATTATATCATAAAAATGGTATTGGTAAAAGGAATTGATAGGGAAATGAAAGGTGTAATGGTTTTCAGAAAAAAGAAGTCAAGGATTGTGATTGATATACAAAGTTGACAAAAATATTATTCGTTATTATGATAAATGTAAGTGGTATTTTCGGTTACTAAATAAAAAGGAGAGGGCCATGGAAAACGTACCGCAAGTAGGTATAGGTGAGTTTTATAGCGAACTTCGTCGTTCTTGATTGGTTAAGCAAAAAGATGTCGTCGGTGGAGAGTTTACGATGGCTCAGTTGTCGCACTTTGAGTCAGGTAAGTCTATGTTGGCAGCAGACAAATTGATACTGGCAGTTGAGGGCATCAACATAACCATGGAGGAATTTACCTATAAGTATCATGGTTATAAAGAAGCACCACATATCGAACTAGCCAATCTAATTTCGGATCTGTATTACTAGCAAGATAGGGAGGGGTTGTTGGCATTGTTTGGATCAGACCTTTTGAAAGCTGAAGGTCCCTCTATGCAAGACTAAATGGAATTGTCATTAAGGTAGCACTTGTTGCTTTGGATGGGGGAGATCATTTTGACGAGGAGGATAAGAAGTTTCTCGCTGATTATCTATTTGCCATTGAGGAATGGATGAGTTTTGAGTTGTATTTGTTTTTAAATGCTCAAATGTTGTTGAATGACAATATGATTGTTAGTTTATTATCTGAGCTGAAGAATGAATCTAAGAGTTACCGAAATTTAAGAAAGTATAGAGATTATTTGAAAAAAATACTTATCAATTCGGTTGGCTTGCTGAATGAATTTACAGATATTCTTAATGTAAAAAGTAGAGAATAATGGCGAAAATATTTCAGGTGGTTAGCGAGTTCGTTTAGAAATTGCACGCTTCCTCTTGCGGAAAAAGGATGTTCTTTTGGCGGATGAGGTTACGGCAGTCTTGGATGAGAAAAATGGTAAGGCTGTTCGTCAGCTTTTACATTCCTTGCCAATCATGATAGTAGAAATTGCTCATCATATTGATGACGGTATTCGGTATAATCAAGTATTGGAATTGAAAAGAGGAGAGAAATAGAAGGGACTGGGAAATAGTATCTCAGTCTTTTCCATTATTTGAAAAATTCCCCAAGATAGCTTACAATAGGGGTAGCATTGTATAGAAAGAGAAAACCATGAAAATTTTAGCTTTAGATAGCTCCAATCAGGCCTTGTCTGTGGCTTTGGTGGAGGATGATTGTTTGCAGGCGGAGACCCTCCTGACTATTAAGAAAAATCATAGTATCAGCCTGATGCCTGTTATTGATTTTTTGATGGAACAGGTGGGGTGGATGCCAAAAGACTTGGATAGAATCATCGTGGCACAGGGACCTGGTTCGTACACAGGTCTCCGAGTAGCGGTAGCAACTGCTAAAACCTTAGCCTACACTCTAAAGATTGAGCTGGTGGGAATCTCTAGCCTTTATGCCTTGGTACCTCCGGGGCTTTCTGGTTTGGTGGTTCCCCTCATTGACGCCCGCCGTAACCATGTTTATGCAGGTGTTTATGAAAATGGCAGAGCGGTAGAAGCGGATAAGTATTGGTCTTTTGAGGAATTGATAACTAGTTTGTCAGCTAGAGAAAACCTTACTTTTGTGGGAGAGGTGACAAACTTTGTCACACAGATTGATGAAGCGTTGCCAGCGGCAACCTGTCAAGCTAGTTTTCCATCGGCCTATCAGATAGCCCTGCTTGGAAAGGACTTGCCAGCGGTTGATGTGATGAATTTTGAGCCGAATTATCTCAAGCGAGTTGAAGCAGAGGAAAATTGGCTCAGGGACAATGAAGCAGGTTCAGAAAGCTATATTAAACGTGTATGATAGAGATTAGGCAATACGATAGGCAAGTAGATTTAGCGGCAGAAATTTACGCTGTCATGGCTTGTGTTTATCAGGTATCTCCTTGGACTTTGGAGCAGATTCGATTGGATATGGCAGGGGAGCATACCTACTATTATCTAGCTTATGCAGGTCAAGAGGTGGTTGGTTTTCTGGCTGTTCAGACGGTGTTGGATGAAATGGAAATTTTGCAGATTGCTGTCAAGACTAATTTTCAGAGGCGGGGAATTGCTAGTCTCCTGTTGGCTTGTGTGATGGAATGGGAAGGGGACATCTTTCTCGAAGTGAGGGAGTCCAACTTAGCAGCTCAGTCCCTCTATACACGCCAACATTTTACTAAAATAGGAAAACGAAAGAGCTATTACCGTTATCCTATCGAGGATGCAGTGATAATGAAGAGAGAACGTGATGAAAGATAGATTGATTTTGGCGATTGAGACTTCTTGTGATGAGACCTCAGTGGCTGTTTTACGCAATGAAGCGGAACTGTTGTCCAATGTAATTGCTAGCCAAATTTCCAGCCACCAGCGTTTTGGTGGTGTGGTACCAGAGGTAGCTAGTCGCCACCATGTGGAGGTGATTACGGCCTGTATTGATGAGGCCTTGCTGGAGGCAGGGGTAACTGCTGGAGAATTGACAGCTGTAGCGGTGACTTATGGACCGGGTCTGGTTGGAGCGCTCTTGGTCGGTCTTTCAGCAGCTAAAGCTTTTGCTTGGGCCAATGGTCTACCCCTGATTCCGGTTAACCACATGGCAGGACACTTAATGGCGGCGCGTGCGGTAAAGGAGTTGGAATTTCCACTTCTAGCACTCTTGGTCAGCGGTGGGCATACAGAGTTAGTCTATGTGTCAGAGGCAGGTGACTATAAGATTATCGGTGAAACGCGAGATGATGCAGTCGGTGAGGCTTATGATAAGGTGGGGCGAGTGATGGGGCTTTCCTATCCGGCAGGTCGGGTTATTGATGAGCTGGCCCGTGAGGGGAAAGATATTTATGACTTCCCTCGTGCTATGATTAAGGAAGATAATCTGGAATTTTCATTCTCTGGTCTCAAATCGGCCTTTATCAATCTCTACCACAATGCCCAACAAAAAGGGGAGGTATTATCCAAGGCGAACCTGTCTGCTTCTTTCCAAGCCTGTGTTTTGGATATTCTTATGGCCAAGACCAAGAAAGCACTGGAACGATACCCTGTGAAAACCTTGGTCGTAGCAGGTGGTGTAGCAGCCAATCAAGGCTTGCGAGAACGTCTGGCAGCGGAAATGACAGATGTAGAGGTTATCATCCCACCGCTTCGTCTCTGTGGCGACAATGCAGGTATGATTGCCTTAGCGGCGGTTAGTGAGTACAATAGGAAGAATGTTGCAGGCTGGGACTTGAATGCCAAACCAAGTTTGGCTTTTGAGAGCCTATAGTTTATGAAAATAACATTGAACTGGGTGTACTTTAATCATTTGTACCCTCATTCTCTGGCGTTTATATTTAACAAAAGGATAAAAACAACCTCTTACGGTCGTGCAATCGTAAGAGGTTTATTTATGAATCTTTCGCCAGCGATTTGGGGACATTTGATAGTGTCTCTTAAAGGCAGTTGAGAAATTGAATTGATTGGAATAACCGATTTCTTCAGCGATTTCCTGCAAGGTCTTGTTAGTGTTTTTCAGGAGTTCACAGGCCTCGCTTAAACGATATTGAATGATGAACTGCTGCGGAGAGATGTTCATTTGTTCTTTGAACAGCCGACTGAAATAGTGGCGATTGAGGTTGCAAAATTGTGCCAAATCATCAACGGAGATAGCTTTTTCATAGTTTCGTTCCACAAAATTGATGGCCTCACGAATATAAAATTCCTTATTTTCATCATGTCTACTGCTCGTTTTTGTTAACGAGCAGTCTATCAAGGAGGAAATAAATAGATAGAGATGACCAAGAAGAAGTGCACTTTTCTGATGATGCAGTGCGAGAATCTGTTTCATCTCATAATAGACTGGGCTGGTAGTTGGGGTGTCCCTTTGTGAAAAGATGGGTTGTTCCTTTGAAAGCCCAGCCTGACGCAGAAAGTGTTCTGTTTTCAATCCATCAAATTCAATCCAAATGTATGTCCAAGGGTTTTGCTCGTCTGCCTGATAGCTACAGATAGTATCTGGTGAGATGAGGAAGCCTTGTCCAGCTTTTAGAGGGTAGTCTCTCTGGTTAGAAGTATCGTAAAAAGTTCCTGATCCGGAGATAACATAATGGAACAGATAGTGTTGTTTCATGGTTGGACCAAATGAATGAAGCGGTTGACAGGCTTCCATGCCAAATTGGATAGGATAAAAGTCGACGTAAGAACGATTGTTAAAAACGTAAAACTCAGGTTGTATCGCCATCAGTAATTCTCCCTATCTCCCCACATTTTTTGTAAAGGCTTACAATCAGTATAGCATATTTATATGCAAATGTGACATTTTATTTGGAAAAATTAGAAAATATCCCAAAATCATATAGAAGATGTCAAATATTCCTATTCTATAAAAAATCACTTACATGGTATAGTTATCTTAGAAAACAACGTAAGTCGAATGATTCGACAAAAGAAAAGGGGTATTACGATGAAGAAATGTGGGCGCTATGTAGCATTGGTTGCAGCTGCTAGTCTTTTGGTAGCCTGCTCTAGTTCTAAGGGGTCTAGTGGTGCAACGAAGGAAAGTAGCTCTGGAAAAACTGAATTGTCCTATGCAATTTGGGACTCAGGTCAAGAGCCTGGACTGAGAAAAATTGCAGATGAGTTTGAGAAAAAGAATCCAAATATTAAAATCAATATTCAGGTGTCGGACTGGGATTCTTACTGGACTATGTTAGAAGCTGGTGCTACAGGTGGTTCGTTGCCGGATACTTTCTGGATGCACTCAAATGAAATCCATCGCTATGGAGCTAATGATATGCTACTCCCACTGGATGAGTATCTTGCTAAGAGTGAGGATGCGAAGTTAGCGAATTTTCCAGACGGTTTGAACAAAATTTACAATATCAAGGGTAAGCAGTATGCTATTCCGAAGGACTTTGATACGATTGGTCTTTGGTACAATAAGAAATTATTTGATGAGGCAGGTATTCCCTATCCAGATGATACCTGGGATTGGAATAAGCTGAAAGAAGTTGCCAAGAAGTTAACGAAAGAAGACGGTAGTCAATACGGTTTTGGCGCTGGTTTAAGCAATCAAGAAGGCTATTACAACTTTATCTATCAAAATGGTGGTAAGGTAATCACAGACAATCTCAAATCAGGTTATGATGATCCTAAGACAATTGAAGCTTTAAATTATTATTTCAGCTTTGTGAAAGAAAAGCTGTCTCCGGCAATTACAGTGGATAAGGAGCGAGCTGAGGTCTTCCAAAATGGTCGAGTTGCCATGAGTCTCTTCGGTTCTTGGAATTTAGCTGGCTTCACTGCAAATGACTATATTCGCAAAAATGCGGATGTAGCTGTCTTGCCGAAGGGACCAGATGGAACTCGTGCAACTATCTTTAATGGTTTGGGGCATGCTATTTCTGCTAAAACGAAGAATCCAGAAGCGGCTTGGAAGTGGGTTGAATATCTCAGCTCAAAAGAAGCTCAAGAAATGCAAGCGACCTTGGGTGTAGCTATCTCAGCTTACAAAGGCGCAGCCAACACTTGGGTAGAGTCAAATAAAAATTTTGCGATTAAGAACTACGTGGATATGGTGGAATATGCACAGATCCGTCCGTATTCACAATCAACCATCAAGTGGGAAGATAAGGCTTATGAACTATTGAAACCAGCCTACCTTGGTGAAAAAACAACAGAAGCTGCTGCCAAGGAAACAGCAGATATGATGAATGCAGAATTAGCAACTGAGAAATAGCCAGGAGGTCTAGGGAAGTAAATCTCTTCCCCGGACCTTCTTATACTCTATGAAAAGCAAATGGAGAGCACAGCTTATGTTTTCTATCGAAGTCGGTCTGACGATTTGCTTGGGTCATCTCTGGTGGTGTTTTACACTTAATATTGATGTTCATTGAGTATGCTGATAAAAAATAGAAGGATGGGTAGTATGTTTCGGAAAAAGGGAAGTTTAAACGAGGCAATTTGGGGCTGGGCGATGGTTGCACCGACAATTGTTGGTTTAATAGTGCTCAACATTATTCCCATTTTTCAAACCATGAAGATGAGTTTCCACAAGAGTGGGGATTTTGGGAAGAATGATATGTTTGTTGGTCTAGCAAATTACCAGCGGATGCTAGGAGATGCACAGGTGTGGCAGGCGACATGGAATACCATGAAGTACACGATTTTGGTCGTTCCAGCTACGGTTGCATTGGCCATGTTGTTGGCGGTCCTACTCAATTCCAAAATAAAAGGTAAGCATGTTTATCGGACCATTTTTTTCCTACCTATGGTTGCGGCGCCAGCTGCTGTAACCATGGTTTGGAGATGGTTGTATAATACTGATTTTGGTTTGATTAACTATGTTTTACGCCGCTTGGGGTTTGGAGCTGTTAACTGGATTGAGGACCCTAAGATTGCTCTGTATTCCATTGCTCTTATCGGAATTTGGAGTACAGTCGGGTACAGTATGATTTTGATTTTAGCAGGTTTACAAGAGATTCCTACGGATTTCTACGAGGCGGCTCGTATCGACGGTGCCAGTCCAATCAAGCAATTCTTCTCCATCACCCTGCCACTTGTTTCTCCGACTCTTTTCTTTGTAGTAGTGACTAGTGTCATTCAATCCATGCAAGTATTTGATGTGATTTATATGATGGAGGACATTCGTAGTCCAGCTTATGATAAGACGGTGTCTTTGGTTTATCTGTTTTACAATAATTCCTTCAAGTATTCAGACAAGGGATATGGATCCACTATCGTCATGCTCTTACTATTGATTATTCTTGTGATTACCTTTGTTCAGATGAAGGTACAGAAAAAATGGGTACATTACCAGTAAGGAGGTTCATGTGAAACACTCGGCTTTTAAATCAACTATCTGGATGCATGTCTTTCTGATTATGGTGGCATTGGGAATGCTTATCCCCTTTATCTGGATGGTATTGACATCTTTTAAAACAGTAACAGAATCCACTCAGATGAATCCCTTCCAAATTTTACCAAGCAAGTGGATGGTTAATAACTATACGGAAGCTATTCGAACCAATAACTTTCCTATTCTTTATGTTAATACGATTTTGATGATGTTGTGGCGAATTTTCAGCTCGGTCATGTTTTCTGCTATGGCAGCCTACGCTTTTGCACGACTGGAATTTCCGGGACGAGATTTTTTGTTTGGTCTGGTCCTTTTCCAAATGATGGTACCGCCGCAATTATTTGTCATTCCGCAGTATTTGATGATTGACCAACTCGGTATGCGCAATACGATTTTTGCTTTAGTCTTTCCGGGACTGGTCAGTGCATTTGGAACGTTCCTGTTACGTCAATTTTTCATGGGACTTCCAAAAGAATTGGAAGAATCTGCTAAGTTGGATGGCTGTAATATTGGACAAACTTTTTTCAAGGTGATGTTACCCTTGGCTAAGTCTGGTCTGATTGCCTTGGCGATTTTCACAGCTCTGTTTGCTTTTAAGGATTTGTTGTGGCCATTGATTATCAACTCAGAAGCAGATAAAGCAACTCTGTCCAGTGCTCTTTCTAAAATTCAAGGTGCTTATGCGGTTAATTATCCTCAACTAATGGCAGCAAGTGTCTTGGCTATTTGGCCTATGCTTGTTCTTTACGTGGTATTTCAGAAGCAATTTATTCAAGGGATTGCCACATCTGGTGGAAAATTATAGGAGGCTACAATGGGAATTATCTTTCATCAAGAGACAAGGGAATTCCATCTTTACAATGATTTTATCAGCTATGTATTAACGGTATTGCCAAATGGTCATATTGGGAATCTGTACTACGGAAAACGGGTGACAGAGACAGTTTCCTATCAGTATGTCCGCGAGGATGAATATCGGGCGCTAACATCATTTCTAGTTGATGATGGCTCGTCCTTCTCACTCCAGTATGCCAATCCAGAATTTGCTTGCTATGGGACGACAGATTATTTTTCGCCGGCCTTTGAATTAGTGCAAAAAGATGGTAGTGCCTTGTCACATTTTGTCTATCAAGGGCATAACATCTATTCAGGCCGATCGGTTTTGCAGGGCCTTCCTTATCTTTATTTAGACGAGGATAGTCAGGCAGAGAGTTTAGACATTTATTTGGTGGATAAGAAATCTCAAACTCGTCTAGTCCTGTCCTATACGATTTTTAGAGATTATCCAGCGGTTACACGTTCAGCTCGTTTTGAGCAGCTAGGAGAGGAATCTATTCGTTTAAATCGTGCTCTGAGCCTGACTCTTTGTCTACCAGATATGGACTATGACTGGATTCATCTGGATGGAGCTTGGGGGAGGGAACGACACGTACAAGTATCTCCTCTGCATCAGGGCTGCCAATCTATTTATAGTCTGAAAGGGGCAAGCAGTGCTGAGCACAATCCCTTTATGGCCCTAAAACGCCCAACTGCTGACGAACATCAAGGAGAGGTGCTTGGTTTTGCTCTGGTTTACAGCGGAAATTTCTTAGCCCAAGTTGATGTCAGTTCCTTCCGAAAGGTTCGTGTCAGTATGGGGATTCATCCAGAGAGATTTTCTTGGAAACTAGAGCAGGGAGAGGTTTTTCAGACTCCTGAAGTCGTCATGGTTTACAGTGACCAAGGTTTGAATGGTATGAGTCAAACTTATCATGGTCTCTTCCAAAAGCACTTGGTAAGAGGTTACTGGCGTGATCAGGAACGACCTGTCCTACTGAATAATTGGGAAGCCATGAATTTTGATTTTGATGAAGAAAAGATTATTTCTTTGGCCAAGGCAGCTTCAGATTTGGGTGTTGAATTATTCGTCATGGATGATGGATGGTTTGGGAAACGCAACCATGATCGAGCGGGTTTAGGGGATTGGATAGTCAATCGGGAAAAGCTGCCGAGTGGCTTAACGGGAATCATTGAGCAGATACATGCTATGGGGATGCAGTTTGGGCTGTGGATTGAACCTGAAATGGTAAATAAGGATAGTAATCTATATCAGGAGCATCCAGATTGGATTCTTCATCATCCTTGCCACAGTCCGTCACATGGTCGCCATCAGTATACCTTGGATTTATCAAGAGAAGAAGTTTATCAAAATATCTACAGCCAACTCCATCGCCTCTTATCAGAGCATGAGATTGATTACATCAAATGGGATATGAATCGTTATATGACAGAAGTTTATAGTTGTACACGAGAAGCAGACCGTCAAGGCGAGATATTCCATCGTTATATCCTCAATTTGTATCGTTTGTACGATAATTTGCTTGAAGCCTTTCCAAAAGTTCTCTTCGAGTCTTGTTCCAGCGGTGGAGCAAGATTTGATCCAGGAATGCTTTATTATGCACCACAAACTTGGACCAGTGATGATACGGATGCTATGGAACGCTTGAAAATTCAATATGGCACTAGTATGGTTTATCCCTTGAATAGCATGGGATGTCATGTTTCGGCCTGTCCCAACCAGCAACTAGGACGCTCTACTCCTTTAGCTACTCGTGCGAATGTTGCCTTTTTTGGCAGTTTTGGTTACGAACTTGATTTGTTTGAATGCAATCAAGAGGAACTAGAAGCTATACGAGAGCAAATCACCTTTTATAAAACCTATAGAGAAGTTTTCCAACAAGGGCTTTTCACACGACTTAAAAGTCCATTTGAAGGAGAGGTAACAGCGTGGCAGGTTCAATCCTCAGACGAGAAACAAGTGATCGTCGGCTACTATCGTCGTTTAACGACAGCAAACCTTGCCTATGACCGGCTTCGCTTGTGTGATCTAGATGCGGAAGCTCGTTACCAAGTAGATGGGGTTACCTACACCGGCAGCCAACTGATGTATACCGGATTGTCTATTCAACACGGAGACCATGTTGGAGAAAATAAGGATTTTACTTCTTGGATTAAGGTTCTTGAGAAACAATCTTAGTCTCCCTATCCGCAGACTCAGCATCCCTGCTGGGTCTGTTTTCTAGAAGACGATTTGATGTATAGGCACCTATTTTTCCCTAGCCGATATGAGTGGAATCATGGTATGAGTTGAAAAACAGTTATCATTATGAGAGAATGAGAAGATGGTTTCTCAGTGCATGCATGAAATAACCATACTCAATGAAAATCAAAAACAGATGAGTAAGTGTGTACTGGTTCTAGAAGGGAGTTATTGATGAAAGAAAATACCAAAGGTGTCGGACTTTGCTTCTTACTGGCTTTGTTGGGGCAATGGTTAGGTGGACTATTGCCGTTAGTGGGTGGTTCTGTCTTAGCTCTCCTAATCGGCCTGTTCTTAAACCCCTATATACCTAGAGAAAGTACCTTTCAGTCAGGCTTGACTTTTACTTCCAAGAAGCTCCTACAATATGCAGTAGTTTTCTTAGGATTTGGACTAAATTTGTCAGTAGTCTTTGCAGTCGGACAACAATCGCTTCCGATTATTCTTTCTACTATCAGTCTAGCCTTGTGTTTGGCTTTTCTGATGTGGAAATACTTACCAATCTCAGCGCATTTAGCAACGCTGATTGGTGTAGGGACTTCTATTTGTGGAGGCTCAGCTATTGCGGCGACCGCACCGATTATCAAGGCAGATGATGAGGAAGTAGCTCAGGCCATTTCCGTTATCTTCTTGTTTAACATCCTAGCTGCCTTGCTTTTTCCCAGCTTGGCAACCTGGCTCGGTTTCTCGACAGATTCAGGTCAGGCCTTTGGGATGTTCGCTGGAACAGCGGTCAATGATACGTCCTCGGTGACAGCAGCAGCTTCTACTTGGGATGGGCTGCATGGACTGGGGAGTCAGACTCTGGATACTGCGGTGATGGTCAAGTTGACACGCACCTTAGCGATTATTCCTATTACGACAGGCTTGGCCATCTGGCAAACCCGTGGCAAGACGGTAAACGCAGACAGGAAGTCGCTCTTGGCAAACTTTCCGACTTTTATCCTATATTTTATTTTAGCTAGTTTGGTGACAACAGTGGCAAGTGCATGTGGTGTCGGTCCCGAGGTATTTGCCCCTCTCAAACACCTATCCAAGTTTTTCATCTGTATGGCTATGGCAGCAATCGGCTTGCGAACCAATCTCATCAACCTACTGAAAAAAGGTCGCTCAGCTCTCCTAGTTGGTCTAGCCTGCTGGATTGGAATTACGGTACTAACCTTGGGATTACAAGCAGCATTGGGAATATGGTAATAGTCTACGAAAATTGAATAGAAATAAAGAGGTTGGGACAATAGTCCAATCTCATATATAAAAAGCGAACAAACCAAGATTCTGATTGTCAGAAAACTAGTTTTGTTCGCTTTTTTTGTTCAATTCTAGATCTAAAGGATGATAATTGAGATTTTCAAAATTGAAAAACTTTTTGTCCCACGCTCTTTTACCATTATGTTTTCAGTCGGAAGGTTTTTGGTGCTTTCTTTAGCAGTAGCCAGTATCCAATGGCTACATAGGCAAGCATCCCCAGAGAAACCAATAAAATGTAGGTCTGGCTGCTGATTCTTAGCCGGGTATTGAGATAGGCGATCCAGTAGAGAGCACCACTGAGGAAACGATAGACAGGGTTGACCACTTCCATGTCCTTGGTAAAGGGTTGGAGGATGTAATAAATAAACAAATCATGGAAGGAAAAGAGTGCGGTCAGGCTGGTGAGAAGAAGCGCTGTCAACAGGTAGCTTGAGAGAGGAAGACTGGCGCGAGTCAAGATAAGCAGACTCAGCAATAAACTTCCAGAAAAACAAGCATTCCATTTTGCAGTCTGAGCAAAACGATAGTTAAAACCAGCGATAATGGTCTTTGGCTCACGATAAAATGGATAATGAAGCATAGAAATGTCGCAGTTAACAAAGACCATTTGGGCAACAGCCTTCCCCATAGAGGCAACGTACATAATCATAAAAGCAAATGGAAGAGCCGCAATATAGTCAGTATTTGCTATCTTAAAATCAGCCTTGAAAAACCAGATAATAGCTTCCAAACTAAGTAGAATAGCTAGAAGCAAAACCAGACGAAACCGCAATTTTTTGAATAGGATGGAGTGGTAGCGGTCAAATAGCAGAGCATTTAAGTAAGTCATGCCAGACAGATGGGATAGATCTTTTCCTTTGTCTAAGCTCAGCTTATCTTGCATTTGCAGTCCTTGACGAGTATAATCATTGCCCTTTGTTAATTCCGCAATTTTCTTGTCCATCTGCAACGATTCGTCCATACAATGTTGAAGATAATCTAGATGATTGGTCTGCTTCTTCAAATAACGATAGCCAGCCCAGATTAAAAAAGCTTGACATGCTAGAGCTAGCAAAAGGAATTTGCTAGAGAGTTGATTTTTAAAGAAGAACAGAAGTCCAAGAATAAGGAAAGCACTAATCATAATCCCCCATGACTGCCAAGAATTTTGACGGACCAGTATGCGACGATTAAATAATAAGCGATTAGCAGCGTGTCCAGCAAAATGCCCAGCTGGAATCGTTAATAGTCCCACAGGGAAATAAATCCATTCCCCTGTAGAAAAGCAGTATACCAAAAGAGCAGGAAGATAGTAAAGGCTTGTCAGGATAGGCTCTACAAAGAGCTGACTTTGGAGAAAACTAGAGTGAGATAGATCGAAATTCTGCATAAATTCCCGGTCGGCTTTGGCGATAAAAGGCTCAAAACCCTTGCTAAAGCGATAGCCGTAGCCGACAAAAATCATCCAGGAAGTAAAGCCCAAAAGCCAGACAGTTTCTTGATGGTGGAGTGGAGCAGAATTTTTTTGTAATAGGTTGACCACAAAGGTGGCAATGCCAAAATAAATAGCCAACCAAATTCCTTTTACAAAGAGCCGACTAGGAATGGTCAGAAAGTGGAGAACAAAGAAAAGACCAGACTTGAAATCGTAAGCTTTAAAAATTGTTGCTGGAATCTTCTTGCCCAGTAACGGGAGTTTTCTTAAGTAATAGAAAAATCCATTTATAGACCGAAAAAGATTGTACTTTTCTCGATACCAAAAATAACGCAGTATAGTTTTCATATCAACCTCCTATTCAGCTGTCAGAAGGTCCACGATTTCCTTTTCAAAGTCAGGATCGTGCAATTTATCACTCGAAACAGCCTGCAATTCTCTATGATGAAGAAGAACAATCTCGTCGCAGAGGTCTTGGGCTAATTGTAGAACATGGGTGGAGAAAATGATAACAGAATCCTTTTTTGCCTCGCGGATTAACTGCTTAAACTCATGTGCAGCTACCGGATCAAAGGAAGTCAATGGCTCATCTAACAAGAGAACGGTAGGCTGGACAATCAAGGATAGGAGCAACTGAACCTTATTTTGCATTCCATGGGAAAAATCTTTTAGCAAGCGGTGTTGGTCATTTTCTTCAATACCAACCAAGCTCAGCCATTCCTCGGGGCTAAGATGCGATTTAAGCTGGTTTTTGTGAATATCCATGTAAAAACGAATAAACTCAAAAGCTGTCATAAAAGCAGGCAACTGAGGATGGGTTTGTGTAAAACCGATGTCTGTATTCTCATAGTCATGAGTCTGCCCGTCTTCAAAAAAGTAAATACTGCCACTGTCCAAGGTCAAATTACGGGCGATACAGTTAAAAAGCGTTGTTTTACCAGCTCCATTCCTTCCCAACAAGCCATAAATTTTCCCTTTTTCAAACTGAAAAGAAGCACCTTCTAGAATAATCTTATGATCAAATTTTTTTGAAACAGATGATAAATGTAGCTGCATGGGGATCCTCCTTGTTACATTGTTATAAATCTATCATACAACAAAAAACAAAAAAATTCAAGCAAAGTTTGCTTGAATATCTAGTAATAGGCACGAAAATAGCCAGCCGAATGAGGACACATAATTATGGGATGGAAACTTGAATAACCAAACCTAAAAGTAGCTTATCCAAGCTATGAACTGCCCGCTACCCAGCCGGTTGCCAAACAGTAGGTGATGTTGAACCCACCTGTGTGAGCATTGATATCCAGAACTTCCCCCGCAAAGTGCAGACCGGGAACTTTTTTACTCTCCAGAGTTTTAGGGTTGATTTCTTTGAGATCAATGCCTCCCTTAGTAACAAAGGATTTTGCCAAAGACATTTTACCGCTAATTTGAATCGGTAAGGTTTTGAGGTGCTTGAGGAGGCTGGCTAATTCTTTATGAGTCACCTGCTTGACCTTACAATCATGAGACTCTGCGAAAAAATCGGCCAACCGCTCCGGCATGAGCTCCCGGAGTGCATTCTTAACGGATTTTTCCCGATTTTTTTCCAAATGCTCAGCCAAATCTTGCTCAGAATAAGCTGGCAATATGTCTAAAAAGACGGTTTCTCCACCCTTAATAAAACTTGACAAGCGAAGGGCAGCAGGACCGGACAAACCAAAGTGGGTAAAAAGTAAGTCATGAGTGATGATATGTTTGCCATAGGTAAGAGTGACATCGTCCAAAGAAATGCCCTGGAGTTTTTTGTGGGGGAAATCGGTCAAAATCGGACTTTCAGCAGCTTCAATATCCGTAACCTCAAGGTTAAAATGCCGAGCGATGTCGTGACCGAAACCAGTCGATCCAGTAGAAGGATAGGTTTTACCACCAGTAGTGACAATCAGCTGAGGAGCAGTAAAGGTTTCTGTAGCAGTCTTGACATGAAAGAGCTCACCCACCTTGCGGACGGAGACAACTTCCGTCCCTGTGTGAATCTCCACTCCATTTTCTAGCATCTTCATCTCAAGGCACTTGATAATCGTTTGGGAACGATCAGTAGTCGGAAAGACACGACCGTGGTCTTCTACCTTGAGTTGGACTCCATTTTCTTGGAAAAAATGAATAATATCATGATTGTCAAATTGAGAAAAAACGCTGTATAAAAACCGACCATTACCAGGAATACCAGCTAACAGGTCTTCTAGTGTCCCATTGTTGGTGACATTGCACCGTCCACCACCGGTTCCGGCCAATTTCTTACCCAATCGCTTATTTTTCTCAAGGAGCAAGGTTTTTTTACCATAAAAACTCGCAGCAATCGCCGCCATCATACCAGCGGGTCCTGCTCCGATAATAATTGTATCTACTGTATTCATGCCTTTATTGTACCATAAAATACCAGAGGTGACAGCTGATCCTTTTTTGGTGTCAGAAATGCCTTGATTATTCCCATAAATTTGACAGGGATAGGCTTCTGTGGTAATATTTTAGTGATATAAACTAGAGGAATACAAGTACCGAGGATATTATGGGAATCGAAAAGACAGTCAGCGAGTTAGCTGAGATTTTGGGAGTGAGCCGTCAGGCTATGAACAACCGAGTAAAATCACTTCCGGAAGAGTTTGTAGAAAAAAATGACAAGGGGGTGACCGTTGTCAATCGTGCTGGCTTGATTAAGTTGGAGGAAATCTACAAAACAACCATTTTTGAAGATGAGCCGATTAGTGATGAAGTCAAGCACCGTGAACTAATGGAGATTTTAGTTGACGAGAAGAATGCTGAAATCATTCGCCTCTACAGCCAATTAAAAGCTAAGGATAAGCAGCTTGCAGAAAAAGATGAACAGTTGCGCGTGAAAGATGTGCAAATTGCAGAAAAAGACAAGCAACTAGATCAGCAACAACAACTGACGCTTAAAGCCATGGCAGATAAGGAAGTTCTCAAGCTGGAGCTAGATGAAGTCAAGGCACAAGCAGAGGAAGGGCAGCAAGCTAAGAGTTTTTTTGCTCGTTTGTTTGGAAAATAAAATCAATTCGTTACAAAAAAAGTTGAAGTTGGATGATAATCTATCCAGCTTCAACTTTTTTGTTGCCTTTTTTCAATCTGTAAAGTCCACTCTTCCCTCAATATACCATATTTGACAGAATCCCAGTAATGTCCTTGCCAGTAGCGAACTTTTCGGATTTGAGCCTCCTTCACCATCCCAATTTTTTCAGCAGCTCGCATCATACGGTGGTTCCCAGACCAAGTGGTGAGGCCAATATGCTCCAAGTTGATAGTCGTTTTGAAAATCTGTCCCACCCACATATCAAGAGCTTTTGTACCGTAGCCACCATTCCAATATTGCTCATCGTAGATGACGATACCGATTTCTAGCCAACGGGTCTTTTCATCCTCCCAATGCTGGGTAACGATCCCTATTGGTTGCTGGTCAATGAAGATTCCCCAAACGTTGTGTGCTAAGTGGAAGTCATACATCCTACTCATCCGAAAAGCCTCGAAGTCAGGATACATCTGGTAATCTTCAAAATAGGGGCCATCCCATTTTTTCCATTCAGGTTGGGACTGGCTATAACCGATTTGCCAAATCTGATACAACTGAGTCTCTATCAGCGGAGCAATTGTCACTACTTGGGTCATAATTTTTCCTCCTATGTCAATACCGTACCATTGTAACATAGATAAATAAGGCTTGCAATTCCTACCAAAATGTGGGACACTAGAATCATGAATAAATTACAACGAGAATTTCAAAAAATGTATTACAATCTGGACAAGATTCTCCTTCTTTTTTGTACTCTCTTCACCGTGATGGAGTTTGTCTGGATACCACTCAACTCTTGGATTTCTGAAGGATTATTGGCTATGACGGGCTATGCCTATCTCTCCCCGACCAATCTACTATCAGTTCTTTCGGAAAATCTTTTTGTGACAGGGCTCTTTCTGCTCCTATTTCTTATAAACATAGCCATTGCTTACTTGGAGTTAGCTCTGTTATTTACAGGGGTCTGGCACCTATTGGATGAAAAAGTGAAGCACCTACCGGACTATATGCGAGATGTACGAGATAGTATGTTAGCAATTATCCGTCATAGCAGCGTTGCAAAGGTACTATTTCTCCTTTTATATTCAGTCATTCTCCTACCGTTTTTACGACGAATTTTAAATATTTACTATTTTAACAAAATTGTCGTGCCACAATTTATCCTAGACTACCTGTTAGATACACCTTGGGTAGCAGCAGTCATTGTGATTACCCTCCTCGTTTTTTTCTGGCTAGCGACCCGGTTTATGTATGCCTTGCCGGAAATTTATTTTACACACAGAAGTGTCAAGGAGTCCATTGCCTACTCATGGGAGAAGACCAAGGGATGGCAACAAGTGGAATCATTGGTTAACCTTATCTGGCTAATCACCTTTCCTGTCCTCCTCTTTACAGGAGTGGGCTTTCTCCTCTATGTTGTACAGGTCTTATTTGATAACTATTTACCAAGCATTTCCATTGGTCTAGTAGTCATTTCCTACACGCTACTAAAGTTGCTCTATTATGGCATAATCGCCCTGTTTATGATTGGATTTGTCAGCCTCTTGACAGGAAAACAGTTACCTATCTATCGCCGCAAACGCCTGCGCCACGGACTGCGTTTAGTCATCTTATTGCTCTCTGGCCTATTTTTTGGAATTCAAGGTGTCCTGACCCTCTATTATCCATTCCACACCCTACCAGTCACCATTTCTCATAGAGGAGTGGATGATGGCAATGCTGTGCAGAACTCTGTGGAAGGACTGGAAAAAACATCTAGACTCAAACCAGATTATATCGAGATGGATGTTCAGGAGACCAAGGATGGTCAATTTGTTGTCATGCATGATACAGATCTATTGGCTTTAACGGGCAATCCCGGAGGGACACACGATTATACCCTAGCAGAGTTGACAGCAATGACTGCATCAGAAAATGGCTTGACAGCTCCGGTTCCTTCTTTTGACACCTATCTAGACAAAGCCGATGAGCTGGGGCAAAAATTATTAGTGGAAATCAAGGTGACCAAGGCCGATTCGCCAAACCTAACACGAAACTTTCTGAAAAAATACGGGAGTCGCTTGCTTGCCAAGGGGCATCAAATGCAGTCCTTAGATTATCAGACGATTGCTGACATCAAGCAGTATGACGAACAACTTGTTTCTTTATTTATATTACCTTTTAACTCCATTTATCCAACAACGGTTGCAGATGGTTACACCATGGAATACACTTCCTTGGACAAACACTTTATGCTAAAATCTTGGTTCCGTGGTAAATCAGTCTATGCTTGGACACCCAATAATCGAGAAACGATGACGAAGATGGTCTTGTTACAAGTTGACGGTATTATTACAGATAAAATGACCGAGTTGAAAAAACTGATGGAAGAACTTCAGACCGAATATCACTATGCTGACCTTTTCTTCCTACAATTCCAGTCTTTACTATACAACTTTGAATAAACACAATAAAAGACGCGAAGGTTGGACCCAATCGCGTCTTTTGGCATTAGAATGGCAATTTACCAGCAAAAGCACCAAGTTTTTTCTGTGTTTCATCATCAATTTTTGCAAGAGCAGCATTGACGGCTTGTAGTGTCATATCCTGCAAGGTTTCAAGATCGTCTGCATCAACGACTTCCGGTTTAAAGTCGATAGAAACCAACTTTTTATCACCAGAAAAGGTCGCTCTTACCAAGTCTTGAGCAGATGTACCTGTAAATTGAGCAGCAGCCAATTCAGCTTGGCTCTTCTCCATTTGCTTTTGCATTTTTTGAGCCTGTTTCATCAGATTTTGCATATTCATCATAAGCCAATAGTCTCCTTAAAGTAACTTGTCAAGCTATTATACACTATTTCTAGGAAGTTTGGTAGTTTTGTGAGAAAGAAGGTTAGCCTGTCTTAATATATTAACCTATTTTTTGATTGACTTTAAAGGATACATTCGCTATAATAAAAGAAAAAGTGGTTATAACCAGATACCAAGGAGAAGTTATGTTTCGTTTAGAAAAAGAAGAACTCGAACGATTGGGCGCTATTATTACAGCAAAAGAGATTTTCCAGCAGCCCAGTCTGTGGAAGGAAGTCTATCAGTTGTACGTAGAGAAGTTGGAAGTCATTGAACGCTTTCTTGCTGACCTCAAGGAAAAACATGATAGTCTCCATGTTATATTTACCGGTGCAGGAACTTCTGATTTCGTAGGTCAAAGTATTGTCAATTATCTTAATCAAGTCAACGATCTGAAGCACATTCGCTTTTCTGCTATCGGGACGGTTGAACTAGTTGGACGTCCCCATGATTACCTTCAAGCAGATCTTCCGACTGTCTTGGTATCCTTTGCTCGTTCTGGCAATTCACCTGAGAGCTTGGCAGCCGTAGAAGTAGCAAAACAACTCATCAATCAACTCTACCAAGTCACCATTACCTGCGCTCCAGAAGGAAAGCTTGCTCTTGTAGCTAAAGGAGATGCAGAAAATCTCCTACTCTTGCAGCCATCAGGCTCTAACGATAAAGGTTTTGCCATGACAGGGAGCTATAGTTGCATGGCACTAACAGCACTTTTGGTCTTTTCACCAGCTAGTCAGGCAGAAAAGGCAGACTGGGTAGAGACGATTGTCCGTCTGGGTCAGGATGTTTTAGATCGTGAAGACTATGTGCAGGAATTGATAAACCTTGACTTTGAGCGCGTGATTTATCTGGGTGCCGGTGGTTTTTATGGACTTGCCCATGAGGCTCAGTTGAAAATCCTTGAGCTAACAGCAGGTAAAATTGCGACCCTGTACGAATCACCACTTGGCTTTCGCCATGGACCAAAATCCTTCATCAACGATAAAACCCTCGTCTTCTTATTTGTCTCAAATGATGCCTATACCCGCCAGTACGATATTGACTTGCTCAATGAAGTTCATGGAGATGGTATAGCAACTCGGACAGTTGCTCTTTCAGCAAGTCCATTAGAAGGAACGACAGCTCCAAGCTTTGTTTTGGCAGAAGGCGGTGCAAATCTACCAGATGTGTGCTTAACCTTCCCCTATATCATCTTTGCCCAAACCGTATCCATCATGGCGGCTATCAAATGTGAAAACTTACCAGATACACCATCACCGACCGGCACAGTCAATCGTGTGGTACAAGGAGTTATCATCCACCCGCTAGAAAACTAGAAGAAAATGAGTCATAACCCACTTTAGATTGAAGAAAAAGTCCAGTTTGGACAAACTCTTCAATCTTTTTTTGCAGTCGGCAGTAAAAAACTCCCAGAAATGTTGGAATAATAACATTTCTGAGAGTTTAATGACGAACCATAACTGAAAACTTCAAAATGATAAGAATAGCTGTTTTGATAAATCGGAATCAGGAAAAACACCTACAAACGCTCTTAGAGTATGACAGTTTGTTTTGCTGGTAAGCTAGAATCACTGTAGTGACAAGCATTGACTTACCAACAGTTAGCTATAGGGCAGTACCATGTGTGATTGGTTCAAATCAACACTGATTTGCCAGTCGTGATTATCCCGAATGGTGCATTCAAAATCAGTGGTATAGAGGATAAGGCGGAGTTTGTCGCCTTTTTTCAATTTGTAGATTGTCGGTTGCAAGTCCCAACCAATCGTCATCCACTGGTCTGGGACAACTGCTTCGACAGTCATGAGGTTAGATCGGTTTTGAAGGTTGATAAAGCCCTTAGTAATGACTCGATGAGGAGTATCTACAAAAGGAAGTTCGACCAGGTTTTCTTGGGCGTAGTAACGACCATTGTCCACGCTAGCCCGAGCTATCGGGCTAGGAATAGGTGTCAGTCGCTTCGTAGACCCCACATCCAACAGATGGGCAGACAGGAGTCCCTTGGAAAGACTAGATTTGACCTGTAACTGAAGATGAACCCTACCATTGAGATGGATGTCTCGGTCCACCTCTATATCGACAGTGATCTGATTGGCCTTATCCGTAAAGAGATCTTGATGGAAGGTAGGATAGGATTTGCAGTATGTTTCAAAGGTTTTCTCATCGTATCGGTTTTGAATAACCGCCTCCTCCTGTCCAAGTGGGAAGCGATGTTGATGGTTTCCGCCAAAAGTCTCCAAGCTGATCCAATTTTGCTCGGCTTGGTTGTCCTGCCAGATGACAGAAGGTAGTTGATAGCCATTGTCATAGCCCAGCAATTTCTGGCTGAGCAGGGCATTCATGGACTCGCGGAAGTCGATGGATTGCCAGTTGTTCATATAGACATGGGCACCATTGTGGAAAAAAAGGTGTTTCTTGACATGAGCAGGTAGGGCATGAAACATATTCCAGACATGAATCGGCTTGACGTTCCAGTCCTGTGATCCGTGGGTGAAGACCACCTCACATCTGACCTTGTCAGCTTGGAGCAAGTAGTTGCGATCCTGCCAGTATTGATTGTAGTCGCCGGTGGTACGGTCGAGAGAGTCTCGTTCGGCAGCAAGCCCCTTTTCGTAGTTCTTGCGATTGCGGAGAAAGTCGCCAGCTTGCAGGCTCTTAGAGTAGGTCAGAGCGGTCAAACTATCCAAATCTTCACCGGGATAGCCACCGGGACTGGTCACGAGACCATTTTCACGATAGTAGTCATACCAAGAAGAAATACCAGCTTCTGCGATGATAACTTCTAGCCCCTTGACACCCGTTGTCGCTAAAGCATTGGACATAGTACCTAGATAGGATAGTCCCGTTGTCGCTACCTTGCTATTTGCCCAATCAGCCTTGACCTCTAGCGAGCGCGTGTGATCTGTATAGGCTTTGCTACGACCGCCCAACCAGTCAATGACTGCCTTGTAGCCTTCTACCTGCTGATAGTCACCGGAGGTCATGTAGCCAGTGGAGCCGAGTGTCCCCACGCCTGAGACATGAAGACTGGCAAAACCACGAGCCAGGAAGTAATCATTGAGGGAGTAAGAGCTGATGTGCCCCAGTTTCTCAGTAGCAGAGCTGATAGGCAACTTGCGCTGGTCTAGTGCAAGCCTTGTAAAGCTAGGTTCCTTGACGAGGATGTCTCCAACAGGTTTTTCAGCCAACTCCCCTTCCATCTTGTGGAGAGCCTTGTCACTAGCAACTTCATTGACCCCTTGATGATAGGGACTGTTGGTAATGACAGCAGGAATTTTTCCAGCAAAATGAGGACGAAGGATCGAGACCTTAACCAAGTCGGTCTGCCCGCTCCCTGCCGTATCAATAGGTGCTTCAACATAGACCACTTCACGAATGAGATGATTGGTCGAAAAAGTTGCCAGGGATTTTCCATTGAAAAAATGATAGGTGTTCTCCTCCGGGATAAAATTATCGCTGACCAGGCGGTCAATCAAGGTATTTCCAGATTTTGTCCGAGTATTGAGCAGTTGATAGAGGTTTTCAATCAAGTGACCATAGACGATTGGAAAGTTTGTCTTCTCCACAAATTCCATCACATCGGTATAATCAAAATGAGGAACAAAACCAAGCAGTTGTAAAGCAACCTGATAAAATACCTGCTCTGTCAAATCGCAGTCCGACTGGAAAAACGTCAGCAAGTCCATATCCCAATCCGCAATCATATTGGACAAGGCAAAATCCGTATTTTCCGTCAAAAAATGACATCTTCTAACAAACGTTTCTAGATTTTTTTTACCGCTTGCCTCTGCATCCAAAGGAAAACCAACCGCAGCCAGTTCCTGTAGGCAAGTAGCACCATCTTGTTTGATGAAAGAAAATTGATTAAAACGCATACCCTCTCCTTCTTTCTTAAAATTCATCTGTATTAGCTATTATATCCGATAAGACTCCATTTGTCTAAAATTTATCAGTATTAACTACCGTTGAAAGATGAAACCATAGCCTAGGAAACTTGATACTTAGACGAGTAAAAATGGCTGTCATAAAACTAAAAAATATTAGTGAGGCAAAAAGTCCCATCAGCCAAAACTCAGCCAATTTGAGATGATTTTGACAGTAGCTTAGACTATTTTGATAGGATTTTAGTCCACTTTGTTTTTCCGCCTACCATTTCTCAGACTATCGGAGCTAAAAGTAGCCCGAAATACTATAATTATTTGTAAAATAGTGAAAATTTTTATACAATACAATATTGTAGAGTGATTGAGGAGAAAAACATATCGTGTTGAGAAAGAATGAAGCGATAGTTCCTGTTTTGCGTATCAATAACAGAGCTATCAACCTAGTATTTTTAGAAGAACATCTAGGAATGAAAAACAAATTGGAAGATGGTCCCTTTGCTGAGTTGGGGGACAGTTCAGAAGTCAAGCTCGTCTTGATGGAGTCACCAGGAACAAGGACACGTGCTGTTAGAGGGATTAAAAAACTAAACAAAATCGTGATAAAAGTAGATAATGCCTCAGAAATTGAGACCTTATTAGCCCAAGGAACTCCCTTTAGCAAACTCTATCAAGGGCAAAATGGCTATGCATTTGAAGCGGTATCTCCCGAAGGAGATACTTTCTTACTCTATGCTGAGGACTCAGTTGCTGACTTGAAAGAGATACTACCTCCTGTTCCCTTTATTGCTCAGGAAGAATTTTCAGGTCTGACTACTTTTACTGTAGAATCCATCTGGATCAATACCCCACAACCAAGTACCAGTCAAGCCTTTTATCAAGCCATCCTGCCCAACCAGACCTTCTTACGCTTTGTTCAAGCAGAAGGAGTAGACTTGCTGGCACCTGCAGAACAGGTCTGGGATTTGGACAGCGTGCGTTTCCCAGTAGAACAGAGCTTTGCTTGGACAGATTTGGAAAGTCGCTTGGGAGGTTCATTCTTTAAAGACAGGAAAGAAACCTTTATCCAGACAGTAGACCCTAGCGGTATCGAATGTTGGTTTGAAAAATGAGACAGGTGATTATTGACAACATTCTAGAGCAGATTGAACAAGGAGTCTATCCCGGAGCCAGTCTGGCTCTTTTTTCTAAGGGAAAGTGGCAGGAATATTATCTAGGGACTCTGGATGGCCAACAACCAGTCAAACCGAGCTTGACCTATGACCTAGCCTCTGTTTCCAAAGTGGTTGGGGTAGGGACTCTTGCGATTTTTTTGGTAAATAGCGGAGCTTTGGAGCTAGATAGGACCTTGCAGTCGTACTATCCAGCCTTTGCTGATAGCCGAGTAACCATCCGACAACTCCTGACCCATACTAGTGGCATTGATCCCTTTATCCCCCACCGAGATAGCCTGACTGCCGATCAACTCAAAGAAGCCATTTTACAAATCAAGGTGACCGACGATAGGCATTTTTTCTATACCGACCTCAATTTTCTCCTGCTAGGCTTTTTGTTGGAAGAGCTGACAGGCGAGTCGCTAGACAAGCTGTTTCAGCGGCATATTTTTCAGCCCTTTGGCATGATGCAAACTTCCTTTGGTCCAGTTTCAGAAGCTGTACCAACTGTTCGAGGAGCAAAGGCTGGCGTGGTTCATGATCCCAAGGCACGAGTCTTGGGACGTCATGCAGGTAGTGCGGGACTGTTTTCAACGATTGAGGACTTGCAAATCTTTTTGGAGCAGTACCTGACAGAAGATTTTGCGGCTGAGTTGACCCGAGACTATGGTTTTGATGAAAAACGTGAGCGTTCGCTAGCTTGGGATAAGAAGGGGAGTTGGTTATCGCATACAGGCTATACAGGGACCTTTATCATGTACAATCGCCCCCTACAACAAGCAGTCATCTTCCTATCCAATCGAACCTTTGAAAGGGATGAACGAACCCAATGGAAACAAGATAGAAATCAAATTATGGCTCTGATTCGTCAGACATTGGAAAAAGAAGCAGCAGAAGATTGTTAGCTCTCCTCTCAGCAGAGATGATTGTCCGATCAATCAGTCGAAAAAAGCCCCCAACTACAGCGATAGTTGGGGTACAGCATTGCTATAAGAATCTGACAATCAAAAACTAAAAAGCTGATAGGATTTGAAGTAAGCGTCGTAGACTTTGCTAGTTTTTCTAAAATTTTTTTCTCTCCTCCAAAATTAGATCACTTAACATATCTAAATCTTCAAGCGTAGCTCTTTTTTTAATGAAACTCTTGGCTTGACTGCGACCTGATATGTATAGCTTTCGTTGTCTATTCTCTTCGCTGGCATGATAGTAGCGTCTGTCCGCTTTCTTCTGCTGTTCAAGCGTAGCGTAGCCTCTCCGCTTTTTCTCTTGCATTCCCTCACCTCCGTCCTTGATTGGCATAGGAGGTGCAGAGGTCTTTCAACCTTCTACATTTAATGGTATGTCATAGAGTTAAACCTATGCCAAGGGAGAAATCAATTTTACTGTGATGTATTATATCAAAGACAACAACAAAAAAATAACCGTCCTAACTTTGGCAGGTTGACGGTTATTTTCTAATCAAAACCAGCCGCCGTCTTAACGGCTCTGCTAGGGCAGTTGTTAGCGCAACTGCTTTTTTCTATCTCCATTATACTTCAGATAAGGGAAATAGTCAAATAGTGATCGTCAAAGTTTATCAGATCTGTTTGTCTAAAAAGTATGTTAATACCCTCCAACTACAGCGATAGTTGAGGGCTTTTTTGATGGGTCAATGTGACCATAGGAAGAGGGAAGATGACGGTGGTTGACTCCGAAAATATACCCACTGTCATCAGGCAAAAAGCCAATATTTTTATGAATAGATAAAAAATAGACAAAGAATAGAAAGACGATAGAATGCGCTTTCTTAATTGGTGTATACTAGAGTTGTAAAATTTGCTATCACTATCGCCTTTTTGTGATCGTGATTGGATAGGAGGTACTCGATTCAAGTAATGAAATACAAAAAGCACCGGCGTTATAGTATTCGGAAGCTACATGTAGGAGCTGGCTCGGTCATTATCGGGACAATTCTACTTGCGGGAACACCGATGCAAAGCGTTCAAGCTCAAGAACAAGGGATGCCAACAACCTCCTCCTTGAGTGAACAAAATGGATCAGGGCACCCCTCTGATTCTAGCGGGAAAGGAGGAGATGCAGAGGCTAATTCTAGTGCCTCATCAAAAGACAATCAGTCACTTTCGGCAGGAACTTCCACTCTGCCAGCAGGAGCACTGGATACCTCAGCATCCACATCAGAAAGAACACCTTCTTCAGGGTTGGGGCTGGGTCACCAGTCATCTGCTTCTTCTACTTCCCTGCTCAGCGAAGCTAGAAGTACGTCACTGACGAATAGTCAAGCCGGTAAGCAAAATTCTCTACCTAGCAGTAAGCAATCAACTACGGTCAGCATGGCTTATCGGGAAGATGTCAAAGAGGTGGAAGGCAGTGTTGATTATGAACTGTCCTATGATAGGGATGCAGAGAATAAGGCAACCATCGTCAAGTGGGCGGTGACAATCAATAAGAACGTGGCGGTAATGGCGAAGACCAGAGTTACTGGAAATCTGAAAGAAGCAAAGACTTAAATGACTATAATGCTGAATGGTATCGGCATGTATACTGGTCGGGAGCAGAGAATCATAAACTGACCTCTGACAAGTTTGAAACACTACTCAACATAACAATCGCATCAGGTATCATAAATGTTATCAAAGGAGAAGGAACATTTACTTTTAAGATAAAAGTTCCGGATAATAGTGATGTAAATCCTTTCAACATGCCCTTACTGGCAGGAATTAACCAGTTTAGTTGGTCACATTGGTACCGCTTCAAAGGAGAAGTTCCGAAAGAGGGTGTTCAAAAGCCGAAATTCCCAGATAAAGATATAAATGGTCTAGGTGACGGTACAGCCAAGATTTTCCCAGGACCAAGGCCAGAGCCATCTGTACCTAAGGTGCCAGAGATACCGAAGAAACCGACACCTACTCCTCCGGAACAACCACGAGTGACACCGCCGGCACCATCTCAGCCGAAAGGCGAGATGATACCAATGCCAACTCCACCGATGAAGCCGGAAGGAAGACCTGAGGAAAATAGACCGAAAGGTGAGGAACCACGAGTAGAACTCCCACCAGCAGAGAAGCCACGAGGCGAAATGAAGCCAGCTCCGGTTCCGCCAATGAATCCGGACTCAAGCCCATCTCTGCCAGAGGCACCGAAGAGGGACAACCCACAGAATGAACAACCTCAGATGGAAGTGCCACAGCCAGAGGTAACACCGAAACCACAGGATGAAATAATACCTATACCGGAGTTACCTATGAAACCAGACCCAACACCACCGGCGCCGGATAAATCTCCTGCCCTACCAAGGAAACCGGAGCAACCGAAAGGCGAAATAATGCCGTCACCGGTATTACCGCTGAAACCGGACTCATCTGCACCGGAGTCGCCAAAAATGGACAAACCAAAAGCTGAGAAGCCGAAGTTAGGACAACAACCAGAGGTGACACCGAAACGACAAGATGAGATCAAACCTCTGCCAGTGGAACCAATAAAACCAAGCCCGGTACCATCTGTATCAGCGCAACCAAAAGTAGAAGCACCGAAGGTTGAACAGCCACGAGCTGAGCAACCACAAGCAACGCAATCAAGTCCTAAAGCCAAAGCTGGTGTCAAAGAGCTGCCAAATACAGGTGATGGATTATCCATTCTCCCATGGTTAGGTAGTGGTTTGTTGGGAATGCTAGGAGTTGTCTATATGAGAAAGAGAAAGAAATAACCCATTTCTGACGAGCGGGGTAGAGGAAACATCAGGTTAATCACCATATTTTCTCTATCCTGAACTCCAAGCAAGAAATGTATGAAAGTATATCAAAGATAGTATAAGAGAGGAATTATTCATAATGGATAAGTCAACAAAGAAACAACGTTACAGTCTTCGTAAGACACAGATGGGAGTCGGCTCGGTATTGCTAGCGACTGTCCTTTTGACCGCAGGAACTGCGAAAGCAGAATTGGGGCTTACAGGTGAGCATGGGAGTGGTTTTGGACTTACTGAAAGCATCCAAGGTGGTAATGGTAGTGCAAGGATTATAGATAAAGACAAAAACGATAAATTTCCGAAAAAACCAGAACAGCCAGAACCACCTCAAAAACAAGAACTTGGTTTAGGACTTGGAGGTAGTGGGACAGAGATTAACTCACTAGTTGGTCCAAGCGGTTCTGGTCATGAGGGACAACGTTTAGGTCAAGGACTCGGTGACGGTAATGTACAAATCCAATCAGGTAATGGTACACAAGGTGAGTCAAGAGTAAACGTCCCAGAGAAAACAGAAGAGCCAAAGGAAAAACTCCCTGAAACACCAACACCACAGCCGCGTGTAGCGCCAAAAGAAAATCCTAAACAAGAGGATAAAAACCAGAAGACACCTGCCCCTGTCCAAAAGCCTGCTGATCAGACACCTAAGAAAGGAACCGAGCAAAAGCCTGAGGCAGAAGATCCATTCTTGCTCTACTATACCAAAGAAACTGCAAAACCTGGAGGTAATGTTCCTAAAGAAGGTTTTAAGAGTGAGGAAGAGAAAGAAGCTGGGATCAAAAAGGTTGTTGATAAATATACAAAAGAGGGTTACCCACATAATGATAGATTTGACAACGGGAACAAGACCTTGCTCGTTTTCCACAGTTACAAGACTGTCATCATTTTAGAAACTACTGGTAACCACAGCAGCAAGCACACTTCCGTAATCTATGGTAAGAATAAAGATAGTGAAGTTGACGAAAAAGTTAAAAACTTGATCGGTGAGTTAGGTAAAACTTATACAGTGGAGAAAATGGATCAGAAAAATGACAAGGAAAGAACCATTACTCTAACACTGAGACCGAAAACTGATACAGTACCAGAAGTTCCTAAGAAACCAGATGTACCTAAGAAACCAGACATGCCTCAACCTCCGGTACCAGAAGTTCCTAAGAAACCAGATGTGCCTAAGAAACCAGACATGCCTGAGCAACCGGATACACCTAAGAAACCAGATGTACCTAAGAAACCAGATGTGGCACCAAAACCAGGTGACAAACCATCTGTACCATCTATACCAGAAATGGTACCAGAACCAGAAAAACTTGAGATGGATAAATCAATGAAAGTGGTACCAGGCAAGCCGAAGAAAGCAACGCCAGAAGCACAAGTACCAGAAGCACAAGTGCCACAAGTACCACAAGTACAAGTACCACAGTCTCAAGCACCACAGCTTCCATCACCTAAGGAAGAAGTAGCTAAGGTTCAACAACAACCAAGAGCTATTCAATCAAGCGCTCCAGCTAAATCTGGTGGCAAGCAGTTACCAAATACAGGTGAAGCAGCATCTATCCTCACCTTGGTAGGAAGCGGAATGCTTGGATTGCTAGGCTTGGCTTTCACAAAAAAGAGAAAAACTAAATAGTTTTTTTAAAAAAAATAGGGTATAGAAAAAACCTATACCTGTGATCGTATCTTTCCACTTTTCTACAGTTTCTCTCTAACGAGTTAGATTAGGATTGTAAGCTATTCTATCTACCTAACTTTTCACGGAAAAGATACGATTACAAATGATAGATTTTATAGGGCATAGGGATACACTTATGCCCTAAATCTATTCGAGTCTACTCTAGGGGCTCATTTTACAAAAGGAGTTGTTTATATAAGATAATGATAATGCCGAGGAGTCAAGGGTGACTCCAGTGCTAAGCGAGTTGCTTGGGCTTTGGCAGTAGCGAACTGCACTAAAATACGATATGAGGAGGTAGTTATATGATGAAACGTGCAAGAAAACAATGTTACAGTATCAGGAAGCTGCAGGTAGGAGTCGGCTCAGTTATGCTTGGGACGATTTTGTTAGCGATAACATCCGCGCAGAATGTACAGGCTCAAGAGACTTCCCCTTCCAGTGGGACGGACGGAGCGACACAAGTAACTTCTGGTCTCGGAGTTGCAGGAAGTGACACAACGACTGTTCACAGTATCTCTCAAGATACTTCATCCCAATCTTCAACCCCATCATCCACACCCTCTTCAACAATCAGTTCTGCTGCGGCACCCACCTCAAGCAGCCAGCAATTCCCTCTCAGCGAGGCTAAGAATACCTCAGAAGCTGTGAGTACCTCAGTAGTGGCTGACAGCCTAACAATCAGTGAAAACTCTACCCCCACTACTAAGCAATCCAAGACGGTCAATATGGCCTATCGGGAAGATACTAAATATGTAGATGATAGTGTTTACTATACAACCAGCTATGCAAGAGATAAAGAAAAGAAGGAAACCATAGTTACTTGGGCAGTAACAATGCCTAAAGATGGTGCTTATTGGTATGGTCCAAGATTTGTCTTTGCCTTTCCTAAAGATGTAGAGGTTCTAGATGAGGTTAAAAGTACTTCAAATGCGTTTAAAGACTTTAAATTTTCAGACATCGAGAAAGCGGGCGGACACTCAGGATATTACTGGCTAGCGGATAGTTCAAAAAATTCAGAGCATTTTCGGAAGGAGTGGGACTTACATGTTTCTCCTGCGGCGCCACAAAGAGCAGAACTTTCTTCTGATAAATTTAAAAAGCTCATAGTCATGGATACCGGACTCGCTTATGCTATAAGTGGAGCAGCCACCTTTACCTTTATGATGAAGGTTCCAGATAATAGCAAGGTCAATCCTTACAATATCCCCTTGTTGGCAGGACTTAATCGTTTTGGACGTTGGACATCAAACTATTACCGTTTCAAGGGAGAGGTGCCAAAGGGGAATATTCCAAATCCACATTTCCCAGGGGCAGCCGGGGGGAACGGTGGCTTGACAAATGGCGAAGCCATCATTACTCCCGCACCAAAACAACCAACCCCTCAGCTGCCAACACCTTCAGAAAAACCTAAGGTCGAGGCACCAAGCAATGAGATAAAACCAAAACCAGCCTTGCCAATGCAGTCGACCCCTCCAGCAACAGGTGAGCAAAAACGCCAGTTGGAATCAATCAAAGTCTTACCATTGGTGCCAGAGACATCGCCAGCAATTCCCGAACAACCGAAACCTGACAGACAAAAAGATGAGCTGAAACCAGCACCGGTCTTACCATTGGTGCCAAATGTAACCCCACCGAAAGCTGATCAGTTGAAACCTGAACAGTCAGAGCGCAGGATTATGCCAGCACCAGTTCTGCCGATGAATCCGGACACAGCCCCAGTAGTACCTGAGCAACCGAAGCCTGATAAGCCAAAGACCCAAGGCGAGCTGATAGCAGTACCGATAGTTCCTATAAAACCTGAGGTTGACGCACCGAAAAATACTCCTAAGCTCAATAGACCACAGCTCAGAATTCCGCACATTGAATTGCCTAAGGACGAGAAACCAAAAGGAATGCCGAAGCCACAAGGTGAGCTAAAACCTATCGAAGTGTTGCCACTACGACCAGAATCAGCACCAAGCACATCAGAAAAAATCAAAGCGGCAGTACCACAAGTAGGAGCAAGTCAGGCTGCAAGACCGCACGTGGATTCATCCAAAGTTTCACAATCAACGACAATGCAAACAAGCAAACCAGCCAAGTCTACTACCAAGCACCTACCAGATACAGGCGAAGCACCATCTGTATTCCCATGGCTGGGCGCTGGTTTGATTGGATTGATGGGAGTAGCTTATATCAGAAAAAATAAAAAATAAAGCACCACTTATCAAATGAGATACACAACGATCTCTCTCCCATCAATTATAATAATCCTATAAAGACAAGTACCAAGAGAGGACAACTCGTCCTCTCTTTCTTGTCCTTCTTAAAGAATATCGCCTATCAATTCCAATAATCAGCCCTCCTCTATGAGAAAAACGCTGTAGACTCTTCATAAGAGCGGAAAAGATACGGAGTAATACCCCCATACCTACTGCCTCTCAAAAACCGTAAGAAAGGCAATAACAGACGTATAGACCATAAACTTTACCAGTTATATATTTTTTTACGAACATTTAGTGATTTTTTTAACAGACGACTAGTAAGGTTTATCATTTTAGGGTATAATTGTTGACATAGAGTAAACTTTTTAGTAGAAGGAGAAATTTATGACACGTATTTTAATAGTTGAAGATGATGCCGTTATCAACCAAGTTCTCGCTGAGTTTCTAAAAGAGCATCAGTACGAAATTGTTTCCTGTCTTGACGGACAAAAAGCTTTGGAGTATTTTGAGACTGAAAAATTTGATCTAATCATCTTGGATATTATGGTTCCAAATGTTAGCGGCTTGGATATACTGAAAAAGATCCGTAAAACTTCTCAAGTGCCTGTCATAATGCTAACAGCTATGGATGATGAGTATACTCAGCTTGTTAGCTTCAACCACCTCATTAGTGATTATGTCGTTAAACCCTTTTCCCCTCTTATTTTGATGAAGAGAATCGAAAATGTTTTTCGTCAAAGTGAAACCGCTAACATTATCGAAATCAGTGGCGTTGTCATTGATTTGGAAGCATCGGAAGTCTACGTTGATAATGAAACGCTTCCACTCACTAAAACAGAGTACGAAGTTTTGGAAATGCTAGCAAAACACAAGGGGAAATTAGTAACTCGTGACCAGCTTATGAATGCTATCTGGGGCTATACCGAATTGGAAGGACGTATTCTAGACAATCATATCAAAAACATCCGCAAGAAAGTGCCTCAAATTCCTCTAGTAACCCTAGTTGGAAGAGGTTACAAGATCGAGGAAGAAGAAAATGAACATGAACATAGCTAGAAAACAGTTTATAGGCTTAAGTATCACCTTAGTCTTGACCGCTCTATTCCTACTAGGAATCTCTTATTACACCTTACCAATCTATTACAATCAAACCCAAAAGCAAGTACTTGAAATCCAATACGACCAAGTTGTCCAAGAGTTGAACAATCAATCGAAAGAGGAGATGATTGCCACTCTAGAAAGGCTAGATAAAAAGTACGACGCTCTTTTTTTCTCCCTATCTAGTAGAAATGGAAATCCTGTTTATCCTAGCAGAGAAGCCCTAAGTCTTTACAAGGCAGAGGTTGAAGATAAAGTAGAAGCAGATATGAACGAAATCGGTGTTTGGACAGAAACAGTTACAGCGAAGGATGGTGAGCTATTTATCCTGAGCGGTCAATATATCTTTCCCTCTCTAACCAATATCACTCAGTTCCTCTTGACGCTCTATCCATTTGTCACCCTGATTTTCCTCGTCCTTGCAGGTCTTGCGGCCTTTATCTACAGTCGTTTATCCACCAAGCGAATTCAAATCCTTTCCACACAAACTCGGCGCATGCAATCCTTAGAACCTGGTCTAGCCTGTGACAGTCGTGGCCGGGACGAGGTTTCCAACTTGGCAAAAGATATTAACAGTCTGTATAACAATCTACTCACCAGTATTGAGCATCTAGAGATTGAAAAACAACAAGTGATTGAGCGAGAAAAGCAAAAGTCGGAGTTCTTTCGCATGACCTCTCACGAACTCAAAACCCCTATCGCCAGTATGATGGGGATTGTTGAAGGAATGATGTATGGAGTGGGTGATTTTAAGGACAGGGATAAATATTTAAGAAAATGCCACGATATCTTGCAAGAACAGTCCAAACTAGTTCAGTCTATTTTAGAAGTTTCCAAGGTAACCATGCTCCTCCAATCAGATGGCGCTACTTTCTCCCTAAAAGAAATGTTGGAAGGATTTTTGCCCGCCTACGAGACATTAGCCCTTATCAAGCAACATCAATTTGCTGTTTCGCTAGAAGAATTATCCGTCACAGCAGATAAGATTTACTTGGAAAAAGCCTTAAAAAATCTCCTAGACAATGCCTTTCGCTATACACCTGAGGGAGGAAAAATTGACCTAACCCTTACAGGCAACCAGTTGACCATCCGCAATGAAATTGCTCAAGTCCTTACAGAAGAACAAATGAAGCAAATTTTTCAACTGTTCTATCGACCAGATTTTAGCCGCAATCGCCAAGATGGCGGTACAGGCTTAGGACTTTATATTGTTGACCGCATCCTGACAAGACATCAGTTCGAATACGAGATGTATCAGGAAAATCATTGCATGATTTTCTGTATCCGATTCTCAGAGCAAGGTGCTCAAGAATAGTCACCTAATCCTCTAAGAAAGAGCAGACAATAGCCTTACCTTACGTAAGACAAGAATTTACATTTAATGTAACTCGTAGTGTCAGTCGGAGAAAGAGGTGCAAGGCACGGGAATGGTAGTAGTGAGATGTTGCCAAGCCACCCTACTATACCCGTCCTCAACTCGACTAGCACCCAGTGTCAGCTATTGCAAAAGTAAATACCTATACAAGAATATCAAATCCCCCAACCACGATAGTTGAGGGATTTTTTAGATGAACGGTGTAATTTGTGGTCTATCCAACCATTTGCAGAAGCCGTGTCAGAAGAATATCAACTCATCAGCAGCCATCTTAAAGCATTGATGTTATGGCCTGCTTGAATAAAAAGGGAAGAAAATACTGGTCTTTCAAGCTGTTGACCCAAGTTGCCCAACCATTTTTAACGCCTCAAAATTATGAAAGATGTCCATCATCCAACGCCAAAAAGCACCCAAGGGTGCTTTTTGCGATTATTCATGATACAAGAAGTGATAGTACATCACCCTATGCAGAAACTTTATTTTTTGTTTCTTCTGTTCATGCGGCTTACGCCTAGGAGTCCTAGCAAGCCACTTCCCAGCCATGCAAGCATAGATGGTGCATCACCTGTATTTGGCAAGGTCTTAGCTTGGGCTTTAGAAGCCATTTGTCTTGGTGCTGGACGTTTGGTCTCTCCCTGCACTTTTTCAGTTGCCTCTGGATGTCTCTTATGGCTTGGTACTGGAAGGATTTCAGTTTTCTTACCACCTGGTTTTGGTGTACCTTCAGGTTTTACCATTGGCTTATCTTCACGTGGAGGCATTTCTTCTTTTGATTTTGGTGAGCGTTGTGGATCAGTGTCCGGTACATGAGGACGACTTGGGTCAGTGTCTGGCGCTTGAGGGCGTTGAGGTTTCACCTCTGGTACTTTAGGCGATTGTGGGTCAGTGTCTGGCACTTGAGGGCGTTGAGGTTTCACCTCTGGCACTTGAGGACGACTTGGGTCAGTATCTGGAGTCTGAGGTTTTCTCTCTGCCAACTGTTTCTTAAGGTCTTCAACTTGTTTGTTGAGTTTTTCCTTATCTGCTTCAAGTGTCTTAACTTTACCTTCAGACTCTGCCAGTTGTTTCTTAAGGTCTTCAACTTGTTTGCTGAGGGCTTCCTTATCCGCTTCGAGTGTCTTAATCTTGTCTTCCAAGTCTGCCAACTGTTTCTTAAGATCTTCAATTTGCTTGCTGAGAGCTTCCTTATCCGCTTCGAGTTTATTGGCTTTTTCTTGGCTCTCTGCGAGTTGTTGAGCTCTTTCAGTGAGTTTATTCTCTTTGTCAGTCAGTTCCTTCGTGAGACGTTGTACCTCAGCTTCTAGCTGTTTCTCTTTCTCAGACTGATCTTCTTGTTTGCCTTGGCGCAATTTTTCTAGCTCTTGCTTAGCTTTGGCCAACTCTTGATCCAGATTCGCTTTCTCTTTCTTCAAGTGTTCAACTTCCTCTGTCAATTCAAGGTTTTTCTTGATAAGGTCGGATTTGTCGCTTTCTTTTAAGAGTTCTTGAAGGCGATCTTTCTCTTTGGCAAGTTTATCTTTATCTTGGTTGAGGCGCTCAATTTCCCGCTCTTGATCGACTATTTTCTTGAGGTGTTCTTCATTGTCTTTAATCAGTGTTTGAAGTTTTTGGTTTTCTTCAGTAGTGGAGTCAAGTTTTTTCTGCAGCTCTTGCAATTTTTTCTCTAGTTCTTGCTTTTCTGCTCCTAATTTATCTTTTTCTTGGTGGATTTCTTGTTCTTTTTGCTGAGATTCTTCAAGTTGCTTCTCTAACTCTTTTTCTTTGTCAGTCTGAGTAGAACCTTTTTTCTTCAAATCTTCTAACTCCGTACGTAAGTCTTCCAAGCGTTTTGCAATCTCCTCTTTATCTCCTTTTTTAAGTGTTTTTAAATCCTCTCTTAAATTCTCTACTAGGTGTTCTGCTTGTTTTTTCTCATCTTCAAGTTGCTTAGTTTTGCGTTCAATCTCTCCTTTTTCTTTTTGTGATTCTTCTAATTCTCTTAGGAAGCCCTCTTTTAACTTATCAAATTCCTCTATTTGTTTCTCAAGTTCCTTCAGTTTCTGTTTAAGTTGCTCGTAGTCTTTAGGTATTTCGCCGAATTGACCTTTAGCAAACTTATCACCTATGTCCTCAAGAACAAGTTGTCTAAATCTCTTCGCTGCCTCAGGATCACTGTCTAGAAAAGTGAGAAAATAATCGGCACCATTATCTTTATAGGTGACACGTAATGTTTCTGGTTTTAATTTAGAAATGACATCTCTAATCTTTTGTTTTTGCTCTTCAGTTTTATCGAACTCTTTACCTGTTAGCACTCCAGGTAACTTTTTAACTCCTTCATCATCACGAATAATTTTATTTCGTTCATCATTGTTTATTTCTGTTCTCGAATTCGCCAACACGGTTGGTGTTGAGACATAAAAAGAACCTGCCATTAGGGAGGTGAGCAGAGCTGCTCTACATGACAGCTTTATAATACTTCTAGAGTTCATACGTTGTACCTTTATTCTTTCGTAATATATCCATATTGTATCATAAAAACCGAACTTTTATAGGAGTTTGATCCTGTTATATCTGTTTTTTTTGTGTAGACTATCTGTAGATAATCTGTAGATTATATTGTTGTATATGTCTTTACACCCTGCACAAAACCTTTAAACAAGCATTGTTATCGGTATCATTACGCATTTATTACCTAGTATGTCACCCCTATTTCAAGCGTAGTCCTAGCCAGAAAAGCCATTTGACAAAGAGTTAGAAATAGAGTAAACTATTAGCCCCTGCGCTCTGTCTGTCACAATTTCAGCGTATTTATCATCCTTATGGCTGGGGGCTACAAGAGCGTTTGATACAGACGATCCATCTATGTACAGTAGAAAAGTACAACTGATAAGAGAAGCTTGCCTCACAAGCCCATCTCCCACCTTTCAACAACTCAGTGGTTAATGTCATATTTGACTATTTTTCCCCCATGGAGTATAATGGGGATAGAAAAAGCAGTTGCGTAAACAACTGCTCTAGCAGAACCGTTTAAGACGGTGGCTGTTTGATGATTATAAAAAATAACCGTTAACTGGCCAAAGTTTAGACGGTTATTTTTTGTTGTCGTCTTTGAAAATTTTGTAGCACAGACTGACTAGGGCGACAGTAAAACTGGCAAAACCTAGGATAAGCTGTGTTACTTCAAAGCCTGTCAACTTAAAGCTCCTCCTTTCCGTCAGATTTTGATGAATCGCCCATGGGCATCACCTACCTTTCAGAAATCAGAGCACCGTCTTTATGAGGTTGTATTGCTGTAACAGCTATCTCCTCACATCCCTATAGATGGGAAACTTTTCTGCGATACTTATTATAGCATGTTTTCATGAAAATATTGTTTTTACATTTAAATTTTTTATCATTTGACTATTTTTCCCCCATGGAGTATAATGGAGATAGAAAAAGCAGTTGCGCAAACAACTGCTCTAGCAGAACCGATTAAGGCGGTGGCTTTCTAATAGTTATTCAAAAAATAACCGTTAACTCGCCAAAGTTTAGACGGTTATTTTTTGTTGTCGTCTTTGAAAATTTTGTAGCACAGACTGACTAGGGCGACAGTAAAACTGGCAAAACCTAGGATAAGCTGCGTTACTTCAAAGCCTGTCAACTTAAAGCTCCTCCTTTCCGTCAGATTTTGATGAATCGCCCATGGGCATCACCTACCTTTCAGAAGTTAGAGCCACCGTCTTTATGAGGTTATATTGCTGTAACAGCTATCTCCTCACATCCCTATAGATGGGAAACTTTTCTGCGATACTTATTATAGCATGTTTTCATGAAAAATATTTGTTTTTACATTTAAATTTTTTATCATTTGACTATTTTTCCCCCATGGAGTATAATGGGGATAGAAAAAGCAGTTGCGCAAACAACTGCTCTAGCAGAACCGATTAAGACGGTGGCTGTTTTGTTGTTATTAAAAAATAACCGTTAACCTGCCAAAGCTTAGACGGTTATTTTTTGTTGTCGTCTTTGAAAATTTTGTAGCACAGACTGACTAGGGCGACAGTAAAACTGGCAAAACCTAGGATAAGCTGCGTTACTTCAAAGCCTGTCAACTTAAAGCTCCTCCTTTCCGTCAGATTTTGATGAATCGCCCATGGGCATCACCTACCTTTCAGAAGTTAGAGCCACCGTCTTTATGAGGCTGTATTGCTGTAATAGCTATCTCCTCACATCCCTATAGATGGGAAACTTTTCTGCACTTCAATTATACCATAAGTTGTATGAAAAATCAGATGGTTTTCAGTAAATAAGCTCATATACTAGTGGTTTTTCAACTTATAGATGTTGAGAAAGTAGGTGGCATTACCGATATGATGGTGCTGTCCGTTTGCGATTGATGTAATCTGAGGATAAAAAAGAACTCACAGTTTTAAACTGCGAGTTCTTTTGTGATATTAAGCTTGACCTGACACTTCGGCAGCGTGGTCATCCATTGAAAGAACTTCGTGGAAGACACGTTGTGTCAATTCAGTTTTTTGTTCTTTAGTGAGGTATTTAGTATTTACGCAGTATCCAGAGATACGTACGATTACATCCTCGCCAGCCATAATCTTGTCATACACATCATTCAAGTCCATAACGTTCAAGTTAACGTGCTGGCCACCTTGTTCAAAGTAACCGTCAAGAATGGTTACTAGGTTGTTGACTTGCTCATCAAAGGTCTTACCAAGTGCTTTTGGAGAAACCTGAGTTGTCAAGGAGATACCGTCATTAGCGTGCTTGAAGTTGAGCTTAGAAAGGGTATTCAAGTTTTGCAACCAACCGCCACGTGATTTAGAAGTTGGGTTTGCACCTGGTGGGAAGAATTCTACCTTAGAAGTATTGACAGAGCCATCTTCGTTGAGGAATACGCCGCGGTGAACTGGTGAGTTCGCAGTTTGTTTGGAGTAGGCAACGTTTGAAGTAATGGTCAAGATAGACACAGTTGCTTCAGCATTCTTGTAGAGTTTATGCTTGTTCAAGCGTGAGAAGAATGCTTCCATAAGCCATTTTGCGATGTCATCTACACGGTCATCATCTTCACCGTAACGTGGGAAGTCACCTGTTACTTCGTAGTCGTAGATAAAGCCATCCTCGTCACGGATTGGTTTTACTTGTGCGTATTTGATTGCTGACAATGAGTCAACAGTATTGGCAAAACCACAGATACCGAAGCCCATGTTTGCACGGAGGTGCGTTGGTAAGAAGGCCATTTGTACAGCTTCGTAGTTGTACTTATCTGTCATGTAGTGGATGATGTTCATGGCATCGACATAGGTATCTGTCAACCAATCAAGAGCTTTTTCAAAGTTGGCAATAACTTGATCGTAGTCGAAGATTTCAGAAGTGTTTGGCTCAACACCGTCAAATACTTTGTAGTCTTTGTGAACATCGTCATAACCGTTGTTCCAGCTTGAAAGAAGGGCTTTAAGGACGTTTACACGCGCACCGAAGTACTGGATGTTGTGGCGTTGGTCTTCACTTTCTGGATCAAGTGGTGATACACAGCAAGAGATACATGACATTTCACCGTAGCCGTCTTTTGCCATTGTCGTTACACCTTCATACTGGATAGAAGAGTGTTTGTGGCTCATGGCCATACAGTAGCGGCGGAATGCGTACGGAAGTTGGTCTGACCAGAGAACTGTCAAGTTTGGCTCTGGAGAGTTGCCGATGTTGTCAAGGGTGTTGAGGAAGCGATAGTCCATCTTAGTCACACGGTGACGACCATCGTTACCCATACCAGCCATAGATGTTGTCAGGAAGGTTGGATCACCAGAGTAGATTTCGTCGAAGGCTTTTGTACGAGCGAATTTCACTGTACGAAGTTTTAATACGAAGTCGTCAACGAATTCTTGAATTTCTGACTCTGTAAATGTACCACGAGCCAAGTCACGTTCTGCGTAGATGTCAAGAACGATTGGCACACGACCGAGTGAAGTTGCTGCACCGTTGATCACACGACATACTGCCATAAAGGCGATGTTTGTCCATTGGATCGCTTCTTTGGTGTTCATCGCAGGCTTGCGAACATCAACGCCGTAGAGGTCACCCAAGCGAACAACTTGTTGGAGCGCCTGATATTGGAGGTTGATTTCTTCACGGAGGCGGATAGACTCTTCGTCAATCTCAGTGATGCCATTCCAATCGGCTACTTTTTCTTCCATCAAGTAGTCTGCACCATAGAGAGCCAAGCGAGCGTACATACCAATGATACGACCACGTGAGTAAGCGTCTGGAAGACCAGAAACGTGGTGTGAGTGGCGAGCTCGGCGAATATCAGCAGTGTAGGCGCGGAAGATACCGTCGTTTACAGTTGTTGCATGTTTTGTGTAAATTTCATGGAGTAGCGGGTCTGGAGTATAACCGTTTTCAACAAGCGTTGTTTCAGCCATACGGATACCACCACGTGGCATGAAGTTTAGTTTGAAGAGTTCGTCGTTTTGGATACCAAAGATGAGCTCGTTTTCTTTGTCAATGAAACCAGCAGGGATGTCAGCGATAGAAGTTGCACGATCTACGTCCATTGGGAAGCGAGTGTCTTCGTAGCCTGCTTTTGTTTCTTCGATGATTTTTTTGATATGAAGTGAACGCTCAGTTGGGCCTGTGAGGAAGCTTTCGTCTCCATCGTATGGAGTGTAGTTAGCTTGTACAAAGCGTGTTACGCTTGCTTTGTCTTGCCAGTCTGTACCTTTAAAGCCTTCCCAGGCTTGGGCGAAAATGTCTTCAGTAACATTTTTTGTTTTAACGTTTGTTGACATGAGGGTTCTCCTTTTATACATTTTGGTATCAATACCAACATGCTATTATTATACCATTTGAAAACACTTTCTACAAGATAAAAATGCTTGAAAATAAATGAAAAAACTTTCAAGCAAATATGAAAAGGCATGAAAATGTTTGTTGATATTTTCACAGAAAATTTCTTGTACAGCCTGCGAAAACAGATGGAGCAAGGAATATTTTAGGGATTGCTAGTCTGTAATCTTGGTTGATAAAGGAATCTCAAATGCTGAAACTTCCTATAGAATATAGTATAATGGAACCAGTTGAAGCACTGGGGGAGAAAAGGTAGTCATGTTAATTTTTCCATTGATCAATGATTTATCTCGCAAGATTATTCATGTGGACATGGATGCTTTTTTTGCTGCGATTGAAGTGAGAGACCATCCTGATTTAAAAGGAAAGCCGGTCGTCATCGGTGCAGATCCTAGGTTATCTGGTGGTCGAGGAGTGGTGTCAACTTGCAATTATGAGGCGCGTGCCTTTGGGATTCATTCGGCCATGTCCTCCAAAGAGGCTTATGAGCGCTGTCCTCAGGCTATTTTTATCTCAGGCAATTATGAAAAATATCAGGAGGTTGGAGGGCAGGTACGAGATATTTTCTATCGCTATACGGACTTGGTGGAGCCTATGTCGATTGATGAGGCTTATCTAGATGTGACCGATAATAAGCTCGGCATTCGCTCGGCAGTGAAGATTGCTAAGCTCATCCAGTACGATATTTGGAACGAGCTGCATTTGACTGCTTCGGCAGGGGTATCTTATAATAAATTTTTGGCTAAGATCGCTTCTGATATGAAAAAGCCACATGGCTTAACCTTGATTTTGCCAGAAGAGGCGGTTAGTGTTTTGGCTACTTTACCTGTTGAAAAGTTTCATGGAGTCGGCAAGAAAACGGTTGAACGCTTACATGCTATGGAAGTTTATACAGGAGCTGATCTATTGAAACTACCTGAGATGGAGTTGATTGACCGTTTTGGTCGTTTTGGATATGACCTCTATCGGAGGGCTAGAGGGATTTCTAATGCTCCTGTCAGGGTCAATCGTGTTCGCAAGTCCATCGGTAAAGAAAAGACTTACCGTAAGCTACTTTACCGAGAAAAAGATGCACAAAAGGAGCTAGCCAGCCTTTGTCAACGTGTGGTTGCTAGTCTTGTGAGAAATGGTAAAAAGGGAAAAACCATCGTTCTTAAAATTCGTTATGGAGATTTTTCAACCTTGACCAAACGCCATAGTTTGGAAGATGCGACAGATCAGATGGAAGTGATTGAACATCAGATTCGTCAGCTATTTGAAGAGGTTGGGCAAGCAGAAAGAGGGATTCGTTTGCTGGGAGTGACGGTGACAAATTTTCAAGCTTGAAAGGTATGGGGGATTGAGTTGATTTGTCACTTTTTTATTTCTCATTGGGAGTCTGCTAGTTTATTGAGCCGGAAGTAGAAAGTTCTCGGTTTTTTGTCGATTTTAGAATTGTTAAGAATTTGTTCAGAATCTGGTAAGATTTGAGGGGTAGAATAGAAGTATCAAAAATCTAATCTATTTTTGGTAGTGGGTCTTTCTAGATTGACAGATATAATTGATAGGGGGATGATGGACTTATCCTATATTTCTAGTCAGTCAAGAGTCTCAACATTTTTATCTTTATCACTATCATAGAAAAACTAATGAATCAAAGGAGGATTTCAAATGAAATCAACAACTTTCGGCAAAAAAATGATGGCTTTAGGAATGATTGCAGCGCTTGCTACTACAATGGTTGCGTGTGGTGCTAAGAACAATAAAAAAACGGATTCTAGTTCTCAAAAAACAGAGCAGTCCAGTACTAAAAAAGATATGAAGAAGGATACAAAATCATCAAGTACTGAGAAAAGTACTACCAGCTCATCCACTAAAAAATCTGGTAGCAACTAATTAGTCCACTCCCTCTCGTATATTGCTATAAAATGTAAATTTGCTGAGTCCAGTTGAGTTCTGGGTTCAGTTTTTTCTTTACGTTGAGGGGGAGGTATGCTATTCTAACTATTGAAAAGACCATAGAGACAAGTGGGGGTAAAAGATGCAAGATACCATTTTACTCATAGAAGATGATGCTAGTATTCGTGAAGGTGTTAGGATATTATTAGAAAGTGAGGGGTTCTCAGTAAAAGAGGCTGCCAGTGGTGAAGAAGGGTTAGACTATCTGACACCAACGATTGATTTGGTGATTTTGGATGTGATGATGCCAGGCATGTCTGGTTTGCGGACTTGCGAACAAATTAGAAAGCAGTCAACGGTTCCAATTCTTTTTCTATCCGCTAAGGCTCAGGAGTCTGATAAGTTAATTGGGTTGATGGTTGGTGGTGATAGCTATTTGACAAAACCATTTTCTTATTCGGAACTTTTGGGACAGGTCAAGGCTTTGATACGACGGTTTAAGGTCTATCAGGGTCAGGGGGGAGTGGAAAGCGAAGAACTTCCCTATATTGAATTGAGCGGTGTCAGGGTTCATAAGCGTTTCAATGAGGTTTTTGTGGATGGAAAAGAGATAGAGCTGTCAGAAATTGAGTACCAGATTCTTCTATTGCTAATGTCTCATCCTCGCAAGATCTTCTCGACGCAGAATATTTACGAGAGTGTATGGGATGATCTGTATTTTTACAACTGCAATAGTACGGTCATGGTGCATATTCGTAAGCTAAGGGTTAAAATGGAGCAAGATCCTAAGAATCCAAAGTGGATTAAGACTGTTTGGGGGAAAGGGTACAAGTTTGAAACGGGAGAATAAGGGGCATACGTCGATTTATGTGCAACTCGGGCGCTTATTATTGCTGAGTTCGGTATTGGCAGCAATCTGTTATGTTGTGCTAGATCGGATTGGAATGAGCGTGATAGATTATTATATCTATGATGGGAGATATGTTGAGGAACAAAATGCCCACTACATTTCCAAACTAGTAGAATTTGTAGATAAGGAAAAAATAGCGACAAGTGATAGCAAGAAGTTGGATGCCTGGGTAAAGGAGCAGGAAATCTTAACCTTGGAGATTTACAAGGACAATATTCAGGTATTCACCTCCAATGATCCTAACAAGGAGGAGTCAGCCAACAGGATAGAAATGTCTGAGGAATCTTGGATTGGTTACGCCCAAGTCCAATTTGCGGATGGGGCGGCTGATGTGATGGTGACAGGGATATATAGTTACCAACTGCGTCTCTATACTAGGATTTTTGTGATTATATTATCCTTTATCTTCCTAATAGTCGTTGTTTTGTTGGGAATTCGTCGAAAGGTAGAGGATATTCGTCGTCTGAGTCATGATTTGGAGATTTTAGAAGGTGGAAATCTTGACTACCAGATCCATGTGAAGGGCGGGGACGAACTGGCTGATTTGGCTCAGGGGGTTGAGAGTATGCGACTGTCTTTCCGAAATCTTGTGCAGACAGAGGCTGATATTGTGAAGAAAAATCAGAAGGTGATTACAGAGATGTCTCACGATCTTCGTACACCGGTCACCTCAATCTTACTCTATCTTGAAATCATCAAGAATAAACCAAACATGGAGCCTGATTTGCTCCAACATTATCTGGGGATTATTGAGCAGAAAGCGCAACAGATGCGTCAGGTTTCAGAAAATCTTTTTTCTTATTCCTTGGTTGCTGAGGAAATGACTCTTACACATCTTCTTCCTCTTTCTCATGCGGTGGAAGTGATGTGTGAAGGATTGACTCTTCAAGGATTGAGTGTTGAGGTAGTGGCTGAGGAAGAACTGATGGACATTGAGTTGCCATCAGATAGTATCCTTCGGATTATGGATAATCTTCAATCAAATATTATCAAATATGGAGATCCTGCTTTTCCTGTCCGAATTGGCTTAAAAGAAGACGAGAAATGGCTGGAGCTATCTGTTTCAAATAAAATTGGGGAGCGTTCTCTATCTGCAAGTAATGGAATTGGTTTGCAGAGTATCGAACGGATGGTGGTCCAACTGGGGGGAGATTATGCTGTTCATGAAGAGCAGGGGTGGTTCTGTGTTTGCATTCATTTTAGTAAGTCGCAAGGAGAACTTCAACATCTTTCCTAGGTGGGACAAAAATAAAAAGGAGGCAGGTGCTTCCGATGATTGTAGTATAGAAGTATTTTTAAGTACTGTATGAAACCTAGCAAAGTGCGTTCTCAAATTACGAGAACGCACTCTTTTTTATATTCGCAGGATGTAACGGGTTATTTTAGGGCTTTCAGGCCTGCTTCTAGGGTTTCTTGATTTAATTCGCCGGCAAATACTTTGTTAACAGTTCCATCGCTATTGATGAATACGTGGCTAGGGAAGGCACGCAGAGAGTAGCTATTCAGAGCGCCATTATTTTGGTCATAAAGAACTGGATAAGTGATACCTGCTGCTTTTGCTGTTTCAAGGATTTTTTGTTCGCTGCTATCTGTTGATGAGGTGTTGCCATACTTGGCATCATTTGGTGCTACTACACTCAAAAAGGCGTAGTTTGGATCATTTTTGTATTTTTGATACACTTTTTCTAGGTGAGGCATTTCATCCTTACAAGGTTCACACCAGCTAGCCCAAAAGTTTAGGTAGATTTTCTTGCCTGCATAGTCTGCTAGGCTAACGTCTTTTCCATCTTTATCCTTTAGTTTTAATTCGGGTGCTTTCTGTCCTTCAACAACAGATTGTAAACCATTGTCGTTGCTATCACTTTGCGCATGTTGCTCGTGAGATTTTTCTGTTTTTTCCGTCTTCTGTTGGCTCATGTTAGTATCTTTGTTTTTACTGTTGGCATTGTTGACAGAGCATGCGGTTAATAAGCATAAGCAAGTTCCTAGGGTGAGGTATTTTTTTAACATAATATTGGGTTCTCCTTATATTGTAAATAGTGTTTGATGGTTATCTTCTGATTTTAAACAGGGTGCCGAAGCTTCCTGTTAGGATAGAAATACCGATAATGATGAGTATAACTGCTGAGATGGTCTTGGTGTACTGTAAGAAACGAGTCTGTTTTTTGAAGTAATCCAAGAGTTTTTGAGAAAAGATGGCAACCAGGATGAATGGCAGGATAAAGCCGATGCAATAAACGGACAGTAGGGCAATGCTCCAGATGCCTGATTGGCTACTTGCGTAGAAAAATACGCTGGCTAGGATAGGGCCGATACATGGAGTCCAAGAGAAACTGAAAGTAAAGCCCATCAGAAAGGCGATGATAGGTGTCACCGTTTTTCCAGCTTGGTAAACTTTTGTTTTAGCTGAAAGTTCTTTTGACAACATTGGTAGGCGAATCCAGCCCAATTGAAACAATCCCATAGCGATAATCAAAATACCGCTGATAATCTGAACAACTCGGATGTGTTGGTTCAGTAGACGACTGAGGAAACTACTGGTAAAGGCCAGTAGAAAGAAGGTCATTGCAATTCCCAAGACAAACATGGAAGTGTTAATCACGGTACGCATACGGTTGTTTTGAGAATGTTCACCATTATTCCCTCCTAGAACACCTATGTACACTGGTAAAATAGGAAGGATACAGGGGGAGAAAAATGACAGTAGCCCTTCTAGGAATAAAGCAAATAGCTTGAACACAATAATGTCCCCTTTCTTTGTTATTGATTAACTGTTAGGGTTATGATACAGTTAAAAGCTTAAAAAAGTCTAAATTGTAAATAGCTATTTTTGCTATGCCTAAAAACAGGCTATGTTTAGCTGTTTATTCAAACGGTAAAGAATGGTAAAAAGAAGTGTTCAGTCGCTATTTTGTGAGGACAATCTATATTTTTTCAGATCTTTATGATAGAAAAAAAGCCTTGCTTATGCAAGACTTGGGTTTGTGATTCGCTTCAAGAAGCTTATCAATATCTCTGTATATTTGCTGTGTTACGTTCTGTTAGAATACATGGCACAAGGTCTGCCTGTGACAAGTGGTATCAATGATGTCGGTTCTTTATTTCTACTTTTATTCCTTTGTCAACTCTGTTTGATTGGTTGTGTGTTGTTCTTGCAATAGTTGTTTTACACGGCGAGCCATGAGCAAGACTAGCACGATTTCCAATATATTCTGAAGAAAGAGTAGTCCAGAGAAGAGGGGGTGGAATTGTTTAGAAACACTAATTGCGATATAATCCCATAATCCATGGCTGACGATACACCAGGAAATCTTTCTTGTAAAAATATAAAGATAACCGTACAGCATTCCCATGATGCTGGTTAGGATGACTTGGTACACTACTTGTCCGAATCCACTACCTGCAAAAATATTGATTGCATGAAATCCACCGAAGCACAAGCCAGATAGGACAACTGCCTTTTGAAGGGGCATTTTTTCTAAAAAATAGACGAGTAAGATGCGTCTAAATAGCAGTTCTTCACCGATTCCAACTAGGAGGGTTGCAAAAAGTGTTATAAAAAAGGTCTCATTGAGCTGGAAGTGCTCGAACCAGTAAGCTATGATCACTAGCAGTAAGGGGATAAAAAGGGCTAAGAAATAGCGTTTATCAATGGGAAGGAAGGTTTTCAACTGCAATGTTGCTCGATTTTTGATAACGTAAGCGATTGTTATTCCTGCTAAAACGAGTAGAAAGGGGAATTCTGAGGCTAAAAAACCATCGGATCCATAGCGAATCCCTCGCATGTAGTAGGTGTAGATGTAGCTTAGTAGCATGATTCCTACATAAAGTCCTGTGATAGTGTAAACTGATTTTGCTTTCATGTTGTCTCCGTTGCTTTGTATTTAACAGTGATAAAAAGGAAATAAATTAAAAAGTGTCTTTGTTACAGTGTGTGTTGATAACTGCGTGAGTATTGTGTGAAAGATGGAAGCTACTTATTCAGCTATCTATTTTGAAAAAAGTGGCGAGATCTGTCTGACTGATTCCGATCATAGGGTCAATGGTCAGGATATTCTCTGCGGTCAGGATGAATTCTTTGGGCTGGGAAGTGGTTGTTTCTGGTTGTTCTTCCTCAAGAAGGGAGAGTTGATGATGGGTTTGTTGTGGACGACTTGATTCTTCTTGAGTGACTGGTTGAGCAGGTGTTGGAGTCGAGTTTGCTTGAGCAGTTTTGCTGAATTGACCGTCTGAGGGTGTTGTTTCGTTTTCCTGCTCAGCCATTTCCCCTTGGAAACGTGGGACTAGGTAAGTCTTGCGACTAGTTCCGGTGTTTTTGACGGCATAGTCAAAGGCGGCAATCTCACCTAGTAAAATGAGCTTGCTCCTAGAACGGGTGATGGCTGTGTAGATGAGGTTGCGTTGGAGCATACGGTGGCTGGAGCGAGTGATGGGGAGGATAACCACCTGAAACTCACTTCCTTGTGATTTGTGAATAGACATGGCGTAGGCCAGTGTGATTTTGTACCACTCATTTCGAGGATAGGTGACTTCACTTCCGTCAAAGTCAATAGTGATTTCGTCCTGCTTGGAATCGGTATACTTGGCTGGAAGGAGATCCGTGATATATCCTAAGTCTCCATTGAAGACATTGGCTTCGGCATCGTTGACTAAATGGATGATTCGATCTCCACAGCGAAAGACCAGTTCATTGTGAGTAAATTCCAATTCTCCTTCTTCTAAGGGATTTAGTAGAGTCTGTGTCATGGTATTGAGCTGGTCGATACCTGCTGCTCCACGGTACATGGGTGCAAGGATTTGCACCTCATTGGCTGGAATGCCGGACTTGATGGCAGCTCCGACAATTCGTTCAATCATAGCTGGGATTTGCTCGTTTTGGGCTTCAAAGTAGGATCGGTCGGCCTTTTTTTCTCGGAAGTCATCAGGCAAATTTCCTTGACGGATCTGGCTGGCTAGTGTGACAATGGTTGAGTCATCTGACTGGCGATAAATACGTTCTAGGGTAATGCTTGGGAGTTTGTCAATCTTTAATAGATCGGCAAGGACTTGGCCGGGACTGACTGATGGGAGCTGTTCGGCATCTCCGACAATGAGAACCTGAGTCTGGGAGGAGATATTCTGGAAGAGCTGGTTGGCTAGCCAGGTATCTACCATAGAAAATTCATCAATGATGACAAAATCAGCTTCCAGATAGTCATCTCGGTAAGAGTCTTCCTGTCCTTCGACCAAACCTAGGTGGCGATGGATGGTCGCAGCTGGTAGACCTGTCAATTCGTTCATCCGTCTGGCGGCTCGTCCGGTCGGAGCGGCTAGGAGGACAGGGCATTCTTCGCGACTGCGGGTGAGGTCAATCTTGTGTAAGATAGCATAGACAGCGATAATTCCATTGATAACAGTAGTTTTTCCGGTTCCGGGTCCACCAGTTAGGATAAAGATGGGATTGGTAATGGCTTGAACAATGGCCTCTTTCTGAATAGTATCGTAGGTCAGGTCAGACATGGTTTCTAGTTCTGCTATGGCCGCTTCAACCTCCTTTCGTGGAAAGGGTTTGAAACCATTTTTTCCCATCAGGCGGGTAAGGTTTTTATGGATGCCATGTTCGGCAAAGTAGAGGCTGTTGTCAAAAATTTTCGTTCCTTCTTGCTGGACTTTTTCATCTACAATCAGACCTGTCAATTCTTTGGCAACGGCGGCAGGGTCCAGTTCAATATGGCGGGATTTTTCTAGTAATTCCAGGGTTGCTTCCAATAAATCTCTAGCCTCAACATAGGTATCACCTGTTTCCATGGAGCGATGGATGAGGCTAAAGAGCATACCCGCTCGAAAGCGTTGAGGGGAGTCGCTGGCAATGCCCAGATTCTCCGCGATTTTGTCGGCAATGGTAAAGCCTAAACCTTGCACATCCTCGACGAGCTGATAAGGATTTTCTTCAATGATTTTTAGTGTTTTTTCCTTATACTGGTCTTGGATTTGGAAGGCTAGTTTATTCGGGATGCCGTATTCTGCCAGTTTGGCTAAGATCATTTCGGTGCCGTAATTGAGACGGAGCTTTTCAATAAAGGCCTGCTTATTCTTACTGGAAAGCCCTGTAATCTGGGTCAGTTTTTCTGGTTCGGCTAGTATCTTGTCGATGGTATCCTCACCGTAGAGTTGGACGATTTTCTCTGCTGTCTTGCGACCAATTCCTTTAAAATGCTCGCTAGAGAAATATTTGACTAGACCGGATGCAGTTGGTTTGCTGCGTTCGTAGCGTGTGATTTGAAGTTGTTGACCGTATTTTGGATGGATGATTAGATTGCCATAGAAGCGGTAATCTTCTCCTTCAATAATATCTGCAATGGTTCCTGTAACAATAATTTCATAATCGTCATATTCGGTATTGGTTTCTTCAATTTCGAGGAGGAGAATTTTGTAAAAATTGCTAGGATTTTCAAATATAATCCGGTCAATAGTTCCGGTGAAATAGATTTCATCCATAGTTTATTTTCCTTGTGAAAGGTGTTTCACCTTTATTGAGTATCTGTGCAGTGCTATTTGATTGTTCCGATTCGGTTGAGTGGCCACATACGAAAGACGACTTCACCTTTAATGTTTTCCCGTGTAAATGATCCAACACTTCGGCTATCGAGGGATACGAGGCGATCATCTCCCATTAGGAAGTAATGACCTTCTGGGACAGTGACTGTAAAGCTCGCATAGCCTTTAGCATCTCTGGTAAAGGCATTGGCAGACTGAGCGATAGCTTGGAATTGTTTGTTGTAGGAGTAGATGGTTTGTAGCTTGTCTTTTTTAAAGGCAGTCAGATATTCAGCTAAATAAGGCTCATCCACTTGTTTATCATTGACATAGAGGACATCGTTTTCGTAGCGGATGGTGTCTCCTGGCATGCCGATCACTCGTTTGACAATCAGTTTTTCACTGCCATTTTGATCGGTTTCGCCAGCTACGACAATATCAAAACGGTTGATAGAAGTTGTTTTTAGCATAATCAGTTTTTCTTGGTGCTGAAGGGTTGGATCCATGGAATGACCGTCAACCGACACAGGACTCCAGATAAAGTAGCGGCTAGCAAAAAATACCAACATGAAACATATAAAAAAGCCCCAGTCTGCTAAAAAATTCATCAATGGTGAGCGATTGGTCTGTTTTTTTCTCATAAATTTGGTTTTCCTCATTTCAGTAGTTTTTGTGCTTTTTTTGTGTTGGCAAAGTGGAGTTTTGCGGTTTCGTTTAAACCTGTCATGCCATATTTGTCCAAGATACGGGCAGCTACTTGATCAGATTTGCTACCAGCACCGGACGGTAGGTTGATACCAAGTTTTTGGCTTAGTTGAGCAAGGTTTTCCAAAAACATGGCTCTGGCGATGATGGATGAAACAGCTACTGCCAGATACTTGCCTTCGGCCTTTTCTTCTAAAGTGACTGGCTTGGTAACATGATTGGCTTCATTCTTTAGATATTTGTTATAGTTCTTGTTGGTTGTAAAGGCATCAATGACAATCTTCTCGGGTTTGACTCCCTTTTGCAGGAGTAGGTAGATGGCCTGATTGTGCAGAGCCACCTTGACGGATACGGCATTGTAGCCTTGCTCAATGACCTCGTTGTATTTTTTCGGGGACAATAGCAGAGCCTGGTGGGGAATTTTTTCTTTTAAGAGCGGGGCGATCTGGCAGATTTTTTGATCTGTCATTTTCTTGGAATCATCTACGCCAAGTGACTTCAAAAAAGCATGGTCTTCTGGACAGACAAAACTAGCAACCACCGCTAGTCCTCCAAAATAAGAACCATTACCAACTTCGTCTGTTCCGATCATAGGCATATTTTGACCCATTGGTACTTGTTCGGACTGTTCTGGCTCGTAGCCCCAGAGTCTTGCTTCCTGCTCTGCCATTTCCCCTTGAAAGACGACTTTACCAGAGGTATAGATTGACAAGCTGGTGGTAGCAAGTTTGAAAAATGCTTGGATATAAGGATTTTTGCTGGTCTGCCGATAACAAGCATAATGGTTTATCATAGCTTCTCTTTGTTGGGCAGATACCTTTAGTACGACAGTATTCATGTTCTTATTGTATCACAAATGTTAGTGGGAGTGTGCAGAAAAGACTGTCCTTACTATAACAGTAGAAGAAAATGAGAAAGTCTGTAGAATAGTACGTATTATAAGTAGTTGACGGTAGGGATATTGGTCGTTGTGTGCAGTGGGGAAGGATTATGACAGGCCTGTGACAATTGTATTAGTTGCATGACAGAAATCATCTAAGATTACATGGTGGAGTCAGTTTGTTTAAAAGATGAATTAGGTCCTTGTTTTTCAGTTTTGTTTCAGCTAAGATAGAACCATCTCAAAAGAAAAAGGAATAGGCATCATGAAGCGCAAGCGAACAAACAAACCAACTCACATGAGACGGAAGAGAAAAACACCGATCATAAAGACAAATAAGAAGATACTTTATACATCTTCACTGGCTCTCTTCTTGCTTACTACTGGCATGGTATCACCAAATGTATTGGCTATTGAATGGACTCCGCGTACGGTAGCTGACATCAGTCCAGAAATTATTCGAGAAGATGGGAAAGTAACCTATACTGTAAAGTATGGGGATACCTTGTCTGTAATTGCCACTGCGATGAATGTTGATATGAATCTACTGGCAAAAATCAATCAAATTGCGGATGTCAATCTGATTTTCCCCAACACAGTCTTAACAACGATTGTTGACCAAAATAATCAGGTAAGGCAGGTAGAGGTTGAGGCACCTGTTCAGGGTGGCGCAAGCGAACCCGTTCAAGCAAGGGTTGATTTGACGACTAATCAAATGACTGTTGATGACACCGTTATTCAACTGGACCAAGTACCATCAGTTGATGCTACTTCAACATCGACGGAGCCTTTAGTCCCTGAAGCCGATTCACCGGTTTCGGCTCCTGCGGTAATTACCGATCCGACCTCAGAAGAGTCGTCGGTAGAGTCATCAGTCGATTCATCGGTTTCAGCTCCTGCGGCACCTACCAGTCCAACCCCAGAAGAGTCATCGGTAGAGTCATCAGCCGATTCACCGGTTTCAGCTCCTGCGGCACTTACCAGTCCAACCCCAGAAGAGTCATCGGTAGAGTCATCAGCCGATTCACCGGTTTCAGCTCCTGCGGCACTTACCAGTCCAACCTCAGAAGAGTCGTCGGTAGAGTCATCAGCCGATTCACCGGTTTCAGCTCCTGTGGCACTTACCGATCCGACCCCAGAAGATTCACCGGTGGAGCAACCAAAGAATCACGTAGCAGTACCTTCGACTGAAGCAGAGCTACCGTCTGAGAAGGCCGAGGAAGCGCTCGTTGAAACATCGAGTCAAGAATCCCCAGTGTTGGCTGTTGCTCCTGCTGTAGCAACGAACACCAGTCCGTATGATATTGGTTTACAACCACAAGTTGCTGCCTTTCGTTCAGAAGTAGCAAATGCTTTCAATATTACTTCTTTCTCAGGTTATCGTCCAAATGATCCTGGTGATCATGGTAAGGGATTAGCTATTGACTTTATGGTGCCAGAACGTTCCATCCTAGGCGATCAAGTCGCTGCTTATGCGATTGATCGTCTTCATGCCAAGAATATCAATTATGTCATTTGGAAACAACGTTTCTATGCACCCTATGATAATATCTATGGACCGGCCTATACTTGGAATCTGATGCCAGACCGAGGCAGTGTGACGGAAAATCACTATGACCATGTACATGTATCCTTTAAATAAAGCCGAAAAAAGCCATTTCAGTTTCATCTGAAATGGTCTTTTTGTGTGATTATGTGATTCGTGCAGGCAAAATTCGTGTTCTCTTATAACCAAATTAGCCTGTTATATTATTTTAAAAGATAGATTAGGAACTTTTCCTAAAGGGTTCCCTAGTAAGGTTTGTCGCGACTATGTATGTATAAAACAGTCAGTGCAGGTAGGCTAAGATAAGGCTACCTTTTTTCAGCGAATTAGTCCAAACTCACCAAAATCGCTAATGATTGATAGGGGTTCAAGGTAATTTTTTTACCGAGCTTATCAATGGGATAATTGCTGATGAGAGGTTGTCCATGAGCATAGTCGTCTGCTAATTCTAACTCGACTTTGTCTGCGAAGAAGTTGTTGAGGACGAGGAGTTTTTCATTCTGCAATAAGCGTTCAAAGGCATAGACTTTATCGCTATCATGATAGGCGGCTCTGTAGTCACCTTCAGCAATGATAGGCATTTCTTTACGGAGTTGGATGAGCTTTTGATAGAAGGTAAAGATGGGACCGGTCTTTTCCTTTTCAACATTGATCGTTTGGTAAGATTTTCCGACTTTCAACCAAGGTGTGACCGTTGAAAATCCTGCGTTCTGACTGGAGTCCCATTGCATTGGTGTGCGGGAATTATCACGGGACTTTGCTCGGATAATCTGGAAGGCTTCATTAGGTGTGTGACCTTGATTGAGAAGCATTTGGTAGGCATTGAGTGATTCAACATCAACATAATCGTCCATAGAGTCGTAGTCGGGATCAATCATCCCAATTTCTTCCCCCATGTAAATGTAAGGAGTCCCACGTGAAAGGTGGATGGAAGCTGCTAGCATGGTCGCACCTTCCTTACGGAAATTCTCCACATCAACAAAGCGATTAAGGGCGCGTGGTTGGTCGTGGTTGTTATAGAAAAGGGCATTCCATCCATTGCCAACCGCCATTTCTTCTCCCCAGGTATGGAAGAGGCGTTTGAGTTCCTCAAAATCAAAGTTCATAATGGTCCATTTTTGACCATCCTTATAATCCACCTTTAGGTGATGGAAGTTGAAAGCCATGGACAATTCTTCTCGTTCAGGTGCTGTATAAAGGATGCAGTTTTCAATGGTTGTAGCAGACATTTCGCCAACGGTCATGAAGCCTTCCTCAGTACCAAAGGTCGCATTGTTCATCATTTTGAGATAGTCATGTGTAATTGGTCGGTCGGTGTAGGCTGGCTTTCCATCGTTGATAGGGCAGTCTTCTAGCACCTCGTCTTTACCAATCAGGTTAATCACGTCAAAGCGAAACCCTGTTACTCCCTTGTCTTTCCAGAAGTTAACGATTTTGAAAAGTTCCCTGCGAACGTGGGGATTGCGCCAATTGAGGTCAGCTTGGGTTACATCAAAGAGGTGAAGATAATATTTTCCAGTGTCTCCAAAGGGGGCCCAAGCATTTCCACCAAACTTGGAAACCCAGTCAGTGGGCTGATCGCGCAGGATAAAGAATTCTTGGTAGTATGGATCGCCAGCCAGCGCTTTTTGGAACCATTCGTGGTCGGTAGAGCAGTGATTGAGAACCATATCCAGCATAAATTCAATACCCAGTTCTTTTCCTGTAGCAACCATTTCTTCAAAGTCGGTCATCGTTCCAAAATCAGGATTGATAGCTGTGTAGTTCGCAATATCATAACCATTGTCTCGTTGAGGACTTGGATAGAAAGGATTGAGCCAGATCATATCAATGCCCAGTTCTTTCAAATAGGGAAGTTTCTCGATAATTCCTCGTAGATCTCCTATACCATTTCCAGTTGTGTCTTTATAGGACTTTGGGTAAATTTGATAAACGACTTTTCGTTTGTCTATTGTCATGATGTAAGATACCAAGAACGTTGAGCCAGATCCGGTGAATGGACCATAACGTTCTGTTCCTTTCTTATAATGAAGTTACACAAGGATAGGAGGTGCAAGCTATCTTGCGCCCTCCTATGTCACTAATTCTTTTTGATTGTTAGAATCGTTTCACCTTGTGAAGTGGTACGTGGGAGACTTCCAACTATTTGAATATCAAAATCAGCTTGGTTTGTCACGATGACAGGTGTTTCAACTAGTAGACCAGCTTCTTTAATCATGGCAATGTCAAAGCTGATAAGTTGATCGCCTGCCTTAACTTGATCGCCTTGCTTAACATGAGCTGTAAAGCCTTTTCCCTCCAAGTTAACAGTATCCATGCCGATGTGCATGAGGATTTCTGAACCATTTGTAGCTGTAATACCGACAGCGTGGTGAGTTGGGAAGAGAACAGAGATTTCACCATCTACTGGAGCTACTAGGCTGCCTTCACTTGGGTTGATAAGGCTGCCTTTTCCCATTACACCTTGTGCAAAAACAGGGTCTTGTGCCTGACTCAATTCTTTGATGTCGCCAGCCAAAGGACTAAGGAGGGAAATAGTGGTGGGAGTTGCTGTATTTTCTTTAACAGGAGGAGTATTATCAAGGTCGGCTTTGGTTTCATCTTCAGTCTTGGTTAAGATGCCAGCTTTGCGGAAGATGAAGGTCAGAATAAATGGAATAATAATTGCAACCATTGCAACCAAAGCAAATTGAATCATGTATTGCGCTTTGATGGCCAAGATTCCCGGTAGACCACCAACACCGATGGCATTTGCAGTGATGTTTAAGGTTGTTGATAGGAGACCAGCAATACCTGAACCAATCAAACCAGCGACAAATGGATAGATATATTTGACATTGACCCCGAAGAGGGCAGGTTCTGTAACACCTAGGTAGGCTGAAATTGCGGCAGGAAGGGAGATTTGGGCTTCTTTTTCACTGTGGCGGTTCATGAAGTAGTAGGCCAAAACTGCTGAGCCTTGTGCAATGTTTGAAAGGGCAATCATTGGCCAAAGCCCTGTTCCTCCAGCATCAGCAATCAACTGTGTATCAATGGCATTGGTCATATGGTGGAGACCAGTGATAACAAAGGGAGCGTAGAGAGAGCCAAAGATAGCACCGAAGAGCCATTTGAATGAACCAGTTAAACCAGCTAGCACAATGGATGAGAGTCCTTGACCCAACCACCAACCAAATGGACCAAGCACAGTATGTGCTAGGATAAGGGCTGGAAGCAGAGATAGGAAAGGTACAAAAATCATGGAGACAACTTCTGGAATACGTTTGCGCCAGAAGATCTCGAGATAGGACAAGCTGAGACCGGCTAAGAGTGCTGGGATAACCTGAGCCTGGTAGCCAATTCGGTTAATGGTGAAACTGCCGAAGTTCCATACCCAGTCGCTGGCTATTACCTCAGGAGCTGTGCCCGGTACTGCATAGGCATTGAGTAACTGTGGGGACACCAAGCAGATACCAAGGACGATACCTAGAATTTGTGTGGTTCCCATCTTACGAGAAACAGACCAGGTAATGCCGACTGGCAAGAAGTGGAAAATAGCTTCACCCGGTAACCAAAGGAAGTGGTTCACTCCACTCCAGAATTGAGAAACATCTACAATTGTATTATAACGTGGTGTCCCGTCAGGCATGAATTGTTTTACACCGTCAACAATCTTTTGTCCTAACCATTCCATTTGAACGCCTTCTAAAACATTACGGAAACCGAGGATCAATCCTCCTACAATGATGGCTGGAATGATAGGAGTGAAGATTTCTGCCAACATGGTCATCACGCGCTGAATGGCATTTTGATTGCTTTTGGCAGCAGATTTGGCAGCTTCCTTGGAAACTCCTTCAATACCAGACACAGCAGTGAAGTCGTTGTAGAAAATCGGTACTTCGTTTCCGATGATAACTTGGAACTGGCCTGCATTGGTGAAGGTTCCCTTGACAGGCTTTAGTTTCTCGATTGTTTTAATATCTGCCTTTTTTTCGTCAACTAGGACAAAGCGCATACGTGTCGCACAGTGAGTGACTGCGGTAATATTATCTTTTCCACCGATAGCATCTAAGAGCTGCTGGGCTTCTTGTTTAAATTTTCCCATATATTTTTCCTTCTAGACGGTTACCCATCATTGTAATAGTTGATAGACATGTATAAAAAACATGTTTTCTGCAATTTGTACGTACAAATTGAAGTTTATAATTATTGTATCCGATTTCAAAAAATATTGCAAGCGCTTTTTCTTACTTTTTTTATTTTTTTACAATTTTTGTTATAATTAGAATAGTCATAAGCTATTGAACAGATGGAATTGTGAGGAAAAGATGAAAAAGTATCAAGAAATTTATAATGACTTAAAAGAAAAAATACGGACAAATGTTTACCTAGCGGAAACTTCCTTGCCTACAGAACAAGAACTTCAGAAAATTTACGGTGTCAGTCGCGATACTGTTCGTAAGGCCTTAGCCATTTTGACAGAGGGTGGTCTGATTCAAAAGGTTCAGGGACGTGGCTCCATGGTTCTCAAGCAGGAAATTCTTAACTTTCCTATCTCAGGTCTGACTTCCTATCAGGAATTAACAGATTCTCTTCAATTATCTACACAGACGAAGGTTGTTCACTTGGATATGATAACGGTTGATTCTAGCCTTTCCAGCCTGACAGGTTTTGAGACTTACAGTAAGGTATGGAAAGTTATCCGTACACGTTCTATTGATGGAAAAGTCTCTGTTGTGGATACAGATTATCTTTCTGTAGATGTGGTACCAAAGTTGACGGTGGATGTTGCTGAGAAGTCTATTTACGAATATCTGGAAAATGAGCTAGGCCTAGACATAGCATATGCACAAAAGGAAATCACCGTAGAGCCAACCAATCGAGAAGAACGCAGATTGTTGAAGGCGCAGGATGACTATTTGGTCTTAATCAAGTCGCGTGTCTATCTCGGTGATACCAGGCAGTTCCAATACACAGAAAGTAGACACAAGATTGATAAATTCCGCTTTGTGGATTTTGCCCGCAGAAAGCGAACTTTATAGGTATAGATTAGCAAAATGAACCATTTTGCGGTATAATGATAAGCGAGGTAATGTTATGGCAAACTTAAATCGATATAAATTTACATTTGGTGAGAGACAGCTGACACTGACGACAGAGCATGATAATCTTTTCATGGAAGAAATCGAGCGGATAGCTCAAGAAAAATACCAGGCTATTAGAGAAAAGATGCCAACAGCCGATCCTGAAACCTTAGCGCTCTTATTGGCAATCAATACCCTATCAGTCCAATTAACTCGTGAAATGGCCTTTGAGCAAAAAGAGCAGGAGTTAGCGGCTGTTAAGGAAGGCGCTCTAAAGAAAAATGTGACCTTGGTTGATTTGGATGAGCTTGAGGAGAATGTATGATTTCATTAGCAATTATCCTCATTTTGGCATGGAGTTTCTATATTGGCTATAGCCGTGGTCTGGTGTTACAGGTCTTTTACAGTCTAGGGAGTGTGATAGCGCTGGTGGTTGCGACAGCCACCCACAAACAGTTGGCTGGAGTTTTCCATACTTGGGTCCCCTTTGCTAATGCCACTCAGGGAAGCAAACTCTATTACTTCGATGAGAAGTATCTATTTGATTTGGATAAGATTTTTTATGCAGGTCTATCCTTTCTCTTGATTTATATTTTGGTCTATGCCTTTTTCCGTTTTCTGGGAATTTTTGTCCATTTACTAGAAGGGTTTAATCCAGGCACGCAAACAACCAATCTGATTAGCGGTGGGCTGGCGGTTTTGGTGACTTTTCTGTCCGTACAGATTGTTATGGTCTTACTGTCAACCATCCCACTAGCGGTGGTTCAGGACAAGCTCCATAGTAGCCTTCTTGCCAATATTATGATTCAGTACACACCATTCACCAGTGGTTTCCTTAAATCGCTCTGGTTGAGCAATATAGCAGGGTAGGGTTTTCCTACTCTTTTCTAATCAGTTATATCGTATCCTTTGCTTCATTGTTGGATGGATATGGGTAATTTTGATCTACCCAAACTTAAAAGCAAGTTGCAATCCTAGAATAAACATCGTAAAAATATGAACAATAAAATTATTGAAACCCTTGAATTTCACAAGGTAAGACAGAAAATTGCCCCTTACCTCCTGACAGAACAGGGGGAGGAAGAGTTGCGAAAGCTAGAGCCGATGATAGAGGCACGACGTATTCAGCAAGCCTTTGATGAACTGACAGATATGGCGCAGATTTTCGTGGAAGCTCCTCATTTTAGTCTATCTGCAACCTCTGACATCAATCCAGCTCTGCGTCGTTTGGAATTGGACACCGATCTCAATATCGCTGAGCTGTTGGGAATCAAAAAAGTCTTGGAAGTTTCTAAAACTCTTTTAGATTTTTATGATAATTTGGAAAATGTTCGTCTGACTCAGCTAGATAAACTTTTTGAGAAAATTGAACTCTTTCCACACTTACAGGGGTCTCTCCAATCTGTCAATGATGCTGGTTTTATAGAAGATTTTGCTTCTGAAAAGTTGGCTCGTATCCGCAGAAAAATCCGTGAAGCAGAAGATCAGGTTCGTCAAGTTATGCAAGATGTTTTAAAGAACAAGAGCGACCTGTTATCTGACACCATCTTAGCTAGCAGAAATGGCCGCAATGTTCTTCCTGTAAAAAATACCTATCGCAATAAAATTGCAGGTGTTGTTCATGACATTTCTGCCTCTGGCTCTACGGTTTATATTGAACCACGTGCAGTGGTGAGCTTAAATGAAGACATCAGTCACTTGCGTGCAGAGGAACGCCATGAGCTGAACCGTATCCTGCAGGAATTGTCTGGCATGATTCGCCCACATAGTGGGGTCATCCGCAATAATGCTTGGGTGATAGGACATATTGATTTTGTCCGTGCCAAGCATCTCTTTGCTAGGGATTATAAGGCGATTGTGCCGACTCTATCGGAGGACCAGGATATTGCCTTACTCAATGTCCGTCATCCTTTGATCGTTCAAGCTGTCCCCAATGACCTTTACTTTGGTCATCACCTGACCGCTATTGTTATCACAGGTCCTAATACGGGTGGTAAGACCATCATGCTCAAAACATTGGGTTTGACACATTTGATGGCACAGTCTGGTCTGCCTATTTTGGCTGACAAAGGCAGCAGAGTGGCGATTTTCAAAGAAATCTTTGCAGATATTGGTGATGAACAATCTATTGAGCAAAGTTTATCAACTTTCTCTAGCCACATGACCCATACGGTGCAAATTTTAGCAGACGCTGATCAGGATTCTTTGATTCTCTTTGATGAGCTGGGAGCAGGTACAGATCCGCAGGAGGGGGCTTCGCTAGCAATGGCGATCTTGGATGATTTGCGTTTGCGAGGAATTAAGACCATGGCAACCACTCACTATCCTGAACTCAAGGCTTATGGTATAGAAACCTCAGGCATTGAAAATGCTAGCATGGAATTTGACAGTAGTAGCTTGCGTCCAACTTATAAGTTTATGCAAGGCGTTCCGGGACGATCAAATGCCTTTGAAATTGCCCGCCGTTTGGGACTGTCAGATTGCATCATCCAATCGGCTCAATCCTGGACAGATACGGATAGTGATGTCAATCACATTATTGAGAAGTTAGAAAGTCAAACAGTCGAGAGTCGCCGGCGTTTGGATACTATTCGTGAGGTGGAGCAGGAAAACTTCAAGATGAACCGAGCTTTGCGCAAACTTTACGATGAGTTGAACCGCGAGCGAGAAAATGAACTCAATAAGGCACGCTTGGAAGCTCAAGAAATTGTGGATAGTGCTCTTTCTGAAAGCGAAAGTATTCTTAAAAATCTTCACGAACAGGCTAGTCTTAAACCGCACCAGATTATTGAAGCCAAGGCTCAGTTGAGAAAATTAGCTCCAGAAGTGGTTGATTTATCTAAAAACAAGGTTTTAAAAAAGGCTAAAATGCAACGAGCGGCCCAAATAGGTGATGATATTATTGTCACCGCCTATGGTCAAAGAGGCACACTTATCAACCAGCTTAAGGATGGACGCTGGGAGGCTCAAGTTGGTCTGATTAAGATGACCTTGTCCAAGGAAGAATTTGAGCTAGTGAAGGCAGAAAAGACTGAGCCGATTAAGAAACGTCACGTTCATACTGTCAAACGAGCAAACATCCGTGGACCGAAAGCTAGATTGGATCTTCGAGGGAAACGCTACGAAGAAGCTATGATGGAGCTAGATGAATTTATTGATCAAGCCCTGCTCAACAATCTTGCCCAAGTAGACATTGTTCACGGCATTGGTACAGGTGTTATTCGTGAAGGAGTTACCAAATACCTCCGCCGCAACAAGCAGGTTAAAGAATTTGGTTATGCTCCACAAAATGCAGGTGGATCTGGCTGTACTATTGTGACCTTTCAGTAAGAAAAAAAAGTCTTTTGTCAGGTTACAGTAAAGCAAGGGAGAATGATATGATAATCAGAAAATACCAATCCGGTGATGAAAAAGGCTGGGTTTATTGCAAAGCACTCAGCTATCTCTTTTCCCCATTTTTCGATGATAGAGAGACGGAAAAACCTAAGCTCTTAGACGATATCTATGATTATCGAGTGGAGTGGGTGGCAGAAGTAGACGGACAGATTGTCGGCCTAATTGATATTGATATTTATAATGAAAAAAACAGTCGGTCCTATCTTTATGCTTCCAGCAAGCGTACTGCTTACTTTACGAACTTAGCAGTTCATCCAGATTATCAGGGACAGGGTATTGCTCAAGCTCTTTATAAAAAAGCAGAACAGGAATTGAAAGAGCAGGGTGTAGAGAAGTTAGCTATCTTTACTAGAGAGGGGGATGTAACCTGTCATTTATATCAAAAATGGGGCGGGCAGCTGGTCTGCTCAGATTATTTGATTATCGGTATCCCCAAAAACACTCCGAGTTTTCGATTCAATGTTGAACTCGATACTGCTCGATTAGTCTTTACAGATGAAGCAAACCAATCAGTTTCTTATTATCTGAGGGAGGGTGTTTATATAGTAAGTGAGGAGGCTGGTTTGGAATTGTTTGACATTGAGGCTTGTTATCGGGAATTGACTTATGTGATAGAGTTAACCTAAAAAATGAAATCCTTTTTTTATGGATTTCATTTTTTCTTAATTAGGAGTAGAGAGGATATGAGGTAGCCGTTAGCGTGAATAGAATGCATAGTCGGTATCGGAAATAGCGTACTTAGAGTTCCAACGATGATTGTTCATCATAAATTTATTTCCTCTTAGTGTGTACATACGATTCCTGTTGGAAGAGTCCATTGCATCATTCCAAGTTAAATCAATATGGTAGAATTGCCCATCTACTTTTACAATATTCCAACTGTGAAAACTATTTGTACCCATATAAGGGTCACCATATCCTTGGATGTAGTAGGCTTCCAAACCTGCTAATTGTCCCATGTCTTTGAACATCTGAGAATACGCCTGACAAACTCCTTCCTTATCTGCAATAAAAGCATAAGGAGTATAAATGGATAGTCCTGACTTGGTAACTGGTGTATGTGCGTAAGTAAAGTTGGTCATAATGTAAGATTGAATTTTATCAATTTTGGTTACCTCATTGTCGCTACTATGTATATTTTTACTGACCCATTCTTTGATATGTCGATAGTAAATGCGATGTTGGTCATCGCTCATATGGTATTGGGGAGTTATCATAACATAAGTATCTCTTCCACTTTTGGAGCCTACGATATTCCAATCCAATCCTTTTCGAACCCCTCTAATGTTGGGCATGTCAGATAATTGTGTCTTGATATGGTCTACTATCACCGCTGCTTGTTCTTTACCTTGAAACATGTCTCTATCCAATTTAAATAAAATCTGTTTTGCTCTCAACAAATAGGCTTGATCCATTTTATTTTTAAGCTCAGCAAGATTGGTTGTAGCGCTTAAATCAACAAAGGATGGATTAAACTCTTGCTCTGAAATGGTGCGATGGTCACGATGGTTAAAACCTTCGTTTCCAAAAGCTGGTGTGTAGGGGGTATTTGAGCTAAAAGAAGTCTGTGCGCGTGGTCGCATTTGGGCAATTACTGGTTGAGCATTCTGTAATTGATCTATTAAATTCCTCGATTTCTGCTGTAAAGTCTGGCATAGTGTGGTGCTTTGTACCTCAAATTCTTGAAGCTTAGTAGCTAGATAGTGGGACCAAGATCGTAAGACATCCTTATTCAACTGTTGAAGCTGTAAAGAAGCAGCGGACTCTTCGACTGCTTTGACTGCAATTAACAGTTCACGGCAACGGTTCAATTCGTTGTTAAAAGCATTGATCTGACCTTGCCATAGACTATGCTGTTGTGCCCCGTAGACTGTTTGCTTTCTACTGGCTAACAAATGGTTAATGGTTGTTTCTTGTTGGGCCAATTGTTTTACCTGTTGCTCAAGGGCTTCCCATGTTCTCTGATGGTCTAGTCTCAAGTTCTGTACTTGTTTCTCTAGACGTGCACGTTCAACATCTAAGATAATTGGTTCATCCTCATAGTAACTGTTTGCATCCAGATGATCCTCTGAGGTAATCGCCCTTGAAGGCATCACACTAGTCTCGTCAATATCGTACAAGGTTTGATGTGATTGATAAGAACCATAGTAAATCTGCTCTGCAGAAACGCCATCTGTAGTTCCGAATAACATCCCCAATAGTACCAAACCTACCAAACAGTAATCTTTTTGCTCCATGTCTGTTCTCCTTATGACTCTGTTGCTGGTATCACTTCGTAAAAAACAACCACTGTCTGAATTTATCAAAATAATACCCCTTTATCATAAACGAAAAAAGCTAGCGTTGTCAATTTTGTGGAGATTTAGTCTATATAATCTATATAATTATCAGATAATGGTAGACGTTGCTTCTAACTTTCGTTCTCCAGAAGAGAAAGATATATCTTCTTTTCTTTGAGTTCATAGACCAATCCTTCAGGACCGTTGAACTTTAGTTGATTATTTGGCAACTGCTGAAGTCTAGCAAATCCACCCGGAAGAAAACGATGTAATCACCAACATGATACTCCTGCATATTCCCTCCTAGTAGTAAAAATTTGGATCATAGTCAACATAGATTTCTTTTCATCAGAATTGCCTCCTTATTTTTGCATATGCTACGAGATTTAAACTATTCTGTCTATTGTCCATTTTTTGATAGTTCGTTTACAGTTTGGCAACAATTAACCCATACTATCTCAATTTCCAACCGTAGCAAATATTCGCATTCTATGTCTTTTTGTTGTAGAATGAAGGTATCAAAAACAGAAACGGAGAATTCTATGGTTCAAGTTATTACAGATGCAAACTTTGAAGCCGAAACTCAAGAAGGCGTAGTTATTGTTGATTTTTGGGCGCCTTGGTGTGGTCCATGTCGTATGCAGGCACCAATCTTGGAACAATTGGCGGAAGAAGTAAGCGAAGATGAACTTCGTATCTACAAAATGGATATAGATGAAAATCCTAATATAGCTAGTCAATTCGGTATCCTCTCTATCCCAACCCTCTTGTTCAAGAAAGATGGACAAGTAGTGAAGCAGGTGGCAGGTGTCCACACGAAAGAACAAATCAAAGCGATTCTAGCTGAGATTGGCTAATGGAAAATGATAGCGCTCAGTTTATTTTGTTAGCCCGTAACTTGAGTAGCTACAAAAGTAAACTGGGAGATTATGAAGCAAGTGGTGCAAGACTGCTTGCTTTTTTTCAAATAATATAGATAGAAGCAATGAGCCATTACAAGATAAGATTGTGAAGTATCATCCAAGATGATATAATAAACCTATATCTATTGTCTTTTAGAAAGGTAGTTTTATGTCAACAATTAGCTATAAACCGCTCAATCTTTATCGTCAATTTAAAGAAGCTGCCGAGACATTTCCAGACGTGGCGATTTACTTTGATCAGCCGTACACTTCCTTTCCTGAATTAGGATTAGAAAATACCTATCAAACTGTCTTTGAGGCCATTCAGAAAAGAGCTGCACAGCTCGCAGCAACAGGTATTGGCCGTGGGGATAAGGTCATTCTCTACAAAAGTCCAACCTTTGATACCTATTTATTAGCTGTGGCTGTAACTGCCTTGGGAGCTGTCCCAGTAATGATTTCCTACCATTTACCATCTTCTAATTTGGATGTCTTTGCAGAACGTCTAGAAGGCTCCTATATCGTTTATGATGAGGAAACAAAAGGGCGTGTTGTTGGAATGAAACGGGTCGACCTAGTGACGAAACTGTCAGTATCTCAAGTTCTGTCTCAGGTTGTAGAAGCTGTCGAAGAAAATCTTCTACCAGAAGATGTCATTCAGTATATGACCCATACTTCAGGTACAACGGGTGTTCCAAAACTCATCTGTCACACTGCTCAAACCATGGGGTGGCGGGTTGCTTGGCAACAGACCATTTTTGACAAGATGGTGGAACGTGGACTTTTGGCCTTTCATATCTCACCCGTTCATTCCCGTTACAATATTGGTGTATCTTCGGCGATTGGTCTAGGTTTTCCCCTTTACCCGCTCTCGTCTGCTAAAAAAGATGATGTGGAGCTTGCTCTGCGAGTTCACCGTCCAAGCGCTTTAGAAACTCATCCCAATAACTTTGTCCAATGGTCTCGTTTGGCCAAGGAAAAGCCAGAAATTTTTAGTAGTATCCGTTATTACCACTCGACCTTTGATGCTATCAATATTGGTACATTGCGTACTTTTTTGGAAGCCTCTAAGGAACAAAATCCTGTCTTTATGCAGGTGTATGGTCAAAGTGAATGCGGTCCAATGATTTTACGTTATCATCGATTGGAAAATCTAGGAACTGTTAGTGGACGAGATATGGGAATTGGTTTAGAAGGATATACCGAAGCGCGGATTACAGATGTTGAGGGAAATCCAGTACCAGCAGGAGAAAATGGTCACATCCAATTCTTATCAAGAGGACGGGCTATTACATACTATAAAGAAGAAAATCGTTTCCGAGACAATGTTCATGGTGCATGGTGGGATAGTGGTGATTATGGCTGCATGACTTCTGAGGGGACTCTTCTTTTGAAGGACCGTCAAGTTGATTTGATTAAAAATATTGATAGCAATCTAGCCCTAGAGGATCTCTTGTTGGATAAATTAGACTTCTTATCAGAAGTTGTGATTATTCGTGACGTCAATGGGGCACCGCAGCCGATTGTTGCAGTAGCAGAAAATGCAGAGATGAATTGGGAAGCATGGTGGGAGGCAGTTGCAGATCTACCACTCTTGAAAGAACCAATCTTAATGGCCTACGACGATATCCCACGAACCGCTACCATGAAGGTTCAACGTCTTAAGATGGAAGCTGATATGAAAGAAAAAAATCTATAACTTGCTTTCAGCATGTTTTGCTATATTGGTTCAATTTTGGTATTGTTTGTAGCTTTTAATGGAAGTAGGAAAGAACTTGGTTGAAAAAAGTTTGTTGCAAGGTCTGTTTTTGTTGGCAAGCCAAGGCGGGTCATTCCTAGATTGTAATCTATGTAAACTGATTTCTGATCGTCTTGAATTTTAGCTATCCATCTTCTAGCAGTCTATCTTAGACTGCTATATTGGCATGAGCTGCGTTTGCTTTATCTCTTGTCTCTACGGTTTATTCCTAGGCTAGTGGAGCTAAAAGACCTATGCTTATGAATTGTACAAAATTATCTATGTTGACTTTCTTTGAGACAAACTGAGGAGTCAATGCTTTGGCTTACTATAGATACAAAGGAGTAAGAAAATGAAAGAAATTTACTTAGCAGGCGGTTGTTTCTGGGGAATGGAAGGCTACTTTTCTCAGATTGACGGCATTTTAGAAACCAGTGTTGGTTATGCCAATGGGCAGGTGGAGGCGACTAACTATCAGCTCCTCAAGCAAACTGACCATGCAGAGACAGTCTATCTGGCCTATGATGAGACGACTATCAGCTTGCGGGAGATTCTCCTCTACTATTTTCGTGTCATTGACCCACTTTCTGTCAATAAGCAGGGACCTGATAAGGGACGTCAATACCGGACAGGTATCTACTATACTGATGAGGTGGATCTACCGGTTATCGAGCAGGTGATGACCGAGCAATCTAGCTTTCTTGGCGGTCGTCCCCTAGCAGTTGAGGTAGAACCCTTGGCTCACTATATTCCTGCCGAGGATTATCATCAAGATTATCTCAAGAAAAATCCCCAAGGATACTGTCATATTGACCTTGAACAGGCGAAAATCCCTCTTATTGATATTGCAGATTATCAAAAACCAGACCAACAAGTTTTGAAAGATAACTTGACGGAGCTCCAGTATCGTGTCACACAAGAGGCTGCGACCGAAAGACCCTTTGAAAACGAGTTTTGGAATAGCGATCAGGCGGGAATTTACGTTGATATTACGACCGGTGAACCCCTCTTTCTTTCCACAGATAAATTTGATTCAGGCTGTGGCTGGCCCTCTTTTACCAAGCCAATCAGTAAAGAAGTCGCAAGCTACTATCAGGACCGATCTCATGGTATGAATCGCATTGAAGTAAAAAGTCGAGCAGGTCAGGCCCATCTCGGTCATGTTTTTGATGACGGACCACTGGATAAAGGAGGACTTCGTTATTGCATCAATTCAGCTGCTCTTCGTTTCATCCCCAAGGAAGAAATGGAAGCCGCAGGTTATGGGGTGTTTTTAGAACTTCTTAGATAATTTTCAGAAACTATTCTTGATTTTTTCGGGGAAATAGTCTACAATGAAAGCAAGATAAAACTGAATAACCGGTTGATATTGGGTAGGAGGGAGACTGACTGTCCAAGGGACGGAACTCTGGAGAGACCATTATGGCACCGAAGGGGCAAGGCAGTATATTCTTTGAAAATCTAACTCAAACATCGTCAAGGGATCATTTCTCAGATAAGGAGTGGGTTGATTTTCATCGAGCATACTTGCTGAAACTCTCAGGTAAAAGGACAGAGCGAAGAAAGATAGGAACTCCTTGTATTTTTCGCATCGTTTCTAGAGGTTGAACAATTCAGCCTCTTTTTGTTTTCCAGCAGCTTTATCGGAAAATAAAGTTTTTTCAAAGTCAAATAGGATGTTTCTTTTGATGTTTGAAGACAGGTCACAAATCTGCTTATTAGGAGGAATATATGTTAGGAGTGATACAAAATATCAATAATATTATCTGGGGACCGCCTCTTTTGGTACTCTTAGTCGGAACGGGAGTTTATTTTACAGTCCGCTTGAGCTGGTTTCAGATGGGGAAATTGCCGACAGCATTTCGCTTAATCTTCTCAAGCAATCAATCCGGTCACGGAGATGTATCCAGCTTTGCAGCTCTTTGTACTGCTCTTGCGGCTACAGTTGGTACGGGAAATATTGTTGGGGTGGCAACAGCTATTACAACGGGAGGTCCTGGTGCCCTTTTCTGGATGTGGGTCGCAGCTTTTTTTGGCATGGCGACCAAGTATGCAGAAGGTTTCTTGGCCATTAAGTATCGGACAAAAGATAGTAACGGACAAGCAGCTGGCGGTCCTATGCACTATATTACTTTGGGGATGGGACATAGATGGAAACCCTTGGCAATTTTCTTTGCGGGTTCAGGAGTTCTTGTTGCTCTTCTAGGAATTGGAACATTCTCACAGGTCAATGCAATTACTTCTGCTTTGGAAGCAAGCTTTGGTCTGTCTCCTCGATTGATTAGTCTACTATTAGCTGTGCTAGTAGCCTGTATCATCTTTGGTGGGATTGAAACGATTTCAAAAGTGTCGACCAAGGTTGTTCCTTTCATGGCTATCCTCTATATTGTGGCTACCATTTGGATTTTGATGGTTCATATTGAACAGATTATTCCAACCTTGCAACTGGTTTTTCAGTCTGCTTTTTCTCCTGTGGCAGCCTTGGGTGGTTTTGCCGGTACAACAGTCAAAGAAGCCATTCAACGAGGAATTGCTCGTGGAGTATTCTCTAATGAATCCGGCCTTGGCTCAGCACCGATTGCAGCGGCAGCTGCTAAGTCGGATAATGCAGTAGAGCAGGGCTTAATTTCTATGATAGGTCCCTTTATTGATACGATTATCATTTGTAGTTTGACAGGTCTTTCTATCTTAGTGACAGGTCAGTGGACGGTAGAGGGCTTGGCTGGTGCTTCTCTGACTCAGGTAGCTTTTGCGACTGTTTTTGGGAATCCCGGTGCGGTTGCATTGGCAGTCAGTCTAGTTCTCTTTGCTTTTACAACTATCTTGGGGTGGTCATACTACGGTGAGCGCTGTATCGCCTTCCTTTTTGGCACCAAGTCCATCTTGCCTTATCGTTTAGTATTTGTAGTAATGGTTGCTTTGGGTGGTTTTCTCAAATTAGACTTAATTTGGACTTTGGCAGATATTGTAAATGGACTGATGGCTCTTCCCAATCTGATTGCCTTATTAGCTCTCTCTCCTGTTATCATCAAGGAAACACGTCAATATTTTAAAAAGAAGTAACTTAAGAGGTTGAAAAAATAGACTTACTGCTGAGATGGTTCTTTCTTGTCTCAGTGCGGTATTTGATTTGCAGTAGACTTTAAAGGTTGAAGATGGAAGTTTGTCGAGCAAATCTTGGTAATACACATTTCCTACTCCCTTTTCAGTTTTTTTGATAGGATTTCTGCTATAATGATTACATGAACAATTTTATCATGAAATATTTATCCCAATTTGACCTTGAAGTCATTGTTGTGTCTATTTTGAATAAAGTCTTATCCCTCCTTTTACTTTTTTGTGTTTTTTATATCATTAAGAAAATCACCAAGGCATCGGTCAAAAGACTTCTTGTGCCGTCTCTCAAGGTTTCCACTCAGGAAATAGGACGTCAAAAGACCATTAGCCGTTTGGTAGAGAGCATCCTCAATTATCTGCTCTATTTCATTCTCATTTATTGTATTTTGAGTGTTTTAGGTTTGCCAGTATCTAGCTTACTGGCAGGTGCAGGAATTGCGGGTGTGGCCATTGGTTTGGGAGCGCAAGGTTTTCTTTCAGATTTGGTCAATGGCTTCTTTATTTTGATTGAACGCCAGTTCAATGTTGGCGATGTAGTAAAGCTGACTAACGGTCCAATCACTATTTCAGGTACTATTATCAGCATGGGGATTCGGACGACACAGATACGGGATGCAGATGGAACCTTGCACTTTATTCCCAATCGGAATATCTTGGTCGTTAGCAACCACTCTCGTGGAGATATGCGGGCGCAAGTGGATATTCCGCTTAAGTTTAACACAGATTTAGAGCAGGTCTACCGAGTGGTAGAAGAGGTCAATAGTAGGGAGGTCACTCGGTTTGATCAGATTACGGGTGTGACAATTTTGGGACCTCAAAATACTCCTTCGGGTCAATTCGTCTTCCGAGTCAATCTTTTTGTAGCCAATGGTCAGCAGACAAAGGTTTATCATCAATTCTTTTGCTTTTATCAAGAGGCTCTGCGTCAGGCAGGCATAGATTTGCCTGCTGTGTCAAGATAAGTCGTTGTGTCATTTTGTCCATGAGGATGTTTGTGGACAGGTTTGATTGTAGAAGATATTTTGTAAGATAAAAAAATCCCGAATTGGTATGTCAATTCGGGATTTCGTATGAATATAATGTTGGAGGCTATTTAGTAGTTTACACCAAACCTTGAGTAATCATTGCATTAGCGATTTGTTCAAAAGCAGCAATGTTGGCACCTGCAAGATAATCTGTACCAAGGTCATATTTTTCTGCAGTTTCTTTGGCGGTGTTGAAGATATTAGCCATAATATTTTTGAGACGACCATCAACTTCTTCACGAGTCCATGAAAGGCGTAGGCTATTCTGACTCATTTCAAGAGCAGATACAGCTACACCACCAGCGTTGGCAGCTTTGGCAAGACCATAGAGAACGCCATTTTCTTTGTACACTTTGATCGCTTCAAGGTCTGATGGCATGTTAGCACCTTCAGCTACACAGTAAACACCATTTCTAATCAAGGTAGCAGCCTGTTCCCCATTGATTTCGTTTTGGGTGGCACATGGTAGGGCAATATCTGCTTTTCCATCGTAATTCCATACGGAACCTTCAAAGTATTTAGCAGTTGGTTTTTCAGCAGCGTATGCTGTCAAGCGTGCGCGGCGTTTTTCCTTAACATCCACCAAGAGATCAAAGTCAATACCTGTTTCGTCAATGATATAGCCATTTGAATCAGAAACAGAAATCACTTTTGCACCGAGCTCGGTTGCTTTCTGGACAGCGTACTGGGCAACATTACCTGAACCAGAGATCAAAACCGTTTGATCTTTGAAAGACTTACCATTGGCGGAGAGCATGTTGTCTGTGAAGTAAACCAAGCCATAGCCCGTTGCTTCTGGGCGGATGAGGGAACCACCAAAACCAAGTGGCTTACCAGTCAAGACACCCGCATCGAATTGGCGAAGGCGCTTGTATTGACCATACATATAGCCAATCTCACGTCCACCGACACCGATGTCACCAGCAGGGACATCCAAAGAAGGACCGATATGCTTTTGCAGCTCTGTCATAAAACTTTGACAAAAACGCATGATTTCAGCGTCTGTTTTGCCCTTAGGGTCAAAATCGGAGCCACCTTTACCACCGCCTATTGGAAGCCCGGTCAAGGCATTTTTGAAAATCTGTTCAAAACCAAGAAATTTGAGGATGGATTGGTTAACCGTTGGATGGAATCGAAGACCACCTTTGTAAGGACCTACCGCTGAGTTGAACTGAACACGGTAGCCACGGTTGACCTGAACTTTACCATCTTTGTCAGTCCAAGGTACACGGAAGCTGATAACCCGTTCAGGTTCAACAATACGTGCCAAGATGTTTTCTTCGATGTATTCTGGATGGGCTTCAAACACCGGTTCAAGAGAATTGAAGAGTTCTTCTACTGCTTGAAGGAATTCTGTCTCATGTGGATTGCGAGCCTTCACGGCCTCGAAAGATGTTTGGATATATGTTTTTACATTTGACATAAAGGAACCTGATTTCTTTCTATTTCTTTACTCTAAAAAATCGGTCATCGGTTACTCTAAGACAGTTTATTGAACTCCAATACCGTTCTCACGGTCTTATTGTCGTGCCGATTACTGATTTTCTAGGACTTGATTAAATTATCAGACAATTTAATTTATCTGATAATATTATAACACCAAGATTTTTAATTGTAAAGAGAAACCTATCAAATTTTCTACACAAGAAGATGGCTACTATTGTAAAGACGAACGTTGACAGTCATTCGACCGAAATAGAAGAGAGGCTATGCTATAATGTAAGAAAATGATGGAAAAGGAGAAAAGATGGTTTCAACAGCGACAAGATTAGGTGGATTTGATTTTGACAACTGCTTGATGAATGCAGCAGGGGTTTGGTGCATGACTAGAGAGGAATTGGCAGCAGTCAAGGATTCTGCGGCAGGAACTTTTGTGACGAAGACAGCGACCTTGGAATGTCGTTCTGGTAATCCAGAACCTCGTTATCAGAATGTTCCGCTCGGTTCCATCAATTCTATGGGGCTACCAAACCATGGTTTGGCCTACTATCTGGATTACCTTTTAGAATTGCAAGAAGCTGAGCCAGAGAAACGCTTCATCTTGTCTTTGGTCGGGATGTCGCCCGATGAGACCCATAAGATTTTGAAAAGAGTTCAAGACAGCAACTTTAAAGGTTTGATTGAGCTGAATCTTTCTTGTCCAAATGTCCCTGGAAAACCTCAGATTGCCTATGATTTTGAAATGACAGAGAAGCTCTTGTATACGGTATTTACCTACTTTACCAAGCCGCTGGGAATCAAATTGCCACCCTATTTTGACATCGTTCATTTTGATCAAGCAGCTACTATTTTTAATCAATTCCCTCTTGCTTTCATCAATTGTGTTAATTCGATTGGCAATGGGCTTTACATAGAGGATGAGTCAGTTGTTATCAAGCCGAAAAATGGCTTTGGTGGTATTGGTGGTGAGTACATTAAGCCAACTGCTCTGGCTAATGTACATGCCTTCTATCAGCGCCTAAGACCTAATATTCAGATTGTAGGAACAGGTGGTATCTTGACAGGACGTGATGCCTTTGAGCATATTCTTTGTGGCGCTAGTATGGTCCAAATCGGGACAACTCTTCAAAAAGAAGGGATCGTTGCCTTTGGACGTATTACTGCTGAATTACAAGCAATCATGACAGAAAAGGGTTATGAAACGATTGAAGATTTTCGTGGGAAATTGCAGTATATTGACTGAGATAACAGGGGATCTGCCCTCTAGCCTTTGTACTTTTCAGAAAGATCAAGCTATAAGATAGTAATGTGGCTGATTTTCAACTTCTAAAGGTTTCCCAAACCTTTGGAGCTCTCTACAGCATCAACTTTTGCCTGTCTTTGATTTAAAAAGTTCCAAAGTTTTTATTAACTCTGGAACTTTTTGTTGCAATCTTTTGTATCTTTTTTGATCATGTTTATAGGTCTTTAAAATTTCTTCTTTATAAAATCTACCTTTGCTTCACTTCAGTAGCTCTTTCAGATGATATGCACAGGTTAGCTTCCTGCCTTCGGTTCTCATCAGAAAAGTTTCCTGATCTTTTTAGTTGCCTACACTTGTGAATTTCGTCATTCCATAGCGGAAGAGCTTATAGTTAATTGCAAAGATTAGAGCTACTACGATTGGTAATGCCAAGCCCCACATAGATAGGTCGAAGAAGTAGAGAGCTGGGAGATAGGCTGTAAATGCGTAAGGGAAGATAAAAATTAACAGAAACTGGATAAGTCTTGGGTAAATATTAAGAGGATATTGAGCCATCTGGTTGAGGGAAAAAATTCCCATCGTCAGAGGGAAGGACTCTACAATCCAAAAGGCAAGCGCTGTTGGTCCAAGTTGAATAGCTGCGTAGAGTAGACCGATACAAATGGTAATGAAAATCAGTAACAATAATTTCCAGAAGGACCACTCCATACTAAGTTCATTGGAAGCCTGAATAAGGGCTAGAATACCGATGAGAGTCGTTCCGATTCCTTGGGGCTGGATTCGTTCGCAAATGAGCTGAAATAAGGGATTGACAGGCATGAGGAGCAGTCGTTCAAATTCTCCCTTCCGAATATAGCGACTGCCAAACAACCAAAGATTATCAAAGAAAATCAAATGAATGGATCGTCCTGCTGTTGCAATACCGTAGATAAAGAGCATTTGTCCATAGTTAAAGCCAGCAATTTCCTTGATATTACCAAATAGAATATTGAGGAAAACCAGGTAAACAATTTGTTCAATCAAAGAGGAGAATAGTCCGATAAAAAAATCCATCCGAAAGGACATTTGAGCCATCATAAAGACTTTGAGATTATAGAAATAGAGGTTGATGTACTTCTTCATAATTAACCTCCAAAGATGACGATGCGGCGTTTGGCTTGGGACCAAAGCAAAGCGATAAAGCCAGATAAGATAGGAATCCATAAAGCCTGTAAACCAAGTGCAGTTAAGTTGCTTTCTTTTCCTAATAGGATAGAAACTGGGACGTTGACTGCATAATTGTAGGGCAGGAACCGAAGGATGTTTTCTACAGCCTGTGGATAAAAGCTAAGAGGCAAAAGTGCCCCCGAAGCTAGGTTGAAGAGACCATTTCTAAGTAGCATGACACCCCAAGCATTGACCGTAAAGAAAGCTAGAAAACCAAAAGCCATATCCAACAACTGAACGATGAACATACCTAGTAGCGAGCTGAGGAGGAAAATCAGAATGGTTCGGCCATCGGGCAGATAGAAATCTTGGTGGATCAGCACTATTCCGATAAATATAAAGGAGAACTTAAAGAGTTCTAAAAGTTTGTCGCCTAGGTCTTTGAAAAAAAGAGATACAATGAAGGAGTAGGGTCTCAGAAATTCTCCAGCGATACTTCCGTCTAAAATACGATAGGAAAGTTCTTTGCCTAGTGAAAAGGAGTTGAGACTGGCTAAAAGGTTGGCAAAGATGATGTAGGTGGTAAAGGTCTGCAATGTAAAACCGTTCACTTCTGGTTGAGTAAAGAAAATAGTTTTCCAAACATAGAGAGCCACTAAAATTTTCACCGCCAGAGAAACAAAGCTTGCCACAAAGAATGCCTTATACTGCAAGGCGGTCATCATCATGAGTCGAGTCAAGTAAAAATACTTACGCATGAATACCCTCCTCATAGATTTGTCGGATCATGGTCTCGATCTCTAGTTCTTTCATTGTTACATCTTCAATGACGAAATGATTGAATACCTGCTCAATGACTTGAGCGCTGGTCCATATCTTACTCTGGTAGCGAATTTCAAAGTGAAAATCATCTTTACGCTCAAATTCCAAACCTTCCAGCTTCAATTCTTTCTCAACTGGTTTCTCGGTAGAAAAGAGAATAGTTTTTATAGTTGAAAAGCGTTCTTTGAGGGCTGTGAGCGAACCATCATAGACCTTTTTACCCTCGTCAATAATGAAAATTCGCTCGCAGAGGCTTTCAATATCCTTCATATCGTGAGAGGTAATCAAGAAAGTCGTCTGATAGCGTTGGTTCATATAGCGGATAAAGGAACGAATGGTTTCCTTGACACTGGCATCTAAGCCAATGGTTGGTTCATCTAGAAAGACAACAGCAGGTTGATGGATGAAGATAGCTGCAAATTCACAGCGAACGCGTTGGCCTAAGGAGAGGTTGCGAACCGGCTGTTTCATGATGTCTGCTAAGTCTAGTAGTTCAATTAAGCTAGCCAGTCTTTCCTTGAAGACTGCATCTGGAACATCATAGATTTTGGCATGAAGGATAAAGGATTCCTGTACGGGCAAATTCCAATCCAGATGAGATTTTTGACCGAATAGAACACCGATTTGCTTGTTGACAGTTTTGCGATTTTCCTGAGGGTTGAGTCCATTGATGTAGACCTGTCCTTGGTCAGGATGGAGAACACCCGTCAGCATTTTGATAGTGGTTGATTTTCCAGAGCCATTAGATCCGATATAGCCGATGATTTCTCCCTTTTTTACTTGTAAAGAAATGTCTTGGACAGCCGGAATGGATTTTTTCTTAGGTTTAAAAAAAGCCTTAATAGAACCCTTTAGTCCGACTTCTTTGTCAACGACAGAATAGGTTTTTGAAAGATGTTCTGCTTGAATCATATTTGTTCCTCTTTTTTTATGGAAAACGTTTGCGCGTGTATTATAACAGAAAAAAGCTATAGATGCAAGAGGAGTTTGTATCAAAAATAAATAGAACCAACTGTTCAATTTGAGCAGTTGGTCTTTCATGTTATTTCTGATTGGTGATGGCACTCTTTTCCGGATCGTTATGTGCAATGCGACTGGCAGCCGCAGCTGCAATGGCACAGATGATGTCGTCAAGGAAGGTGTGGCAATGCGGACTATCTTTTCTGTTGAGCTTGGCAATAATACCTGGCTTGGATTTGTCTAAATATCCATAGTTGGTAAAACCAATCGTCCCATAGAGGTTGACAATAGATAGTCCAAGAATTTCATCAATACCATATAGGCCTTCATCATTTATCAAGATTGACTGGAGAGGTTGAGAAATGAATCCCTGCTCAGCTAGTTTATCAATCTCAACTCCAGTCATAATGGCATTTTGTACTTCTCGCTTGGCAAGAACAGCTTCGACATTTTCTAAGCATTCTGCTAGAGTCAAATCGGAGATGTATTTATTTTGTAAGTGCATAACTAAGGTAGCAATATCTTCAAGTTGAATCCCTCTTTCTTCCAACAGGTCACGGGAGTAGTTTTGTAGGTTATCGCTTGTCATCTCCGGACGTCTCCTTTCTCATAATGAAATCTATTGTACCAGAAAAATGTCCCCTTCGCGAATGATTGTATTGTAATATAGCATAATGCTCTAATTATCAAAGAAAACCAGCCTAGTTCATACACATTAAGCTGGTTTTTATCATACTGCAATACTAAAAATCAGTCATGGACAGGCCTTCTAGGAGGGGAATGAAATAAAGCAGTTTGTGTTTTTATTGTTTTTGATAGCAGATTGGAAGGCTCTACCATTTTTTCACATGACAAGGTATTGTCTCGATTTATTAGTTTGGTGTTCGTAGGTTGATGGTAGCATTTGTTGCTCCAAGAGTCAGCTTGTTTTTACTACCTTTTTTTTCAAGGGTTAAGGTCTGCTTATCACCTTCTTGTTTTACAGTGAGTTTTTCGTACTTGTCTTTAGTAAAAATACCAACATGTTCAGCCTGTTCTTTGAAGTAACTCGTATTCCCAACAATGTCCTTCAATTCTTCTTCTGTATTGTAGTGATAACCTAGGTGTTTTGCTAAACTCTTCATATCTGTTTTCGTGCTGATATCGAGATTAAGATCTTGTAAACTCTTATCGGTCAAGTCGAGATTGGTGACGGTCAGAGCTTGATTTGTTGTCGGAGTAAAGATGTTTTCACCTAGTAAGGTTGCATTGGACACGTGTAGATTTTGGTAGCCTTGGATTTTCACATTTTCCAAGCTAGTATCAGAAAGTTTGGCGCTTTCTTCGGAGTTTGAGACTGAGACGCTAATGTTTTTCAGTTTTGATTGATCTACGGAAACATAAGAGGTGTCAATTGTGCCACCATCCATTTGAACATTATTGAGATGCAGTCTAGCTGATAGGTTAACTTCTTTGATATGAACATTTTCAATTGTCAAGGGGCTAGAACCATAATAGTAGGGATAGTGATTTCCTTCTAATTTTGCTAATCCCTTGTTCTTAGGGACTCGAATGATAACGGTCTGTGCATCTGTCCTGTTGGAGGCCAGATGTTCTCCAAAAAATTGCATGATTCCTGTGATAGAAAGTTCCCGATCTTTTGCTGTCAGAGTTAGGACGCCGTCTTTTTCAGAAATTTTGAGTGACGGAAAGATATGGTTTTTAGAGTTGGTATAGGTTATGTGGTAGTTATCATCGGTAGATTCCCGGATGGTAATATTGCGGTGGATAAAATCAAGCTTGAGTGTATGTAGATTCGTATAAGTTTGATGGATTTGTTTAGGTGTAGCGATTTTTTCCAAGCTGGTGATGCCGCCAGAGAAAAATCCGATTCCTGCTAAAATTAAACCCGTAATTAAGCTAACAAAACCGGCAATAATTGCCATTGTCAATTTCTTTTTCATGCTCGTTTACCTCGTTTCAATATCCATTTAAAGCAAGCCTTAACCAGCCACCAAGACCAGTAAGCGAAAAATCCTGTTAGGATATAAAGAAGAATGGAACCACCGATGAGAGAGAGGCCGGAACCCAAACCCATGAGGAAGACATTAAAATCTTGAGAAAGCAGACTAAAACCTTCCCAAATCAAGTAGGCTCCGCCAATGAAAAGTCCTATGCCTAACGCTAGCCCACCAATCAGAAAGCCTAGAACTAGGAAAATGAGAAAAATCAAGGCTCCGCCTAAAAGAAGTGTAGCTGGAATAGCGATTGGAAGAGATAGAATGGCTAAGAAAGCTAACCAGACAGTCTTTTTGACCGCTCGAAATTCCTGTAAGTTTTTCCCAAGGTAGAAAGCTCCACAAATCGCACCAATGAAAATACCAAATATTCCTAGAACAGATCCAGAGGAGAGAAAGAACCAGGACAACAGAAAAGTGAACGCAAGGGCAACAAAGACATAGATCGGATGGTTATTTGGCTTCGTGCTATCCATCAGCTTGTCGCCATCCTTTGTTTCTCCTTCAATATGTCGACTGAGCATGTTATTGATTAGCTCACTGGCAGCCTCTTTAGGAGAGCCTAATTCTTCTATGATAGCTGATTCTTTTTCTGGACCAGCTTCATCAAAATATTCGTTGAAAAAAGTAATAGCTTCTTGGAATTCCTTGTGTGGTAATTTTTTCAAGTATTTTTCCAACTGAGCCATGTATTCAGATCTTGTCATGACGGATGCTCCCTTCTATGATGCCGTTTATTGTATTGGTATAGGTATCCCAGTCATCTTTGAGGCGAATCAATTCTTCGTGACCTAACTGGGTCAGACTATAGTATTTCCTCATCCTTCCCTGATATTCACGGGAATAGGTAGTCAAAAAGTCATTTTGTTCTAATCGTTTTAGAATGGGATAAAGGGCTGATTCCTTTATATTGGAAATCAGTTTGATTGTCTGGCAAATTTCATACCCATAGGAATCATCAGATTCCAATATGGCCATGATGAGAAATTCTGTCAGCACCGCAGGAACTGGAAAATGCATGGCAGTCACTCCTTTCTCTCGTTTTGTTAGCAGTGGATATAGAATTGACATATATATAAAACAACTATATATCAAAAAATACTATATATAAAATATACACCTACAAGAAGAAATTGTCAAGCAGATATATAAAATAAATAAAAAAATACGGTCGAAGTTCCGACCGTAGGGATATATTTTGTTTTGGTAGCCTTCAAGGCTATGCTTGGAGTTCCAGCGGTTAACAGTAAAGAAAAGCTAGGAAATTAGTCAACGTATAATTTTGACTTATTGCTTAGCCAACTATAAAGAAGACCAATCAAGAGACCACCGCCGGCATAGTTTCCAAGTCCGGAGAAGAGGAAGTTGCTTAGGATACTGAGGACGTTCATCCCTTCAACAGGACCGCCATTTGAAAAGAAGGCGAGTGAGAAAGTAGAGAAGTTGGCGATAACGTGTTCAAAACCAAGGAAGGCAAAGATAAAGATGATGAAAATCAACGAAATAACACGACCAGCGTCATCCTTCATACGCATAGTAACAAATACGGCGATGTTCACGACAATATTGGCGAAAATCCCTTCAACAAATTGAGTCAATGGTGTTTTTGCCAATTTAGCCACAGTAGCCTCGAAAAGGTAACTATGCTGGTCAATATGCTGATATGGTGAGGTTAGTGATAAGAGGAAGCAGACAAGTACTGCACCGACAAAGTTGAAGAAGATACAGGTTGCCAAGATTTTCAAAGCTGTTTTTGTAGGAATGACCTTGCGGTGAATGGCAGAAGTCATATACATCATGTTGGATGTACCAAGCTCAGCGTTCATGTATAAAATCATTACCAAGCACCAGCCGAACATGAGTCCATAGCTGAATTTTCCAAGACCATCAACGATATGGTTCAGTTTATCGGCTGTATAAACCGAAATGGCTAAACCAATCGCCAGATAAACACTTGCCATGATGGAGCGAACGGCATAAGCAAAATAATTATTTTCAATCAAGTCTGCTTTTTTCCTGATGCTTTTGTCGATATTATAAATCAGCGTGTCTTGTTGTGCTGCCATAATAATCCCCTTTTACTATATTTATTAAAACGTATTTGCGAAAGTTCTCACAATAAGAGAGTATAACAGAAAAAGTCTGAAAATGTAAGTGTTTTTCGGCAAAAAAAAACAAGTAATCGCTACCAATTTGCAGATATTGAGGAAATGTTTACAGAAGTCCAGAAAGTTAGAGTTTTTTTGCCCATATAATATGAAAAGTATGAACTATCATTTTTAGGGTTCTGCTCTGCTATTTTCTAGAAACTGTGCTATAATAAAGTTAGAAATAATCGGAAAAGAGGATAGACTATGTCAGAAGTAATCGCTTTTGGTTATGGACGTAATCGAGCGGAAATGCAGCTCAAACGTCTCAACCGTCACGGGATTATCGCAGGAGCTACTGGTACAGGAAAAACAGTGACATTGAAGGTTTTGGCAGAACAGCTGAGTGATGCTGGGATTCCCGTATTTTTATCGGATATTAAGGGAGATTTAAATAGTTTAGTGCAGGCTAATAGGAAGGAAATTGACCCTAGTCGCCTTGAAAAAACTCAGTACCTAGACTACACACCGACAAGTTATCCAGTTGAGTTGTGGGATGTTTTTGGAGAAAATGGTACACCGGTTCGCATGACTATTTCAGAATTAGGTCCTGTCTTGTTGACCCGTTTGTTGGGATTGAATGATACGCAAGAATCTATTCTTAATATCGTGTTCAGTGTGGCAGATGAGCGTGGTCTCTTGCTCATTGATTTGATGGACTTGAGGGCTATGCTCAATTTTGTGGCAGAGAATGCAGCAGAGCTGAGTCAGTATTATGGCAATATTCCTTCTCGTTCGATTGGTGCTATCTTGCGTAGTCTGGTCGTTCTAGAGCAACAGGGTGGAAAAATTTTCTTTGGCGAGCCTAGCCTAGAGATTGCAGACCTTATGCGAACAACCACAGATGGGCGAGGTGTGATAAATGTACTTCAAGCGACAGAACTCTTCAATCAACCAACTCTTTATTCCACAGTTTTGCTCAGTCTTTTATCAGAACTCTATGAGGTCCTCCCTGAAGTGGGCGACCTTGATAAGCCTAAGATGGTCTTTTTCTTTGATGAAGCCCATATACTCTTTAAAGATGCTCCTAAAGTTTTGCTCGAAAAAATTGAGTTAATTGTCCGCCTGATTCGCTCCAAAGGAGTTGGTATTTTCTTTGTTACACAGAATCCGACTGATATTCCAGATAGCGTGGCGTCTCAACTAGGGAATCGTATCCAGCATGGTCTACGAGCCTTTACTCCAAAAGAACTCAAGACGGTTACTACAGTCGCTGAAACCTTCCGTCAAGAAGGGAGCGAAAACCTAGCCAAGGTTATTCAAGAATTGGAGGTCGGCGAGGCTGTCGTTTCAACCCTTCAAACAGATGGAACACCAAGTTTTGCGGATCGGGTCATGATTTACCCACCAAAGAGTCAGCTGGGAACTGTGGAGTCTAGTCTTATCCTTTCAGCTATCAACAGTTCTTCTTTGATGGAAAAATACGCTGACGCAGTGAATCGGGAGTCAGCCCATGAGCAGATTTTGGCTATGACGCAGGAAAAAGAAGCCGAACTAATCAAAAAAGCTGAACAGGCCGAGGCAGAAAAACAAGCTGAAAAAGCTGCAAGAATGGAAGAAAAAGCTCAAAAAGAGACCTCTAAAACTGCTCAGAAAGCTAACCAATCAGTTGGTCGGAAAACAGATTCCATAATGGATCGCTTTGCTAAAAATTTAATGAGCCAAGTTGGACGAGAAGTTGGACGTGTGGTGACACGAGGCATTATGGGCATGTTAAAAGGAAAATAAGAAACTCAACGCCCTAGCAACTTGTTTGACTGGACATCAGTTTTCTGGTCTGATAGATCTTTGATTTTCGTTGAATATATAGACAAACTGAGAACGAAACTCTCAGTTTGTTTTCAATCAAAGCTCTTGCCATTTTCATAAAAATTCGATAGGATGAGAAAAAAGAAATCACTAGTTAGCAAGGAGTTGTCATGACAAAGAGGGTACGGGCATTATTGGAACACTACCACCCCCAGCCTTTGGGAGAAAAATATACTTATGCAGTCTGTCTGCCCTTGGTTTGGACTGATGGGCAATGGCAGGTTCTTTATGAAATTCGTAGTGAGTTCATTTCCCAGCCAGGTGAAGTTTCTTTCCCTGGAGGAGGAATTGAAAATGAAGAGACAGCCGAGATGGCTGCTATTCGTGAGTTAGTAGAGGAGCTTAATATTCATCACAGTCAAGTAGAGTTACTGGGAGAAATTGATTATCTGGTCTTGGCTGGCTCAACCATTCGTTGTTTTGTGGGGTGTCTACATCTAGATTGGCATGCCATCCAGCCCAATGAAGAAGTAGAGCGACTTTTTACGGTTCCTTTGACTGCCCTGTTAGAGACAGATCCAGTTTACTATCAATTAGACTCAAAAGTTGTTCCTGATTGTGACTTTCCCTTTGAACGCCTGAGGGCTGGGATCGGTTATTCTTTCAGCCATCATAAGCGTTCTATTCCCTTTTACGAAAATCTTCCGGAGAATATCTGGGGCATGACCGCTCAGTTCACTCATCGCTTCGTCGAAATTCTCAGAAGTGAAGGACAGAGTGAGTGATTTTTCTTAGATTGGCAGGATGTTTCCTCGTCAAATAAAAAACTAAGTACCTTTTACGTATGAAGATAAGATATTAGATTGGTGAAACACATGAAATGAGTCTAATCTGAAAATTCTAGATTTAGAGGAACGGATAAAACAAATCGTTTATCATATCAGATTGTGGAATAGTATGGATTAATGTACGGATAGCATGAACAACTTGTAAAAGGGGAGATTGGGGCTAAAAAATATATTTAAAAAGCTCTCCTAGAATTCTCACCTTCCTGAACCGTGTAAAGGCAGGAATTTTAAATTGGTGTAGAAGAATTAGTCTTCTCTTTTTTGTCCATAAGGATTTAGAAAATACTTTAAAAGTCACCTTAGCTAGAAAGAGTTATTTAATAGAGAAGTTATGAAGTATATCAATTCTTTTGTAATAATGCCCTGCTTTCTTTTGCATGTATATTTTTGTAGTGTGATTAAACTTTGCAATACAACTAGGGTATAAATAAAAGATAAGGATGTAAACTAATGAAATATGTAAAGCTGGATATGGGGTCTCCATTTAATATCAATAGATTTGAAGATAAAACGAACAAAAACTATCCTTGTTACCAAAATGGGAAAAAGTATGCGTTGTGTCCAAGTTGTGGTTCCTCCGTTCAAATCATTGGTGGAAAAAATAATTCAACGCAAAATAGGGCAAGGAGGATGTATGCAGCTCACACACGAAGTAAAATCAGTGGTTTAAGCTTTAATGAAGACTCCAAATTTAACTGCGCAAACTATGAAGGGAATGATAATAACTGGCAAAGAATTTACGAAGTAAGACCTAATACACCAGAAAATTAAGAAGTTCTAAACTTTATTGAGGAACATATTGATGATATAGCCCAAGAAGTTGAAAACATCATTGATTTTAAATGTAAATATGCAAAAGGCAGAAGCAAATTGTTTGAGGCTTTATATCAATCTTTTAGAGCAAATGGAGGTTTGCGTATAGCGCCTAACCAGTTTGTTCCAGAATACATACCTAGAATGATTGTTGAGCGAGCGGAGCCAATAAAGTGTTGGGGAGCGATTCCTCTAGAAAGAACTAGAAATTATATTACACGAAATCAGAGGTTCGATGATTCGCTGATTGGTGTCCAATTTAAACCGGAAATGGATGTTAGAATTGTTGGAACCTTAGATAATGATGTACACCCCACTCAGCTTAATATAAAGCTAATCTTTGGAGATGAGGAGTTGGAATTACATCATATTCCTGCAAGAATAGGTTAGCAGGAGGTAGAAGGTACTTTGTGTGGATAGCAATATATAGAAGAATTAGAATTATTGGTCTAAGAGAATGACTAATGACAGTTGAAATATTTATCAAGCTATGATTTGGAAAGTTTCTTACTAGATTCAATATCAATTGAAAAATTAGAATCATCAGATATTGGGGGCACCTGATAATCCCAAAAGTTTTATCTATACAAAAATAAAAAACATAAGGTTTGATATAATTATAATAAATGAACTATTCCAAATTGTAGAGTTTTGGTTATATAAAAGGAACACCTCATACGAAGTGTTCCTTTTATTATCTGCATGTTCTACTTAAATTTTAATCTTAAAAAGTGTAGAGATTCGATTGATTTATATTGCAATCTACTGAATTTCAAAAAATTAGAAATCGCATAAAATCAAGGTTTTCAGTATGCACTGAAATGTAATGAAACCCTACTTCACTTCAGTAAGGGTTAAATATTTCCTATTTCAGCATCTTATAAACGCTGTTATATCAACGTTTACAGTTATTTGCTTTTGAATTTTCAAGAAAAGGTAGTGATGAAGGTAGTGATAGGCGACCTAACTGGTTAACTTAGTAATCTTTTCAAGATATAGGTCAACTGCTTGAAATTGCTTTTGTGGAGCTAATTCTGCATAGGTATCCATTGTAGTCTTGATTGATTTATGTCCCATTCTGGTTTGTAGCTCTTTCCAGTTTGCCCCAGCATTCAGCATTAAACTTGCATGGGTATGTCTAAATAGATGGAAACCATAGTCAGGAAGACCGAGACTCATCAATCGTTTTTTGAGCGTAGCACGCTCATTTCTATCACACATATAATTCCCGTAAATGGTTGGGAAAATGAGATTCGATTTCGGTAAGTTATGCTTTTCAAAATAAGTATTCATTTCCTCGTGAAAAGTTTCTAATTCAAGAAGAACATCCTCAGGGACAGGTACTTTTCGATTTCCCGCATCTGTTTTTGGTGTCGATTTACAGATAACTTCTCCTTTTGTATGGTGCTTCTTATTAGCATTTTTCCACATCAATGTTTTACTGACTTTAATTACGTTGCTTTCAAAGTCTAAATCGTCAATTTCTAACGCTAGTAATTCATTGATTCGTAAGGCAGAAGCTAGAAGTGTCTGACAGATAATTTTAAATCGGCGATTAGCTCGTGTATTTTGCAAGCTGTCTAAATAGTCTAGCCAAACAGATAACTCTTCATCATGAAGCACCATTACTCTTTTCTTTGGTGATTTTGGTTTAGGTGGAATTTTGACAGATTTTGCAGGATTATAAGTTAATCCTGCATTCGTGATGCCATAATCGAAAATATCACTTAGTTTGTGAACCATTGCCCCGAAATCCTTAGCGCTACCTTTTTTAGCCCTAAGCACTCCTGACTCAGCAGATTTCTTGGCTCTCTTAGCTAGTTTATTCACCCAAAGTTGGATATCAGAAGCTTCGATTTGGTCTACTCTATAGTCCCCAAATTGCGGGATAATGTAGTTGTCTAGGTACCCACGAACACGGTTAATTGTGTTTTGTGAAGTAACCCAGTTGATGAAATTCAAGAACCATTCTTCTGCTAATTCTTCAAAAGTAGTTACTTTTAAAATGTCTTTGACAGTTGAGCCATTTTCTTCAAACTCAATCTTTGCTTTGATAATTTTTCTATCTAATTGTCGTAAAGTTTTTGCTGATAGTGAAGCAGTAACTCGTTTTCCTGTCTTCACATCAGTCCCTATATAGACACCTTTTAGGGAATAGCTGACTTGTCCATTAAATTTTATCTTCTTAGTGACTTTCTTACCGTTGTAATCGATAATTTCGGTTTGCATTTTCTTTTGCATTTTTTGCCTTTCGTATTCGGATAATCAAAAGGCTAAAATAGTACCCTCACATTCCTAGTTGATAATACTATTTTAGCACACTTTACTTTATTTTGGACTTAGAAACTTGATGACGTCTTCTAATTGATAGAAGACTATTCGTGTCCCTTCAATCGGAGGCTCAAGACGTTTTAATCCCTTGTTTTCCCAAGACTTCAAGGTATTGGGAGAAATATTTAAGAGTTGTATAAGCTCCTTTTGGGTCAACAAAGAACTTTGCTTGCGTTGAGTTTGATTATTAATAACTTCAATCAAGGTTATCAGTAAAGACTCGATTTTGTGTAGTTTTAAATCAATCATGTTAGTTAGTTTCCTCTTCTTCTGTAGTTTTCGCTTGTTGGAGGGCTTTTCGGTTGGGGTTGCATCGTCGTGAATCAAGATACTTGGCAAAGAAGTAGGTACGCTCAATGATAAGTCCAAGAAGTGGTGTGTGATTAGCACGAGCATACCATACCAGTTCTTCAAACTCAGTAAAGTCATTCTGCTCAATGATGTCCACGACTTCTTGCATGAAGTCATCTGTGTTCATCTCTACAAGAAACTTATCAAGATTGAAGCCACAGCCCACCTCAACATCATTTACATCATACTGGCTTTTATCCTTATTTTCAGCGTGTGTAAAATAATCGAAGAGTCCTTTTGGAGATTGAACAACCTCCACATGAGCAGGACCATTCAATTTATCTTTGATTAGCTCAGATACCTGTTTGTAACTTTTGAGTGAATCGAAGAAGAAAGCCCCATGCTTGTGACTTTTTTTCAACTCACCTGTTTGTCTGTTAATGTCCTTATCATGCCATGGACTCAAGATGAATGGCACGTGTAATTCTTCAAGAATCTCAAAGTAGTCAGCAGGGGCACTCTCTTTGTAGAAAAGGAATGTCCATTTGCTTGAGCGTTGCTCTTTTGTCATAGAGTGTTATACCTTTCTGATTATTGATTATTGGATAATTGGGGGGGTCGTAGTAACCCCCAATTATCTTGTTCAATGGAAAAGAGGGAGCTATTTGGCTACTGCTTAACGCAATCCATAGCCCCCTCTTTTACCGTCTTTTCCCAACTAACCAAAGGCTATTGCGAACCCGATTAGGTGCAGAGAAATAGTAGTCAGGATGCTGGCTAGAGACTTCTTCTTTCAACTGGGAAGTCATATCTCCCAAGACTTTTTGCCCTTGCTGGTCTCTAGGGACTTTGATAAATACGATAACTTCATCTTTTCGGATGTCTACCACGCTCTTATGAGCACAGCGATTGAAACTACCATTGATTGGATTGTAGGTGGTAATAGTCTGGTTGTCTATGGTGGTGACCTTCTCTGACTTTTCTCGTTGAGTCAGGAAGTTACGGAGCTTGAAGGTGTGGTAGATAGATTTGAAATAGTTGAAAAGATTATCAAATCGGATACGATTCAAGACTTCAAGCGTAACGGCTGCAAACAAGGTACCGAATAAGTAACTCATAGCCATATAAGCGTAATGGCTACCTATTGCTAGATAGCTATTGACTTGAGAGAGGTCAAGTGCGATAGGAAGTGTTAAGTCAAGATTGCTTGCTAGAAAGCTTAATGACCATCCAAGGAAACCTGTTAGGAGTGAAAACAGCATCAAGTAGATATTGAAGTTGTAAGTCCTCATAAAGAATGATTTTTTCATCATTAGTGAATGCCCTCCGTTGTGTAGTATGTTGGACAAAGTAAAGGAAGCACTTGATAGGGATGTTCATTATCAATCACCTGAATCAACCCAGTGCCGTGTCCAGTAGGAATGACAATGCCTTCGGGGTCGAGGTCAGGGAATAAGAATTGGGTTGTTTTCTTATTGATATTGCCAATCTGGATGAGAACATTGAGTTGCTCACGAACAGAAATTGGGATAGTTGTGTGGTCGAAACGCTGGCTAACAAGGAGTAAGTGAATCTTGGTAGCCCGTCCCAGTAGAGCAATTTGCGATAAGAGGGAGAAGAAGGACTCTTTTATGGTCTTATTGACACCCTCTGAGAGAGCCAGTACCTCGTCCATGACGATAGTGAGATGGGTGAATTTATGGCGGGGGTTGTCATATAGAATTGCCTGACGCTGTTGAATCAGATTTAGGCATTGACTCAAACGCTCATTGACTTCTGAAACGAAGTCAGATTTAGAGCGATTCTCCACGGGATGGATGACGGCAATTTTATGTTCACGAGCCCAACGGCTTGGACTATCGAATTTTGGGTCTACGATAATTAAATCAGATTGATTTTTTAGCACAGACAGCAGATAGGTGAGTGTGTAAGACTTACCTGAGCCCGAGTTTCCACAAATAGCCATGTGGTTCACCTTATCAAGATTGAGAGAAAAGTTTTCCATAATTGGAATGTGATTCTTGGGAAGACTTGCTGTGTATTTGTCGAGGTCAGGGATGATTAAGCGTTTTGAGATGCCTACCTTCCACGGAAAGAAGAGCCCACGTTGAACATGAATATCATCTGTCTTGAGTGGAACAAAGTAAGTTGCGTTCTGCTTCAAAAGCGTATAGTGGGGGTACAAGGATGCGTTGGCAATCAAGAAGATTTTGTTATAGAGTTCATCATCTAGGATATAGGCACAAGGAAGCCTAGGGATGAAGATGAAGCCATCCTCTTGAATGACGATATTGAAGCTATTAGTATAGCTCGTCTCCCCCTGCATCAGAGCCCCAAGAGCCATATTTAGGCTCTGGAGCAAGTAGGATTGCAGGACGGTGTCTGCTTTCGTTGCCATTATTTGACCTCCTTGATGCCGTCAGCTTTGAAGTAGACGTTGTAGCGAACCTCAACAGCTTGCAGGTTGTCAAATTCAACCAATCTAAGAAATTCAGGGAGTTTGACCTTATCTTCAAACTTGACTTGGAAGGGTTCGAGCCCTTCTTGGACAAAGGTTGCTTTGTAGGCGATAATCTCACCAGTTGGCTTTCCATCTTCAAAGAGTTGTTGGGGTTCTAGTTCAATGCTAAGGCTGTGAATCGGCTTCGTAGGGTTCACATATTCCGTTGCGGTTGTGGCTGAGTAGCCACCTTTTTTGTGTTTGGTTTTAATTGCCATATCTTTTACCTCCATATGGTCTTGGAATTTGTTAAAGTGATATGCTCGGTTTGAGTCGTGAGCTAGACTGTCTTAGCTAAGTACACCACTATGATAATTGATTTAGCCTTACCTTGATTTCAAGAATTTTGAAAGTATCGCACTTAAAGTTGTGATACGAGTGTCACGAATTCGATTAGCCATTCAGATAAGCTATCAGCGATTTGATAAGAAGTTTCTTCCTCGGGAAAATCAGGGAAGAAATTATATAATGCAGTTGCCAAGGTTGAAAGATTTTGTTGGATGTCTTTCTCTTTTTCTTGAAAGAGTTGTTTTGTGGAATTGAATCCACTAGTGAGAATTAGCTCTGTAAGTTGGATAATGAGTAACTCACAAAAGTCAAGATTAGGAAAAAAGACACTTTTTACATTGGGAAGACCTAGCGTTTCTTGTAGGGCATCCACAGTATCTAAGGTGATGTTGCGTTTCCCTTTTAGAATTTGGCTAATTGCAGGGGCAGAAATCAATCGGATGTCATCATCAAAATAGTAAGACACTTCGTTTTGAGGGATTTCTTGTTCAATCAATTGTTGCTTGATAGATTCTCCGAGCAATTCACAATAGAGGGTTTTAACTTTAGCTTTTAGCATGAGCTGTCCTTTCCAGCCCTCAGACGGAAAGAAACAAATGAGTTATTACAGTTACCGAGTGGATGCAAAAAGGCACAACAAAGAAACGGTGAAACAGTAATATGCAGAGTTAGCCTGTTAGTGACAACTCATCATATTGCTTCAATCCGTCCTTTGGTGCACCTTTGGGACTTCATAAATTTAGTACAAGAATCATCTTGTATTTACATTCTAAATGAAGGAGTAGAAAATGCCCATGAACTGAGAGTTCATATCTGTAAAGCTTGATTTTATGCATTTTTACTCAATTTATGGTTGGAAAAACTATTAAAAATCCCGTGAAAAATGCACTGAGAGTGCAAAAAACACGCAACTTTTTTCAAAGATGCTTTGAAATGGTATAATAGTAAGTAATGAATTGACTAGGAGATTTAATGTGATACAATCTATCAACACAGTACAACACAGCACAGCACAAGGTGGTTTCTACCTTTTTTCAGCAAGCGAAAAAACACCTTCATTTTGTGAGAATGGAGGTGTTTTGTAATGGCTAAGAAAGCAGTTGCGAAAGAAACAACCCTTGAACAGATTCTCTTTAATTGCCGAAATGCTCTTCGTGGTGCGGGTGGGATTGAAAAGAACCGTGATGCAGTCATCGGTTTAGTTTTTATCAAGTTTGCCAGTGATAAGTTCGAGAAACGTCGTTTAGAAATTATTGAACAATATGGAGAGAACGATGTTTTCCTAAACAATAAGAACTTCTACACAGCTGAGAATATCTTTTACCTTAAAGAAGAAAGTCGTTGGTCATATATTGTTCAGGAAGCAAGTTCGAATGATATTGCCGTAAAGATTGATAAGGCCATGTCTGAACTTGAGAAAGAAAATAAGTCTCTAGAAGGAGCTTTGTTGAATGGCTTCTATGCTAATTTAGGAGCTGAAATTCGCACCCTTAAAAATCTAATTGATGAAATCAATAAGATTGACCCTGAAAAGTTCCATGAAGAAGATTTGATTGGTCGAGTTTATGAGTATTTCATGCAGTCTTACGCTGTAGCCAGTACCAAGGAAGAAGGAGAATTCTATACTCCACCTTCAGCAGTTAAGTTGATTGCAGAGTTGATTGAACCTTACTCTGGACGTGTTTATGACCCTGCCTGTGGTTCTGGTGGGATGTTTGTTCAATCAATGAAATTCATTGAACAGCATCATGGTAACAAGAAAAATATCTCTATTATTGGTCAAGAGAAAAACCCTGATACCCGTCGCCTTGCTAAGATGAACCTAGCAATTCGAGGGATTTCATATAATTTGGGTAGTAAACCTTATGGTGAATCTTCTAGCTTTACGGATGACCAGCATAAAGATATGAAAGTCGACTATATCATGGCTAATCCGCCGTTTAATTTGAAAAATTGGCGTAGCGATAATGAGTTGTTAGATGATGCTCGTTGGGAAGGTTATCAAGTTCCTCCTGTCTCCAATGCCAACTATGCTTGGATTCTTCACATGCTTTCAAAACTTGATGTGACAGATGGCGTTGCAGGTTTTCTATTGGCAAACGGCGCCCTGAATGCTGATGGTGTGGAATATGAAATTCGGAAGCAGCTGATTGAAAATGACAAGGTGGAAGCTATCATCGTTTTGCCACGAGATATGTTTTACACTGTGGACTTGTCTTGTACACTTTGGATTCTCAATAATAATAAAAAAGGTGGCGATAAAGAGGGACGTCAACTTCGTAATCGTGAACATGAAATTCTTTTCTGTGATTTGAGGCAATGGAATGAAAACTCAGCTCAATATGTAATTCCAGGGACAAAAACAACACGCAAAACAAAGGTTGTCTTGACTGATGGACAAATAGCTGAGGTTAAAAAGATTTACCATGCTTGGCAAACAGGTCAAGGCTATGAAGATGTGGCAGAACTCTGTCAGTCAGCAACGCTTGAGGATATCCGAGAAGCCAACTACTCTCTTGCTCCATCTAAGTATGTAGAATTTATCGACCATGATTTGGATATTGATTATGATGCGGAAATGGCACGCATCCAAACCGAGATGAAAGAGGTCTTATCGTTAGAAAAAGCCTCTCAAGCAAGCCTGGAAGAAGCCTTTAAGGGGATTGGTTATGACGTTAACTAAACTAGGAAAATATCTAGAGACTTATGATGAGAGAAATCAAGATAGACTGGATGCTGGTCATGTTGTAGGAATTTCCACAAGTAAAGAGTTCATTACGACTAAGGCGAAATTGGACGGTGTTAGTTTGAAATCTTACAAGGTTGTTCCACCGAAACATTTTGCCTATGTGTCTGACACCTCAAGACGTGGAGAAAGGATTTCTCTTTCATACAATGCTTCTAATGAAGAATATCTAGTGTCATCTATTTCAACTGTCTTCAAAGTTAAAGATATCGAAGAATTATCGTCTGAGTTCCTCTTCATGTATTTTAACCGTCCAGAATTTGACCGTTTTGCACGATACAATTCATGGGGCTCTGCTCGTGAAACTTTCTCATGGGATGATATGTGTGACATCGAAATTGACCTTCCTCCTCTTCATATCCAAGAAAAATATGTTGCTGTCTATCAAGCCATGCTCGATAATCAAAAAGCCTACGAGAATGGACTGGAAGATTTGAAGCTGGTGTGTGATGGATATTTTGATAAGTTAAATAAAGACCTTTCATTATATAAAAGATTAGGTACTTTCATTGAAAAAAATGAGCTACGTAATATCGACAAAGAGTTTGGGAAAGAGCATGTGAGAGGGATTTCTAATAAGAAGGAGTTTATACTTACAAAAGCAGATATATCTAAAACGGATTTATCAAAATTTTTGATTGTTCCTCAAAATTTCTTTGCTTATAATAGTCGAACCGATGGACGGGATATGCTAGTTCTAGCTATAAATAAGTTAGATGAGCCAGTAATAGTTACATGGAACTATAATTCATTCAATATTATTGATACCATGCTTCAGCAACTCAACCCAGACTACTTATATGCATTTTTCAAAAGGGAAGAATTTGATAGATTGGTAAGATTTATGTCATGGGGCTCCTCTCAAGAGTTATTTTCATGGGACAGCTTGTGTGATGTAAAAATTCCAGTACCCGATATAAAAATCCAAAATTCTATTGCTCAATTATATAATGTTTATCTTGAACGTAAGGAAATTAATGAGAAACTTAAGCAGCAAATCAAAGACCTTTGTCCAATTTTGATTGCAGGAGCTATTAAGGAGGCGAGAGCCAATGGCTAAATTTACTGAAGCACAGCTTGAAATGGCAATTATCGAGCTTTTCCAAGAAATGGGATATGCCTACATTGATGGACAAAAGCTGAATCGAAAATATGATGAGGTTTTACTTGAGGAAGATTTGAAAGCTTTCTTGAATCGTTGCTACTCTGATTTAACAGGTGTCGAGCTTGATAAAGTCATCAATAAGCTAAAATATCTTCCAAGCAAGCCTATCTATACAGCCAATAGGCAAGCCTTTTATCTCATCAATGAGGGATTCAATTTAATTCGAGAGGATTCTCAAAAAGAGACTCTTCATATTGACTATATTGATTATGATAACCCAGAAAACAATATCTTTAAGGTCGTTAATCAATTTACTGTTCAAGATGAGCGTGAACGCCGTCCTGATATGCTCCTGTTTATCAATGGAATTCCCGTCTCTATTTTTGAATTTAAGACAGCTATTCAAGAAACGACAACGATTTATGATGCTTGGAAGCAGGTATGTATTCGTTACAAACGTGATATCCCTAGTCTCTTGAAGTATTCTCTCCTATCTGTCATTTCAGATGGTGCAAATACGAAATTAGGGTCTATTTTTACCCCGTATGAATACTATTATTCATGGAATAAAGTCAATGATAATGAAAAAGTAGCCAATGGTATTTCAGCTCTATTGACGATGATTCATGGTGCTTTTGCAAAGGATAGAGTTATTTCTATCTTACGTGATTTTATTTACTATCCTGATTCAGATAAAAAAGAGACCGCCATTGTTACTCGTTACCCTCAGTTTTTCGCTTCTATCAAGATGTTAGAGAGCATCAGAGAGCACATGAAACCTCATGGCGATGGGAAGGGGGGCACCTATTTTGGTGCAACTGGTTCTGGGAAGACAAATACAATGCTTTTCCTTTCACGTTTGCTTGGTACTCACGATAGAGAAACTTTTAAATCTCCCACGGTCATCATCCTTGTTGACCGTGAGGATTTGAGCTCTCAGACCAGCGCTTTATTTGAAAACTCAAAGCGGTATTTGAAGACTGATAATGTTAAAACTATTGGTAGTCGTGCAGAGTTGAAGGAAGAGCTGTCGCTTAATCAAAGTGGTGGTATATATATAACAACTATCCAGAAATTTGAGGAAGCTACAGGCTTGCTTTCAGAGCGAACCAATATTATCTGTATCTCGGATGAGGCACACCGTACACAGACCAATGTTGGAGCAAAACTCAAATATACGGATAAAGGTGTAGAGACTACTTACGGCTTTGCTAAGTATTTACGTGATAGCTTCCCTAATGCGACATATACAGGATTTACTGGTACTCCTATTGATGAAACTATCCATGTATTTGGTAAGGTAGTAGAGCAGTATACGATGAGGGAAGCTACAGATGACGGTATCACAGTAAAAATCTCTTATGAACCTCGCCTAGCTCGTGTTATCACGAATCAACAGCAAGTAGATGAAATTGATAATTACTATAAAACTGTTGAAGAAGAAGGTGCAAATACGGAGCAAATCGAAGCTAGTAAACGAGCCATGGCTAATATGACTCAAATTTTAAGCCACCCTGACCGTATACGAAAGGTTGTCCAAGACATCGCAGAGCACTATGAAAAAGTAGTTAGTGAGAAGCCTGATATTGTTCAAAAAGCAATGATTGTATGCTCAAATCGTGAACATGCCTATAAAGTTTACAAAGAGCTCGAAAAAGTTCGTCCTGAATGGTTTGTTGCTAAGAAAACAGAACGTGATGACTTATCTGAAAAAGAGCTTGAAAAATTGACCGCCCTTCCTAAAGTCAATATAGTTGCAACTCGTGGCAAGGATGACGAAGAAGATATGTACAATCTTCTCGGAGATGCCGAACATCGTAAAAGCTTGGATAAAGCCTTTAAGAATACTGATTCAAATTTCCAAATCGTAATTGTGGTTGATATGTGGATTACAGGTTTTGACGTTCCGTCTCTTGCTGTGATGTATATTGATAAACCTTTGAAGCAACATACCTTGATTCAGACAATTTCCCGTGTTAACCGTGTTTTTGAAGGTAAAGACCATGGTTTGGTTGTTGACTATATTGGTATCAAGCGCTCTATGATGGAAGCCATCAGGATGTACGGAGGGGAACAAGAAAGTCCGGTTGATGAACTAGGGGTTAGTTTAAAAGTATTTAGAAATCAATTGAGTCTAATTGATGAATTGGTGGGGAAATTTGATGCAACGGATTTCTTCAAAGGAACGCCTGCAGAACGTCTTCTGTGCTTGAACCGAGCTGCCGAATACGTTCAGATGCTTAAAGATATGGAAACCCGTTTCATGTATCTTTCCCGTAGAATGAAGAGTGCTTATGAAATAGTTTATCCATCTGGTGAACTAATTGATAATGAGGTGGAAAAGGCTCAATTTTACCTTGCTATTCGCTCAATCATTTACAAGCTGACTAAGGGAACCGCTCCTGATGCTGAGACGATGAACAAGCATGTTCAGAAAATGATTGAAGATGCTATCGCTTCTACAGGTGTTGAGGATATTGTCAATAACGATAAGTTAGAACTATTTGACGAGAAATTCCTCGAACAATTGGATGAATTAGAAATGCCAATCACAAAATTCAATGCTTTGTTGAAACTCCTAAAACGTGCTATTGACCAATACGGAGCAACTAACTTGGTTAAAGCTATTGAATTCTCAAAACGCTTGTCCAAAGTTGTTGATAGCTATAATAACCGTGATGAATTGGTATTCTCATCTGAGGAAATGGCTCAATTTGTTGATGGCTTATCAGATGAAGTGATGAAAATCTTGCAAGACCTTCAAGCTGACATGAATTCCTTCCAAGATATGGGTGTCTCTTATGAAGAGAAGGTTTTCTATGATATCTTGGTGAAAGTTCGTGATGAGCATGAATTTGAATATGCAGATGAAAAATGCATAGAACTTGCAAAAGCTATCAAAGAGATGGTAGATGATAAGTCACAATATGCTGATTGGTCGAGTCGTGAAGATATAAAGGCACAGTTAAATGTAGATTTAACAATATTGCTCTATGAGAATGGTTATCCACCACAATGGAATGAAGAAGTCTTTGAACAAGTTTTAGGACAAGCTTCAAATTTTAAAAAATCAATAGACTAGAAAGGGTATATGGCATCACTTAAGCAGTATATAAATGACCATTATTTTTCTGAACTCGAAAAAGTAGGTGGAACATATCTTGTCGAGCATGCTAGTGAATTAGGAATTGATGTTGATTGGGTTACGGGTAGCCTTATTGTTCAATATTCTAAAATTCAGTATGTTTATGCAGGTCAAAGAGACGATAATTTGATTGATATTGATGTTCTGCTAGATGTCTATGCTGAAAATAGTTGGCTAGATGGGCATCCTGACAATTATACTAGTCTCCACAATAGATGGTTTCGTATATCGTGTACAGCCCTAGTTGAAAATGGTCTAAAATATTTTACGATTCATAATATAGCACCTTATCAACGAGGTACAAATAGCCTTTTTGAATATAAGCTAGATGATTCACTCCTTCCATATCTGAGGGACACTTTTGAAAAAGAGACTGATATTATTGCAGAAGGGATTCTAAACAAATATTTCCCTAACTTTTTGAATGAAGCTCAAGCAATCAATCCATATGAGTTTGCTTCTCTTCTAGGTTTAACAATCGAGTATAGGAAGATAACCGAGGATTTCTCTGTATATGGTCGCATTTATTTTGAGGATGATATTTTCAATAACATACCTGCCAAAACCATTGTGATTGATAGTGAGTTAGCTGACAAAAGAAATCAGTCAACTGTAAATATTGCCATTGTTCATGAGTGTATCCATTGGATTTTACACCGCTTGGCTATCGAACTTGAAAAAGGAAGTAATGCTATTTCAGACGATAATAACCTTATCAAATGGGTGGAACAGCAGGCTTGGACGATTGTCCCAAAAGTGATGATGCCAAAGATTGCGACACAAAAGCTAGTCAAAAATTATTTTGAAGAGTGGAGACGTGAAGAACCAGGAATTCAAGTTTCAGATATAGTAGACAGGTTAATTAGAAGAATAGCATCTACTTTTGGAGTTCCTGCTGTTTCTGCTAAGAAACGATTAGCAGAGCTTGGGATTGAGGAAGCTCGGGGAGCATTGGAATATGTAGATGGTCGTTATATTCCTAAACATAGTTGGTCTCAAGGGTTCTTAGGGATAAATCAGACATTTACGATTGGTACTTATGACCTGGCTAAATTGTTAAGGCATAACGAAACCCTACGAAGCCGTCTTGAAAATGGTAGCCTTGTCTATGTTGAGTCACATGTTTGCTTGAATGATGCACGATATGTAGATGAGACGGGAACTAAAATTCAACTAACTTCTTATGCTAGAACCCATATGGATGAATGCTGTTTAGTTTTTGACAAGAACAGGGGGATAACAAGCAGTCAACAACGTTTCACCTTGGTCAAGTTGTTGAATAATGCTCTTGAGCCTAGGCTATCTCCTCAATATCAATATCAGAGCAATCCTTCAAACTTAGGAATTGAAGAAGAAGCGAGTTTGTTAATGAAACAAGGAAAAGTGATTCGAAAAATTAAAGCTGAATTACCTAAAACAAGTTTCGGGGATTGTCTGAAATATTTGAGAAAATGGCGAAAAGTTAACAATGAAGAATTAGCAAAAGATGCCCTTTTGTCAGCTACTTATATCTCTCGTTTACAAAATAATAAGGTGAAGGATATAACGCTGAGAACAGTTGTGGCTCTATGTATTGCAATGTCTTTACCTTATGAAGTTTGTGTAGAGTTCATTTCCCTTTCAGGTCGAAGTCTTCGCACACTTTCAGAAGATGAAGATATGCTTTATAACCTATTCTTGATGGCGACTGAAAATTATACAGTTGAACATTGTAATAACATTTTGATAGAGTGCAAACTACCTAATCTAACAGAAAAAAATGAAATACATTGATTAAATCAGACTAGAGAGCGGATGTGCTATGCTTTATAAATTATTTTCAGATGATTCAGAACGGGATATTTTTCAAAATATTCTTGCTACGGAAGGTGCTATATTTGCTAAGTCAAATGAGGAGAAGTTACTATTTCAAGATTTGAAAAGTACAGAGTGGACTGATAATACTAGTACTAGACCTGATTTTATTTCAGATAAATTCATGATTGAGCTATTTGAAGTTGATGATATTGTCAGTAAGAAAAAAGGGAAAGATAATCCTCAAAGAAAAGCTGATGCGAGGGCATTAAGAACAATCGAAGATTATATGAAACAGTTTCCTGAGGGAACTTTTCATGAAGATGTAAAGATTATTGCTCATGGGGATACTAGATATAACCCAGTCAGCGATACATATACCCCTGATGATTCAATAAGTCATCACAATTATCGAGCTTATCATAATAACTTCACTAGAATTGTTCAAAAGCATCTTGATAGCATTCCAGCATATCGAGATAGCTTCCCAAATAAGAAATTAGGGTTTATGATTTTAGATGATTCAACATATTATATACCTGAGACTTACCTTAAAAGTAAGGTAAAAGTAAAACAAATGCTACAACAGATGCCTTTCTTTGATAAACATTTCATGAAGTTACTCATAAAATCTGATGTTGATTTTTTGATTTGGGCATTTAACAATAAACATGTGTATACAGACAAAAATAAGTTCGGTTCACAACCACTAGTCCCACGGCTGGCAATCATAAGCAAAGAAAACTTTTATACTAAACAATCAAGATACTTCTTTTTGGATAACATGGTCTCCTTAGAAGAATAATTAAAAATAAGAAAAAAGTCAGGTGAGAACACCTGACTTTTGGATTCCTCTGCTCAATCGAAAAGATTTCACTATTTCGACAGTTTAGAGGAATGAAATTTACTTTGGTAATGATGGGTAAATATAAAAAGCCTGACATTGCTGTCAGGCTCTTGATTATCCGAATATATCTTATTTCAAAAAGGTAGTGAAAAAGGTAGTGATTCGGATGATTTGTACTGCAATCTACTGAAATTCAAAATTTCAAAAATCGCATAAAATCAAGGTTTCTCACGTCTATTGACGTGTAGTGAATCCCTATTTCACCTCAGTAAAAATCACGTGCTTACGCAATTTTGGTGAGTATTTTTTCAATTGAAGACGGTCTGGAGTGTTGCGTTTGTTTTTTGAAGTAAGGTACAAGCGTTCACCAGATTCTTTGTGTTCAAGTGTAATGTTTACGCGCATGGTATCTCCCTTCTATTATTCAGCTGAAGCAGCTTTAGCGATTTTACGTCCCTTGTAGTATCCTTTCAAAGATACACGGTGAGAACGTGAGTAATCTCCAGTAGTTTCATCAAATTTCACAGTTGGAGCTGCTACTTTATAGTGAGTACGACGTTTATTTTTCTTCGCTTTTGAAGTGCGACGTGCAGGTACTGCCATTTTTTTCTTCCTCCATTGAGATATAAGGGCATGAAAAAGCGAAGAAAAAAATAGGGAGCCGATGCTGTACAACTTGCGTATAAGTCGGATCATTTCTTTTCTGAACTTTTGGCCCAAATTCGATTTAATTTAATATGACATTCGTCAACTTCAATAGTATATCAAAAGTTTTTTGTAAAGTAAAGTTACTTGACAGATTTTTTTGAAAAAATTAGTGACATTACCACAAAATAAGTATAGCTCGGTTGATTTCAGTGAATTTAGTGGAAAGAAACAAACAGGGTGACTGCAAAACTCAAAAGCCTGACAAAGTTCAATTTATCGGAAGGCTTTTTTGAGAAATAGCGGAGCTTTTATGGTAGAATAAGGGAGATTGCAAGTTATGTTTGGGCAACGTCTTCACCTGTATACTTAAGAAAAGTAGTTCGTCTATTTTCTGGAGAATACAAGCTTCAACCTTCACAAAGTGAGCTATTTGCCAAAAGATTATCTTAACCTAGAAAGGAATGAGCGCAGGCTAAACACTATATAAGAAAGATAAATTACTTTTACAATCGATATTTTCAGCGATTTATCCCTCTTATTTTGTCTTTGAGCCTTCTGCATCTTTTATATTATGAAACTTCAAAAACCTAAAGGGACCCAAGACTTATTACCACAGGATACAGTCAAGTGGCAGTACGTGGAAAATTTTGCTCGTACCATTTTCAAACAATACAATTACGCAGAGATTCGCACGCCGATTTTCGAGCATTATGAGGTTATCAGCCGTTCAGTTGGTGATACCACTGACATTGTTACTAAGGAGATGTACGACTTTTACGATAAAGGGGAACGCCACATTACCCTGCGCCCAGAAGGAACAGCGCCGGTTGTGCGCTCTTATGTAGAAAATAAGCTTTTTGCTCCGGAAGTGCAAAAACCAGCCAAATTCTACTATATGGGACCAATGTTTCGCTATGAACGTCCACAGGCAGGACGTCTGCGTCAATTCCATCAAATTGGTGTAGAGTGCTTTGGTTCCAATAATCCAGCCACAGATGTAGAAACGATTGCTATGGCTTATCATTTTTTTGAGGAGCTTGGTATCAAGGGAACACGCCTCCATCTCAATAGTTTAGGGAATCCGGAGAGTCGTGCAGCCTATCGTCAGGCCTTGATTGACTATCTAACACCACTCAAATGCCAGTTGTCTAAGGATAGTCAGCGACGCTTGGAAGAAAATCCTCTCCGAGTCCTTGACTCCAAAGAAAAAGAAGATAAGCAAGCGGTGGAAAATGCGCCATCCATTTTGGATTACTTGGATGAGAAGAGCATAGCACACTTTGAGACAGTCAAGTCTATGCTGGATAGTTTGGGAATTTCTTATGTCATTGATACCAATATGGTACGGGGATTAGACTATTATAATCACACCATTTTTGAGTTCATGACCGAAGTGGGAGGGAATGAACTGACTATTTGCGCCGGCGGTCGTTACGATGGCTTGGTCACTTATTTTGGAGGACCTGAAACACCAGCATTTGGTTTTGGCATGGGGATTGAGCGTCTCATTCTCGTCCTTGATAAGCAAGGTATTGAGTTGCCTCTTGACACTCGATTGGATGTCTATATCGCTGTTCTTGGTTCGGAGGCCAATAGCGGAGCACTTGAGTTGGTTCAAGCCCTGCGCAAGCAAGGTTTCCGTGCGGAGCGTGATTACTTGGACCGCAAGCTCAAAGCCCAATTTAAGTCAGCGGATGCGTTTGGGGCCAAGGCTATTATCACCTTAGGTGGTAGCGAGATTGAGTCAGGTCAATTGATTGTCAAGCACAATCAGACTCGTAACCAAGTAGAAACAAGCTTTGAAACAGTCCAGACAGACTTTGCAAATATTTTAGAAGAATTAGAAAAGTAGTGGCAAAATGAAAAGACCTACCTATAAGGAACAGTGCAAAAGTAAGCTCCTGTTCTTAGTAGCAAGGTTTTTTTATTATTGCTCTTTTCAGTTATACTACTCATTATCCTAACCGAATTTACTATCATGTAGAGCAACTCTATAAAGGTATGAAAATAAGGGGTTATGTTTGCATCTATAGTGAGAGTACCTGAGAGCGATCCACGTTCTTTTTTTGAGGATGACAGCAACAGCTTACCAAAAGTTTTTGTCTGAATCCGGAAAGATAAAAGCAGTAGAGATAGTCTATAGAAAAACGTTGTACATCATGATGTTTGACTTCAGTGAGGTTAGTCCTAGGAGTGATATTCTTCTAGGTTTTTTAAGATATTTTCTGGTAAGTGTGTCTGAGGTTGCTATTGCTGTGCTGAGATGGTGATATGAACGTTGGAGGGGATGCTGGATCTTTTCTTGACTGCATTAAAGGTTTGCTAATGGTAAATCTGCCCAATACTACTTGTCATCAGTGAGGCGATAAAAAACGAGCTTGGGACAAAAGTCTCTCCGGTTCAACCAAAAAAGCAACGGATTTGGTGCCGTTGCTTTTTGCATTAACGAGATAGACTTGGCAAAATAAAGTTGTCCAATCCTATTTAGAAAGGCTATCTCATGCACATTAACTATAACACAAATCAGACGACATTGCCACTAGAACTTTCTGCTTGTCTGCTCCAAAACCACGTTGTCTTTACGATTGAGCAGGTGGTCAATGAGTTGAGCGATGACCACTATCAAGCCTTCTATCATGACTTTGGTCGTCCATCCTATCACCCTAAAATGCTCTTATCTGCGCTGCTGTACTAAAACAGAGACTCACAGCAAGGTGAATCTCTGTTTTATTTTGGAGCTGAGAACGACTTTTGTCCCAAGCTCTTGGAATTAGTGGGACATATCAGTGAGAATAACAGAAGTCTAACACCATACGACCTTGGATAGTGCCAGCTTCCATTTCCTCAAATACTGCCTCAGCATCTTCAACAGGACGTTTTTGGACAACTGGAACAACTAAACCAATCGCACCGAAGTGGAAGGCTTCTTCCAAATCTTTTCGTGTACCAACTAGAGATCCAACGACCTTGATACCATCTAGGACAGTTTTTACGATACTGAGATCCATATATTCAGACGGCAGACCGACAGCAACTACGTAACCACCAGCACGAACGCTATCAATTGCTTGGTTGAAAGCAACTTTTGAAACAGCAGTTACAACAGTTGAATGGACACCGCCTCCGGTGATTTCCTTGATAAAAGCAGGGACATCTTCTACCTCAAGGCCGTTAATAGCAACATCTGCACCAACTTCTTTTGCTAGTTCTAGTTTATCATTGTTGATATCAACAGCGATAACATGAGCATTGAAAACTTTCTTGGCATACTGAATAGCGAGATTTCCTAGTCCACCAGCACCGTAGATAGCAATCCACTGACCTGGCGCAAGATGAGCTTCTTTAATAGCCTTGTAGCAGGTGACCCCAGCACAGGTGATGGAGCTTGCTTGAGCAGGATCAAGTCCTTCAGGAACTTTTACAGCATAGTCTGCAGTTACAATGCATTGCTCAGCCATACCACCATCGACAGAATAACCCGCGTTTTTCACTGAGCGACAAAGAGTTTCCCGACCGGTAGTGCAATATTCACACATGCCACATCCTTGGAAGAACCAAGCGACACTGACACGGTCACCAATCTTGAGACTTGTCACATCTGGTGCAATTTGGGTAACAATCCCGATGCCTTCATGTCCGAGGATCCGACCAGGAACTTTTCCGAAGTCACCATTGGCAACATGAAGGTCAGTGTGGCAGACACCACAGTACTCAATCTGGACCAGAGCTTCACCAGCTTCGAGTGGACGAAGTTCTTTTTCAACAACGATAACACCAGTAGATTCTGGATTTACTACGACTGCTTTCATAGCAGACCTCCTGTTTCATATGTTTATCATTCACTTATTGAATGTGTTAATATAATATATTTTATATTGTTAATAATATCACAAAAAAAGCAAAAATGCAAGAGGAAATGGAAGCGCTATAATGAATGAAAAATTGAAAATTATCATGTAATTATTATATTTTTTCAAGAAAGTTCGTTGATTGGAAGTGTTATTTTGATAAAAAAATAAGCATTGAGGAAGGAAAAAAGAATTGAAGGGCTGACATGTCTCTTCGTCTGTACTTTTATTGTTTCAGTTTCAGGGATAAATCACAATATTTTCTGAAAACGAGAAAAAAGAGAACGTTTTCAAAAATAAAACAGAAAAAATGTGAAAAAATTAACAATTTCTCTTTACAAATGAAATAAAAAATAGTAGAATAACATTGTGAAAAAGTTAACAAATGTTGACAAATATATTTGGAGGAACACAATGGCTGATAAAAAAGTAGTATCACCAGAAGAAAAGTTGGTAGAAGCACGCAAGCATGTTGACGAGCTTGTTCAAAAAGGTTTGGTTGCTCTTGATGAGTTTCGTAAACTCGGTCAAGAAGAAGTGGATTATATTGTTGCGAAAGCTTCTGTAGCAGCACTTGACAAACACGGTGAGTTGGCAATGCATGCTTTTGAAGAAACCAAACGTGGAGTGTTTGAAGATAAGGCAACCAAAAATCTATTTGCCTGTGAACATGTTGTCAACAATATGCGCCATACCAAAACGGTTGGTGTTATTGAAGAAGATGAAGTAACTGGTTTGACCTTGATTGCAGAGCCAGTAGGTGTTGTCTGTGGTATTACACCAACGACTAACCCAACATCTACAGCGATCTTTAAATCATTGATTGCCTTGAAGACACGTAATCCAATCGTCTTTGCCTTCCACCCATCTGCTCAAGAATCCTCAGCTCATGCAGCGCGTGTTGTGTATGAGGCGGCTGTGGCAGCAGGTGCTCCAGAAAACTGTATCCAGTGGATAACAAAACCATCTATGGAAGCGACATCTGAATTGATGAAACATGATGGTATTGCAACCATTCTTGCGACCGGTGGGAATGCCATGGTTCGTGCAGCTTATTCTTGCGGTAAACCAGCGCTTGGTGTAGGTGCAGGTAACGTTCCAGCCTACGTTGAAAAATCAGCAAACATCCGCCAAGCCGCTCATGATATTGTGATGTCAAAATCATTTGATAACGGTATGGTCTGTGCATCTGAACAAGCAGTTATCATTGATAAGGAAGTGTATGACGAATTTGTAGCAGAATTTAAGTCCTACAAAACTTACTTCGTTAATAAGAAAGAAAAAGCTCTTCTGGAAGCATATTGCTTCGGTGTGAAAGCTAATAGCAAAAATTGCGCAGAGGGCAAGTTAAATGCGGATATCGTTGGTCGCCCAGCAGCATGGATTGCTGAGCAAGCTGGTTTCTCAGTGCCAGAAGGTACCAACATTTTAGCGGCTGAGGTAGCTGAAATCGGTGAAAAAGAGCCATTGACTCGTGAGAAATTGTCACCAGTTATCGCAGTTTTGAAAGTTGATGGTCGTGCAGAAGGTTTGGAAGCCGCTCGTCAAATGGTTGAGTTCCACGGTCTTGGTCACTCAGCAGCTATCCATACTGAAGATGCAGAACTGGCTAAAGAATTCGGAACAATTGTGCGCGCTATCCGTGTTATCTGGAACTCTCCATCTACTTTCGGTGGTATTGGTGATGTTTACAATGCCTTCTTACCATCATTGACACTTGGTTGTGGTTCTTATGGACGCAACTCAATCAGTGATAACGTAAGTGCTATGAACTTGCTCAATATCAAGAAAGTAGGAAGACGTAGAAATAATATGCAATGGTTTAAAGTTCCTTCTAAAACATACTTCGAACGTGACTCTATCCAGTACCTCCAAAAATGTCGTGACGTTGAACGCGTTATGATTGTTACAGACCGTGCTATGGTAGAACTTGGATTCTTGGATCGGATTATTGAACAATTGGATCTCCGTCGTAACAAGGTTGTTTATCAAATCTTCTCAGACGTTGAGCCAGATCCAGACATTACTACAGTTTATAAGGGTACAGAACTCATGCGTACCTTCAAACCAGATACTATTATTGCCCTCGGTGGTGGTTCACCAATGGATGCTGCCAAAGTAATGTGGCTCTTCTACGAACAACCGACTGTTGACTTCCATGACCTTGTTCAAAAATTCATGGATATTCGTAAGCGTGCCTTCAAGTTCCCAGAACTTGGTAAGAAATCTAAGTTTATTGCGATTCCAACAACATCTGGTACAGGTTCAGAAGTAACACCATTTGCTGTTATCTCTGATAAGGCAAACAACCGTAAGTATCCAATTGCTGACTATTCATTGACACCTACTGTGGCAATTGTTGACCCTGCGCTTGTATTGACAGTACCTGCACATGTTACAGCAGATACTGGTATGGACGTATTGACTCATGCAACTGAGGCGTATGTATCAACAGTTGCTAATGACTTTACAGATGGTCTTGCTCTTCAAGCTATCAAGTTGGTCTTTGAAAATCTTGAAAGTTCAGTAAAGAATGCAGACTTTGTATCACGCGAAAAAATGCACAATGCTTCTACAATGGCAGGTATGGCCTTCGCTAACGCCTTCCTAGGTATTTCTCACTCAATGGCGCATAAGATTGGTGGACGATTCCATACAGTTCATGGTCGTACAAATGCTATCTTGCTTCCGTACGTTATTCGTTACAACGGAACTCGTCCAGCTAAGACTGCTACATGGCCAAAATATAACTACTATAGAGCAGATGAAAAGTACCAAGACATTGCTCGCCTTCTGGGCTTGCCATGCTCAACGCCAGAAGAAGCTGTAGCAGCTTATGCTCAGGCTGTTTATGATTTGGGTGAGCGTATCGGTATTCAAATGAACTTGAAAGCACAAGGTATTGACGAGAAAGAACTCAAAGAGCATTCTCGTGAATTAGCTCTTCTTGCCTACGAAGATCAATGTACACCTGCAAACCCACGTTTGGCGATGGTGGATCACATGCAAGAAATTATTGAAGATGCTTACTATGGTTACAAGGAACGTCCAGGGCGTTTGAAATAATTTCTTGGTTGGCTAGGTTCGTTTAGAAAACTATGGCAAGAATATAATTGGAAGAGCCTCCAAAATGTTCTCAAATATCAGCTTATGTGATATTCATTGTGTGATAGATTAAATGGACCCAAGAAAAGATTGAAAACTAATACTCTGTGAAAAGTGAATTCAGATATTGTCGGTTTGATGCACTTCAGTTTTATCAGTATCTGTATCACTTAGTCCGATTTTAAGCATTAGCCTTGTTAAGAAGGAAATGAGAATTGAGAACAGATATATTCTCCTTATAGTGGAAAATCAACGAATAAAACGATCTCAACAAAAACGTATTACCTGTATTCTCGATAAATTTACTTAACTGATAACATCCACTTTTTGAGGGATTATCAGGAGATAAAGGCAATAGGAGTTGTCAATTGAAAAAATTATCCAATTTGATTTTTCAATTGCGTTTTGCTATAATTATAAATGCCTATAAGACTGTGCTTATAGTAGTTGAGATTTTACTGTAATTTGTGGTATGATATTCTTGTTGAGGTATATTCATGCGCAGACTTCCTCTGCCGATAGACTTTCCAAGAATGTTGCGTTCAAATCTCTGGACGTCCAGAGGTTGCAACCTCTTTACCCAAAGATGAACGTTTTGTATTTTATACTTAAAGCTGGAGGGATAATGATGTTACAATCTATGTTTGACATTAGTTTTCAACTAAAGCTAACTACGAACGTGAATTTTATACTCGGTGTTTAAGGGAAGAAGTGTGCAATACGATGTCAAGAAGTTAGGATCACCGACCTAAGGACTCGTATTGCTCCTTTTGTTTTATAGATATGCCTAAATTATTCACATATACTTCTAAGCAGTATAAACACATTGATAAAAAAATTTCTTTTAGTAAAGTAAGAAACTATGTCTTAAATCCTTTGTGCGTGGCAAGACATAGTTTTTTACCATTTATCCATTATGATCTCATATTCGAAAAATATGCTAGGCAATCAAGGAATGGAGAGATAAAAGCTGTTGTAAAGGAAAAGAAGCGCTCTATTTACTATGCGGGACATTTAGACAGTTATATCTATCGCTATTATAGTGACATGTTAAATGAAAAATATGATATCTGGGCGAACGAAAATAATATTGATGATTTATCGGTCGCCTATAGAGCAAATAAGCATTCACAATCAAGTATCCACTTTGCAGCAAATGCTATTTCAAAGATTTTTGAGAGTACAACTAGTCTCATTGTCATTGGTGATTTTGAAAGTTATTTTGATATGCTTGATCATTTTTTGCTAAAGCAACGATTGACAAAAGTATTGAAAGTAAATTATCTTTCTGAAGACTGGTACAATATTTTTAAATCAGTTACAAAGTTTGGTTATCTTTCTAAAAAAGAACTTGAACAAGAGACTACTGGAGCAAAAGGTGCCTACTTTAATAATCTGCAAGAGTTTAGAAGCTATCGAAAAGTTCACAAAGTCCAGCATAATACAAATTTATTTGGCATTCCTCAAGGAAGTCCTATCAGTGGTGTTTTAGCTAATATTTATGCGATTGATTTTGATATGGAAATGAATCAAGTAGCAATCCAGTATGGTGGTTTTTACCAACGATATTCTGATGATTTTATATTGGTTTTACCCTTGAAAAGAGTTAATTCATCGAGAATTATCGATTTTACCAACACTATTCTGGAAAAAATTGAAGAATTATCTAATGGGAATAAAATTAGAATTCAGAAAGAAAAGCTAGAATGTAAATTGTACCATCAGAGACAAATAATGGATATTGCTCAATTTGAGACAAGTCAAATAGATTACCTGGGATTTACATTTGATGGACTCAATGTTAAGATACGTGAAAAAAGTATCGGTAAATTTTATCGTAGCGCAAGAAAATTGATCCATAAGTCGCACGTAATAAAACAGAGAAAGGCTCTAAAAAAATTACCAAATAGACATAAAATATATTCCCTTTATACTGACTTTGGGGTTTCAAAATTATATAGGAGTAACTTTATTGATTATGCTAAACGGGCGCAGAGAATTTTTGATGATATTTCTCCCAGCACTCATAACAGAATGATGGAACAGATTAAAAACAGAAAAAAGATTATTGAAAAAGCGCTGGGATATAAAATACATTCTAAGATTTGAACCAAGGAATTAAAATAAAAATATGTCTTGGGCGTGAAGAACTTAGTACTCTAGGATAGTAAGTCAAAATGAAGGTAACCATGTCTGGAGTTATTCAAATCCTTTATTGTTGAGCCAAATAACTTAAACTCACCAAACTGTAGTAGCTTAGTTCCTCCCAGGGCGAAGGAGATCTGGAGTGGGAGTTGGTTGTGGATTTATAGCAGTAAGGCTATGCATATTTGAATGGTGTTACCACTACAGCGGTATTGTCAGCTAATCTTCATATCGTAGGTGGAGACGCTATTGTCTAGCCTTTATTGATACGGAATGGGAGTATTCGCTGAATGAATATCTGAATAAGTCGAGTAAAAGTCTGGTTGGTCGGATATGAAGGTTCCATGGTATCGTATTTATGATTTTATCTAGCATATCCAGAGCATCTACTTTAGGGAGAAAAACATACTGATAGTCATCGCTGAATCCCCCGTTTTTCGACAAGAAACAGACGATTCCTCAGCAGACTGATACTCTAGCTGAAGAATTGTAAGGATATTGGTGAGAGGTTTGATGCAGTTGCATCAAATTAGTATCACTTTTGTTTATCTCGCCAATTTTCTGTCAATTTATGATAGAATGGAAAAAATAGATTTTTATGAGGGATACCATGACAGTAGTTTATCAATCAACGCGCGATGCTAAAAATAGAGTTTCAGCAAGTCAGGCGATTTTGCAGGGGCTGGCAACGGACGGCGGACTTTTCACACCGATTTCCTTTCCAAAGGTGGATTTAGATTTTTCATTTCTGAAAGACGCCTCTTATCAGGAAGTGGCAAAGCTAATTTTGTCGGCCTTCTTGGATGATTTCACAGCAGATGAGCTAGATTACTGTATCAACAATGCCTATGATAGCAAGTTTGATACGCCAGTTGTTGCCCCGGTAGTCAAGTTAAAGGGACAATATAATCTGGAACTTTTTCATGGCTCAACTATTGCCTTTAAGGATATGGCTTTGTCAATCCTACCTTATTTGATGACAACGGCTGCAAAAAAACATGGTTTGGAAAATGAAATTGTTATTTTGACAGCGACATCTGGCGATACAGGTAAGGCGGCTATGGCAGGCTTTGCAGATGTGGCTGGTACGCAAATCATCGTCTTTTATCCACGCGATGGTGTGTCTAAGGTACAAGAATTGCAGATGACTACACAGGTGGGAGAGAATACACATGTAGTAGCCATTGATGGAAACTTTGATGATGCCCAGACCAATGTTAAACAAATGTTCAACGATGAGGGACTCCGTGCAAAATTGGCTGCAAAAAAACTCCAGTTTTCATCCGCCAATTCTATGAATATCGGCCGTCTGGTGCCACAGATTGTTTACTATGTCTACGCTTATGCCCAGCTAGTTAAGACTGGCGAGATTGAGGCAGGTGATAGGGTCAACTTCACCGTCCCAACAGGTAATTTCGGAAATATCTTGGCGGCTTACTATGCTAAACAAATCGGTCTGCCTGTCGGTAAGCTCATCTGTGCTTCAAACGATAACAATGTTTTGACGGACTTTTTTAAAACAGGTATTTACGATAAGAATCGTCCTTTCCGTGTGACGACTAGTCCATCCATGGACATCCTTGTATCTTCTAATTTGGAGCGTTTGATTTTTCATCTCTTTGGGAATGATGCTGAAAAAACGACTGAGCTGATGGCAGCTCTGAATACTGCTGGACAGTATGACATTCAAGGGGCTGACGCGGATGGTTTGTCTTTCTTTACTGCTGCCTTTGCTACAGAAGAAGAAACTGCTGCGGAAATCAAACGAGTCTATGAAGAATCAGCCTATATTGAAGATCCACATACGGCTGTTGCCTCGTCTGTCTATAAACAGTATGTTGAACAGACAGGAGATCAGACTCCAACAATCATTGCCTCCACAGCCAGTCCTTATAAATTCCCAGTGGTTGTTGTGGAAGCTGTAGCTGGTCAATCGGGTCAATCAGATTTTGAAGCTCTTGCTAAATTACATGAAATTTCAGGTTTAGCCTTGCCACCAGCAGTGGAAGGTTTGGAGACTGCATTCGTTCGCCACACGACAGTTGTTGCGGCTGAGCAGATGCAAGCAGAAGTGGAACGGTATTTGGGTGTTTAAATCAGATTCCGATAAATTGGAAGTTGTATCAAGTATGATTTTTAAACTGAACAAACTGCTCACGAGAGTAGTTTGTTTTATTTTTTAATTAAAATTCACAGATAATTCAAAGAATGATATAATAGGATACAGAAATAGTCGTTGCAACGAATTATTTTAAACAAAATAGTAGGATGAGGGATGGATATGACAGATAAACAGGATCGCATATCTCGTGAGAAGAAAAAGGCCTTGTTGGGTCGTCTAAAAGAACAGATAAGACCCAAGATGTCAATAATGTATCTGGCTGCTTTTTTGGCTTGGATCCAGTTTTTGATGAGGATTATTTCTTTTTATCTGATTGCTCAAGGTGTTGCTGGTTTGTATGCTGGTAAGAACTTAGATATGTTCCGCTTTATGAGTTGGCTGGTGGGATTGAATGCCTTTGGTTTTGCAGTATCATTTCTAGCTAAAAAATTGCAGGGGGTAGGCTCTCAATATGCTAGAGATTCGTTGAAACAGACCTTTTTCCAAGCTCTAGTCACTCGAGATGGACAGTTTGCTTCTCAGGCAACGGCTGCTGATGTTTTCAATATTGCATCGCAGGGAATAGATAGCCTAGATACGTATTATTCCTACTATTTGTCAATGGCTTTGCGAACTCGTCTCAACTGCTTGACAGTTCTCGGGTTGGTTTTTGCCATTTTTCCTCTGGGAGCTGTGATATTTATCCTAGCTTTACCTCTCGTTCCGGTATCAATCATGGCCATGCAGAAACGTTCCAGACGGATTATGAATCGTTACTGGGGTTCCTATATGGATGTGGGTAATCTCTTCTTGGATGATCTCAAAGGACTCAATACCCTCTACTCTTATCAAGCAGATGCCTTATATGAACGTTCCTTTAATGAACAAGCAGAGGATTTCCGTGATGCGACTATGGAATTACTCGGTTTTCAATTGCAGTCCGTTGGTTATATGGATGCGGTCATGTACCTAGGAATTGGTCTGTCTGGTTTTGTGGCTGTCAACAGTCTAGCAGCAGGTAATCTATCACTCTTGAATATGATTTTCTTTATTCTCATTGCGACAGAGTTTTTTGCACCGATTCGTGAGCAAGGTTATGGTATGCACTTGGTTATGATGAATACCAAGATGGCGGATCGCATTTTTGGCTTTTTGGACAGCATAGTAGCCGAACAAGAGAATTATCTTGGTCATCTATCTGCTTTTGATAAGTTAGAACTTGAAAATTTAACCTTTGCCTATGATGAAAAAAGAATTTTTGAGAATCTATCAATGACCATGACTGCTGGTCATATTTATGCGTTGGCAGGTGAGTCTGGTCAAGGGAAAACGACCTTGGCTCAGCTACTGTTGAAACGTTTAGTACCTAGCGAAGGACGGATTTTGCTGGGAAATCAAGATAGTACGAAACTTAGTCAAGCGGCTATTAATCAACAGGTGCTTTATGTATCTGGACAGTCATATTTGTTCAATCAGTCCATCTATGACAATCTTCGTATGACTTGTAGTTGGACCAAAGAAGAGATATTGGGATGGATGGCAGAGCATGGTGTTTTGCAGTTTGTTCATCAATTGCCAGAAGGTTTGGATACGCTAGTGGGTGAGGATGGAGCTTTCTTATCACCGGGTCAACGTCAACAAATTATCTGTGCTCGTGCAATTCTAGCTAAGCGTTCGCTCTATATTTTTGATGAGGTGACATCAAGTGTAGATCAGGATAATGAAGCGGTAATTTATAGCCTGATTGAATTGGTATCTAAAGACGCCATCGTTATTGTGATTACCCACAAAATGAAACAGGTTCAAGGAGCAAAGCAAGTTCTCTTCTTGGCTCAAGGAGAGAAGCCTAGAATTGGAGAGTCCGAACGTTTGTATGCGGAAAGTTCAGCTTATCGCTCTCTGGTGGATCAACAAAGAGAATTGGAGGAAGCGGTCTATGGATAAGGAACAAGAACAATACTCAACTGGAATGCTCATTTTACGACTTTTGAAATCGATGAAGCATCTCCTATCTTGGATTGGTCTGGCAGTTTGTTTTGCTGTTCTTGGACAGGTTGTGACAGTGGCAATTCCAGTTATTTTGGTTTCCCTAGCATTTGCTGGTCTTGCTGGGCAGAAAATTTCCATGATGTGGCTAGTCTTGCTCCTAGTCTTGGCTCTCCTACGAGGAGCCTTTCGCTATGGGGAACATTATTTTGGACACTACGTAGCTTTTCATACCTTAGCCACCTATCGTAAGACGGTATTTGCCAAATTACGCCGTCTAGCACCTGCTAAGTTGGATAGACAGGATGGTGGTCAGCTACTCAAAATGATTAGTGAAGACATTGAGGCTTTGGAGGTCTTTTTTGCCCATACCCTCGCTCCTATTTGTACAGGAGTATTAGCAGCAGTTGGCTTGGCTATCTATTTTGGTGTAGCCGACTGGAAATTAGCCCTTCTTGCTCTGCTAACATATGTTTTTTTAGCTATTTTTATTCCAGTTTGGTTTGCCAAGGGATTGGAATCTTTACTTTATCAACAAAGTATGAGCCGTCAACAGTACGTTTCTTACTTTATCGAAGGTTTGAAGGGGATGAAAGACTTGCTCCAGTTTCAGCAAACAGAACAACATTTTTCGGTCTTAGCTACTAAGAGTCAGCAGGTCAATCAGCAAGAGCGGGAGGTAGCGCAGACCAACTTTATGCAATACACACTATCTTTTTTGGTAGTAGGACTGTCGGTTTTAGGTTTTGCAGGACTTATATTTGACTTGGTGGGAAGAGGTCAGTTGGACTTAGGTAGAGGGGTGGAACTTCTCTTGGCTTTTACGAGTTCTTTTGCACCTTTCTTGGAACTTAGTCGGCTCCCACTTGGTTTTAAGCGAGCTATGAATGCAGGGCGTCATGTTTATGGGCTGCTGGATGAACCTGAAGCTGAGCAGACGGGGCAGCAAGTTTCGGTGACGGTGGATGAAATTGTGATCTCCGACTTGGATTTTGACTACGATGAGCGTGAGACAGGCCTTTTTCGAGAGCTGTCTGTAATTTTTTGCCAGCCAGGAATTATTGGTCTGGTTGGCAAATCTGGAGCAGGAAAATCAACGCTGATGAAACTCATCATGCGCTGGTATGATTGGCAATCAGGCCAGATTTGCTTATCGGGAATAGATAGTCGTCAAATAGACAAGCGACACTTACAAGGTTCCTTTGCCTACGTGCCACAAGTGCCACAGATTTTTAAACAAACTATTCGGGAAAATCTTATCTTGGGTCGAACAGATGTGTCGGATGAGGAAATCTTGGAACTGGCTGAAAAATGTTATATGAAGGAACGTATTTTGGCGGCACCACAAGGCTTGGATACGGTGGTTCAATCGGCTGGGGATTTTTCTGCCGGTGAGGGTCAGCGATTGGAACTCATGCGAGCTCTTTTAAAAGGAGCGGATTGTTATATTTTTGACGAGCCAACCAGTAACCTAGATTCCTTGAACGAGGCACGTTTTATCCAGTTGATCAAGGAATATTGTGAGGGCATGGTATTCTTGATTTCTCATAGAAGTTCAACCATGGCTTGTGCGGATCATATCTTGCGCTTGGAAGATGGACAGTTATTCTCGTCAAAAGAGGAAATGGTGTGTCGTTAATTTGACCTGATAAGAAAAATCTTTTTTAAATATTTTTAGTTTGCACTTTAACACAGGGGAGGGATAGGAGAGTTCTTGTATTTTTTAACAGGACTTTATCTGCTTCATTTTCCCGTCTTCGATACCCCGCTTTTTCATTTCTTAACGATGACTTTTCTGACGTGACAGTCGAAACTAGTTTAATTGTATAGAGTATTTGGTAAAGGAAAGATATATGAACAAGTTAAAAGTAAAAGATTTGATGGTAACAGGGGCATTTTCCGCCCTCTACTTTGTTTGTGTTGGTTTAGGAACCTTGCTAAGTCTAGTTTTTGACCAAACAGGTAATATGATGTATGCTCCTGCTGGAGCTGCCCTTTTGGCGGGGCCGGTCTATATATTATTGGTAGCTAAGGTTAATAAGTTTGGAGCCATTAGCTTGGTCGGAGCTGTAATGGCAACCTTTTTCTTCCTGTCTGGCTATATGACTGCTGCTTTTTTACCTAGTTTGACTTTTGGTTTACTAGCTGAATTGGTGGCAAAATGCGGGCACTACAAACAGAGATGGAGCAACCTTCTAAGCTATATCATTTTCTCCTTTGGTAATTTAGGTCCGATTTTTCTCATGTGGTTTATGAGAGAAGCTTATGAGGCCAATCTCTTAGCACGTGGGAAATCTGCTGAGTATGTGGCCCGTGTGATGTTAGATTTTACCCCGACAAATGTCCTCTGGTTATCCACTACGATTGTTTTAACTGCGGTTGTTGGTGGTCTATTCGGTCAGTATCTCCTCCAACGCTATTTCAAGCAATCAGGTCTGGTATCATGAAACTAGATGCTCGTACCAAAATCATATTGGTCATTTTTGCTAGTTTTACCTATAGTATGCGTTTGACCATCTTAGTAAATACCTTGCTGGTCCTTGGGTTTAGCCTACTTTTCTGGTTTTCAGGAAAGAAAAAAATAGCAGTTATCAGTCCAATAACTTATATTAGCTTGTGGAATCTATCCTATCTACCTTTTTTACCAGCTTGGTTGGCGCACTTGTTGGTGGTATTGACATATATATGGCCTCCCCTCTTAGCCGGTCATCTGCTTTTGATGACCACCAGTAGTTATGAACTTATCCATGGCTTACGAAAGTGGCATTTGCCTGAGGTTTTTCTTTTAACACTAGGAGTCATGTTTCGTTTTCTGCCAGCCATTAAGCAAGATGCTCGTATCATTCATGCTTCCTTGAGGAGTAGGGGAATTTTTTTGCGAAAAAGGGATATTTTTTACCGTCCCCATCAATACCTAGAATACTTCTTTGTCCCTTTGATGATGTCACTGTTGCGAACGGCTCAGGAACTTACTATAGCCAGTCTTACCAAAGGTTTGGCGATGTCTAGAAAGCCACACGAATTTGTCACATCATCTTGGACTGTGCTAGATTGGAGTCTTTGCCTATGTTGTCTCGGTTTTCTTATTCTTGTCCGGCTCTAACTGTGAGGAATCTGGAATTGACCTATCTAGGCTCTTGCAAATCTGCTCTGTCTATTTCTGAATTGACCATCCCCAAAGGAGAATGTGTTGTCTTATGTGGTCAGAGCGGATCTGGGAAGTCCAGTTTTCTAAAAGTGCTGAATGGTTTGGTACCTGAATATTCTCCAGCAACCCTGTCCGGTCAAATCACCTTAAACCAAACTCCGCTCGGTCAATTGGGAGTGGAAGAACTCTCCTATCATGTGGCTTCGGTTTTTCAAAATCCTTCCACTCAGTTCTTTCATAGTCATGTCCTTCAGGAGTTGGTGTTTCCCTGTGAAAATCAGGGGATGGCTAGGGCAGATATTGAGAAGCGATTGGCTTGGGTCAATCGCCTATTTCAGCTAGAATCTTTTTATACCCGAAAAATTTCTAGCCTATCGGGTGGTCAACAGCAGCGTTTAGCCTTGGCTGTTGCAGCTATGCAAGGGGCGGATTTATTGGTTTTAGATGAGCCGACCGCCAATCTGGATAAAGCAGGCATCGCCATGGTTCAGGAAGCCTTACAGGCATTGAAAGAGCAAGGAAAAACGATTATGATTGCGGAGCATCGATTGTCCTATTTGAACCAATTAGCGGATCGCTATTTGTATTTTCATGATGGTTGCTTGGCTTTGGATATGAGGGGAGAGGAGTTTCTGTCCCAGTCAGATGAAGAGAGACAGAAACGCGGATTACGTCGTCTTATGCCAACTACTTTTCATTGGGAGACACCAATACAGTCTAGTCAGAGTCGTTCAGTGGGCACTGGCTTGTCCATCCAGCAATTATCTGTCCGACAAGGACAAAAAGAGTTATTCTACATTGAACAGTTGGAGATGACTGCAGGTCAGATAGTTGGTTTGATTGGCCCAAATGGTTCGGGGAAAACGAGCTTGGCTCGTTATCTGGTTGGGCTCCTTGAAGAGAAATCATCTACGATTAAGTGGCAGGGTCAAGCCTTAACCGCTCACCAAAGGTTGGAGAAGACATCCTTGGTCATGCAGGATGTTCGACTTCAGCTTTTTGCAGAAAGCGTAGACCGAGAGCTTATGCTCGGAAAGAAGGTCCGGTCTATTGATGAAAACTTGGTGACTCGATTTGGTTTGGTTGATTTGCTGGATAGACACCCAGTAAGTTTATCAGGTGGTGAGCAGCAACGAGTCATGTTAGTTGCCAGCTTATTGGCGGATAAAGATATTTTTATTTTTGATGAACCAACCAGTGGATTGGATTTAAAACAGATGGAACAAGTAGCTCAGGCCTTGTTGGACTTGAAAAAAGAAAATAAGCTGGTCTTGCTTATTTCTCATGATGAGGAATTATTGGAGTTAGTTTGTGATAAAATAGTGGATATTAAACAGTTGAAGTCTAGATAATGAAAAAACAAACCTACAAAGAAATTTTAACGATTGCCTTGCCGAGTATGGCTGAAAATATTCTTCAGACATCTATGGGAATGGCAGATTCCTATCTGGTCGCTATTTTAGGGACAGTTGCTTTATCAGGAGTTGCTCTTGCCAATAATATTCTTGCTGTTTATCAGGCGGTTTTTATTGCCCTAGCAGCGGCTGTGTCCTCTTGCTTGGCTCAGACTGTGGGGCAAAATAAGCTGGAAGAGGTCGGCCGTGTTATTGGCGAGAGTTTGAAGGTGACACTATTTATCAGCCTTTTGCTAGGCCTTCTGTCAATTCTTGCTGGTCCCAGTCTGCTTGCAATCTTGGGAGCAGATCTTGAGGTGGGACGGACTGGCGGTCTTTACTTGATATTGGTCGGTGGAGGCATTGTTTTCCTTGCCTTATCAACCACTCTTAGTGCTATTCTGCGGTCGTTAGGTCAACCTCGCCTGCCTATGTATATTGGTTTGTTGACGAATCTTCTTAATATTCTCTTATCGGCTGTTTCAGTTTTTATTTTCCATGCAGGTGTAGCAGGAGTTGCTATTGGGACAATTCTATCACGATTGCTTGCCTGTTTACTTCTTTGGATGCGGTTGCCAGTCTTTCCAACAGACTGGACCTGGTCCATAGATAGAACATTACTAGAACTTGCCTTACCTGCAACCAGTGAACGCTTGATGATGCGAGCAGGAGATGTGATGGTTGTGTCTCTCATCACCAGCTTGGGAACAACTGTTTTAGCGGGAAATGCTATTGGAGAAACCTTGACTCAATTTAATTATATGCCTGCTTTGGGGGTTGCTACTGCAACTCTTATCTTGGTAGCCCGGCACAGAGAGGACAAAGAGACGATTCATCATATTTATCGAACCAGTCTCAGTCTAGCCCTTGTTTTAATGTTTTTAATAGCTGGGTTAATTTACCTAGTCGGTCCCTCTTTGATTGGATTTTATACCAAGAATAGTCAGGTTAGTCTAGTTAGCCAAACGGTCTTATTATATTCCTTTCTGGGAGTTCCTTTCACTGCAGGCACTCTTATTTTAACTGCTCTTTGGCAAGGTCTTGGAAATGCACGTCTTCCTTTTTATTCAACTAGCTGTGGAATGTGGTTGATCAGAATTGGTATAGCTTATATCTTAATGACAGTTTTTCAGATTGGATTTCATGCCATCTGGATAGGGACCAATTTAGATAATGCTTTTCGAGCAGGATTTTTATATTTTCGATATAGGCGAAAAAATAGATAATGGATTTAGTTTTCTTTAAGTTACAGGTTGTATACTATACCCAAGCTAGAGATAGCGAACAATTTTCTTTTTCATAATAAATCTCCTAGAAAACAGTTGGTTGCGGCCAACTGTTTTCGTGTCTTCTATTCTTTTGTAAAAATGGTATAATAGAATTGATTGTATAAGGAGAAGATTATGACAGCAGTAGGAAAATCGACAGGAAAGATTATTTTAATGGGGGAGCATTCGGTGGTCTATGGACAGCCGGCTATTGCTATGCCTTTTTCTGCTGTGGAGATTACTGCAAGGGTCACTGCTCAAGGAGATGCTCTGAGCGTTACATGTGACTTTTACAAGGGCCTGGTTCATAAGATGCCCAAAATTTGGGAAGGGCTTAAGCATGCCATTCGTTTTTCTCTCTACCGTATTGGAGCACCGACAGATCCGGCGATTCATATTGAAATCACCTCAACGATTCCAGCGGAGCGAGGAATGGGTTCCAGTGCAGCGGTAGCTGTTGCGGTTGCCCGTGCCCTCTTTGCTTATTATAAAAAAGAACTGACGGACAGCGAATTATGGGATATTGTCCAGTCATCGGAAAAGATTGCGCATGGGAATCCCTCAGGCATTGATGCAGCAACAACTAGCGGAAACTCTCCTATCTTTTTTATCAAACATCAATCCATCGAGCCTCTCCATCTTCATCTCCACGCATACTTAGTTGTGGCGGATACGGGAGTGACTGGTAATACCCTAGAAGCAATTTCAGATGTCGCAGTTTTATTGAAGGAAAAGCCAGAGGCCATACAGTTGATTGACGAATTGGGGAGCTTAGCTAAAGATGCCAAAGAGGCTTTGGCCAAAGATCAAGCAGAGCTTCTAGGTAGAAAGATGAGTCGAGCCCATGTGCTTTTACAAGAATTAGGTGTGTCTGATCCCAGCCTGGATCAACTAGTGACTCTGGCTCAACAAGCAGGTGCGCTCGGTGCTAAATTAACAGGTGGTGGACGTGGCGGCTGTATGATTGCTCTTGCTAGGACAATAGAAGATGCTCAGTTTATTGTTCAAGCCTTGTCACAAGCAGGTGCACGCCAGACATGGATACAATATTTAGGAGAATAAGATGAATCAGAAAATCGGTATCGCCCGTGCCCATACCAACATTGCTTTGATAAAATATTGGGGTAAACGAGACAAGGAATTGTTTCTTCCAAAGAATTCAAGCTTGTCCCTGACTCTGGCTGCCTTTTATACAGATACCAAAGTTATCTTTGATACAGCATTGACAGCAGATGAGTTTTATCTCAATGAAAAATTACAAAATGAAAAAGAAATTTTTAAAATTTCTCGATTTTTGGATTTGTTTCGCGAATATATAGGTGAGAGGACTTTTGCCCGAGTGGAGAGTCTGAATTTTGTTCCAACAGCAGCAGGTTTAGCTAGCTCAGCATCAGCTTTTGCGGCTTTAGCATTGGCGACTACCACAGCCTTAGGCATCAATTTGTCACCTGCCCAGCTCTCAACCTTTGCCCGTAGAGGCTCAGGGTCTAGCACCCGTAGCTTGTTTGGTGGATTTGTTGAATGGGATATGGGAACAAGTTCAGAAGATTCTATGGCTCATCCGATTGATGATGCAGATTGGGATATTGGTATGTTGGTACTTGCTGTTGATACTGGTCCTAAAAAAATTGCTAGCCGAGAAGGAATGGAGCATACGGTAGCTAGTTCTCCCTTTTATCAAGCTTGGGTGGAGACGGCCCGGTCTGACCTAGAAGATATAAAAAAGGCTATTGCATCCCGAGATTTTGAGAAAGTTGGTCAAATTACAGAGCATAATGGCATGAAGATGCATGCCACAACCCTATCTGCCAACCCACCTTTTACCTATTGGTCAGCCGACAGTCTGCTTGCCCAAGAAGCTGTCCGTCAGGTCCGTGAGGAAAGAGGACTATCCGCCTATATGACTATGGATGCCGGGCCTAACGTCAAAGTTCTCTGTCGAGCAAGTCAGATGGATGAGTTGGTGGAAGCTCTGTCTCATGTATTTCCTAAAGAAAAAATCATTACCAGCTTACCAGGTCCTGCTGCTCATGTCTTGACGGAGAAAGCTTGGCAGGCTTCCCAAGCCACATTTAAAAAAGGATTCTAGTATGAGAGTTCAAGTAAGTGTACCGGGCAAGCTCTTTCTGGCCGGAGAGTATGCAGTAGTGGAGGCAGGTTACCCAGCTATTATTGCAGCGGTTAATCAATACCTGACTGTCAGTGTTGAAGAAGCAATGCAAGGGACGATTCATTCTAGCCAGCAGCCAGATGTCTATCTGGCTTGGAATCGTCAGGATCAGAAAATCCATGTCCAAGGAGATAATCCCTACCAACTAATTACGATGGCTGTTCAAGTAACGGAGGCCTATCTGTACACTAAAGGAGTCGCTTGTCAAGGTTTTTACGCCCTGGATATACAGTCTGAGCTAGATAACCAAAGCTCAGGCACCAAATACGGTCTAGGTTCATCCGGTGCAGTAACGGTAGCAACAGTCAAGGCAATCCTTGCCTATTATGGCTACAGACCAGATAAGCTCCTAGTTTATAAATTAGCAGCTCTAACTCAAGCTAAATTAGGAATGAAAGGATCCTTTGGGGATTTGGCAGCTTCAAGCTTTGGTGGCTTGGTTGCCTATCATTCTTTGGATCGTTCGTGGCTTTTTAAGAAAATGGCAGAGCTATCTGTGGTAGATTTGGTTGAGCTAGACTGGAAGGATCTATCTATTTGCCCTATTTATCTACCTAAGGAGTTGGACCTTGTAGTAGGCTGGACAGGTTCGGCTGCCTCGACAGACCATCTGATTTCGCAGATGGAAGACCAAAAGAATCAAACTGAAAAAGAAGCTATTTATAGTCGGTTTTTGGTCGCTTCTAAGGAATGTGTTGAACAGTTTATTTTTGCCTGTCAGACAGAAAATCAAGCACTTGTTTGTCAGGCGATAACAGAGAACCGTAAGTTGCTACGAGAATTTTCTACAAGTATGGGATTGGTGATTGAAACACCTAAACTAAGCCAACTATGTAACTTGGCTCAAGCTTATGGGGCGGTAGCCAAATCATCAGGTGCAGGCGGTGGCGATTGTGGCATTAGCTTGGTGAATAGTCAGAAACAAAAAGCAGCAATAGAGGAAGCTTGGCGACAAGTCGGTATTTTGCCACTCCCTCTAAGAATTTCAAATGAAGAATAAGGAGAAACGATGTTTTATTTAGAAAAATTTGGTGCCAATCGCAAGGATCAGCATCTTGGCCTAGCCCATCAACAATATAGTTCTCAACCAGCCACGGATTTTACGGAAACCTTATTTGTCCATCATTCTTTACCACAGACAAAGGTGGATGAGGTGGATATTTCGACCCGTGTCGTTGGTTTGGATTTCCAATTTCCATTTTTCATCAATGCGATGACAGGTGGTAGTAAAAAAACGGGAGATATTAACCGCCTTTTGGGGATTATGGGACATTTTGGAAAGATCGCCCTTGCTTCTGGGTCGGTTAGTGCAGCCATTAAGGATCCGTCTGTTGCCAAGACCTTTTCGGTCATGCGTCGAGAAAATCCCTACGGCATCATTTTTGCTAATCTCGGTGCCCACCATGATGTGGATGATGCCAAACGAGCGGTCGATTTACTAGAGGCCAATGCGATTCAAATTCATGTCAATGCTCCGCAAGAGATTATAATGCCGGAGGGAGACCGTGATTTTAGTATGTGGTTGAAAAATATCGAAGCCTTGGTGCGTGAGTTGAAAGTGCCAGTTATTGCAAAAGAGGTTGGTTTTGGTATGAGTCGAGAAACAGTTGCTCAACTGGCTTCTGTCGGGGTTGAAACGATTGATGTTTCCGGAACTGGCGGTACCAATTTTGCCAAGATTGAAAATGTTCGTCGAACGTTCAATGATTACGATTATTTGGAAGATTGGGGGCAGTCAACGGTTATTTCCTTGGTGGAGGCTATGAGTGTTTCTGAAAAAGAGCGTCCAGCTTTGATTGCTTCAGGTGGAATAAAAACGCCTTTAGATATTGTTAAGTCCTTGGCTCTGGGAGCAGATTTGGTCGGTATGTCCAATCGCTTCCTCCAATATGTTAAAGATGTCAGAGGTAATCGCTTTGATGAAGGCTTGCAGGCAATCTCTTCTTTCCAGCGGCAGATAGCTGAAATTATGACCATGTTGGGGGCTAAGAATATTGCAGACCTCCGTAAGAAAGATTTGATTCTAGCACCGAATGTGCAAAACTGGTGTGAGGCACGTGGCATTGATTGGAAAGCTTATGCCAACCGATCACGGAATTAAAATCTATCGAAACCTCCCTTTATAGTGAATCATGATTTCTTCTTTTTCACGATAAGGGGAGCATTTGTGTGTGCGAATGATATTAACAGTTACTGAAAAACAATTCTAGCTTCTCTGGTCTTATTGGTAGGATTGAGGAGGACTTCATCATCACAAAAGATTGTTAGAATAAGCATCCGACTGTCAACTATGGTGATTTTGTAAAACAAAAAGAGACTTGTTCATTTTCATCTATTTATAAAGTTATAAATAAGATGCGAACAGTCTCTTTTCTTTTTATTAACAGCTAATTGTCCTCACTGGAGTCAGTACTTTTTACCTACTCAGCAACAGAAACAGAGATTCCGTTTCGATCAAATAGTTTAGACTTCATATCCATCGTGAATGGAGTGATTGTTGCCTTGCTACACATCGGTACGTCTTGACAATCTGTTACGTTTGCAGCACCCGTAACAATGCCGATCATTTTACCATTGTAGTAAACAGGAGATCCCGAATTTTGTTCAGCAATATAAAAATCAACGGTTAAAGTTCCGTCCTCTTCTACATTCAGTACAGTTCCTTGAGTCTTAGTCATGTCTCCTTTAAAATAACGTGAGTAACCTATGGTACTGACTGTTTTGCCGACAAGAGACTGTAAATTCTTATGAACAGTGAGAGGAGTAGTGCTTGTATCAAGAGGGATAGAGCTAGGTTCTGTCACTTTGATTAGTCCAACATCATTCTTAAAGTCATGGAAACCTGCATAATTCTGCATTGGTTTGAATGGCTTTTTATGGAAAATCGTTTTTTTATACATCTTGAAAGCTACAGTGTGGCTATCAGCGTTTGTTTCCACAGTGGCGCTTTTTGTTGAATTGATGCGACCATTGCGATCTGTCATACAGTGACCTGCAGTTAAGAAGTGATTATTTCCAATGTAGGTTCCTGTACATCTCATTGATCCATTTTCTGACTTATCAATGGTTAATGGATAGATTAAATGATGAGGAGCAACAAGTCTTTCTTCATTCGTAAGTGGTTCCCGTACAGATGCAGTCACGATCGTAACAGGGGCTCTAGATGAAACGCAAAACAATAGAAATGCAACAATAGCTGCTACTTTTTTGGACATACTTTTCTCCTTTTAATTATATGACGGACTCCTTTCAGTTGTGAGCATTAGCTGTTCGTATGCCTTCGTTCAAGTTTATTATATTGCTAATATAGCGCTTTGTCAAAGAAAGATAGGGTTTGGATAAATATGTATATATGGAATGTGATGAATAGTGCTTTTCGGATTCGCTCGGCCTCATAGCATTAAAGAAAAAAATGGAACGAGATATGATTCATCAAGTCTATGTGCCTATTCAGTTTTTTAGAAGAGATAGCATAGTGAACCAAAAGAAAAAGGAGATTCAGACATCAGCGGAGGAAACATAACAGGCTATCAGGTTGATTTCAGAACAATTAGACGATAGTATAAAGGGGCAATGGTCTGTTGCGATTGATAGAGAAATTTCTAAGCAATCCAATAAGTATAATGAATTGTAATCTATGGAACAACAAGTTAAACTTGTTGTCAGATTGCGTAAGCAATCGGTTTTTTCTGTATGGAAAGTAGTTCATTTGTTTCTACTATTGTAGTAAAAATGACATTTCTTAGATGATTGTCGAGATAAATAATTCTAGAGACTGCTTCGTTTTGGATAGCCGATAAGATCAATGGGGGGTAGGTGATTAGCTATCGGATAATAGGGAAAATCAAGAGGTAAACTACATGTGTCGGCTGCGACAAGAGGTCAAATTTTTGTTATACTAATATATAGTAAGAAAATGACAAGGAGTAACGTATGTCGGAAATAAGATTGTATATTTCGCGTCATGGAAAAACCATGTTCAACACTATTGGCCGTGTGCAAGGTTGGTGTGACACCCCTCTCACTCAAAAAGGAGAAGAAGGTATCCGTGAACTTGGTTTAGGTTTAAAAGAAGCAAACATTGATTTTAAGTTGGCAGTGTCTAGTGATTTGGGACGGACGGTACAAACCATGACAATCGCCCTTCGAGAATTAGGAGAACTAGGGAAAATTCCATATTATCAAGACAAACGAATTCGAGAGTGGTGTTTTGGCAGTTTTGAGGGAATGTATGATGCAGAACTTTTTCAAGGCGTTCTTCCGCGTTTGAAAGGAACAGTGGATACGAGTGGCATGTCTTTTGCGGAGATTGCAACAGGTATTCAAGAAGCGGATACTGCTGGTTGGACGGAATCTTGGGAAGTTTTGAGTAATCGAATTTTGGCAGGCTTCGAGTCCATTGCTCAAGATTTGGAAAAACAGGGTGGTGGTAATGCGCTCGTTGTCAGTCACGGTATGACCATCGCTACCCTGGCTCATCTCTTGGAACCTGAGCGTGGAGCTAATGTCTTTCTAGATAATGGTTCCATTACCGTTTTAAAATACGAAGATGGTGAATTGAAAATTGAAGCTTTCGGCGACTTGTCTTATCGTCAAAGAGGAGCTGAATTGATTGCACAGGGAAAATAGTATTCTACGAAGACTAGAACGATATAGATTAGCGTGTTTTGATGGGTAGGATGTTTTTTAGCCTGTTATCTAAAATCTGAGAAGTAGCAAAGTAACTTTTTGTTTCAAAAATAGGAATTTCCTATCTTGCTTTCGTTATCTTCAAACTCCAATGGTTCGTTCGCTCGATGTAGTTAGCCTGCTTTTGATTTTCATTGAGTATAAAGTATCAAAACCAGAGGTGAAAATCTTTGGTTTTTTTTGATAGATATATCGAAGTGCGATATAATTTTTATATATTGAGGCTCGATGCACATTGGAAGGGAGGAGGTAAACAATGAATGATAAACTAAAGCGAATCTATGTTCCTATGACAGAAACAGCCTTTTATATCCTCTTTCATTTGCAGAAAGAGCGACATGGTTATGACATTGCCCAACAGACAAAGGCTATAACAGCAGGTCAAGTTGTCATTAGTCCAGGAACTATGTATGGTACTCTTTTCAAAATGGAAAAGGATGGCTTGATTGATTTTGTACGAGAAGAAGACAAGCGAAAGTTGTATCGGATAACAGAAGTAGGGCAGGAGATTTTGGAAATAGAATTGGTCAGAATTGAACGCCTCTATCGCAATAGCAAGGGGAGAGACTATGGAAACTAAGAAAGAAATTTGTTTCTTTTTCCTACCTGATTTTGAAAAGGAAGAAAGATATTTAGCTGAACAGCACCTTCAGGGCTGGAAGCTTATTCAAAATAAATTTGGCCTTTTATTTATCTTTGAAAAGTGTCAACCAGAACACGTAGTCTATCGGTTGGATTTCAAAACTAAAACTCAAGATAATCTTGAATATTTGCAGTTGTTCAAAGATTACGGCTGGGAGTATGTTGGTCGTTGTAACCATTTTTCCTGCTTTAGAAAGAGTAAGGTATTAGGGGAGATTGAACTTTATAGTGATCGTCAGAGCAAGTTTGAGATGATTGGTAGAATCATTGGCAGACAATTTCTAATGGATTTATCCTTGCTTATCTTGTTTACCTTCCTATTCTATTTTTTGGATATGCCTGCGGCTGTTATTGGTATGGCTACCCTTGCTATTCCGGGATTGCTGTATTGTTTGGTTGGTTTGCTGCGCTTGCGCCAGAAATATGAGGAGGTTGGATAATGAAAAAACAGAAGTATATCGCAACTGTAATCAACTCACTTTGTATCTTCGCAGTTATTTTTCTAAATAAACATCGTTTGGCTACTCTTGTTTTTATATGTCTGATTATGCTCCTAAATTTTTGGAATCTAATGGATTTAAAGAAAAAGTGTAAATAGTCTAGCCATTTTCGTTTTTAGGGTGGAAATGACCGGTATGGATAAGATGCAATAGAATAGTACTAGGTCCTTAGACTGATTTTTAGCACTCTTGTAAAAAGAGTGCTAATTTTTTGTCTTTTTCCCTTGACTTTGCTTCTCTAAAGAGTATAATAGAGATAGAAACGCTAGCACTCTATGCATGAAAGTGCTAAAGATAATTTGAAGTCATCAAAGTACTGGCTATCACTCATGAAAGGAGCGAGCATGATTACACAACGTCAAAATGATATTTTGAATCGAATCGTTGAATTGTTTACACAGCATCATGAGCCAGTTGGTTCCAAAACTTTGCAGGAAATGATAGCTTCTAGTTCTGCCACCATCCGTAATGATATGGCTAAGCTTGAGCAGCTGGGACTGCTTGAAAAAGCCCATACTTCCAGTGGTCGTATGCCCAGTCGAGCAGGTTTTCAATATTTTGTCAGCCACTCGCTCAACCTAGAGCATATTGATGAAGATGATATTTATCAGGTGGTTAAGGCTTTTGACTTTGAAGCCTTCAAGTTGGAAGATATTTTGGAGCGGGCTAGTCAGGTCTTGGCTGATTTGACAAGCTACACTTCTGTCATTCTTGATGTGGAACCAACTAGTCAGCGACTGACTTCCTTTGATATCGTTCGATTGAGTAATCATGATGCCTTGGCAGTTCTGACCCTAGACCAATCTAAACCGGTCACTGTTCAATTTGCCATTCCTAAGAACTTTTTAACAAGGGAGTTGGAAGTGTTCAAACGCTTGGTAGATGAACGGTTTGTGGGACAGACAGTCCTGTCTATCCATTACAAGTTGCGGACAGAAATTCCGCAGGTGGTACAGCGTTATTTTACACCGACAGATAATGTTTTGGACTTGATGGATTATATCTTTTCAAATCTTTTCCAAGAACTTGTTTTCATTGGTGGTAAGGTTGCCTCTCTTACCTATGGCAATCTTGCGACCTATCAGTTATTGGATAGTCCGCAGGTACTTGCTGCTGAGTTACGAGAAGGTTTGGCACCGGGACAGTCGACTAGGATTGTGGTTGCAGAGCATAGAGATCCAGCTCTTTCGGATGTGACGGTCATTCATCATCGCTTTCCAATTCCTTATCGTGGGGAGGCACAGATGAGCCTACTAGGTCCTGTTGATATGGATTATCGGAGGCAGATGAGTCTGATTAACATCATTAGTCGTGTCTTATTCATGAAACTGACGGATTACTATAGATATTTGAGTAGTAATCACTATGAAGTAAACTAAGATATGAAAGTGCGAAGGAAACGATAGAAAAATAGGAGAGTGACGCTGTGTCATCAGATACAAGATAGTCTATCTTTTTTCTAGGTTTTTAGCCTGAACTCAGTTGGTTAAGATGTGAAGCGTTAACGAAACAAAAAAGAAGAGGTGAGACATTTGTCAGAAGAAGTTAAAGATGAAGAAATGTTAGGGAAAGCAGAAGCTACGCAAACAGAAGAAGTTGTCGAAGTTCCTGAAAAATCTGAATTGGAATTAGCCAATGAGCGTGCAGAGGAATTTGAAAATAAATACCTTCGAGCTCATGCCGAAATGCAAAATATTCAACGTCGTGCTAACGAGGAACGCCAAACCTTGCAACGTTACCGTTCGCAGGACTTGGCGAAGAAAATCTTACCAAGTTTGGATAACTTGGAGCGTGCGCTTGCTGTTGAAGGTTTGACAGATGATGTGAAAAAAGGAATCGAGATGGTACAAGAAAGCTTGATCCAAGCATTGAAGGAAGAAGGTGTTGAAGAAGTTGAAACAACAACCTTTGACCCGAATCTTCACATGGCGGTTCAAACGGTTCCTGCAGATGACGATCACTCAGCTGACAGTATTGCTCAGGTTTTCCAAAAAGGTTATAAACTCCATGAAAGGTTGTTAAGACCAGCGATGGTGGTGGTTTATAATTAGCCACTGGTGATTGGTGCTTCAGCACCAATCACCAGATGGCAACCGCTATGGCGGCTTGCTTAGGATCCACACTAGCTCCACTTGTTCGGCTAGATTATTTTTGTCAGCTTAGAATAAATTATGAGTTTTTTTAGCTCTGCTTTGGGAATAACTTTGTCCGCAATGACGGTAAACTAGGCGGTAAGTTAGATATCTTTGATGTCGTTGACGCACCCCAGCAGGGCTGATTAGGTCTTTCATAGCCCAAAGGTGAAGAAAGACCTAATCAGCTACTGCCAACTAAATTGTTAAAAAAGAAAAAATAAACGAGGTAATTATTATGTCTAAAATCATCGGTATTGACTTAGGTACAACTAACTCAGCAGTTGCAGTTCTTGAAGGAACTGAATCAAAAATTATTGCCAACCCGGAAGGAAATCGCACAACTCCGTCTGTTGTATCTTTCAAAAATGGAGAAATTATCGTTGGTGATGCAGCAAAACGCCAAGCAGTAACTAATCCAGATACAATTATCTCTATCAAGTCAAAAATGGGAACTTCTGAAAAAGTCTCAGCAAACGGCAAGGAGTACACTCCGCAGGAAATCTCTGCAATGATCCTTCAGTATTTGAAAGGCTATGCAGAGGAGTACCTCGGTGAAAAAGTAACCAAAGCAGTTATTACAGTTCCTGCCTACTTCAATGATGCACAGCGTCAAGCAACGAAAGATGCAGGTAAAATTGCAGGTCTTGAAGTAGAACGTATTGTCAATGAACCAACTGCGGCAGCTCTTGCTTACGGTTTGGATAAAACAGATAAAGACGAGAAAATCTTGGTATTTGACCTTGGTGGTGGTACTTTTGACGTATCCATTCTTGAACTTGGTGATGGTGTATTTGATGTACTCGCAACAGCGGGTGATAATAAGCTCGGTGGTGACGACTTTGACCAGAAGATTATTGACCACATGGTTGCGGAGTTCAAAAAAGAAAATGGCATTGACTTGTCAGCTGACAAAATGGCCCTCCAACGCTTGAAAGATGCGGCAGAAAAAGCTAAAAAAGATCTTTCAGGTGTGACCTCAACTCAAATCAGCTTGCCGTTCATCACAGCAGGTGCAGCCGGTCCTCTTCACTTGGAAATGACACTTACTCGCGCTAAATTTGATGAATTGACTTATGACCTCGTAGAACGTACGAAAGTTCCTGTTCGTCAAGCACTTTCAGATGCTGGTTTGAGCTTGTCAGAAATTGATGAAGTGATTCTTGTTGGTGGTTCAACTCGTATTCCTGCTGTTGTAGAAGCAGTGAAGGCTGAAACAGGTAAAGAGCCAAACAAATCTGTGAACCCTGACGAAGTAGTGGCGATGGGGGCAGCAATTCAAGGTGGTGTGATTACCGGTGATGTCAAAGATGTTGTTCTACTTGATGTGACACCATTATCACTCGGTATTGAAACGATGGGTGGTGTCTTCACCAAGCTTATCGATCGCAACACAACTATCCCAACATCTAAATCACAAGTCTTCTCAACTGCGGCTGATAACCAACCTGCGGTAGATATTCACGTTCTTCAAGGTGAACGTCCAATGGCAGTAGATAATAAGACACTTGGTCGTTTCCAATTGACAGACATTCCTGCGGCACCTCGTGGTATCCCACAAATTGAAGTAACATTCGACATTGATAAGAACGGTATTGTTTCTGTAAAAGCCAAAGATTTGGGTACTCAAAAAGAGCAGACTATTGTGATTCAGTCAAATTCAGGTCTGACAGACGAAGAAATCGACCGTATGATGAAAGATGCAGAAGCAAATGCAGAAGCAGATAAGAAACGGAAAGAGGAAGTAGACCTTCGTAATAATGTTGATCAGGCCATCTTTGCGACTGAGAAAACAATTAAAGAAACAGAAGGTAAAGGCTTTGATGCTGAGCGTGATCAAGCTCAAGCAGCTTTGGATGAGTTGAAAGCAGCCCAAGAAGCTGGCAACTTGGACGACATGAAAGCGAAACTTGAAAATCTCAATGAAAAAGCTCAAGCACTTGCAATGAAGCTTTATGAGCAAGCGGCGGCAGCCCAACAAGCAGCAGCTGGACAAGAAGGCGCAAGCCAAGCAGGTTCATCAAACTCTGGTGATGACGTCGTGGATGGAGAATTTACGGAAAAATAAAAAGGTTCGGGGAACCTTTTTATCCCGAGCTAAGAAACCCGAAAGCGAGGTAGGTTCGGGGAACCTTTTTATCCCGAGCCAAGAAACCCGAAAGCGAGGTAAGGTAAAGACCGTTTAAAAATCCGTATGAAAATAGGGAACTGACACAGTGTGCTTACACACAAGGAAGTTCATCTCTTTTTTAGGTTGCACTCAGTTAAAACAGGATGTGTAACTGCTTTATCTCGAGCTCGAATGTCATAAATAATAAAATCCAAATCCAGAGGTTGAACCCCAGCCTCTGTTTTTGGGTAATGGAACAAAATTGTCAACTAGGGTGGTGGCTAGCTCTAAAAGGAAATCCTTTAATATTATAGATAGGAAGAGACACACTGTTTAGAGTTGTTCTTTTCAGAAGTTTAGCTCAGTTGATATGCCTACAACTCTGTGAAAAAATAAATGTTACTTAGGTGTTAAACTTTATCAGACTGTTTCCAAATTTTCTTGAGTTTCTTAGGAGCTTGTCCACAGAAAACCTTTTATAGAAAGGAATATAGGTGTTCTTAGTTGAACCCAGGCTCCTTATAAAATTATTGAAAGAAACTGAACGCGTCCTAAAAGCTGTGTGAAAAGTCAAAAAGCCTGGGGATAGACTTTTTGAGGAATGCCTGTCGCTCATTGTTTTTTACAACGGGGCTGAAAGTGTCCACTGGACACTTTTACTCCCTATTTTCACTTTGCTTAAACTTTTACAGAAAGGAAGTGTTCGTAACTGAACCCGAGCTATTTTCTACATTTTAAAGAAAGGAATACAAGTTCGGTAATTTAAACACGGGCTTCTTTCTGAGTTTCGTCTATTATTTAACGAAAGGAAATGAACCCGCCCTAAAAGCTGTGTGAAAAAGATAAATCGTCTAGAAAATCAGGATTTTCTGCCGATTTCCTATTTTCACTTTGCTTTTAACGGGCTTGGTATCTTATATGAACAATACTGAATATTACGATCGTCTGGGGGTTTCAAAAAATGCCTCTCAGGACGAAATAAAAAAGGCTTATCGTAAGCTGTCTAAAAAATATCATCCAGATATTAACAAGGATCCGGGTGCGGAGGATAAGTACAAGGAAGTTCAAGAGGCCTATGAGACCTTGAGTGATCCTCAGAAGCGTTCTGCCTACGACCAATATGGTCCAGCTGGAGCTAACGGTGGCTTCGGTGGCGGTGCTGGTGGTTTTAGTGGCTTTGATGGAGCAGGCTTTGGTGGCTTTGAGGATATTTTTTCTAGCTTCTTTGGCGGTGGCGGTGCGACTCGCAACCCAAATGCTCCTCGTCAAGGCGACGATCTTCAATATGCTATCAATCTTAAGTTTGAAGAGGCTATTTTCGGTGTGGAGAAAGAAGTTTCTTATCATCGTGAGGCGGTTTGTCGCACCTGTACAGGTTCTGGTGCTAAGCCGGGAACTAGTCCTGTAACCTGTGGGCGCTGTCACGGTACGGGTGTCATCAACGTTGATACACAAACTCCTCTTGGAACTATGCGTCGTCAGATGACCTGTGATGTCTGTCATGGTCGTGGCAAGCAGATCAAGGAACCGTGTCAAATTTGTCGTGGAACTGGTCATGAAAAACAAGCTCACACGGTAACAGTTAAAGTTCCCGCCGGTGTTGAAACAGGGCAACGGATTCGCTTGGCTGGCCAAGGTGAGGCTGGTTTCAATGGAGGGCCGTACGGTGATCTCTATGTAGTTGTTCAAGTGCAGGCATCTGATAAATTTGAGCGTGAAGGAACGACAATTCTCTACAAACTGGATCTCAACTTTGTTCAGGCTGCGTTGGGAGATACGGTCCATGTGCCAACTGTTCATGGAGATGTTGATATGGTGATTCCTGAAGGTACGCAGACAGGCAAGACCTTCCGACTCAAAGGAAAAGGTGCGCCAAGCATTCGTGGCGGTGCCATGGGTGACCAGTATGTGACGGTCAATGTTGTGACTCCAACAGGTTTGAACGAACGTCAGAAAACAGCCTTAAAAGAGTTTGCAGCGGCTGGTAATATCTCCGTAAATCCACATAAAAAGGGATTCTTTGACAAAGTTAAGGATGCTTTTGAGGATTTGTAAATACTGAAATAAAGACCGGGGACAATCAGTCTCACTGAAAGAGTCATCATTTTGATGACTTTTTTGCGTATGACAGGCATATTGTACATCTGAAGTGCAAGTCTTCTGCGGATACTCGCTACCAGTGGGCTAAATAACGCTGGTTATCGTGGGGGGTAGATTAGATGGTCTAGGGAGAGACCATTTTAAGTCTGATGTTAGAAACCATGACCGTCAGGGGAAGGGATAGCAAAATCATGGTTCTATGGATGGAAATGTAATATTAAGGCGTATATAGCGGATGAGAGGACTCAGGATTCTAAGTCCAAAAAGATCATCGTAATCTATAGGTGTCAATCACGAGAGTAATTGAATTGGGACTATGGTCTTTGTGAAAAAGATAATTTTTCCTAGAGTCTCAGGATTCTTCGTCAGAGCTCCTATTTTCACTTGAACCTTTTAATGTCCTCATATCTTGAGTAAACGAGGAAAACTAAAAACATAAATGATGGCTATTGTGCACAAATGGCTAGTACAAAATAGAATAGGAGTGAGGGAGCCTATGTCTTCTCATTAACAGTTAGTTGAACCACCGTGTGCTAGATTAGCATGCATGGTGGTGTGAGAGGGGATAGAAATTAGTGCCTACTCGATGATGCTAGAGTTGATATGAAACTTCCCTGATGCTTCGTTGACTTTAGGTGTCGGACTCTACTTTAGTTTATATGATGTTTGTGGTATCAAAAAGGTGATTTTTACGCTAACTAACAGTTCTGTAAGATGTTCATTTTGTTTTTTAGAAAATATAGGGGATGTATAAAATCAAGGCAAAGGACGTAGACCAAAAATAAAGACAGAGCTTTGTTATCGTTGTGGATCGGAACTTTTCAATATAGAGCTACAAGCAGCGATGATTTTATCGCTCTGAAAAAAATAGAAGCATTTTTTCGATCGCTATAAATAGTCTATGTTACAATAAGGGTAGAAAATGAAAGAGAATCTTACTTGATGAAATCTTGGTTAGCAGATATGAATATAAAGAAGTATGAAGACAGGTCTGGACTTGCAGTTTCCAAGCAGGGACCGCTAGTTTGGACCGAGGTCTTTTTGCGTGAGGTTAATCGCCAACCTGAATCAGGAATTTTACATTTTTGGCCGATGGAGAAGACACTGATTCTTGGAATGATGGATCGTCAGGTTTCTCAATTTACAAATGGTTTAGATTTTATCCGCCAGGCAGGTTATACTCCTATTATCCGCAGTTTGGGTGGTTTAGCGGTTGTAGCAGACCGAGGAGTTTTAAATATAACCCTCATTTTACCCAACCCTCTGGGCTATAGGCTGGATTTGCAGCAGTCCTATCAGGTGATGGTAGATGTGATTAGACAAGCATTAGCAGATTTTCCTGTTGAGGTAGTCAGTGGAGAGATTCGTGCTTCCTACTGTCCGGGGACCTATGATCTGAGCATTAACGGTCGGAAATTTGCTGGCTTGGCTCAGCGAATTTACCAGAATGCCATTGCTATTTCGGCTTATATCAGCGTATTTGGTAACCAAGATAGCAGAGGTCGATTGGTGGCCGGCTTTTATCAAGCCAGTTTTGTATCTCAAGCAGTACCGGAACGATTCCCACAGATTGATCCTGCTTCTATGGCGACCTTGTCTGAATTAGTAGGAAAAGAGTTGACCATAGAAGGCATGAAAGAACGGATAGAAAGCGTTTTGACAGATCAGGGAGCTATCTTATCAACCTTTTATCCCTCGTCGGAAAATATGTCTGATTTTATGAGTCTAGCTCAAACAATGAAGCAGACGATGGAGAAGGTAGGGATTTAGGAGAAGAGATGCTTTTTTATCAGTCTTTATTTGAAGCTTTGCCCTTAAAACAATCGGTCCTGAGCAATCGTTTTGTCTTGTCCCCTATGGTGACGAATTCTTCCACTGCGGAGGGATTTGTGACCCAAGATGATCTGGATTACGCTCTTCGTAGGGCTGATGCGGCTCCCTTGCAGATTACAGGTGCAGCCTATGTAGATCCAAGGGGGCAGTTGTTTGAATATGGCTTTAGTGTATCCAAGGATGAGGATGTGGCGGGCTTGAGCTGCCTAGCCCGGACCATGCAGTCCAAGGGAGCCAAAGCCGTTTTGCAGTTGACTCATGCAGGACGTTTTGCCAGTCATGCCTTGAATCGAGATAGACTTGTCTACGGTCCTAGTCCTATGAAACTCCACTCTCCATTTTTTCATGAAGTTAAGGAGTTGACAGTGGTAGATCTAGAGGAAATTGTAGAGGCTTATGGTCAGGCAACTCGACGTGCGATAGAGGCGGGCTTTGCGGGGGTAGAAATTTCCTCTGCTCAGAGACTTCTTATCCAGACTTTTTTTTCTACGTTTTCCAATCAGCGGAAGGATCAGTATGGCTGTCAGAGCTTAGACAATCGCTCTCGCTTGGGTTTGGAAGTCTTGAAAAGGGTTCAGGAAGTCATTGATGAGTATGCGCCGAAAGAGTTTATCCTCGGTTTTCGGGCAACGCCAGAAGAAACCAGAGGTGCCAGTGTCGGTTATTCCATAGAAGAATTTTTAAACTTTATGGATCGAGCCTTGGAACTTGTCAAGCTTGATTACCTAGCGATCGCCTCTTGGGGGCATGATGTTTTTCGTAATCGAGTTCGAGGTGCTGGTTGCTACCGGGGAAGGTTAGTCAATCAAGTGGTTCACAATGCCTTAAAGGGACGGTTATTGATCATGGCAACGGGAGGAATCAATTCGGTAGAGAAAGCTGTAGAAGCCTTGAAACATGCGGATATGGTTGGTTTATCCACTCCTTTCATCACCGATCCTGAGTTTGTTCATAAGATTAAGGCAGGCAGACCGGAGGATATTCAGTTACGGATTCGACCGCAGGATTTATCCCAATTAGCCATACCACATGCTTCTTTTAAGGATATTGTCCCTTTGATGGATTATGGAGAATCCCTTCCGAAGGAGTCTCGCGAACTCTTTCGGAGCTTAGAGAAACATTACGAGGAAAATCAACATGAAAATTAGTCTTTTGGACTATGGTCTACTTGATGAGGGGCGGACTCATCACCAAGCGTGGCAGGATAGTCTGGCTTTGATACAGGCAGCAGAGATGCTAGGGTATCATCGTTTTTGGCTAGCAGAACACCATAATGTTCAGGCTCTGAGCATTGGTAGTCCCGAGGTGGTTATTCCTTATCTAGCTAGTCAGACCCAGCGAATCCATTTGGGATCGGGTGGGATCATGGGGCTTCACTATTCACCATATAAAATAGCAGAGCTAGCAGCCAGCTTGGAAAATCTATTTCCAGGGCGTGTAGACATTGGCTTGGGGAACTCTATCGGTACACCGCTAGTGAAGCAGCATATGAAGAGTCTCTTCCAACCTAACCAGTTTGAGGAATGGCTTCAGCAGTTTACGGGCTATCTGACAGGACAAGATGATAGTATTGGAGTCTCGCCTCGACTGTCGATTTATCCAGAAGTATTTACGCTAGGAATGGGTGGACACTCCCTTTCTTTCTCTGCCCGGCTGGGGTTGGGATATGTCTTTGGTAGTTTTCCTTATATAGACCATGATCCTGTGGAGCAGGCTGGTCGTTTGTCACAGATTTATCGACAGAATTTCCAGCCTTCCAATGTGATGAAGCGACCGTATTTTGCCCTAGCTCTTTTTGTAGTGATTGCACCAACTAGTCAGGAAGCGGAAGACTTAGCCAAATCGTTGGATATTTGGATGTTAGGTAAAAGAGAGTTTAATGAGTTTTCCCATTTTCCTAGTCTGAAAACCTACCAGTCCTATCCATTAACGGAAGAGGATAGGAAAAAGATTGCCCAACATCGCAGCCGTATGATTGTTGGGAATCCAGTTGAGGTAAAGACTCAGGTTGATCGTTTGATTGCAGCGAGCCAGCCAGATGAAATTCTCTTTATTCCCCTGCTTGCAGGGATTGATAATCGCTTAAAAGCAATCGAATTGCTAGCAGATAGTATAGAAAGTGAGTAATTGTATGAAAAAATTTGCCAACTACCTTTGGGTAGAAAAAGAAGATGAAGTGTATACCATTCGCATGACTGCTGAGTTGCAAGACGATGTGGGAACACTTGGTTTTGTTAGTTTCACAGACAAGGATGTATTAGAAGTTCATGATGAAATCTTAAATCTGGAAGCATCTAAAACAGTCATGGCGATTTTGACACCGTTGGCTGGTCGAGTGGTAGAGTACAATATTGCAGCCATCAACCAGCCAACCTTGCTCAATTCAGAAAAACCTGAGGAGAATTGGTTGGTTCGCCTGACAGATGTTTCAGAAGAAGCTTTTCTAGCACTCGAAGATGCCTAGAAAAGAGCAGCAGCAACTCCTTCTCATGATTGGTTTATTAAAGACCGAGAAGGGAGAGGAGCAGGATGAACAACTAAAAAACGTAAGCTTGAATGAACTGATGCAGACATGGAGAGGACTGGTGAATCAGCGTCCGGCTGGTCCTGTCTCTAAGGCTTATATGGAAGCAGAAGCTCAGTTCTTAACTGCTTATAAGCAGGCACACCGAGTAGGGTTGGAAGAGTGCTTACCGACGAGAGAGGAGCAGATGTTTCTCTATGAAGGTAATCTGTGTCATTTGCAGGTTGATGCTATTGTCAATGCAGCCAATAGTCGATTGTTAGGGTGTTTTATTCCGAATCATGCTTGTTTGGATAATGCAATCCATACTTTTTCAGGTATAGAGTTACGTCAGTACTGTGCCAAGCTGATGGAGCAAAATAGTGGTCCAGAGGCTGTTGGAAGGGTCAAGGTGACTCCCGCCTTTTATTTGCCAGCAGACTGGATTTTCCACACGGTCGGCCCCTTTATTGCTCCTGGTAAGCCTGTATCACCCATTCGTCGCTCTCTTTTGGAACAATGTTACCGTTCCTGTTTAGATGAGGCCAAGGCGCGTGGCTTGCATAGCATCGCTTTTCCAGCTCTAGCAACTGGAGAGTTTGGCTATCCAAAGGAACAGGCGGCTGAGCTGGCTGTTTCAATTACTCGAAAATGGTTGAGAGATACAGGCTATCGACTAGATATAATTTTTTCAGTCTTCTCATCAGAAGATAGGCTATATTACAAGCAATTATTAGGGAAAAGAGAGGAAGATGTCCATGTGGCAGACGCTTAAACAGAGAAATCGGAGTCAGGCAGAACAGTTGGCTAGTTTGCTGGAAGAAGCAGATGCTGTTGTAGTGGGAATTGGTGCAGGGATGTCTGCGGCAGATGGCTTCACTTATATTGGCCCTCGCTTTGAGAATGTTTTTCCAGATTTTATTGCAAAATATGGCTTTTTGGATATGTTGCAAGCTAGTTTGTTTCATTTTGAAAGTACAGAGGAGTACTGGGCCTTCCAGAGTCGCTTTGTGGCATTGAATTATCTGGATCAGCCAGTCGGACTCTCTTATGTCCGTTTAAAAGAACTGTTAGCAGACAAACCTTATCACATCATAACGACCAATGCAGACAATGCTTTTGGGGTAGTAAATTATGATATGGACAAGGTCTTTCACATCCAAGGGGAATATGGACTATGGCAGTGTAGTCGTCATTGTCACGACCAAACCTATCGTGATGACTCCCTTATTCGTCAAATGATAGCAGAGCAGGCTGATATGAAGATTCCTTATGAGTTGATTCCGAGATGTCCCCTTTGCGATGCTCCGTTTGAAATCAATAAACGCAACGCAGAAAAAGGCATGGTCGAATCGCCAGATTTTTTTGCTCAAAAAGCGCGCTATGATGCCTTTTTAGATCATTATCAAACAGGTAAGGTTCTTTATCTGGAAATTGGTGTCGGCTTCATCACCCCTCAGTTTATCAAACTTCCCTTTCAAACTAGGGTCCAACAAAATCCACAGTCTCTATTTGTCAGTCTCAATCAAAAACATTACCGCCTTCCTCTTCCTATCAGGGAACGCAGTTTGACATTGTCACAAGATATTGCTCAGCTGCTTGAGGATACTCATACAATCTATTTTAAAGGAGAAAAACGTGTACCTTATTGAACCAATTCGTGATGGACAATATGTCCGTGATGGGGCTGTCGCTCTTGCTATGCAGGTTTACGTCCAGCAGAATATCTTTTTGGATGATGACATCCTCTTCCCTTACTATTGCGATCCAAAAGTTGAAATTGGCAAGTTCCAAAATGCCTTGGTTGAAGTGAATGAGGCGTATTTAAAAGAAAAGAATATCTTACTGGTTCGCAGAGATACAGGTGGTGGAGCAGTTTATGTAGATCAGGGTGCAGTCAATGTTTGCTACCTTATCCAAGACAATGGACTGTTTGGTGATTTTAAGCGAGCCTATCAACCAGCTATCCAAGCTCTGCACGAATTGGGGGCTGTTCAGGTGGAGCAGACTGGACGAAATGACCTTGTGATTGAAGGGAAGAAGGTATCCGGTGCAGCTATGACGATCAGTAACAATCGTATTTACGGTGGCTATTCCCTGCTGTTGGATGTGGATGAAGAAGCTATGTCAAAGGTTCTCAACCCAAACAAGAAAAAAATTGAATCCAAAGGAATCAAATCAGTCAAAAGCCGAGTAGGAACCATCCGTCCTTATCTGGCAAAAGAATACCAAGCTGTCACTACTGAGGAATTTAAAAATCTCATGACCTGTAAGCTATTGGGTATCGATTCAATTGATCAAGCCAAACGTTATGAACTGACAGCAAAAGATTGGGCAGCTATAGATCAATTAGTAAGGGATAAGTACAAGAATTGGGAGTGGAATTATGGTAATTCACCACAATATAGCTACCGTAGAGATGGGCGCTTTACTGGCGGAACAGTTGATATTCACTTAGAAGTAGAAAAAGGACGTATCGCTAAATGTCGTATCTATGGGGATTTCTTTGCCAAAGGCAATATCAATGAAGTAGAAGCCAAGTTAATTGGTACTCGTCTGTTGGAAGAGGATCTTCTGGCAGCTCTGGCTAATCTGGATATGGAACATTATTTTGGAAAGATTAGTGCAGAAGAGTTGGTTGGTCTTATTCTGAGTGAAGGATGAAATAGAAAGGGAGATCCAGATGGAATGGAAAGATGCAACAGCCATTGCTCGGGCTGTTAACCAAAAAGAAGTATCAGCTAAGGAACTTGTCCTTGAGACCATTGATAAGATAGAAAAGCTCAATCCTCAGTTAAACGCAGTCATTATTAAGCAATACGAACAGGCTCTGGCGGAGTCTGAAAAGGAAGATTATCTGGGTAAGCCTTTTGCAGGGGTGCCGTTTTTACTGAAAGATTTGGGGCAAAATGAAGCTGGACAGCCATCTTCTTTGGGTTCGAGATTGTTTGTTGGGCAACCAGCAGGTCATACCGATACTTATGTTCAGCGCCTGAAAAACTTGGGATTCATCATCCTTGGTCGGACCAATACTCCTGAATTTGGCTTTAAAAATATTTCGGATGCTACAATTCACGGACCTGTTAATCTTCCGGCAGATAAAAGTCGTAATGCTGGCGGATCAAGCGGTGGAGCAGCAGCAGCGCTCGCATCTGGCATGGTTTCTATTGCAGCAGCATCAGATGGGGGTGGCTCTATCCGTATCCCTGCCTCTTTCAATGGCTTGATTGGACTCAAAACTAGTAGGGGACGGATTCCGGTCGGACCAAAAGCCTATCGAAGCTGGCAGGGTGCTGCTGTAAGTTTTGCCTTAACCAAGTCTATTCGTGATACCCAGAGACTGCTCTATCATTTACAAGATTACCAAGTCGAAGCTCCTTTTCCCCTAGCAAAATTGAGAGAGGAAGAGATATTTGGTCAATTGCAGCGTCCTCTAAGAATTGCCTACTATACGCAGTCGCCAGTCGGAAGTCAGGTTAGCTCAGACGCCAAACAAGCGGTAGTGGACATCTGTCAGATTTTGTCGGATATGGGGCATGAAGTGGCAGAATTGGCTACCTATCCTCTTGATGGGATTGAAGTCATGAAGTCTTATTATTTGATGAATAGTGTTGAAACAGCCCAAATGTTTGATGACATCGAAGGAACTCTCGGACGAAAGATGACTTTGGATGATATGGAGCTTATGACTTGGACCATTTATCAAAGTGGGCAGACCATCCCGGCTAAGCTATACTCGAAGGCCTTGAAAGCTTGGGATCAGTATGGAGTAGCTATGTCAGCCTTTCATCAGACCTATGATGTGTTTCTAACGCCGACAGTAGCAGATGTAGCTCCTAAGCATGGACAATTTACTTTGTCTGTTGATCTGCGTGACCGTCTCAGACACACTCAAGAATATTCCATGGAAGAGCAGCAAGCACTCATATGGGAGATGTTTGAGGACAGTCTCGCTTTGACTCCCTTTACGCAGGTAGCCAATATTTGTGGACAACCAGCCATTTCACTTCCGACCTATGTACGAGCAGATGGTCTGCCAATAGGTGTTCAACTCACCGCTGCCAAGGGTCGTGAAGATCTTCTCTTGCAGCTAGCTAGCCAGTTAGAGCAAGCAGGTCTATTTTCCTCGTAAGAGCTTGTAGTTTCCGGTTCAATTATTTGCCAAAACGCTTTTAAAATGTTACCTTGTAAAAGTTGGTGGGTTAACACCAGAAAAGAAAAAATAGAAGTAACGGACTTCTAAAGGAGATGACGATGTTGAAAAAAGTTTTGGCCTCAGCGTTTTTGGTTTCGACCTTGGCCTTGGCAGCATGTTCTAGTTCAAACTCAAACACAGGTAGTTCTTCTACTGGGCAAAATCAGTGGAAAAAAGTGGAGGAAGCAGGTGTTTTGAAGGTGGCGACACCCGGTACCTTATTCCCAACTTCTTACCACAATGATGCTAAAGAATTGGTCGGCTACGAAGTTGATATGATGAATGAAATCGGCAAACGTTTGAAGCTGAAAATTGATTTCCAAGAGATTGGTGTAGCAGAAGCATTCACCGCCGTAGATAGTGGTAAGGTTGACCTTTCTGTAAATAATTTTGACATGACACCAACTCGCAAAGAAAAATACAATTTCTCTATCCCTTATAAGTATTCTGTTGGTGGGTACATTGTTCGTGAAGATGGTTCGTCAGGTATCCAAGCGGCAGACTTGAGTGACTGGACCGGCAAAAAAGCTGGTGGTGGTGCAGGCACGCAGTACATGAAGATTGCTGAAAAGCAGGGAGCAGAACCAGTCATTTATGACAATGTTACCAATGATGTTTACTTGCGAGATGTATCAACAGGTCGTACAGACTTTATTCCCAATGATTACTTCACACAGGTCATGGCGGTCAAATGGGCTAAAGCCAACTTCCCAGATATTAAGGTAAAAATGGGAGATGCCAAGTATAACCCAACCGAGCAGGGAATTGTGATGAGCAAGATAGATGATAGCTTGAAGTTGAAAATTGACGAAGCTTTAGAAGCCATGAAGGCAGATGGAACTTTAAAGACCATTTCAGAGAAATACTATGCAGGTCAAGACCTGACAGTTCCAATTGCAAACGCAGATAAGTTGCCAGTTATTGAAGTAAAATAGAGTTGGTCTTTGAACTGGCAAAATATCTTTTGAACACCAACAGATAACAGCGGTGATTTAATTTGTTGATGTTGATTGAGTACAAGAGATGAGAAAGGAAATGGATGAATATCAATTGGCAGGCGGTATTGAATATAAATATTGCAAGAGAAGCTATTCCTCAAATATTGGAAGGCTTACCCTATACTCTCGCCCTTTCCTTAATTGGTTTTTCTCTTGGGACTTTCTGCGGTTTCTTTGTAGCGTTGATGCGGATGTCCAAGTTTTTACCATTTCGCTGGTTGGCTATGGTCCATATCTCGTTGATGCGGGGAATTCCGCTCATGGTTTTACTTTTTTTCATCTATTTTGGTTTGCCATTTATGGGTCTCCAACTAGATGCGTTTGCCGCTTCCATTATCGCCTTTACTTCCATGTCCAGCGCCTATATTTCTGAAATTATTCGTGCCTCCCTTTCAGCGATTGATAAAGGACAATGGGAGGCGGCGCAATCTTTGGGGTTGCGGACCAGTGTGGTTTACCGCAAAATTATCATTCCTCAGGCCTTTCGGATTGCTCTTCCCCCGCTCAGCAATGTTCTTTTGGATATGGTCAAAAGCACTTCTCTGACAGCCATGATTACTGTGCCAGAGATTTTCAATAAGGCTAAGATTGTCGGTGGTGCCAAGTCAGACTACATGACAGTTTATATCTGTGTTGCCTTCATTTATTGGGTCATCTGTACTCTTTACGCAGTTGGGCAGGTTCATCTGGAAAAACGCTTGTCTACTTACTAGGTCAATATCCAGAAAAAAAGCTGGGAAAATCCAGCTTCATTCTTCAGAATTTGTGTCACCATCTCAGTGTAGTGATCGCTTGGTTTTAACAAATAGGGGTCGGAGATAGAATTTACAGAACCTATCTTACCAATGGACGTTTCTCATTCCAAATCTGATTTATACGAATGTTGCAAAACTTGTCCGCTCCATCTCCAAAGGTTTCCCAAACCTTCGGAGTTATGTGAAGGGAGTAACACGTTCTGGATTTAGTTTGATAACCCAAAATGAAGGCTTGTCAACGAACTTTTCTTTTATACAAAAACTAAAAAGAGAACAAGCATTCTTCCCTATGACACAATCAAGGAGAAAATATTTATTTAGGCTACGTGCTCATTGCTAGTAGCCTTTTTTTGGTTCTTTGTCAACTGTAGTGGGTGACTTATAGCTAAGCGCGAGAGGAGACGAACTTCGTCTTCTCATTTTTGATGTTCAAGGCGATTAAGATACGTTTCTTGAAATTGTCAAAGTTCTTGTAACCAAAGGCATTGCGCTTGATGTCTTTGATGAGTTTGTTAGTGGCCTCAAGTTTAGCGTTAGAGTAAGGCAATTCAATGGCGTTAGTGATGTAGTTTTTATAGCGAATAAATGTGCTCAAAGCGGTTTTAAAGGTGCGATTGAGATGAGGTAAAGCGTCTTGAATTAAGCCCCAAAACTGCTCAGTATTCTTCTCTTGCAGGTGGAAAAGGAGTAACTGGTACAGGTCATAGTAATCTTTAAGCTCAGGGACTAGTTTGAAAATCTTATTGAGACATTCTCTAGGAGTTAATGTTTCTCTAAAGGTTCGAGCATAGAACGCCTTAAGAGACAGTTTCCGACTATCTTTTTGAACAAGTTTCCAGTAGTACTTAAGAGCTCTGTATTCAAGAGATTTATCGTCAAATTGCTTCATGATTTCAATACGTGTTTGCTTGAGAGCTCTATTGATGTGCTGGACAATGTGGAAACGATCGAGAACAATTTTAGCTTGAGGAAATAGAACCTTGATGAGAGGAATATAACTTCCAGACATATCGACAGTGACGACTTTAACTTTTTTTCTAGCTTCTTTCGAGTACTTGAAGAAATGATTTCGGATGGTTGTTTGACGTCTGTCATCAAGGATGGTAATGATTTTCTTGGTGTTAAAATCCTGAGCAATGAAGGCCAGTTTTCCCTTCTGGTAGGAGAACTCATCCCAGGAAAGCACTTCTGGCAAAGTAGTGTACTCCTCTTGGAAATGAAATTGCTTGAACTTGCGATAGACAGTAGAGGTAGAGATAGCGAGCTTAGCAGCGATATGGGTAAGAGCCTCTCTGTTGAGCAATAGGTGAGCGATTTTCTGTCTCACTATTTCAGAAATTTGGCAATTTTTCTGAACGAGAGATGTTTCAGAAACAGTTACTTTTCGACAGGACTTGCACTGAAATCGTCTCTTTTTCAAACGAATGAGGCTAGGGAAACCGGCGATTTCAATAAAAGGAATTTTAGAAGGTTTCTGGAAGTCGTATTTGATTTGTTTTCCTTTACAGTGTTTACATTTGGGAGGGTGATAATCAAGTGTAGCGGTGACTTCGATATGGGTATCGTGTTGAATGGCTTTATTTAAGATGATATTTTTGTCTTTAATTCCGATGAGTAATGTGGTATTATTGATGTGTTCCATAAGATACTTTCTAATGAGTTGTTTAAGCGCTTTTCATTATAAGTCTTATGGGACTTTTTTGATACTCAAAAAGCCCTATAATCTCCACAGCGGGTTTACCCACTACAGAAATTATAGAGCCCTTTTTTTGTGCTAAAAATTCAGACAGCTTGTACATTTAAGGAGATAGGAGCTATTTTTTAGCTGATGTGTAAGTGCAATAGTCATATTTTGCGAACCATATCTATTTAAAATTTGATAGGCTTATTCAGCTACTGGTCCTCATTTTATTATCTAGTATCGTAGATAATCAGATAGAGGCAGGGCTTATCGTACTGGATATTGCCTCCTGACCATAAACAAAATAATCCCCTCACTAAGATTACTCCTAATGAGGGCTTTATGTCTATTTTTTTATTATTCTGCGATTGAGGAAGAAACTATCTAGGTGGCCTGTTTCCACTTCCTTTTTCGATAGATCAATATAAATGCAAAAGTCTACCAATTCCTAATGTTCTCACTCGCTGTTTTTACTTATTTAAAGTACAGCAATCTTAATCCGTTTAAAATGACAAGAATTGTCGAACCTTCGTGGCCAATCACGCCGAGAGGAAGGTTGATTGCTTGAGAAAGATTAGAGATGAGAAGAAGAGTGATGACAGAAAGAGCAAAGATAATATTTTGCTTGATGATTGTACGCATTTTTTTGGATAAGCGGACAGAGTAAGGAATACGTGTTAAATCTTCCATGAGGACAATATCAGCAGACTCCATGGCGATAGCTGTTCCGCTTCCCATAGCATAGCTGATATTGGCCTGAGCCAAGGCGGGGGCATCATTGACACCGTCACCGACCATCCCTACATAAGAAAACTCTTTTTGCAGCTCCTGAATAACAGCGGCCTTATCTGTTGGCAAACAGTTGGCAATCACTCGCTCAATACCAATTTGGTTTGCCACATAGCGAGCTGTTTTCTCTTGATCGCCAGTCAAAAGAATTGGGGTGATCCCCATTTTTTTAAGCTGGCTAATCAGTAATTTACTCTCAGGTTTCAGGCTGTCCTCCACTAAAAAGATTGCCATAAGTACATCATTTTGACTGACATAAACCAAGGTTTTTCCAGTGCCCTCGGCAGTATGAATATCCTTTTGTAATTCGGTAGATAGAGCCCTCATGAGACTGGTTGTCACAAAATCTGATTTCCCAATTTTCCATTCTTGTCCCTGATAGCGAGCTATCATCCCCTCTCCAGTTAAATCATAACTTTCCTCTAGGGAAATGACAGAGCTAGCAGCAGTATAGGCCAAGAGAGCCTGAGCGATTGGATGACTAGATTGTTTTTCGACAGCTTGAACGACTTCCTTAATGATTACTTCATCGCCAAAATACATAGCGCCTACCACCTCGGGTTTCCCCTTGGTCAATGTACCGGTTTTATCAAATACAATAGCATCCAAATTGGCGATACGATCTGCAATGTCCCCTCCTTTGATGATCATCCCCTTTCTAGCTGCTCGACTAATAGCAGAAAGTGTCGCCGGTGAAGAGCTGGCTACGAGCGCACATGGAGAGGCAATTGTTAAAAGAATCATGCTACGATAAAAAGAGGTTAACCAATCCCAGCCGAGAACAAAATGTACAAAAAGATTGAAAAGAGGCACAGCAATAAGAACAACCTTCACATAGGTATCTTCCATATTCTCAATGAAAGTGGTCGTTTTTGATTTGGACTCCTGTGCTTGCTGTACCATCTGGATAATCTTGTCAAAAAGAGCATCTCCTTTTTCAGCGGTTACTTGAACAGTAACAGTAGGACCTTGGTTAATAGTACCACCAATAATAGTATCCCCAGCTTCTTTTTCAGCCGGCAAAGGTTCTCCCGTAATCATAGACTCATCAAAAATGGATTGTCCACTGATGAGAGTAGCATCTAAGGGAACAGTGTCTCCCTTGCGGACCTGTAAAAAATCACCGACACGGATGTCAGTTGTATCCAGAGTCGTTATATCCCCGTTTAACTCGATTTTACGGGCGGTTGGTGGAGTCATTTTCATAAGAGTTGCGATAGCGTTTTTACTCTTTTCCATAGCTAACTCTTCAAGGGTAGAAGAAAGAGAGAAGATAAAGATGAGTAAGGCCCCTTCCAACCAATAACCGATAATGCCAGAACCAACGGCTGCTAAAATCATCAGTACATCAACAGACAAATGCTTATTGAAGACGAGTTCGGTAAGTCCTTCCTTGGCAGACTGGTAGCCACCGATGATAAAGGCTGTTATGAATAGTAGCGCTGTGACAGCTTTTTGACCCGTATGGATGAGAAGAAGGCCGATAAGGATAAAAAATAAGCAGAAAGCAGTTGCTAAGATTGGCCTACCCTTTTTTAAAGTGAGTACAAGGTTCATGGCTTTGCTCCTTATTTAGAATAATTATTATCTTTTTTATTTAATTATATCAATTCTAAATAAAGAAGTCAAGATTAATTATAATTGTTCTAAATAACAAAAGTCAGATCATTCTTAGGAAAAAACAAAAAAGCGACGGTCCAAGTCGCTTCGGTGCTAAGTTTTTAAGTTCTGACAATCAGGGCAGATACCGTAGATGGATAAAACCTCTTTGGTAATTTTATACCCTGTTTGGTTGTGGGCTTCTTTTTTTAGGCTAGGGATTTCAACATCCATAAAATCAGTGATTTTACCACAGACCTCGCAGATAACATTTAAATGTTCGTGGCCCATAAAGTCGTAATAGGTCGTGTTATCATTGGTTCGTTTAATCTCTGTCACAAACCCCTCTTCCAGAAGAAGCTTGAGATTGTTATAAACCGTTGCAAGACTCATATTTGGATAATCAGGCAATAAATTTTGGTAAATCATTTCAGCGCTAGGGTGGTCATCACTTTCGATAATATAGGTTATGACGGCTTTCCGAGTTTCAGTGATACGAACCCCTTTTTCTTTTAAATGCTGAATAACATGTTCAAAAGCGGTCTGATTTTCAGCATTGAGGTGGGAATGAAGTTCCATAGCTCCCTCCTTTCATTTGTTCTTTCATAATAATTCTCAGTTACAATACTCGGTTTCATTATAGTTTATTTAAAAAGGTGTGTCAATATAGGAGTAAATCAGCATCTGTGCTAGCACAGAATAGCTTTATTAGCCTTGTTTCCCTCCTTTTCCTATGCTACAATCAAAACATGGCAAGATATAAAGCAATTATTTCCTACGATGGTTATGGGTTTTCGGGTTTTCAGCGCCAGCCCCACGCCCGTACGGTTCAAGAAGAGATTGAAAAAACTCTCAAGCGCTTGAATAGCGGTCGGGAGGTTATTGTTCATGGAGCAGGTCGTACGGATTCGGGCGTCCATGCCTACGGTCAGGTTATTCACTTTGACCTATTTGGCAGTCGAGATGCTGAGAAGCTACGCTTTGCCCTCGATACCCAAACTCCAGAGGATATTGATGTGGTTAAGGTAGAGCAGGTGGCGGACGATTTTCATTGTCGTTATGCCAAACACAGCAAGACTTACGAGTTTTTAGTAGATATTGGACGCCCTAAAAACCCTATGATGAGACATTATGCTACCTTCTATCCCTATGACCTAGACCTGTCTTTGATAGAGCAGGCCATCAAAGACTTGGAAGGGACACATGACTTCACTGGTTTTACCGCTTCTGGAACCTCTGTAGAAAATAAGGTGCGAACGATTACGACAGCAACCGTTGAATATGACCCGCAGCGGCAATTTTTGATTTTTACTTTTTCGGGCAATGGTTTTCTCTACAAGCAGGTCCGAAATATGGTCGGTACCCTGCTCAAGATTGGCAATGGTCGGATGCCAGTTGGACAAATCAAGCAGATTTTGGAGGAAAAGAATCGAGACTTGGCAGGACCAACAGCAGCAGGCAATGGTTTATACTTAAAGGAGATTATTTATGAAGACTAACTATGTTTTGGCTCTTTCAGGCAATGATATTTTCAGTGGTGGTGGTCTCTACGCAGATTTGACTACTTATACTGTTCATCAGTTGCATGGTTTTGTGGCAGTGACTTGTCTGACAGCTATGACGGATAAAGGGTTTGAGGTCATTCCGACTGATTCCCATGTTTTTGCTCAGCAGCTTGTTAGCTTGAAGGACGTTCCTTTTTCAGCGATTAAAATTGGTCTGTTGCCTAATGTAGAAATAGCAGAGCAGGCTTTGGAAGTTATTAAGTTGCATCAAGATATTCCTGTGGTGTTGGATCCAGTTTTGGTCTGCAAGGAAACGCATGATACAGAAGTCAGCCAATTACGTGATGAGCTCTTGAAATTTTTCTCTTATGTAACCATTATCACTCCAAACTTGGCAGAAGCTCAGCTATTGACTAATAGAGACATCAAAACAGTGGAGGAGATGAAGCAGGCAGCTCTTATCTTACATGAGTTGGGTGCCAAACATGTCGTAATCAAAGGTGGCAATCGCTTGAGTAAGGAGAAGGCGATTGATGTTTATTATGATGGTCAAGATTTTATCGTATTGGAGTCACCGATTCTTTCTAGCAACAATGTCGGAGCAGGCTGTACTTTCGCCTCTAGTATTGCAAGTCAGCTACTGCTGGGAAGAAGCCCACTTGAGGCAGTTCGTTTATCAAAGGACTTTGTTTTCCGTGCCATCGAAACTTCAGATGACTATGGAGTGGTGCAGTATGAGAAGTAAAAAGATAAGGATAATGGTCTTGCTATCTCTTTTGATAGCCCTAAGTTTAGCTCTGGCACATGTTTATATGCCGACACCAAATGGTTTCACTTCACTTTTAGATGTAGGAATCTACTTCACAGCCTTCTATCTCGGTAAGAAGGAAGGAGTCATTGTAGGCAGCTTATCAGGACTATTGATTGATTTCTTGTTAGGCTATCCTCAATGGGCCTTCTTCAGCTTGCTTTTTCACGGAGCGCAAGGCTATTTTGCGGGATGGACAGGCAAGCAACGCTATCTTGGTGTTTTCTTAGCTAGTCTCTCCATGGTTGGAGGGTATTTTGCAGCCTCAAGTCTTCTGTATAATGTAGCCACTGCAATAAAAGACGTTCCAGCTAACTTCTTGCAAAACACAGTCGGTCTAGTGCTTGGCTACATCTTGGCTCAAGCGGTAGAGAGAATAGGAGTGATCCGTCATGTCACTAAAGGAAATTAAAGCTCAAACTAAGCAACTTGTCGAGGAAGTATTAGGACTCAGCAATCTTCAAAAGGGACAGATTTTTATCCTCGGCTTGTCATCAAGTGAGGTTATCGGTGGATATATCGGGAAAAATTCTAACCTAGAAGTTGGCGAAGCAGTCGTGGAAACGACTCTAAGCATCCTAGAGCCCAAAGGAATTTATCTGGCTGTTCAAGGTTGTGAACACCTCAATCGTGCCTTGGTGGTCGAGCGAGAATTGGCCATCCAGAAAGACTTGGAGATTGTCAATGTTCTACCGACCCTTCATGCAGGAGGATCTGGACAACTAGCGGCTTTCAAGTATATGAAGGATCCTGTCGAAGTGGAATTTATCACTGCTCAGGCAGGTATCGATATTGGGGATACAGCTATCGGCATGCATGTCAAACATGTTCAAGTTCCCATTCGGACAAGCCTGCGAGAAATCGGGCAGGCTCATGTCACAGCCCTCGCTAGTCGGCCAAAACTCATTGGTGGAGCGCGTGCAGCCTATCAGGAAGATGGAATTCGTAAGCAATAAAGATTCTATAATAGATAAAAGGAGTAGATGATGAGAGCTTTCTTGACAAAGGATTTACAGTGGACACGTCCACCCCAGACATTTACTATCACAGAAACAGAGATTTCCATAACAACAGAGCCGTACACCGATCTTTGGCAAAAAACTTACTACCATTTTGTAAATGACAATGCACCGGTTTTACAGATGGAGACGGAGGAGGAATATTTTTCATTTACTGTCAAGACAGATTTTTCTGCTAGCCATACCCGCTTTGACCAATGTGGAATCGTGGTTTATCAGGACTCCGAAAATTGGCTAAAATGCTCTATTGAGTACGAAAATGAAGACTTCCAGCACCTAGGTAGTGTGGTGACTAATCATGGCTATTCAGATTGGGCTACCACTGAGATTTCAGCAACTGTCAAGTCCATGTGGTTCCGCCTCAGCCGCAGAGGGGCGGACTACTGCTTTGAAAATTCTGAGGATGGAATCCATTTTAGACAAATGCGTATATGTCATTTTTATGAGGGAAGAGGAAAGATTTCCTTTGGACTATACGCCTGCTCACCAGAAGACTCTAGCTTTACAGCTACATTCTCAAATATGAAGCTGACAGATTGTCAATGGCAGCCTCATGATGGACAACAGCCTGATGATGAATTGTGAGAGACAACCATCTTCAAAACAAATATTTCAGTAGGTTTGTTTGGTTTGTAAGCAGTAAGGATACAAGGGCGGTTGCTAGGTAAAGAAACATGGCATTACCCAAAGCAGGTTATAAAATCGTTGAAATCCCTGTCATTTGTGTTATAATGAAGAGTATGCAATAAAATTTTAAGGAGAATGACAGAATGTCTGTATCATTTGAAGCAAAAGAAACAAACCGCGGTGTTTTGACGTTTACAATTAGTCAAGAAGTAATCAAACCAGAATTGGATCGCGTTTTCAACAAAGTAAAAAAAGATATCAATCTTCCAGGTTTCCGTAAAGGTCACTTACCACGTGCTGTTTTCAATCAAAAATTTGGTGAAGAGGCTCTTTACCAAGACGCTGTTAATGCGCTTTTACCAACTGCTTATGAGGCAGCGGTTGCTGAAGCAGGACTTGAGGTGGTTGCACAACCAAAAATTGATGTTGTGTCAATGGAGAAAGGTCAAGACTGGACAATTACTGCAGAAGTTGTTACAAAACCTGAAGTGAAATTGGGTGATTACAAAAATTTGGTAGTTTCAGTAGAAGCTACTAAAGAGGTAACTGATGAAGAAGTAGATGCTAAGATTGAACGCGAGCGTAACAACTTAGCTGAGTTGGTGATTAAAGAAGGCCCAGCAGCCGAAGGCGATACAGTTGTTATTGATTTTGTTGGATCAATTGATGGTGTTGAGTTTGATGGTGGCAAGGGTGAAAACTTCTCACTTGGACTTGGATCAGGTCAATTCATCCCAGGTTTTGAAGCCCAGTTGGTTGGTCACTCGGCTGGAGAAGAGGTAAATGTCGAAGTTACTTTCCCTGAAGATTACCAAGCGACTGATCTTGCAGGCAAACCAGCTCTCTTTGTAACAAAAATCCACGAAGTAAAAGCAAAAGAAGTTCCTGCCTTGGATGATGAATTAGCAAAAGACATTGACGAAGAAGTAGAAACACTTGATGAATTGAAGGCAAAATACCGCAAAGAATTAGAGGCTAGCAAAGAAGTTGCCTTTGACGATGCGGTTGAAGCAGCGGCTCTTGATTTAGCAGTAGAAAATGCTGAAATTGTTGATTTGCCAGAAGAAATGATTCACGAAGAAGTTCATCGCTCTATCAATGAATTCTTGGGTGGTATGCAACAGCAGGGTATTTCACCAGATATGTACTTCCAAATTACTGGTACAACTCGCGAAGATCTCCACAAACAACACGAAGTTGATGCTGAAAAGCGTACAAAAACAAACTTGGTTGTCGAGGCAGTAGCTAAAGCAGAAGGTTTTGAAGCAACTGAAGAAGAAATCAACAAGGAAATTGAAGAGTTGGCAACAACCTATAAGATGGATGTTGCGCAAGTTCGCAGCCTACTTTCACCAGAAATGTTAAAACATGACATTGCCGTTAAGAAGGCAGTAGAACTAATCACTAGCACAGCAACTGTAAAATAATAGCCTGATAAAAGCTCGACTGCGGTCGAGTTTTTTCTTTGGAGAAAAATATTCTCGTAGCATTTTATCTATGTTTGCGCATGCGATTTTGAATATGACCAAGATAGGAAATTCTATCTTCAAAAATGACGTTCCAACAATTTTATATAAAAAAGTTATTGGGATTTTTGATTAGTGTTAGTACACTCTTGAGGAACTCGCATTTTTCAAAATGGATATATATATAAAATAATCTATAAGTGTTTTTCATTTGTGTAGTGTACATTTTCTGGAAATAACTTGACTGGTTAACTTCCTTGTGATATAGTTAACTGATTAACAAGAGGAGGAAAATATGTTAAAGAAAATTATAAAGACATTCTTATTGACCTTGTTGGGTTTGGTTTTAGCATCATGCTCAGTTCAAAAAGGAGCAAATCAAACTCAAACTGGCTTAAAGATTGTCACCTCGTTTTATCCTATTTATTCGTTGGTTAAGGAAGTATCTGGTGATAAGAATGACGTTCGTATGATTGGCTCACGGAGCGGAATTCATTCTTATGAACCTTCTGCTGCTGACATAAAAGCAATACATGATGCAGATGTATTCATCTATCATTCTAGAATTTTAGAGTCATGGGCAGGACGACTAGGGTCGAATCTGCAAGGTTCATCTGTCAAGGTTCTGGAAGCTTCGACAAATTTACCTTTAGCTAAAGTTCCAGGTTTAGAGGATATGGAAGCAGGGCAGGGGATTGATGAAGCGACGTTATATGATCCTCATACTTGGCTAGACCCCATTTTAGCAGGACAGGAAGCCCTTGAGATAGGAGACCTACTTGCCAAAAGTGACCCTACTAATGCTGAGTATTATAAAAAAAATGCCGAAAAACTGAAGGAAGCTGCACAAAAATTAGCTGATAAATATAGCCCTATTTTTGCTAAAGCCAAATCAAAGACTTTTGTAACACAACATACAGCTTTTTCTTATACAGCTCAACGATTTGGACTTAAGCAGTTGGGGATTGCTGGGGTATCCGAGGAAGAACCTAGTCCGAGAAAGCTAGCAGAAATAAAAGAATTTGTTGATACCTATAAGGTTAAAACGATTTTTACAGAAAAAGGTTCGTCAGACAAATTGGCTAAAGCTTTAGCCAGTTCAACTGGGGTTAGCTTGAAGATATTAGATCCTCTAGAAGCTGATCCAGAAAATAATCTATCTTACTTGGAAAATCTAGAAAAAGTCTTAGAAACTTTAGCCCAAGAATTAAAGTGAGGGATTAGAGGTCAGTTCAGATGAAGACAATATCCAAAATGATTTGTTCTTAGAAATTCCTTTTTTCTACTTTGAGCTTTAGTAAGAATGCTCATCTTATCTTTGACTATTTAGCCATTTTAGCGTAAAATAGGAAGGAAAGACAAAAAAGGAGAAAAACCTTGGAACTTAATGTATTTGCAGGACAAGAAAAAAGTGAACTTTCCATGATTGAAGTAGCTCGTGCTATTTTGGAAGAGCGTGGACGTGACAATGAAATGTATTTTAATGACTTAGTTAATGAAATACAAAATTATCTTGAAAAGTCAAATAGTGAGATTCGTGCAGCGCTCCCAATCTTCTATTCTGATTTAAATGTAGATGGCAGCTTTATCCCTCTTGGTGAGAATAAATGGGGACTTCGTTCGTGGTATGCCATCGATGAGATTGATGAGGAAGTTATCACACTCGAAGAGGATGATGAAGACGCACCAAAACGTAAGAAAAAGCGTGTGAATGCTTTTATGGATGGTGATGAAGACGCAATTGACTACGGAAACGATGATCCGGAGGATGAAGACAACTATTCTGGGGATTCATCATCAGAATACGATGATGAATCTCCAGATGATGAGAAGGATGAAGTCGAATCATACGACTCAGAAATTAACGAGATTATTCCAGATGCTGATTTGGAAGATGAAGACGTTGATTTAGGAGAAGACGATGATGAATACTCGGATGAAGAAGTGGCTGACGAGTAGATTTTGATTTGACAAGATTATCAAACTGCGATAAGATATTATCGGGCGCCTCTTTTTGAGGTCGGAGCTCCCTAGTGATTAGGGAGCTGTTTTTGTTTTTTCCTCATGGTACTGAGGGTAAACCCAAGCCTGCTTTCGGTTAACATGAATCATAGAAAAGGAGTTTGCATGACAAAATATATTTTTGTAACAGGTGGTGTTGTTTCTTCCATTGGAAAAGGTATTGTAGCAGCCAGCCTTGGGCGCTTATTGAAAAACCGTGGTTTAAAAGTTACCATTCAGAAATTTGATCCCTATATAAATATAGATCCTGGAACGATGAGTCCCTACCAACACGGAGAAGTTTTTGTGACAGATGATGGTGCAGAAACAGATCTGGATCTTGGACACTATGAACGCTTTATTGACATCAACCTTAATAAATATTCCAATGTTACAACAGGAAAAATTTATAGCGAAGTTCTCCGTAAAGAACGTAAGGGAGAGTACCTTGGTGCGACTGTTCAGGTTATTCCTCATATCACAGATGCTTTGAAAGATAAAATCAAGCGTGCCGCTTATACAACGGATGCAGATGTTATTATTACAGAAGTGGGCGGAACAGTTGGTGATATAGAAAGTTTGCCATTTCTTGAAGCTCTCCGTCAGATGAAAGCGGATGTAGGCTCAGATAATGTTATGTATATCCATACTACGCTTTTGCCATATCTCAAAGTAGCAGGTGAAATGAAGACAAAACCGACTCAGCATTCTGTAAAAGAGCTGCGAGGTTTAGGCATTCAACCCAATATGCTTGTTATTCGCACAGAGCAACCAGCAGGTCAGAACATCAAAAATAAATTGGCTCAATTTTGCGATGTGGCTCCAGAAGCGGTTATTGAGTCCTTGGATGTAGAACATCTCTATCAAATTCCACTCAATATGCAGGCGCAAAATATGGATCAAATCGTTTGTGATCACTTGAAATTAGATGTACCTCCTGCAGATATGACGGAATGGTCAGCTATGGTGGATAAGGTTCTTGCTCTCAAGAAAAAAGTCAAAATTGCTTTGGTTGGCAAATATGTAGAGTTGCAAGATGCCTACATATCAGTCGTTGAGGCTCTCAAGCATTCTGGCTATGCCAATGATACAGCCATTGACCTAGACTGGGTTAATGCCAATGATTTGACAGCTGAAAATGTAGCGGAACATCTTGGACGAGCCCAAGGGATTATCGTTCCTGGTGGTTTTGGACAACGTGGTACAGAAGGGAAAATTCAAGCCATTCGCTATGCCCGTGAAAATGATGTTCCCATGTTAGGAGTTTGCCTTGGTATGCAGCTTACCTGCGTAGAATTTGCTCGTCATGTTCTCGGCTTAGAAGGAGCCAATAGCTTTGAATTAGATCCAGATACCAAGTACCCAATCATTGACATTATGCGCGATCAAATTGGAGTGGAAGATTTGGGTGGAACTTTGCGCGTAGGTTTATATCCAAGCAAGCTTAAACAAGGTTCAAAAGCTGCTGCTGCCTACGATAATCAAGAAGTAGTGCAGCGTCGCCACCGTCACCGCTATGAGTTTAATAATGATTTCCGTCAACAATTTGAGCAAGCTGGTTTTGTTTTTTCAGGAGTATCGCCAGATAACCGATTGGTAGAAATTGTAGAAATTCCAGAAAATAAATTTTTTGTAGCTTGTCAATACCATCCAGAACTCCAATCTCGCCCTAACCGTCCGGAAGGTCTTTACACCGCCTTTGTAACAGCTGCCATCAAGAATGAAAAATAAGCTACTACTCAAATAAGAACAATATAAAAAATAGAAGAGGTGGGAATACACTTAAATTGCCCCAAATGGTAGACAGAAAAACTAACTTTTGGGAGCGATATACAGAATCCTGCCTCTTTGTAATTACTGTAAATGTAAGTAAGAGGGAAAAGACCTCTATTTTCAATGGAATATCTTACTGCTTTGAAGTCTCGTTGCTCATGTTTATCAAGAAAATATTTTAAAAGGCTATCATTGATAGAACTAAAAATGAATAACTAAGTTTTAATTTTAGAGTAGCCCTCTAAAATTGAAAATAATGATTTTTTAAGTATTTTTCAAAAAAGTATTGACAAGAGGATATTCCCGTGGTATACTGTTTCTTGTGTTAAGCGGGGATGGCGGAATTGGCAGACGCGCAGGACTAAGGATCCTGTGACCGCTTTAGGTCGTGTGGGTTCAAGTCCCACTCTCCGCATGGTGGACTAGCTCAGGCTAGTCTTTTTTTGTTGTGACGAAAAGAGTTAATCATAATCCCTAACCTTTGTTAAAATATCATTGCTTTTCTTTTTAATGAAAAGATATGTGAAAATTTTCTCAAAACTAGATGATTTCAGCTAGCATTTTCAAAATAAAAATGGTAGAATAGAAAGGTATGAGGTGTAACCTCAAAAAATATTAGGAGGCTATCGAAATGCCATTAGTTTCAGCAGAAAAATTTGTCCAAGCGGCGCGTGACAACGGTTATGCAGTTGGCGGATTTAACACAAACAACCTTGAGTGGACTCAAGCTATCTTGCGTGCAGCAGAAGCAAAACAAGCTCCAGTGCTTATCCAAACTTCTATGGGTGCAGCTAAGTATATGGGTGGTTACAAAGTAGCTCGTAACTTGATTGCAAATTTGATTGAATCAATGAATATCACAGTTCCTGTCGCAATTCATCTTGACCATGGTCACTACGAAGATGCACTTGAATGTATTGAAGTTGGTTATACTTCTATCATGTTTGATGGTTCGCACCTTCCAGTGGAAGAAAACCTTGCAAAAGCTAAGGAAGTTGTTGAATTAGCACACGCTAAAGGAATCTCAGTTGAAGCTGAAGTAGGTACTATCGGTGGTGAAGAAGACGGTATCGTAGGTAGCGGTGAGTTGGCTCCAATTGAAGATGCAGTAGCAATGGTTGCGACTGGTATTGACTTCTTGGCAGCTGGTATTGGTAACATCCATGGTCCATATCCAGCAAATTGGGAAGGTCTAGATCTTGATCACTTGCGTAAACTGACTGAAGCAGTTCCAGGTTTCCCAATCGTATTGCACGGTGGCTCAGGTATTCCAGATGAGCAAATCCAAGAAGCTATCAAGTTGGGTGTTGCTAAGGTTAACGTTAATACAGAGTGCCAAATTGCTTTTGCAAATGCAACACGTAAATTTGCAGCTGCTTATGAAGCAAACGAAGCAGAGTACGACAAGAAAAAACTTTTCGATCCACGTAAATTCTTGGCAGATGGTGTGAAAGCTATCCAAGCTTCTGTTGAAGAGCGTATTGATGTATTCGGTTCAGCAAACAAAGCATAACAAACCAATTAAAGTCCTTCAAAATGAGGGACTTTTCTCTATTTAAATAATAGAATAAATAGGAAACGTCCTAATGGAAAGTATCATTGCTTGATCCAAAATAATTGTAAATAATTTTAGAGATTAGTATTGATTCCTTTTTCAATGTTTACGTGCAACATTTGGCAGAGCAAAAAGAATGCTTGCCAGAGAGCGACTCAGTATGATTAGCAATTACGAACTTATTAGAAGAGTAACACAGGTGTGGGCTATCTAGACAGTTTTCCCAAGTGAGCTAACAAAAGACACTTGAACTTTGGTGGTTTTGTAATCAAAGGATTCTTAACTCCTTAAAATACAATCGCTTCGTTGTGCCATATCCATAATCTATAATACAAAAAAATGAAAATAATCCTTGCCAAGAACAAAAGATTCTGTTAGAATGTTATGGTATGTGGTGCTAGCACATCCGATATATTTGATCAAATGAGGAGGAAGACATAAATGGCTAAAGTATGTTATTTTACTGGTCGTAAGACTGTATCAGGTAACAACCGCTCACACGCTATGAACCAGACTAAACGCGCAGTTAAACCAAATCTTCAAAAAGTTACTGTTTTGATTGATGGTAAACCTAAAAAAGTTTGGGCTTCAGCTCGTGCTCTTAAATCAGGCAAAGTTGAGCGTGTATAAATATTGTAGAAGTCGTTAGTCTAAACTAGCGACTTTTATAGTATCCCTAAAAAGAATTTTACTTAAATCTCTTTAACATTCTTTCCTCCATTTTGAAGATAGTAGCGAGTCGTAGGTTAGAATTTTAAAGGAAAGGATAAAAAAAGGTATTGACAGTAGCTTAATAAGGTGATAGAATGAATGAGTTGTCACGAGGAGTAATTCATAGTGTCAGATATCAAAAATGAAAAAAAGCAAAAAAAAGTAAAAAAAGATATTGACAAAGTTAAGTAGACGTGATAAACTAAGATAGTTGTCTCGTGAGAAGCGAGGACAAGTAATAAGACCTTTGAAAATTGAAGAAGACGAACCAAACGTGCAGGGTGGACTTTTAAAGATAGAAGTCCGTCAATGAACAAAAACAATAAGTCAGTAGAGACTGACCAGAAAAAAACTTTATATGAGAGTTTGATCCTGGCTCAGGACGAACGCTGGCGGCGTGCCTAATACATGCAAGTGGAACGCAACTTTTCATCCGTTTCTTCGGAAACATCTGAGAAGTTGAGTCGCGAACGGGTGAGTAACGCGTAGGTAACCTGCCTGATAGCGGGGGATAACTATTGGAAACGATAGCTAATACCGCATAAGAGCTTTAGTGGCATCATTGGAGCTTAAAAGGAGCAACTGCTTCACTATCAGATGGACCTGCGTTGTATTAGCTAGTTGGTGGGGTAAAGGCCTACCAAGGCAACGATACATAGCCGACCTGAGAGGGTGATCGGCCACACTGGGACTGAGACACGGCCCAGACTCCTACGGGAGGCAGCAGTAGGGAATCTTCGGCAATGGGGGGAACCCTGACCGAGCAACGCCGCGTGAGTGAAGAAGGTTTTCGGATCGTAAAGCTCTGTTGTAAGAGAAGAACGTGTGAGAGAGTGGAAAGTTCTCACAGTGACGGTATCTTACCAGAAAGGGACGGCTAACTACGTGCCAGCAGCCGCGGTAATACGTAGGTCCCGAGCGTTGTCCGGATTTATTGGGCGTAAAGCGAGCGCAGGCGGTTTCGTAAGTCTGAAGTAAAAGGCTGTGGCTTAACCATAGTACGCTTTGGAAACTGCGGAACTTGAGTGCAGAAGGGGAGAGTGGAATTCCATGTGTAGCGGTGAAATGCGTAGATATATGGAGGAACACCGGTGGCGAAAGCGGCTCTCTGGTCTGTAACTGACGCTGAGGCTCGAAAGCGTGGGTAGCGAACAGGATTAGATACCCTGGTAGTCCACGCCGTAAACGATGAGTGCTAGGTGTTGGGTCCTTTCCGGGACTCAGTGCCGCAGCTAACGCATTAAGCACTCCGCCTGGGGAGTACGGCCGCAAGGCTGAAACTCAAAGGAATTGACGGGGGCCCGCACAAGCGGTGGAGCATGTGGTTTAATTCGAAGCAACGCGAAGAACCTTACCAGGTCTTGACATCCCAGTGACCGCCCTAGAGATAGGGTTTCTCTTCGGAGCACTGGAGACAGGTGGTGCATGGTTGTCGTCAGCTCGTGTCGTGAGATGTTGGGTTAAGTCCCGCAACGAGCGCAACCCCTATTGTTAGTTGCCATCATTCAGTTGGGCACTCTAGCGAGACTGCCGGTAATAAACCGGAGGAAGGTGGGGATGACGTCAAATCATCATGCCCCTTATGACCTGGGCTACACACGTGCTACAATGGCTGGTACAACGAGTCGCAAGTCGGTGACGGCAAGCTAATCTCTTAAAGCCAGTCTCAGTTCGGATTGTAGGCTGCAACTCGCCTACATGAAGTCGGAATCGCTAGTAATCGCGGATCAGCACGCCGCGGTGAATACGTTCCCGGGCCTTGTACACACCGCCCGTCACACCACGAGAGTTTGTAACACCCGAAGTCGGTGAGGTAACCGTTAAGGAGCCAGCCGCCTAAGGTGGGATAGATGATTGGGGTGAAGTCGTAACAAGGTAGCCGTATCGGAAGGTGCGGCTGGATCACCTCCTTTCTAAGGATAAGCAAGTAATGAGAACGTTACGAAATCCGTATGAAGATAGGAAATTCGTATAGAAGTCAGTAGACTTCAAGGGAATTTATCATTTTCACTAGGAATTTAGTTCGAATACACTTGCTCGGAATCCTGTACGTAGTCTTCTTCAATTTTGAGAGGTCTGTGGGGCCTTAGCTCAGCTGGGAGAGCGCCTGCTTTGCACGCAGGAGGTCAGCGGTTCGATCCCGCTAGGCTCCATCGGTAACGAAAGTTACCAAACAGAATACAAAAGTTCAAGTAGTTGAACACGACCTCATTTTCTAGGAAAAGAGATAAACTTCCTAGTGTGCAAGGCACACTTCGTCAGTTTCCTATTTTTCTACAAAAATGTCCCATTGTGGGAACGGTCTTTGTATCCTATCTTTGTCCATTGAAAATTGAATATCTATATCAAATTCCATTTATTTTAAGAAATAAATGAATAGTAACAAGAAAATAAACCGAAACGCTGTGAATTAATGAGAATTCTAGTTAAAAGAACTAGGTTAATAAGGTTAAGTTAATAAGGGCGCACGGTGGATGCCTTGGCACTAGAAGCCGAAGAAGGACGTGACAAACGACGAAATGCCTTGGGGAGCTGTAAGTAAGCATTGATCCATGGATGTCCGAATGGGGGAACCCACTAGCTAGATGGCTAGTATCCACATCTGTTAAGGGTGTAGGAGGGAAGACGCAGTGAACTGAAACATCTAAGTAGCTGCAGGAAGAGAAAGCAAAAGCGATTGCCTTAGTAGCGGCGAGCGAACCGGCAGGAGGGCAAACCAGAGAGTTTACTCTCTGGGGTTGTAGGACTGCAATGTGGACTTATGATTGATAGACGAATGACTTGGGAAGGTCAGCCAGAGGAGGTAATAGCCCTGTAGTCGAAATCGATGATATACCTAGCAGTATCCTGAGTACGGCGAGACACGCGAAATCTCGTCGGAATCCGGGAGGACCATCTCCCAACCCTAAATACTCTCTAGTGACCGATAGTGAACCAGTACCGTGAGGGAAAGGTGAAAAGTACCCCGGAAGGGGAGTGAAATAGAACCTGAAACCGTGTGCCTACAAGAAGTTCGAGCCCGTTAATGGGTGAGAGCGTGCCTTTTGTAGAATGAACCGGCGAGTTACGTTATGATGCGAGGTTAAGTTGAAGAGACGGAGCCGAAGGGAAACCGAGTCTGAAAAGGGCGCATTAGTATTATGACGTAGACCCGAAACCATGTGACCTACCCATGAGCAGGTTGAAGGTGCGGTAAGACGCACTGGAGGACCGAACCAGGGCACGTTGAAAAGTGCTTGGATGACTTGTGGGTAGCGGAGAAATTCCAAACGAACTTGGAGATAGCTGGTTCTCTCCGAAATAGCTTTAGGGCTAGCGTTGACATAAAGATTCTTGGAGGTAGAGCACTGTTTGGATGAGGGGGCCATCTCGGTTTACTGATTTCAGATAAACTCCGAATGCCAAGTAATTATGGTCGGCAGTCAGACTGCGAGTGCTAAGATCCGTAGTCGAAAGGGAAACAGCCCAGACCACCAGCTAAGGTCCCAAAATAACTATTAAGTGGAAAAGGATGTGGGGTTGCACAGACAACTAGGATGTTAGCTTAGAAGCAGCTATTCATTCAAAGAGTGCGTAATAGCTCACTAGTCGAGTGACCCTGCGCCGAAAATGTACCGGGGCTAAAATAGTTTACCGAAGCTGTGGATGACCTTTGAGGTCATGGTAGGAGAGCGTTCTATATGCGGTGAAGGCATACCGTGAGGAGTGCTGGAGCGTATAGAAGTGAGAATGCCGGTATGAGTAGCGAAAGATGGGTGAGAATCCCATCCACCGTAAGACTAAGGTTTCCAGGGGAAGGCTCGTCCGCCCTGGGTTAGTCGGGACCTAAGGAGAGACCGAAGGGTGTATCCGATGGCCAACAGGTTGATATTCCTGTACTAGAGTATGAAGTGATGGAGGGACGCAGTAGGCTAACTAAAGCGGGCGAATGGAAGAGCCCGTCTAAGCAGTGAGGCTTGGTATGAGTTAAATGCTTGTATCTTTAAGGTTGAGCTGTGATGGGGAGCGAAGTTTAGTAGCGAAGTTAGTGACGTCACACTGCCAAGAAAAGCTTCTAGCGATGTATCATACTCTACCCGTACCGCAAACCGACACAGGTAGTCGAGGCGAGTAGCCTCAGGTGATCGAGAGAACTCTCGTTAAGGAACTCGGCAAAATGACCCCGTAACTTCGGGAGAAGGGGTGCTGTCTTATGGACAGCCGCAGTGAATAGGCCCAAGCAACTGTTTATCAAAAACACAGCTCTCTGCTAAATCGTAAGATGATGTATAGGGGGTGACGCCTGCCCGGTGCTGGAAGGTTAAGAGGAGTGCTTAGCGTAAGCGAAGGTATGAATTGAAGCCCCAGTAAACGGCGGCCGTAACTATAACGGTCCTAAGGTAGCGAAATTCCTTGTCGGGTAAGTTCCGACCCGCACGAAAGGCGTAATGATTTGGGCACTGTCTCAACGAGAGACTCGGTGAAATTTTAGTACCTGTGAAGATGCAGGTTACCCGCGACAGGACGGAAAGACCCCATGGAGCTTTACTGCAGTTTGATATTGAGTATCTGTACCACATGTACAGGATAGGTAGGAGCCTAAGAGAACGGGACGCCAGTTTCGTTTGAGGCGCTGTTGGGATACTACCCTTGTGTTATGGCTACTCTAACCCAGATAGGTAATCCCTATCGGAGACAGTGTCTGACGGGCAGTTTGACTGGGGCGGTCGCCTCCTAAAAGGTAACGGAGGCGCCCAAAGGTTCCCTCAGATTGGTTGGAAATCAATCGCAGAGTGTAAAGGTATAAGGGAGCTTGACTGCGAGAGCTACAACTCGAGCAGGGACGAAAGTCGGGCTTAGTGATCCGGTGGTTCCGTATGGAAGGGCCATCGCTCAACGGATAAAAGCTACCCTGGGGATAACAGGCTTATCTCCCCCAAGAGTTCACATCGACGGGGAGGTTTGGCACCTCGATGTCGGCTCGTCGCATCCTGGGGCTGTAGTCGGTCCCAAGGGTTGGGCTGTTCGCCCATTAAAGCGGCACGCGAGCTGGGTTCAGAACGTCGTGAGACAGTTCGGTCCCTATCCGTCGCGGGCGTAGGAAATTTGAGAGGATCTGCTCCTAGTACGAGAGGACCAGAGTGGACTTACCGCTGGTGTACCAGTTGTCTTGCCAAAGGCATCGCTGGGTAGCTATGTAGGGACGGGATAAACGCTGAAAGCATCTAAGTGTGAAACCCACCTCAAGATGAGATTTCCCATGATTTTGAATCAGTAAGGACCCTTAGAGAAGATGAGGTAGATAGGTTGGGAGTGGAAGTGCTGTGAGGCATGTAGCGGACCAATACTAATCGTCCGAGGACTTATCCAAACTAAGTAACGAGGGCGTCAAATCCGCTTGAAAAATAGGAACCTAACGCAGTATGCTTGCATACAAGGCAGGTTATCTTTTTTCCAAGGATTTAGCCCGAGTACAATTACTCACGAGTCAATATTGACAGCAAGAGGTTTTCTTGTTAGAATATAGATATTCAATTTTGAATGGACAATATGAGTAATGAGGAATTTTTTCTCATACGAATTCATTCACAGTTAAGTGACGATAGCCTAGGAGATACACCTGTACCCATGCCGAACACAGAAGTTAAGCCCTAGAACGCCTGAAGTAGTTGGGGGTTGCCCCCTGTGAGATACGGTAGTTGCTTAGCTGGATTCCGCCATAGCTCAGTTGGTAGAGCGCATGACTGTTAATCATGATGTCACAGGTTCGAGCCCTGTTGGCGGAGTAGAAATTATATGGTCCGTTGGTCAAGGGGTTAAGACACCGCCTTTTCACGGCGGTAACACGGGTTCGAATCCCGTACGGACTATATCAGAGCTTCGGCTCTTTTTTATTTTGTATATGTGAACTGCACCCTAAAAGTTGGACAGAAAATCTAACGATTGGGGTGCTTTTCTTATGACATTAAACGCTAACGATAAAGTTGAAATCTATCACTTAAAACAATTAGGTTGGACTTGGCCACAACTCAGCCAAAAATTTGATGTGAATAAAGCTCATCTCCAATACTTGGTCCGACTGATTGACAAACATGGCTTAGACTGTGCCCAAAAAGGGAAAAACAACTACTATTCACCAGAGCTGAAAGAGGAAATCATAAATGAAGTTCTACTAAGAGGCCGTTCTCAACTAGACGTTTCACTGGATTACGCACTGCCAAATATAGGGACACTACCTAATTGGATAGCGCAATACAAGAAAAACGGGTATGCTATTCTTGAGAAACCTAGAGGAAGGATACCTAAAATGGGACGTAAACCAAAGAAAACTTGGGAAGAAATGACAGAGCTGGAGCGACTTCAGGAAGAAAATGAACGTCTACAAATTGAGGTGGCCTATCTAAAAAAGTTGAGGGAACTGCGCCTCAGGGATGAAGCCTTAGCGAGAGAAAGGCAGAAACAATTAGAGAAATGGTTGAGGGAGGATTCCGACTAGATATCCTCCTAACAACAGCTCAATTAGCCCGTGCTACCTATTATTATCAGCTGAAGTAAGCTGAGAAAGATGATAAGGATAGCGAATTAAAGCAGATGATTCAAGGCATCTACACTGAGCACAAGGGAAATTATGGCTATCGTCGGATTCACTTAGAACTTCGTAATCGTGGGTGAGGAAAAAGAAATGGCTAAAACCAGTTACAGTTTATCACATACTAAATGGATGTGCCAATATTATATAGTTTTCACACCTAAGTATCGTAGAAAATCTATTTACTACAAAATAGGACAAGACTTGATTGATATTTTCCGTCATCTATGCAAATATAAAGGTGTTGAAATTATTGAGGGACACATGATGTCAGATCATGTTCATATGCTTGTGCTCATTCCGCCCAAACTTTCGATTTCCGATTTCATGGGATATTTGAAAAGCAAAAGTGCCTTGATGATTTTCGATAAACATGCAAATCTAAAGGTATGGAAATCGAAAGTTTGGGGCAAGGGGTTACTACGTCAGTACAGTCGGATTAAATGAAAAAACTGTTGCGAAGTACATTCGCGAACAGGAGAAAGACGACATTGTACTTGATAAGTTGAGTGTTAAAGAATATGAAGATCCGTTTTCGGGTGGCGGATTCAGAACACGATAAAAGCCCGTTGTTACGGGCATTAGTCAAGTAATAAAAGTACTAACCTGAACGAAGTTCAGCGAACGCCTTTAGGCGTTGCTGGAGGAAAACGGCTTATAGTCGGTGTACAAGCCACCCGTTTTCACGGGTGGTTATGACTGTATTGATTCATGATTTACTGGTATAATAGGATTATGAAAAAATTATCTGATGAATTGTCGGTTTTACCGGGAATTGGTCCTAAATCAGCCGAAAAATTTTTTAAATTAGCCATTTATACAGTTGGTGATTTATTGACTTACTATCCTTTTCGTTATGAAGATTTTGAAAGTAAGTCTATTTTTGATTTGCAAGATGGTGAGAAGGCGGTAATAGTGGGGGTGGTGGTTTCACCAGCTAATCTCCAGTACTATGGTCATAAAAAAAACCGTCTTCGCTTTTCTGTCAAACAAGGTGAAGTTGTTATAGCAGTTTCGTTTTTTAATCAACCTTATTTGGTGGATAAGATTGAATTGGGACAAGAATTGGCTATTTGGGGGAAGTGGGATAAGAGGAAGGCGAGTCTAACGGGTATGAAAATTCTTTCTCAAGCAACGGATGACTTGCAGCCTGTATACCATGTAGCTCAGGGAATTTCACAGCTCAATTTGGTTAAAGCTATCAAAGCTGCAATTAGTCAGAGGTATTTGGATTTGTTAGATGAAAATCTACCTGCTGTCTTGTTGGAGCGCTACAGACTTTTAGGACGTAAGGCAGCTGTGTATGCTATGCATTTTCCAACGAATTTTGATGAATATAAGCAAGCTTTACGCCGTGTAAAGTTTGAGGAGTTATTGTATTTTCAATTGCAATTACAGCAGTTAAAATCAGCTAATCGTCAGGTTTCTAGTGGTTTGCAGATTCATTATGTACCGGAAGCCTTGGATGCTAAAATTAGGAATTTACCCTTTATTCTGACAGAAGCACAGTCACAGGCTCTTAAAGAAATACTTGCAGATATGAAATCTTCTGGACATATGAATCGTTTATTGCAGGGGGATGTTGGATCCGGAAAAACAGTGGTTGCAAGCCTAGCTATGTTTGCAACTGTGACTGCTGGTATGCAGGCAGCTATTATGGTTCCAACTGAAATCTTGGCAGAGCAACATTACGAGAGTCTGTGTCAGTTGTTCCCAGATTTGTCTATTGTCCTATTGACAGGAGGGATGAAGGTTGCAGCACGTCGGACAGCTTTGGAGATGATAGCTAATGGTCAGGTGGATATGATTGTTGGGACACATGCTTTAATTCAAGAGGGAGTCATCTATCATCGGTTGGGGTTGGTGGTGACAGATGAGCAGCATCGTTTTGGTGTGAAACAACGTCGTTTGTTCCGAGAAAAAGGAGATAATCCTGATGTGCTAATGATGACTGCAACGCCTATTCCTAGAACATTGGCTATTACAGCTTTTGGAGATATGGAAGTATCGGTTATCAATCAATTGCCAGCTGGTCGTAAGCCGATTATAACACGTTGGGTGAAGCATCAGCAGTTACCTGTCGTTTTGGAATGGCTAAAAAGGGAATTACCCAATGGAGCGCAGGTTTATTTCATTTCCCCTTTGATTGAAGAATCTGAGACGTTGGATTTGAAGAATGCGGTGGATTTACAGACTGATTTGCAGGCTTATTTTGGTGAACGGGTCATTATTGATCTACTGCATGGGAAAATGAAAAATGAAGAGAAGGATGCGATTATGCAAGCCTTTAAGGAAAGAAAAACAGACATTCTTGTTTCTACAACGGTGATTGAAGTAGGAGTCAATGTCCCTAATGCTACAGTCATGGTTATTATGGATGCGGATCGTTTTGGTTTAAGTCAGTTACATCAATTAAGAGGGCGAGTGGGACGCGGTCATAAGCAATCCTATGCTGTTTTAGTTGCAAATCCGAAAACAGAATCTGGTAAGGAACGGATGAAGATTATGACGGAAACAACGGATGGTTTTGTGTTGGCAGAAGCAGACTTAAAGATGCGTGGTGCGGGAGAAATTTTTGGCACGCGTCAATCTGGTTTACCCGAGTTTCAAGTAGCTAATATTATGGAGGATTATGCTATTTTAGAGGAAGCTAGGCGAGTCGCTAGTCAAATTGTTAATGAAAAAGACTGGCAAGAAAATCCAGCTTGGTCTGTGTTGCTTCCCTATCTAAAAGATAGAGAAGAACTGGATTAGATATGAAAAAGAAAATGGGATAGTTTTTTCTTGTACAAAATAGTTCTAATATGATTTGTCACTGGTTTTTAATGAGCTGTCAAAATTTTCTATGCAATGAAGGGATTAAGAAATTAAAAACGAATGAAAAATAGTCAGTGGTTTTCTACTTGCTATTATCATTCGTTTTTTTGCTATTCAAAAGAGATAAACCTAAAAGTCTAAGAATGGAGTATTTGAAAAAGGAAAGGTGTAGGAGGATAAAGTATTTTCTATTGTCTTGATTTCAAGAGGCTTAGCCTTGGATATAGTCAGCTAATTCCTGATTTTTAAGCCCTGCGCTGAGGGCAATGAGGAGTTTGAGGCGAGCTTTTTGGGCATTTAGTTCTTTGACAAAGAGAATACCACTTTGTTTCAGTTGACTTCCTCCTCCTTCGTAGGCATAGACAGGTTCAGCAATGCCATTGAAGCAGCGGGAAACTAGTATAATTGGGATTTGCTGTTCAAGGAGGTGCTTGATGGCAGGTAAGATGGTTGGAGGAAGATTACCTGCTCCGAGTGCTTCGATGACCAGTCCAGAAATGCTGTTGGTAGATAGTGAATCTAGGAGGATCGACTCCATTCCTGCATAGGCTTTAATAATAGGAACAGTTCCAGACACTTGAGAGAGGTCAAAACGAACTCTGGGTTCCGCAGTTTTAAAGTAGAGGATTTCCTGCTTTGTAGCTAGACCAAGCGGTCCATGGGTTGGTGTTTGGAAAGTCGAGACATTGGTTGTATGAGTCTTTGTCACATACTTTGCGGCATGAATTTCATCATTCATGACGATCAGGACTCCTTTGTCAGCAGATTTTTCATCGGCTGCTACACGAAGGGCTGTGTGATAGTTGTAAATACCATCGCTACCCAACTCATTTAAAGAACGCATGGCACCTGTTAGGACGATAGGTTTTTCTGGGATGGCCATAGTGTCGAGAAAATAGGCTGTCTCCTCTAAAGTATCAGTTCCGTGTGTGATGATAAAGCCATCAAAATGGTTAGCCTCTTTCTTTATCTTTTGGTAGAGCGCCATCATGTGTTCGAGGTTGATGTGGGGGCTAGGAACATTGAAAAAATCCAAGGAAGTAATTTGGATTTCTTCTATCGGTGTATCTATTTTTGTCATAGGATTGACTGGGTTTGAGACGACCTCTCCTTGTTGATTGGCTTGCATAGAGATTGTTCCGCCTGTATGCAATACTAGAATTCTTTTCATAAATTTTCTGATTCTTTCAAAATATGATATACTAATTGTATCATAATTTCCGAGAAAGAAGGTGAGATGGGTTGACAATAAAGGCTGTATTTTTCGATATTGATGGTACTTTATTGACAGATAGTCGTATGGTCAGTAAGTCAACAATTCTTGCTATCAATGCTTTGAAAGAAAAAGGTATTTTAGTTGGTTTGGCTACTGGTCGAGGTCCGCGTTTTATTTTACAATATATGGCTAGTCTTGGCTTGGATTTGGCAATTGCTTATAATGGTCAATATATTTTTTCAAGGGAGGAAGTTATTTATAGTCAGGTTCTAGAGTCGAAACAGATTGAACAGATTATAGAATATGCTCAGCTGCACCGTAAGGAGCTATCTTTCGGGACTGCTAGGGGTGTATTTGGAAGTAAGATTATGAGTGCTGGGATGGGAAATTTTGCCTACCGAGTCACTCGCATGATTCCTGAGTCTTGGGCTACTTTTGTTCATTTTATTTTTAATCGTATTGTACGTTGGATTAGTCCTCAGCAACAGAACGATCTAAAAAATTTTCTACTTCAGCCTATCTATCAGCTAATGTTGTTGGTTAGTGAGGAAGAAACGCAGATGCTGGAAGAACGGTTTTCTGATGTATCTTTTACGCGTTCAAGTCCCTATGCTACAGATATCATCAGTAAGGGGAACTCGAAACTGACGGGTATTTTAAGGATAGCCAAGCAATATCAATTTAGTTTAGATAATGTCATGGTATTTGGTGATTCTGATAATGATTTTGAGATGCTGCAAGAAATCAAGTACTCGGTTGCTATGGGAAATGGGACTGTAAAAGCTAAACAAGTAGCTTCTTTTGTTACGGATACAAACAATCAAGATGGGATTTGCAAGGCGCTAATTCATTTTGGAGTGATTGAGGAGAAAGATGTTTCAGAGCAAGGATAACAATTTTAATAGAGTGAGAGATTTCCATATCTTAATGGATGGACAAATTCAGGAAGTGCCACAGGAATATGATGGGGAGACTGCTGTGCACCGTGTTGGTTTTAAGCTTGAAGAATTGGTAGAATTTTTGTATGCAGCTTCTGAAAGTGAAGAGGATTTTCATGGACGGATTGCCCAGCTTCACCAGCAGTTAGATAAAGCAGTTGAGAAGGTGTGCAGCAAACGGTTAGTGGGTGTCTCTATGCGAGATCAGGTAGATGCTCTTTTGGATATTCTGTATTTTACCTATGGTTCGTTTGTTTTAATGGGGGTTGATCCAGAGCCGATTTTCCATTTGGTTCATGCAGCCAATATGGGGAAGATATTCCCAGATGGTAGGGCACATTTTGATCCGGTTACTCATAAAATTTTAAAACCAGATGATTGGGAAGAACGCTTTGCGCCAGAGGGAAAGATTCAAGAAGAACTGAAGAGACAAATGAAAAGACTTGATCACTAAATCAAGTCTTTCACTTTATAAACTTTTCTCTCCATCTCGCACAATAAGTAAATCAATATTGGCATGGCGCATGATGTATTCAGATGAAGAACCGATAAGGAGTCGCTCGAAGGCGTTGAGACCGGTTGCTCCTAACAACATGAGATCGGCTCCTGTTTCCTTAGGAATATCTACAGCTAACAAGGTTTTTGGATTGCCAAATTCAACGCGAATTTGAACATCAATTAGCCCAGCATTCAGTGCTTCTTGCTTGTATTCTTCAAGAAGAAGTTCTGCCTCTCTTTCTAAAGACTCATAGACAGAGGCATCAAAAGCGATAACATTATGAAGAGAACGTGTATCAATAACATGAGCAATAATCAAGCGAGCTTGGTTGCGCATAGCGACATGTATAGCCTTGTGGAGAGCTAATTCGGCTCCTTTTGAACCGTCTACAGCAACAAGAATTGTTTTATATGATTGGGTCATTACCATCACTCCTTTCAGAAGGCCGGTCTATGATAGACAGTATAGGTTACGCCCTCATTATAAGCCTTTTGAGATAAATTGTAAAGGATTCTTGTACTTTTTAACCTTTTAAAGTACAATAGAACAGATAGAAAGTTGAGGTAACGGCATGAAGCAGTTTAATAAATCAACAAAATTGGATGATGTAGCTTATGACATTCGTGGTCCTGTCTTGGAAGAAGCCATGCGCATGCGTGCCAATGGTGAGCAGATTTTGCGCTTGAATACAGGTAATCCTGCTGAATTTGGTTTTACGGCGCCAGATGAGGTAATCCGTGATTTGATTCATAATGCTCGAAAATCAGAGGGGTACTCTAATAGTAAAGGTATTTTTTCAGCTCGCAAGGCGATTATGCAATATTGTCAGTTGAAGAAGTTTCCAAATGTTGATATTGAAGATATTTACCTTGGAAATGGTGTTAGTGAGCTGATTGTTATGTCTATGCAAGGTTTGCTAGATAATGGTGATGAGGTTTTGGTACCTATGCCAGACTATCCATTGTGGACAGCAGCTATTAGTTTAGCAGGTGGGAAGGCTGTCCATTATATCTGTGACGAGGCGGCTGATTGGTATCCGGATTTGGAGGATATGGAGTCTAAGATTACTTCACGAACCAAGGCTATCGTACTGATCAATCCTAACAACCCAACAGGTGCTCTATATCCTAAAGAAATTTTAGAGGGGATTATTGATATTGCTCGGCGGCATGAGCTTATTATCTTTTCTGATGAAATTTATGATCGAATGGTCTTTGATGGCGCGGTTCATATTCCGATTGCTACCCTGGCTCCAGATTTGTTTGTCGTGACGATGAATGGTTTGTCCAAGTCTCATCGGATTTGTGGTTTCCGGGTAGGCTGGATGGTCTTGTCAGGTCCCAAGAAGCATGTTAAGGGGTACATTGAAGGATTGAATATGTTGTCTAACATGCGACTTTGTTCCAATGTTTTAGCTCAACAAGTGGTACAAACTTCTCTTGGAGGACATCAATCTGTGGATAAATTATTGATTCCTGGGGGGCGTTTGTACGAACAGAGGGAGTTTATAACAAAAGCTATCAATGATATTCCAGGACTTTCTACTATCAAGCCTAAAGCAGGGCTGTATGTGTTTCCAAAAATTGATCGGGAGATGTACCGGATAGATGATGATGAGCAATTTGTCTTGGATTTCCTCAAGCAGGAGAAGGTACTTTTAGTACATGGACGTGGCTTTAACTGGAAAGATCCTGACCATTTCCGTATTGTGTATCTACCACGTGTTGATGAATTGGCAGAGATTCAGGAGAAGATGACACGATTCTTGCGTCAATATCGTAGGTAATCTGGTTTTGAAGGGTGTAAATGGGTTCTACAGCCTTCTTTTCATTTGATTAGAATGATTTTTGTTTTCTAATAACGGTAAATTTTCTGATAATTATTGAAATTTTGTGTATTTTTTGCTATACTGAAAGCAATTACAGAGTAAAGAGGAAAGTATGACAACATTATTAGAAAAGACACGGGATATTACTTCTATTTTGAAGCGTTCCGAAGAGCAATTGGCGGAAGAATTGCCCTACAATGCCATTGCTGATCATTTATCAGCCATCATTGATTGTAACTCTTGCATTATCAATAGTGAGGGTGAGGTTTTGGGGTACCACATGAACTATAAAACAAACAATGATCGTGTGGAAGAATTTTTTCAAAATAAGCAGTTTCCCGAAGAATACGTGAGATCTGTTGCTCGGGTTTATGATACTCAGGTTAATTTGCCTGTAGAAAGTGAGTTGACTGCTATACCAGTTGAGTTGCGTTCTACCTATCCCAATGGTTTGACAACGATTGCTCCTATCCATGTAACGGGGATTCGATTTGGTTCCCTCATTATTTGGCGTAATGATGAGCAGTTCCATGACGATGATTTGATTCTAGTGGAGATTGCAGCAACAGTAGTTGGGATTCAATTACTCAATTTCCAAAGGGAAGAAGATGAAAAGAATATTCGTCGTCGTGCTGCAGTCAATATGGCTGTCAATACCCTTTCTTATTCAGAAATGAAGGCTGTTGCAGCTATTTTAGGTGAGTTGACTGGCAATGAGGGGCAGTTGATGGCCTCAGTTATTGCTGATCGTATTGGTATTACTCGATCTGTTATTGTTAATGCACTTCGTAAATTGGAAAGTGCTGGTATTATTGAAAGTCGTTCTCTGGGAATGAAAGGAACCTATCTGAAGGTTCTTATTCCGGCGATTTTTGATGAGATTAAGAAACGTGATTATTAAGGTGACTAAGGCGCTTATCTCAATTGACTACGTAGTAGATATGGTTGCAGCGAGTGGTAAGTTAACGGTTGGATCGCCAGCGCAGGCTATTTCTGATCGTATTGCGCAAGTCACAAGGGAGTCTTTCGAAAATGGAGACTATATTTTCTTTGCAATTGATGCCCATAGGGAAGAGGATCATTTTCATCCAGAGATGAAGTTATTTCCTCCTCATAATATTATAGGAACACAAGGGCGTAATTTATATGGCCCTCTGGCAGATTTTTATCAGGTATATAAGCATCATGCACGTGTGCATTGGATCGATAAGCGGTATTACTCAGCTTTTTCGGGGACAGATTTGGATGTTCGTTTGAGGGAGCGTAGAGTAGATACGGTGGTTCTAACAGGGGTTCTGTCAGACATCTGTGTCCTTCATACAGCTATTGATGCCTACAATAAAGGTTATCAGATTGAAGTGGTAGCATCAGCGATTGCTACCTTAACGGAGGAGCGTCATCAATTTGCGCTTAATCATCTGCGCTATGTACTCGGTGCAACGATATTAGACTAGTTTTCGTTGAGTATATGCATTGGAGACCAGCCTTTTGGGCTGGTTTTTTGATAGAGAATGGTGGTATACGAGGTGATTTCTACCTTTTTTCAAGTCTAGAAATATGGTATAATGAAAAATAGATTTCCATAGGAGGAAAGTAAGAATGAAGATTTCTGAAGCTGAAGTCCGTCACGTTGCTAAGCTATCTAAGCTGGAATTTTCGGACCAAGAGACAGCCGTGTTTGCAACGACCTTGAGCAAGATTGTTGATATGGTTGAATTGCTCAATGAAGTGGATACAACAGGTGTTTCTGTGACGACAACCATGGCTGATCGTAAGAACGTTTTGCGGGAAGATATTGCCCAAAAAGGCGAGAGTTGTGAGGCTTTGTTTAAAAATGTACCTGAGTCTCAAAATAACTTTATCAAGGTACCAGCGATTTTAGATGGAGGAGGAGAAGCCGAATGACATTTAATCATAAGACCATTGATGAGTTGCATGACCTTCTTGTCAAAAAGGAGATTTCTGTGCTTGAGTTGACTAAGGCAACGTTAGCAGACATCAAGAGTCGTGAGAATGCTGTGGATGCCTTCTTGACGATTACGGAAGATGAGGCTTTGGCTCAAGCTGCTGCTCTTGATAAAAAAGGGATCGATGCAGATAATGTTATGGCAGGTATTCCATTTGCCGTTAAGGATAATATCTCTACTAAGGGAATTCTAACGACAGCAGCTTCTAAAATGCTCTACAACTATGAGCCAATTTTTGATGCGACTGCTGTTTCTCAAGCCTATGATGCAGGGATGATTGTCATCGGTAAGACCAATATGGACGAGTTTGCTATGGGTGGATCTAACGAAAATTCTGCCTTTAAGCCAACAAAGAATGCTTGGGATCAAGCCAAGGTTCCTGGTGGTTCATCGGGTGGTTCAGCAGCAGCTGTTGCTTCTGGGCAAGTTCGTTTATCTTTGGGATCAGATACGGGTGGTTCTATCCGTCAACCAGCAGCTTTTAATGGTATTGTTGGAATGAAACCGACCTATGGAACGGTATCACGTTTTGGGTTGATTGCTTTTGGTTCTTCTCTTGATCAGATTGGTCCATTTTCACAGACGGTTAAGGAAAATGCTCAATTGCTCAATGTTATCTCAGGACATGATGCGAAAGATGCAACCTCAATCCTCAATGGGATTGCCGACTTTACTAGCAAGATTGGTCAAGACATCAAAGGACTTAAAATTGCACTTCCTAAGGAATATATAGGGAAAGGGATTGATCCGCAGGTCAAAGAAACAATTCTCAAGGCTGCTAAGCATTTGGAAAGTTTGGGAGCTATTATTGAGGAAGTGAGCCTGCCGCATTCTAAGTATGGAGTCGCTGTTTATTATATTATTGCTTCGTCAGAGGCTTCTTCAAATTTGCAGCGCTTTGATGGTATTCGTTATGGTTTCCGCGCACCAGATGCGACCAATTTGGAAGAAATTTATGTAAAAACGCGTAGCCAAGGTTTCGGTGAGGAGGTTAAGCGCCGTATTATGTTGGGAACCTTTAGCTTATCATCTGGTTATTACGATGCCTACTTCAAGAAGGCTGGTCAAGTACGAACCTTGATTATCCAAGACTTTGAAAAAGTTTTTGCGAATTATGATTTGATTTTGGGACCGACAGCTCCGACAGTGGCCTTTGATTTGGATACCCTGAACCATGATCCTGTAGCTATGTACTTGGCGGATCTCTTAACCATTCCTGTTAACTTGGCTGGTCTTCCAGGACTATCTATCCCTGCTGGTTTTGTAGAGGGTCTGCCAGTTGGTTTGCAGTTGATTGGTCCAAAATATTCAGAAGAAACGATTTATCAAGTAGCTGCTGCTTTTGAGGCAACGACAGATTACCATAAGCAACAACCAGTGATTTTTGGAGGTGCTAACAAATGAACTTTGAAACGATAATTGGTCTAGAAGTCCATGTGGAGTTGAATACCAATTCTAAGATTTTCTCACCTTCATCCGCTCATTTTGGCGAGGATCCAAATGCCAATACCAATGTGATTGATTGGTCGTTCCCAGGGGTTCTTCCTGTTTTGAATAAAGGAGTTGTGGATGCAGGTATCAAGGCGGCTTTGGCCTTAAATATGGCTATTCACAAGGAAATGCACTTTGACCGAAAGAATTATTTCTATCCCGATAATCCAAAAGCCTATCAGATTTCCCAGTTTGATGAGCCAATTGGCTACGATGGCTGGATTGAGATTGAGCTAGAAGATGGTACGACTAAGAAAATCCGTATCGAACGTGCTCATTTGGAAGAGGATGCAGGGAAAAATACGCATGGTACAGATGGTTATTCCTATGTGGATCTTAACCGTCAGGGTGTACCTTTGATTGAGATTGTATCAGAAGCAGATATGCGCTCGCCTGAGGAAGCCTATGCTTATTTGACAGCTCTCAAGGAAATTATCCAGTATACAGGTATTTCTGATGTCAAAATGGAAGAAGGCTCTATGCGGGTCGATGCCAATATTTCTTTGCGTCCTTATGGTCAGGAGAAGTTTGGTACCAAGACCGAGTTGAAGAATTTGAACTCCTTTAACTATGTCCGCAAGGGCTTACAGTACGAGGTAGAGCGTCAGACTAAGATTCTGCGTTCCGGTGGTCAAATTCAGCAAGAGACCCGTCGCTATGATGAGTCAACTGGTGAAACCATTCTGATGCGTGTCAAAGAAGGTTCGTCTGACTATCGGTATTTTCCAGAACCAGACTTGCCACTCTATGAGATTGATGATGACTGGATTGAGGAAGTGCGAAAAGACCTACCAGTCTTTCCAAAAGTTCGTCGTGCCAATTATGTAGATAAGCTTGGTTTGACGACCTATGATGCAGGGCAACTGACTGCGACCAAGGCGCTTTCTGACTTCTTTGAGGCAGCGGTGGCACTAGGTGGTGATGCTAAACAGGTTTCTAACTGGCTACAGGGTGAAGTCGCTCAATTCCTCAATGCGGAAGGCAGGACCATTGAACAAATCGCTCTGACTCCAGAAAATCTGGTGGAAATGCTTGCTCTAATTGCTGATGGTACCATCTCTTCTAAGATTGCCAAGAAGGTCTTTGTCCATCTGGCTAAGGAAGGTGGTTCTGCCAAAGTTTTCGTTGAGAAGGCTGGTTTGGTGCAGATTTCAGATCCGGCAGTTTTGATTCCGATTATCCATCAGGTCTTTGCCGACAACGAAGCAGCGGTGGCAGACTTCAAGTCTGGTAAGCGGAATGCGGATAAGGCCTTTACAGGTTTCCTCATGAAGGCAACCAAGGGACAAGCCAACCCACAAGTTGCTCAACAATTATTAGCACAGGAATTGGCTAAGTTGTTGGATTAAAAAGAATATGATAAAACCGAGAACTCGTCTTTAGGGCTCTCGGTTTTTACTACATTCATATAAAGTTTTAATAACTACTATCTCGAATGACCAGCCGAGTTCCTAGTTTTATCTTTCGTGGGTGATAGATGCCTGAAGTTGCTATCATGCGATCGAGGAGTTGTGCAGCTTCTTGCCCCATTTCTTCGGTGAAGACGCTGATAGAAGAGAGGGCTGGATAGACTTGACGGGTGATGGCTGTATCGTTAAAGGTAATCAGTTGAACTCGTTCTGGAACGGCAATCTGTCGTTCTTGTAGCGCACGGAGAGCTCCGACAGCTAAGGTATCATTAGCAATAAAGAAGGCAGGAGGGAGTTGCTCGCCCAAGTCCTCTATGGCTTGACTCATCAGTTCGTAGCCTGACTGGGTAGAAAAGTTTCCTTGATAGATGTAGTTCTCTTGAAAAATACCCAAGGTTCCTAGGTAGTTTCTAAAGGCAATTAGGCGAGGGTCTGTCGGGAGTTGGTAGCCGTCTGTTGTTTTTTCTTGACCAACTAGCAAGCCGATGTCTATTATGTTTTGCGAACGGAAGTGGTCGATTACAATCTGAACAGAGTGTTCAAAGTCAGTTGTGATACAGGAAAATCCTTCAGGCAGCGTATCAGAGTCAACAAAAATTAACTGAGGAGATAGACTAGCCAGCTCTGCTATTTGCTCAGAAGAAAATTTACCGACTGCAATGATGCCATCTAGGTTGTGGAGGAGTGGATTTGTCAAATCGTTGAAGGAGCGGACAATCTGATAACCTAATTGACTGGCTGTCTGTTCAATACTAACCCGAATAGAATAATAGTAGAGATCTGCTAACTCTTCACTTTCGGTGTACCATTGGACGATGCCGATGGTACCTTTTTGCTGAGGAGCCTGCTTTTTTAAGTGTTTGATGTAACCAAGTTTCTGTGCCAGAGCTAAAATTTTTTGACGCGTTTCTTGGCTGACAGAGAGACTTGTATCCCCATTCAAAACTCTGGAAATAGTGGCAGGGGATAGCTCTGCTTTTTTAGCGATGTCTTTTATAGTAACCATGATATTCTCCTGTTTATTTATGCTTAGTATAGCATAAAAAATAAAATTAGTAAATTTTTAGTAAAAAATTGACAATTTAACTAGTGAATTGTACAATAAAAGAAAACGATTACAACACACAGGAGGTTCTCATGGAAAAAGAACAACTAAGACGGTCCTTTTTGGATATTTTTGGTCAAGAGGCTGATGCGACTTTCTTCTCACCGGGACGGATCAATTTGATTGGCGAGCATACGGACTACAATGGAGGGCATGTTTTTCCGGCTGCTATCACCTTGGGAACTTATGGTGCAGCTCGTAAGCGTGAGGATCGCCTTTTGCGTTTTTATTCTGCCAACTTTGGAGAAGTGGGGATTATTGAGGTTGGCTTAGACAATCTTGTCTTTGATAAGGCAGATAACTGGGCCAACTATGCCAAGGGGGTACTTAAGTTCTTGCAGGAAGCAGGTCACAGGATTGATACAGGTATGGAAATTTTCATTTATGGTAATATTCCAAATGGATCGGGTTTGTCTTCATCTGCTTCTCTGGAACTCTTGATTGGGATTATTGCTGAGAACTTATATGACTTAGATTTAACTCGCTTGGACTTGGTGAAAATTGGAAAACAAACGGAAAATCATTTTATCGGAGTTAACTCTGGAATTATGGATCAATTTGCTATCGGTATGGGGGCAGACAATAGAGCCATTTATCTGGATACCAATACCCTGAACTATGACCTGGTTCCACTTGATTTAGGAGATTATGTCATTGTTATTATGAATACCAACAAACGTCGTGAATTGGCGGATTCAAAATATAATGAACGCCGTGCTGAGTGTGAAAAGGCGGTTGAGGAACTTAATAGTCTCCTTACGATTCAAACCTTAGGTGAGCTAGATGAGTGGACCTTTGACCAGTATAGCTACCTGATTAAGGACAAAAATCGGATTAAGCGGGCTCGTCATGCTGTCTTAGAAAATCAACGAACTTTACAGGCTAGAAAAGCTTTGGAAGAAGGGGATTTGAAAATGTTTGGCCGTCTAATCAATGCTTCTCATGTTTCTTTGGAACATGATTATGAGGTGACAGGCTTGGAATTAGATACTCTTGTTCACACTGCTTGGGAACAAGAGGGAGTCTTGGGAGCTCGTATGACAGGTGCAGGTTTTGGTGGTTGCGGTATCGCCATCGTACATAGAGATCAGGTTGAGGTTTTTACAGGAAATGTTGGCAAAATTTACACAGAGGTTGTTGGCTATGAGCCAAGCTTCTATGTCGCCGAAATTGCTGGTGGATCCTGTATTCTCTAGCTATTTCTTGTATTTTATTCTGTTGGTTACATCTGTACCTTGTTGAGGGGATGAAGCTCTATCTCTGTTTGATTTTTAGCACTTAATATGCTGTAAAGTAATAACAAGAATGATTAAACTTACTAGATATTGGAGAAATAATGATAAATCTTGTGGATAAATTTGTGGAGCAGGTCATTGCCCATAGTAGCTTTGAAGAAATGGATGCTCTCTATCTGCGCAATAGAGTTATCGCTTTGGTTGGAGAGCAGGTGCTGACTGTAGAGACGAACTTGGAAAATCTGATTGAACTCAAAGATGCTCTCTTAGCTCAGGCTGTCCAAACAGGCTTTATCGGAGAACTGGTAGAAGAGCAAGAAGTGGTTGGCGCTAGCCTCATGGACTTGATAACTCCAAGTCCTAGTCAGGTCAATCGTCAGTTCTGGGAGACCTATGCAACTGCTCCTGAACAGGCTATTGCTGATTTTTATAGCCTTAGCAAGAAAAATGATTATATCAAAGTAGCTGCTGTAGCCAAAAATATCTATTATCAAGTGCCTACAGAATATGGTGATTTGGAAATTACCATCAATCTGTCCAAACCTGAAAAGGATCCCAAAGCTATCGCAGCAGCAACGAAGGCAGAAAGTTCTAACTATCCCAAGTGTCTACTTTGTATGGAAAATGAAGGGTACCAAGGGCGAATTAACCACCCTGCGCGTGCAAACCACCGCATCATTCGTATGGATTTGGGGAAAGAGTGTTGGGGGTTCCAATATTCTCCTTATGCCTACTTTGATGAGCATGCGATTTTCCTCAATACTCAACACGTCCCAATGTCAATCACTTCACAGACTTTTGTACAATTATTGGAACTAATTGACATGTTGCCAGGCTATTTTATTGGATCCAACTCGGATTTGCCGATTTCAGGTGGCTCCATTTTGACTCACAATCATTATCAGGGGGGGCGTCATCATTTTGCTATGGATCAAGCTCCTATTGAGAAAAAATTGACTTTTGCAGGATTTGAAACCGTGCAGGCAGGAATTGTTAAATGGCCGATGTCTGTAATTCGTTTGACTGCCAGTGATAAAGAGCCTCTCCTTGGTTTGGCTATAAAGATTTTGGAAAAATGGCGGAGCTATTCAGATGATTTAGTACAGATAAAGGCTGAGACGGACGGTATTCCTCATCATACAATTACTCCAATTGCTCGGAAACGAGCTGATTTGTATGAGCTGGATTTAGTTCTCCGTGATAATCAGACATCAGAAGAATTTCCAGATGGTATTTACCATCCTCATCCAGATGTCCAACATATCAAGAAAGAAAATATTGGATTGATTGAGGTTATGGGGTTGGCTATTTTACCACCAAGACTCAAGACGGAATTAGCTGAGGTGGAAAAATTCTTACTAGGACAGAGAAGCCAAGTAGCTGATTGCCATCAGGTTTGGGCAGAACGTCTGAAGACTGAAAATCCAGATCTCACTGAAAGTAATGTAGGTCAACTTGTTCGTGAATCTGTTGGGAAAATTTTTTCCCAGGTTTTAGAAGATGCAGGTGTTTACAAACGTACTCCAGAAGGTCAAGCAGCTTTCATGCGATTTTTAGAGACTGTCGGTTTATCTTTGTAAGAGGATTAGAAAGAGTAGGATGATGTACTGCACCCCGAAAGTTAGACACAAAATCTAACGATTGGGGTGCTTTTCTTATAAAATTAAACGCTAACGATAAAGTTGAAATCTATCACTTAAAACAATTAGGTTGGACGTGGCTACAACTCAGCCAAAAATTTGATGTGAATAAAGCTCATCTCCAATACTTGGTCCGACTGATTGACAAATATGGTTTAGACTGTGTTCAAAATGCCGTACTAAAAAAGCTGAGAGAATACGGTCTGATGGACGAAGCAAGGCTCAAAAATATTTCTTGTTCAACTTTCGGGGGGCAGTACACGAAGCCTACTCTTTTTGTTATAATAATAATCAGCTCAAATCAAATATAGGTGTAGTAATAAAGCCAATGCTTGGCTAGAGTCTATTAAAGTGGATTGATTTGAAAATAAGTCGGGGAGGTAATATGAAAGATTCTAAAGCTGGAACGGTCATTACTCTGATTGCTGGGATTGCTTGGGGTCTATCAGGAGTAAGTGGACAATATCTAATGATACGAGGAGTATCAGTTGATGTGATTACTTCTTTTCGTTTGCTAATATCAGGAGTGTTTTTACTAAGTCTAGCTTATGCGACCGCTAGGGAGCGGCTTATAGCTGTGCTGAAAAGTAAGTCTGCCTTGTTAGGAATCTTTATATTTGCTATGTTAGGTCTAGTATTGAATCAGACCGCCTACCTACAGGCTATTTACCACACTAATGCTGGGACAGCTACTGTTCTTCAATATCTCTGTCCCATTCTGGTTTTAGCCTATACTTGTTTGAAGGACCGCCAGAGACCAACTGGTATCGAACTTATTTCGATTGGTTTGGCTATTGCGGGAACCTTTTTGATTGCTACACATGGACAATTGGATCAACTGGCTGTGACTCCTATTGGTTTCTTTTGGGGAATTTTTTCTGCCTTTACCTATGCCCTTTATATCATACTTCCAACTAAATTGATTCGTGAATATGGTAGCACAGTTGTGATTGGACTTGGCATGTTGATGGGAGGCTTTGTGGTGACTGTTGGTTTACAGACTTGGCAATATAGCCTGCCCTTTGATGGTGGAAGTCTGCTTGGCTTGCTGGGGATTGTTGGTGTCGGAACAATTTTTGCCTACACTGCCTTTCTCAAGGGAGTTAGCCTAGTCGGTCCTGTTAAGGGAAGTCTTTTGGCTTCCATCGAGCCTGTAGCATCCGTGTTTTTTGCGGTTTGGCTGGTTAACGAACGCTTCTATTTGATTGATTTTGTTGGAATGTTCTTGATTTTAATGGCGGTTCTCTTGGTTTCCTTAAAAGATTTGCTTGTTTTGGAGAGTGGGAAAATAAACTCTAAAAAGTGAGGGTGGACTTTTGTTCCAACCTCTTTTTTGCTATACTAAAAGAAAAGATTGAAATGGAATTAGCAATGATAAAAGAATTTTGTTCAGAAAATCATGTAGACCTAGTAAGGGCATTGTCAAGTGGTGCTCAGCGTATCGAACTCTGTGACAATTTAGCTGTGGGAGGAACGACTCCAAGTTACGCAGTGATTGACTATGTTTGTCAGCTAGCTCACACATACGATGCAACCGTGATGACCATGATTCGTCCTCGTGGTGGAAATTTTTGCTACGACGAAGCAGAACTTGAGATGATGGTAGAGGATTGTAAGGTCGCTAAAAGGCTGGGTTCAGATGGTCTGGTCTACGGTCTGCTAACGGAGGAGAATTGGTTAGATGAAGTAGCTATGGAAAAGCTCTTGGCAGTATCAAAAGGTTGTCAAATAGTCTTTCACATGGCTTTTGATCACATTCCTCGCAATCGCCAGTTTGAAGCGATTGATTGGCTGGCAGAACGTGGTGTTACGCGGATCTTGACCAGAGGAAGCCTGACAGGGTGTGCTCTGGATAACCTTGCTTGGTTGCGGGAAATCGTTAACTATGCAGTAGGAAGAATTGAAATTTTGGTCGGTGGTGGCTTGACAGTAGATAATGTCCCACAATTACTGGATAAATTACCTCTTGATCAAGTACATGGGACGAGATTATTTTGGTAAGAATGACTTTAGTTTACTTTAAGCTAAGAAAGTTATACTATGTTTAATCTTTTTCATATAATCTCCTTGAAAGCACTTGGTTTATCCAAGTGTTTTTGTCTGTATCTTGCTGGTTAGGCTTGATATTAGACTTGATGACTAAATTAAAGTGAATAACGGTATTTAGTTTACTTTAAGCTAAGAAAGTTATACTACGTTTAATCTTTTTCATATAATCTCCTTGAAAGCACTTGGTTTATCCAAGTGTTTTTGTCTGTATTTTGCTGGTTAGGCTTAATATTCGACTTGACGATTAAACTAAAATGAATAAAGGTATTTAGATTTCTTTAAGATAGTCACGTTATAATACAGTTATTCTTTTTCATAACCCTCCTAAGAGCACCTATAAAATAGGTGTTTCTTTTTTATGTCGAAGGAGTAAAGGTAAAAAAGAATTTTTTTAAAGTGAATATCTTATTGGGAGGACAATACTTTGTATCACTGTGTGGAGAGAGACTGTCAGCTTAAGTAAAAAATAATATTATGAGATTCAGGCAAACGAGACTCGTTTATCCAAGAGTTTTTATTATAAGTAGCTCGCATTTTTTATAGAAAAATGGTATAATTATCTGATAAAAACTTTTGGAGACGATAGTGAGTTTAGAAAATTACATGCCGGATTTTTGCTTGGAAAAAGTCTATGATGTGACGGTTGAAGGGTTAAAAAAACATGGTATCAAGGTAGTTTTTGTTGATTTAGATAACACCTTGATTGCTTGGAATAATCCTGATGGAACGCCAGAGATGCGCCAGTGGTTACACGATTTGCGAGAAGCAGGCATTCCTGTTGTGGTGGTTTCTAATAATAAGTACGAACGTGTCAAACGGGCGGTTGAGAAGTTTGGGGTTGAGTTTGAAGCCTTTGCCCTCAAGCCTTTCACCTTTGGCATGAACCGAGCTTTAAAACGCTTTGATGTCAAGCCAAGTGAAGTGGTCATGATTGGAGACCAATTGATGACAGACATTCGGGCGGCTAAGCGAGTTGGTCTCAAGTCTGTATTGGTTAAACCACTGATCAAGACTGACTCAATCAATACACAGATTAACCGTTGGCGCGAACGAAGAACTATGAAAAAAATCATCGCTAAATACGGGGCGATAGACCATAAGAGGGAAATGTAAGTGGAAGAATTATTTTGTATCGGCTGCGGTGCTAAGATTCAGACGGTAGACAAGTCCGTTGCAGGCTTTACGCCACAATCAGCCTTAGAAAAAGGTTTGGAAACAGGGCAGCTTTACTGTCAACGTTGTTTCCGCCTTCGCCATTATAATGAGATTTCAGATGTCAATATTTCTGATGATGACTTTCTGAGCCTCCTCCATAGTGTTGGTGAAAGCGATGCCTTAGTAGTTAATGTGATTGATATTTTTGATTTTAATGGTTCCATTATCCCTGGCTTATCACGTTTTACTTCTGGCAACGATATTCTTTTAGTGGGAAATAAGAAAGATATTCTGCCCAAGTCTGTCAAGACGGGGAAAGTGACTCAATGGCTGACAGAGAGAGCGAATGAAACTGGTATGCGACCGGTAGATGTGGTCCTAACTTCTGCTCAAAACAAGCAGGCAATCAAGGACTTGATTGAGAAAATTGAAGAACATCGCAAGGGACGAGATGTCTATGTGGTCGGTGTAACTAATGTGGGTAAGTCAACCCTAATTAACGCCATTATTCAGGAAATTACAGGAGATAAGGATGTTATTACCACTTCTCGTTTTCCGGGAACGACTCTAGATAAGATTGAAATTCCTCTGGATGATGGTTCATTTATTTACGATACTCCAGGAATTATCCATCGCCATCAGATGGCTCACTATCTGACAGCTAAGAATCTTAAATATATCAGTCCTCGCAAGGAAATTAAGCCAAAAACTTACCAGCTCAACCCAGAGCAAACCCTTTTCTTGGCAGGTCTTGGTCGTTTTGACTTTGTGGCTGGTGAACGTCAGGGCTTTACAGCTTTTTTTGACAATGAGCTTCAACTTCATCGCACTAAACTCGAAGGAGCTAGCGATTTTTATAAGAAACATGCAGGCAGTCTCTTGGTACCGCCAACCAGCAAGGAACTGAAAGAGTTTCCAGAACTAGTCCGCCATGAATTTACTATTACTGAAAAGACGGATGTGGTCTTTTCAGGTCTTGGCTGGATTCGGATTAACGAGAAAGCTAAAATTGCTGCTTGGGCACCTAAGGGAGTGGATGTGGTGGTTCGCAAGGCTATCATTTAAAACCCTGCCCCCATGAATGCCAAGATGATCCGTTGTCAATCTACCTTGATAGGCTTCATTTTTGCATTGCAGTTACTTTTTCATCTATTTTTGATGTTCATCGGGTAGCATTTTATCTTATTTGCTTGCCTCCAATTGTATCTACGACACTGCATCTTGCTATGTATGAGATTCAGGTCTGTATCAGATTATACTAAAATATTAAGGAAATATTATGCTTACATCTAAACAACGTGCCTTTTTGAATAGTCAGGCACATGCACTCAAGCCTATTATCCAAATCGGGAAAAATGGTCTTAATGACCAGATTAAGACGAGCGTTCGTCAAGCACTTGATGCGCGTGAGTTGATTAAGGTGACTCTACTGCAAAATACGGACGAGAATATTTATGAAGTCGCAGAAATTCTGGAAGAAGAAATCGGCGTTGATACGGTTCAAAAAATCGGTCGTATCCTGATTTTGTTCAAACAATCCAGTAAGAAAGAGAACCGAAAAATTTCTAAAAAGGTCAAAGAAATCTAAGAAGGAGAGCCCATGGCTATTGAACTCTTAACACCCTTTACCAAGGTTGAATTAGAGGTTGAAAAAAAAGAAACCAATCGCAAGCAGGTAGGAATTTTGGGAGGCAATTTTAACCCTGTCCACAATGCTCACTTGATTGTGGCAGATCAGGTTCGTCAGCAGTTGCAGCTGGACGAGGTCTTATTTATGCCAGAATGTGTTCCCCCCCATGTGGATAAGAAAGAAACCATTGATGAATACCATCGCTACTCCATGCTCAAGATGGCGATTGCGGGTATTGCGGGTTTGGGGATAGAAACGATTGAGTTGGAGCGTCGAGGTATCAGTTATACCTACGATACCATGAAATTGTTGAAGGAAAAAAATCCTGAGACCGACTATTATTTCATTATCGGTGCAGATATGGTAGATTACCTACCAAAATGGCATAAGATTGATGAGTTAATTAAACTAGTTCAATTTGTCGGTGTGCAGCGTCCGCGCTATAAGGCAGGGACTTCCTATCCCGTTATTTGGGTAGATGTTCCACTCATGGATATTTCTTCCAGCATGGTACGTGATTTTATCAAGCAAGGACGTGTGCCTAATTTTATGGTGCCCCACGAGGTCCTGGACTATATTGAAGAAAAAGGACTTTATAGATGATTGCAGCAGATTTAAGCTTTGATCGCAAGGCTCTTTTAGAAAAAATTAGTGTAGCTATGACTCCAAAACGGTTTCAGCACGTTCTCGGTGTGGAGCAGGCCGCGATTGAGTTAGCAGAGCGATATGGCTGTGATATGAAAAAAGCCAGCTTAGCTGCGCTCTTACATGATTATGCCAAGGAAGTGGCGGATCAGATTTTTGAGGACTTAATCGTCAAGTATGATCTGGATAGAGAACTGCTTAATTGGGATAATAATATTTGGCATGGAGTAGTCGGTGCCTATAAAGTCTCAGAAGATTTTGGTTTGAAAGATGCAGAGATTTTCCAAGCTATTCAACGCCATACGGTTGGAGCAGGACAAATGACTTTGCTGGATAAGGTTCTTTATGTAGCAGACTACATCGAGCCTAATCGTGATTTTCCTGGAGTCGAGATAGCTCGTGAGTTAGCCAGACAGAATTTAGATAAAGCTGTTGCTTACGAAACAGCACAGACCATTTCCTACCTGGCTAAACAGCGTATTCCCATCTATCCACAAACACTCGAAACCTATAATAGTTATGTTCGCCACTTGAGAGACTTAGATAAAAATTGTCAAGTTTGCAGTGACACAAAGAGAAAGTGAACTTTTTGACCAAGCTACAAAGTTGGTCATTATGAAGATAGAACAACGGCAACTTTTTCAGAAAAGCTGCGTGCTAAAGAGTTAATTGACCATTACCAAACTATCTGGCTTGGTCAATCTGCTCAAAAGAAATACACTAATAAACAATTTGAAAGGATAAGATGAAAGAATTAGATTTAGTAAAACTTGTGGTTCAGGCTGCAGATGACAAGCGGGCTGAGGACCTTGTTGTGATTGATGTACAGGGCGTTACGAGTTTGACAGATTATTTTGTTATTGCAAGCTCAATGAACAGCCGTCAGTTGGAAGCTATTGCGGAAAACATTCGTGAAAAGGTAGTTGATGCTGGTTTCAAAGGGATTCGTATGGAAGGCGACAGCAACGGTGGCTGGATCCTTTTAGACCTTGGAGGTGTGGTCGTCCATATCTTCTCAGAAGAAATGCGTGAACTTTATAACTTAGAGAAGCTCTGGCATGAGGGAAGCTTTGTAGAGCTTGATTCTCTCTTAGGAGTGAAATAATAAAGCAGTCTGAGGACTGCTTTTTGCAAAAGTTTGGCTTTGTTCAAGCCAGCAAAGTGATAGAATCTATCAAAGCAAGAGAGGAGACTAATATGGCAACTTATGAAACCTTTGCGGCAGTCTATGATGAAATCATGGACGATAGCCTTTACGACCAATGGACCGATTTTAGCCTACGGCATTTGCCAAAGAATGCAAAGACAATTTTAGAATTAGCTTGTGGAACCGGAGTTCAAGCTGTTCGTTTTGCTCAAGCAGGTTATGATGTAACCGGCTTGGATCTTAGTTATGAGATGCTTGAATTAGCTCAGAAAAGGGCAGAGATTGCTGGAGTTATGCTTGAATTGGCTCAGGCAGATATGATGGCCTTGGAAGGTGTTGGTGACTTTGATGCGGTGACCTGCTACTCCGATAGTCTTTGCTATATGGGAAATGAGGCGGCGGTTTTGCGTGTTTTTGAAGGTGTTCATTCTGTTCTCAACCATGGTGGTGTTTTCATTTTTGATGTGCATTCCATTTATCAAATGGAGGAAGTCTTTGCAGGTTATAGCTATCATGAAAATTATGAGGAGTTTGCCTTCGTTTGGGATACCTATAAGGGAGAACATGAGTACTCTGTTGTTCACGAGTTGACCTTTTTTGTCAAAGATGAAACTGGTGAACCTGAGAGATTTATCCGTCGTGATGAGGTTCATGAAGAGCGGACCTATCCGATTGAAACTTATGTTGACTTGTTGAAACAAGCTGGTTTTGGTTCTGTAGAAATCTTTGCAGATTTTGAGGACGAGTTTCCAACTGAAACCAGTCAGCGTTGGTTCTTTAAGGCGGTCAAGGCATGATTTCTGGTATCGTAGCAGAATACAATCCATTTCACACAGGACACAAGTACCTGTTGGAACAAGCAGAAGGCGTAAAAATTGTCGTTATGTCTGGTAATTTTGTACAGCGTGGGGAACCGGCCATTGTGGATAAGTGGACGCGGGCTCAGATGGCTTTGGAGCATGGGGCAGATCTTGTGGTTGAAATGCCCTTTTTAGTATCTGTTCAGTCGGCAGATCATTTTGCTAAAGGAGCTATAGATATTTTATATAGACTAGGTGTGGAAAAGCTGGTTTTTGGTACAGAAGAAATGTTGGATTATCAGAGGATTGCTGATATTTATGTGGAAAAATCAGAGAAAATAGAGATGTTTGTGAAGAATTTGCCAGAGAATCTGTCTTATCCACAGAAAACTCAGATTATGTGGCAGGAATTTGCTGGTCTGAACTTCACAGGCGATACTCCCAATCATATCCTAGCCCTAGCCTACGCAAAGGCGGTGGCTGGGACTGGAATTCAACTAAGTCCTGTACAGCGGCAGGGAGCAGGTTTTCACTCGGAAGAAGTTGAGACGAGCTATGCTTCGGCTACGGCTATCCGAAAAGGAGTCGACCAATTACATTTGGTACGTGATTTTTTACCTTCGGCAGCTCTTTTTGAAAAGGCAACTAAAGTCGGTTGGAATCATTATTTTTCTCTGCTTCGTTATCAAATTACGACCCATCAAGACCTGAGTCAGATTTTTCAGGTTAACGATGAACTAGCCAGTCGTATCCGCTCTGCCATTGGTAGTGTGACGAATGTAGAAGAATTGGTAAATGCTGTTGCGACCAAGCGCTACACTAAGGCGCGAGTACGACGGATTTTGACCTACATCTTGGTCAATGCAGTGGAGACCCCGCTACCAAAAGCTATTCATGTGCTGGGCTTTACATCGATAGGTCAAGCCTATCTCAAACAGGTTAAGGACAAGGTGGATCTGGTGACACGAATTGGCAAGGAGCCTTGGGACAGCTTGACCCAGCAGGCAGATAGTGTCTATCAACTTGGTGCGAAAGGCATAGCAGAGCAGACCTACGGACGTGTGCCGGTGAGAAGAAACATTACGGACGTTTTGGTATAGAATAGGATTTTGGAGGTGAGAGTTTGCAACAAGTGGTGTCTCATTTTTATCAGTTGATAGTGAAAGAAATAAAGCATAGAAAGCTTAGGGAAACCTACTATCTTTGGTTTCCTTGGTTGAATCTTTTGTTTGCTTTTATCGCTAGAATGTTAGTTGGGAAACTGCCTTTTGAAGACTTGTTACAATTTGAAAAATTTGAATATAGTTTAGTTTTTTGGCTATTGTTTGCATGTGTTTTACTGAAGTGCGCTGCTATTGTCCGCTATAGCTCAGTTGTGGGAAAAGAAATGTCAAAAGTTTCTCATGTCTGGCTGTTTTTATATCATATTATTCCATCGTTTTTCCTTATTTGGCTTTTTTATCAGGCTTGGAATACGTGGAATATAGTTCCATTTTTTATTTTAGATATATGTGTGTCTTTTTTTGGCGATAAGGTACTCAAATTTAAAGTGTACGCTCATATCTTGACTGATATAATTAGCATCATTTTGCTATTATTTGTTGATTTTGAGTTTGATCGTATCGGTCTGGAGTTTCGCACGGACTTTCTGGGAATCTTTTTTTGTATCTTATTTGTAACATTCCGCTACCTTCTAGTATCTAATTTTTATAGGGGATTTAAACAATTCAAGTTGTTTTCGCTGCGGTGGAACAATGGAAAAATTTATTGGTTTTCTGAGCTAGTATCTTCGATGCTGTTTTTGGTTGTGTTCCATGCAGGATTGGAAACAATTGATCAAGACTTTTCATTCATCTCTATAGCCCTAAGTCTGTTTGTGTACCATATATTTTTATATATACGGTTGTTTATGTATAGGCAATATGGCGCTTCTTACAAAGAAGTTTACTATTTTGTCAATGCTGGAAGTGCATTGGTGCTCTATATCTTCTTTGTCAACTTCATTGCGATTGATATTGTTGTCTGGTTTTTGCCAGCAGTAATCATACTTGTGTTAGATAATTTTCTATATCTGGCTTATCAACAACGAACGAAGCAACCGCAAGAATTTAGTTTAGGTGGAAAACAATTATTTGCAAAATTAAAATTGTTTTCTATTACCACTTTATTCTTCTATCATGTATTTGATAAAAATAGAGAGACTTTGTTTGCTTACAGAATATTTGGTTATTCGTTGAATGATCTAAATAGTGTATTTCTTAGAGAATATGCCAGTTTACCCTTTTTATCATTGATTCTTTCAGTAGTTGTTTCTACCGTTATTTTCAAACTAATTGGTAGTGTTTTATATGCTAACGATTACTTGTTAAAGAAAGGTAATTCCAAAAAGCTTAAGTATAAGAAGCGCTTACGTAGGAGAAAATAAAAATGTTTTTGTTATACCTGAACGTTACGACAGACATTATTTGGAGAAACAACAGGGGGAGTTTGATTGTTGTCAATTTATAAAGGTGCGATAAGGTATGGCAGATCTATAGGTATATACTGGTAAAGGAGAATGATGAGAAGAGGTTTATATAATATCTTAGAAAATAGCCAAGATAGTTTGTTATCACGATTTTATAATCTGATAATGTTGGTGGCAATAGTGGTTAGTATCCTTCCATTGATGTTTAAAAAGAACGAACCATTTCATTTGTTGATAGAATATGTCACAGCAGCTATTTTCTGTTTAGACTATCTTTTTCGGGTGATAACTGCTGATTTTAAACTTCAAAAAGGGAGAGTGTCGTTTTTTCTTTCCCCATTTACATTATTAGCAGTAATAGATTTAATCTGTATATTGCCAACTTTTTTGATGTTTTATAGTAGTTTAAAGCTATTAAAGATGGTAAGGATAGGACGAGTACTAAGGGTTTTCAAAGTCATTCGATATTCAAAAAATATACAAATTTTGACGAATGTTATGCAAAGACAAAAAGAGGCACTTTTACTGGTGGCAAGTCTTGCAATAGGGTACATTTTTTTAACCGCCCTATTGATATTTTCAGTCGAGCCTGATACGTTTGAAACTTTTTTGATGCGGTTTACTGGGCGACCATTTCGCTAACTACGGTTGGATATGGTGATATATTTGCGACTTCAGTATTGGGTAAAGTAATAACGATGATTTCTTCAATTATAGGAATTGCAATCGTTGCCCTACCTGCGGGAATCATTACAGCAGGTTATATGAATGAGATTACAAAGGACGGATAGAAAATAGTTATTTTCTTCTTGACTCTTACCTTACGTTATCCTTTATACTCTTCATAGAGAGGAGATTTCTATGTCAGAAATATTTACGGTTAAGCAGGTTAGTCAGTTTTCCGGATTAACAGTGCGCACTTTACATCATTACGACCAAATTAACTTGCTCAAACCAGCTTTTGTGGCGGATAATGGTTACCGATATTATAATCGGGATAGTCTGCTTCATCTGCAAGAGATAATGCTCTTTCGAGAACTGGATTTTCCTCTCAAAGATATTCGGCAGATTCTGGAAAATACTGATGTTGATCGCCAGCAAGTGTTGCAAGACCACATTGCTCTTTTAGAGTTCAAAAGAAAGCGTCTGGATCATATCATCGGTCATGCCAGATTACTCATAGAAAAAGGGGGAGAAGTCATGGACTTTCACGCATTCGATACAAGTAAACTAGAGAGCTACAGGACTGAGGCCAAGAACCGCTGGGGAAAAACGTCAGCTTATACTGAATTTGACCAGCGCTACGATACTAGCAAGGATGAGATTTTTGTCCGAGAGATGCAGGTGATTTTTGAGGCCTTTGGAAAAATGCAGGGCTTAGAATGCAGTCATCCAGATGTACAGGATCAAGTAGCAATATTGCAGACATATATCACAGATAATTTTTATACCTGCACAAAGAAAATCTTGCAAGGCTTAGGTCTCATGTACGTAGAAGATGAACGTTTTGCAACCAATATTGATCAGGTAGGAGGTGTAGGCACTTCCAAATTTGTCAGTCAGGCTATTGCAGCTTACTGTCAAGAATAAAAAGAACAAGTCTAGTGGAAACTAGGCTTTTTTGATATACTGGAATTAGTTTGAAAGTAAGGAGTTTTTCATGATCCAACCTATTATGAAAGATATTTTTTTCCTCCAGCAGCAATCTGAGGCTGCTACACCGGCAGACTTGCAAGTTGGTAAGGATTTACAGGATACACTTGCAGCAAATAGCCATGCCTGTGTGGGAATGGCGGCCAATATGATCGGGGTCAAAAAGCGGGTTATCGTTGTCAATATAGGTTTTACTAATCTAGTTATGTATAATCCCGTTCTCATTAGTAAGACAAAACCCTACCAGGCAGAGGAGGGATGTCTGTCATTAGAAGGTATTCGCCCTACAACCCGTTATCAGGAAATTGAGGTGGAATTTTGGGATTCTTCTTGGAAAAAGCAGAGTTTACGGCTGACAGATTTTCAAGCTCAGATTGTTCAGCATGAGTTAGATCATTTAGAAGGTATTATCATTTGAAAATCAGTAAAACCGTACTGAAAGTTGGATTTTTTAGATAAAGGTCAAAAAAAAAAGTCAAAAAGGATATTGACCTTTACTGACTAATGGTATATAATAATTTCATAAGGTTATAGAAAAACCTTATGATTTATTGATTAAAAGGTCAGATAAGGTCAAATGAATCTAGTTTGATTTTTATCTTAAATAATTGGTCAGTAAAAGACAATTTTTTGAGGGGGTCAGCATGAAAAAGAGGATGGTTCCTTATTAGTGGTTTTTTATCTAATAAAGGTCAGTAATAGTCAATTTTCTTTAGCAAACAAAAAATAAGATAAACGAGGTAAACAGTATGAATAACAATTTTAACAGTATGGACGATATTTTCAATCAACTAATGGGCAATATGGGGGGGTATAGCACAGAGCGTCGCCGTTACTCCATCAACGGTCGCGAGGTTACTCCAGAGGAATTTGCTCATTATCGCCAAACAGGCCAACTACCAGCGGCAGAAGGTGCAGTTCAATCTCACTCTAAAGGTCAGATAAAGTCAGATGGTGTTTTGGCAAAACTAGGTCGTAATTTGACTGGGGATGCGCGTGAAGGCAAGTTAGATCCGGTCATTGGTCGCAATAAAGAAATCCAAGATACTTCGGAAATTCTGGCTCGTCGTACCAAGAATAATCCTGTCCTGGTTGGTGATGCTGGTGTTGGTAAAACAACAGTAGTAGAAGGCTTGGCTCAGGCAATTGTCAATGGTGATGTACCGGCAGCCATCAAAAACAAGGAAATTATTTCTATTGATATTTCTGGTTTGGAAGCGGGTACTCAGTACCGTGGAGCTTTTGAGGAGAATGTTCAACAGTTGGTTGATGAGGTCAAGCAAGCAGGAAATATCATTCTTTTCTTTGATGAAATTCATCAGATTTTGGGGGCAGGCAGTACAGGTGGCGATTCAGGTTCCAAGGGATTAGCGGATATTCTTAAACCAGCCCTTTCACGTGGCGAATTGACCGTTATTGGTGCTACTACTCAGGATGAGTACCGCAATACCATTCATAAAAATGCAGCCTTGGCTCGTCGCTTCAACGAAGTGAAGGTCAATGCTCCATCGGCAGAAAATACTTACCAAATTTTGAAGGGAATTAAACCACTTTATGAGGCTCACCACAATATTGAATTACCAGATGAGGTCTTGCATGCTGCTGTTGACTATTCTGTTCAATATATTCCTCAACGCAGTTTACCAGATAAAGCCATTGACTTGATTGACGTAACAGCTGCTCATTTAGCAGCACAGCATTCCGTTACGGATATTAAGACATTAGAAGCTGAGATGGCGGATGCGAAACGCTTGCAATTAGAAGCCGCAGAAAAAGAGGACTATGAAAAAGCTTTGAATGAAAAAATCCGGATTGATAAGCTGCAAGAACAGATTAACAACCATACGGAAAGCCAAAAAGTTGTAGCAACGGTCAATGATGTGGCTCAAGCAGTTGAACGGATGACAGGTATTCCTGTATCGCAAATGGGGGCTTCTGATATTGAACGACTCAAGGGCCTCAAACATCGTCTAGCTGCAAATGTTATCGGTCAAGGTGACGCAGTAGAAGCTGTATCCCGTGCGATTCGTCGTAATCGTGCAGGTTTTGATGAGGGCAATCGTCCTATCGGCTCCTTCCTCTTTGTCGGACCAACAGGTGTCGGTAAGACAGAGTTAGCAAAGCAGCTAGCGCTGGATTTATTTGGAAATAAGGAGGCAATTATCCGCCTTGATATGTCAGAGTATAGCGATCGAACAGCCGTTTCCAAGTTGATTGGTACAACAGCGGGGTATGTTGGCTACGACGATAATTCGCATACCCTAACCGAGCGAGTTCGCCGCAATCCTTATTCTATCGTATTACTAGATGAGATTGAAAAAGCTGATGCACAAGTCATCACTTTGCTCTTACAGGTTCTTGATGATGGACATTTAACAGATGGTCAAGGCAACCAAGTCAACTTTAAAAATACGATTATTATTGCAACCTCTAATGCTGGATTTGGCTATGACTTGCCAGAAGGCGAAGAGAGACAGGACATTATGGAACGCATTGTTCCATACTTCCGTCCGGAGTTCCTCAACCGTTTCAATGCAGTGATTGAGTTTAAACATTTAGAGAGGGAAGATCTAAGAGCTATCGTAGACCTGCTCCTGTCTCAGGTCAATAATACGCTGGCTAAAAAAGGCATTAGTCTACATGTTACAGATGCTGCCAAAGAGTTTCTCATGGAAGAAGGTTACGACAAGGCAATGGGGGCTCGTCCGCTTCGTCGTGTTATTGAAAACCAGATTCGTGATAAAGTTACAGATTTTTACTTGGATAATAGTAATGTCAAGTACTTGGAAGCTGATGTGATTGGCGGAACAATTCAAATAAAAGAGCAAAACTTAGCTTAACAATATAGAGTCAGATAAAAATTCGGGTGATGTCATCCGAATTTTCTTTTTCTACTTGTTACCAGTTCATGCTGAAACAGTTTTTTTAGGGCATTCAAAACTTTTTTAGTAAAATCCTTGACAAGTGCAAACGTTTGCGCTAAACTATATTCGTAACCGACAGAAAGGAAAACGTTTTTATGACAAATCGTACCAGTGGAATTTTGATGCATATTACCTCACTTCCTGGGAAGTTTGGTATTGGTACTTTTGGACAGTCTGCCTATGATTTTGTAGATTTCTTGGTAGAGACCAAGCAAACCTACTGGCAGATTTTACCCCTAACAACAACTAGCTACGGAGACTCACCTTATCAATCTTTCTCTGCTATTGCAGGGAATACTCACTTGATCGACTTCGACCTCTTGGTAGAAGATGGCTTGTTGGCAAATGAAGAGTTTCAAGATGTGAATTTTGGAGATAATCCTGCAAAAGTAGATTATGCTCTGATTTATCAAGTGCGTCGGCCAATTTTGGAAAAGGCAGTACAGGCATTTTTGCAAGATGATAAGAAAAAAGCGGCTTTTCTGGAATTTGAAAAGGCCAACTCTTCTTGGCTGATAGACTATGCTGAGTTTATGGCTATCAAGGAGTACTTTGGAAATAAAGCTCTCCAAGAGTGGGAAGACAAGAAAGTAGTTGCTCGCAATGAGGAAGCTCTGGATAAGTATCGTTTGGAGTTGGCAAACCAAATTGATTATCACAAAGTTACTCAGTACTTCTTCTTTAGCCAGTGGAAACAATTGAAAGAATATGCCAACAAAAATCACATTAAGATTATCGGAGATATGCCTATTTATGTTTCTGCTGACAGTGTGGAAGTTTGGACCAAACCTCAACTGTTCAAATTAGATAGTGAGCGTAAGCCACTCTACGTAGCAGGAGTACCAGCGGACAACTTCTCTGCGGACGGTCAGTTGTGGGGCAATCCAATTTATGACTGGCCGGAACATGAAAAAACAGGCTATAACTGGTGGATTTACCGCATTCATGAAAGTTTCAAGCTCTATGATGTCCTTCGAATTGATCACTTTAAAGGTTTCTCCGACTTCTGGCAGGTGGATGGCAAGGCTGAGGTAGCTAAGGTTGGTACATGGGAACCAGGTCCGGGCTACAGTCTTTTCAAGGCAGTAAAAGAAACCCTTGGTGACCTTCCAATTATTGCAGAGGATCTTGGAAATATTGATGCGAAAGCTCGTAAGCTGCTAGCAGACTGTGGCTATCCGGGGATGAAAATCTTGGAATTTGGTTTCTTTGATGTGACAGGTAAAAGTATTGATGCCCCGCACCGCTGCATTCCAAATTCTGTTGCCTATACAGGGACTCATGATAATGAAGTCATCAACGGTTGGTACAATAATCTTGATCCCGAGCAACAAGAGTACGTAGATGCTTACAGCAATCGTAAGCCGATTGAGAAAGTCAGTCAAGCCATGCTTCGAATGCTTTTTGCGACAGTTAGTGATACAGCTATTGCAACTATGCAAGATGTCTTGGATTTGGATGAAGACAGCCGTATGAATATGCCATCAACCATCGGCGGAAATTGGGAATGGCGGATGAAGACGGAAGACTTGACAAAAGAACACAAGGATTTCTTGACAAAAATGACAAACTTATATCAACGAGGAAATGAACAACATGATTAAATTTACAACATTTGCTGAAAACAATACTTCAAAGAAATTAGCTGATTTAACAAACGAAGAAATCTATCTTCAGTTATTGAACTACGTGAAAGAAGCTGCAGCAGCTAAATCAAAAAATACTGGTAAACGTAAAGTTTATTATATTTCTGCGGAGTTCCTTATCGGTAAGCTCTTATCAAACAATTTGATTAACCTAGGTGTTTATAAAGACATTCAAGCAGAGTTGGCGGCAGCTGGCAAGTCATTGGCACAAGTTGAAGACGTTGAGCCAGAACCATCACTCGGTAACGGTGGTCTTGGACGTTTGGCATCCTGTTTTGTAGATTCCATGTCAACACTTGCTATCAATGGTGAAGGTGTTGGTCTGAATTACCACTGTGGTCTTTTCCGCCAAGTCTTTAAGAAAAATGAGCAAGAAGCAGAGCCAAACTTCTGGATTGAAAATGATTCTTGGTTGATTCCAACGGATATTAGTTATGATGTTCCATTTAAAAACTTTACCTTGAAGTCGAAATTGGATCGTCTTGACATTCTTGGTTACAAAAAGGAAACGAAGAATTACCTCAACTTGTTCGATATTGAATCTGTCAACTATCACTTGATTACAGATGGTATTTCGTTTGATAAGACAGCTATCAAAGAAAACTTGACTCTTTTCTTGTATCCAGACGATTCGGATAAAAATGGTGAATTGCTTCGTATCTACCAACAATACTTTATGGTGTCAAATGCTGCTCAGTTATTGATTGATGAAGCGATTGAACGTGGTTCAAACCTACATGATCTTCCTGATTATGCTTACGTACAAATCAACGATACACACCCATCAATGGTTATTCCTGAGTTGATTCGTCTTTTGACAGAGAAACACGATATCGAATTTGCAGAAGCAGTAGCGATTGTCAAGAATATGACTGGTTACACTAACCATACTATCTTGGCAGAAGCACTTGAAAAATGGCCACTTGAGTTTCTTGGAGAAGTGGTGCCACATTTGGTTGATATTATCAAAGAATTGGATGCCCTTATTCGTGCAGAACTTAAAGACCCAGCAGTCCAAATCATTGATGAATCAGGCCGTGTACACATGGCTCACATGGACATCCACTTCTCTAACTCAGTGAACGGTGTAGCTGCACTTCACACAGAAATCCTTAAAACTTCTGAATTGAAAGTTTTCTATGAGCTCTATCCAGAGAAATTCAATAATAAAACAAACGGTATCACTTTCCGTCGCTGGTTGGAGTTTGCAAACCAAGATTTGGCGGATTGCATCAAAGAATTGATTGGTGACGAATACCTGACAGATGCTACTAAGCTTGAAAAATTACTTGCTTTTGCTGATGATAAAGAAGTTCATGCTAAATTGGCCGAAATCAAATTTAACAACAAATTGGCACTGAAACGTTACCTTAAAGATAATAAGGGTATCGAATTAGATGAACATTCTATCATTGATACGCAAATTAAACGTTTCCACGAGTACAAGCGCCAGCAAATGAATGCATTATATGTCATCCACAAGTATCTTGAAATTAAGAGTGGAAATCTTCCAAAACGTAAAATTACCGTTATCTTTGGTGGTAAGGCGGCTCCTGCCTACATCATTGCCCAAGATATTATCCACTTGATTCTATGCTTGTCAGAGTTGATTAACAACGATCCAGAGGTCAATCAATATCTCAACGTTCACTTAGTAGAAAACTACAATGTAACGGTTGCTGAAAAATTGATTCCTGCGACAGATATTTCTGAGCAAATTTCTCTAGCTTCTAAAGAGGCATCAGGTACAGGGAACATGAAGTTCATGTTAAATGGTGCACTGACACTTGGCACGATGGACGGTGCCAATGTTGAGATTGCAGAACTTGCAGGTAGTGAAAATATTTACACATTTGGTAAGGATTCTGATACCATCATTGATCTTTACGACAAAGCAGGCTACGTTTCAGCTGATTACTATAATGGTGATGCTAATATTAAACGTGCAGTTGACTTTATCGTTAGTGATGAAGTGAAAGCTCTTGGGAATGACGAGCGTCTTGGCCGTCTTCACCATGAACTTATCTCTAAGGACTGGTTCATGACCCTAATTGATCTGGCTGAGTACATAGAGGTGAAAGAACAAGTCTTTGCAGATTACGAAGATCAAGAATCTTGGAATAGAAAAGTTGTTCACAACATTGCTAAAGCAGGTTTCTTCTCATCTGACCGTACAATTCAGCAGTACAATGACGAAATTTGGCATAGCAACTAATGCACAAAGAAAAGAATGTTTCCTGTTGTGTGTCAAGCCCCGTCTAAAATAGACAGTGTAAAAAAGAATATTAGTTAGTAAGGTATGACTCCCTGAATTCCATAGGGGTCATACCTTTTAATATTTCTTGTGGTCTATCATAGTTATACCAGTCCATGTATTCTTTAATTTGTTGGCTGAGTTCATCTCTGCTATTAGGAGGAAAGAGCCGTAAGGACTCACTCTTGAGATGGGAAAAGAAATTTTCACAAGAAGCATTGTCATAACAATTCCCTTTTCCAGAATGGGAAATCGTAACACCATACTGATCTAATTTTCTGAGATAAAGTTGGTTGGTGTACTGAAAACCTTGATCAGAATGCAAGACACAAATGTGTGCGGCATCCCAATTTTCATTGAAGACGAGGTCTAAATTTTCAAAAACGAGCTGATTATCGTTATAATCTGAAAGAGTATATGCTAGAATAGAGTTGTCATAACAATCTTTTATGACGCTAAGGAATATCCTTCCCTGTTTGTGGTAAACATAACTGACATCCGTTGTTAGTTTCTGGAGAGGACGTTCTGCTTTAAAGTTTCGGGCAAGCACGTTGTAGTGGACGTGTCTTGCCTTTTCATTTATCTCACGCTGTGTGCAAGAATGATAGCGTTTCTTTCGAATTGGCGACTTCAAACCCAGAATACGCATATAGCGTAGGACAGTTTTAGGATGACAGAAAATATCGTATTTTCTTCTCAGTTGATAACAAATGAAACGATAACCTTTCTGAGTCTCATTAAAAATAGCTGTAATGACCTGTGCTAGGTCAGGGTTAAACCGCTTGTGTTCAGGTTTTCCATTGCTTAACCAGAGGTAGTATGATGACCTAGGGAAACCCAAATAGGCACATAAATGGGAGATGGAATAACGTTCTTTCAATTGTTCAACGACTTGATAAAGGTGGACTCTTCTCACTTTCTGAGGAGAGTCCTTAAGGTTTTTAAAATGTCATTCTCCATACGAAGAAAGGCATTCTGTTCCTCTATTGTCATTTCATCAAGATTGGTTGATTTTGGGCGACCAGTTGATTTAGCACCTCTTAAATCTTGGTGGAGCAATTGTGGATTTTCGCGATATTTTCTAGTCCATGTGAGGACTTGATTGTTTGATTTCAAGCCATACTTTTTTACAATTGAGTCCATACCACCACTTTTCCCACTAAGACAGTTCTTGACTACTTGTATTTTGAATTCAGGTGGATACTTTGTAAATTTACTTCCTTTTTTAGCCATGAGAAAAGAACCTCCTTATAAGAACAGTATAGTACTTTTTATACTGTCCATTATAAGGGGTTCTTTTCAGTGGAGACATTCTTTTTTGGTTAGAGAAATATTGATGAACAAAGAGTATTATCGCTTTGCCATTGATACAAAGCTCACTTTATCAGGCCGGTAGCTGATGGTTCCGTATTGGAAGGGTTGTCCATTTGAAAGATAGGTGACACTGGTGACAACAACGACCATATCATAATTCCCCAAATCCATTAGCTGTCTTTCTTCCTCATTTGCAAAGCGGAAGGAGATTTCTCGCCGTGAATGAGAAATGGTTAATTTTAGTTCTTCTTCCAAGTAGCGGTAAATAGAACTCTCAGCAATTTCCTTGCTGAGATAAGAAACAATTCTACGATCGAAGTAAGAGATTTCATACTCCAAGCGTTCGCCATCAATAGTTCGGATCCGACTAATCCGATAGAAATCTACCCTGTCATCAACTTCAAAGGTTGCCATCAAGTCTTCTTGGCCTTGAACGATATAGAGTGAGGTCAATGTAGTTTGAATCTGGTGTTGAGACTGTTTATTTAGTTCGCCAACTGTTTTGATTTCAGATAGGTACTGCTCCTTCATCAGACCATGTTCCATCACAATAGAAGACTTGCCTTGCCGCTTTTGAATGTAGCCATCCATTTCGAGGAGAGATAGGGCTTTTCGGATGGTGTCCTTGGAATAGGTGTAGATGTCCATCAACTCATTCTCAGTTGGTAAGGTTTGCCCCGCTGGCCAAATCTGGTCTTGAATTTTTTGTTTAATATCTTGATAAACTTTTTTATACTTGCTCATTATTTTTCCATCTCCCTTATCACTAGTGTACCATAAATATGCTTGAAAAGGGAAAACTAGCCAGTATATTTATTTTAACAACCCAACTTTTACGTAAAAGTTAAAGATATTACGTAAAAGATATTGACTAATGCAAACGGTTACGGTATACTATCCTTGTAAAGAAAACGGTTACGTATTTTAATAGGGAAGGAGGAGACTTTAAAAGTTATGAAATTGCTCACAGTGAATGTCCATGCCTGGTTGGAAGAAAGACAGGATGAGAAGCTGGATATTCTAGCGGAAACAATAGTTGAAAAGGGCTATGATCTTATTGCTCTTCAGGAAGTAAATCAGTTAATCGCCAGCGACTTGGTAACGAGAGACCTGCGAACGGATAACTATGGGCTGGTTTTATTAGAAAAATTGCGAAACAAAGGGGAGTCTAGCTACTCCTATTATTGGAGTCATTCCCATATTGGTTACGACAGGTACGAAGAAGGAATAGCATTTTTAACGCGTTTACCTGTTTATGAAGTAGATCCATTTTATTGTAGTCAGAACAAATCCATCGATTCGATCTTATCTCGGAAGATTATGGGATTGACTGTTTCTTATCAAAATCAGCTAATTGACTGTTATTCTTGCCACATAAATTTACCAGGAAATACGAGGGAAAACCAACTGGACAATGTTCGAACGATTGTTGAGCGAACGGGGGACCATCGTCTAAAAATCCTGATGGGTGATTTTAATACAGATGCCTTTTCTGAACAGGCAGTTTATGAAGCAATTAAGGAACTTGGTCTCTATGATACGTACGATCTAGCCCTAAAAAAGGATAGTGGCGTGACGGTGGAAAAAGCGATTGATGGATGGGCTACCCACAGTCAAGCCAAACGTTTGGACTACATCTTTTTGAATCAAAAAATGGACGTTTTAACCAGTCGTGCTATCTTCAATGGAGATAACCATCCTATCATTTCAGACCATTTTGGTGTGGAAGTTGAACTCAGTCTATAAAATGGCTTAAAGCCGAAAAAATAAAGGAGGAAATATGAAAAAATTTCTTAGTTTCGAATTTTGGCAAAAATTTGGAAAGTGCTTGATGGTCGTGATTGCAGTTATGCCTGCGGCAGGTCTGATGGTTTCTATCGGTAACTCGATTCCTTTGATTAGTCCGGAATCAGAGCTTTTGATTCGTATCGGGAATATTGTTGCTCAGATCGGTTGGGGGATCATCGGTAATCTTCATTTGCTCTTTGCTCTAGCAATCGGTGGTAGCTGGGCGAAAGAAAAGGCAGGAGGAGCCTTCTCGGCAGGCCTTGCCTTCGTTCTTATCAATTTGATTACTGGTCATTTCTTCGGTGTGAAAACAGATATGTTGACGGATGCAACAGCAACAGTTAGTACAGTATTTGGTACACAAATCCCTGTTTCTGGTTATTTTGTAAATATCTTGGGGCAACCGGCTCTCAATATGGGTGTTTTTGTGGGGATTATTGCAGGTTTTGTTGGTGCAACGACCTATAACAAATATTACAACTACCGCAAACTACCAGATGTATTGACTTTCTTTAACGGGAAACGCTTTGTACCATTCGTTGTCATCTATCGCTCCATTTTGGTTGCTCTTGGTTTGGCAATTTTTTGGCCGGTTATCCAAACCGGCATCAATAGCTTTGGGAAATGGATTGCTTCTTCACAGGAAACAGCCCCTGTTTTGGCTCCTTTTGTATACGGTACTTTGGAACGTTTGCTCTTGCCATTTGGTCTTCACCACATGTTAACGATTCCGATGAATTATACTTCATTGGGAGGTACATATGATATCTTGACAGGTGCTCAAGCAGGAACACAGGTATTTGGACAAGACCCGCTCTGGTTGGCTTGGATTACAGATTTGATCAACCTTAAAGATGCTGGTGACATGACTCAGTACAATGACCTTCTTTCCACTATCACCCCGGCACGTTTCAAGGTTGGGCAAATGATCGGTTCATCAGGTATTCTCATGGGCTTGACCTATGCGATGTATCGCAATGTGGACGCAGACAAGAAGAAAAAATATAAGGGGATGTTCCTTTCTTCTGCACTTGCGGTATTTTTGACGGGTGTGACAGAGCCGATTGAATTTATGTTCATGTTTGCAGCTATGCCACTCTACGCTGTTTATGCCTTGGTACAAGGTGCTGCCTTTGCTATGGCAGATTTAGTAAATTTGCGAATGCACTCATTTGGTAATATCGAGTTTCTCACTCGTACACCGATGGCTATTAAAGCTGGTATCGGTATGGATGTAGTTAACTTTATTTGGGTGACTGCTCTCTTTGCGATTGGTATGTACTTCATTGCCAACTTTATGATTAAAAAATTCAATCTGGCAACGGCTGGCCGTAATGGCAACTATGATACAGAGACAACAGACATTGCTTCGCATTCAAATGTCGATACAGCAGATGCCAATTCTCAAGTGGTACACATCATCAATCTGCTTGGTGGTCGTGATAATATTGTGGATGTAGATGCCTGTATGACTCGGCTTCGTGTCAGCGTTAAGGAGGTGGCACAAGTCAGTGATGAACACGCTTGGAAACAAGCAGGTGCTATGGGCTTGATTATCAAAGATTCCGGTGTTCAAGCAGTCTACGGACCAAAAGCAGATGTCCTCAAATCAGATATTCAAGATCTCTTAGAATCAGGTGTAGCCATTCCTCGTACAGAGGTAGTTGTTAGTAAAGAAGCAGGAGTCAACACTCAATTCAAAGGTGTGACAGAAACGATCTTTTCAGTTGCGGCAGGTCAAGCTATTGCTATCACAGAAGTAAAAGATCCAGTCTTCTCACAAAAGATGATGGGAGATGGCTATGCAGTAGAACCGGCAAACGGCAATGTTTACGCACCAGTTTCAGGTATTGTGACGAGCGTATTCCCAACTAAACATGCGGTTGGTATTCTATCTGACAAGGGTGTGGAAGTTTTAATTCACGTTGGCTTAGACACAGTAGCTCTTAATGGTGTACCATTCTCTGCCAAGGTGACAGATGGTCAACGCGTTGAAGCTGGAGACCTACTCCTTGTAGCAGACTTAGATGCTATCCGTTCAGCGGAACGTGAAACAACTATTATTGTTGCTTTTACAAACACAGCAGAAATCAAATCTGTTGACCTTGAAAACCTTGGTCAAGTAAGTAAAGAAAGCCAAGTTGCCAGGGTGGAGTTGTAGGCATCCATGAAAAATGGAATATATAAAAAAGATTGAAAAGATGAATTGTCGTCATAACTTTTCAATCTTTTTATTTTGAGGATTCAGGTGTAGGATACCCTGCTTACTCCCCTAAGTTTTTTATTTCCCTTTTTACTTTTTCAGCAATGCATAGGAAATAAATAGACCAAGCAAGTAAAAACAAGGGAATAATACCGCTTCTGAAGATGATAGCAAATGGGGTTTCAAATAGGAAGCCAAACCAAAAGGCAGTACCTTCTCGCTCCCAAAGTCCTGGTGTTAGGTACCACGTTTTGGGTTGCCAGAGATTATATTCATGTTGCGCTGAAGAGAGGGTAAAATATAGACAAAGAAAGATAAAAAAATAACAATAGGCAAATTTTTGATAGCGCAGGTAGAATGCTTTTTTCGATTCCTTATCTGAGAAAATGTTTGTGTCTGAAGTTGCATTCATTTTTTGAAAATAATGGACTCCATTTCGTTTACTACCTTGGATCGGTTCCCAGCCATAATCACTGAAGAGAGATAGGTAATTGGGGTATTCTTCTTTTAAAATTTGCTCACGAAAATCAAGGCGTACTGGCTTGGGGGCTGCTGTACATTTCTCAAAATGATAAGTCGCAAGTAAGGGATTGACCTTCGTTAACTGGTATCCTTGAGATTGAATCATGTTAATCCAATTTTCTTCGTCTTGTAAACTTGTGAATAATTTGCGTTTTTTCATGTGGTTCTCCTTAAAAATCAAATGTTTGTGCAAGATGACTGAGCTTTCGGATTCGCTCGGTTTCCAGTCTAACTATTTCTCGACCTGCTGGTGTGATTTGATAGACCTTTCTTCGTTTATCAGAAGTTGGAACAGAACAAATCCATTTCAGTTTCACTAAATTTTCAATCGCTCCGTACATGGTTCCGGCAGCAATTTTAACATCTCCGTTGCTCATTTCCTCTACCTTCTGCATGATAAGATAGCCATGAGCAGGTTCTGCAAGAGCTAATAAAATGTAGTAAGTCGTTTCAGTTAGTGGAAGGTGTTTATTTCGTTTCATTTGATCCCTCTCAAATAGATAGTCAAACTATATAGTTACACTTTATATTATATATCGTGAAACTATACATGTCAACTGTATAGTGAAATGAACTGAAAAATCTTCTCAATCCACCTCATTTATGGTATAATAAGGCGATTTTATAAAATGTAGGAGGTTCCCCATGGGACGTAAATGGGCCAATATTGTAGCCAAAAAAACTGCCAAAGACGGTGCTAACTCAAAAGTTTACGCCAAGTTTGGTGTTGAAATCTATGTAGCAGCGAAAAAGGGTGACCCCGATCCGGAAACAAACTCATCCCTAAAGTTTGTTATTGATCGTGCTAAGCAAGCACAGGTTCCAAAACACATCATTGATAAGGCTATTGACAAGGCAAAAGGAAATACAGATGAAACATTCGTAGAAGGTCGGTACGAAGGCTTTGGACCAAACGGTTCTATGTTGATTGTGGATACGCTGACATCAAATGTTAACCGTACTGCAGCCAATGTTCGTTCTGCTTTTGGTAAAAATGGTGGAAATATGGGAGCATCTGGTTCGGTATCTTACTTGTTTGATAACAAGGGAGTTGTTGTTTTTGCTGGAGATGATGCAGATGCTATTTTTGAATTGCTTTTGGAAGCAGATGTAGAAGTAGATGATGTGGAAGCAGAAGGTGGCGCAATCACTGTTTACACAGCTCCAACAGACCTTCACAAAGCAATCGTAGCCCTCAAAGAATCAGGCATTGAAGAGTTTAATGTAACTGAACTCGAAATGATTCCACAGTCAGAAGTAATCCTTGAAGGAGATGATTTCACAACTTTTGAGAAGCTCTACGATGCCCTCGAAGATGATGAAGACGTACAAAAAATCTATACAAATGTAGATGGCTTCTAGGACAGCATCCTAGAAGGTTGGAAATGGGAACTGTTAGGGTGTAAACTAAACTCTATAAATGCTTAAAAACAGTCTCTTAATATCGATAAATTCTCTTAGAAATGTTGATGTAGCAGCATTCTAAGAGTTTTTTTGAGATCAAAATTAAAGACATTGTTCAAAATAGATTTTTTCCTCAATCTGGATCATCACAGATGATTTACCTTATATATAGGTTCTTCTTGGAAAGTTGGCAATAGAAAACTGACAGGGGAGTCATTGCTATTGAGATAGGCGATAGAGAGACAACTGAACTGATAGGATAATTGCCTAAAAACATTACAACGTTACAAATTTAAGCTGGAAGAATGAAAATTCCAGTTCAGATTTTTGTTTTTTAGAGAGGCAAACGATATAATTTTAGAGACTCGTTTATTAGAAATGACAGAGTTTTATCATCTATTGTAAAGATTGAGAAGGAGAAATTATGTCAAAAGACATTCGTGTATTGCTTTACTATAAATATGTTCCCATTGAAAATGCAGAAGCTTATGCGGCTGAGCATCTGGCCTTTTGTAAATCCATCGGATTGAAAGGACGTATTTTGATTGCAGACGAAGGGATTAACGGTACCGTTTCTGGTGACTATGAAACGACACAAAAATACATGGACTATGTACATGCTAATCCATTGTTCAGTGATCTATGGTTCAAAATTGATGAAGAAAATGAGCAGGCCTTTAAGAAAATGTTTGTTCGTTACAAGAAGGAAATTGTTCACTTGGGTCTTGAAGACAATGACTTTGACGATGATATTGACCCACTTGTGACAACAGGTGCCTACCTATCACCAAAAGAATTTAAGGAAGCTCTACTTGATGAAAACACAGTCGTACTCGACACCCGTAATGACTATGAGTACGATCTTGGTCACTTCCGTGGAGCCATTCGCCCAGACATCCGCAATTTCCGCGAGTTACCACAGTGGGTTCGTGACAACAAGGAGAAGTTCATGGACAAGCGCGTAGTCGTTTATTGTACCGGTGGTGTCCGCTGTGAGAAGTTTTCTGGCTGGATGGTGCGTGAGGGCTACAAGGATGTTGGTCAGCTTCATGGCGGTATTGCGACCTATGGGAAAGATCCAGAGGTTCGCGGTGAGTTATGGGATGGTAAGATGTATGTCTTTGACGAACGCATTGCCGTTGACATCAATCATGTTGACCCAGTTATTGTCGGGAAAGACTGGTTTGACGGTACGCCTTGCGAGCGCTATGTCAACTGTGGAAACCCCTTCTGTAACCGTCGTATTTTGACTTCGGAAGAAAATGAGCACAAATATGTTCGTGGTTGTTCTGCAAAATGTCGTGCCCATGAGCGCAACCGCTATATCATTGAAAACAACTTGACCCGTGAAGACTGGCTAGAGCGCTTGTCTGAGATTGGCGAAGCATTGCCTGTCATGGCGTAAAGTAGAAGACTGCTAGAGTTTTCATGAGAAGATAAAAACGAGTTTCCGTAATGAAACTCGTTTTATAGTGGTCTCTTGTTGGGAATACCAGCCTTGCGTGGAAACTTATTAGGAGTTTCCTTTTTCTTTTCGACAATAGTTAATGTTCGCGGGTCACCATTTGGTAAACAGTAGTCATGGTTTTCAACAACTTTTGCAAAGAGGAGATTCAAAGCATTTTGAGCCTGTGCCAGTTCATCTTCGGCACTTGAAGCCTTTAGGGCAATGAGTTTACCGTTGAGCTTTAAGTATGGGATGGTTAACTCAGATAGAATCTGCATGCGAGCAACTGCTCGTGCTGTAACAAGGTCAAATTGGGCACGGAATTCCTTGTTCTGTGCAAAATCCTCCGCACGCCCATGATGAAAATGAACATTCTTCAAGCCCAACTCTTCAGCCAGCAAATGTAAGAAGTTGATTCGCTTATTGAGGGAGTCAATGATCGTTACATCCAGTTGGGGATAGAGAATTTTCATGGGTAAGCTAGGAAATCCTGCCCCAGCTCCAATATCTAGGAGACGCAAGGGCTTGTTTGGAATGTGGTCTTGAAGGATGGGGGCGATAGAATCATAAAAATGTTTGAGATAGACCTCATGTTCTTCGGTGATAGCTGTCAGATTGATTTTGTCATTCCATTCCACTAGAAGTTGGAAGTAGCGGTGAAATTGGTTCTTCTGTTGTTCGGTCAATTGGAGGCCTTGTTCTGCCAAAATTTTGTAAAATGTTTCAGGTTTCATGGTTTTATCTTATCATAATTTTGAAAAAAGAAAAACCCAGAAGAGTCTGGGAATTTCATTATTGACCATTGATTTGTTCGGCTGGGGGATTGTTATCAGTGGTTGTTGTATCATTTGAGGCACTAGCTGTTTCGGTTGAGGTTCCAGCAGTAGAATCGCTAGAATTGGTTGTACCGTTTTCTTCAGTCGTTTCTGTTGAGCTGGAAGAACTTGTGCTTGGGGTAGTGTATGTATTGTAGGCATTGTAAAGAGATTGGCTACCTCTAAGGTAGTAATTCGCTCCATAACGTACTAAGCCGCTAGGGACTTCCCAATCTGCTGCAGTATAATCAGAATGCATGAAGAGCATCATGTTGTGATAGACATCTGTTGCAATTCGCATACCACGATCGAGGATAGGTGTCATGCGATTGGTGTAGCCAGTCCAGACAGCCATAGCATACTGACTAGAGTAGCCTACAAAGTTTTCATCTGGAACAACCATGTAACTATTTCTAGCTTCTGGAGTATTAGCTAAGATAGTATCTGTTTCGCTATCTGTATAGTTTGAAGTACCCGTTTTACCAGCCATAGGAACACCGCTGACAGAAGCGTTGAGACCGTAACCATAAGAGAGGACAGCCTTCATCATATCTGTCATCATGTAAGCTGTTTCTTTGGTCATGACTCGAGTTCCCTTAGGAGCATACTCCGTTACTGTTCCATCACTAAAGACAATTTTGTTGACATATTGAGGGGCATAGTACGTGCCTCCATTCGCAAATGCTGCGTAGGCAGCGGCCATTTTTTCGCTACTCACACCATATTTTCTGCTAGTATCTGAAGTGTTACTTGAGATTGCGTTGGAGTAATGAATTTCTGGATAATCGATTCCGATACTATTGAGGAATTTCAAGGCATTTTCCAAACCAGTAGCTTCCAGCGCTTTTACAGCTGGGACATTTCGAGAATACTGTATGGCAGTTTTTATCGAGATGTTACCAAAATACCTCTTGTCCCAGTTGTTTACAGGAATTGTGGATGATGGATAGTTATAAGGACCATCTAGTATTGAATCAGCAGTCGAAGTATATATGCCATTTTCAAAGGCGGGGGCATAGTCCGTGATTGGTTTCATGGTTGAACCAAAGTCACGATTAGTTTCAACAGCCTGATTGAGACCAAATGAAACATTGCTTTCTTGTTTTCGTCCCCCTAATTGTGCAACAACTTTACCATTTGATACGTCCACCACAGTTGAGGCAACCTGCATAAGGTCATCTGGATAGTTGACATAGGTATCTGTATTGTAGATATTCCATAGTCTCTGTTGAGCCTCGGGGTCAACATTGGTGTAGACATCCATACCTGTTGTGAGCAGATTATAGCCGGTCTTGCTTTCAACCTCTTCAACGACTTGCTTGAGATAATTATCCATATAAGCTGGATAGGCAGTAGTATTCAGTAACGGTTGTAATCCTTCTGTTATAGGTGTTAGGACGGCTTGCTCATACCTTGCGCTATCAATATATTTTTCTTCTAGCATTTTTTTCAACACCAAATCGCGACGTGCCTTAGCATCTGCTGGGTTGGTGTAGGGATCATATTGGTTTGGTGCCTGAGGCATTCCTGCAAGGAGGGCCAGTTGAGGGAGAGTCAAATCTTTTAGTTCTTTTCTGTAAAAAGCCAAAGAAGCGGTTCTCATACCATAGTTACTGTTTGACATATAAACCTTATTGATATAATAGGTCAAAATTTCTTGTTTGGTATTGCGACGCTCTAATTGCATCGCTAACCAGGCTTCTTGGATTTTTCGTTTTAGATTTTGATCTTCTACAGATGTCGAGAAATAGGTCAATTTAATGAACTGCTGGTCAAGAGTGGAACCACCCTGAAGAGGCCTACCTCTCAGGTTGTTGATGAGTGAACCGGCAATACGGATGACATCAATTCCCCTATGATTGAAGAAACGTTGGTCCTCAATCGCAACAATCGCATTTACCAAATCTGTTGGAATATCCTCGGTCTTAGCACTTGAACGTTTTTCAGACCCCAAATCTGCAATCAGTTTACCATTTTTATCGTAAATCTTACTAGATGCAGTTGCCGTTAAAGTTTCTTCCGTCAGTTGAGGAGCGCTTTGGATATAATAGACAACCAAGGCAGCTCCGGCTAGACAGACAATAATAGCTCCTGCAAGCAAGATGTTAGCAGTCATTAGAAGCGCTTTTTTAATTGTTGTAGTTTTCAAAAGAGTCACCACCTAATAAGTTTTTTTCAACGATTTCAAGATAAGGAATACTAGGAGAGTATCCCATTTGAATCTCAAAGCCATGTTGTCGGATAAAAGCTAAGGGCATTGATTTACTACCCAGATCTACCTGATAAAAATCAATCAAGTGAATGGCTGGTAAGAGATAGGTTTCTTTCAATGTTGAAAAGTGAAGAAGGACAAAACAAATGCCACCTTGTTTTACAACCTGTTTCATGTGTTCAATCTGATGCGCATGGAAATTCTTCATGGGCATAGCTGTTTTTTGGCGTGTCTCTTTTGCCTCAAAATCAATATAGCATTTTTTAAAAACACCAGAGTAGTCAGTCGTAGAAGCCTGTCGAAAGTAGGCCTCAACAATCTTGGCCCGACTCCGTCTCGGATAGTCAACTTTTACAATTTGCACGGGAGTTGGTTTTTTGTGTATGACAGCTATTCCATGCGTTAGATAATATTGATTGCTATCGTTGATAGCAGCTTCAAAAGACATTCCGCGATTTGCAAAATTTACTCGCTGGGATGAAATAGGACTGGTTCTATTGATTTTTTTTGACACCTTGTGGGGGTAATTGACCATAGAACTCCTTCTTGATAAAATAGATATCACTACATTATATCACAAATAGCGAAAAGAGTACAAGAAATGGATATTAAGAGCCTTTTAGTGACAGGCTATAGACACATGGATTTAGGAATTTTTTCAGAAAAAGATACTCGTTTACTGATTATTAAATCTGTTATTCGACGAGATTTCATTCGTTTTTTGGAAGATGGGACCAATTGGTTTATTCTGACAGGTCAATTGGGATTTGAATACTGGTGTTTAGAAGTTTTGGAGGAATTAAAAGAGGAAGGTTATGATTTTTATGTCGCAACGATATTTATGTTAGAGAACCACGGAGAACAGTGGAATGATGCCAATCAGTTGAAATTGATTCGGTTTAAGCAAGTTGATTTTGTCAAATTTGCCTATCCAAGGTATGAGAATCCTAGCCAATTCAGAGATTATAATCAGTTTTTATTGGATAATACAATGGGAATCTATCTATTTTACGACCCCGAAAATGAAACAAATTTGAAATATTTATATCATGCGGTCTTAAAAAAGGAAGGGTATAATAAGAAAGTGCTTACCTTTGAAGAACTGAATGAGGCTGCTGAAAAATTTTCAAATTCTGAGTGATTTGACTTGATTTTTCCCTATATTTTTTAATATAATAGGAGTAGTGACGTTTTAGATTAGGGAGAGAAAAATGGCAAGTATTAAATTTACGACAAAAGATATTTTAGAGCAAGATTTTAAAATTGGTTTTCGTGGATATGACTCAGATGAGGTTAATGATTTTCTTGATGACATCATGAAGGACTATGATGCTTACGAAGCGATTATCAAGGAGTTAAAAGGTGAAATTGCTCGTTTGAAAGCACAGGTGGCTAACGCTTCTAAGGCGGCTCTTCCTACTGAAGAATCTAATGATGTACTCCGCACAGAACGTCAATCTTCAGCAACAAATTTTGATATTCTCCGTCGCCTCAATCGTTTGGAGAAAGAAGTATTCGGAAAACAAATCGTTCAGGACTAAGAGAAATAATGTGCAATTTTTGGATAATCGCGTGGTAGCATGCTATCATGAGGAAAGTCCATGCTAGCACTGGCTGTGATGCCGGTAGTGTTTGTGCTAGGCGAACAAATAAGCCTAGGGACGTCTTTGACGTTACGGCGGCTAAAATGGCTACGTCCTTCGGATATGCCAAAGTAGGTCTGAAAGTGCCACAGTGACGAAGTTTTTATGGAAACGTAAAAAATGGAACGCGGTAAACCCCTCAAGCTAGCAACCCAAACTTTGGTCGGGGCATGGGATGGATGGAATCGAACAGAAATCCTGACTGCAATGCAGTAGACAGATGATTATCGAAGGTGGTAGAACCTAGTATCACCGGAACAAAACATGGCTTATAGAAAATTGCATAGAATAGGTGGCTAGCTCTGCTAGCTTTTATTGTAGAGGAAAAAAATGAAAAAACAATTTGAATTGATTGCGACAGCGGCTGCTGGTTTAGAAGCAGTTGTTGGTCGTGAGATTCGTAACCTTGGTTATGATTGTCAGGTGGAAAATGGACGTGTTCGATTTGTAGGAGATGTAAAATCTATCATCGAGACCAATCTTTGGTTGCGTTCGGCTGATAGAGTTAAAATTGTTGTCGGGCAATTTCCAGCAAAAACCTTTGAAGAATTGTTTCAAGGGGTCTTTAGGCTAGATTGGGAGCATTACTTGCCGCTAGGCTGTAAATTTCCCATATCAAAGGCTAAATGTGTCAAGTCTGCCTTACACAATGAACCCAGTGTGCAAGCCATTTCTAAGAAGGCTGTTGTTAGGAAATTGCAGAAGCATTTTTCGCGTCCAGAAGATGTCCCTTTGCAAGAAGTTGGTGCAGAGTTTAGGATAGAAGTATCTATTTTAAAGGATGTAGCAACGGTCATGATGGATACGACAGGTTCAAGTTTGTTCAAACGCGGCTACCGAGTGGAAAAAGGCGGAGCTCCGATTAAAGAAAACATGGCAGCAGCAATTTTGCAACTGTCTAACTGGTATCCTGACAAACCGTTTATTGATCCCACTTGTGGTTCAGGAACTTTTTGCATTGAGGCAGCCATGTTGGCAAAAAATATTGCCCCCGGATTGCAGCGCAGCTTTGCTTTTGAAGAATGGCCGTGGGTTGATTCCCAGTTGGTAGCAGAGTTACGAAAAGAAGCACAGGCCATGATTAAGACGGACTTGGTGTTGGATATTGCTGGATCTGATATTGATGCTCGCATGATTGAGATTGCTAAGAAAAATGCTCTTGCAGCAGGAGTTGATCAAGATATTGTCTTCAAACAGATGCGGGTTCAAGATTTGCGAACAGATAAGATAAATGGTGTTATTGTTTCTAATCCCCCTTACGGGGAGCGTTTGTTGGATGATGAAGCGATTGTTGCTTTATATCGAGAAATGGGACAAACATTTGAACCACTTAAGACCTGGTCCAAGTTTATCCTAACAAGTGACGAACAGTTTGAGACTCGCTTTGGATGCCAAGCTGATAAGAAACGGAAATTATATAACGGTACCTTGAGAGTCGATCTTTATCAATTCTTTGGACAACGTGTCAAGCGTCAAACACCAGAAGTACAAGTATAGGAGGACTATTGTGGCAGAAAGTAAAAAGCAACTTCCTTTGGATGAGGAAAAAGTTTTAGATTTTGAAGTAGCAAAAGATTTGACGATCGGAGAGGCAGTCAAAAAACATAAGGAAATTGAAGCTGGTGTAACAGAAGATGATAGTCTTTTAGACCGTTATATCAAGCAGCACCGTGAAGAGATTGAATCGCAAAAGTTTGAAACCAAGGCCAACCATTTACCTTTGATTGAGACAATGGCGGATGAAGAATCAAGTCTTTCTGAAGAGTTGACTGAGGAACTCGTTTCTGCAAATGAGGAAGTCAATCCGGTTGTAGAAGAGCTTTCCGAAGCATCATTGGAAACTTTGGAGGAAACAGTAGTTGCTAGTGTAGTTGCAATGGACGAATTAACCACTTTTTCGGATTCTTCTGATGGAGAACTAGAAGAAGAGGTTTCTTGGGAACAGGAGGAGACGGCAGAGGAAGAACGCAAGAAAAAAGTTTACTTCTGGTCTGCGGCAAGTCTTCTATTTGTGGGTGTAGTAGCTACTGCTTTTATGTGGATGAACTCTGTAAATAAATTAACAACGACTGGCACATCAACCAGCTCAACTAGCACCAGTCAGACTTCATCAAGTGTATCAAGTTCCTCAGATACTAATAGAACAGCTTTTGAGCAACTCTATAAGAGCTTCTTTACAGATAGCAGTCTTGCAAAATTAAAGAACTCAGAATTTGGTAAGCTCGCAGAATTAAAGACTTTATTGGACAAAATAGATAAAAATTCTGATAGCTACAAAAAAGCAAAGGAGCAGTATGATCGTCTTGAAAAAGCAATTGCTGCTATTCAAGCTATCAATACTCAGTTTGATAAAGAAGTGATTGTGAACGGTGAAATTGATACGACGGCTACTGCTAAAGCTGGAGCTAACTTTTCTGCGACAACGACAGGAATTAGTTCAGTAGATAGTTTATTGACCTCGGTTGTGAATTTTGGGCGTTCACAGCTGGAAAAAGCTTCAGCTACGGTAGCAAGTAGTCAAAGCGTCAATACAGGAGAATCTACAAGTGTTCCAGCGACAACAGGCGGAACCAGTGTAGCGGAGAACTCTGCGGTAGCTGCGGCAGGTACGGTATCACATTTTGGCATTCCAACTCCGGCAGGTGTAGCCTTGCAGCGTGATCGCAGTCGTGTACCCTACAATCAGGCCTTGATTGATGATGCAGCCAACACTGCTTGGGTGTTTGGTTCAGGAATACTTGAGAATATCGTTGCTATTTCACAACAGCGTGGCTACATCACTGGTCATCAGTATATCTTAGAAAAAGTCAATATTATCAATGGCAATGGTTACTACAATATGTTCAAACCTGACGGTACCTACCTGTTTTCTATCAACTGCAAGACAGGCTACTTTGTAGGAAATGGTGCGGGTTACTCAGATGCATTAGACTATTGAGAATCATAACCACCTGTCAAGTAGATGGTTTGAACAAGGGCTATAAGCCCATATTACCAGAGCTTGGGACAATCGTCCAATCTCATATATAAAAAGCGAACAAGCCAAGATTCTGATTGTCAGAAAACTAGTTTTGTTCGTTTTTTTCTTCAATTATTGATCTAAAGGCCTTGATAATTAAGATTTTCAAAAATGAAAATCTTTTTGTCCCAGACTCTTTCACTTTGTTCAAGCCTTATCGCTCTTGAGTTGTCACAAACCTCTTAAAGAGGTATTCACATTACTTACCATTATCCCTAAGGGGATCTTTATACTCTTTCACACTCAGCTTGTCGAGTGCAATGTCATTTTTTTCTGTTCTTGAATGTATTTTTGATAGTGGCTTCGTTAAGTCCTACCGGGCTTACGTAGTACCCTTCTGCCTAAAAATGGTGATTGCCAAATTTGTACTTGAGATTGGTGTGTTTATTGAACATCATAAGAGCATTCTTACTCTTTAGATATCCCATGAGACTTGAAACACTAATTCTTGGCAGAATACTTACCAACATGTGTACGTGGTCGGGCATGAGATGACCTTCTATGACATCAACTCTCTTGTAACTACATAGTCTGTGGAATATCTCACCTAAGCTACTTCGATATTGATTATAAATGATTTTTCATCTATACCTGGGGTGAACATAATGTAATGTTTACAACTCCACTTTGTGTGCGATAAACTATGTGTCTTTTGTGCCATATTTTTCTCCTTTTGCTTTACAATTGGCTTGAACCCCTTTATTGTGACGCGTTTGGAGATTTTTTGTATAACATCCAATGCACACCCGCATAGCGGTGGTTTATTGTTTCGCACCTACGGAGTGAAACGGACTAAAATCACATAAAATAAAAAAACGGCTCTTGCCGCTTCAGAACGTAGACAACCCCTTAAGTATAACTTTTGGAAACCTACGATAATGTTGTTCATCTTTCAGCTTTTAGAAACGCTATTATTTCGACGTTTCTGGGAGTTTTTGCTGTCAGCTGTAAAGAAAAAGATTGAAGATTTTGACCAAAATGAACTTTCTCTTTAACCTGAAGTGGCAAGAGCCGCTTTTTGTCTTGCATGATGCTATTCTTTAAAACTAAATTGGTTTTCTTTCAAAAGCATCTGTCGAAATTCCCTGAGCTAAAATCAATTTTGCCCATTCTTTGGCTGAATGAAGACTATGGTCTTTGTAATTTCCGCATGATTCGATAGTTGTTCCGGGGACATCTTCCCAAGTGATACCTTCTGCGATTTCTTCTAAACTTGATTTAATAGCTTGAGCAATGTCACGAGAATCTTGTTTTCCCCACATAATCATGTGAAAGCCTGTTCGACAACCGAATGGAGAACAATCAATTAGCCCATCAGTGCGCTGGCGAATGAGTTTGGCTAATAGGTGTTCAATAGTATGTAAACCAGCAGTATCCATAGCATTTTCATTAGGTTGAATGAGACGAATATCAAAGTTCGTGATAGTGTCTCCTTTTGGTCCCATTTCCTCGGAAATAAGGCGAACATACGGGGCTTTAACACTGGTGTGGTCCAGTTCAAAACTTTCCACAGTGACTTCTTTTTTCATAGCTTCCTCCAATATTGTGATGAACTTATTATATCATATTTGTCAATTTGGAATTGAGAAATCATTTCAAATATGGTAAAATGAATATAGATTTTGTGAAAAATCGAATGATAAAAAAGAGGTAGAAATATGAATATCATTACAGCAGTAGTGACCCTTGTTTCTGCTCTCGCTGGTTTAGTATTAGGTTACTTTGCCATTTCTTTGAAGATGAAGTCTGCAAAAGAAACTGCAGAATTGACCCTTTTAAATGCAGAACAAGAAGCTAGTAATGTTCGTGGTCGAGCGGAGGAACAAGCTGAGGTTATTTTAAAGACAGCCGAGCGTGACCGCCAGACTTTGAAAAAAGAATTACTCTTGGAAGCTAAAGAAGAAGCTCGTAAATACCGAGAAGAAATTGCAGAAGAATTTAAGTCAGAACGTCAAGAGTTGAAACAAATTGAATCACGCTTGACAGAGCGTGCCACTAATTTGGATCGCAAGGACGATAATTTGACCAACAAGGAAAAGACTTTAGAACAAAAGGAACAAAGTCTATCCGACAAATCTAAACACATTGATGAGCGTGAGCAGGAAGTTGCTAAGTTAGAAGAGCAAAAAGCTCAAGAATTAGAACGTGTTGCAGCCCTTAGCCAGGAAGAGGCCAAAGAAATCATCTTGGCAGATACACGAGATAAGCTAACACACGAAATTGCAACCCGTATCAAGGAAGCTGAGCGAGAAGTCAAAGAGCGATCTGATAAGATGGCTAAAGATTTACTAGCTCAAGCTATGCAACGGATTTCAGGTGAATATGTAGCAGAGCAGACAGTTACCTCTGTTCATTTACCAGATGATGCCATGAAGGGACGAATCATTGGACGTGAAGGGCGTAATATTAGAACTTTTGAGAGTTTGACTGGTATTGATGTTATCATTGATGACACACCAGAAGTGGTCGTACTTTCCGGTTTTGATCCGATTCGTCGTGAGATTGCTCGAGTGACTATGGAGACCCTTCTTCAGGACGGTCGGATTCACCCCGCTCGTATCGAAGAGTTGGTTGAGAAACATCGTGTGGAGATGGATAGTCGTATTCGTGAGTACGGAGAGGCAGCAGCTTATGAGGTCGGTGCCCCAAATCTTCACCCAGATTTAATCAAGATTATGGGACGGCTACATTTCCGTACCTCTTATGGACAAAACGTTCTGCGTCACTCTATTGAAGTTGCTAAATTGGCAGGTATTTTAGCGGCAGAGTTGGGTGAAAATGTCAACTTGGCTCGTCGTGCCGGTTTCTTACACGATGTTGGTAAGGCACTTGACCGAGAAGTGGATGGAAGCCACGTTGAGATTGGAACAGAATTAGCTAAGAAGTATAAGGAAAATCCAGTTGTTATCAATGCTATTGCAAGTCATCACGGTGATGTAGAAGCAACAAGTACGATCGCAGTAATCGTAGCAGCAGCGGATGCCCTAAGTGCAGCTCGTCCGGGATCTCGTCGTGAGTCCATGGAAGCATACATCAAACGCCTACAAGACTTAGAAGAAATAGCTAATAGTTTTGAGGGGATTAAGCAATCCTATGCAATCCAAGCTGGTCGTGAAATTCGTATTATCGTTCATCCAAATAAGATTAGCGATGATCAAATCACCATCTTAGCCCACGATGTACGTGAAAAAATCGAAAGCAATTTAGATTATCCAGGAAATATCAAAATCACAGTTATTCGTGAAACAAGAGCAACAGACGTTGCCAAATAAAGCAAAGGAGTCCAGAGGGCTCTTTTTTCGATTAACCTATGATAGAAAATATTCGCACCATATCCAAAATCAGTTGAAATTCGTGCTAAATTTTGGTACACTAGGATGAAAGATTTTAAAGGAGATATCATGCAAGAGCGAGGCTTACTTATCGTCTTTTCCGGACCGTCGGGAGTTGGGAAAGGAACTGTTCGAAAGGAAATTTTTGAAAGCTCTGATAATAAATTTGAATATTCTGTATCCATGACTACACGTCCACAGAGACCGGGAGAAGTTGATGGAGTAGATTATTTTTTCCGTAGTCGTGAAGAGTTTGAGGATTTGATTCGCCAAGGCCAGATGTTGGAATATGCTGAGTATGTTGGGAACTATTATGGCACACCCTTAACCTACGTAAATGAAACGCTAGATAAAGGGATTGATGTTTTCTTGGAAATTGAAGTACAAGGTGCTCTTCAAGTTAAGAAAAAAGTTCCGGATGGAGTTTTTATTTTCTTAACGCCACCAGACTTAGAGGAGTTGCAGGAGCGTCTAGTGGGACGCGGAACGGACAGTGAAGAAGTGATTTGCCAGCGGATTGAACGTGCCAAGGAGGAAATAGCCTTGATGCGTGAATATGATTACGCAGTGGTCAATGATGAAGTGCCATTAGCCGCTGAGCGTGTCAAACGGATTATTGAAGCCGAACACTTTCGCGTAGATCGAGTAATTGGTAGATATAATGAAATTATTAGTTAACTAATAATTGTTGCAGTTGCACAAGTTATAACTGTCGTGAAAAGTGGTAATATGTAAAATAAAAATATCCATTGGTCTTTGAACAACCAACGGATAAAATAAAAAAATCTCATCTAGATTGGCAAGTCAATCTGAGTAAGTACCACCTTTTCAAACGAAGCCGTTATAACAAATTTAGCTAATCCGGTCAAGAGTGATAATTCTTGAACAGGTATATAGAACGATAAAAAGAAAGAAGAGTGAAACTCACATGATGTTAAAACCATCTATTGATACTTTGTTGGACAGGGTACCATCCAAGTACTCCTTGGTTATTCTTGAGGCAAAACGTGCCCACGAATTGGAAGCAGGAGCGAATCCTACTCAGGAATTTACCTCTGTAAAGTCAACCCTTCGAGCCCTAGAAGAGATTGAGTCTGGCAATGTGGTTATCCACCCAGATCCAGAGGCTAAGCGTGAAGCTGTACGTCGCCGTGCAGAAGAAGCAAAGCGCTTGGCAGAAGAAGAAGAGCGTAAAATTAAGGCGCAAATCGCTAAGGAAAAAGAAGAAGGTGAAAAAATTTAAGATTAAAACTCGGTTGGCTTACCATCCGGGTTTCTTTTCACTTTTTGGTATGTAATAGAAATAAAAAATCCGATACTATTGTAAATGAGAACACATATCATTTTGAATGTTACAAAGAGTATAGGAGGATTGAAAGGAGGTCGTATGTTAGCTCAGGTCATCGTAGATGTCCCCTTGATGCAGACAGATCAAGCCTATTCCTATCTTGTTCCTAAAGAATTAGAAAATGGCATCCTAGTTGGTGTTCGTGTCCATGTCCCCTTTGGAAGGGGAAATCGTTTGATCCAAGGGATTGTGGTTGATCTAATAGAGGGAGATGCTCAGCCACCTCAGGTAGGCTTGAAGGCCATTGCAGAGGTTTTAGATTATAGCCCCGTCCTTAATCGTGAACAATTTTGGCTGGCTGACCAGATGAGGAAATCGGTTTTTTCCTATAAGGTTACTCTTTTAAAATCCATGTTACCTAGCCTGCTCAATTCCACTTATGAAAAATTGCTTCGTCCGGGACCAGGATTGGAAACAGCAGAGCTAAACAAACTCTTCAGGGGAAGCACCCAGATTCGATTTTCTGATTTAGGCTTGGGAGAGCAGGGGAAAATCATGCGTTTGGCTCAGTCTGGAAAGGTGTTAGTTGATTATGTTGCTAAAGATAAAAAGCAAATCAAGACTGAAAAATGGTACCGTGTTTGCTTGGAAAAACTAACAGCTGCAGAGATTGGTAACCGAGCCAAGAAACGCCAGCAGTTGAAGGAGTTTTTATTAGCCAACCCTGAACAGCAGCCTCTCTCAAGCTTAAAAGCAGATTATTCAGCAGATACGCTCCGCTATTTTCAAGAGAATGGCTACCTAGAAGTTTGGGAGGTGGAAGTTTCTCGAACTCAAGGAGTGTTTGATAGGGTAGAGAAAACGCAGGCTTTAATGTTAAATGCAGAGCAGGCAATTGCAGTAAGAGAGATTGTCTCTTCGCTTGGTCAAGAAAGCCAGACCTATCTCTTACAGGGGGTTACGGGTTCTGGGAAAACAGAAGTGTATTTACAAGTGATCGATAAGGTGTTGCAGATGGGAAAAACAGCGATCATGTTGGTTCCTGAGATTTCTTTGACACCTCAGGTGACCAATCGCTTTATTTCTCGTTTTGGTCAACAGGTAGCTATTCTCCACTCCGGCTTATCGGATGGTGAGAAATATGATGAGTGGCGAAAGATTGAAAGAGGAGATGCTCAGGTTGTTGTTGGAGCGAGATCGGCTATTTTTGCTCCCTTAACCAATCTGGGGGTTATCATCATTGACGAAGAGCATGAGGTGACTTATAAACAAGATAGCAATCCTCGCTATCACGCGAGAGATGTGGCAAGATTGCGAGCGGACTATAATCAAGCAACTCTTGTTTTAGGATCGGCTACTCCAAGTCTTGAATCACGGGCTAGAGCAAGTCGTGGAGTGTATGGTAGATTAACCCTTAATCGGAGAGCTAATCCCTTAGCGACTATACCTGAAGTTCAGGTTGTGGATTTTCGTGATTATATCGGTCAGCAGGAAGCCAGCAATTTTACCCCGATTATGATTGACAAGATAAAGGAAAGATTGGCGCGAAATGAGCAAGTCGTTCTCATGTTGAATCGGAGGGGATACTCCTCCTTTGTGATGTGCCGAGATTGTGGCAGTGTTGACCAATGCCCGAATTGTGATATTTCTCTTACTCTGCATATGGATACACGAACGATGAACTGCCATTACTGTGGTTTTCAAAAAGGAATTCCCCAAGTCTGTCCAAATTGTCAAAGTTCATCTATCCGTTATTATGGAACGGGAACGCAAAAGGCATACGATGAATTGCAGGAGCTTTTGCCTCAAGCGCGGATTTTGAGGATGGATGTAGATACAACGAAGAAAAAAGGTGCTCATGAGGATTTGCTAGATCGGTTTGGACGAGGAGAAGCAGATATTCTACTAGGAACCCAAATGATTGCCAAAGGGCTAGACTTTCCAAATGTAACTTTGGTAGGGGTTCTAAATGCTGATACGGCCCTCAATCTGCCAGATTTTCGCTCTTCGGAACGTACTTTCCAGTTATTGACCCAAGTAGCAGGACGAGCAGGGCGCGCAGATAAGAAAGGGGAGGTTCTGATCCAGACCTATAATCCCAACCACTATGCCATTGTGTTTGCTCAACAGCAAGATTATGAAGGTTTTTATCGATATGAGATGGGAATCAGAAAAAATCTTGGCTATCCACCTTATTATTTTACTGTTGGCTTGACTTTTTCACACAAGTCCGAGGAATTTGTGGTGAAAAAAGCTTATGAAGCAGTAGCCTTTCTCAAAGAGCAGTTGACGGAAGCTATCCAGATTTTGGGACCAACTCCAAAACCAATCGCCAGAACCCATAATCTCTATCACTATCAGATTATCCTCAAGTACCGTAGGGAAGAACATTTGGAAGTTGTTCTCAACCAGATTCTGGATTGGACACAGGATCGGGATAATCAGGCTTTGCGACTAATTATTGATCATGAACCGCAGAACATGATGTGAGGTCTCTATGACCTTGCATTTTTTATTAGATTGACTACAATTCTAATAATTGGTAACCCGAAAGAGCTTATTGGGAGTTGAAAAGTAAGATGGAAATTGTGTCAAAAGTTGCTAGCAAGGGCAATATTTCTTCTAACTTAAACTTATCTGATAAGGCGAGGTTAGTCGATTTAATTCTTGAAGGTGAATGTGAGGAAGTACTTTTACAGTTATCTCATAGTGGTAGGAGGAAATTTACTGGAATAATAAAAGATAAACCGAATAGATATAAAGTGATAGTTCGCAATTCTGTACCAAGCTGTGCTTGCCTAATTCGATCTTTATTTTTCTATTTTTTGATTTTCATCGGGATGTGTAAGTAAGCAACCTTGAATTAAGGCAAACATAAGTAAAAATGATATAATTAAGAGATAATGTAGTCAGAAATAACTGTGGAATGTAAAGGAGATGAGAAAGCAAGTATGACAAAGTTGATTTTTATGGGGACACCAGATTTTTCAGCGACAGTTTTAAAAGGTATGTTGTCTGATAAAAGATATGAAATTCTAGCGGTTGTGACTCAGCCAGATCGTGCGGTTGGGCGCAAAAAGCTTATTCAAATGACACCAGTGAAGGAAGTCGCTTTGGCCTACAATCTCCCAGTCTATCAGCCAGAAAAATTATCTGGTAGCCAAGAGATGGCTGATTTGATGGATTTAGGAGCAGATGGTATTGTAACTGCTGCTTTCGGTCAATTCTTACCGACCAAATTGTTGGCTTCTGTCGACTTTGCAGTTAATGTCCATGCTTCCCTTCTTCCCAAATACCGCGGCGGTGCTCCGATTCATTACGCCCTCATCAATGGTGATGAACGTGCTGGTGTGACGATTATGGAAATGGTGAAGGAGATGGATGCTGGGGATATGATTTCAAGCGACAGCATTGCCATTGAAGAAACCGACAATGTTGGTAGCCTATTTGAAAAATTAGCCGTTGTTGGTCGTGATTTATTGTTGAAAACTTTACCGGATTATATTGCTGGTAACATTCAGCCAGTCGCTCAAAATCCAGAAGAAGTAACCTTCTCACCTAATATTCAACCAGAAGAAGAAATCCTTGATTGGAATAAGACTGCTCGCCAGCTCTTCAATCACATTCGTGGCATGTACCCTTGGCCTGTGGCTCATACTTATTGGCAGGGAGAGCGTTTTAAAATTCAAGAAGCTATCGCAGTAGAGGGTTCAGGACCGGTTGGTCATGTAATTGCTCGGACTAAGAAAGAACTTATAGTTGCAGCAGGTCAAGGAGCGATTTCCTTGAAGACAGTTCAGCCAGCAGGCAAGCCAAAGATGCCAATAGCGGATTTTTTAAATGGAGCTGGGCGAGATATTGTAGTAGGAGATCAATTTGGTGACAAGTAAGCAAGAAACTGCTAGAAAGTTAGCCTTATCAGTGCTTGAACAGGTATTTGATCAGGGAGCTTATTCCAATATCGCCCTTCATAAAGTTTTGGAAGGCTGCCATCTGTCAGTACCAGACAAGGCACTCGTTACAGAGTTGGTCTATGGAACGGTATCACATAAGATTACTCTGGAATGGTACCTGGCTCATTTTATTGAAGATAGAGAGAAGTTAGACTCTTGGGTCTACTATCTCCTTATGCTTAGCCTTTATCAGATGGTTTATTTGGATAAATTACCTGTCCATGCTGTGGTGAATGAGGCTGTTACGATTGCTAAAAGAGGCAGAGGGACAGATAAGTATGTCAATGCAATCTTGCGTAAAATCAGTCAAACAGCTCTGCCAAAACCAGCGACTATTAAGCGAAAGAACAAACGTTTATCCATTCAGTATTCCCTTCCGGTTTGGTTGGTTCAAACCTTGATAATAGAATATGGTGTTGAGCGAGCCGAACACATTTTCCAAAGTTTGCAGGTTCGCAATAAAGCTAGCGTTCGTGTGACTGCTCCCGAACAATTAGAAACCCTGGCAGCGAAATTGGAAGCGACTCCTTCACTCCTTTCTCCGGTTGGTCTGGTGAAATCACATGGTCACTTTGCTGGTACTGATTACTTTAAAACTGGGCTTTTGACAATTCAAGATGAGACCAGCCAATTGGTAGCGCCAACCTTAAAAGTTGAAGGGACTGAGATTATTTTGGACGCTTGTGCAGCTCCTGGAGGTAAGACTTGCCATATCGCATCACAGTTGACTAGTGGCAAAGTCGTTGCATTAGATTTGTATGACCATAAACTTTCCTTGATTGAGGAAAATGCCCATCGTTTGGGAGTGGCAAATAAGATTGAAACCAAGCGTTTGGATGCTAGCCGAGTTCATGAAGTGTTTGCTGCTGATACTTTTGATAAAATCTTGGTTGATGCTCCATGTTCAGGTATCGGTTTGATACGTCGTAAACCAGATATTCGCTATAACAAGGCAGCAATAGATTTTGATTCTTTAAAACAGATTCAGCTTCAAATACTGGATAGCGTTTGCCAAAGCCTGAAAATAGGTGGTATAATAACCTATAGTACCTGTACAATCATTGCAAAGGAAAATCAAGAGGTCGTTCAAGAGTTTTTACGAGCCCATCCGAATTTTGAGCAAGTGATACTTGAGCATCCACAAGCAAATATTATGGTGGATGGCTGCTTATTGATTACACCAGAGTTATATGAGACAGATGGATTTTTCATCGGTCAATTTAGACGAAAATCCTAGAATAAGAGGAGGAAGTTGCTTAGCAACGATAAAAATTATGGAAATTGCATTACTTACTGACGTTGGGCAAAAACGTTCAAATAACCAAGATTACATCAGTCGTTATAAAAACCGAGCAGGAATTGATTTAGTGGTGTTGGCAGATGGATTAGGTGGCCACCGTGCAGGTCATATTGCCAGTGAAATGGCCGCTACAGATATGGGGGCAGCCTGGGTTGATACACAGTTGGTTACCTTGAGTGATGTTCGTGAGTGGTTGATTACCATCATTGATGAGGAAAATCAAAAAATTCATTCTTTAGGACTAACAGATGAATACAAAGGGATGGGAACAACGCTTGAGGCAGTTGTTGTCATTGATAATCAAATGATTTATGCTCATATTGGAGATTCACGAGTTGGTTTGATTCGCGATGGGGAATATACATGTTTGACCAACGATCACTCATTGGTCGGAGCCTTGGTTCGAGCTGGTCAGCTTACAGAAGAAGAAGCTCAACGTCATCCCCAAAAAAACTTTGTGACACAATCTATTGGACAAGCTGAACCGATTGAACCAGACATTGCTTTGAAAACTCTTGAGGTTGGCGACTATGTCCTGATTAACAGTGATGGTCTAACCAATATGGTATCCATAGAAGATATTCGTGACATTATATTGAGTGAAGTTTCTCTTGAAAGCAAGGCAGAAACTCTCGTACGTTTCGCTAATAATGCAGGAGGTTTGGATAATATTACAGTAGGTCTGCTTCATATTACAGAGGAGGCTAGGTAATGATTCAAATCGGTAAGATCTTTGCTGGGCGCTATCGGATTGTCCGGCAAATTGGTCGAGGCGGTATGGCGGATGTTTATCTGGCTAGAGATTTGATTTTGGATGGTGAAGAAGTGGCGGTTAAGGTACTTCGCACTAACTATCAGACGGATCAAATTGCTATCCAGCGCTTCCAGCGTGAGGCGCGTGCCATGGCGGAGCTTGACCATCCCAATATTGTTCGTATTTCGGATATTGGTGAAGAAGATGGTCAGCAATACCTTGCAATGGAGTACGTCAACGGTCTCGATTTAAAACGCTATATCAAGGAAAATGCACCACTATCAAATGATGTGGCAGTACGAATCGTAGGACAAATTCTTCTTGCTATGCGGATAGCTCATACACGGGGAATTGTTCACAGGGATTTGAAACCTCAAAATGTTCTTTTGACATCAAACGGTGTAGCTAAGGTAACGGACTTTGGTATCGCAGTAGCTTTTGCAGAAACAAGCCTGACACAGACAAATTCTATGTTAGGATCTGTTCACTACCTTTCGCCAGAACAGGCACGTGGTTCAAAAGCGACCATTCAAAGCGATATTTACGCTATGGGGATTATTCTCTTTGAAATGTTGACTGGTCGAATTCCTTACGATGGAGATAGTGCTGTTACGATTGCATTGCAACATTTTCAAAAGCCATTACCATCTGTTAGAGAAGAAAATGCGAATGTGCCACAAGCATTAGAAAATGTAGTTCTGAAGGCAACTGCTAAAAAGTTGAATGAACGCTATAAATCTGTTGCGGAAATGTATGCAGACTTAGCTTCAGCCTTGTCTGTGGAACGTCGCAATGAACCGCGGGTTGAGTTGGAGGGCAATAAGGTTGACACAAAGACCTTGCCTAAACTTTCTCAGGCAAATGTAGATACTAAGTCTCCTATGGCGAATGATTCTGTTCAAAATGTAGCGACAGATAAATCTGTTGGAAAGAAAGAGGGAATTAAAAAGCCAACCAAGCCTGCTTCTAAGCCTAGACCAGGTATGCGCACACGTTATAAGGTTCTAATAGGAGCTATTCTTTTGACTGCATTGGCAGCAGGGTTGATGTTTTTCAATACACCTAAAACAGTTATAGTCCCAGATGTAGCAGGCCAAACGGTTGAAAAAGCCACTGAGATGATTGAAGTGGCAGGATTAGAAGTCGGAAATGTCATCAAGGAAACGACCAAAGAAGTGGGTGAAGGTTTAGTTATACGGACATCACCAGCAGCAAAAACCACCAAACGTCAAGGGAGCAAAGTGGATATTGTGGTAGCGATAGCTGCCTTGGTCACTATTCCGGATGTTAGTAATAAATCAGCGGACCTTGCTCGTCAAGAATTGGAAGCTTTAGGTTTCCAAGTGAGTGTCAAAGAGGAGTATAGTGATAAGGTTGCTCAAGGATTAGTAATAAAGACAAGTCCTGAAGCGAATAGTTCTGCTGAACAAGGAGGCAAGGTTGTTCTTTCTGTTTCCAAAGGTGTAGCACCCCAACTAGTGCCTGATGTCGTTGGAAAAACGCAAGAAAATGCCACCCAGATTCTTCAGACAGCAGGTTTTTCTATTGGAACGATTACCAAGGAGCATCATCCTTCAATTGAAGCGGGACACGTCATCAGTACAGATCCTGTTGCGAATACGGAATTAACCAAAGGTTCACCGGTCAATATCGTAGTTTCTAAAGGAAAAGAGCTAATCATGCCTGACTTGGTCTCTGGGAATTACACCTATTCACAAGCTCGTAGACAATTACAGGCTCTGGGTGTTAACATAGAAAATATTGAAAGGCAAGAAGATAGAAGCTATTACTCAACCACCAGTGATATTGTAATTGGACAATATCCGGCTGCTGGAGCAGTTATTGATGGAACGGTTACTCTGTATGTTTCTGTTGCTGCGAGTGGAACAAACAGCAACTCCTCTACGGGGACACCATCTAGTACCAGTACTTCAACTAGTGGAACGAGTAATGGACAGTAGCAATAAAAGAGGTTGGACGATTCAAGTCCAGCCTTTTTACTAACAGGCAAGTTGTAAATCTGGAGAAGAAGTTCGTCAAGGCAAATAGGCTAATCTAATTTTTACTGTTGAAAAATGGCTCATTGTCAACTGTAGTGGGTGACTTATAGCTAAACGCGAGAGGAGACGAACTTCGTCTTCTCATTTTTGATGTTCAAAGCGATTAAGATACGTTTCTTGAACTTGTCAAAGTTCTTGTAACCAAAGGCATTGCGCTTGATGTCTTTGATGAGTTTGTTAGTGGCCTCAAGTTTAGCGTTAGAGTAAGGCAATTCAATGGCGTTAGTGATGTAGTTTTTATAGCGAATAAATGTGCTCAAAGCGGTTTTAAAGGTGCGATTGAGATGAGGTAAAGCGTCTTGAATTAAGCCCCAAAACTGCTCAGTATTCTTCTCTTGCAGGTGGAAAAGGAGTAACTGGTACAGGTCATAGTAATCTTTAAGCTCAGGGACTAGTTTGAAAATCTTATTGAGACATTCTCTAGGAGTTAATGTTTCTCTAAAGGTTCGAGCATAGAACGCCTTAAGAGACAGTTTCCGACTATCTTTTTGAACAAGTTTCCAGTAGTACTTAAGAGCTCTGTATTCAAGAGATTTATCGTCAAATTGCTTCATGATTTCAATACGTGTTTGCTTGAGAACTCTATTGATGTGCTGGACAATGTGGAAACGATCGAGAACAATTTTAGCTTGAGGAAATAGAACCTTGATGAGAGGAATATAACTTCCAGACATATCGACAGTGACGACTTTAACTTTTTTTCTAGCTTCTTTCGAGTACTTGAAGAAATGATTTCGGATGGTTGTTTGACGTCTGTCATCAAGGATGGTAATGATTTTCTTGGTGTTAAAATCCTGAGCAATGAAGGCCAGTTTTCCCTTCTGGTAGGAGAACTCATCCCAGGAAAGCACTTCTGGCAAAGTAGTGTACTCCTCTTGGAAATGAAATTGCTTGAACTTGCGATAGACAGTAGAGGTAGAGATAGCGAGCTTAGCAGCGATATGGGTAAGAGCCTCTCTGTTGAGCAATAGGTGAGCGATTTTCTGTCTCACTATTTCAGAAATTTGGCAATTTTTCTGAACGAGAGATGTTTCAGAAACAGTTACTTTTCGACAGGACTTGCACTGAAATCGTCTCTTTTTCAAACGAATGAGGCTAGGGAAACCGGCGATTTCAATAAAAGGAATTTTAGAAGGTTTCTGGAAGTCGTATTTGATTTGTTTTCCTTTACAGTGTTTACATTTGGGAGGGTGATAATCAAGTGTAGCGGTGACTTCGATATGGGTATCGTGTTGAATGGCTTTATTTAAGATGATATTTTTGTCTTTAATTCCGATGAGTAATGTGGTATTATTGATGTGTTCCATAAGATACTTTCTAATGAGTTGTTTAAGCGCTTTTCATTATAAGTCTTATGGGACTTTTTTGATACTCAAAAAGCCCTATAATCTCCACAGCGGGTTTACCCACTACAGAAATTATAGAGCCTGAAAAATAGAAGTTTTTCTCTGCTTTTTTCCAACTCTGGATGGAGGCCTTTTTACTAAAATTTGTTACAATAGTTATAGAAAGGATGGAGGACATGAGGAAGGTTCAATTTTTTCTACTAATAGAGAGCATGATTTTTACGATGGCAGCATTTGATGTGGTCGCCAATGAAGCCAGTCGGACCCTGCTACTTTTCTCAGCCTTATTACTGCTAATCTGGTATTTTGGGGGAAGGAGACAACATAGTGTTCTATTGGCTAGCTCTCTTTCCTTAATATTCTTGGTTTTTGTTTTGAACCCCTTCTTCATCATAGGGATTATGTTGCTGGTTGTCTATATGTTAATTAACTTTTTCTCGCGTTATGAAAAGAAAAACCAGTACACCCATATCGTGTTCAGCGATTATCCGTTACAAGTCCAAAAGGAAAAAAATAGATGGTTTGGGAATCACGATCATTCGCAGGACAGGTTTGGCTTTGAAGACATCAATATAGTTCACTTATTTGGAAATGATGTTGTTGATTTGGATAAAACTGTCTTAGTTGGACGAGATAATATCGTTGTCATTCGTAAAACCTTTGGTAGGACAAAAATTATCGTTCCGATTGATGTAGAAGTCTCGCTGTCTGCCACCAGTATTTATGGACGGGTAAATTTTCTAGGAGATTCGCAATGGGATTTGCGAAATGAAAGCATAGCAGTCAATACTGCAGACTATCAAGAAGCACATAAACGGGTGAAGGTTGTTACCAACAGCATCCTAGGGGATGTGGAGGTGATCCGCGTATGAGAAAACGGACGTACCTACTCTTAGCTTGGTTTGCTAGCTTGATTGTTTTTGTTGTCATTGCTTCCATTCTTCCGCTCTTGAATTATTCCCTTTTAGATATAAAATTATGGATTTCAACAGAGCAATTGATTTTCACTTTGATTCTCTTAGTGATTGTTTTGACATTATTTTTAGCAGTTGTCGTGCAAACCGTCAGTTTAATTTCAACTCAAGTTATGAGAGCCAAGATACAGGCTATATTGAAGAATAAAAGTATCCGTACCGACACCGAACATGATCAACTGCTACTCCAATTATCTGATAAGGTAAGAAATCTGACTCGACAAGTGCAGTTAGTAGACAATCAAGATTTGGTTAAGAAAGAGGAAATCGTTGAAGGTGAGCGAAAACGAATTGCCAGAGATTTACACGATACTGTCAGTCAAGAATTATTTGCAACCAGTATGATTTTATCTGGTCTCTCAACCAATCTCATGGCTCTTCCACAGGAAACCCTACAAGAACAATTGATTTTGGTAAAAGATATGATTGAGTCTGCCCAGAGGGATTTGCGTATCCTCCTCCTCCATCTTCGGCCAAGTGAACTTGAAGGAAAGACACTGGTTGAGGGCTTTGAGGTGATTTTACGTGAAGTGAGTGACAAGAGCAATGTTATTGTTCACTTCCAACATGAAGTGGAAGAGCTACCAAAATTAATTGAAGAACATCTTTTTCGCATTGCTCAGGAGATTATTAGCAATACCTTGCGGCATGCTAAAGCCAAACATTTAGATGTATATTTGATTCAAAAAGAAACCGAACTACAGTTGAAAATGACAGACGATGGAGTTGGTTTCCAGCAAGAAATGGATGAAGAATTAAGTTATGGTCTACAAAATATCCGAGAGAGGGTTGAGGATATGGCAGGGACCATTAGCATCCGCACAGCACCAAATAAGGGGGTAGCAATTGATATTCGTATCCCACTATTGAAAGGAAAAGAAGATGAAGACGATTCGAGTGATGTTGGTTGATGATCATGAAATGGTTCGCTTAGGCTTAAAAAGCTATTTAAATTTACAGGCCGATGTTGATGTTGTAGCGGAAGCTAGCGATGGAGAAGAAGGGTTAAGTAAGGCCTTGGAGGTCAAACCGGATGTTGTGGTGATGGATTTGGTCATGCCAAAGATGACGGGGGTAGAAGCAACCTTGGCCCTACTAAAAGAATGGCCTCAGGCGCAGATTCTCATTTTGACTTCTTATCTAGATAATGAAAAGATTTATCCAGTCCTTGAAGCTGGGGCGCGTGGTTATATGCTAAAAACTTCCAGTGCAGATGAAATTTTAGCAGCCATTCGGAAAGTTGCACAGGGAGAATTTGCCATCGAAACAGAAGTAGAGAAAAAGGTGGAATACCACAAACACCATCCTGAGTTACATGATGATTTGACAGTGCGTGAGCGGGAAATTTTGACACTCCTAGCCAAGGGATATGATAACCAACGCATTGCAGATGAGTCCTTTATCTCGTTGAAAACAGTCAAAACCCACGTTTCAAATATTCTCTCTAAACTCGCAGTTAGTGACCGGACTCAGGCAGTAGTTTATGCCTTTCAACATGGCTTGGTGGCACAAGACGATCAATAATGGTATAATGGACAATGGTTAATTTTTGACAAAGGATTATTGGGGATATGGACGCAAAACTAAAGTATAAAGCTAAAAAAATTAAGATTGTCTTTTTTGATATTGATGATACCTTACGTGTTAAGCATACGGGATATATCCCTGCCTCTATTCAGCAAGTTTTTAAATCTTTGAAAGACAGGGGGATTTTGACGGGGATTGCGTCAGGGCGTACACCTTATGGTTTGGTTCCTGAAATTAAGGCGCTTCACCCCGATTATTTTGTCATGATCAATGGCTCCTACGTAGAAGATGCTAAAAGTAAGGTAGTCTACCATCGACCGATGCCTCAGAACTTGGTAGAAGCAGTCTTAAACTGGGCCCAAGGTATTGGGATAGAGTATGGTATGCTTGGTAGTCAGAAAGGGACTCTTTCGGCACGAACCGATCGGATCAACCAAGTGATTGATCTCATTTATGAAGGGTTAGAAATAGCACCGGATTTTTATAGAGAAAATGACATCTATCAACTATTGACATTTGAACGGGATGGAGAAGAAGTTGAACTTCCAGAAGCATTGCAGGCAGATTTACGTAGTGTTCGCTGGGATGCCATTTCGTCAGATATTGTTTTAAAAGACTCCTCGAAAGCAACCGGTGTAGCCAAGATTGTTGAAAAACTTGGTTTAAAACCTGAAAATGTTCTCGTATTCGGAGATGGGCTCAACGATATTGAGCTATTCGATTATGCTGGAATCAGCATCGCTATGGGACATTCTCATCCAGAATTGCAAAAACATGCAGATTACATCACAAAAAAAGTAGAAGAAGATGGCATTTTTGATGCCTTGGAGAAATTAGGTATGGCAGAAAAAGAAAAGTATTTTCCACAATTAGACTTAGCAAACGTTGATGGACCAGTAGCTCATATTAGAACCAATCATGGGACAATGACCCTAAAGCTATTTCCAGAAATTGCTCCAAAGACGGTAGCGAATTTTATTGCTCTTTCTAAAGATGGTTACTATGACGGGATTATTTTTCACCGTATTATTAAAGATTTTATGATCCAAGGTGGAGACCCAACTGGAACTGGTATGGGCGGTGAATCTATCTATGGTTCGGCTTTTGAAGATGAATTTTCAATGGAAGCCTTCAATCTCCGCGGTGCTTTGTCAATGGCTAATGCAGGCCCTAATACCAATGGAAGCCAATTTTTCATCGTTCAAAATCAAAACTTCCCCTACAACGCAAAGGAATTAGAACGTGGTGGATGGCCAAAAGAAATTGCGGCAGTCTATGCTGAAAATGGTGGTACTCCACATCTAGACCAACGTCATACCGTATTTGGTCATCTAGCAGATGAAGCCTCCTTTGCTGTATTGGATACAATTGCGGCAGTTGATACCAATTCTGCTGACCGTCCGAATGAAGATGTTGTGATTGAAACAATTGAAATAGAGGATTAACATGAAGATTGGAGATAAAATCAAGGGTACGGTAACAGGTATCCAGCCCTACGGTGCCTTTGTACAATTGGAAAATGGAAGGACGGGACTGATTCATATCTCGGAAATCAAAACAGGCTTTGTTGACAATGTCTATGATCACCTAAAAATAGGGAAAGAAGTGTTAGTACAGGTTGTTGATTTTGACGAGTACACTGGAAAAATTAGTTTGTCCATTCGTACTCTTGAAGAAGAACAACACAAACTACCACGCCACCACCGTTTTACAAATGATCGTAATAAAATTGGTTTCTCCCCTCTGGCTAAAAACTTACCAAGATGGATTAAGGAAGCAAAAGATTATCTCAAAGAACAAAAAGAAAAGAAGGATTAGGAGTGTGAAAAGAACCCCTTATAATGGACAGTATAAAAAGTACTATACTGTTCTTATAAGGAGGTTCTTTTCTCATGGCCAAAAAAGGAAGTAAATTTACAAAGTATCCACCTGAATTCAAAATACAAGTAGTTGAGGACTATCTTAGTGGGAAAAGTGGTGGTATGGACTCAATTGTAAAAAAGTATGGCTTGAAATCAAACAATCAAGTCCTCACATGGACTAGAAAATATCACGAAAATCCACAATTGCTCCACCAAGATTTAAGAGGTGCTAAATCAACTGGTCGCCCAAAATCAACCAATCTTGATGAAATGACAATAGAGGAACAGAATGCCTTTCTTCGTATGGAGAATGACATTTTAAAAACCTTAAGGACTCTCCTCAGAAAGTGAGAAGAGTCCACCTTTATCAAGTCGTTGAACAATTGAAAGAACGTTATTCCATCTCCCGTTTATGTGCCTATTTGGGTTTCCCTAGGTCATCATACTACCTCTGGTTAAGCAATGGAAAACCTGAACACAAGCGGTTTAACCCTGACCTAGCACAGGACATTACAGCTATTTTTAATGAGACTCAGAAAGGTTATCGTTTCATTTGTTATCAACTGAGAAGAAAATACGATATTTTCTGTCATCCTAAAACTGTCCTACGCTATATGCGTATTCTGGGTTTGAAGTCGCCAATTCGAAAGAAACGCTATCATTCTTGCACACAGCGTGAGATAAATGAAAAGGCAAGACACGTCCACTACAACGTGCTTGCCCGAAACTTTAAAGCAGAACGTCCTCTCCAGAAACTAACAACGGATGTCAGTTATGTTTACCACAAACAGGGAAGGATGTTCCTTAGCGTCATAAAAGATTGTTATGACAACTCTATTCTAGCATATACTCTTTCAGATTATAACGATAATCAGCTCGTTTTTGAAAATTTAGACCTCGTCTTCAATGAAAATTGGGATGCCACACACATTTGTGTCTTGCATTCTAATCAAGGTTTTCAGTACACCAACCAACTTTATCTCAGAAAACTAGATCAGTATGGTGTTACGATTTCCCATTCTGGAAAAGGGAATTGTTATGACAATGCTTCTTGTGAAAATTTCTTTTCCCATCTCAAGAGTGAGTCCTTACGACTCTTTCCTCCTAATAACAGAGATGAACTCAGCCAACAAATTAAAGAATACATGGACTGGTATAACTATGATAGACCACAAGAAATATTAAAAGGTATGACTCCCTTAGAATTCAGGGAGTCATACCTTACTAACTAATATTCTTTTTTACACTGTCTATTTTAGACGGGGCTTGACAGTGAGGCCTACCCTTCTTTTTAGTTTATATTACTCCCATATTCAATGACAGTCAACAAGCATTAGTTGTCAGATTCGTATAGTGTAGTGGATAAATAACGCTCGCCATTGTCTGCTAAGATAGCCAAGACTTTTTTGCCGGCTCCTAATTCTTTTGCAACCTTGATTGCTGCATGAATAGCAGCGCCAGAAGAAATACCAACAAGGAACCCTTCCTGACCACCGATCGCACGTCCCGTAGCCAAAGCATCATCTGATTTTACACGGATAACACCATCATAGGCCTGAGTATCTAAGGTATCAGGGATGAAACCAGCTGAAATTCCCTGAATTTTATGAGGACCAGGCATTTCTCCAGAAAGTACAGCGGACTCATCGGCCTCAACAGCGTAGATAGCAATAGCGGGGTTTGCCTCTTTGAGGACATGAGATACTCCGCTAACAGTCCCACCAGTGCCTACACCTGATATAAAGGCATCCAAACCAGTAGGACCAAAGTCCTCCAAAATTTCTTGTCCTGTTGTATTTTCATGAACTTTTGGATTGGACGGATTGGCAAATTGAAGAGGAACCCAAGCATTTTGTTCTTCAGCAATTTCTTGAGCTTTAGCAATAGCTCCATTCATCCCTTCACTTCCAGGAGTTAAGACCAATTCCGCACCGTAAGCCTGGATGATTTTACGGCGCTCGATACTCATGGTTTCAGGCATAACAATGATAACCTTATATCCTTTTGCCGCTCCGACCCAAGCTAAACCAATGCCTGTATTTCCGCTTGTTGGTTCTACGATTGTATCACCAGGCTTGATGATTCCAGCTTTTTCAGCATCTTCAATCATAGCTAGAGCAATCCGATCTTTCACAGAAGAGCCAGGATTGAAAGCTTCTAGCTTGACATAGACTTCTGCTGCATCTTTGGGAACAACATTATTTAATTTGATAATCGGTGTTTTTCCGACTAGTTGAGTAATATTTTGATAAATTGCCATAGGCACCTCCAAATCATTCTAGTACATGGATAGTATATAGTAGAAAAACTAAAAAGTGTAATATAAAAAAACTATCATCATGATAGTTTTTTTCAATGGATAGGAACTTCAACAACCCTAGAATCCGCTTGTTCTACCAAAACTTTTCCATGGTAAAATTCCGTGAGACTTGCCACAGTTTGTCCAACATCTTTCATGTCAACAAAAATCATTGTAGAAACATCAGTAGTGAATTGAGTTTCATGTTCTTCCAAGCCATGTCCGGATCTCCAATTAGCAAATTCTTGGTATTGAGCATAGGACATGGAAATGAACAATCCTTCTTGTTCCTTGACCTGTACCATACCGATTTCTTTTACCGCTTTAGCAACTGCTCCAGCATAAGCACGAATCAGTCCCCCAGCTCCCAGCTTGACTCCACCAAAATAGCGAGTAACGACAGTCGCTACATTGGTTAGCTCGTGATTTTCTAGGACAGTTAACATAGGTATTCCAGCTGTTCCAGAAGGTTCACCATCATCAGATGAGCGTTTTATTTCCATGTTTTCTCCAAGAATAAAGGCAGAGCAGTTATGGGTAGCCTTGTAGTGTTCTTTTTTTATCTTATTGATAAACTCGCGAGCCTCTTCTTCGTTTGTCACTCGTTTCATAAAGCAGATAAAGCGAGATTTTTTTATCTCTTCCTCAACAATACCATCTTCTTTAATCGTTTTAAATTCTTTCATACCAAGATTGTACTAATTTTTTTCAAAACTGACAAGAAATTCCGAATAAATAAGTGATGAATGAATTACAAGATTACTATGGAAGACTATTTACCAGGAATCAACTAACAGCAGTTGAGAGGGAAAGAGCGCAGATAATTCCAAGTATTACAGAGAAAAAAACTTGTTTCAGATGCGGAACTCCCTTTGAAGAAGAATACCAGTTGCCAAATGGAGCTTTTTATTGTCGAACCTGTTTGCTTTTAGGAAGGGTACGCTCGGACGAAAAACTTTACTATTTTCCACAGAGAGATTTTCCTAAAAATACCTGCTTACAGTGGAAAGGACGACTGACCAATTGGCAACAAACCATTTCTGATGCTCTTTGCGCCAATGTTGAGAAAAGGCAAGCTACGCTGGTTCATGCAGTAACAGGAGCTGGAAAAACAGAGATGATATATCATACAGTAGCTTCTGTTATTGATAGTGGTGGAGCAGTTTGTTTAGCTAGTCCACGAATTGATGTTTGTATCGAACTCTATAAACGCTTGCAGCAGGATTTTTCAGTTCCAATTAGTCTCTTGCACGGAGAATCAGAGGCCTACTTTAGAACCCCCATGGTCATTGCTACAACTCATCAGCTCTTAAAATTTTATCGTGCTTTTGATTTGCTTTTGATTGATGAAGTAGATGCCTTTCCATACGCAGATAATCCTGTTCTTTATCGGGCAGTAGACAATGCAGTAAAACCAGATGGTGTACAGGTATTTTTGACAGCTACTTCAACAGATCAACTTGAGAAAAAGATAAAAGCAGGAAAACTAGAACGCCTTAGTTTGCCCAGACGATTTCATGGCAATCCACTAGTAGTACCACAAAAAATTTGGTTCAGCCAATTTGAACAGTATCTAAAGAAAGGTAGATTGACCCCTAAGCTGGCAAAGGTTATCCAGCATCAGCGAAAGACAGGCTATCCCTTGCTAATATTTGTTCCAGAAATCGGAAAAGGGATGGAATTTACAAAGGTAGTCAAAAAAGCATTTCCTAATGAAAACATTGGTTTTGTTTCCAGTCAGACAGAAAATCGCCTGGAGATAGTAGAAGGATTTCGCAATAAAAACATCACCATTTTAATCTCAACCACCATTCTTGAACGCGGTGTAACCTTCCCTTGTGTTGATGTCTTTGTTATTCAGGCCAATCATTATCTCTATAGTTCATCTAGTTTAGTTCAAATAGCAGGTCGAGTTGGTCGCAGCCAAGAACGACCAACAGGGCTTCTACATTTTTTTCACGAAGGAAGCACGCGGGCGATTGAAAAGTCCATCGCTGAAATCAAACAAATGAATAAGGAGGCAGGTTATGTCTAACTGTTTACTATGCGCTCAGCCCCTTAAAACGAAAACGAGATTTACCGAATCCATATTTTTTAGCAAGCCCCCGTCGGCTGTCTGTTCAGACTGTTTTGCATCTTTTGTAGAAATAGCAGAGCACCACTGTCTGTACTGTTATAAAAGTAATTGTTCAAATACCTGTAGGGATTGTCAGTACTGGCAGGCCCAAGGAAGAACTGTTTCACATACGGCACTTTATGAATATAATGAAGCTATGGCAAGTTACTTTAGTCAATATAAATTCCAAGGCGACTATATTTTAAGAAAAGTTTTTGCTAAAAAGCTTAAAATGGCGCTAAGTCAATATCCGGATTATACTATTGTACCCATTCCTCTCAGCTCAGATCGTCTAGCAGAGCGTGGTTTTAACCAAGTAGAAGGTCTTCTAGAAGCAGCTAATATTCCTTACCAGTCGTTTTTAGGAAAAGATGATAGCGAAAGACAGTCTTCCAAAAGTAGGATAGAACGCCTGAAAACTGATCAGGTTTTCTATCTTCTGAAAGAAAGTGAGGTGCCAGATAAAATATTATTATTTGATGATATTTATACAACAGGGGCTACACTTCAGCTAGCCATAAGCCTTTTCCTGAAAATAGGAAGGAAAGAAATCAAAACATTTTCATTAACTCGGTAAGAAAACGGTTGCAATATTCTTGTAATGTGTTATAATAATAGTGAAGAAAGGCGAAAGCCAAGAAAGAGGTACTAATATGATTAAATTCAGTATTCGTGGAGAAAACCTTGAAGTAACAGATGCGCTTCGTACATATGTTGAAGATAAAGTAGCAAAGATTGAGAAATATTTCAGTGAAAATCAAGACTTGAATGCGAAAGTAAATCTGAAAGTTTATCGTGATAAGCGTGCGAAAGTGGAAGTAACGATTCCGGTTGGTGCTGTGACACTGCGTGCAGAAGATATTTCACAAGAGATGTACGGTTCTATTGATCTCGTAGTTGATAAGATTGAACGTCAGATTCGTCGCAATAAGACAAAGATTGAAAGAAAGCATCGTCAAAAAGTTGCTACAGGTCAAGTTTTCACGGATGAATTAGTTGAACAGACTGGTGAAGAAGTAAAAGTAGTCCGTACAAAACAGGTTGACTTGAAGCCGATGGATATGGAAGAAGCAATTCTTCAATTAGAATTACTCGGACATGATTTCTTTATCTATACAGATGCTAATGATGGTACAACAAATGTACTATATAAGCGCGAAGATGGAGACCTAGGACTCTTAGAAGTGCGCCAATAAGTGTCTGAAATAAACGCCCGATAGGATGATTGTATCTGAATCACTTACAAAAAGGTAAAATCAAAATACAGCCCTCATTGAGAATTATAGTCTTGGTGGGGGCTGTATGATTGAGGGTAAATGGAGTGCACAATCGGTAGAAAAATCAATGCCTCTTTTGAAGATAGTAGTGAGTCGTAGGTTAGAATTTTAAAGGAAAGGATAAAAAAAGGTATTGACAGTAACTTAATAAGGTGATAGAATGAATGAGTTGTCACGAGGAGTAATTCATAGTGTCAGATATCAAAAATGAAAAAAAGCAAAAAAAAGTAAAAAAAGATATTGACAAAGTTAAGTAGACGTGATAAACTAAGATAGTTGTCTCGTGAGAAGCGAGGACAAGTAATAAGACCTTTGAAAATTGAAGAAGACGAACCAAACGTGCAGGGTGGACTTTTAAAGATAGAAGTCCGTCAATGAACAAAAACAATAAGTCAGTAGAGACTGACCAGAAAAAAACTTTATATGAGAGTTTGATCCTGGCTCAGGACGAACGCTGGCGGCGTGCCTAATACATGCAAGTGGAACGCAACTTTTCATCCGTTTCTTCGGAAACATCTGAGAAGTTGAGTCGCGAACGGGTGAGTAACGCGTAGGTAACCTGCCTGATAGCGGGGGATAACTATTGGAAACGATAGCTAATACCGCATAAGAGCTTTAGTGGCATCATTGGAGCTTAAAAGGAGCAACTGCTTCACTATCAGATGGACCTGCGTTGTATTAGCTAGTTGGTGGGGTAAAGGCCTACCAAGGCAACGATACATAGCCGACCTGAGAGGGTGATCGGCCACACTGGGACTGAGACACGGCCCAGACTCCTACGGGAGGCAGCAGTAGGGAATCTTCGGCAATGGGGGGAACCCTGACCGAGCAACGCCGCGTGAGTGAAGAAGGTTTTCGGATCGTAAAGCTCTGTTGTAAGAGAAGAACGTGTGAGAGAGTGGAAAGTTCTCACAGTGACGGTATCTTACCAGAAAGGGACGGCTAACTACGTGCCAGCAGCCGCGGTAATACGTAGGTCCCGAGCGTTGTCCGGATTTATTGGGCGTAAAGCGAGCGCAGGCGGTTTCGTAAGTCTGAAGTAAAAGGCTGTGGCTTAACCATAGTACGCTTTGGAAACTGCGGAACTTGAGTGCAGAAGGGGAGAGTGGAATTCCATGTGTAGCGGTGAAATGCGTAGATATATGGAGGAACACCGGTGGCGAAAGCGGCTCTCTGGTCTGTAACTGACGCTGAGGCTCGAAAGCGTGGGTAGCGAACAGGATTAGATACCCTGGTAGTCCACGCCGTAAACGATGAGTGCTAGGTGTTGGGTCCTTTCCGGGACTCAGTGCCGCAGCTAACGCATTAAGCACTCCGCCTGGGGAGTACGGCCGCAAGGCTGAAACTCAAAGGAATTGACGGGGGCCCGCACAAGCGGTGGAGCATGTGGTTTAATTCGAAGCAACGCGAAGAACCTTACCAGGTCTTGACATCCCAGTGACCGCCCTAGAGATAGGGTTTCTCTTCGGAGCACTGGAGACAGGTGGTGCATGGTTGTCGTCAGCTCGTGTCGTGAGATGTTGGGTTAAGTCCCGCAACGAGCGCAACCCCTATTGTTAGTTGCCATCATTCAGTTGGGCACTCTAGCGAGACTGCCGGTAATAAACCGGAGGAAGGTGGGGATGACGTCAAATCATCATGCCCCTTATGACCTGGGCTACACACGTGCTACAATGGCTGGTACAACGAGTCGCAAGTCGGTGACGGCAAGCTAATCTCTTAAAGCCAGTCTCAGTTCGGATTGTAGGCTGCAACTCGCCTACATGAAGTCGGAATCGCTAGTAATCGCGGATCAGCACGCCGCGGTGAATACGTTCCCGGGCCTTGTACACACCGCCCGTCACACCACGAGAGTTTGTAACACCCGAAGTCGGTGAGGTAACCGTTAAGGAGCCAGCCGCCTAAGGTGGGATAGATGATTGGGGTGAAGTCGTAACAAGGTAGCCGTATCGGAAGGTGCGGCTGGATCACCTCCTTTCTAAGGATAAGCAAGTAATGAGAACGTTACGAAATCCGTATGAAGATAGGAAATTCGTATAGAAGTCAGTAGACTTCAAGGGAATTTATCATTTTCACTAGGAATTTAGTTCGAATACACTTGCTCGGAATCCTGTACGTAGTCTTCTTCAATTTTGAGAGGTCTGTGGGGCCTTAGCTCAGCTGGGAGAGCGCCTGCTTTGCACGCAGGAGGTCAGCGGTTCGATCCCGCTAGGCTCCATCGGTAACGAAAGTTACCAAACAGAATACAAAAGTTCAAGTAGTTGAACACGACCTCATTTTCTAGGAAAAGAGATAAACTTCCTAGTGTGCAAGGCACACTTCGTCAGTTTCCTATTTTTCTACAAAAATGTCCCATTGTGGGAACGGTCTTTGTATCCTATCTTTGTCCATTGAAAATTGAATATCTATATCAAATTCCATTTATTTTAAGAAATAAATGAATAGTAACAAGAAAATAAACCGAAACGCTGTGAATTAATGAGAATTCTAGTTAAAAGAACTAGGTTAATAAGGTTAAGTTAATAAGGGCGCACGGTGGATGCCTTGGCACTAGAAGCCGAAGAAGGACGTGACAAACGACGAAATGCCTTGGGGAGCTGTAAGTAAGCATTGATCCATGGATGTCCGAATGGGGGAACCCACTAGCTAGATGGCTAGTATCCACATCTGTTAAGGGTGTAGGAGGGAAGACGCAGTGAACTGAAACATCTAAGTAGCTGCAGGAAGAGAAAGCAAAAGCGATTGCCTTAGTAGCGGCGAGCGAACCGGCAGGAGGGCAAACCAGAGAGTTTACTCTCTGGGGTTGTAGGACTGCAATGTGGACTTATGATTGATAGACGAATGACTTGGGAAGGTCAGCCAGAGGAGGTAATAGCCCTGTAGTCGAAATCGATGATATACCTAGCAGTATCCTGAGTACGGCGAGACACGCGAAATCTCGTCGGAATCCGGGAGGACCATCTCCCAACCCTAAATACTCTCTAGTGACCGATAGTGAACCAGTACCGTGAGGGAAAGGTGAAAAGTACCCCGGAAGGGGAGTGAAATAGAACCTGAAACCGTGTGCCTACAAGAAGTTCGAGCCCGTTAATGGGTGAGAGCGTGCCTTTTGTAGAATGAACCGGCGAGTTACGTTATGATGCGAGGTTAAGTTGAAGAGACGGAGCCGAAGGGAAACCGAGTCTGAAAAGGGCGCATTAGTATTATGACGTAGACCCGAAACCATGTGACCTACCCATGAGCAGGTTGAAGGTGCGGTAAGACGCACTGGAGGACCGAACCAGGGCACGTTGAAAAGTGCTTGGATGACTTGTGGGTAGCGGAGAAATTCCAAACGAACTTGGAGATAGCTGGTTCTCTCCGAAATAGCTTTAGGGCTAGCGTTGACATAAAGATTCTTGGAGGTAGAGCACTGTTTGGATGAGGGGGCCATCTCGGTTTACTGATTTCAGATAAACTCCGAATGCCAAGTAATTATGGTCGGCAGTCAGACTGCGAGTGCTAAGATCCGTAGTCGAAAGGGAAACAGCCCAGACCACCAGCTAAGGTCCCAAAATAACTATTAAGTGGAAAAGGATGTGGGGTTGCACAGACAACTAGGATGTTAGCTTAGAAGCAGCTATTCATTCAAAGAGTGCGTAATAGCTCACTAGTCGAGTGACCCTGCGCCGAAAATGTACCGGGGCTAAAATAGTTTACCGAAGCTGTGGATGACCTTTGAGGTCATGGTAGGAGAGCGTTCTATATGCGGTGAAGGCATACCGTGAGGAGTGCTGGAGCGTATAGAAGTGAGAATGCCGGTATGAGTAGCGAAAGATGGGTGAGAATCCCATCCACCGTAAGACTAAGGTTTCCAGGGGAAGGCTCGTCCGCCCTGGGTTAGTCGGGACCTAAGGAGAGACCGAAGGGTGTATCCGATGGCCAACAGGTTGATATTCCTGTACTAGAGTATGAAGTGATGGAGGGACGCAGTAGGCTAACTAAAGCGGGCGAATGGAAGAGCCCGTCTAAGCAGTGAGGCTTGGTATGAGTTAAATGCTTGTATCTTTAAGGTTGAGCTGTGATGGGGAGCGAAGTTTAGTAGCGAAGTTAGTGACGTCACACTGCCAAGAAAAGCTTCTAGCGATGTATCATACTCTACCCGTACCGCAAACCGACACAGGTAGTCGAGGCGAGTAGCCTCAGGTGATCGAGAGAACTCTCGTTAAGGAACTCGGCAAAATGACCCCGTAACTTCGGGAGAAGGGGTGCTGTCTTATGGACAGCCGCAGTGAATAGGCCCAAGCAACTGTTTATCAAAAACACAGCTCTCTGCTAAATCGTAAGATGATGTATAGGGGGTGACGCCTGCCCGGTGCTGGAAGGTTAAGAGGAGTGCTTAGCGTAAGCGAAGGTATGAATTGAAGCCCCAGTAAACGGCGGCCGTAACTATAACGGTCCTAAGGTAGCGAAATTCCTTGTCGGGTAAGTTCCGACCCGCACGAAAGGCGTAATGATTTGGGCACTGTCTCAACGAGAGACTCGGTGAAATTTTAGTACCTGTGAAGATGCAGGTTACCCGCGACAGGACGGAAAGACCCCATGGAGCTTTACTGCAGTTTGATATTGAGTATCTGTACCACATGTACAGGATAGGTAGGAGCCTAAGAGAACGGGACGCCAGTTTCGTTTGAGGCGCTGTTGGGATACTACCCTTGTGTTATGGCTACTCTAACCCAGATAGGTAATCCCTATCGGAGACAGTGTCTGACGGGCAGTTTGACTGGGGCGGTCGCCTCCTAAAAGGTAACGGAGGCGCCCAAAGGTTCCCTCAGATTGGTTGGAAATCAATCGCAGAGTGTAAAGGTATAAGGGAGCTTGACTGCGAGAGCTACAACTCGAGCAGGGACGAAAGTCGGGCTTAGTGATCCGGTGGTTCCGTATGGAAGGGCCATCGCTCAACGGATAAAAGCTACCCTGGGGATAACAGGCTTATCTCCCCCAAGAGTTCACATCGACGGGGAGGTTTGGCACCTCGATGTCGGCTCGTCGCATCCTGGGGCTGTAGTCGGTCCCAAGGGTTGGGCTGTTCGCCCATTAAAGCGGCACGCGAGCTGGGTTCAGAACGTCGTGAGACAGTTCGGTCCCTATCCGTCGCGGGCGTAGGAAATTTGAGAGGATCTGCTCCTAGTACGAGAGGACCAGAGTGGACTTACCGCTGGTGTACCAGTTGTCTTGCCAAAGGCATCGCTGGGTAGCTATGTAGGGACGGGATAAACGCTGAAAGCATCTAAGTGTGAAACCCACCTCAAGATGAGATTTCCCATGATTTTGAATCAGTAAGGACCCTTAGAGAAGATGAGGTAGATAGGTTGGGAGTGGAAGTGCTGTGAGGCATGTAGCGGACCAATACTAATCGTCCGAGGACTTATCCAAACTAAGTAACGAGGGCGTCAAATCCGCTTGAAAAATAGGAACCTAACGCAGTATGCTTGCATACAAGGCAGGTTATCTTTTTTCCAAGGATTTAGCCCGAGTACAATTACTCACGAGTCAATATTGACAGCAAGAGGTTTTCTTGTTAGAATATAGATATTCAATTTTGAATGGACAATATGAGTAATGAGGAATTTTTTCTCATACGAATTCATTCACAGTTAAGTGACGATAGCCTAGGAGATACACCTGTACCCATGCCGAACACAGAAGTTAAGCCCTAGAACGCCTGAAGTAGTTGGGGGTTGCCCCCTGTGAGATACGGTAGTTGCTTAGCACTATTGGAGAGAGATCTCCAGAAGGGAGTTTAGCTCAGCTAAGGAGGATTTTATCCGACTTTGTCGAAGCGTTAGCGCACGACAGGGGAACCCACTGAGTTAAGCTGCCAGATATGGGAGTTTAGCTCAGCTGGGAGAGCATCTGCCTTACAAGCAGAGGGTCAGCGGTTCGATCCCGTTAACTCCCATTTTTGTAGAAATACAATAGGTCCCGTAGTGTAGCGGTTATCACGTCGCCCTGTCACGGCGAAGATCGCGGGTTCGATTCCCGTCGGGACCGTTTGTTCAAGGATGCAAGAGTTGTGTTTTTGGATTGAAGAATTAACAGACTCGTTAGCTCAGTTGGTAGAGCAATTGACTTTTAATCAATGGGTCGCTGGTTCGAGCCCAGCACGAGTCATATGCGGGTTTGGCGGAATTGGCAGACGCACCAGATTTAGGATCTGGCGCTTTCGGGCGTGGGGGTTCAAGTCCCTTAACCCGCATAGGAATATATTAGGCCGGCTTAGCTCAGTTGGTAGAGCATCTGATTTGTAATCAGAGGGTCGCGTGTTCAAGTCATGTAGCCGGCATAGTGAAAGGATGCGAACGTAGTTCAGTGGTAGAACACCACCTTGCCAAGGTGGGGGTCGCGGGTTCGAATCCCGTCGTTCGCTTAGGAGAGGCCGGGGTGGCGGAACAGGCAGACGCACAGGACTTAAAATCCTGCGATGGCAACATCGTACCGGTTCGATTCCGGTCCTCGGCATGTAGGATATGATAGAGCACCCTTAGCTCAACTGGATAGAGTACCTGACTACGAATCAGGCGGTTAGAGGTTCGAATCCTCTAGGGTGCATCACTCGCTTAATGGAGACGTTAGGGGAGCTTTATTTTTAATGATAACGGGAAGTAGCTCAGCTTGGTAGAGTACTTGGTTTGGGACCAAGGTGTCGCAGGTTCGAATCCTGTCTTCCCGATTATGATTTATTTTTATTTAGTTGTGTAATCAGATTGAAGAATTGTTCTTTAATCTTTTTTCTTTGTTTCTTTAGCAGCTGTGATTGGTAAATTTTGCTGAAATAGGGTAGGAAATTAAGCCGTTTCTTCTTTACTTGATATTCAAAGGGATGAATAAGTTTAAATTCTTGCAGTTTTTTAAATCGAATGTAAGTTCATTTATGGCTTCCAGTTTTGTATTTGAGTAGGATGGTTTCGATGCTTATGATCGCTGATAAGTTATTCTGTATTCTTCTGCTGAAAATAGAAGACCAGTAGTGATATAGGTTGTAGTAATAGTGAGGGTTATCGGAAAACAAGAAGGACTTTTCCGTATTTGTTGGCTTCAGGGGATGTCTAGATGTCTGTGAGTAGAAGTGTTTGTCAGATGGTTGTAGTATCGCCGGTGAGTTTTCATAGTGTGATTAGGGAAGAGAAGCTTTGATTGTCAAGCCCCGTCTAAAATAGACAGTGTAAAAAAGAATATTAGTTAGTAAGGTATGACTCCCTGAATTCCATAGGGGTCATACCTTTTAATATTTCTTGTGGTCTATCATAGTTATACCAGTCCATGTATTCTTTAATTTGTTGGCTGAGTTCATCTCTGTTATTAGGAGGAAAGAGCCGTAAGGACTCACTCTTGAGATGGGAAAAGAAATTTTCACAAGAAGCATTGTCATAACAATTCCCTTTTCCAGAATGGGAAATCGTAACACCATACTGGTCTAGTTTTCTGAGATAAAGTTGGTTGGTGTACTGAAAACCTTGATCAGAATGCAAGATACAAATGTGTGTGGCATCCCAATTTTCATTGAAGACGAGGTCTAAATTTTCAAAAACGAGCTAATTATCGCTATAATCTGAAAGAGTATATGCTAGAATAGAGTTGTCATAACAATCTTTTATGACGCTAAGGAACATCCTTCCCTGTTTGTGGTAAACATAACTGACATCCGTTGTTAGCTTCTGGAGAGGACGTTCTGCTTTAAAGTTTCGGGCAAGCACGTTGTAGTGGACGTGTCTTGCCTTTTCATTTATCTCACGCTGTGTGCAAGAATGATAGCGTTTCTTTCGAATTGGCGACTTCAAACCCAGAATACGCATATAGCGTAGGACAGTTTTAGGATGACAGAAAATATCGTATTTTCTTCTCAGTTGATAACAAATGAAACGATAACCTTTCTGAGTCTCATTAAAAATAGCTGTAATGACCTGTGCTAGGTCAGGGTTAAACCGCTTGTGTTCAGGTTTTCCATTGCTTAACCAGAGGTAGTATGATGACCTATGGAAACCCAAATAGGCACATAAACGGGAGATGGAATAACGTTCTTTCAATTGTTCAACGACTTGATAAAGGTGGACTCTTCTCACTTTCTGAGGAGAGTCCTTAAGGTTTTTAAAATATCATTCTCCATACGAAGAAAGGCATTCTGTTCCTCTATTGTCATTTCATCAAGATTGGTTGATTTTGGGCAACCAGTTGATTTAGCACCTCTTAAATCTTGGTGGAGCAATTGTGGATTTTCGTGATATTTTCTAGTCCATGTGAGGACTTGATTGTTTGATTTCAAGCCATACTTTTTTACAATTGAGTCCATACCACCACTTTTCCCACTAAGATAGTCCTCGACTACTTGTATTTTGAATTCAGGTGGATACTTTGTAAATTTACTTCCTTTTTTAGCCATGAGAAAAGAACCTCCTTATAAGAACAGTATAGTACTTTTTATACTGTCCATTATAAGGGGTTCTTTTCAGATAAGACTCTTCTTTATGGTGATGTGATATGATAAAGGTTCTGTAGGATGAAAAAATAATCAAGGACAATCTCACCTTTAGGATTAAGAATGAGAATGTAGTCAGCTGACATGTTGCTGGTATTCAATATAATTATAGGAAATCAATAAAAGTTGTCTTTAACCAAAGTGAAAAAGGTTTCAAATTTGATATTTTTTCTCTTTTAACCTGATGAATGCTACAATGTTTTTTATGTGTTCTGTAGGTACTTTTTAATGGGGTGTTTAGTTGCTTTTCATTATAAGTCTCATGGATTTTTTTGATACAGAAAAAAGACTCTATAATCTCGCAGTGGATTTGTCCACTATAGAAATTATAGAGCCTTTTTATTGTTGTAAAGAAGTCAGAAAACTCATCACAGCTATCTTTTTAGGCTCTTTGTCAACTGTAGTGGGTGACTTATAGCTAAACACGAGAGGAGAAACTGTACTGCCCCCAAAAAGTTGGACAAGAAATATTATTGAAAGGATTTAGTTCTGTATTGCACAGGACTAAGTCCTTTTCTACCATTTGTCAAGGATATCAAGGTTTTAAACAAAAAAACAAGTCAAGATGGTAACTTTTGTAAGGTTGCTATCTTATTTTTGTCAGTTATTCAGCTAAAAAAGTGTACAGTGAAAAGGCAACCCTTTTCTGTACAATTTTTATAAAGTGTTTTTTGTTAAGCGGTAACTCGCTTAGCCATGGGTGTTTGGTACTCAAGACTACCGTGGATGCGATGATGATTCCACCAGTGGATATAGTCCTTGGTTTTAAGGGTTAGTTCTTCAAGTGAATCAAAGATTTCTTGATTAATAAACTCCAGTTTGAAGGAACGATAGGTGCTCTCAGCGACGGCATTGTCATAAGGATAACCTGCCTGACTTAGCGAGCGGGTAATGCCAAACGCTTTTAACATCTCGTCAATTAGCCGATTGTCAAACTCCTTGCCACGATCAGAATGGAAAAGATTGACCTTGGTTAAAGCATAAGGAATGCTTTGAATGGCTTGTTTGACGAGTTCTGCGTTCTTATGCCATCCAACTGATAGACCAAATAATTTCACGATTAAAGAGGTCAATGATAAAGCAAACATAAGCCCAGCGCTTACCCGCACGGACATAGGTCAAATCTGTCACAATCGCTTCCAGTGGTTTTTCTTGGTTGAATTGTCTCGCTAAGAGATTTGGAATGGGGGCTTCGTTTTTCCCTTTAGAATATAGCTTGAAGCTAGTCTGCTGGTAAACAGATACGAGATTCAAACGCTTCATTATCCGACGAATGCGACGACGAGATAGAATAATCCCGTCTGAGGCCAGACATTGCTTGATCTTTCGAGCACCGTATCTTGATTGGCTTTCAAGGAAAATTTGTTTCACCTTTTCTTCAAGGTCAGCTTCGGATACTGGTTCGGAGGCTTTGTAGTAGTAGCTGGAATGAGGGAGATTCAACCAACGACACATGGCTGAAATGCTGTATTTATCCTTGTTAGCAGTGACTATTTCTCTTTTTGTGCCATAATCACTGCCGCTTGCTTTAGGATGTCTAGCTGCATTTCAAGTTCTTTGTTTCACTTCCTAAGAGCTATAAGTTCCCGTTGTTCATCGGTAAGATTATCAACCGATTTGAACGATCCCGTTGTTTTAGCTTGTCTCACCCACTTATCAAAGGTAGAGGGGGTTAAGTCATATTCTTTAATCAGCGCACTTCGTTTCATACCTGCAGTGTGAAGGTCAACGATTTGTTGTTTAAAGTCATCTGTAAAATAACGGCGTATTTTTCTAGACATAAAATTCTCTTGTTTTCTTTAGTGTAAAACACTTTATAAACTCTGTCTAGTTTAGTGTAACCGATTCAATAGTTCACTATATGCGAAGTGAGTATATTTTATCATGTTCTAAACAAAGGAGAAACTTATTTTAAATATCCATAAAACGGTTTTGAGTGGTAATAGATGGAGATATAATTTGGTTAAGTATATAAGTTGAGCTGGAGTAAAAAAGGGAGTGAGGAACGTTTACTTACGGGTGAGTTTCACGACAGCTTCGGTCCTGGCTGTGTGAGGAAACATGTCAACAGATTGGATGTAGTCAACAGTGTAGACTTTGCTTAGTTCTACCAGATCACGAGCGAGGGTTGAGACGTTACAAGAGACATAGACCATTTTTGCTGGTTTGTATTTGAGAATGGTTTGCAGCAGTTTGGGGTCTAAGCCTGTCCGAGGCGGATCAACAACGAGCGCATCTGCACGATAGCCTTGGGCATACCACTTTGGGATAATATCTTCGGCTTTGCCGGTTTCGTAGTGAGTGTTGGTCAGTCCTAGTTTTTGAGCATTTTTCCTTGCATCTTCGATGGCTTCAGGAATAATATCCATCCCGCGGATAGATTTTACTTTTTTTGCGAAAGCAAAGCCGATGGTTCCGACACCGCAGTAAGCATCAATCAAATGTTCATTGCCCTCAATGTTGAGTGCCTTTACAGCTTCGCTATAGAGAACCTGGGTTTGCTGGGGATTTAACTGATAGAATGCTCGTGGAGATAGTGAAAATTCATAGTCTAAAACAGCTTCTTCAATAGTTTGGTTTCCCCAGAGAATCTCAGTTTTTTCGCCATAAATGTCGCTGGTCTTTTGCTTGTTCCAGTTGAGTGCGACTGTCACAATAATTGGAAATCGCTTGATTAGTTCTGTAATTAGATGTGTGAGATTGACCTGACAAGATGTAACAAAAATAATCTGGGTCTGTCCTGTTTGGCGCGCTTTTCGGACCATAACAGTTCGGATACCCTGTTCTTTGCGCTCATTATAGATAGGAATCCGGTGTTTGGTTAATAAGTCGGCTACGTAGTTAATAATTTTTTGTGTTTCTTGATCTTGTACGAGACATTCTGTAATTTCAACCAGGTGGTGAGAATTTTCAGCGTAAAGTCCTGCTCTGACTCGTCCTTTAAAGGATCGGGTTTGGAATTGTAACTTAGCTCGGTAGTGGCTAGGCTTCGTCATACCAATTGTTGGATGGATGGTATAGTTTTCGTATCCTGTAGGTTTAAATTTTTTCAGTGCTTGAAGCAGTAAATCCTGCTTGAAGTCCAACTGTTTATCATAGCGAAGGTGCATAATTTGGCAACCGCCACATGTTTCGTACAGACCACAGGCGGGAGTGACTCGAAATTTAGAATGTTTACTGATGTTAAGTAACTTTGCTTGGACAAAATTTTGTTTGACGGAGGTGATTTGGCAGTATACTTCTTCGCCTTTTAGAGCTCCAGGGACAAAGACAAGTGTCTTTTGGTAGAAGCCAATGCCTTCTCCATTGATTCCCATTCGCTTTATTTTTAAAGGAATTCGTTGATTGACTTGTAGATTCATATTTCTATTTTACCGAAAAATCCTGTATAATGAAAGAATGAGAATTACAAAAATTGAAAAGAAGAAGCGGTTTTATTTACTAGAATTAGATAGTCAAGAAAATCTGTACATTACAGAAGATACCATTGTCCGTTTTATGCTTAGTAGAGGAAAGGAAATTTCTGAGAAAGAATTGGTAGCTATTCGTGATTTTGCTCAGTTTTCCTATGGTAAAAACTTAGCTCTTTATTTTTTATCCTTCAAACAGAGGACCAAAAAAGAGGTGACCGATTACCTGAGAAAGTATGAGGTTGATGAGGTGAAGTCGGCTAGGATTTTACAGGTTTTAGAGGAAGAAAAATGGATTGATGATCGGCAATATGTTGAGTCTTATCTGAGACAAAATGTTTTGTCTGGCGATAAGGGACCGGCTCTTATCCATCAGAAATTGGTAGCTAAGGGAATTTCAAAAAATATGATTGAGACTGAATTAGCTGGTTTTGATTTTTCAGACCTGGCTAAAAGAGTTGCTGAAAAGTTGGTTCGCAGGTATCAGGATCGGCTTCCTTTTCGTGCTTTACAGGATAAGCTTATTCAAGGATTGATGAATAAGGGATTTTCTTATGAACTTGCTAAGTCAACAGTGGGAATGTTAGCTATTTCATCGGATGAGGAAATGGAAGATGAACTGATTGCCAAGGAATTGGATAAGCAGTATCGAAAGTACAGTCGAAAATATGATGGTTATGAACTGGAACAGCGTCTCATACAAGTTTTAGCTAGAAAAGGATATGATTTTGATCGCATTCGGACAGTACTTCGCGATTATCTGTGAAAAAAAAGTCGCTTAGGTTAGAAAAATATGGTATAATAATCAGGATAAATTGTAATTGTAGAAAGTTGGTAACAAAGTGAAATTACCAAAAGAAGGCGACTTTATTACAATTCAAAGTTATAAACATGACGGTGGAATTCATCGCACTTGGCGTGACACCATGGTATTAAAGACAACGGAGAATGCAATCATTGGGGTGAATAACCATACTTTGGTGACTGAAAATGATGGTAGACGTTGGGTAACGAGAGAGCCAGCAATCGTTTATTTTCATAAAAAATACTGGTTCAATATCATAGCAATGATTCGTGAAAATGGGGTTTCCTATTATTGCAATCTTGCTAGTCCTTATACTTTAGATAATGAAGCACTCAAGTATATTGACTATGATCTTGATGTTAAGGTCTTTGCCGATGGTGAAAAAAAATTGCTTGATGTCGATGAGTATGAGCGTCATCGCAAGGCTATGAACTATTCGGACGATATTGATTTTATTTTGAAGGAAAGTGTAAAGATACTGGTTGATTGGATCAATCATCAGCGTGGTCCTTTCTCTCCTGCCTATGTCAATATCTGGTATAAGCGCTATTTAGAACTGAGAAGTAGATAAAGTTAGAGAAGAAAATCCTGTTTTACAGGCTTTTTTCTTACTGTGAAAAGGAGGGGCTTATGGCCTTTGAGCAAACAAATGGACGCTATGCAAGTTTTGGTGTGGTTACATCGCTTCCAGGAGAAGTGATTGATAGTTTTTGGTACATCATTGATCACTATTTAAAAGGAGTTATTCCTTTAAAAAATGTTATCCGGTTCACCATTAAAAATCGTCAGGGAAAGATTACCTTGGTTTTCTCTCAAGAGGGGTATAAAAATGCGATTGCTGTTGACTTGAGTAGTCGATTTGATCCCTTCTATCCATCAACGATTTTGGTGATGGACAAGCAGGGAAAAGAGACAATTACTTTACCTGATGAGGTCACTTTGCTATAAAAATAGAGTTAAGAAGTAATGTTAATTTCGAGACATTGTTAATATGTAAAATGTGGTGTAAAATAAACCTATAAGTTTATATAGGCTAGAAGGGAGGACTTATGGTGCGTCAAGTTGTTGAAAAACCTCTTTATTTACAGTTAGTAGATGAATTAGAAGTGGCTATTCGTGATAAAATGGCTCCGAATGATAAGTTATTTTCAGAGCGTGAGCTGACGCAGGTTTATGGTGTTAGTCGAATTACGGTCCGTTTGGCTTTGCAGGAACTAGAAAAACGTGGACTAGTCTATAAGAAACATGGTAAGGGAACTTATGTATCTGAAATTTCAAAAGCCGCGGTTGATCTATCTCAGGCTTATAGTTTTACTGAGCAGATGAAAGAGATTGGTAAGGTGCCGCGGACATCGATTTTATCTTTTGAATTGGTCAAGGCTACGGACTATATTGCACAACATCTACAGGTCAGTTTTGGGGAAGAGGTTCTTGAAATTGAAAGATTAAGACTTGCGGATGAGGTTCCAATGATGCTGGAACGAACCTATGTGCCGGTGTCACTATTTTCTGGATTAACAGCTCAACGAATGAAGGAAAAGCCTTTGTATGAGATTTTTTCGGAGGATTATGGACAGACCATTCGCCTGGCGGAGGAGGAGTTTTATGCTAGTATTGCGCTAGATAATGAAGCTAAAATATTAGGAATTCCTAGTAACGCTCCTGTACTTCATTTGGTTCGGAAAACCTACAATGATAAGAATAGGATGATAGAATTTACATTTAGTATAGCTAGAGCTGATCAGTTTCGTTATAAAATTATCCATCAAAGAGGCTATTAGACAATAAAAAAACGCAGATGGGTCTGCGTTTTTTGTTTAGCGGCGATTAGCTATAATCTCAAATTTATAGTATTTCCAATGCTTATAGGTCTCAGTATATTCCATCACTTCGCCACTGGCATTGTTTGTCGTTGTCTTGTTTTGGAGGACAACAGGTTCTGTCGATTTCAAGTTTAAGTATTGAGCAACTTCTTTCGGACAGGGATTGATAATTTCATTTGTTTCTATAAATGGTTCTTCGGACATATGAATATTATAGTCTAGCTTAAAGCGTTGGTAGATGGATTGGTAGTGTTCAAGTGGGGCATCTGGATTTTGGATATATCGTTGTGGGATATATGAGTTATGGAGGATATAGGGAGTGTTTTCTGTCGAGCGGATACGAATAATTTTGTAGTAAAAATCATTTTTGTCCAGATTGAGTTTTTCGAGAATATCAGATTTATTGCCTTTTTCGCATGAAAGGACAAGGACGGTATCTTTGTTCATTGAGAAGATTTCAATGTCAGAAAATTCCACAAGACGTCCTTTGCGTGAGCGTGATACAAAGGTTCCTTTACCTTGTTGGCGAACGAGGTAGCCGTCTTTAACCAACTCATTTACCGCACGGATAACAGTGATGGAGCTAACGTTAAATAATCTGGTTAACTCAGCTTCTGTATAAAATTTGTCACCATTTTCAAATTTACCAGAGATAATCTGTTGTCGTAAGTCATTTTGTACAAGTTGATACTTAGGTACTTTCATTATTTATTCCTTCCTTCCCAGGAATTATTATACTAAATTTGCTAGTGAAAATCAAAAAATATAGTAAAAAATAAATAAGAAAGCGATTATAAGTCCTTTGTATATAAGAGTGGAAGATAAAATAGTAAAAAAATAAAAAATTTTAAAGAAACAACTGGACATAACCACAAAATAATGTTAATATATTAACAGAAAGTAAGCGGTTGCACAGGAGGGGGAATGAAAGAATTCTGTATTAAAGAACAATTCTATTTAAATGGTGAAGCCTTTAAGATTTTATCTGGAGCAATTCATTATTTTCGAGTTCATCCTGATGATTGGTACCATTCTTTGTATAATTTAAAAGCCTTGGGGTTTAACACAGTTGAAACCTATATTCCTTGGAACATGCACGAACCACGGAAAGGAGAATTTCATTATGAAGGGATACTGGATGTTGAGCGATTTTTAAAATTAGCTCAAGAACTGGGACTTTATGCAATTGTACGTCCTTCTCCTTATATCTGTGCAGAATGGGAATGGGGAGGTCTTCCTGCTTGGTTGATGAAGGAAGAAGTAAGAGTACGTTCGAGTGACTCTGCGTACTTACAGCACGTGGATGAATATTACGCTTCTCTACTTCCTAAGTTAGCTAAACTTCAGCTTGCACAGGGTGGAAATATTCTCATGTTTCAAGTGGAAAATGAATATGGTTCTTACGGTGAGGAGAAGGAGTATCTGCGAGCCGTTAACAACTTGATGAGAAAATATGGCTTGACAGCTCCCTTTTTTACCTCAGATGGTTCTTGGCATGCCACACTTCGAGCTGGGAACTTGATAGAGGACGATGTCTTTGTCTCTGGAAACTTTGGTTCTAAGGCTAAGGAAAATTTTGCTGTCTTGCAAGCATTTTTTGCTGAACACGGAAAAAGGTGGCCGCTCATGTGTATGGAATTTTGGGATGGGTGGTTCAATCGTTGGGGTGAGGAGATTATTCGGCGAGATCCTGATGAGATGGTTGATTCGGTTATGGAATGCCTTGAATTGGGTTCATTGAATCTTTATATGTTCCACGGTGGAACAAATTTTGGCTTTATGAATGGTTGTTCAGCTCGTGGTCAAATTGATTTGCCGCAAGTGACTTCTTATGATTATGATGCTATTCTGGATGAAGCTGGAAATCCGACTAAGAAATTCTTTGTCTTACAGTCTCGTTTGAAGACAGTCTTTCCGGAGTTAGAATATGCCGAACCACTTGTTAAAGAAATGACAGCTTTTCCGAAGGTAACTCTTAAAGATAAAGTAAGTTTGTTTGCTGCGCTAGATTATGTAAGCGATTGCAAAATGGGTTTTTATCCTCAAAACATGGAGAAACTTGGTCAATCAACAGGTTATATTCTGTATAGGACAAAATTAGAACGGGATAAAGTTGGAACAGAAATTCTCCGCGTGATAGATGCGCGTGATCGTATTCAAGTTTATGCAGATGGTCGATGGATTACGACTCAGTGTCAGTCCGAAATTGGCGAAAATATTGAGTTGGAATTTGAGAAAGATCAGCTAGAATTGGCCATTTTGGTGGAAAATATGGGACGTGTCAACTATGGTCATAAGCTGACAGCTCCAACACAATCGAAAGGATTAGGTCGAGGAGCCATGGTGGACTTGCATTTCATTGGTCACTGGGAGACCTACTTATTGCCATTTGATTCCATCGAAAATCTTGATTTCAGTCGGGGATGGGAGAAAGGTCAACCTGCTTTTTATCTATATGAGTTTGAGTTGGATGATTTGACTGATACTTACCTAGACATGACAGGTTTTGGTAAGGGAGCTGTATTTGTTAATAATATAAATATTGGACGTTTTTGGGAAAAAGGACCGATCCTCTATCTCTATATTCCAAAAGGATACCTAAAGAAAGGAGTGAATGAGATAATCGTCTTCGAGACGGAGGGAAGATATAGAGAGAGTATTACTTTTTCGCAGAAACCTGTTTATAAAGATGTAGAGACACTTTAAAAGTGGATATCTAGTACAAAATTTATAAAGATTTATGAAGAAAAGGAGAACATTGTATGGCAATTATTGCTACACGTATTGATGGTCGTTTAATTCATGGTCAGGTTGCTAACTTGTGGACAACGAAATTAAATATTAGTCGTATCATGGTTATTGACGATGTGGTTGCTCAAAATGATATTGAAAAGCAAGGTTTGAAATTAGCTTGCCCACCGGGAGTAAAATTATCTGTTTTACCTATCGAAAAAGCAGCTAATAATATTAGGGAAGGCAAGTATGATAGTCAACGTCTCTTGATTGTTGCTCGTCGTCCAGAAAATTTTCTCCGCTTAATAGAGTACGGAGTGGCTCTTCCAGAATTGAATGTAGGAAATATGTCTCAATCTCCAGAGACTCGTTCAGTCACTCGTTCCATCAATGTCGTGGATAAAGATATTGCAGATTTTGATGCCTTGGCTGCTAGGGGTGTAAAATTATTTGCACAAATGGTACCAGGTGACTCACCCAGAGACTTTATGCCACTTTTGGATAAGGTTAGATAACATTTGGATATTTTTGAAAAATTTTAAAGGAGGATCACTATTATGCAATGGTGGCAAATATTACTTCTAACGCTCTACTCTGCTTACCAGATTTGTGATGAGTTGACAATTGTATCGTCAGCAGGTTCACCGATTTTTGCGGGTTTTATCACTGGTTTGGTTATGGGAGACATGGCAACAGGGTTGGCGATTGGTGCTTCTCTCCAGTTACTGGTATTGGGAGTTGGGACTTTCGGAGGAGCTTCTCGCATAGATGCGACTTCTGGTGCGGTATTGGCAACAGCATTTTCGGTATCACAAGGAATTGACCCTGAACTTGCGATTGCAACAATTGGCGTACCGGTGGCGGGATTATTGGTTTATACAGATATTCTTGGTCGTTTTACAACCACATTCTTTGCACATCGTGTAGACGCGGCTATTGAACGTTTTGACTATGCTAGTATTGAACGTAACTACCTTCTTGGTGCGATTCCTTGGGCTCTGTCTCGTGCCCTTCCAGTCTTTCTAGCTCTCCAATTTGGTGGTGGGCTTGTTGAAACCCTTGTTGCTACAATTGAGCAACCGGATTATAAATGGATTGTGGCAGGCTTAACTCTTGCATCTCGTATGCTTCCAGGTCTTGGTTTTGCAATCTTGTTGCACTACCTTCCTCTTAAACGTAATCTTCATTACTTGGCTGTTGGTTTTGCCCTCACAGCTATGTTGACGGTGCTTTATGGTAATGTTTCAGCCTTGGGAGGTGCAGTTACTGGTATTATTGGTGCTCTCCCTAAGGATGCAGGTGTCGCATTTGTGAACAACTTCAAAGGTCTATCAATGATTGGTATTGCCATTGTTGGAGCCTTTCTTTCAGTACTTCATTTTAAAAATAGTCAAAAAGTAACTATGGTAGCTCCATCAAATGCAGAAAGTGGGGAAATTGAAGATGACGAACTCTAATTATAAACTGACAAAAGAAGATTTTAATCAAATTAACAAACGTAGCTTATTTACTTTCCAACTTGGTTGGAACTATGAGCGTATGCAGGCTTCAGGCTACCTTTATATGATTTTGCCACAATTGCGTAAAATGTATGGAGATGGTACACCGGAGTTGAAAGAGATGATGAAACTTCATACGCAGTTCTTTAATACCTCCAATTTTTTCCATACGATTATCACAGGTATTGATCTTGCTTTGGAAGAAAGTGACGGTGTAGCTTCTAAGGATGCGGTTAACGGTATTAAGACTGGTTTGATGGGACCGTTTGCGCCTATTGGGGATTCCATCTTCGGTTCATTGGTGCCAGCTATTATGGGAACGATTGCAGCTACTATGGGTAAAGAAGGATCTCCGATAGGGATTTTCCTTTGGGTGGCAGTGGCCATTGGTTATGATATTTTCCGTTGGAAACAACTAGAGATTGCCTATAAAGAAGGTACCAAGCTTATTACTACCATGCGTGATCGTTTGACAGCTCTTGTTGATGCAGCATCTGTAATGGGAGTCTTTATGATGGGAGCTTTGATTGCAACAATGATTAACTTTGAAGTGACCTGGGCTCCGGCCATTGGTGAAAAAACGATTGACATTCAAGACTTGCTCAATCAGATTTTTCCACGTCTGGTTCCAGCGCTCTTCACAGGTTTTGTCTTCTGGTTGCTCGGTCGTCGTGGGATGACCTCAACTAAAGCAATCTTGCTTATCATTGTTCTTGCGCTTGCGTTTTCAGCAATTGGACATTTTGGATTTGGTATGGCATAATGACTAAAAGTTTAGTATTAGTAAGCCACGGTCTCTTCTGTGAAGAGCTAAAAAAATCTACTGAGATGATAATGGGACCTCAAGAGGATATCTATACAGTAGCTCTTTTACCCGAAGAGGGTCCAGAGGACTTCCAGAGAAAATTTGAAGAGACCATTGCAAGGCTAGAAGAATTTGTTGTATTCGCAGATTTGTTAGGGGGTACTCCTGCAAATGTTGTATCTCGTAAGTTGCTGGAAGGTGAGCAGTTCGATCTCTATGCCGGAATGAATATGCCGATGGTTATCGGTTTCTTGAATGGCGTTCTTCTTGGTGAGTCTGTAGACTATGTGGACTTTGGTACAAGTAACCTTATCCATGTCAATAGCCTCTTGATGACTAGCGATGAAGAGGAGTAAAAAGCTCCTGTGGAGCTTTTTAGCCCGAGCCTAGAAACAAGAGAGCGAGGTAGCTCCTGTGGAGCGACTCTCTAAATTTATAGAATAGCTGCTGTGGGGCAGACTTTAAGTATCCTGAGGGAGTTACAATAGTGGCTCCCTCATTTGGTCTATGGAGGAGGATATATGATTGAAGTAAAAGAATTTGGCGAAAAAGCTAGGCTCTATTGCTTGAAAAATAAGAATGGTATGTATGTTACACTGACGGATTTTGGTGCTAGGGTGGTAGAGGTGCTTCTGCCGGTTGAGGATAATGGAGGTTTGCGCAATGTTAGTCTAGCCGCTAGCTCAGCTAGGCATTATCGTGAGACAGACTTGTATCCCGGATCGACCATTGTTCCGGTAGCGGGACGAATTTCAGGTGCACGAGCTGATATAAATGGAACAATCTACCACTTTACAGAAAATGAACCAGGTCGCACCCTGCATGGTGGGATTGACACAGCTAATCAACAATACTGGGATGTTGAACTAGATCATGACAAAAATCAAGTAACCTTTGGGATTGTCCTGAAAGATGGCTTTAATGGCTTTCCAGGTGATGTGAGAGTGAAAGCGATCTATACTTTAACAAATCAGAATGAAGTGAAAATTGATTATAAAGCAGTGGCAGACAAGGATACAATTTTTAATCCGACCAATCATATCTATTTTAATCTGACGGGAGATTTTCAGCAGTCTGTAGCCGAACACCGTATTAAAATTGCTGCGAATCATTATGCTCCACTTGGGGAGGATAACCTACCAATGGGTGTCTTAGAAGGTGTGACGGGAACTCCGTTTGACTTTAGAGATTTTGCGCCTTTTGCTCAGGGATTTGATAGCCAATATCCCCAAAATGAGTTGGTAAAAGGTTATGACCACCCATGGTTATTGGAAGAGGTGGATATTCCGGTAGAAGTTTTGAGTCCAGATGGGAAAATTGGGCTTAGCGTTAGAACCAATCAATCATCGGTTGTTATCTATACCTACAATTTTCCTGTTACGGCTTTGGCGGCTTATCACGGTGCCTTTAGTCTAGAATGTCAAGCTTTGCCAAATGCTTGTAATCAGGAAGGATTTGGTTCTATTTTGCTGAAAAAGGATGAGCCTTTTTTATCTCAGACTGTTTATCGCTTTATTTGGTAATTTTGGAAACTCTAGCTGCATGGTGGCTAGGGTTTTCTTTCTATTTTCTTCGGGGAAGTCTTTTATTTTTTAGAATTTATGGTATAATGTACCGGTGTGCTTCTATATGAAGCAGAGATAGTCATTCGGTTTATATGTTATTCCTTTGGTGAACGGGGAAGCTTTGTTTTTTAGATTAACTTCGAGTCATTTGATATGATTTGAAATCGTCTTGCTTGACTGAAACAGTTCGTTCAGTCGATTGTTTTAGATCAATACTTGGGAATGCGATGAGATACCAAGTTAGGTCTATTTTTAATGCGAATGTTTCCCTCTATCTCTAACTTCCAAAAGCAAATTATGAAGACTACAAAAGAGGATGAAAATGACAAAAGAACACGAATTTTTAAAAGAATTTGAAGCTTGGGTCAACACTCAGGTCATGGTTAATGAGATGGCGGTGGAAGAAAGTCGGCGTGTGTTGGAAGAAGATGGAGATGAGCGAGCTGCGGATGCTTATATCCGTTACGAGAGCAAACTGGATGCCTATCGTTTCATTCAAGGGAAGTTTGCCAATTACCATGCAGGTAAAGGATTTCATGATCTACCAGATGGGTTAGTTGGTCAGAAACATTATTAAGGAGCGAGGATAGAAAATTTGACAAAGAAAAAAGTAAATCGTAAGAAGCAATTGAAAAAGCAGTTGGCAGATCTGAAGCGTGTAGGTCGTACAGGTCTGGAAGCTGCGCGTGGAGTTGTAGAAACTGTGGCTCACAAGGCTGAAGCTGTTGTGGAACAAGCCGTTGAACAAGTGAAAGAAGTGATAGCAGAGGTAAGCTCCTCTCCTCATTCTTTGGGGGAATTCTTGGCTCTTCCTGAGTTAGAAGGGATAGCAGCTACACGTTTGGAGACTTTCTATGAAGCTGGTATCCAATCAGTGGCAGATTTTTCTGACCATACAGAAAAAGAATTGCTAGCTCTTAAAGGGATTGGTCCTGCAACGATTAAGCAACTAAAAGAATTAGGAATTAAGTTGAAAAAATAATCTCAATCTGTTTGCTTTGCACGAAGAAATCTGCTAAAATAAATACATTCAGAGGTGTTTTGGGCTTCATTTGTCACAGAAAGCGGTGTTGCTGAGAAATCCGCACAAATGTCAAAACTGGTTGCTGATGATGTGAATCAAATAAGCAAAGTGCAGATAATTTATCTGAACAAGGGTGGTACCGCGGAATAACTTCGTCCCTGTCTAGCAAGTCTAGGCAGGGATTTTCATTTGGAAAGGAGAAGATATGTTACATCATGTTGAAATATATGTTTCAGACTTGGAAACCTCACGTGCATTTTACGATTTTCTCCTGACCAAGCTAGGCTACTCGCTCTATCAGGAGTGGGATAAAGGGCTGTCTTATAAAAAAGCAGAGCAATACCTGGTCTTTGTCCAAACACCAGAGGACTTCCTAGAGGCAGGTTATCACCGGTGCCGTACAGGTCTCAATCATCTAGCTTTTCATGCGGGAACACCGGATGAGATTGACCAATGGCGGAAGGAATTTTTGAGCAGACGAGTCAAACTGCTCTACGATGACCGCTATCCACATGCAGGAGGACCAGACCACTATGCCCTCTATTTGGAAGACCCAGATGGGATTAAGATAGAGTTGGTGGGGGAGGGAAGATGAATCTAATTATTATTGGAGCACAAGCTTCTGGTAAGATGACCATTGGGCAGGAGGTTGCGAAATTGACAGGGATGACCCTCTTTCATAATCACGATTCGATTGATTTTAGCCTACGTTTTATTCCTGAATTTTCTGAGGATATGTTTGACCTCAATACACGTATTACATTTGCTGTTTATGATGTGTTTGCTAGGTCAGGCCGCCCACTAATCGGAACTGCCTTGATTAATTTTAAAAATCTCATAGATGTTCAATTCCTTACAACTGTTCAGACGATTTTTCATCATCATGGTCAGGAAATTTTATTTGTTGAGTTGGAAACTGCTTTGGAAGAACGTCTGCGGCGTAATCGGACAGAAAATCGACTTACCCATAAACCTTTGAAACGACACATTGAAGTTTCAGAGGCTGAGATTCTCTCTACAGCTGATACATGTCGATATACCTCATTAGGCATTCCAGAGGGGATTCAGCATTATCTCAAAATTAATAATACTCATCTTTCTGCCAATGACGTAGCTCAACTGATTATCCAAAAAATGGAGGAGCTTGAGCAAGAACAAACGAAATAGCCAGCCCAAAGGACTGACTATTTCTAGGAGATTATATGAAAAAGAATTGGGCTATTTCTAGCTTGAGGATAGTATAAGCCAATTTTCTTAAAAAATACTAAAGGAGAAATGATGAATTTACTTTTTTTAATTTTAGTCACCTGTTTAATACTTTTGGGAGTCGGAGTAATGTTTTATAGTTGGCATAAGAAGAAGTTGGCATCATCGGATCCATCAATTCCATCAGACATAACAGATAATTCTAATAACAATCTGTCGGTTGAAGAAGATGGAGAATTCTTAGAATTACTTCCAAAAGTTATAACCTTATCCAACCGTGAAGTATTAGATTTCGAAAAAATGCATGAGATTAAGGATAGAGGAGTTCTTTCAAAAGTAAATGCAATCATTCCTCAATTTGCTAATAATGTTTATGACAGCATCAATAAAAAGAAACTTCAGAATATCAATGAATTATTACAAAATGATAAGTTATATAAGGTTGTTATTCCACCCGGTGCAGAACTTTACAAGGCAAAAGATAAAATAGGAGCTTTTAGAGGTGGTTATCATGTTAATGGACAGCTGGCAGGTCAAGCTCATTTAGTAAAGGTGAGTCCAACTGCTCAAAAAGTTGCTAGAACAGGAGAGATAGTTGCAAATGCAATGAATGTAGCCTCTATGGTTGTCGGACAGTATTATATGGCAGAAGTGGATGCTAAACTGGAACAGTTACAAGCTGGTGTTGATAAAGTTATAGAGTTTCAAGAAACACAATTTAAGTCTAAGATTTTATCACTGATTCCAAAAGTGGGGAAGATTACCAAATTTAATATAGAAATCATGGAAAATGATGAGATTAGGCAGAGGAGTTTAGGTAGTCTGGTTCGTTATGAAGATGAGGCAATAGAGCTACTACAACAAGTAAATTCTTTACTTGAAAATTTAATAACATCTAATTTAAATACGAGCTATGCTAAGTATAAAGAGGTTATTTTTGAAGTTGAGAAATTAACAATATTTCAACAGTATTTGATATCAATAATGGAAGAAATTGCCCAACTAACTTATTTACTGAATGGAGGGAAAGTGTCTTCAGAATATTGCTATTCAAGTTTGGGTAATTATTTGGAACAGTCGAATACTGTGAGAGATAAACTTGCTCAATGGCACAATAACCAGTCAAGTCAACTTGGAATTCAGATTCAAAAATCTAGGATAACGAAAAAGGGATTTGAAGGAGCTGTTTTTTACTTACCTGGAATGGTTCAAAACGATTTGAAATATAAGAAAATGAACAAGGATATTGTAGACCGAATAAAGAAACAATCAGTAGACAAGTTGCATTTTAGCAATACAACAGACAATGTGTTCGAAAGGGAGCTGCAGATACTTGTTCATAATGGAAAATATTATTATCTAAATGACTAAAGGAGCAAAACTAATGTCAAAAGAATTATCCCCTAAATACAACCCAGCTGAAGTAGAAGCTGGGCGTTACCAATCTTGGATTGACCAAGATGTTTTTAAGCCGTCAGGCGACAAGAAGGCTAAGCCTTATTCTATCGTGATTCCACCGCCAAACGTTACCGGTAAACTTCACCTTGGTCACGCCTGGGACACGACCTTGCAAGATATTATCATCCGTCAGAAGCGGATGCAGGGCTTCGACACCCTCTGGTTGCCTGGTATGGATCACGCAGGGATTGCTACCCAAGCTAAGGTTGAGGAGCGCTTGCGTGAGCAAGGCATTACCCGTTATGACCTCGGTCGTGAAAAATTCCTAGAGAAGGTCTGGGAGTGGAAGGACGAGTATGCTGCGACAATCAAGGAGCAGTGGGGCAAGCTGGGCTTGTCGCTGGACTATCCGCGTGAACGCTTTACCCTTGATGAGGGGCTTTCTAAGGCAGTGCGCAAGGTCTTTGTAGAACTCTACAAAAAAGGTTGGATCTACCGTGGTGAATTTATCATCAACTGGGACCCAGCGGCTCGTACAGCTCTTTCAGATATTGAAGTTATCCACAAGGACGTAGAAGGTGCCTTCTACCACATGAATTACATGTTGGAAGATGGTTCTCGTGCCCTTCAAGTTGCGACCACCCGTCCTGAAACCATGTTCGGTGACGTTGCGGTTGCGGTTAACCCAGAAGACCCACGTTACAAGGACTTGATTGGTAAAAATGTTATCCTGCCAATCGTAAACAAGGCTATTCCAATTGTAGCTGACGAGCACGCTGATCCAGAATTTGGAACAGGGGTTGTTAAAATCACACCAGCCCATGACCCTAATGACTTTGAGGTCGGCCAACGCCACAACTTACCACAAGTAAATGTCATGAACGATGACGGTACCATGAATGAGCTAGCTGGTGAATTTGCTGGTATGGATCGCTTCGAAGCGCGTAAAGCAACTGTTGCTAAATTGGAAGAAATCGGTGCCCTTGTTGACATTGAAAAACGTGTCCACTCAGTAGGTCACTCAGAGCGTACAGGTGTACCAGTCGAGCCACGTTTGTCAACTCAGTGGTTCGTGAAAATGGACGAATTGGCGAAAAATGCTATTGCCAACCAAGACACAGATGACAAGGTGGAATTTTACCCACCACGTTTCAACGATACCTTCCTCCAATGGATGGAAAACGTTCACGACTGGGTTATCTCACGTCAGCTTTGGTGGGGCCACCAAATCCCTGCTTGGTACAATGAAGAAGGTGAGATGTACGTTGGTGAAGAAGCACCAGAAGGTGATGGTTGGATTCAAGACGAAGATGTTCTTGACACCTGGTTCAGCTCTGCCCTTTGGCCATTCTCAACCATGGGCTGGCCTGATGTCGATGCGGAAGACTTCAAACGTTACTTCCCAACTTCAACCTTGGTGACTGGTTACGACATCATTTTCTTCTGGGTGTCACGTATGATTTTCCAATCTCTTGAATTTACTGGGCGCCAGCCATTCCAAAACGTCCTTATCCACGGACTCATTCGTGATGAGGAAGGGCGCAAGATGTCTAAATCTCTTGGAAATGGTATCGACCCAATGGATGTTATTGAGAAATATGGAGCAGATAGTTTGCGCTGGTTCTTGTCTAACGGCTCTGCCCCAGGACAGGATGTCCGTTTCTCCTACGAGAAGATGGATGCCTCATGGAACTTCATCAACAAAATCTGGAACATTTCTCGCTATATCCTCATGAACAATGAAGGTTTGACGCTGGATGTGGCGCATGACAATGTCACAAAAGTTGCAACAGGCGAGGCTGGTAATGTGACGGACCGCTGGATTCTCCACAATCTCAACGAAACCATTGCAAAAGTTACTGAAAACTTTGATAAGTTTGAGTTTGGTGTGGCAGGTCACATCCTTTACAACTTCATCTGGGAAGAATTTGCCAACTGGTATGTTGAGTTGACCAAGGAAGTCCTTTACAGCGACAATGAAGACGAAAAAGTCGTCACTCGCTCCGTTCTTCTTTACACGCTTGATAAGATTCTTCGCCTCCTCCACCCAATCATGCCATTCGTTACAGAAGAAATCTTTGGACAATACGCTGAAGGCTCTATCGTAACAGCGGTCTACCCAACGGTGAATCCTGCCTTTGAAAATGAAGCTGCTCATAAAGGTGTGGAAAGTTTGAAAGACTTGATTCGTACCGTGCGAAATGCGCGTGCGGAAGTGAACGTTGCGCCAAGCAAACCAATCACCATCCTTGTGAAAACAAGCGATAGTGATTTAGAAAACTTCTTTAATAACAACGTCAACTACATCAAACGTTTCACAAATCCAGAAATTCTGGAAATTTCATCAAGTCTTGCAACACCAGAATTGGCCATGTCAGCTGTTATCACAGGCGCAGAAATCTTCCTTCCACTAGCAGACCTCCTCAACGTGGAAGAAGAATTGGCTCGCCTTAATAAAGAACTCGCCAAATGGCAAAAAGAACTCGACATGGTCGGCAAAAAACTCAGCAACGAACGCTTTGTCGCCAACGCCAAACCAGAAGTCGTCGAAAAAGAAAAAGCCAAACAAACCGACTACCAAGCCAAATACGATGCCACAGTAGAACGCATCAAAGAGATGGAGAAGTTGGGGAGATAATTTACTATAGGCAAGTTTTTTAGAAATACATAAAAATATATTCATTCTTTGTGAAGCGACTTAAGCTTTTTAAATGAACTCTTTTAGGTTGATTTAAGCTATCATCTGTATACTATAGCTATCTTAAAACTTTTTTCTTTTTCATATATCTCCTGAAACACAGTCGGAAGGCTGTGTTTTTTTGAGAAAGGACAATAAAACGTTTTCTGTTGGCACTGTGTCATACTGGTTACTGGTAATTTGAAAAGAAAATTATTTAAAGTGTATTTTTTAGGACTAGGAGGGAAAAGGCAGTAAAATTTTTAGTTTTTGAAACTTGAAATATCTAGTATAATTCCCAAAGATTATCTATTGTAAATATTATAAAATGAATGATTTGTCACTGAGTAGCCACAATCAAATAGAAGTAATTCAAACCTCAATGCTTTTTTATAATTTGCATGAGGAACAAAGAATAAATTATTCAAAATTTGAAGTAGCTGAGCCGATAAATGTAATTCAACGAATATACGATGACATTTCATTTGTTCATCAGATAGCTGATCAAGCAAGTTTATTGCGATTGGAAGGTCAATCTATTGCTACTGAATTATTTGAAAGATTTGCTGCTTCAAAGTAATATTTTAAATAGCATAAATTTTGAAACTCAAGTTATTGTAGGAGTTTTCTTTAAGAATTTACTCTATTTTGTAGTGAAATTTTAAGTTTTTTATAAAAATGTGATAGAATAGAAGAAAATGGAGGTATTTTATGGATCAAGTGATTTTTTCTCCTATTCAAAGTCAAACAATTGTAGATGCTATTTTAAAGGGATATAAGTCCTATCTTGATGAACGCATTGAAAAGCGTAATGCCATGCAGGTTTCTGGTGGTTATGCTTGGACCAAAGCTAATCATATTGACGATGCCCTTGCAAAAGCAAAGTTACCATTCATTGAAAAATTTGAGTTGAAACATGCGGGACAGTCTTGGGAATTTTTAGAATTTAATTCAGACAATCCATTGCTGGGGCGCGTCTGCTTTGTCTTGAAAGGCCTTACGAGATTGCAACAGATTTTTCCTACTGCTGTAAATAGAGGAAAAGGCTATCTATTTGACTATGCTAAAGTCAATACTCCATACCTTGAGAGTCTTTCGAGTAGAGCAAGCGAAGCTGTCTCTTTTCCAGTTCAAATGGAGTTGTTTGATGATGAGCTATTTGAGGCTCTAGGGCAATCTGAAAACTCTGTAAATAACTTTTTCTTTATCACTTATCAAGCTGATGGATCACACCATTTGACGAATATTCAAGTTGTCATGCCAGATTCTAGAACTGGAAAATTGATTCCGCTTCAGGATCTATCGGGCTATATTGCTAAAAGTAGCATTGATTTTAATGATGAAAAGTATAATCAATTAGAAGGATTGTCAGAGGTCAATGATGTAGCTGATTTCGAGATTTTACCTCGTCTCGCTTCAGAAAAAGAGGCTTAGAAAGGTCTAGAAATGTTTAATGGTCGAAGGTTAGAAGACTTGAGGGTTCTAAAAGGTTTAACACGTGCAGAATTAGCTGTAAAACTAGAGGTGAGTGAGCAAGCTATTTGGCAATTTGAAACTGGAGTTACTCTTCCAAAACTGAAAAACAAGGTAGCCATAGCTAGGTTTTTTCAGGTTGATGTAGACTATTTTGATAGTTTGGAAGAACCTGCCGCCTTTTCCCTTAGTCGCATAGCATTTCGCAATGCAGACCTTGAAGTAAAGAAGACCATTCGAATCCAGATGGTCTATTTGGAAAAAATGAATCAGATGATTGATTATTTGGAGAACTTTGTATCCATTCCAAACCAAATTATTTATCATCTAGTTGATACTATCCATCAAAAATTTCGACAGGGAGAATCACTTGAGAGCATTGCAAGTCAGGCTCGCGAGATGCTTGCTATTTCAGTTGATAATGGTGATTTACTTTACTGTTTAGAGAAGTCGGGGATTTATATATCAGAACGACTGATAAACGGGAATGCAGATGCCTACAGTGCATGGTCACGCAACGGTCGTCCCTTCATTGTTTTAGGAGTTGGAAAATCTGCTGTTCGTCGAAACTTTGATTTAGCTCATGAACTAGGTCATTTGCTCTTGCATAGACATGTAGATTTTGAAGAACTATCAAAAGAAGAATTAGAGGAAAAGGAGAGAGAAGCAAATCAATTTGCCTCTTATTTCTTACTACCTCATGAGCAATTTTTAAAGGATTTCGAGAATATTGTAGGTAAACGAGTCAGCAATCCGGATCAGTATGTTTTGCTAAAAAAACGATATAATGTTTCAATTCAAGCTTTGGAATATAGAGCCTATAAACTGGGTTTATTAACTCCGCAACAAAACTCTTATTTTTATCGTCAGATTTCAAAAAAAGATTATAAAATTGTTGAACCCTTGGATTTAGATATTCCCTTAAAGAAACCGAGCAAGATTAGAAGTATATTGGACATCATCCTATCGCACAATATTTTAACGGTGTCAGATATTGAAAGAAGTCAGAAAGTATCAAGACATTTTATTAGCCAATTATTCGCATTTGATTCTCAATTTTTTGAGAAGTATCTATTAACACCGGATAAATTTGATAACGTTATTCCCTTATTTTCTAGGAAACAGGGATAAGGCAACTATTTTGTGAAAGGCATGTATGAATAAAAACACTTCTTATCAGATTCACCTCCCCTCTCTCCTCCCTTTTGGTTTTACATTCTCTGACAATCGTTACACCTATCGTGAGTTTTTCATGGATGGTCAATTTGAAGCAGTTGTCGAGGTTGATGAAGCTGGTCAATTGTCGTCTTTTGTTTGGGATTGTGAAATGGAGGAGGTTTATACTGCTCATCAAGTAACCGCACCATCAGGAGCTTTTGTCCATCAGGTACGTGAAGGCTATCAGGCGATTTTGACTAGAGTGGTCGAAACTTGCTGTATCGCTCTGCCATTTTCCCAGCAACAAAGCAATCGTATCGCCCAGCAAGTCAAAGATAAGTGGGGTGATCTACCTGATTATCCCTTTGTAAAATCACCCGAAATAGGCAGTTTTCGTCATCCAGCCAATCAGAAGTGGTATGCACTGGTGATTCAGGTCAAGCGGGGGCGACTGGACGGGAGCGATGACCAAGAGGTGGTGGAGATTGTCAATCTTAAGGTTGATGCGAGGGAAATAGCAGAGCTACTGAGCCAGTCGGGCATCTATCCAGCTTATCACATGTCTAAGAAGTCTTGGGTATCCGTCTTGCTAGATGGGACGGTGGAGGATCAAACTATTTTTGCCCTCCTTGAAAAAAGTCGGGACCTTGTGGGTCCAAAATCCTATAAGGCAGAGGAAGGTCCTGATTATTGGGTAATTCCAGCCAATCCCAAGGTCTATGATATTGATACGGAGTTTGCGGAGAATAAGATTATCTATTGGACCCAGAAATCAACTATTCAAGCTGACGATATAGTCGCCATCTATGTAACAGCACCTGTACAAGCTGTCCGCTATGTCTGTCGTGTTTTGAAGGCCAATATAGTCAGAGAGGAAAAGTCCGATCAGTCATCTTCAAAGAAACTCATGCAAGTAGAATTGCTTGCTACACTGTCAGATTGTGTCTTATCGAGGGAACGGATGATAGAGCTAGGAGTTAAAGCTGTACGTGGTCCAAGAAGAATGACGAAGGAAATGATTGATTTTCTAATGTCAAAGATGGAAGAGGTTCATTAAATTATCAGAATATTTAATAAGCAGTCTTTACAAGTCGATAAAAAAGAGTATAATAGTTTTATAAATTTTAAGGAGGTAAGGTGTGAAGAAAAGCTTCATTCATCAGCAAGAGGAGATTTCTTTTGTCAAAAATACATTCACTCAGTATTTAAAAGACAAACTAGAAATCGTAGAAGTGCAAGGACCGATTTTGAGTCGTGTCGGGGATGGTATGCAGGATAACTTGTCCGGTGTGGAGAATGCGGTAACTGTTAATGTGAAGCTGATTCCAGAGGCGACTTATGAGGTTGTTCACTCGCTTGCTAAGTGGAAGCGTCATACCTTGGCTCGTTTCGGTTTTAATGAAGGTGAGGGTCTCTTTGTTCACATGAAGGCGCTTCGTCCGGATGAGGATTCATTGGATCCGATTCACTCAGTTTATGTAGATCAATGGGACTGGGAAAAGGTTATTCCAGATGGTCGCCGCAATTTGGCATACTTGAAAGAGACAGTTGAGCAGATTTATAAGGCTATTCGTCTGACAGAACTAGCTGTTGAGGCACGCTACGACATTGAATCCGTCTTGCCTAAGAAAATTACCTTTATCCATACAGAAGATTTAGTGAAAAACTTCCCTGATTTGACACCCAAAGAGCGTGAAAACGTGGTTGCCAAGGAATACGGAGCAGTTTTTCTAATTGGCATCGGTGGCGAACTGGCAGATGGAAAACCGCATGATGGTCGTGCACCTGACTATGATGATTGGACCAGTCCGTCAGAGGCTGGTTATAAAGGTCTTAATGGTGATATTTTGGTTTGGAATGATATGCTTGGTGCAGCTTTTGAATTGTCATCCATGGGTATCCGTGTGGATGAAGATGCTCTCAAACGCCAAGTTGCTATCACAGGTGATGAAGATCGTCTAACCTTTGACTGGCATCGTGCTCTCTTGAATGGACTTTTTCCGTTATCTATTGGCGGTGGTATAGGTCAATCTCGTCTGGCGATGTTCTTGCTTCGCAAGAAACATATCGGTGAGGTTCAGTCTAGCGTTTGGCCTCAGGATGTTCGTGACACTTTTGAGAATATTTTATAAGAGATTGGGTTCAATCTCTTTTCTTTTGCTTTCAATCTGTATACTGAAAACATTTACAACAAGATTATCTGTGATTTTTGAGCTAATATATGTTATACTTTCTTAGTTATAACTCAATGAAAAGAAATCAGACGAGACTGTAATGGTATTGGTAGAGCTGAAATTCGCCAAATCAAGTTGATATCATCTGGGTTTGATTTGCAAAGAGTATAAATTAAATGATAATAGAGGATACCATGACAAAACTTAGAGAAGACATCCGTAACGTTGCTATTATTGCCCACGTTGACCATGGGAAAACAACTCTCGTTGATGAATTATTGAAACAATCCCAAACACTTGATGAACGTACGCAATTAGATGAGCGTGCTATGGACTCAAATGATATTGAAAAAGAGCGTGGGATCACAATCCTTGCCAAGAACACTGCTGTTTCTTACAATGGCACTCGTATCAATATCATGGATACACCAGGGCACGCGGATTTTGGAGGCGAGGTTGAGCGTATCATGAAAATGGTGGATGGTGTCGTTCTGGTCGTGGATGCCTACGAAGGAACTATGCCACAGACTCGCTTCGTATTGAAAAAAGCTCTTGAACAAAACTTGACACCGATTGTCGTTGTTAATAAAATCGACAAACCATCTGCTCGTCCAGAAGAGGTAGTGGATGAGGTTTTAGAACTCTTTATTGAGCTTGGTGCTGATGATGACCAGCTAGAGTTCCCAGTAGTTTACGCTTCAGCTATCAACGGTACGTCTTCACTTTCTGATAATCCAGCTGATCAAGAAGAAACGATGGCACCGATCTTTGACACGATTATTGAGCATATTCCGGCTCCAGTTGACAACTCAGATGAGCCATTACAGTTCCAGGTTTCTCTTCTGGACTACAATGATTTTGTGGGGCGTATCGGTATCGGTCGTATTTTCCGTGGTACTGTGAAAGTTGGTGACCAAGTCACCTTATCTAAATTGGACGGTACAACGAAGAACTTCCGTGTCACCAAGCTATTTGGTTTCTTTGGTCTGGAACGTAAGGAAATCCAAGAAGCAAAAGCTGGTGATTTGATTGCTGTTTCAGGTATGGAGGACATCTTTGTTGGTGAGACAGTGACACCGACAGATGCAGTCGAGGCTCTTCCAGTTCTTCATATTGATGAGCCGACTCTTCAAATGACCTTTTTGGTGAATAATTCCCCATTTGCAGGTCGTGAAGGAAAATGGGTGACATCTCGTAAGATTGAAGAACGTCTGTTGGCTGAGTTGCAGACTGACGTTTCGCTTCGTGTAGAGGCGACAGATTCGCCAGATAAATGGACTGTTTCAGGTCGTGGTGAGTTGCATCTGTCTATTTTGATTGAAACTATGCGTCGTGAGGGTTACGAACTTCAGGTATCGCGTCCAGAGGTTATTATCAAAGAAATCGATGGTGTGAAGATGGAGCCATTTGAGCGCGTGCAAATTGATACACCGGAAGAGTATCAAGGTTCTATCATCCAAGCTCTGTCTGAGCGCAAGGGGGATATGCTGGATATGCAAATGGTTGGTAATGGTCAGACTCGTCTGATTTTCCTTGTACCAGCCCGTGGCTTGATTGGTTTTTCAACTGAGTTCTTGTCCATGACCCGTGGCTACGGTATCATGAACCATACCTTTGATCAATATCTTCCAGTCGTTCAAGGTGAAATCGGTGGCCGTCATCGTGGGGCACTTGTCTCTATCGATCAAGGAAAGGCAACGACTTATTCCATCATGCGGATTGAAGAGCGGGGGACGATTTTTGTCAATCCGGGTACAGAAGTGTATGAAGGGATGATTATTGGTGAAAATTCTCGTGAGAATGATTTGACTGTGAACATTACGACTGCTAAGCAGATGACCAACGTTCGTTCTGCTACTAAAGACCAAACTGCGGTTATTAAAACACCACGTATCTTGACGCTTGAAGAATCGCTTGAGTTCTTGAACGATGACGAATATATGGAAGTAACACCAGAATCCATTCGCCTGCGCAAGCAAATCTTGAACAAGGCAGAACGTGATAAGGCTGCTAAGAAGAAAAAATTAGCTACTGAAGAAGGATAGTTCCAAGGAGAGATAGCATGTTTTATTTAATCCTCGCTATTATGTTAGTGCTCTTTTATGTCTTCGTGGCTCCTCGCAATGTTCGAGGAACCATGAATTTGATTGCAGCAGTTTTTCTACTGGTAGCCCTAGCTACCGCATTGATACTTGGATTTTTAAAAATTATGCAATTTCCAAGAGAGGTTTGGGTAAGTCTGATACTGATTATTATTGGCTTTTGGGCTATGAGAGATATTTATTATCTGGATAGGGAACCTAGAGCTAGACAGAAGAGATCTGCACGAAACCGTCCCTATAGATATAGATGAAAGAAACCGACCTTTGCGTCGGTTTTTCTGTCCTCTGGCTTGAAAAAGACTCTCTGAAAAGGTAAAATAAGGTGTTAGAAAGTATAGGTAATTGCGATGAAGATGGTTAACGTAGTAAAAAATAAAAAGGTATTGGTTCTAGGATTGGCTAAATCTGGTGAATCTGCAGCTCGACTCCTTGACACATTGGGAGCGATTGTGACAGTGAATGATGGAAAGCCTTTGGAAGAGAATCCAACTGCTCAAGACTTGTTGGAAGACGGTATCCGTGTGATTTGTGGTAGCCATCCTCTGGAGTTATTGGATGAAGATTTTGCTTTGGTGGTAAAAAATCCAGGTATTCGATATGATAATCCGATGGTCGAAAAGGCGCTGCACAAAGGAATACCGGTGTGGACAGAAATTGAGTTGGCTTACTTAATTTCTGAAGCGTTGATCGTAGGCATTACCGGTTCCAACGGTAAAACAACAACGACAACAATGATTGCTGAGGTTCTTAATGCAGGAGATAAACCTGCAAAACTATGTGGAAATATTGGCTATCCAGCTTCTTCTATTGCTCAGGCAGCTACGACTGAAGATACCTTAGTTATGGAATTATCTTCCTTCCAATTGATGGGAACTAAGTCCTTCCGTCCTCATATTGCAGTTATCACTAATTTGATTGCCAGTCACATTGATTACCATGGAACTTTTGAAGACTATGTAGCAGCCAAATGGATGATTCAAAATCAGATGACAAAAGAAGATGTTTTGATTCTTAATTTCAATCAAGAATTGGCTAAGGAATTGGCCTGTCGCACGCAGGCAACGGTTGTCCCATTTTCAACGACAGAAGTAGTAGATGGAGCCTATTTGACAGGCGGTAAGCTCTATTTTAAGGATGAATATATCATGGATGCGCTACAGCTTGGTGTACCTGGTACTCATAACATTGAAAATGCTCTTGCGACCATTGCTGTTGCCAAGCTACTTGGAGTAGATAATCAGGTTATTCGTGAGACTCTGTCTGCTTTTGGTGGAGTGAAACACCGCCTACAATTTGTTGGAACAATTGATGGTGTTGCTTTTTATAATGATAGCAAATCCACTAATATATTAGCGACCCAAAAGGCTTTATCTGGGTTTGATAACAGTAAGGTTATCTTGATTGCTGGAGGATTGGATCGTGGCAATGATTTTGATGAACTAGTTCCGGATTTGGTCGGTTTGAAGAAAATGATCCTTCTTGGACAGTCTGCACCACGTCTTCAATGTGCTGCGCAGCAAGCTGGTGTTATGACCGTAACTGCTACTGATATTGCTGATGCTACACGCAAGGCTTTTCAAGAGGCTGAAAATAGCGATGTTGTTCTTCTTAGTCCAGCCAATGCAAGCTGGGACATGTATGCGAACTTTGAGGTTCGAGGGGATGTCTTCTTACAGACATACGAGGAGTTGAAACAATCATGAAAAAAATTGTCTTTACAGGCGGTGGGACGGTAGGACACGTGACTCTTAACCTTCTTTTGATTCCGAGATTTTTGGAAGAAGGCTGGGAAGTCCATTATATCGGTGATAAGAACGGGATTGAGCATGAACAAATTGCAGCATCCGGCTTAGCGATTCATTTTCATTCGATTGCCACAGGAAAATTGCGCCGGTATTTTTCCCTCCAAAATATGTTGGATGTTTTTAAAGTTGGCTTCGGTGTGCTTCAGTCCTTGACCATTATTGCTAAGATTCGTCCACAAGCTCTTTTCTCAAAAGGTGGTTTTGTATCCGTTCCACCGGTTATTGCTGCAAAATTATTAAGAGTTCCTGTCTTCATACACGAATCAGATCTATCCATGGGTTTGGCTAATAAAATTGCCTATAAATTTGCGACAACCATGTATAGTACTTTTGAGCAGCCTGCTAGTCTGGCAAAAGTAAAACACGTTGGAGCTGTTACCAAAGTTGGACAGTCTAATGCTAAAGTAACGCCGATTCAATTGCCAGAAATTCTAAGTCATTTTGATAAACGATTGCCAACTCTCTTGTTTATCGGTGGATCAGGTGGCGCCAAAGTCTTTAACGATTTGATTAGTCAGAATCGTTCGGCGTTGACGGATCGATTTAATATCATCAATCTGACTGGTGATGCCAGTCTCAATCAGTTGGGTACTAATCTCTATCGAGTAGATTATGTAACTGAACTCTATCAACCCCTGATGGATTTGGCAGATGTTGTTATCACTCGTGGAGGGTCCAATACTCTCTTTGAGTTAATTGCCATGCAGCAGCTTCATTTGATTGTTCCTCTGAGCCGTCAGGCGAGCCGTGGGGATCAGATTGAGAATGCTCTTTATACTGAGAAAAAAGGGTATTCAAAGCAGATTGAGGAAAGCCGGCTTACACTGGATAGTCTACTGGTAGAAGTTGAAGATTTGCTTGAAAATAAGGAGTTCTATATTCAAAACATGGCCAATTCTAACGAAATTCAGTCTGTCGATAGTTTTTACAACTTACTCAGAAAAGATATGGGGAGGTAGGGTTGATGACTGAACAAGAGTCTAAAATTGAACAAGAGTCAGCGACTGAACAAGAGTCTAAGGTAGACCAAGAACAGCTATCTCAGCAAGAACAAACTGCTGAAATTACGACTGAAACGATAGAGGAAGACAAGACTGAGTTGGAGAACGAAATCGATTCAGAAGAACTTTCGGTCTCTGATCTACCAAATGCAGATGATGCAACTGAAGAAACAAGTGCCTTTTTTGAGCAATGGAAAGCACGGCATGAAGCCTATTTAGCCAGCCAAGATGAGCCAAAAGAATCTGACATCAGCGAAGAGCCTCAGGAACCCCAAATAACCAAACAACCTATTTTCAAAGGAATCAAGAGGATAAAAAAGGCTCCTGAATCTGAAACAGAAGCTGTAGAAACTGTTAAGAAGCTGAAACTGGATATTCCATCAAAAGTTATTTGGAAAGCAGTTCCTGTTCTCACCGTCAGCTTATTGTTAGCGGCATTGGCGCTTTATTTTATTTCACCAACAAGTAAGAAGAAGCAAATTGAAGTGATTGGAAATGAGCGATTGACAGCTGAACAAGTGGAAAATTATAGCTTAATATCACCGGATGATTATGTTATGACAATCGCTTTGCATGCGAATGCCTATGCTAACAATATCAAAAAGAATAGTTCAACAGTTGAGTCGGCAAAGATTCGTTTTCAGCTACCAGATAAGTTTACCATTCATATTAAGGAATACGCTATTATAGGCTATATCGAACAGCAAAATCGGTTGTATCCTGTGCTGTCCAGCGGTGAGATAAGTGGAGCACCTGTCTCACAAGAAACCTTTCCTGAAAGTTATACAAAAATCCAACTATCGGATAGGGAATTGGTCAAAAAACTTGCTGTAGAACTGGGAAAGATAGATGCAGGGATTCGTGCTAGGATTCAGACGATAAATCTGACACCGAGTAAGGTAACGGCAGATCTTCTCACGTTTAGTATGGCTGATGGAAACACTGTTTTGGTACCATTGAGTGAGATAAGTCAGAAGATGCCTTATTATGCTAAAATTGCATCAGAAGTAAACATTCCAACAACGATAGACATGGAAGTCGGCATTTATAGATATGCAAGTTAAAATAGATAATTTTGTAAAGAAAAAGTAACAAAAAAGACCTTAAAAATCACCATAATTCGATATAATATGGTATAATGAAGGATGACTAATTGTACTATTTTTTTAAATGGACGATGAATTGTTAAAGTTGGAAGTAAGAGAGGACTGATAGAATGGCTAGAAGCGGCTTTTTTACGGGATTAGATATTGGTACAAGCTCCGTTAAAGTCTTGGTTGCAGAATATATTGATAATGAAATGAATGTGATTGGCGTCAGCAATGTCAAAAGTGCGGGTGTCAAAGATGGAATTATTGTAAACATTGAGGTTGCTGCTGGAGCAATAAAAAAAGCTATAGAGCAGGCAGAAGAAAAATCAGGTATTCGTATCGAAAAAGTAAATGTCGGGCTACCTGCAAACCTTCTTCAAATTGAACCGACTCAGGGAATGATTCCTGTCACAACTGATTCGCAAGAAATTACAGACTTGGATGTTGAAAATGTTGTAAGATCAGCATTGACAAAGAGCATGACTCCAGAACGTGAAGTTATCTCCTTTATTCCAGAAGAGTTCACCGTTGATGGTTTCCAAGGAATTAAAGATCCTCGTGGAATGATGGGGATTCGTTTGGAAATGCGTGGTATGTTGTACACAGGACCACGTACCATTCTTCACAATCTTCGTAAGACAGTAGAGCGTGCGGGTGTCCAGGTTGAAAACATTGTAATTTCTCCACTAGCCTTAACTCGTTCTGTACTGAATGAAGGTGAGCGCGAATTTGGTGCTACTGTGATTGATCTTGGTGGAGGCCAAACCACGGTAGCAGTTATGCGCGGTCAAGAATTACAGTACACCAACATCTATCAAGAAGGTGGAGACTATATCACAAATGATATTTCGAAAGTGTTGACAACTTCAAAGAGTATCGCAGAAAACTTGAAGTATAACTACGGTGTTGCCTATCCGCAAGATGCTAGCGACAAAGAGAAGTTTACCGTTGAGGTGATCGGCGAAAGTGCACCGGTTGAAGTAACAGAACGCTATCTTTCAGAAGTCATCGCCGCTCGGCTCCGTCAGATTTTTGATCGTGTGAAACAAGATTTGGAAAGGACACGTGCTCTTGATTTACCAGGAGGTATCGTTCTCGTTGGTGGAGGCGCAATTCTACCAGGGATTACAGAATTGGCTCAGGAAGTACTTGGAGTCAATACCAAGATTTTTGTGCCGAACCAAATCGGTATTCGCAATCCAGCTTTTGCAAGCGTGATTAGCTTTGTGGAGTATGTTGGTGAATTGGAGGAAGTTGAAAATATTGCACAACATGCAGTAAATGGTGAGACTGTTTTGAGACACAAACCGGTTGATATCCCTATCGCTCGTCCACGTGTTAGCCAACCAATCCAAAAAGAAATTGTGAACGAATTGAATACAGTTGATCATGAAGAGGAGCAGGCAGTCCCTGTTTACCATGATGAGGAAGAAATTCGTCCGGCTGCTAAGAGCAACATCACAGACCGCATTCGTGGTTTGTTTGGCAGCATGTTTGAATAAATAGAAAAGAAAAGGTGATTTAAACTATGGCATTTTCATTTGAAGCAGCAGCTAGTCATGGTGCTGTCATTAAGGTGATCGGTGTTGGTGGAGGCGGTGGTAACGCTATTAACCGCATGATTGAAGAAGGTGTGGCTGGTGTTGAGTTTATCGCAGCTAACACGGATGTACAAGCATTGAGCAGTTCTAAAGCTGAGACAGTTATTCAGTTGGGACCGAAGTTAACTCGTGGCTTGGGTGCTGGGGGTCAACCTGAAGTTGGTCGCAAGGCTGCTGAAGAGAGCGAAGAGGCACTGACGAATGTTTTGACTGGTGCAGATATGGTCTTTATTACTGCCGGTATGGGTGGTGGATCTGGTACAGGTGCAGCTCCTGTTATTGCTCGTATTGCAAAAAATCTAGGTGCTTTGACTGTTGCTGTTGTCACTCGTCCATTTGGTTTTGAAGGAAATAAACGCGGCAATTTTGCTATTGAAGGTATTGAAGGTCTTCGTGAACAGGTTGATACCCTCTTGATTATTTCAAATAACAACCTTCTAGAAATCGTTGATAAGAAGACTCCGCTTTTAGAAGCTTTGAGTGAAGCAGACAATGTTCTTCGTCAAGGTGTTCAAGGGATTACAGATTTGATCACTAATCCTGGTTTAATCAACTTGGACTTTGCTGACGTGAAGACAGTGATGGAGAATAAGGGGAATGCTTTGATGGGGATCGGTATCGGTACAGGTGAGGATCGCGTAATTGAAGCAGCTCGTAAGGCTATCTACTCTCCGCTTCTCGAAACAACTATTGATGGTGCAGAAGATGTCATTGTTAACGTTACAGGTGGCTATGATATGACTTTGACAGAAGCTGAAGATGCTTCAGAAATTGTCCACCAAGCTGCTGGCCAGGGTGTGAATATCTGGTTGGGTACTTCTATTGATGAAACAATGAAGGATGAAATCCGTGTAACTGTCGTTGCAACAGGTGTTCGTCAGGATTCTGCTGAAAAACCAGCTCGTCATCGTACAGAAGCTGTTGCACCACGTCACTCCCAACGTTTTGATTATTCGGTAGCATCTGCGACAGCTCCGACTCGTGGGGGCATTCAACAGACAGAGGCATCGAAAGCATCTGCATTTGGTGAGTGGGATTTACGCCGTGAGAACTTAATTCGTCCAACAGATACAGAGACACCATCGGGCGTTTCTGTTGAGAAGTTTACAATGGATCAGGATGAAGATGAGTTGGATACCCCACCTTTCTTCCGCAATCGCTAGGATGAGTATTCAAAAGAATAAGGAGGCTGTCTTTTCAGCAGTTCAATCAGCTGCTAAGAAGGCAGGCCGTCCCAGTGAATCAGTAGAGGTAATAGCTGTCACAAAATATGTTGACAGCTCTATTGCTAATGAGCTAGTGAAAACTGGAATTACTCATATCGGTGAAAATCGTGTTGAGCAGTTTTTAGAAAAATATAACGCTTTGGCGCATCACCAATTAACTTGGCACTTAATCGGTAGCTTGCAGAGGCGTAAGGTTAAGGATGTTATCCATCTTGTGGATTATTTTCATGCTTTGGATTCTGTCAGACTAGCTAAAGAAATTGATAAACGTGCTAGTAAGCCGATTAAATGTTTCCTTCAGGTTAATGTTTCTGGTGAGGAGAGTAAGCATGGTTTTGCTTTGTCAGAAATTGAAAGTGCACTGATTGACATCAGCTCACTAGAGAAGATTGAGTTAGTCGGCTTGATGACAATGGCTCCTTTGGGAGCGAGTGACAAGGAATTGGATAGCATTTTTTCTAAGATGAAGCAGATCCAGAAAGAACTAGCTGCCCGTAATTTACCGCGAATGTCCTTTACCGAATTAAGTATGGGGATGAGTGGAGACTTTGAACGCGCCATCGCTCACGGTGCTACATACGTGAGAATTGGCTCAATATTCTTTGAATGTGGGAGAGAGTGAATACATGGCATTAAAAGATACATTTAAAAACTTATTTAATTACTTTGAAGTTGACGATGTCAATGAAGTGGAAGAGCAGGAAGATGCCTACTCAATGCCTAACGATCGTCCTAAAATGCGTGTTGCCAATACTACAACTTCACCGGTGCGTGAGCAGCAACCAAGAGTAGAAACACGTCGGGAGACACGTTCAGAAAATCAACTTCAACGCCTACACGAAAGGCAGCAAGAATTGATGAGCAATAACAAAGAAAGAGAAATTATCAAGACAACCATTGATATAAAGTTTCCTAAGCGGTATGAAGATGCACCAGAGATGGTGAACCTTCTACTTGATAATGCGAGTATTCTGATCGATTTTCAATATATGTCAGAACAGCAAGCGAGACGTTGTCTAGATTATTTGGATGGTGCTCGTTCTGTATTGTCTGGCAACTTAAAAAAGGTGTCACATACGATGTGGTTGTTGACCCCGGTCAACGTTACAGTCAACATTGAAGAATTGCGCAATGCTAACACTAGCCAAGTAGCGGATTCACATTTTGATTTTGATATAAAACGGTAACGCTATGCAATTGTTGATTTTTCTAATTTTAAAAATTGTAGAAATCTATTCTTATCTTTTATTGGCTTATGCTTTATTAAGTTGGTTTCCAAATTTATATGCGACCTCGCTTGGACGTTTGATTCAATGGTTAGTGACACCAGTGTTAAAGCCTTTTAGACGTCTTAATTTGCAGTTTATGGGGTTAGATTGGACCGTCATGGCTGCAATGATTGCATTAAATATTGGAACTCGTCTTCTACTTCGACTACTGATTTTACTAGTTTAGTCATGAGGAATGAGAAAAACTTGTTGCAGCATTTTGCCAAGGAAGAAAGGGAATTTGTAGAGAAAATTATGGATATGTGCCAGCAGGTCGAAGAGACATATTCCTATAGATTAACACCCTTTCTGCATCCCAGACAAGATGACATTGCATGTAAAATTGCTAACTATTATCAGTTACAAACTTTTTCCAGTCGAGATTTTGTGCCAACGGAACATTCACGGGTTATTATTGCTCCAAGTTATTATGAATTAGATATTCAGGACTTTGAGCTAACAGCTCTGGAATTATCCTATGCTAGAAAATTTCACAATTTGTCACACTCTCAAGTTCTTGGAACTTTTCTCAATCAGTTGGGAATAAAAAGAGAATACTTGGGTGATATTTTAGTAAGCGATGACCAACTGGTTGTTTTTCTAGATCAAAAGTTTGGGAAAATTGCCTTGCAATCCATTACGAAAATTGCTCGAGTTCCTGTAAAGGGAATGGAGAAAGACTGGATGACTATTCGAATGACAGTGAAACAAGACTGGCATTCAAAAGATGTACTTGTTCCCAGTTTGAGACTAGACAAGTTGATTTCAGTAGCTTTTAACCTTTCGAGATCAACTGCTCACAAGCTGATAGAAGGAGGGCATGTCAAGCTGGATTATGTACAAATAGAACATCCCAGCAAACCAGTTGAAAGCGGTCAGTTAATCAGTGTGAGGAAATACGGTAGAATCCGACTAAATGAATTTTTAGGTTTTTCTAAGCAAGGAAAGATAAAATTAAAGTTAGACATTGTTAAAACTTAGGAGGAAAGATGGCACTTACAGCATTAGAATTAAAAGATAAAACTTTTGCGACAAAATTCAGAGGATATGATGCGGATGAAGTTGATGATTTTTTGGATATTGTAACACGCGACTATGAAGATTTGATTCGTAAAAATCATGAGCAAGAATTGGAATTGAAAAATTTACGTGAGCGTTTAGCTTACTTTGATGAGATGAAAGAATCTCTGAGTCAATCAGTTCTATTGGCTCAAGATACAGCCGAAAAAGTAAAGCATGCTGCTGAAGATCAGGCCACCAATATTATCAAGCAAGCCGACTATGATGCAGCGACCTTGCTACATGAAGCGAGAGATAGAGCAAATGAAATTCTTCGCAGTGCAACTGATAATGCAAAAAAAGTTGTTATTGAAACAGAGGAATTGAAAAATAACACGCGTATTTTTCATCAGCGCTTAAAATCAACGATAGAAAGTCAGCTCTCATTGGTTAATTCGTCTGAATGGGAGGAGATTCTTCGCCCAACAGCTAGCTATATCCAAACAAGCGATGAAGCGTTCCGAGATGTCCTTCGTAAAGCGTTGGATGAAGAAGTAGTCGTTGAAGAAGAGAGTTTGGATTACACGCGCCAATTAACACCGGAAGAAATTGCAGAATTAACCCGTCAGGCTGCTACGCTGGAGATGGATGGGACTGTAGAATTTCCGACTGAAGAATAACGATCATCAGCAAAGACACTGTTAATAGAAATATTTTTAGCGAGTAGGAGATGGTGGAAGTCCTACAATCCCTTTCTAGAGATAATCCCTTTGCATGATTTTTCCTGAAAAATAGTAGGGGAAGACGTCTGTTCACGTTACGAACATAGAGGGATAGGGGAGACTCTATCTAAACTAAGGTGGTACCACGAACTTTCGTCCTTATTGGCGGGAGTTTTTTAATTTTCTATGATTATTAGTAATGCTGATAGTATAGAGCTGTGAAAAATAATAAAATAGAATGTAAAAAGGAGTTATGATGAAGTTAAAAGAAACGCTTAATTTGGGGAAAACAGCTTTTCCTATGCGTGCTGGATTGCCAACACGTGAACCTGAATGGCAAAAGGCATGGGATGAAGCAAAATTATATCAAAAACGTCAGGAGTTGAATGCAGGAAAACCTGCCTTTCATCTGCACGATGGACCTCCTTATGCAAATGGGAATATTCACGTTGGTCATGCCCTGAACAAAATTTCCAAAGATATTATTGTTCGTTCCAAATCAATGATGGGCTTCCGTGCACCATTCGTGCCAGGTTGGGATACGCATGGACTACCAATTGAGCAAGTTTTGGCCAAGCAAGGTGTTAAACGCAAGGAAATGGATTTGGTGGAATACCTAGAAATGTGTCGCGATTACGCCCTTAGTCAGGTTGATAAACAGCGAGATGACTTTAAGCGTTTGGGTATTTCTGCTGACTGGGAAAATCCTTATATTACATTGACAAAGGACTACGAAGCTGCTCAGATTCGTGTCTTCGGTGCGATGGCAAACAAGGGCTATATCTATCGGGGAGCTAAGCCTGTTTATTGGTCTTGGTCTTCTGAGTCGGCTCTTGCAGAAGCTGAGATTGAGTACCATGATATTGATTCGACTTCTCTTTACTATGCCAACAAGGTCAAGGATGGCAAGGGAGTATTGGATACAGATAGCTATATCGTAGTGTGGACAACAACTCCATTTACAGTGACAGCTTCACGTGGTTTGACAGTCGGTGCAACTATTGACTATGTTCTTGTTCAACCTGTTGGTTCAGAACGTAAGTATGTTTTGGCAGAGGCTTTGATAGATACCTTAGCTCCTAAGTTTGGTTGGGAAAGTTTTGAAGTCATCTCAAAACATAAAGGAGCTGAATTTGAATACATTGTAACAGAACATCCATGGGATACAGCAGTTGATGAGCTGGTTATTTTGGGTGATCACGTAACGACAGACTCTGGTACAGGTATCGTCCACACAGCTCCTGGCTTCGGTGAAGATGACTATAATGTCGGTGTAAAATATAATCTTGAAGTAGCGGTGACTGTCAATGAACGCGGATTGATGATGGAAAATGCCGGTCCTGATTTTGAAGGTCAGTTCTACGATAAGGTAGTACCGACTGTCATGGAAAAATTGGGGGATCTGCTTCTTGCTAGTGAAGTTATCAATCACTCCTACCCATTTGACTGGCGAACTAAGAAGCCAATTATCTGGCGGGCAGTACCACAATGGTTTGCTTCTGTGTCTCAGTTCCGTCAAGATATTTTGGATCAAATTGAAGCGACAACATTTATCCCGTCTTGGGGCAAAACACGTCTCTATAATATGATCCGTGATCGTGGTGACTGGGTTATCTCTCGTCAGCGTGCTTGGGGTGTGCCCCTCCCTATCTTCTACGCAGAAGATGGAACAGCCATCATGACTAAGGAAGTAACAGATCACGTTGCTCAACTCTTTGAAGAACATGGCTCCATTATCTGGTGGAAATCTGAAGCGAAAGACCTCTTGCCGACCGATTTTAGCCATCCAGGGTCCCCAAATGGTATTTTTACTAAAGAAACCGACATCATGGATGTATGGTTTGACTCAGGTTCTTCCTGGAATGGTGTCATGAATGCTCGTGAGTCCCTTGCTTATCCGGCTGATCTTTACTTGGAAGGATCTGACCAATACCGTGGTTGGTTTAACTCATCCTTGATTACGTCTGTCGCAGTCAACGGACATGCACCTTATAAATCAGTCTTATCACAAGGCTTTGTCCTGGATGGAAAAGGTCTTAAAATGTCTAAGTCTCTTGGAAATGTTATCGTACCAAATGATGTTGCCAAGCAATACGGTGCAGAAATCCTACGCCTATGGGTAACGTCTGTTGATACCTCAAATGATGTTCGTGTGTCTATGGATATTCTAGGTCAAGTTTCTGAAACTTACCGTAAGATTCGGAATACCCTCCGTTTCTTGATTGCTAACACTTCTGATTTTAATCCTGCAACAGATACAGTAGTCTATGAGGAACTCCGTTCTGTTGACCAGTATCTCCTTGTGAAATTTAATAAGCTGGTGGCTCAGATTCGCCAAGCTTATGAAAATTACGATTTTATGGCAATCTACAAGTCTGTTGTAAACTTTGTAACTCTTGATTTATCAGCCTTCTATCTAGATTTTGCCAAGGATGTGGTTTATATTGATAGTGCAAAATCCCTTTCCCGTCGTCAAATGCAGACTGTTTTCTATGATATTTTAGTTAATATTACTAAGCTTTTGACACCAATTTTGCCACATACAGCAGAAGAAATTTGGGCATATTTGGAACATGAAGAAGAAGAGTTTGTTCAGTTGGCGGAAATGCCAGAGGTAACAACTTTTGCAAATGAAGCGCAGCTACTGGCTGACTGGGAAGCCTTTATGAACTTCCGTACACAGGCACAGAAAGCATTGGAAGAAGCGCGTAATGAGAAAATCATTGGTAAATCTCTTGAGGCGCATCTGACAGCCTATGTTTCAGCAGAAACCCAGTCATTCTTGGAAAGTTTGAATGCTGATCTTGCTCAGCTTTTGATTGTTTCTGGTTTGACAGTGACGAGAGAAACTGCTCCAGCAACAGCAGTGGTGGTGGACGAGGTTGCCTTTACTGTTGAGCGAGCGGCAGGTGAAGTCTGTGAGCGTTGCCGCCGCATTGATACAAGTGTTGTCAAGCGTAGTTATGGTGTGACAATTTGTGATCATTGTGCGAGTGTAGTAGAGGAAAACTTTGCTGAGGCAGTCGCTCAGGGGTTTGAGGCATAGAACGAATTTATCAAGTCTATCTCTAAGTGGGATAGACTTTTTCAGTTTCCTTCGGTTTTTTTTAAAATAAACAAGCAAGCTCCAATCGAACTTGCTTGTCTATTTTATATTTTAAACTTTAATTTATATGGTAGAGGTGATGGTTAAGTGATGGGGTTATCCGATCACGATTATTTCTTTTTTATTTTTTTCGTCTCTTGATTTGAGACATTCCCAAGAATCCTAATAATCCACTTCCCAGTACTGCAAGGATAGATGGTACCTCACCTGTATTTGGCAAGACTTTCTTAGGTTTAGATGGCATAGCTTTCTCTGTTTTCTTAGGAGCAGGAGCTGGCTTCTTATCCTTAGGTTGCTCAGGTTTCTTGCCTTCAGGTTGAGTTTGTTTCTCATCCTTAGGTTTCTCAGGTTTCTTGCCTTCAGGTTGAGTTTGTTTCTCATCCTTAGGTTTCTCAGCTTTCTTGCCTTCAGGTTGAGTTTGTTTCTCGTCCTTAGGTTTCTCAGCTTTCTTGTCTTCAGGTTGAGTTTGTTTCTCGTCCTTAGGTGGAGTTGGCTTGTCTTCTTTCTTAGGAGCAGGAGTTTCTTTAGGTGTATCTGACAATTTTGTCAAGACGAGAGTAATTGTCTTAACGGTAGGGTCTAGTTTGTCGTAACCTTCTTTTTTCTCAATCTTGTATGTATCAGATAGACTTTCTGTCAGCTTCTTGATTTCTGCTTCAAGCTCTTGAGGAGTTCCGTAGAACGGACGACTTTGTCGGCTACCGCCATCACCGTTTGTTTCTAATACAATAATGCTCTTATGCTGATTGAAGACCAGTAGGATTCGATTTTCTCTTTCAAATCGGTCAACATAAGGATAACCATTTTGTTTGTATTTCTCTATTGCTTTATCCAAGGTTGCTTTCAGCTCTTCTGGCGTACCTTTGAAGTTCACTTCTTCTGTCTTATCTTTTGTTTGATAGAAGAGTTTGTAGTCTTTCTTCATGCTATCATCTTGCTTAGGCTGAGATGGAGCAGGTTTCTCTGTATCCTTCTTAGGTTCTGGAGTAGGAGCAGGTATTTCGTCTTTCTTAGGTGCTTTCTGTTCAGGAGTTGCTTCCGGAGCTTTGTCAGATTTTGGTGTTAATGTTAAAGTGATTGTTTTTTCATGTTCTTTCTTTTCCTCAGAACGTTTTACATCATAGGTTTTCTCCAGTTCAGAGGCCCACTCTTTAATTTTTTTCTCCACATCTTGCTCTCTATTCTCGCCGTAGAACACAGAGGTTTGTTTGCTTCCATCTTTACCGGTTGTTTCTAGGATAATGTAAGTTTTATAGCGATGGAAGATGAGCAACGTATTGTTTCCGTTATCAAATTGATCATAGTGTGGGTAGCCAAGTTCAGTATATTTGGCAGCGGCTTTTTTAATCTTATCTGCTTTCTCTTCTTCTTTGTCAAAACCTTCTTTTTCAGTCTCACCAAGAGGTCTTGCTTGTCCATTTAGCTCTCCTCTTTCAGAAAGTCCTTTTCGATAGTAGAGCCAGTATTTGTGATCCTTCTCCTGTGTTCCTTCTTTAGATGTTGGTTCCGTAGAAGTGGTTTCTCCGCTCGTAGTTGCAGCAGTTGGTTCTTCACTAGTGACAGTAGCTTTACCGGTTGAAGCAGTCGTGTTATCTGCTGGAGTGTTTGCCTGAACAGCTTGTGTTGAAAGTCCGAATAGCAACGTTGTTCCAATGAGAATCGAGCCGGCACCAGCTTGCAATTTGCGAATACTGTAATGCCTTTTCTTCTGTGGAGTCATAAAAAAAATATCTCTCTTTCTTTATTCATTTTATGTATGTCATTATAACATATTAAAAGATATAATTTCCTTTCTTATGGTCATTGTTATGGAAAAATTATCTTTAAGAATATACTGAAAATTTAATATTTATTGATTTTTTATGCTTTTTATCGATTTATAATCCAGAAAAAAAGAAGCCGCTGGCTCCTTAAATTTCTGCAATAATGGGAATAGACATCTCAATCAACCGATCCGTATGAATCGTCTGAATGGTTGCCGTATTGATGGTTCTTTCATCGATTTTACGATGAAGAAAGAAGTCACGGATCTGCTCGATTTCGGACTGTTGTACTGCACGGTATTTGTTGCTAATCAAGAGTTCGTAGTGACGGGGGGCCTGGGTAAAAATAACGTCCGTATTGCCAGCAGAATACGTCTCTACTAGAAAAGCATCAGTATTAGCTAACTGATTTTGGACAAGGTGGGGATGGCTATTTGTCGTGTTTATAATCTTCATGAGGAACCTCCTCGTAATATAATTGTGGGGATTTTTCAATCCCAAGCTCTATATCTCTGGCTACATTATAGCATGCTGAGAGCATTTTTACTAGCTATTGAGTGAATTTTCTTGCAATTTCCATTGCTCAACACCCCATTTGTGGCTTCCACGTTTGAGTTTTTTTATCGCTTCATCAACCGGAAACCAAGCGATATGGTTAAAATCTTCAAGAGGCTGTCCGATTTGATGGTAACTGGTGACTTGGTAGATATGAGCTGGATTGTAAAAGTGAGTATCACGGTGACTAGAGTAGAAATACTCATCAGCCTGTCCGTAGTAGTGTCCGATTTCGGCGGTAAATCCGAGTTCTTCCATCAGTTCACGCTCTAGAGCAATGAGGTGGTTTTCTCCTTTTTCAATTTCCCCACCGGGGAGGAACCAGGCACCATTTGGTGCTTGAATGAGGATGAGGTGCTCTTTTGTTTCATCGGGAATCACCGCATAGACACCAAAGCGGCTCTGGTAGTCAATACCAGCTTTCTTTTCTCCAAAAACAGTAATATTATCCATAGACAGTTCCATCCTTTTTCATGATTGGAATGAGTTTTCTACATTATACCACTTTTTTACCATTTTTCCTTGTGATAACCTTTACAAAGGAGATATTTTCAAAGTTCTTAGCTGACTTGATTCGATTTTGGTCATTGTGTAAAGGGAGTTTTTGAGAAAAATAGAACCGCTCGATGAGCGGATTCTATCTTTGTTATGTGACTTTAAGTCCGTCACGCTCCGAAGGTGCGTGACCAATAAACCACCCGCTATGCGGGTGCGCATCGAAGGTTATACCAAAAAAACTCCAAACGCGATACAATAAAGGTGTTCAAGCCTATTGTAGAGCGAAAGGAGAAAAATATGGCTCAAAAAGCACATAGTTTATCACACACAAAGTGGAATTGTAAATATCACATTGTGTTCACCCCTAAGTATAGACGAAAAGTCATCTATAATCAATATCGAAGCAGTTTAGGAGAGCTATTCCGCCGTTTATGTAGCTATAAAGGTGTTGAAATTATAGAAGGACATTTAATGCTAGATCATGTTCACATGCTAGTTAGTATTCCACCAAGAATCAGCGTTTCCAGTTTCATGGGCTATTTAAAAGGTAAGAGTGCTCTTATGATGTTTGATAAACACGCCAATTTGAAATATAAATTTGGCAATCGCCATTTTGGGGCAGAGGGTTATTATGTAAGCACAGTAGGACTTAACGAAGCCACGATTAAAAAATATATACAGGAGCAAGAGAAACATGATATCGCACTTGATAAATTGAGTGTGAAAGAATACGAAGATCCCTTTAGGGATAATGGCAAGTAATACTAACGCCTCTTAAAGAGGCGAGTGACGAGTCAAAAGCGGTTAGGCTTGAACAAAGTGAAAGCCAGCGTCTTTAGGCGCTGGCTGGTGATGTGGGCTTATAGCCCCTGTTCAAACCACCCGTTAGACGGGTGGTTATGATTATTTGGTTTTTGTTTGAGCCTTGATTTGGATAGTTCCCTTGCTCGTCATGACTGCTCGCAGGTTCTTTTCACTTGGATTTTCCAGATAAAAATCAGTAATAGCGTCCTCAATTTGATCTTGGATAGTTCGGCGAAGCGGACGAGCTCCCATTTTTGGGTCGTAGCCCAAGTCAACCAATTTTTCCTTGACCTTATCTGTGACATGTAGGTTGATACCGTTGTGAGAAAGCCGCTGGTTGACATCCTCCAACATGAGGCTGACGATTTCTAGTAGATTTTCCTTGCTGAGCGGTTGGAATTCGATAATTCCATCAAAACGATTCATGAACTCTGGGGTAAAGAAGTTGCTGAGTTGACCGAGGACAGATTGTGTCCGTCCTTCTATGCTGGCACCAAAACCAACGCTGGCTTCAACCTTACCTGTTCCCGCATTGGACGTCATGATGATGATGGTGTCTTTAAAGCTGACTGTCCGCCCTTGTCCGTCTGTCAAACGCCCATCATCCAAGACTTGGAGGAACATGTGTAAGACATCCGGATGGGCCTTTTCTATCTCATCTAAGAGGATGAGTGAATAAGGATTGCGGCGAACTTTTTCTGTTAGTTGTCCTGCTTCTTCATAACCGACATAGCCTGGGGGTGCCCCGACTAACTTGGCAATAGCGTGTTTTTCCATGTATTCGGACATATCAAAGCGAATCATACTGTCCGCCGATCCAAAGAGTTCAATGGCGAGTTGTTTGGACAATTCTGTTTTTCCGACGCCAGTCGGACCAACAAAGAGGAAGGAGCCGATTGGGCGATTTGGTGCTCCCAGACCGACACGATTACGGCGGATAGCCTTTGCAATCTTATCAACGGCCTCATCTTGACCGATAACATGCGCTTTTAGATCGCTTGCTAGATTGATGAGCTGTGATTGTTCTTTTTCTTTCAAATCACCAACGGGGATATTGGTCTTTTGCTCGACAATGGCTTCGATTTCTTTTTCGGTAATGAGCGGTGTATCCTCTTCGCTGATGGTAGCCTTTTGCATTTCCTTATACTTTGCAATCTGATCGCGGAAATAAGCTGCTTTTTCATAATCTTCGTCACGTGTGGCTTGAGCCTTACGATTCTCAGCGTCAAGCAAGCGCTGATCAATTTCCCTTGGGTCAACAAAGTTGAGGGTCAGGTTCATTTTGGAGCCGGCTTCGTCCAGTAGGTCAATGGCCTTGTCTGGTAGAAAGCGGTCTTGAATATAGCGATTGGAAAGAACAGCTGCAGCTTCAATGGCCGTATCTGAATACTTAACGTGGTGATAATCTTGGTATTTGCTTTGAATACCCTTGAGAATGGTGATTGTTTCTTCAACGCTAGGTTCTTCTACTTTTACTGGTTGCATGCGTCGTTCAAGAGCAGCATCCTTCTCAATGATGCGGTATTCGTTGAGGGTGGTTGCCCCTACTAATTGCATTTCCCCACGAGCCAAAGCTGGCTTGAGAATGTTTCCTGCATCCATATTACCATCACCGGCAGAACCAGCTCCGACGATTTCATGGATCTCATCAATAAAGAGGATGATTTCCCGGCGGTTGCGGATTTCTTCCATCAGTTTTTGCATCCGTTCTTCAAATTGCCCGCGAATGCCTGTCCCTTGGACCAAACTTACCACATCGAGTCGGATAACCTCTTTTCCTCGCAGTTTTTGTGGAACATCACCATCAACGATTTTTTGAGCTAGACCTTCAACAACCGCAGTCTTACCCACACCTGGCTCTCCGATGAGGACGGGATTGTTTTTGGTCCTGCGGTTGAGAATCTCAATGACCCGTGTAATTTCTTGATCGCGACCAATTACTGGGTCAATGTCGCCTCGGCGAGCAATATCGGTCACATTGATTCCAAATTCTTCCAAGAGACCATTGGGCTGTTGTGGAGGAGGCGTCTGCCCACCACGACCATTGTGACTTCCGCCAGACTGAGTTGGAGGGGTCTGTTCACGTTTTTTGCCAGCAGGTGTATTACCTGGATAGCCTCCCAGATGATTGAAGAACTCGCTAAATGGATCCATATTATTAGGATTTACCATGTCACCTAAGCCGCGTAGGATAGCATTATTTGGATCTGTTTTCATGATTTGATAACAATTGTGACAGAGGTCAACCTGTTGCTGTTTACCGTTTAGATTGGTATAGAGATGGATCGTTGCGTCGTTGATATTACAATTTTTGCAGAGCATGTTTCTACCTCTTTCTGTGAAAAAGTATGACCTATTCCTGAATAGTCAAAAAAGGTCAGTTCTATTTTTATTATAACAAGATTCAGAGAAAAATCAAGAAACTGCTACGTTTTGAAAGGTAAGATTTAGCGTGAAAACACGGACGTCAGTAGGAAAAGGGTGAAAAATTAAGACTTTTTTAGTAAGATGTGGTAAAATATTCCTATAAAAATGATTAGGAGAATGAATATGGAATCACATTTGGTGAGAATTATCAATCGTCTTGAGGCTATGGCTAATGACGGTGGTACCTTGAAACGCAATTTTGAGCGTGAAGGTGTTGTCGTTGCAGAAGTGGCTTATAGCTATGACGAGGAAAATGGTTCAGTCTTTACCTTGCGTGATGTTGCTGCTCGTGAAACGTATACGTTTGACAGCATTGACTTAATCGCCATGGAAATCTATGAACTACTATACTAATAACAAGTGTGAGGCACCCAAGGGTGCTTTTTCTTGTGAAAAGATGAGTGATACCAAACAAAACGGTTGCATAAATATTCAAAAATGGTATAATAGTCCCTAAATGAAAAAATTGGAGTGAGTGGATGAATTTTTCTTTTTTGCCCGATTATTGGGCTTATTTTAATTATGGTGCAATAGTTACTCTTATTATTGCAGTTTTTTCGGTTTTTTTGGGCAGTATATTAGGTGTTTTATTGGCTTTTGCACAAAGAAGTAAGTATAGTGTTTTGGTTTGGGCTGCTAATATCTATGTTTGGATTTTCCGTGGAACGCCGATGATTGTGCAGATTATGATTGCTTTTGCCATGACTCATTTCACAGCACCGACATTTCAACTGGGAATATTGACGGTAGATTTGACTCGCTTGATTCCAGGGATTATTGTGATTTCTATGAACTCAGGAGCTTATGTGTCTGAGACCGTACGTGCTGGGATCAATGCGGTTCCTAAAGGTCAGTTAGAAGCAGCCTACTCACTGGGAATTCGTCCCAAACAAGCTATGCGCTACGTTATCATGCCACAGGCAATTAAAAATATTTTACCAGCCCTAGGGAATGAGTTTATAACTATTGTTAAAGATAGCTCGCTCTTGTCTACCATCGGTGTGATGGAGTTGTGGAACGGTGCCCAAACAGTACAGTCAACTTCCTACATTCCCCTAACGCCACTGATATTGGCGGCTAGTTACTATCTCGTCATGACCACTGTTTTGACAATGATGATTCAAGCATTTGAGAAGAAGCTGAGCAAGGGAGGGCAGATACATGGCTAACGCGATTATTTCGATTAAGGATTTGCACAAATATTATGGTGAAAATGAAGTTTTGAAAGGGATTGATTTGGAGATCCAGCAAGGGCAGGTAGTTGTGATTATTGGCCCTTCTGGTTCAGGAAAGTCAACCTTTCTGCGAACGATGAATCTGTTGGAAGTTCCTACCAAGGGAACGGTGACATTTGAGGGTGTTGATATTACAGACAAGTCCAATGATATTTTTAAAATGCGAGAAAAGATGGGGATGGTTTTTCAGCAGTTTAATCTGTTTCCCAATATGACCGTTTTAGAAAATATTACTCTTTCGCCTATTAAAACCAAAGGGATTGCTAGGGAGGAGGCAGAGAAGAAAGCTTTGGCCTTGCTTGAAAAGGTCGGTTTGCCTGATAAGGCTGATGCCTATCCACAGAGTTTGTCAGGAGGGCAGCAACAACGGATTGCTATTGCACGTGGTCTAGCCATGGATCCAGATGTCTTGCTTTTTGATGAGCCTACTTCTGCCTTGGATCCTGAGATGGTTGGAGAAGTATTGGCAGTTATGCAGGATTTGGCTAGATCAGGTATGACAATGGTCATTGTAACGCACGAAATGGGCTTTGCTCGTGAAGTGGCAGACCGAGTGATTTTCATGGATGGTGGTGTTATTGTGGAAGACGGCACACCGGCAGAGGTTTTTGAATATGCCAAGGAAGAGCGAACCAAGGACTTTCTATCCAAGATCCTGTAGTCTGTTAGGCAGCGATTATCTGGATGGTAAAAAAATTTTTCTGCTTGCTTTTGTGCTTGATTGAGTATATGTTGCTTAAAACTCCGACAATGTTCGGAGTTTTTGCATTTGGAAGCTTTTGGTTGAAAGTAATGTAGTCAGACAGGCAGAATTAAGGTATAATGGAAAAAACTAGAGGAGAGTAAAGCATGAAGACGATTGATGGTAAGGCTTTGGCGGTTAAAATGCAGACTGCTTTGGCGGAAAAAACAGCTAGACTGAAGGCAGAACGGAACTTGGTGCCAGGGCTTGTCGTTATTTTGGTAGGTGAAAATCCAGCCAGTCAGGTTTATGTGCGTAATAAGGAGCGTTCAGCTCTAGCTGCGGGTTTTAAGAGCGAAGTTGTACGTGTGCCAGAAACCATTTCAGAAGTAGCCTTATTGGACTTAATTGCTAAATATAATCAAGATGAGACGTGGCATGGCATTTTGGTTCAGCTACCTTTACCGGATCACATTGATGAGGAAAAAGTACTCTTGGCGATTGCTCCCGAGAAAGATGTGGATGGTTTTCATCCGATGAATATGGGGCGTTTGTGGAGTGGTCATCCTGTAATGGTGCCTTGCACACCAGCAGGGATTATGGAGATGTTCAAAGAATATCAGATTGATTTAGCGGGTAAGTCAGCTCTGGTAATTGGACGTTCTAATATCGTTGGTAAGCCTATGGCTCAACTGCTGTTGGATGCCAATGCGACAGTAACGCTTGCCCATTCTCGAACAAAAAATTTACCAGAACTAGCTCGCCAAGCGGATATTCTAGTGGTAGCTATCGGCCGTGGACATTTTGTGACAAAGGACTTTGTTAAGCCAGGAGCAGTCGTGATTGATGTTGGGATGAATCGGGATGAAAATGGAAAACTAATTGGTGATGTTCAGTACGATGAAGTAGCAGAGGTAGCCAGCTTTATCACACCGGTTCCTGGAGGTGTCGGTCCAATGACTATTACCATGTTGTTAGAACAGACTTATGAAGCTTGTCTGAGGGCGCAACCATAGCTGTTTGTACACAATATTGATAGCTAGAGTCATCACTACTGTAGATGTCTACTTGCTGGGGTGTTGTGGAAGTTACCTTATTTAAGATAAAGGATTTTTATTTTGTTGATTAGAAGTGAGAAAATCAGAGTAGGAGCGTTTAAGGAGACATCCTATCACCTATACCATAGTTTTTTATCTCACCTTCTTCTCCCCCTTATCATTTCTTGAAAGTCTATGCCGACCAGATTAGTGGTCGGTATTTTTATTATCGTTATTTAGTTTACTGTATTCTTCTAAGGACTGAGAAAACGTTGTTTTATTATACTAGCTTTGACTAGTGTATCCCTTCTCCAGAATGAGACTCTAGTTTCTTTGCTTCAACCTCCATCAGTTCATTCCACAGTGCTGGGTTTAAAAGTCAATGAGGCTTTAGTAGTCGCAGTTGGAAAGAAGGATTTTATCCTCTTATGAGATAAAAATTCCCCAGCCATGATGGCTGAGGAGAGGGTGAGAGTTTACGGATTTGGCACAGAGAAGGTGTCACCATGTGCTAAGTCACCATAGGTATAGCCTCGATAAAACCAGCGCTTGCGTTGTTCGGAGGTACCATGGGTGAAGCTATCTGGAACGGTATGGCCGTAAGATTCTTTTTGAAGAGTATCATCACCAACAGCGTGGGCAGCATTCATGGCTTCGTCAATGTCTCCTGCGTCTAGTAGCCCTTGGCCATCAACATATTTAGCCCAGGCCCCTGCATAGTAGTCTGCTTGTAATTCTAGACGGACAGTGAGTGCATTGGCCTCTTTGGTTGATACTGTAGCTCGTTTCTGGTGATAGGCACTAAGGATGTTCAATTCATTTTGTACATGGTGACCGACTTCATGAGCAATGACATAAGCCATTGCAAAGTCACCAGAAGCCTTATATTTACGTGATAATTCCTGATAGAAGGAAGTATCAATATAGATTTTTCGGTCTGCTCCACAGTAGAAAGGTCCAGCTTGAGCAGAACCAAGACCACAACCGGTTCTGGTTTGATTCGTGTAGAAAACGAGTGTTGGTGCTTTGTAGTTCAATCCATTCTTCTTAAATTCTTGTGTCCAAAAATCTTCCGTAGAGGCAAGAACTTTACTCATAAAGGTGGCATCTTGGTCAGAAATCGTGGTACCAGTAGTTGATACTTGACTAGATTGATAAGGATTGCTTCCCGTTGATGGAGATAGTAGTCCCCCAAGGTTGGATAGACCGCCAAAGGCTACTAGTAGGACAAGGACGACTAACTTTCCTCTCCACCCGAGACGAGAAAAGAGTAGACCTAATAACGCATTTCCACCTGAAGAACCAGTCGAGTAAGCTCTTCCGGTACTGGGTTGCCCTCTACGATCTTCGATATTGGAACTTTTTCTCAAATCATCTGTTTTCATAAAAATCTCCTTAGAAGTTGTATTTACCAGCAAAATACCTCAGCTTTTCGCTTACAAGTAAGTTTTTAAAGGATCGCCTCAAAAATGTGACGAGGAATGTGGTATGAAAGCTGTCGAGTTGAGCGCTTTTGCTGTAAATACGGATTCTTGTAATCTTTTAAAACTATTATATAGTAAAACTTCGAAAAAAAACACAGGAAAGCGATCCGAATATATGTGTATCTTCTGTATAATAGTGCAAAATTTGGTATAATGGTAAGGAAGCAGACGGAAGGAGTAGGCATGGTTGAATATTTATCGGTTAGTCATCTAACGAAGTATTTGAAATTAAAATTTGACCGAGATCCCTATTTAGAGAGGGTGTACTTGACAGGGCAAGTATCCAATTTCCGCAAGCGGCCGACCCATCAATACTTTTCGCTCAAGGATGATAAGGCGGTTATTCAGGCTACTGTGTGGGCTGGAGTTTACAAGGGATTGGGTTTTGACTTAGAAGAAGGAATGAAGGTCAATGTTGTTGGTCGTGTCCAACTCTACGAGCCGAGCGGATCTTACTCCATTGTGATTGAAAAAGCTGAGCCAGACGGCATCGGTGCCTTAGCAATTAAGTTTGAGCAGCTCAAGCAGTCCTTGACACAGGAAGGGGTGTTTAAGCAAGAATTTAAGCAAGCTCTGCCTCGATTTACAAAGAAAATTGGAGTTATTACCAGTCCGAGTGGTGCAGTCATTCAAGATATTATCACAACGGTCAAACGTCGTTTTCCGGGGGTAGAAATTGTTCTTTATCCGACCAAGGTGCAAGGAGAAGGAGCAGCCCAAGAGGTTGTTGCAAATATCCAAAGAGCTAATGAACGCGGTGACTTGGATGTACTCATCGTTGGTCGTGGAGGAGGTTCTATTGAGGACCTTTGGGCTTTCAATGAGGAAGTGGTGGTTCGAGCTATTTTTGAATCCCGCATTCCTATTATCTCTAGTGTGGGGCATGAAACGGATACGACCTTAGCAGACTTTGTGGCAGATAGGCGGGCAGCAACACCGACTGCTGCGGCAGAAATGGCTACTCCGATTACAAAGGCAGATTTGTTGGGCTATTTAGGTCAACAGGAAAATCGAGCTTATCAAGCTATGACGAATCGGATAAAATTTCGGAGAAGTCAGTTGGAAAAGATTTGTCAATCGGTTATCTTTCGTCAACCAGAGCGACTCTATGATGGCTATTTGCAGAAATTGGATCGTCTAAGCCATCAACTTCAGATGCGGACGAAGGAAGTATTTCATCAGCAAAAGCAAGCGAGCCTCTTGTTGAACCAACGCTTACGGGGCGTACAACTAAGGCAAAAAGTAGCGGTTTTTCAGGAGAAAATTCGTCAGCAAGAACGGCTGCTGAAAAGCAATATGGCCAATATTTATGATAATAAAATGTCCAGAGCAGACAAGTTGATTGAAGCCTTGACCATGCTGGATACCAGTCGGATTATTGCTCGTGGTTATGCCATTGTCATACAAAATGGCTGTGTGTTAGATAGTGTGGAAACAATTAAAACAGGTGAGAGTGCAATCATCCAAATGAAGGATGGACAGTTGAATGTGGAGGTAAATCATGTCCAAAAAAACGAAGACATTTGAAGAAAATTTAGCAGAACTGGAAGAAATCGTGACCAAATTGGAGCAGGGTGATGTGGCTTTGGAAGAAGCGCTAGCCGAGTTTCAAAAAGGAATGGTTCTATCAAAAGACCTACAAAAAACATTGGCCGAAGCAGAAAAAACGTTGGTAAAAGTTATGCAAGCGGATGGCACCGAAACGGAGTTGGCATAATGGTTGCAGATAAATTGCACCTTTTAGAGAAGACTATGGCAGCCTTTTATCAACCTCAATTGGCTGAGCAGCTTAATCAGTCGGTTCTCTATTCGCTTCAAGCGGGAGGAAAGCGGATTCGTCCTTTGCTTTTGCTGACCATTTTAGAAGCCTTTGGTGTAGAATTGTTACCCGCTCACTATCAGGTGGCAGCCTGTGTGGAGCTGATTCATACAGGTAGTCTTATCCACGATGATCTTCCTGCTATGGACAATGATGATTATCGGCGTGGCTGTCTGACCAACCATAAAGTCTATGGTGAGGCAATAGCAATCTTAGCTGGTGATAGTCTGTTTTTAGATGCATTTGGTTTTCTAGCACAGGTAGATTTGCCGGATGCAATCCTTGTCTCCCTTATCAAGGAACTATCCCAGGCTTCAGGAACTTTCGGAATGGTTGCAGGGCAGGCCTTGGATATGGCTGGTGAAGGTCAGAGTTTATCGTTGGAACAATTACAGGCAATCCATGCCAATAAAACGGGTAAATTGCTGGCTTTTCCATTTGTTGCAGCGGGATTGATTGCAGAAAAAAATGGGCAAGTGTTGCAGCATTTGCGCCAGATAGGTCAATTAGTTGGTTTAGCTTTTCAGGTGCGGGATGATATTTTGGATGTGACAGCAACTTTTGAGGAGATTGGTAAGACACCTCAGAAAGATTTGTTGGTGGAAAAATCCACCTACCCAGCCTTACTGGGCTTAGAACCTTCAAAAGTTTTTCTAGAAGAAACTCTGAACCAAGCAGTTAGTGAGCTAGATAAGGTGGCAAATCTGGTTCCATTTTCAACCGAAAAAATAAAAGAAATGATAGAAAGTTTACGGATCAATGCCTAAGGAAAGAGTAGATGTATTGGCTTTTAAACAAGGACTTTTTGAGACTAGAGAGCAGGCCAAGCGCGGTGTAATGGCAGGTTTGGTCATTTCTGTTGTAAATGGCGAACGCTATGACAAGCCGGGTGAAAAGATTGATGAAGGAGTTGAACTCAAACTAAAAGGAGAAAAACTCAAGTATGTTAGTCGTGGTGGTCTAAAATTGGAAAAAGCCTTGCAGGTATTTAGCATTTCAGTTGAAGGGCAGACAACGATTGACATTGGTGCATCAACCGGTGGATTTACAGATGTTATGTTGCAATCTGGTGCTAAGCAGGTCTATGCTGTTGATGTAGGAACCAATCAGCTCGCTTGGAAATTGCGTCAAGATGAACGCGTCATCAGCATGGAGCAGTATAATTTTCGGTATGCTGAGCTGAAAGATTTTTCTGCTGGTCAACCTAGTTTTGCTTCAATTGATGTTAGTTTTATTTCGTTGAGTCTTATTTTACCAACCTTACACGGAATCTTGATGGACGGTGGTCAAGTCGTTGCTTTGGTAAAACCGCAGTTTGAGGCAGGGCGTGAGCAGATTGGTAAGAATGGAATTGTCAAAGATAAGGCTGTTCACTTGAAAGTTTTGGAATATGTAGCAGTCATAGCAGTTGAAAACGGCTTTTCAGTCAAAGCGTTCAGCTTTTCGCCAGTCCAAGGTGGACATGGCAATATCGAATTTTTAGCTCATTTAGAAAAATCACCTCAGCCCAGTCAGATTGAAAAACAAAAACTAATAGATACAGTTTATCAAGCGCATAAGGAATTAAAAAAAGATGAATAAACGAGAACGCTTAGAAATAATTAAGGATTTAGTGGTTCGCTTTCCCATTGATAGACAAGAAGAGATTGTCGAACGCTTGGAGGCAATGGGAGTCACTGCGACACAGGCAACGGTTTCACGTGATATTAAGGAGTTGGGGATTATTAAAATTCCATCAGCAGATAAGGGATATATTTACGGTTTGCCAAAGACAGGGCGTGTTAAAGCCAAAACACAGAATGTTTTGGACGTATCGGTGATGGACAAGATGATTCATCTCCGTCTGGTTCCAGGGAGTTCGGCAGTTGTAAAGCGTCAGATTTGGGAACAGTTTCAGACGCATATTTTTTCCATCATTGCTGACGACGATAGTATCTTGCTCATCGTTGCAGAAGAGCAGATTGTTCCGCAGATAGAGCGAACCGTTAGAAGGTGGTAAGCATGTTATTGGAAGTGTCCATAAAAAATTTCGCCATCATTGAGCAGGTGTCGCTAAATTTTGAGAATGGAATGACGATTCTGTCGGGTGAAACTGGTGCGGGTAAGTCCATTATCATTGATGCTATGAATCTGATGCTAGGTGCACGGGCAACGACAGATGTGATTCGTCATGGAGCGCCCAAGGCTGAGATTGAAGGGCTTTTCTCTTTTGAGAATAGCAGAGCGATAGAGCAGATTTTGGCTGAGCAGGGAATTGAAGTTACAGAAGAGTTGATTATTCGAAGGGAGATCCTCCCTAATGGTCGTTCTGTTAGTCGAGTTAATGGACAGATGGTCAATCTGTCTGTCTTAAAACAAATTGGCCAGCACTTGGTGGATATTCATGGTCAGCACGACCAAGAAGAGTTGATGAAGTCTCAACATCATATCCGGCTTCTAGATAGTTTTGGGGAAGATGAGTTTTGGATGCTCAAAGATCGTTATCAGGAGGTATTTGAGGCCTATCGTAACCTCCGCAAACGAGTTTTTGAAAAACAAAAAAATGAGCAGGAACACAAGGCTCGAATTGAGATGTTAGAGTATCAGATTGCTGAAATTGAAGCAGCAGATTTAAAAGCTGGTGAGGATGTTCAGCTCCAACAAGAACGAGATAAACTCCTCAATCACAAGCAAATTGCTGACACCCTGACGAATGCTTATGCTCTTTTAGATAATGAAGACTTTTCAAGCCTAAATAATCTACGCTCAGCCATGAGCGATTTGCAGAGTCTGGAAGAATTTGACCCTGATTATAAATTTTTATCAACCAGCCTTACGGAAGCCTATTACGTGGTCGAAGATGTGACCAAACGTCTGGGAGATGTCGTTGATAACTTAGACTTTGATGGTCATCGTCTGCTACAGTTGGAGCATCGTCTTGATTTACTCGGGACAATTACTCAAAAATATGGAGGGACAGTTGATGATGTTCTAACCTATTTTGAAAAGATCACTGAGGAATACAATCATTTGACAGGGAATGACCTATCTGGGGATGACTTGGAAATCCAGCTTAAAATCTTGGAAAAAGAATTAGTTGATTTAGCCAGTCAACTTAGTCAGGCACGTCATGAATTGGCTCTAACCTTGGAAGATATTATTCGCCAAGAATTGCAAGACTTATACATGGAAAAGGCGCGCTTCCAAGTTCGTTTTTCCAAGGGGAAATTTAATCGTGAAGGCAATGAAACAGTTGAATTTTATATCTCAACCAACCCCGGTGAAGACTTTAAGCCTTTGGTAAAGGTAGCTTCAGGAGGGGAATTATCCCGATTGATGTTAGCTATCAAATCAGCCTTTGCTCGCAAGGAAGGAAAGACCTCCATCGTCTTTGATGAAGTGGATACGGGTGTATCTGGTCGAGTAGCCCAGGCTATTGCTCAGAAAATTTATAAAATAGGACAATACGGTCAAGTTTTGGCTATCTCTCATTTACCGCAGGTAATTGCCATTGCCGACTATCAGTTCTTTATTGAAAAAGTATCTGATGAGCATACGACAGTTTCTCATGTGCGTTTATTAGCTAAAGAAGAAAGAATTGAGGAAATTGCCAAGATGTTGGCTGGTGACAAGGTTACCGAAGCGGCCCGCAATCAGGCTAGAGAGTTAGTTGAAAAAGGTTAGGAGACTAGCCTTTTTTTAGTATACAATGGGGGAATAATTAAAGATACAGAAAAGTACTTATGGAAAATAAAATACGTTACTCTGTAAAAAATACCTTGATTACTTTTTTAGACGTATCATTCTCGAAATGACTATAATGGTAAAACTAAAAACTATTTAAGTACATTCTTAGCCGGCTTATTGGTATTTTCGACTGTTTCAATAAATATAAAGTGAAACAATAGTAATTGTATTCATGAGGAAAAAGTTTTAGTAAGATAATTGGGTAGAGAGTTGATGATAAGTAGGCGAAAATATATTTTATACATTAGTCATTGCTTTTTCTCAGTTTATTTTATCCCTTGATTCGCCTTTCTGAAACTGTAGTAACACTCTTTGAGTAGTCTATCCTATCTTCGCTATTGAATTCTTTTGTTCAACGGTGGTATGTTCCTCTTTAGTAGATGTTTGAAAATTTTAGTGCATTTTATCAGAGTATTTGCCACAGTTTCCTTGATTCTTATATGCGATAAACTCATTTTTTGCGAGAGAAGAGTCCTCTATGCAGGTTTTAATTTCCGTTGTTATTTACTGATTGTATAGATGTCTTTCTGATAGTCATTGTTTATGACTTGACTGTGTGCAAGTTTATTTTTCAGGTAGAATTTGTTATAATGGAAAACAAAGCTGAAAAGAGTTGAGGGTGAAGTATGACAAAGATTAAGATTGTTACAGATTCAAGTACAACCATTGAACCTCATTTGATAGAAGAACTGGACATTACGGTGGTTCCTTTATCCGTTATGGTTGATGGTGTCGTCTATTCTGACAGTGACTTAAAAGAAGGCGAATTTTTGAGGTTAATGCAAGAGGCAAAAAACCTACCTAAGACTAGTCAGCCACCTGTTGGGCTCTTTGCAGAGATGTTTGGTGAGTTATCCAGAGATGGTAGTCAAATTATAGCGATTTTACTTTCTCATGCCCTGTCCGGAACAGTGGAGGCGGCTCGTCAGGGAGCTATCTTATCGGGTGCTGATGTCACTATATTGGATTCTAGCTTTACAGATCAGGCAGAGAAATTTCAAGTTGTTGAAGCAGCTCGCTTGGCAAAAGCAGGGGCAGGTAAGGAAGAGATTCTTGCAAGCCTTGAAGCAATAAAAGATAAAACAGAGTTGTATATCGGTGTGTCAACTCTAGAAAATCTGGTTAAGGGAGGACGTATTGGCCGAGTTCAGGGAATGTTGAGTAGTTTGCTCAATATTCGAGTAATTATGGAGATGAAAGATCATCAGCTAACTCCTGTTGTGAAAGGCCGTGGACACAAAACCTTTAAAAAATGGTTGGAGGAGTTTGCAGTAAGTTTAGCGGATAAAAATGTTGTAGAAATAGGAATTTCCTACTCTGGAGTAGCTGATTTTGCAAATGAAATAAAGGGGCAGCTTCAAACATACGTAGCAAAAGATATTTCTGTTTTAGAAACAGGAGCGATTATTCAGACCCATACTGGTGAGGGAGCTTGGGCGATTTTAATCCGTTATGAGTGATAGGTAATTGAGTTAGGATACCTGATTTATCTTTCTATAGTTTAAAAATTAAAAACATTTACCTCCCTTTAAAAGAGTTGTAGATATTTTCTTTTGTAAAAATATTTGATTCTAAGCCAGTTCAGGTGTAGTTTTGGCTGGCAAATTTAGACGGTATAGAAAGATGGATCATTGACTAGTATAACAGCTCAGTTATGGAAAGTACTTATAGGAAAATAAAGTAAATTAGCATTAAAAACTTGACCAAATGCCTAAAATTCGGTACTATATAATAGTGAGTGATAACTCAGAAATTTATTGGAGGACTTAGCAAATGGCTAATAAACAAGACTTGATTGCAAAAGTTGCAGAAGCAACTTCATTAACAAAAAAGGATTCAGCAGCAGCTGTTGATGCTGTAGTTGCAGCGTTAACTGATTACCTTGTAGCTGGTGAAAAAGTGCAGTTGATTGGTTTTGGTAACTTTGAAGTTCGTGAGCGTTCAGCACGTAAAGGTCGCAACCCACAAACTGGTAAAGAAATTGAAATCGCAGCTTCAAAAGTTCCAGTATTCAAAGCTGGTAAAGCTCTTAAGGAAGCTGTTAAATAATCACAGCACAAAAAGCCTATTGTATCAACGTTTCTACGTTGTGCAATAGGCTTTTTTTGTGTTTAGGGGGCAAATAAGGGGCAAAACTTTAGTAGTTTTCCATGATTTCAGTCACATTTGCCTTGAGTTTCTTGGTGACATGGGTGTAAATTTGGGTTGTTGTCTTAGCGTCTGCATGCCCTACACGGTCCATGATAGCTTTCAAGGGAACTCTGTTTTCTGCTAGACGGCTGACAAGGGTATGACGGAAGATATGGCTTATTATTTGCTTTGAACTAACTTTTTAATATGCAACTGTTAGCAAACTGTAAATTGACTATAAATCAAAAATCGGAATCAATGGTTTGATTCGCAAGGCATTGAGGGTATCTTGTTGACTATTCTTATTCCTTTGTCTATACTTATACTATTACCAGAGCAGATAGAGAAGAGCGTTTCTCTATGTAATCGACATAGAGAAACGCTAGCTCTTAGGAGTTTGGTTAAGAATTACGAAAAGGCGAAAGGATATGCGAGCTTTTTCGACAACGTGATGACACTATTTGACAAATTGTTTATTAGAAGAGAGGAGAAAGATGGGGATTGATTTTGAAACATCTATCCGTTGGATGATGGATCGTGTAGGTCGTGTGACTTACTCCATGGACTATCGTAACGGTCCGGATAGCTATGATTGTTCTAGCGCAGTCTATTACGCTCTCACGGCTGGCGGGGCTATTTCTGCTGGTTGGGCAGTCAATACTGAATACGAGCATGACTGGCTAATGAATAACGGATTTGAGTTGGTTGCAGAAAATACAGCTTGGGATGCAAAATGTGGTGACATCTTCATCTGGGGTAGACGCGGGGAGTCAGCCGGAGCTGGTGGACATACGGGTATTTTTGTTGATGGTGATAACATCATTCATTGCAATTATGCTCATAACGGTATTAGCGTAAACGAACATGATGCGACTTGGTCTTATGCAGGACGTCCATATTACTATGTTTATCGCTTGAAAGACCAATCCGAAACTACCACATCCAATCAAGAGACAGATGAGGAACTAGCTCAAGAAGTCATCGCTGGTCTGCATGGATTTGGAGAAGAACGCAAATACTCGCTAGGATCTCGCTATGATGCAGTTCAGGCAAAGGTTAACGAAATACTCAATGGAGGTCCAAATGCGGCTGAGGAATCACCGGTGGTTCAACTTAAAGAAGATGGGGACTTAAGCTTTAATGGCGCTATCCTCAAAAAATCTATCCTAGATACCATTCTTAAAAAATGTGCTGAGTACGACATCCTGCCATCCTATGCCATCACAGTTTTACACTTTGAGGGTCTTTGGGGAGCTTCGGCTATTGGTAAAGCGGATAATAACTGGGGCGGTATGACCATGAACTCGGATGTGGACACCATTCAGCGCCCAAGTGGTGTAACAGTAACTAGAGGCATTGCTCGCCCATCAAATGAGGGAGGTTACTACATGCACTACGCAACGATTGAGGACTTCTTGACAGATTGGTTCTATCTGTTGCGTGCTGGTGGTTCTTACAAGGTATCAGGAGCTAAGACATTCTCAGAAGCTGTCAAGGGCATGTTCCAAGTTGGTGGTGCTGTCTACGACTATGCGGCAGCTGGTTATGATAACTATTTAGTCGGTATGGCCAGTCGTTTGAAAGCGATTGAGGCTGAGAATGGTTCACTTGAAAAGTTTGACACAGTTGCTGATATTGGGAACAGCAGTAGAGATCAGATCGATGTCAATATTGAAGGAATTGAGGTCATTATCAACGGTATAACCTATAAACTAGAAAAGAAACCTGTCTAATATAAAGTAAGTCCTTTGGAAAATATCCAGAGGACTTTTTGTTATCGAGAATCAAGTGTTCACTATATTGTTATCTGGACAATGAAAAAACCAGTCATAACAGACTGGCTTTCAGGAGATTTATGAAAAATTTTAGGATATATCTATAGTATAAAGGATTTTTCAGATTTTTCATCGGTCTTTAGACCTATTTTGTAAAAAAATAAATATGTGATATAATAGGAAAAACTCAGAAGGAGCCATAATATGACTATTCGTATAGCTAATCAGTCTGATATTCCAAGTCTTGTTGGCTTGTTACAAGATATTTTGCAGGTTCATCATCAGGCGCGTCCAGATATTTTTAAAAGTTCCGGTCAAAAATTTTCAGAAGCTGACTTGATTGACTTGCTAGAGCAGCCTAATAAGCCAGTTTTTGTCTACGAACTGGATGGACAAGTAGTAGGGCATCTTTTCTGTGAACTGTCCAGCGTAAAAAATGGTACGTTAGAGCCGATAAAAACTTTGTTTATTGATGATTTATGCGTGGCTAACTCAGTTCGTGGGCAAAGAATCGGAGAGCAACTATATGACTTTGCTTTTTCCTATGCCAAGGAACAAGGATGTTATAATGTCACTTTAGATGTTTGGGCAGATAATACTAGAGCAGTTCGCTTTTATGAACGGCTGGGAATGAAACCACAGAAGCTGCGCATGGAACAATTCTGTGACTAATACCTGCTGAAAATAAAAATAATAGATGTCGATTTAGTTGATTTCCAAACTTCAAAGGTCCTCAAGTCTTTGGAGCTAATTGTAGCTTTTTTTCGTTGAGTAGAAAAAAGGGGCACTAAGCCTCTTTTAATTCGTCCTCAATTTTACCAGTAAACGTTGAGCGGTTTCTAAGTTACTGTGCTTTTCCTTACGAAGAAGCTGGGCAAGAGTGTCTACTTCATGGTCTTCAGCTCCTGCTAAAAGAGCTAGGGATTTTGCATGTAATTTCATGTGACCTGCCTGGATACCAGATGTTACCAAAGCTCGTAAGGCAGCAAAATTTTGGCATAGCCCAACAGAAGCAATAATCGCAGCGAGTTGACGTGCTTTAGGTTGCTCCAGGAGTTCAAAAGCGACCGCTACCTTGGGGTTTAGTCCGATAGAACCACCGACAGAAGCAATCGGCAGGGGCAAAGTGATGGAACCAATCAAACTTTCCCCCTCAATCCGCCAGATGGATAGCCCACGGTATAGCCCATCACGGCAAGCATAGGCATGAGCTCCAGCTTCCATAGCCCGCCAGTCGTTACCTGTTGCTATGACTACTGCATCAATTCCATTGAAAATCCCCTTATTATGGGTTGCTGCACGATAAGGGTCAAGTTGCGCTAACTTACTGGCTAGGGCTATTTTTTTTGCAGTTTCTTGGGCAATAGCAGGGTTATTAGCAAGGCTGGAAATTGCTATGTGACACTCTGCAGTGATCAGGGATTCTGTTGCATAATTGGATAGGATTCCCATAAGCGCCTGTCCTTGGCTGAGTTTCTCTAAGTCATTCTTGATGGCCTCCAACATAGTATTGAGAATATTCGCTCCCATGGCTTCTTGAACATCCACTTGTAGGTAGACGATGAGAAACTCATCCTTACTTTCAATCGTTAGTTCACAAGCACCTCCACCACGCTGAACAATAGAAGGGTGGGCCTGATTGGCAGTTTCAAGAATGGTTGCCTTTTGCTCCAAAATGGCTTTTTTTGCTTGACCATGGTCTGAAACATCAAATAGAGCTACTTGCCCGATCATTATACGGTTGTGAATATAGGTTGAACATCCGCCTGACCTAGCAATCATTTTCGCTCCCAAAGATGCTGCAGCAACGACAGATGGCTCCTCTGTCACCATCGGAACGATATAAGAATGACCGTCCACAACTAGCTCTGGTAGGACAGAGAAAGGAAGAGAAAAGGTTCCTAGATGATTTTCCGTCATCTTTCCAGCAATCTGCTCGGAAAGATTGGTGTCATTTGTCAGACAGTCTAGACTTTTTCCTGAAAATGGTCTGTAGCTATGGAGGAGGTCGATACGCTCCTGACGTGTTTTTTTGTAGAATCCTGAGAAATGAGACATAGTTTCTTCTTTCTATAAAGATACAAAAAGCCCCTGGCTAGGCCAAGGTGCCAGAATAGTTAGTCTTAACGTTTATCTTTTACCGTATCAAAAATGAGGAAGCCTTGCTTCCTATTTTTTAGCTTCAGCCTTGTACAATTTATTGGCTGTGGAAGAGAGGTGATAAAATTACAATGAATCAAGAGGCTTTTCTGTAGAGAAAAAGCTAATTCCATCTAGTTTTTGCGATAAATTCTCTTATGCTTATCAACCTTGATAAGGGAAAAAGTGCTGTGATCTACCGGCAAATCACTAGAAGTTCCGGTCTCGTCTAGTGAAAGTTCTTCAAAGAAGATATTCTCGTACTCCTCAACACTGAGTTTTGTACGTTGGTTGAGTCTATGAAGACGATCTTGTTCTAATTGATTTAAGTAGCCCTCAACTAGATAGCCGCTAAAAATCTCACAGACAGCTCCACTACCGTAGCTGTAAAAGAGAATCTGGTCCTCTGCCTTTAAAACTCTGCTATTTTCCAAAAGAGAAAGGAGCGAGAGAAAGATAGAACCCGTGTAGATGTTACCAACTATTTTATTGTAAACGATTGCTTCTTGGAATCGCTCTGTTAGGTTGGTTAGAGTTTCCTGATCCTGTGCAATAGCTTGCAATCCTTTGAGTCCTTGTTTGGAGAAAGGAATGTGCAAGCACATAGCTGCAAAATCTTTGAGTTTCTTACTGGTTCTTTGTTGGTAATAATCAAAGGTTGTCGTGAGGCAATCCGTATATTGCTCAGTCGAAAACTTACCATCAACACGTGGATACTTATCGTAGTTTGGTCTCCAAAAGTCGTAGATATCGCGAGTTTGGCAGACATTGTCATTATTGAGTACTAGGATACGAGGATTGGCAGTAACCAGCATAGCCACGGCACCGGCTCCTTGAGTCGGTTCGCCACCAGAAGCAATACCATATTTGGCAATATCGCTAGCGATAACCAATACTTTGGACTTTGGGAATTGAGCAATATGACTTTTAGCTAAACTGAGACCAGCAGTTGCTCCATAGCAAGCTTCTTTCATCTCGATGGAGCGAGCAAAAGGCTGGATGCCCAACAGATTGTGAATGGAGACAGCTGCTGCCTTACTCTGATCTACACTTGACTCAGTTCCAACGATGACCATATCAATGGTTTTCTTGTCTTCTTCTGTCAAAATAGCTTCTGCAGCTTGGGCACCTAATGTGACAATATCTTGGGTGATGGGTGCTACAGCCATTTCAGACTGGAGAAGACCGATTTTAAATTTATTAGGGTCAATATTGCGGGCTAAGGCTAAGTCAGCCAAATCTAAAACATAATCGGGTGCCGCAAAACCGATTTTATCAATACCGATATTCATAATTTATCCTTTGTATAATAAGTTAGGGGTAGCTTATTTGTGCATTGGAGATGATAAGTGAGATACCTTGACCACCTCCAATGCAGAGGGCACAGAGACCGAGTTTCTTTTCTTGCTTGGTTAATTCATGAATCAAGGTGACCAAGATTCTACTTCCACTGGCTCCAATGGGATGACCAAGAGCAATAGCTCCGCCATTGACATTGACTTTTTCAGGGTTAACCCCTAGTTCAGCTATGATTGGGAGTGATTGGGCAGCGAAGGCTTCATTAAACTCAAATAGGTCAATCTCTTCAATTGATTTTCCAATTTTTTCAAGTGCTTTTTGACTCGCAGTAATGGGACCAAGTCCCATATAAGCAGGGTCTAAGCCACTGGTTGCATAAGATTCTATGTAAGCGAGAGGCTGTATGTTGAGTTCATTGGCCTTGTCCTCAGACATGAGAACCAAAACAGCACAACCATCGTTGATACCAGAAGCATTCCCGGCAGTGACTGTTCCGCCATCTTTAAAAGCAGGTCGTAGTGTTGCTAGTTTTTCAAGTGACGTTAGGCGAGGATATTCGTCTGTATCAAAAATTGTTTCTCCTTTTCTAGAGACTAGAGGGATAGGAACAATCTCATCCTTGAAGCGTCCTTCTGAAATAGCTTTGGCAGCTTTTTTCTGGCTAGCGTAGGCAAATGCATCTTGTTCCTTGCGACCAATGTGGTATTGTTCAGCAATATTCTCGGCAGTGATACCCATGTGATAGCGATGAAATGCATCAGTCAAACCATCTGTTAAAATGGAATCTTCCAAATTGAGATGTCCAAGCTTGCCACCGAAACGACTGTTTTTTGATAGGTAGGGAGCCTGACTCATGATCTCGATTCCGCCAGCCACTACGACATCATTATCGCCAACGAGGATGGACTGAGTTGCCAGTAAGATAGATTTTAGTCCAGATCCACAGACCTTATTGACTGCGTAAGCAGGAGTTGTTTGTGGAAGTCCGGCACGCAAAGCAATCTGTCGGGCGATATTTTGTCCTTGTCCAGATGAGAGAACATTTCCGAAGATAACTTCATCTACGCAATCTGTCGGTATATGTTTGTTTGTTAAGGCTGCCCTTAGGATCTGTGCACCTAACTCAGCAATTTCAATATCTTTCAGACTGCCTCCGAAGCTGCCAATGGCAGAACGGTAGGCAGACACGATAGCTACTTTCTTCATGATAACTCCTATGCTGGTTATCGTTTGAAAACGATCTCCTTCGTATTGTTAAACTCAGGCAGTAAATCCTTCAAACGATTGTTATGGGAACTGTCGTGTTCAGCCTTACTATTATACCATTATTTTGTCTTTTTTCTAAGAAGAAAGATAGGTCTGGAGACCGAATTTGTAGACGAGGATAATGAAAGCGTACACAGCTTGTGGAAAGACTGGCATTTTTTTACCTTTTCGTGTAAAATAGAAGGGTATCAGAGGGAAACCTCAAAATGTTAAAGGAGAATCCATAAATGGTAAAATTGGTTTTTGCTCGCCATGGTGAGTCTGAGTGGAACAAGGCTAACCTTTTCACTGGTTGGGCTGATGTTGATTTGTCTGAAAAAGGTACACAACAGGCGATTGATGCTGGTAAGTTAATTAAGGAAGCAGGTATTGAATTTGATCTTGCTTTCACATCAGTGTTGAAACGTGCAATTAAGACAACAAACTTGGCTCTTGAAGCAGCGGATCAATTGTGGGTGCCAGTTGAAAAATCATGGCGCTTAAACGAGCGTCACTATGGTGGTTTGACAGGTAAAAACAAAGCAGAAGCAGCAGAACAATTCGGTGATGAGCAAGTTCACATCTGGCGTCGTTCATACGATACATTGCCACCTGCAATGGCGAAAGACGATGAGCATTCAGCACACACTGACCGTCGCTATGCACACCTTGACGACTCAGTTATCCCAGATGCAGAAAACTTGAAAGTAACGCTTGAGCGTGCTCTTCCATTCTGGGAAGATAAGATTGCTCCTGCATTGAAAGATGGTAAGAATGTGTTTGTAGGTGCACACGGTAACTCTATTCGTGCTCTTGTTAAACACATCAAACAACTGTCTGATGACGAAATCATGGATGTAGAAATTCCAAACTTCCCACCACTGGTATTTGAATTGGATGACAAATTGAACATTGTTTCAGAATACTATCTTGGTAAGTAACATCCTTTTTGGAGGATGGTCCGCCTCGTTCTGCTTTGCAGACGAGGCTTTTGGTTTTCTTGGAGGCAACAAGTCAGTATTTTTTGCGATAGTATGCTATACTAATGGTAGTTTATGAAAAAATAAGGAGAAGGTTATGGCTAGCAAAAAAATGTTACATGCCTGTTTGCGTGTTGAAAATTTAGAAGCATCGCAACGATTTTATGAGGAAGCGTTTGGTTTTAAGGAGACCCGTCGCAAGGATTATCCAGAACATAAGTTTACCCTCGTTTACTTGGCGCTTGAGGGAGATGAATTTGAAGTCGAATTGACGTATAATTATGATCATGGACCTTATACAGTAGGGGATGGTTTCTCGCATCTAGCTCTTTCTTCGGATGATTTAGAAGGCGATAATGCTAGACATAAGGAATTGGGCTACCCAACAACAGATATTAAGGGATTGCCGGGAAGTCCAGGTCATTATTATTTTGTTACAGACCCAGATGGTTACCGTGTGGAAGTTATTCGAGCAGACTAATGTGAGAAAGATTGCTTAGGCAGTCTTTTTTTGTATGGGAAGAGTTCTTGTACAAATAGGGAGTATTTGGATTTTTCTAAGCAGGTAGACACGAACCTTTTATGGAGTATTCTTGACAATGGCTTGCAAATCATTTAGCATAGTTCTTATATATGTTTACGTGAGAGGTTATAGTATGAGAAAATTTTTTTGGCTGGGAGTAAATATTGCCCTTATTGGAATGATTGTTGGTCTAGGTTTTTGGCTATTTACAGAGGTTCAAGATAGACAAATAAGACAGTTTATTGAAGAGAAGCAAGAGACTATCCTTTCTGAGGGAAAGGTGAACGTTCAAGAGGGAAACATTGGTACCACACATGTTGTGATGGCCTTACCAACGGATAACTCTGGTCGGGTGATTGGTTCCGTTGAAAGTCGGATGCTTTCCTATGTTCAAAAGCGTTTTGGACATAAAAAACCAGTTGGAAAAATAGATGAGTTGGTATTTATATCTGCAAAAGAAGCAGAGACTAGCTTTACAGGTGTAAAGGCGCGTGATATTCAAGCAGAGCAGTATAAGGTGGAATATTTACAGATTAAAAAGCAAGAAAATCTGTCAGCAGAGTCGGTACTGTTAACAGAAGACAATCAGTTATTCACTCTGGAAAAGTTTTTGCCTGATTTATCAGCAGCAAGAAAAATTATGGTAGCACACTTGAAGGAAGACTTGCAGGCAAAAGGAATGACAAAAGCTGAGTCAGAAGGGATTATAGCTAAGTTCAATAATTTGGATTTGAATACCTTGTCCTTTACCTACAAGGAAAAACAACTGTTTCTACAATTTCCCGATCAGTCCTTTGGCATCGATCATTTAAAAGTACCAATTTCGGATTTATACCCCGTAGTAAAGAGTAACTACCTCGCAGAGTCAGATAAGACTGGTTATGATGAGTATGTCGCAAAGCAAGTTGATAAAAAACAATTACGTCAGATCGCTTTGACATTTGATGACGGTCCAAACTCCAATACGACGCCAGTTGTCTTGGATTTGTTGAAAAAATACAATGCTAAGGCGACCTTCTTTGTTATAGGTAGAGCTATTGCAGGCAATGAAGCCATTCTTCGCAGAATGGTAGCAGAGGGACATGTAATCGCCAACCATACTTGGAACCATCCTGATTTGGTGACACTTTCGCCGGAGCTAGTGCGCAAGGAAATTCAAGATACCCAAGCAGCTATTAAGGAAGCGGCTGGGGTTGTACCGACCATGGTTCGTCCTCCTTATGGTACAATCAACCAATCGGTCGTTGATCAGATAGGATTGCCATCTATCTATTGGTCAGTTGACTCAAAGGACTGGCAAAGTCGCAATCCGCAAGCAATTTTGAATGAGATAAAGGCTCAGACCCATCCAGGAAGTATCATTCTTATGCATGATATTCATCAGCCAACGGTTGATAGTCTGGAATCTGTCTTACAATTTCTAACAAGTGAGCGCTATAATATGGTGACGGTGCCAGATTTGCTCGGGTCTAACCTTAATCCTAAGCATATCTACTATTCCCAAGAATCATCTGGTCCAGTGCATTAAAAGGGAATAAGAGGAAAGAATACAAAAAGCGAATAACCTAGGATGCTGAGGAGTAGAAAACTAGGTTATTCGCTTTTTTACAATTGTATCCTTTCTTTTTATACATAACACATGACAAAAATTAAAATCACAGATGAGGATGAATCTGTGATTTATCAAAACATTACTTTTTAGTATTATACCTTATATAGCGTCTGATTTTTCAATATAACTTCTTGAACAGAAGCATATTTTTTCAATTGTTTGAGTTCACTAGGATTAGATACAAACGTGATGACAGTTCCTTCCTTCCCCATTCGACCGGTTCGACCTGCACGGTGAGTATAGGCTTCTTGATTGAAAGGAAGATCAAAGTTGAGGACGCATTCAAGGTTATCAATATCAATCCCACGCGCTACCATATCTGTAGCCAATAAGAGATTGAGTTCATGGTTTTTGAAGCGTTCAATGATGACCTTGCGGAACTTGACATTGACATCAGAGGCCAGAGAGACCGTATTGGTACCATTGTAGAGTAATTTGTCTTCGCTCGCTCCAAGATCAGACAGACTGTTAAAGAAAGCAAGGGCACGAAAATCAGGGATATTGGCAAACTTACGGAGCATCTCTAGCCGATCGCGCTTGTCTACCATCATATAACAATGCTGGATATGATTTAATTTTTGGTCAGATAAGTCGATGGTCCTGATGTCTTTCGCAATCCTTTCACGATCAAATTTAGCAGTTGCGCTCATGTAGATGAGCTGGTGATTACGTGGAACATAGCCTATAATTTTTTCTACAAAATGGTACTGAGAATCAGAGAATAGCTGATCAAATTCATCCAAAATAATGGTGTTAACAGCCATCATTTTGATTTTTTTTAGTTTCATCAATTCTAAAATACGGCCGGGTGTTCCAATCAAGATTTCAGGGCCTTTTTTTAGGCGTTCAATCTGACGCTTTTGGCTAGAACCCGACAGAAAGAGTTGGGCGTGCAATCCAAGCGCCTCGGACCAGGTCTTGCAAACATCAAAGATTTGACCTGCCAATTCAGTATTTGGTGCCAGAATGAGAAGTTGCTGAGATTTTTTGGGTATCAGAGACAGAAGGGTAGGCCAAAGGTAGGCGAGTGTTTTGCCAGTTCCCGTAGGACTGATAGCTAAAAGAGATTCACCGGTTGAGATTGGATCAAATGCTTGTTCTTGGATGGGTGTGAAGTTCTCAAACCCGAGTTGGCTTAGCTGGTCCTTCCAGCTAGTAGGGAATTTAGATTTCATGAGTATCCGCCTTAAAAGTTATTCCAGCGTCTTGGCGCATGGTATACAATGTGTGGTGAACAGCCTCAGCTACATCTAGCCACTGGTTGGCTAAATCATGGTTTTGTTGCTTGATGATCTGGGCAAAACGCTGAGCTTCTTCTAGCATAGCATGTTTTTCAGCTTGGATGGGGAGAATGATTTGTGTTCCATCATGCTTTGTAAAAATGGCAGAGCTGATATGCTGACAAGCATTGAGAGTAAGAGTTCCTTCATTGGTGTAGATTTCACTAGGTAGGTTGCTGGTGATATTTTTTCCAGCTTGGATACTAATGATATAGTCATCATAGATGAGTTGACCAGCACCGTTCAAATCAATGCTAGAGGGGAGTTGCTGAGCCACATAATGAGTTGATTTTGGAACACCCAATAATCCGATGGCAGCATAGAGTGTATAAACACCTAGGTCCATTAAAGCCCCACCTGAGAAATCTGGTGAAAAAACATTGGGTGTGTGACCATTTAGTAATTCAGGCATTTTAGATGAGTATTTTGCATATCCAAAATAGCCCCCCAGAATCGTCTTATCATTTAGGAAATCGCGAACAACCTCAAAAGCTTTCTCGTGGTAGTTCCTAGCAGCCTCGAACAGGAAGACCTGCTGTTCCTTGGCAATTTGGCGGAGGTGAGCCAGTTCTTGCGGAGTAGAAATCATCGGTTTTTCAACGATAGCGTGTTTCCCAGCAGAAAGGACAGCCTTGGCCTGCTCAAAATGTAAGGAATTGGGGCTAGCAATATAGATGACATCAAGAGGAGCAGAAAGGAAGTTTTCCCATTCTGTGTATAATCGAATGGTTTCATCATTTTTTGAAAAAGCCTGAGCAGTTTCTAATTTACGGGAAAAAACAGCCCGTAGTTGATAGTGTTCACTCAAGCAGGCTGCTTGGATAAATTGATGGGAGATGTCGGAAGTACCAACAATACCTAAATGAAGCATAGATTGAATTCTCATTTCTTTTGTATTCTCCTTTCCATTGTACCACGTTTCATGGTAAAATAGTATCGAAAATAGAAGGAGACAATGATGACTCAGAAACCCATTATTATTGGTGTCACCGGTGGATCGGGAGGTGGTAAGACAAGTGTGTCACGTGCCATTTTGGATAATTTTCCAAATGCTCGTATCTCAATGATTGAACACGATTCTTACTACAAGAATCAATCTCACCTGACTTTTGAAGAACGAATATTGACGAACTACGACCATCCGCTGGCCTTTGATACGGATCTAATGATTTACCATATCAGTGAGTTGTTAGCAGGGCGTTCGGTAGATATTCCGATTTATGACTACACGCAGCATACACGTTCAGACAAAACCTATCGTCAGGAACCGCAGGATGTATTTATTGTAGAAGGCATTTTAGTGCTGGAAGACAAACGCTTGCGGGATTTGATGGATATTAAGATTTTTGTGGATACGGATGATGATATTCGTATTATTCGTCGTATCAAACGAGATATGGAAGAGCGTGGACGTAGTTTGGATAGTATCATTGAGCAATATACTTCAGTGGTAAAACCAATGTATCACCAGTTTATCGAGCCGACGAAGCGCTATGCTGACATCGTTATTCCCGAAGGGGTCACCAATGTTGTAGCTATTGATCTACTCAATACTAAGGTAGAGAGCATCTTAAGAGAGCGCAGTTAAGATATTTGAGGTAGGAAATGCACAGTTGCTGACAATTAGTTGGTGGATATGTAATTGAAAAATCGTGTTAAACTTTAACTCTATTATTTGAGAAAGTGCCCTATTCTTTCTTAAACTTACATCAAATAAAAGTGTTTAGTTTTATTTAAGGTAGTTAGGTTATAATTTAACCATTCTTTTTCATAACCCTCCTAAGAGCACCTAGAGATAGGTGTTTTCTTTTTACGGTTCGGCTATTAAAATATAAGACTAAAGTAAGAAGAATACATCTTTTCTTTCAAAATCATATCTCAGCTATTTATGAATAAAGTGGATAGTGTTTCGTATCTCTATAGGATAAAGGTAGTAATGTTATTAGTCTTTAAGGTTCCTAAAAATATTTTTTGGGATGTTAAATATTTTATTGAAATATTGTTAAACATATTTAGATAGTTTCTATATCCGTAGAGGGATAGTTATAGAAAATACAAATAAAGGAATACGATTACAAAAAGTAGACATAAAATAGACTTACTACATGGGATGAATAGTCAGCAATGATACAATAGTCATATCAGGGAGAAAGGCAGAATGCTTCTCTTTCTAAAAAAATAATAAAGGAGTTACAATTACAAAATTAGTGAATATGTATCATACTATTCAAGGATTTTAGTTTTTCGAACAAGAGGTAAGTATATATGAAAAAATCAAAAATAATGTTCGTATTAGCAGCGAGTATTCTATTATCAACAACCCCAGTTATGGAAATAGGGGCAAATAAAGTGTATGCTAATCAGTCGATTCAAGAAAAGAAGTATAGTGTTGAGATTGTTGAAGAAGAAAAATTTGCTGAATTTTTAGAAGGAGCAAAAAAGGAAGCGAGTGGTCAAGATGTTTTTGTTTATATGTTGGGAAAAGATAATCTTCATAGAAGCTCTGCTGTAAATTTAAGCACCATCTCCGATTCGAAAGAACTATTTAAAGGTGATGATCAAGGGGGACAGGGAAATGAAAATTATGTATTTGTGAAAATAAATGGTAAATATTTAGCCGGCAATAGAGTAGTCATAATGAATGCAAGAGACGTTGTTGTATCTACTAAGCAAGAATATGAAGAAAAATTTAGTGAAAGAAAAAATAAATTAGATGAATTTTCTTATGATACACATCAAATACATAGTTTAGAAAAGATAGAAGACGATGAAAATCTCCTGATGCTATTGGATGCCCATGGAGTATGGATGGGTAAAGAAATAAAAGAAAACAACTTATTCAATGATGTTAAGGTCTATTCTAAAGCCTTAAAAATAGAAAATAAACTAACGGTAAATTATGGAGTTAAGGTACATCAGAATAATGACCAAGAATATACTAAAGAAGGATATACCGAAAATTTAAAGTTTGAAAATTTTAAACAAAATGACTATAAAATAAGAGAAATGATTGACTCTGCAGGTATAAAGGATAGTGATGAAGATCGTGAAAAAATCAAAAAATTCGCAATCCAGATGGGAGAAGTGGAATATGATTTCAGAGGATTGGAAAAAAATGCATCATCAGAATATAATTTAGCATCTGATTTATTTGCGGTGACCATGAGAAAAAATGCAAGGTGTGTAGGATTTAGTACGACTGCTGCTAGAGCTTTTAATCTCATGGGAATTCCAGCCTACGTTGCAGGTGCGAAAGTTGAAACGGGTCAACTCCATGCGGTTACCAGAGCATATTATGACGGTGCATGGCATACTGTTGATTTGACAAGTGATAAAAGAGCAGGCGATACAGGATCAGGCTATTCTGAGTTGATGTTTGACCGTAGTGAAGATAAGTATACAGAAATTGTTAAAAATTTTTCACCCAAAGAAGCTTTAGCACATATAGGGACATTGTCGAATGCCCAAGTTATGACTAATATGACATTTGAAAACTGGGCTAAAGACCAAAAAACAGAAGATTTGGTTTTAATCAATAAAGATGCTATTTACAACAATGCAAAAGGAAAAAGTGCTGTCGAAAGAGATCCCCAAGATCAGATCCAAGAACGATTAAAGAGAAGAGAAATTGAAAAACAAAAAGAAAGAGAGCAGTTCAAACAAAGAGAAGAACAAAACAGAATAGAATGGGAGAAAGCTGAAAAAGAGAAAATTGAAAATAAAAAAGCACAGGAAGAAGAGCTCAGAAGATTGCAAGAACAATTTTTAGAAGCGGAAAGACTAAAAGCTGAAAAACAGGCTGCCTCTAAAAAATAAATACAAGCAGAAAAGGAAAGTAGCAAAGCAAATAGAGCTAAAAACAAAACTATAACCATTGGTTGGACTAAAATGAATAACAAATGGTACTACCTACTAGAAGACGGTAAAATGGCTAAATCAAAATGGATTTACGATAAAAACTATTCTTCATGGTATTACTTGGATAAAAACGGTGAAATGCTGACCAATGGTTGGATAAAACATTCCAATGGTAAATGGTACTACCTACTAGAAGACGGTAAAATGGCTAAATCAAAATGGATTTACGACAAAAAACATTTTTCGTGGTATTACTTGGATAAAAACGGAGAGATGTTGACTAATGGTTGGATAAAACATTCCAATGGTAAATGGTATTATCTACTAGAAGATGGTAAAATGGCTAAATCAAAATGGATTTACGATAAAAACTATTCTTCATGGTATTACTTGGATAAAAACGGTGAAATGCTGACCAATGATTGGATAAAACATTCCGATAATAAATGGTATTATCTACTAGGAGACGGTAAAATGGCCAAGTCAAGATGGATCAATGGTTGGTATATAAACAAGGATGGTTTTTCAGAGAAAAAACAATGAAAATAAATCCTATAAATTTTGGTTCAAAAAATAATCCAGAATATATCAGTATCGGTAAAGTCTTGTAAAAAGTGGATATGCTAGCAGGAGGGAATATGTGAGTTGTGTGTTCTAGTTCGTTCCTTTCAGGCATATTTCCACCGAAAAATGATGACTTGTATACACTGTTTTTCTTGTTTCCTAGTCAGGATTGTGATAAAGTTATAGTATTATGTAGGATGCTCCTTACTGCCAACCTTGCTCAGACGTTAAGAAGGGAGCGAGGTTGGTAGGAGGTTAAAGATTAGGAGAATGTATGACAATCAAACAAATGGCTAGCATGATACTGATGATTTGGAATATGATCGTTTTTATCACCTATGGTATAGATAAAGGAAAAGCCAGAAAGAGTACCTATCGTATCTCGGAAAAAACCTTGTTATTCATGTCGTATTTGGGTGGTGGTCTAGGTGCCTGGGCCGGAGGAACACACTTTCGTCATAAAACACAGAAAAAATATTTTCAACTAGCTTGGGCAGTGGGACTCATGGTGGATGCGGTAATTATGTATTGGATTTGGAAATAGGCGAAAGCCTTTTTCTTTATCACTCAGACTATAAATGTCTGTCCATTTATGCTATAATGTTCCATATGAAGAAACAAGAAAAAATCTCAACTTATCAGCTATTATTAGCTCAACTGGAGGCTCTCTTAGAAGGAGAAAGAAATGCTCTGGCCAATCTGGCAAACGCTTCGGCCTTGCTCAATCAAACCCTACCAAATTCTGTTTTTACAGGTTTTTACCTCTTTAATGGCAAGGAATTGATTTTGGGTCCTTTTCAGGGTGGTGTTTCTTGTGTCCATATTGCACTTGGGAAAGGGGTCTGCGGAGAGGCAGCTGAAAAGCATCAGACTATTTTCGTAGACGATGTTCGAGTGCATGATAACTACATATCCTGCGATGCAGCAGCCTTGTCAGAAATCGTGGTCCCTATGGTGAAAAATGATCAATTATTGGGCGTTTTGGACTTAGACTCTAGGCTGGTTGCGGATTATGATGCCATTGACCAAGAATATCTAGAAAAGTTCGTTGCTCTCTTGGTTGAGAGAACGGATTGGAATTTTGCTATGTTTGGAGAAAAATGCTAATGTACCAAGCTTTGTATCGGAAGTACCGGAGCCAGACTTTTGGGGAAATGGTGGGGCAGGAGGTGGTTGCAACTACGCTCAAGCAAGCCATTGAGCAGGGAAAGATTAGCCATGCTTATCTTTTTTCTGGACCTCGTGGTACGGGGAAGACATCAGCAGCTAAGATTTTTGCCAAGGCTATGAACTGTCCGAATCAGGTTGGAGGTGAACCATGCAATGATTGTTATATCTGCCGAGCTATTACAGAAGGTAGTCTGGAGGATGTGATTGAGATTGATGCGGCATCTAATAATGGTGTAGATGAGATTCGTGACATCCGTGATAAGTCAACTTACGCACCTAGCCTTGCGACTTATAAGGTCTATATTATCGATGAGGTTCACATGCTGTCTACGGGAGCTTTCAATGCTCTTTTGAAGACTCTGGAAGAGCCAACAGAGAATGTGGTCTTTATTCTTGCGACAACGGAGTTGCATAAGATTCCTGCGACGATTCTTTCACGTGTTCAGCGGTTTGAATTTAAGTCCATCCAAGTGGCAGATATTCAAGCACATTTGGCGACTATTTTATCAAAGGAAGGGATTGCTTTTGATGAGCAGGCCTTGATGCTTATTGCACGTCGGGCAGAAGGTGGTATGCGGGATGCCTTGTCTATCTTGGATCAGGCTCTTAGTCTTAGCCAGAGTCAAGAAATAACACTAAGGATTGCAGAAGAAATCACAGGTTCGATTAGTCTGCTTGCTTTGGATGATTACGTGGCAAGTATCCGTCAGTTCGATAGTATTACTGCTATTAGGCATCTACAAACGCTATTTGATCAAGGAAAGAGTATGAGCCGGTTTGCAACGGATTTGTTGCATTACTTACGAGACTTGCTCATTGTACAGACAGGTGGGGAGAACACCCATCTGACAGCAGGTTTTATGGACAACCTCACCCTTCAACAAGATCGGATTTTTTCTATGATTGAGATGGTTACAAAGGGACTTGCGGATATTAAGTCCAGTCCCCAACCCAAGATTTATGCTGAAATGATGACAATTCGTTTGGCGGAAGACGGATCTAATTCAAGGGAAATAGCAGAGTTACCAGCAGATTTGACTCAGCAGTTGGCAACTTTGCAACAGCAGGTTGCTGAGCTGCAAAAACAATTAAGTCAATTATCTAGCAATCAACCAATGACGATTAAACCAGTCTCTCGAAAGCCGCAAGCGCAAAAGAAATACAGATTGGATACTAGTAAGATTCATGCAATTTTGCAGGAAGCGATGGAAAATCCAGTCTTGGCGCGCGAGAATTTGACCCGTCTGCAAAATGCTTGGGGAGAAATCATTGAAAGTTTGTCTGGGGCAGACCAAGCTTTGCTTGTCGGTTCTCAGCCAGTCGCAGCAAATGAGAATCATGCGATTTTGGCTTTTGACTCACCTCTCAATGCTGAGCAGACCATGAAACGGGATAACCTTAACACTATGTTTGGTAATATTCTTAGCAAAGCAGCGGGATTTTCACCGCAGATTTTAGCGATTGCTCAAGAGGATTGGATCCGTGTTCGAGCGGAGTTTTCAGCTAAAGCCAAAGGGAAAAAAATCCAAGAAACTGAAAAGGCAGAAAGTTCTCTTCCAGAAGAATTTAGCTTTTTAGCAGGTACAGTCGAAATAGTGGATGATTAAGAAGGTTGGTGCTAGTTCTTTTTAGCAAAGTGAGTGCTTAAAGAGAGGCGCCCTATCCACAGAGAAAGAAGTTTAACATGTTTTTAATTTTGGGAATTATATACTAGTTTACACTAACACAATATGGTCTAGACAATCCTCGGAATTTCTAGGTTTTAGCTACATCAGGTTGTGGTTAGTGTAAACAAATGTATAGTTCCCTTAATTTTTTGTTCATAGTATGTATCTACTGAGAAAGTGTATTATAAGGAATTTAAGATTCTTTTACGATACTTCTGTTATTCTTGTTACCTTCGTTATTCTCGGATTTATTAGGGAAATTTATCTAGGATACAAGATTTATGAAAAAATAGCCAATACAGCTAGAGAAAGAATTATACCCTACACTTGGAGCAAGCGGGTATAGTTTTTTTTTTTTTTTGAAAAAATTTCTTATAACTCAATGATTTCTGCTGTGAGTAGATCTATCGCTGAGATTGTGGAGTTCTATTTATTCGTAAAAAAAGTCTCATATACCCTATATGAGCTCAGTCACCAGAAAGAGTCACATGGAATAAAGTAACTGCCAAAGAATTAACAGTTATTAAAAGTGTGAGATGGGAATTGAAAGATTGATGTCAGTAGGTTCTATTTCATTCGCTAATTTCAGTCTACATGAACGCTGCAAACATTACTTGCCTCTTGTCAAGCATTTTAAATTCTTCCAATCGTATCTTAAAAAATTACTATCCAATTAAAGATTTATCATAAATTTTTAACTTTGTTTGACAATTTTAAAAAATAGTAGTATAGTTAACTTAAACGTTTAAGATAGCGGTTACAAAATAAAAAGGAGTTTCTAAAATGAAAAAATATCTTGTACTACTCGCTGCTACGGGGCTTACTTTGTCTTTAGGAGCTTGTCGTGCTTCCGAAAATAGTAAAAATGGAAGCCAAAATTATCCGGAAAAGGTTGCAGTAGCAAAAGTTGTTTATTATGATATGGATGGTAAAACAGAGTTAGAGAAAAAAGAGGCTAAATCCACTAAGGAAGCCTTGGAATATATGCCTCAAAAAGAAGGATACGAATTTGAAGGTTGGTATGTGAAGCCAGATTTATCTAAAAAGTTAGTTGAAGGAATAGAACTTCAATCGGACATGAAGCTATATGCAGGTTTTTCTAAGTATCAAGAAGATGTACGATCTTTTGTAATTTTGGGAAATGGGAAAAGCGAAGTGTTGAAGTCTTCTAATTGGGGTGCAGTGATCACTGATGCACATAAAATGATAAAAGAAGATGCAAAAAACTCAAATCTTTACAAATTAACGGTTAAATTGGAAGAAGGAGACGAGTTCCAATTTGCAATAAATGGTAAATGGGAAAATCAAAGAGGATATGGTTATTTAACGACAGCAGAAAAAGATGGGGTTTCCTACTTTAAAAATTCGGGAGGTCTAGGAGATGTGGCAATAAAACGCGCTAATATCAAAGTAGCCAAATCTGGTACCTATACATTTATCTTAAAAACTCATCCAGCGGAAGATACCTATGCGAAAGAAGATCCAAAGTATTCAGAGCTAAAAAAAGAGACATTTAATACAAATCCTTTTGACAGTATCACTTGGGAGTTTATAGAAAATTAAATTGGTAAAAAAGAGTAACTAGGGAAAATTTGATATTGCATAGCTTGGTTCCTACTTGTAGTTTAGCTTAATGAATATTGAATTGTAGGTAAATCAATCACTGGATTATATTGAAGCAAATCTATAACTAAATAAAAGGGAACAATCAATTTCTTTGAAATTACGATTGTTCCCACTCCCTTATACGAGAATATTATGATTATCCATTTCTTGACGTTGCATTGCCCATTCAATAGCTTGAAAAAGATGATTAAATTTTTCTTCGGAAATATTTGGTAGATACAGTTTTTGCTTTGTATCCATCAAGATTTCATTCAGTGTTTGATCAACAATCAAAATATTTCCTGATGGAATTGTTTGAATATCTTCTAAGCGATTTACGAAAAGGACATCAGAAAATACCTGAAGTAAATGCTCCCTTCTTTCGATATTATGAATAGGAATACTGACAAAGGTGAACGGCTCTCCCTTGAAAAAGTTTTCGGCTATGTGGCGCATGTGCAAATAGTCAGAGTTGACTTGAAAGAACAAAGGGTCATCAATAAAACTATCAAGTGTAATGAGGGGAGAAAAATTGGCATTTCCTATTTGATGGAATTCTTCTTTGCTCACATCTGAGGTAACGATGACATCTGCCATATCATATTTTTCAATGAATTGTTCATTTAAGCAGACTAAATGATACTCTTTAGAGTGTAAGTAGGCCGATAGGCTATCAATAAGATAAAATTGTTCTGCATTTTTTAAAAATGATTCGTGTTTATGATAATAGAGTGCGACAGTTTGATGCTTTTTTGTGACTAAGGACTTTGCAGCTCGATTCGGAGTATAGTTGAGTAGATTGATAGTGTGTAAAACTTTTTTCTTAGTTTCAGGACTAATTTTCTGGTCTTCTCGATTGTTGATAACATAAGATACTGTTGCAACAGAAACATTTGCTTCACGTGCAACATCTTTGATGGTTACTTTATTTTTCATAATTTTGTTATATAAAAAAAAGAGGGAAAAGTCAACCCATGAGACAGATGGGATAGATAGGAGAGATATATGAATGGAGCGGGTATATTACATATTCCTGATTCTAGGTATTGTTTTGCGATAGGAACAAAAGACTTAGTTATTAGGATTAGATTGGCAAAAGAGGATAAGAATACGAAGGTTTCCTTGATTTACGGTAAAAAGTATGACTATCATTTAAGTCGGCAAAGTAAGGAGCTATCTATTAGTTATGAAGACCAAATGTTCGTTTATTTTGAAACGACATTGTGTTTGAATGATACTCGGTTGGCTTATATTTTTTGTTTAGAAGACAAAAAAGAGACATTTTACTTTAGTGAAGATGGCTTGACTAAAGAGTATGATTTTGATGAGGGATTTTATAATTTTTTTCAAATGCCCTATATCAATCAAGCAGATGTCTTTCCCAGTTTGAGTTGGATGAAAGAAGCAATTTTTTATCAAATCTTTGTTGATCGTTTTGCTCAAGGAGATTTTAAAAAAGATCAATCTTACATTACAATGCAGTGGGGCGATGCACCGACTCCAAAGAATTTTGCAGGTGGAGACTTATTAGGTATTTTGGAACACTTGGACTATCTCTCAGATCTGGGCGTGACAGCTCTCTATCTGACGCCAATTTTTCAGTCTCCTTCTAATCATAAATACGATACTGTTAATTATTACAAAATTGATGAGCAATTTGGTTCAAAAGAACATCTGAAATTACTAATCGAAGCAGCACATCAAAAAGGAATTAGGATTATTTTAGACGCGGTGTTCAATCACTGTAGCGTACTATCTAAAGAATTTACAGATGTATTGCGTAAAGGTCGAAAGTCTAAATATTATGATTGGTTTTTAATTGAAGGCGATTTTCCTGATGTAGAGGAAGTAAATTATGAATGTTTTGCTTCATGTCATTACATGCCAAAATGGAACACTTCGAATCCTGCTGTCCAAGAACACTTGATACAAATTGGTTTATACTGGATTGGGGAATTTGATATTGATGGATGGCGTTTAGATGTATCCGATGAAGTATCGCATCAATTTTGGAGAAAATTTCGTATAGCTGTCAAAAATGAAAAAAAAGATTGTGTCCTAATTGGAGAAAATTGGCACGATGCTTACCCGTACCTGATGGGAGATCAGTATGATAGCATTATGAATTATGCTTTTACTAAAGCATGTTTGGACTGCTTTGCGACAGAGAGGTTTTCAGCGGAGGGAATGTCAAACCAGCTTAATCATATTTTGATGAGGAATATGGAACAGGTTAATCAAATGAATTTGAATCTGCTTGACTCACACGATACACATCGTATTTTTACACAGTTAGGTAAGTCTAAAGAGAAATTACTGGCAGCTTTATCGCTTACTTTCGTTTTTCCGGGTGTTCCGTGTCTCTATTATGGAACAGAAATTTGTATGGAAGGTGGCTATGACCCTGATTCGCGAAGAACTTTCGATTGGAATAAGGAAAACTGGGACAATGCTGTGTTAGAAAAAATAAAAGCGTTAACTTTTTTGAAACGAGATAAACGTATTCAGGACGGAAAGGTTAAAATTTACTCGAAAGGTCATTTGCTTATCATCGAAAGAACATTAAATAATGACAAATTAGTCTTTTATCTCAACCTTGGCAATCAACCACAAGAAATCCAACTAGGAGAGAAAGTTCTTATTGAAAATGAGCTAAAAAATTATAATTTGTTGATGCCATATGGTTTTGTGCTATTTGAACTAGAGGAGGGAAGTTATGAAATTCAAAACGACTAATAATCTACTAGCATTTGCTTTAATGACCATCTTTTGTCTAACTGGTTGTGGAAAATCTTCAGAGGGAGAACAAGTTAAGCGCAACGAAAATGCTATTTTTACAGGAAAAATAGAAAATGGTGTAACCATTAAGGTTTTGGAAAATGACACAGCTATCTCAAAAGGGTACTTTGCAGACTTGATAAAGGCCTTTAATGAAGAATATGCTGATAAGGGAATAAAAGCAGTTGATGCTAATACGGATCAGTATGTTGATTTGGCGAACGACGGTCCTTATGGTTACGGGCCAGATGTTCTCTACCAAGCGAATGATGTTATCATGAAGTATGCAGATAGTAAGCACATCTATCCTCTTCCGATAGATCAATTAGATGCTTATAAAACTACTTCCCCAAATGCTTGGTCGGCCTTTGAAATAAAAAAGGAAGGAAAAACCTACACCTGTGGAGTTCCTGTTAATGTTCAAGCGCCCGTTCTCTACTACCGCAAGGATTTATTGCCAAATGATTGGAGGGAAAACTGGGATGACAATAAAAACCAAATTCCAGATATGGTAGAGACATGGTCAAAATTAGTTGATTTTTCAAGACAGCGTCATGCAGTTAACCCTACTCAATATGGTTATATGGAATCTCTTTATGACACCTACTTTTCTAGCGGCTATTTATTCTCTTATGGTGCCTACATTTTTGGTCAAGGTAATACAGATACAAAAGATATTGGTTTTTCTAAAGGAGAAGCAGAAAAAGGAGCAAACATTATTCAACAGCTTGCCTCTGTTATGAATGAAGAGAGTATTGATAATACCATTAAGTCTAGTGCTTATAGTAAGTTGGGAGATGGTACTTATTTTGCAACGATGTCAACACCAGATGTATATTCAACTTTCTTAGATGAAATTGTAAAAAATTACGAAAGTCAAGGAAAAACAAAGGAAGAGGCTCAAAAACTGGCGAAAGAAAATCTTGTTGTGACAAGTCTTCCAAAACTGCCAAAGAGTGGTGATTTGAATGATGTCAACTCAGAATTGATAGACAACAAAATGATGGGAGGAATCAATGGTTATGCGATTAGTGCCTACACGAAAGCACCAAATGCTAGTCTTTCTTTTGTCAATTTTGCTACTCGATACCAAATGGTGATGAAACGTTATGAAAAATTAGGAATTGTACCAACTCAAAAAGATGTTGTTGATAAAATTGGGGGAATCTCAAAAGTGTTACACGCAAATCTTGAAAAGGGAAATATCATAACTATGCCCTCAATTTCTGCTGTTTCTCAAATTTGGACACCAACTCAGACATACTTTTCAGACATAACAAAAGATGTATTCCGTCCTGAAAATGAAAAGAAATATAAAACATTAGCAGATTTGAAGTCTGGCTTGAAAGATGTAGACAAGCAGATTAGTGATGCTATTCATACATTGGAGTAGGAGTTTATTATGTGGAGGAAAGGTTTAAAAAGGTTAAAAGAAGCTTATCCTAAAACCTGTCTATCCTTATTTTGTATGGGGTTGGGACAGTTTCTCTATGGACAAAAATTAAAGGGGATTACTTTTTTCTTAGCAGAAGTTGTTTATTTGACTTATTTCGTATCAAGAGGCTATAGAGATATGTGTGATTTCTTTACCTTGGGTACTCAAAAAGCAGATACATGGCTGGGCATTGTAGGAGATAACTCTATCGTTATTCTTTTGATGGGGATCTTAAGTTTTCTATTCATCATGGTATTTGTTTCTATTTACTGGATGAACATAAAAGATGTTTTTGCAGTAGAGGAGCAAATAAAAAGAGGAAAGAAGCTACCCGATTTTAAGCAAGAATGGGCGAGATTAGTAGATCAGAAATTTCCTATCTTCATTTTAACATTACCTGTTCTAGGTATTTTAGTATTTAGCGTGTTGCCTATTTTGTTTATGATTCTCATTGCCTTTACAAACTATGGTGGCAAAATTGTTCCTCCTGAATTAGTAGACTGGGTAGGAATAGATAATTTTATAAAGATTATTTCTCTTACTCAATTCGCTCCAACATTCTTTAAGGTGTTAAGTTGGAATGTATTATGGGCCGTTCTTTCTACAAGTTTAAATTACTTTGGTGGTTTGGCATTGGCACTTCTTTTTTCAAATAAAAGAGTGAGAGGAAAAACAATTTGGCGTGCATTTCCTATCCTTGCTTATGCAATTCCAGGTTTTATTAGCTTATTAGCCTTTAAATTTATGTTTTCATATGGTGGTCCGATTAATCAACTTATTCAAGATTTTGGTCATAAAGCAATAGGATTTTTGGATGTTGATGCAAAATGGTCGGCTAGATTAATTGGTTTATTTGTTAATGCATGGATCGGTATTCCATCTATCATGCTTCTTGCAACAGGGATGTTGTCTAACCGTGATGAGAGTCTTTATGAGGCTGCAAAAATAGATGGAGCTAGTCAATGGGTTCAATTTACAAAGATTACACTACCATATATTCTAACGGCGACTACACCTGTTTTAATTGGGCAGTTTGTCGGAAATTTTAATAATTTTGGCATATTCTATTTTTTAAGAGGAGGACTCTATTTAGATGATTATTTTCTTGCAAGTGACACAGACTTATTGATCAATTGGTTGTATAACTTATCCATTGACAATAACTATTACAGTATCGGCGCAAGCATTAGTTTGATTATTTTTATCATCACCTCTGTTATTTCCTTAGCGGTTTACGTTCGAACATCTTCATATAAGGAAGGAGGAAGATTCTCATGAGAAAATGGATTCGATTTTTTCAAAGTTCAGGTCTTTATTTAGCTTTGCTGATAGTGAGTTTCATTTTTCTTTTTCCCTGTTTGTGGCTGATTTTGGCTTCATTCTCTCGTTCAGGAACAATTTACTCTTTTAAAGGTTTCTTTCCGACTTCTTATAGTTTAAATAGTTTCATTACCTTATTTACAGATACAAATCTATATAATTATCCTAAATGGTTTATGAATACTCTATTTATTGCTAGTGCTAGTTGTATTTTGGGAACGATTTTGGTGATTCTAACAGCTTATACCATTTCGCGTTTTCAGTTTAAGGGAAAGAAAATTCTTATAAAAACAACAATGGTGTTGGGGATGTTTCCCTCTTTCATGGGTATGATTGCAGTCTATCTTTTGATGACACAATTTAATCTCATCAATCAATTATGGGGATTAGTATTAATTTATAGTGCTGCTGCTCCGTTAGGTTATCTAACTCAAAAAGGATTCTTTGATACGATTCCTCATAGCATTGATGAAGCTGCAAGAATAGACGGAGCAACAAGTTTTCAAATTTTTTGGCATGTGCACTTACCATTGTCAAGACCGATTATTACTTATACAGCCTTGACAACATTTGCTTGGCCGTGGAGTGATTTTATTTTGCCCAAATTATTGTTGAAGGAAAAAGATTTATACACAGTAGCTGTTGGTCTCATGAATCTTGATGAAACGCAGTTTGCTCGCTTTGCAGCAGGTAGTGTTTTTATCGCTATACCGATTATCTTGCTTTATTTTCTACTAATAAAAAATATGGTAAAAGGGTTGACAGCAGGAGCAGTGAAGTAAAAGGAGAATAATAATGAATAAAAAACTTCTATCTAAAAGTTTAATTGTTTTGGCAACAGGTTTATTAGCCATTATGTGCTGTACAACTAACTTGATGGCTGAGACATATCGATCTGTTGAGAATAGAGCAGATTTTTCTTCGGATGTTATCTATCAAATTATCACAGATAGATTTGCTGATGGGGATGAAACTAATAACCCCAAAGGAGAAATTTTTGATAAGGCTGATTTACGAAAATATCATGGTGGAGATTGGCGTGGTATTATCAATAAAATAGAGGATGGTTACCTAACAAACTTAGGAATCACAGCCATCTGGATATCCTCTCCCGTTGAAAATATTACAACCATTGATCCAACAAATCAAAGCGCTGCCTATCATGGGTATTGGGCTAGAGATTTTTTTAAAACGAATGCTGCTTTTGGAACAGAAGAAGATTTTAAAGAATTAGTAAGTACAGCACACAAACATGGAATAAAAATTGTTATTGATTTTGCACCTAATCATACCTCAACAGCCGAATATAATGGTTTGGTTTTTCCAGAGGATGGGGCTTTATACAAAAAAGGGGAGTTGTTAGGTAAGTTCTCTTCTGATACAGCCAAAATATTTAATCATGAGGGATGGACAAATTATAGCACGTATGAAAATGGTATTTATCATAGCTTGTACGGACTGGCTGATTTAAATAACTTAAATCCAACGGTTGATCAATATATGAAAGAGGCGATTGAAACCTGGATTGATTTAGGGATAGATGGTATTCGGGTTGATGCTGTTAAGCACATGTCTTTGGGATGGCAAAAAAATTGGTTGAGCTATATTTATGAGAAAAAAGGACTATTTGTCTTTGGCGAATGGTATACAGGAGGAACGGAGGCTGAACCGGAAATGACTCATTTTGCCAATGAAAGTGGGATGAGTCTATTAGATTTTCGATTTGCAAATTCCATTCGTAGTTTGTTTACAAATAGTAACTACACTATGACAGATTTTTACAATGTTATAAAGGCGACAGAAAAAGATTATGAGGAAGTTAATGATCAAGTAACGTTTATAGACAATCATGATATGAGTCGTTTTTCGTCCATAGTTAATGGAAATCAGGTTGCTGTTAATCAAGCTTATGCTTTATTATTGACTTCTCGTGGTGTTCCGACAATTTACTATGGAACAGAACAATATGATAAAGGTGATAGCGATCCACACAACAGGGGAGATATCAGTTCATTTGATACATCAAGTGATGCATATAAAATTATCAGTAAATTGTCCGTTTTAAGAAAGCAAAACAAGGCTCTTGCCTATGGTTCGACGGAAGAAAGATGGATCAATTCAGATGTTCTCGTTTTCGAAAGAAAATTTGGAGAGCATGTAGCATTGATAGCAGTCAATAAAGGAAGTAATAACTATCAAATTGAAAATTTAAAAACAAGTTTGCCACAAGGACAATACAACGATGAGTTATCATCATTATTATCTGGAAATTCTATTCAAGTGGGGGTAGAAGGGCAAGTTTCAAGTTTTTCGTTGGCACCCAATGCAGTGGGAGTATGGGTTTACAATAGCCAAAGCAATAAATTATTATTAGGAGATGTAGATCCATCTATGGGGAAAACTGGAAATGAATTAACTCTTACTGGTGAAGGATTTGGAGATCGCCAAGGAAAAGTTCACTTTGGTAATCATGAGGCACAAGTTACAACTTGGTCAGATACATTGATTAGGGTTACAATTCCTAGTATCACATCTGGAAAATATGATATTAAGGTTTCTAACACGAGTGGTGAGGAAGATGTTTATAAAAATTTTGAGGTGTTATCAGGTAGTCAGATTCCGTTTCGGATGATTGTGGATAATGCTATGACTATTCCGGGAGAGAACTTATATATAGTAGGGAATGTCGCTGAGTTAGGCAATTGGGACACGAATAAGGCCATTGGTCCGTTGTTTAATGCAACTGCTTCTATTGCTCAGTATCCATCATGGTTTTACGATTTGAGTTTGCCAATCAACAAAAATATTGAATATAAATTTATTAAGAAAAATCAATATGGACAAATTGTATGGGAGGGTGGTGAAAATCACTTGTTAGAGACAGGAAATGAAGCTATGATTGTTAGAACACAGTGGCAAAATTAATTTCCATTCCCAAGTTAAAAATTAAATCACACTATTTGTAAAAAGTTAGGTAAAGAAGACCAAAAGTAGTTCAGAGAGGCGTTTTAGATATGACTAGAAACTGGTTTATCTTATCATATAAAAATTGATGTGTGTTCTTAAAAATGTAAATTCAATTTTTTCTATGAAATAAAACGCCTTTGATGAACCTCTTTAAACGTCATTGAATAAAAAAGTTCACGGCTAATTTAGCTAATTTACAAGTTATCGTTTGTGGTAGATATAAATTTATTAAGAGACAAAAGGTTTTTTTGTGCTATATCGAGGCTCTTTATCAAGGAATATATAAGGACACTGTTCTCCACAATTTATAAGAGTTAAGCGTAATTTATATATATGTTATTCGATTTTATACTTTATGCTATAGATTTTCCTACCGAAATTACAAAGTTATTGTTATTGCGGATTGAATTGTGCATATAAAAAACAAAACAATATCAGTCTTGAGACGGATGGCAATTTCCTCAGATTGGTTTATACTGTAGTTAATCCTAAATATTTTTCATATCTCCTTACAAAAACACCAACTGAGTTGGTGTTTTTGTTGTAACTTTTGGGATTGATTAGTGGAGAATTTTAGCTACGTATCTGGAAATACCGTTCAGATTTTGATAGTAAAGTTTTGTCAAAAAAGTGAATAGATATGGAGAACATATTCTTTGAAAATCCAGTCCAGACTTTGTTGGATTCGTGTGATAAATATTGGCTATTCCCAAAATTGAGTCTGGTTTTCATTGAGGATAAAATTTTAGAGGAAAGCATATAAAAAATCAGCCAGTTGACTGATTTTTTGATATAATTTATTTTATGAAACTTCCACAATTTCTTTTTTTAGCCATTACAACAATCTTAGCCATTTATTTTATGAATGCTTCTATTTTGACAGGTGATTTTTTCATTGCGGGTCTCTATGCCTTTATAGCCTATCGAAACTTCCACTTTTCTTATAGAGTGACAAAATTTATCCGATTGATTGAGAAGCAGACCAAGAAGTCAAGCTGATTTCTCCGCTGGAGATGATTTTTGCCTTGCCATTATCCAGCTGGATGACGAGGTTACCTGTATCGGTGACAGCGATGGCTGTACCGTTAAATTTTATTTGATTTTCTACAAAGCTCACTTGTTGGCCAATAACAAGTGATTTTTCTTTATAGAGGGCGACCAGGTCTTTTTCATCTGTCTCAAAGAAGGCCCTCCAGATGGATGTGATGAGCTGGTTACGGGTAAATGGTGGTTGCTCTTCAAAGAGATTGCCTGCGGTATGTTGAAGTTCTTTTGGAAAATCATCAATAAAGACATTGATACCGACTCCGATAATGACATCTGTCACAGTTTGACTTTCCATAGAGGAGATAGCCTCAGTCAAGATACCTGCTACTTTTTTCTGACCGAGGTAGATGTCGTTGACCCACTTAATCTGAACATCTAAATCGCTCAATTCTTGAATGGCTTTTATGACAGCAGCGGCAGCAAGGATGGTATAGGGTTTGAATTCTAAGAAGGGGACATTTGGAGCAAGGCGGAGTGACATGTAGATACCACCTGCTTTGGAAGCATAAAATGGTCTGCCAAAACGCCCCTTGGCCTTATTTTGATGGGGAGATAGGTAGAGAGCAGGGGTGGTATGTCCCTGTTCAATCCCTTGCTTGGCATCCAGTTGGGTAGAGTCGCTATCTACTTTAAAATGAACTGGAATGTGAAGAGCCTGAGAAATCAGCTCAGGCAGAAGCAAATCACCATCCACAAGTTTATAGCCACGATTGCGGGCAGCTTCAATAGTTAACCCCTGCATCTCCAATTGACGAATAGCCTTCCAAACGGATGTTCGTGAAATACCTAATTCCTGAGCTAATTCTTCCCCGCTTATATAATCTTGTCGTTCTTCCAACAAGAGATAAATTTTTTGATAGGTTTTCATACAATCATTATAGCAAAATCTCTCCTAAAAAGTGATATAATAAACTATAAATCAAAATCAATCATAGATAGTTGGAACTTGGAAAATAGGTAGGACTAATGTGAAAAGTGGTAGCTTGGAAATAGATGCGTTTAGATCGTATGAGTCTGGTTTTGAAAGAGTATAAGGAGGTTGCTATGAAAACATTGGATTATATTGTAAAACTGACAAAGACCCCGTCGCCAACTGGTTTCACGACGGACATCATGAACTATATCAAGGAAGAAGTGGAATCTTTTGGGTATGAAGCTGTGAAGACGCCAAAGGGGGGAATTTTAGTTTCTGTCCAAGGGGAAAATAATCAAGAGCATCGCGTCTTGACTGCCCATTTGGATACCTTGGGGGCTATGGTGCGAGCTATCAAGCCAGATGGTCGATTGAAGATGGATTTGGTTGGTGGATTTGGTTATCCTTCTATCGAGGGAGAGAATTGCTTGATACATTGTGCTAAAAACGGTAAGACTTTTACAGGAACGATTCTGATGCACCAAACTTCTGTCCATGTCTATCGTGATGCTAACACAGCGGAGCGAAATCAAACCAATATGGAAATTCGTTTGGACGAAAAAGTGACCAGTGCAGAGCAAACGCGAGCCTTGGGGATTGAAGTTGGTGATTTTATCTCCTTTGATCCACGAACGATTGTGACGGAAACTGGATTTATCAAAAGTCGTCACCTTGATGATAAGGTATCTGCTGCAATTTTGATTCACTTGCTGAAAGTTTATAAAGAAGAAGGAGTGAACTTACCTTATACGACCCACTTCTATTTTTCAAACAATGAAGAAATTGGCTATGGAGCTAACTCTAGTCTGCCAGATAAGGTGGTAGAGTACCTTGCTGTTGATATGGGGGCTATGGGAGATGACCAGCAAACGGATGAGTATACGGTTTCCATCTGTGTCAAAGATGCCTCCGGTCCTTATCACTACGAACTTCGTCAGCATTTGGTGGCTTTGGCTGAAAAGGAAAAGATTCCCTACAAACTAGACATCTATCCCTACTATGGTTCAGATGCATCGGCTGCTATGCGGGCTGGAGCAGATGTCAAGCATGCTCTACTTGGGGCAGGGATTGAGTCCAGTCATTCTTATGAGCGAACTCATCTGGATTCTGTTCAAGCTACGGAGCGGATGGTAGACGTCTATTTGAGATCTTTTATGATTGACTAATATAAAATGAAAAGTCCAGTTGTGCTCTTTTGTTGCTTAGTATATTAGTCAAATACTTTATTCTGTACGAAATAATTCTCCATTCAAATTGTTTTAGATTGTCAAAAAGAGACTCACTGGATAAATCGGAGCAATTATTGAATAGTTACAGTGGTTAGGAGATTGGAAGGTAAGACAGAGAGGAGAAATACATGTCAACAAATCGTTTAGCTTGGGACGAGTATTTTGCGGCGCAGGCACTTTTGATTGCCAATCGAGCAACCTGCAAGAGAGCTAAGGTCGGTGCTGTTCTGGTGAAGGATAACAAGGTGATTGCTACAGGTTATAATGGATCTGTTTCGGGGACGGAACATTGTCTAGACCAAGAATGTTTGATGATTGATGGTCACTGTGCTCGAACGATTCATGCCGAAGTAAATGCTATTTTACAAGGAGCAGAACGCGGCATTCCCAAAGGTTTTACAGCCTATGTGACTCATTTTCCATGTTTGAATTGTTCTAAGCAACTTCTTCAAGTTGGATGCAAACGGGTAGTATATATCAATGAATACCGTATGGATGACTATGCGCAGTATCTGTATAAAGAAAAAGGATGTGAGTTGGTTCATCTTCCTTTAGAGGTTGTCAAACAGGCGATTGCGGATGCAGAGTTTATGTAATAGGAGAGGGAGTTATTCAGGGACTCCTTTTTCTTTCTGTTTATTAAAAAATACTAGGACAGTTTGCTAAATTATGCTATACTAGAGTCGTTATTAAGTCCCGAAAAGGCGACTGTAAGAAGTGGTTTGACAGGATAGGCAAGGAGCTATTTTATTTGTCCATTGGTGGGGCAGTCTTACACTAGTAAGACAAAAAATATGACTTATTTGCAACGACTATTGCTCGTAAATATACTGTAATCGCAAAACTCTTCCTTTCAGTCGGTGCTTTGTAACCTAGTAACTCGCCAAGGAAATCAATTGCCTTTCTATGGAAGCTGCTACTTAGCTGTTTTCCTAAGTGTCCTGTTTGATCACACTAAGTAAATAAATGTTGATTTGCTTGGTTTGGTATAGTAATGAGGATATTAGGTAAGGCAACTCATTTTCTGGTATCTATTTTATTATAAGGGGGACATGTTTATGTCAGAACGGAAATTATTTACGTCTGAGTCTGTATCGGAAGGACATCCAGATAAGATTGCAGACCAGATTTCAGATGCCATTTTGGATGCGATTTTAGCCCAAGATCCAGATGCCCATGTGGCAGCAGAAACGGCTGTTTACACTGGTAGTGTGCATGTTTTTGGTGAAATTTCAACCACTGCCTATGTGGATATTAACCGTGTAGTGCGGGATACGATTGCTGAGATTGGCTACACAAAAGGTGAGTACGGTTTTGCGGCAGAGTCGGTTGGGGTTCATCCTTCATTGGTTGAGCAGTCACCGGATATTGCTCAGGGGGTCAATGAGGCTTTAGAGGCCCGCCAAGATGCCAGTCAGGATCCATTGGATTTGATTGGTGCAGGAGACCAAGGGTTGATGTTTGGTTTTGCGGTGGATGAAACGCCTGAACTTATGCCCTTGCCAATTTCACTTAGCCATCAATTAGTTCGTCGTTTGGCTGAATTGAGAAAATCTGGAGAGATTACCTACCTTCGTCCAGATGCTAAGTCCCAAGTGACAGTTGAATACGATGAAAATAATCAGCCCGTTCGCGTGGATACCGTGATTATCTCCACCCAACATGATCCTGAAGTCAGTCAGGAACAAATTCGTCAAGATGTTATCGAACATGTTATCAAAAAAATCATTCCTGCTAGGTATTTGGATGATGAGACACACTATTTTGTTAATCCAACAGGTCGTTTTGTGATTGGAGGTCCGCAAGGAGATTCTGGCTTGACAGGTCGTAAGATTATCGTTGATACTTATGGCGGTTATTCACGTCATGGTGGCGGTGCTTTTTCTGGTAAAGATGCAACCAAGGTTGACCGTTCAGCTTCTTATGCCGCTCGTTATATCGCTAAAAATATCGTGGCAGCTGGGCTGGCTAGGAAAGCAGAGGTTCAGTTGGCTTATGCCATTGGTGTGGCCCATCCAGTTTCTGTTCGCATTGATACCTTTGGAACAAGTACTGTTGCGGAAAGTAAACTGGAAGCTGCTGTTCGTCAGATTTTTGACCTTCGCCCGGCTGGTATCATTCAGATGTTGGAGCTCAAACGTCCAATTTACAAACAAACAGCAGCCTATGGGCACATGGGGCGTACGGATCTTGACCTTCCATGGGAACGTTTAGACAAGGTTGAAGCACTTAAAAAGGCTTTGGTGTAGTCGGTATATTGAAATAAATGCTAGGACAGCAGCGCAAGCTGTTGTCCTTTTTGTCCATTAAATGGCTAGCTTTTTCTTTTCTATTATGGTAAAATGAAACGTATGCCTTTTTATACGCTTCAAAAACCAAAATGATAGATGTTCACTCGTCTGAGATATTCATGTGAGTTGAGACGGGTGTAAATAAAAATAAACTTCTGTTTATTTCTAGTCTCCTAGTCCGTTGATAGGCTATGTGAGCTATTTTTGAGTTTCATTGGGGATGGGGCAAATTAAGAAAGTGAATGTTAATATGAAAAAGATTGTAATTAGTGGTGGGAAGGCATTGAAAGGTGCCGTAACCGTTAGTGGTGCCAAAAACTCAGTTGTTGCCTTGATTCCAGCCATTATTTTAGCAGACGGTATTGTCACTTTAGATGGGGTGCCTGCTATTTCAGATGTGGATAGTTTGATTGATATCATGGAAACCATGGGGGCTACAGTAAAACGTGATGGTGAAACACTTGAAATTGATTCACGTGGCGTTCAAGATATGCCTATGCCTTTTGGCAAAATCAACAGCCTCCGTGCTTCTTATTATTTTTATGGTTCTCTTCTTGGACGTTTTGGTCAAGCCGTTGTCGGTTTGCCAGGGGGATGTGATTTAGGACCGCGTCCGATTGACTTGCATCTAAAAGCATTTGCTGCCATGGGAGCTACGACAACCTATGAAGGTCAAAATATGCGTCTATCAACGGATGGACGTCGTATGCAAGGGGCTCATATTTTTATGGATGTAGTGAGTGTAGGTGCTACCATCAATACTATTTTAGCTGCTGTTAAGGCTGAGGGGCGTACTGTCATTGAAAATGCGGCACGTGAACCTGAAATTATTGATGTTGCGACTCTTCTCAATAACATGGGAGCTCGTATACGAGGAGCTGGTACAGATATTATCACCATTGACGGTGTAGATTACTTGAAAGGAACTCGCCACCAAGTGATTCCAGACCGTATTGAAGCTGGGACTTATATTGCTCTTGCAGCGGCTGTCGGAGAAGGTGTTCGTATTGATAATGTTCTTTATGAGCATTTGGAGAGTTACATTGCTAAGCTGGAAGAAATGGGCGTGCGTATGACTGTTTCAGAAGATAGCATTTTTGTGGAAAAGCAGGATAAGTTAAAGGCTGTTAGCGTGAAAACTTCTCCATATCCAGGGTTTGCAACAGATTTGCAACAACCGCTTACTCCACTTTTACTCAAAGCGGAGGGAAGAGGTACAATTATTGATACCATTTATGAAAAACGTATCGGTCACGTACAAGAACTGGCCAATTTTGGTGCCAAGATTTCTACGCGAAACAATCACATTGTTTTTGAAGGCCCAAACCAATTAGCAGGAGCATCTGTAAAAGCAACAGACTTACGTGCTGGGGCTGCGATGATTATTGCTGGTTTGATGGCCGAAGGGCGTACCGAGATTACCAATGTTGAGTTTATCCTTCGCGGTTACTCAAATATTATTGAAAAATTAACAGAACTGGGTGCTGATATCCAGTTGGTTGAAGAATAAATACAATGTGGGGCTGAGAATTTTCTCAGCCCCTTGGGTACACTATGACGATTTGGATGCAGTTGGCAAGATTTGCTTGCTTTGAAACAGAGCGTCTGCTCTTAAGACCTTTTTCCTATGATGATAGAACTGGCTTCTATGAGATAGTGTCAAATTCAGAAAATCTTTCATTTATCTTTCCAAGCATTATGGAAGAAGAACTTGCTACAGCTACCATGGTGGAGAAATTTATGCGATCTCCCTTGGGGAATTGGGCCTTAGCCGATAAGGTTTCCGGGCAGATGATTGGAGCGCTTTGCTTTGAAAAAGTAGATGAACGAACATTGGATGCGGAGCTCAGCTATTTTCTTAGAAAAGATTATTGGGGTCAAGGGTTGATGACAGAAGCAGTGCGCAGTTTAGTCTTTTTCGCCTTTTATGAAATCAAGTTGAGGGAATTGTACATTGTCACCCACTTAGAAAATACAGCTAGTCAAATGGTGGCCAAAAAAGCTGGTTTTCAGCAGGTTGAGCAGTACCGTGGTAGTGACCGCTATGGGCACAAGATGAGAAATTATCTTAAATTTCGCTTGAAAAGAACAGATTTTAGTTTAGAAATGTATGAGGATAAATAGATAAATAATGATTACAATTAAATCGCAACGTGAAATTGATGCAATGAAACGAGCAGGAGATGTCTTGGCGGAAGTTCATATCGGACTTCGTGACCTCATCAAGCCGGGGGTGGACATGTGGGAAGTAGAAGAATATGTTCGTAAGACTTGTAGGGAAAAAAATGTTTTACCTCTTCAAATCGGCGTAGATGGTGAATTGATGGATTACCCTTACGCAACCTGTTGTGGGCTTAATGACGAGGTTGCTCATGCCTTCCCGCGTCATTACAAGTTGAAAGAAGGCGATTTGCTCAAGGTGGACATGGTTCTCAGTGAACCGCTGGATAAGGCGGTAGTAGACGTTTCTAAGCTCAATTTTAATAATGTTGCGGCTATGAAAAAAATCACTCAGAGCTATCGTGGTGGCGTTGCAGACTCTTGCTGGGCTTATGCAGTTGGTCAGGTTTCTGAAGAAGTTCAAAACTTGATGAATGTCACAAAAGAATGTCTCTATCGTGGCATTGAACAAGCTGTGGTTGGTAATCGTATTGGTGACATTGGTGCAGCTATTCAAGAGTATGCAGAAGGTCTTGGCTACGGTGTTGTTCGTGATCTGGTCGGTCATGGTGTTGGTCCAACCTTCCATGAAGATCCAATGGTTCCTCACTATGGTACAAAAGGACGAGGGATTCGCTTACGTGAAGGAATGGTTCTGACGATTGAACCAATGATCAATACTGGAACTTGGGAGATTGATACGGATGTGAAGACTGGATGGGCTCATAAGACGCTTGATGGAAGTTTGTCTTGTCAGTATGAGCATCAATTTGTGATTACCAAAGAAGGTCCGGTTATTTTGACGAGTCAAGGAGAAGAAGGAACGTACTAATCTTTTTGCAGTCTCTAGTCTTGTCGCAGGGATTGAACAGCTACACAAAGAAGGAGAAGAGGATGAAAAAAGCTAAGTTTTGGGAAGGATTAAAGACATTCTGTTCTACCTTCTTTTCCCTTTATCAATCTTCAGATATTGATGTGACCAGTGTGGCAGTAGCCTATTATTTATTGATTTCCATTTTTCCAGTCCTGTTAACCTTGGCCAATCTTTTGCCCTACTTCCCATTTGATATTGATTTGATTTTGACAGTACTGGCTGATTTTGTGCCTGAGCGTCTCTACCCTTCTGTTTCTGACTTTGTGGTTTCTGTTCTGACAAAACCGTCTACTTCATGGTTGGGGATTTCTATTGCTACAACGCTTTGGACCTTGTCGTGCAGTATGACGATTTTGCAAAAGGCGGTCAATAAGGCATACGGAATTAACAAACATAGGGATTTTATTATTGGGCGCTTGATTGGTATTTTTCTAGGGATTGGTTTACAAGTTATTATCATCTTGAGTATAACCCTATTGACCTTCGGTCAGGTCATCCTTTCTTCCATTGATAAATTATTTCATTTTGAAAATGGATGGTTAAGAGGGCTTCTTAGTCAAACGCAGCTAATTGGCTTCATGGGCTTGTTTGCTGCCTTGATTATGCTCTACTTTTTCCTGCCTAATGTTCGTATAAAGAAAGTGCGTTATGTGCTACCTGGGACTATTTTTGTCCTTGTGACCATGGCTTCTATTGGACAGTTTTTCTCTATTTATGTGGATAACTATGCCAATAAGCTACTGGATTTTCGAATGATGGCGGCTGTTATCTTTCTTGTCTTTATGCTTTGGTTTATTTTTATGGCACAGGTATTGATTATTGGTGCTATTATCAATGCCAGTGTTCAAAGTATGCAGGTAGAGGAATTTCATGCTAGAGATGGGGATATTGTTTCTATTTTGAATCGGATTAAGGCAAAATTTACCTCTATTGATAAAGAAGGATAGAAACTTGTTCACTGATTGTCAACCTGTTATACTTGGTCTAAGAAGCTCCGGTAGCTTCTTTTTTGTTTTTTCCATGAAAAAGGAGTATACTAAAGAGAGGAGGTGAGTTCAATGAAGTTGATCATTGACCAACATTTTTGGGAGGTTTTCCCAGCAGCACAAATTGCTATCCTGACTGTCAAGGGAATAGATAACCATTCAAAGGCTAGCAAAGAGTCTTATTTTGCAGATTTACTAAAAAAAGCATGTAAAGAAGCAGAAAAACATATTGAAGAAGAGCCTTTTACACAAAACCTTGTCATCAAGGAATGGCGCGAGGCTTTTACCCATTTCAAAACTAAAAAGGGTGCGCGCTCTTCTATTGAAGCCTTGTTGAAACGAGTTAGTCAGGGTAGAGAATTTTCCCCAATCAATCCGTTAGTTGATCTTTATAATAGCATTTCATTGCGCTACGGTCTTCCTTGTGGTGGAGAAGATCTGGAAAAGATTGTAGGGGATCTACATTTAGGAAAGGCTAAGGGAGGAGAATCTTTCTATCCATTGGGAGCAGAAGAGGATTCGCCGGCTTTAGCAGAAGAGATTATCTACTACGACCAGGAGGGTGCGGTTTGTAGAAACTTTAACTGGCGCGAGGCTCAAAGAACCATGTTGACGGAGGAAACTCAGGATGCAATTTTAGTGATTGAATCAATAACACAGGAACGGGCGTCTCTTGCTCAAGCTGCGATAGCAGAATTAAAACAGTTAATCGAGGATTATTTTGGTGTCACTGGAGAAATCCAACTTTTAACCATTGAGAATCCAGAAGTTGAACTTTAAGTAATTGAATAGAAAAAACGAATGATAATAATGAGTCAAAAAGACAGTAACTATGCTCATTCGTTTTTTAGTCATTTGGTTCATCTTGGACGGTATCAGTGGGAAACTCCGTTTTTCAAAATCAAGCTTTATGATATTTGTAATAATCATTTTAAACCGATGACTTCCAGATTATTTACTTTATTTCTGAGTAAGTTGACTTGTTTCAGCGAGCCTACGATCTCTCTAGTTTCATTGTTTATCCTTAAAGACAAACAATTTGCTCAATACATAGTTTAAAACGATAGCTGTGATCTGTGAGAAGAGAGTGGCAATAGCGTTGACCAGCCTGAGATCATTGTTAACAAATTGACCGATAAGGATTGGGAAGGCTTGAACGAGGATAAAGGCCAGCAGCATGTCTAGCCCCATGGTGACTAGGCGGGCAGAGATAAATTTGATGAAACGTGGAAACCAGCCCTGAGAACTTTGTTTAAAAACAATCCGATCATTGGTTACGAAGGCAAAAAGAATCGCAAAGATATTGGCAATCAGGGCGACAAGTACAATCTGATTGATGATTGCAAATAGTGCGATACGAGTTACCATATAAACAAGAGTCGTTGCCACACCAAAAATTAAATAGAGGACCACTTCATTTTCTAAGATTTTTTTCATAATATTTTTCATAGGATTAGTCTACCATTTTTATGTAAATTGTGCTATACTAAACAACGTTGTTGAATACATCCTTAAAAAATCAACAATCCTTGGGGCTTGCTCACTTTACCCAAGCATATTTTAAGCATCTTGCTAAAGGAGAATGGTATGAATACTTCTAAATGGACTGCCAAAGATATGGCAGAAATTGCTCTTGTTGCTGCGATCTATGTCGCTCTGACAATTACTCCCCCACTCAACGCTATTTCTTTTGGGGCTGTTCAGTTTCGTTTGTCTGAAATGTTGAACTTTTTGGCTTTTTACAACCGTAAGTATATTGTGGCTGTAACGATAGGCTGCATGATTTCTAATTTAATCGGTTTTGGAGTGATTGACCTCTTTGTAGGTGGATTCTCAACCTTGATTTTTGTTAGTCTAGGTGTTTTCTTGTTTGATAAATATAGGAAAGAGTATCTCTTTTCTGGTCTGTTTAATAAGGCTTTCTTTTATTTCTCATTCTTTTTTGCGGCAACCATGTTTACCATTGCTTTGGAATTGAAGTTTCTTTATGGGAACCCATTCTTTTTGACTTGGTTGACAACAGCGGCTGGAGAGTTGCTTTCTTTACTGGTAGGAGCCCTTATTATTGATGCATTGTCGAAAAAAATAAACTTTGAAAGATAGTTATAAATGTGAGTGAACACCTTCGGGTGTTTTTTGTTTGTGTTAAAAACTACGCTACTCACGGAAACCAAGATAGACTGAGGTTGGTAGTGAAGGATTTTCCCTTTTCAATGGGGAAGGGAAAATCCGGATATCAAATTTTATGGAGCATCATTTAGAGGTTCCTCGACACCATTAAAAGGCTCATTGTCAACTGTAGTGGGTGACTTATAGCTAAACGCGAGAGGAGACGAACTTCGTCTTCTCATTTTTGATGTTCAAAGCGATTAAGATACGTTTCTTGAACTTGTCAAAGTTCTTGTAACCAAAGGCATTGCGCTTGATGTCTTTGATGAGTTTGTTAGTGGCCTCAAGTTTAGCGTTAGAGTAAGGCAATTCAATGGCGTTAGTGATGTAGTTTTTATAGCGAATAAATGTGCTCAAAGCGGTTTTAAAGGTGCGATTGAGATGAGGTAAAGCGTCTTGAATTAAGCCCCAAAACTGCTCAGTATTCTTCTCTTGCAGGTGGAAAAGGAGTAACTGGTACAGGTCATAGTAATCTTTAAGCTCAGGGACTAGTTTGAAAATCTTATTGAGACATTCTCTAGGAGTTAATGTTTCTCTAAAGGTTCGAGCATAGAACGCCTTAAGAGACAGTTTCCGACTATCTTTTTGAACAAGTTTCCAGTAGTACTTAAGAGCTCTGTATTCAAGAGATTTATCGTCAAATTGCTTCATGATTTCAATACGTGTTTGCTTGAGAGCTCTATTGATGTGCTGGACAATGTGGAAACGATCGAGAACAATTTTAGCTTGAGGAAATAGAACCTTGATGAGAGGAATATAACTTCCAGACATATCGACAGTGACGACTTTAACTTTTTTTCTAGCTTCTTTCGAGTACTTGAAGAAATGATTTCGGATGGTTGTTTGACGTCTGTCAACAAGGATGGTAATGATTTTCTTGGTGTTAAAATCCTGAGCAATGAAGGCCAGTTTTCCCTTCTGGTAGGAGAACTCATCCCAGGAAAGCCCTTCTGGCAAAGTAGTGTACTCCTCTTGGAAATGAAATTGCTTGAACTTGCGATAGACAGTAGAGGTAGAGATAGCGAGCTTAGCAGCGATATGGGTAAGAGCCTCTCTGTTGAGCAATAGGTGAGCGATTTTCTGTCTCACTATTTCAGAAATTTGGCAATTTTTCTGAACGAGAGATGTTTCAGAAACAGTTACTTTTCGACAGGACTTGCACTGAAATCGTCTCTTTTTCAAACGAATGAGGCTAGGGAATCCAGCAATCTCAATAAAAGGAATTTTAGAAGGTTTCTGGAAGTCGTATTTGATTTGTTTTCCTTTACAGTGTTTACATTTGGGAGGGTGATAATCAAGTGTAGCGGTGACTTCGATATGGGTATCGTGTTGAATGGCTTTATTTAAGATGATATTTTTGTCTTTAATTCCGATGAGTAATGTGGTATTATTGATGTGTTCCATAAGATACTTTCTAATGAGTTGTTTAAGCGCTTTTCATTATAAGTCTTATGGGACTTTTTTGATACTCAAAAAGCCCTATAATCTCCACAGTGGGGTTTACCCACTACAGAAATTATAGAGCCCATTAAAATTGTAATCAGGTTATGCTTTTGTCTAGTGCTCCTCAAACTAAGTTGATAGGTTACTGTAAAGAAAAAGGTATTCTTTAGGAAGTGAAAGACTGTTTGTCTCAAATTGGTATGGTAGATGCTAATTTTTGAGGAGCATTATACCGCTTTCATGGTATAATAGGAACTATGGAAGAAAAATATATGAAGATTGCCCAAGAATTGGGTATTAGTTTAAAACAGATTGATACGGTCTTGTCCTTGACAGCCGAAGGGAATACCATTCCTTTTATTGCCCGTTATCGGAAGGAAGCAACTGGTAATTTGGACGAGGTAGTTATTAAGTCAATTATTGATCGGGACAAGGCTTTGACTGCTCTAGAGGAACGAAAGGCAACAGTTCTTGCTAAGATTGAAGAACAGGGTAAATTGACAGATCAGCTCCGTCAGGCAATTGAGGAGGCCGAAAAGCTAGCTGATGTCGAAGAACTTTACCTTCCTTACAAAGAAAAGCGTCGTACCAAGGCGACGGTAGCGCGTGAGGCAGGTCTCTTCCCATTGGCGCGTTTGATTTTGCAGAATGTGGTTGATTTGGAGGAACAAGCAACTGGTTTCATCTGTGAAGGTTTCGATACAGCCGAATCATGTCTAGCAGGAGCTGTAGATATTTTAGTAGAAGCCATTTCTGAAGACACCAAGCTCCGTTCGTGGACCTATCATGAAATTCAGTCCTATTCTAGCCTCTATTCGGAAGTAAAAGATCCAGAAGCTGATGAAAAATTGGTTTTCCAGATGTATTATGATTTTTCGGAAAAAGTAGCCAAGATGCAGGGCTATCGCACGCTAGCGCTCAACCGTGGCGAGAAACTCGGTGCTTTAAAGGTTGGCTTTGAGCATAATCTGGAAAAGGTTATCCGTTTCTTTGAAGTGCGTTTTCCGCAGAAAAATGCCTATATCAAAGAAGCCATTGGTCAAGCAGTCAAGAAAAAGATTATTCCAGCCATGGAGCGCCGCATTCGGACAGAATTGACAGAGAAAGCAGAAGAAGGGGCTATTGCACTCTTTTCAGATAATCTCCGTAGCCTGCTCCTTGTGCCACCGCTCAAAGGAAAAATAGTACTGGGATTTGACCCCGCTTTCCGGACAGGTGCTAAGCTGGCAGTAGTAGACCAGACAAGCAAGCTTCTAACCACGCAGGTCATCTATCCTGTTAAACCTGCTTCCCAGTCTCAAATATTGGAAGCTAAAAAAGAATTGGCTGCTCTGATCGGTCAATATCAGGTGGAAATCATTGCTATTGGAAACGGAACAGCAAGCAGGGAATCGGAAGCTTTTGTTGCCGATGTACTCAAGGATTTTCCGACTGTTTCCTATGTCATCGTCAATGAAAGCGGAGCTTCTGTCTACTCAGCTTCGGAGCTGGCACGTTCTGAATTCCCAGACCTGACTGTTGAGAAGCGCTCTGCTATTTCCATTGCTCGCCGTCTGCAAGATCCCCTAGCTGAGCTAGTTAAAATTGATCCAAAGTCCATCGGTGTTGGTCAGTACCAGCACGATGTCAACCAAAAACTTCTATCGGAGAGTTTGGATTTTGTAGTGGATACAGTGGTGAACCAAGTCGGTGTCAATGTCAATACAGCTAGTCCAGCTCTTCTCGCCCATGTAGCGGGACTTAACAAGACCATTTCTGAGAATATCGTCAAGTATCGTGAAGAAAATGGTGCTTTGACCTCTCGCCAGCAACTCAAGAAGGTACCTCGTTTGGGAGACAAGGCTTTTGAGCAAGCAGCAGGTTTCTTGCGGATTCCAGAAGCGGTCAACTTTTTGGACAATACTGGTGTTCACCCTGAGTCGTATGAGGCTGTAGAGAATTTGCTTGCGCTTTTAGAGATTGATCACTTAGATGTAGCTGCGCAGGAAAAATTAGCCAAGGTTGATATAGCAACTATGGCGGAAGGATTGACAATCGGTCAGGAAACCCTGAAAGATATTATTGCAGACTTACTTAAGCCGGGGCGTGATATGCGAGATGACTTTGCAGCTCCTGTTCTCCGACAGGATGTTCTAGATTTTAAAGATCTACAGATCGGACAGAAGTTAGAAGGTGTTGTTCGTAATGTGGTTGACTTTGGAGCCTTTGTTGATATTGGTATCCATGAAGATGGTCTCATTCACATTTCCAATATGAGCAAGAATTTTATCAAGCATCCGAGTCAAGTGGTGTCTGTCGGTGACTTGGTAACAGTTTGGGTTCACAAACTAGATCAACAACGTGAGAAGGTCAATCTGACCCTTGTGCCACCTCGTGAAGCTCACTGAGTATGTTCGGCAGGTCTCATTGGAGGACTTCGGTAAGGTATTTTGCCATGAAGCAGTTTGGAACAGGCGTTTGCGGTCAACAGGCGGACGCTTTTTTCCGACAGATGGACACCTAGATTTCAATCCCAGACACCTGGAGGAACAGGGATTGGATGTATTTCGGAAAATTGTTCGCCATGAACTTTGTCACTACCATCTCTATTTTGAGAAAAAAGGTTATCGACATAGAGATAGAGACTTTAAAGATTTATTAGAAGCGGTGGACGGTCTGCGCTATGCTCCCAGCTTAAAGCAGATTGCCAAACCGTCCCTACTGTATAGCTGCCAATCTTGCGGGCAAGTCTATCAGCGCAAGCGGCGCATTGACCTAACAAAATATCATTGTGGTAAGTGTCGTGGCCGCCTGATATTGCAGCAGTAGAGAATCAGTCCTTGGGCTGATTTTTTTGTACGCAAATATGGTATACTAGAAAGGAATTGAGGTGAGTGTATGACACAAAAGAAAGAAGAGCGCTTAATTGAGTTGTACGAAAAAGGAATCTTGACCAAGGAAGAGGCACGTGCCTGTTTCAAGGAAATGAATCAAGAGCCAGACTTTCTTTTTGTGGAAGAAAAAGCAAAATTGACGTTTACTTTGCCAAATTTTAAGGTATTTGCTTCTTCAAAGTTGAAACAGGCTTACAGCTTTGAAGGAATCGAATCACTTTTTCTCCAATTGTCAGAAGGTCGATTGATCTTGACAAAGTCAAAGACTGGTCGGGTTGATGTTGAAATTGTCTACAATCAAGGAACGCCAGAAGATAAACTCCCTCGGATTTATGTAGAAAATAAGGGGCTATATTTTACTAGTCCTCACTCCTGCCATTTGTTTATTTATTTGCCTCAGGAATGGATGTCGGTTCTAGATTTAGATTTAGGGCAGGCAGATGCGCGTATGGATTATCTGCCATTTGAGGATATTTCTATCCGTAGTTCAAGGGATAAAAAACAACAGGATATTCGCTTGACAACTTGTGGTGGTTATCCGCAGCATCTCTATGTCCAATTAGCTCAGGCTCCTCTAACTTTGCAGACCGGCAAAGATCAAGGTATCCGTGGTCAGATTGAATCTAGTTCTGGTCAGATCCTTGTTAATCGGAAAAGAAAGACTAGTCCTTATCGGTTTGAAAAGTCTGGTAGAGACCTGCTCTTTATAAAGGCACAAACAGGGGAGAGTGCGTTTTATGTGAAAGGAATAAAAGATGTTAATTGAATTGTATAAACTGAGGCAGGGTAAGGTCTTATCCGGTGTTTTTGCTGGACTAGCTCATAAGTTTGGTTGGGATGTTTGGTTGGCGAGGGTTATTTTTCTTGCCGGTCTTTTTCTAGGTAGAATCCCGCTCATATTGATTGGTCTTTACATTGCAGCAGCTTATTTTTTACCCTATAAAGAAGATCGGGATGCGGATCGCTACGGGACAGGTCCACGTAAGATCAAGAAAGCAGAAAAAATAGATAAATCATGGTTTGAATAGCAAAAAGTGAGGTTGGGTAATCCAGCCTCACTTTTAGAGTTCGTATTGCTATCCTAGCGCAGAGGTTGATTGGCTTTAAGAGTTTAGTCAACTATTAAAGGTTGGAGATAGGGACTGTAAAGCGTATCTCGGCAATTTGTGTTTTCCATCCCAAATCTGACCGAAGCAATGGTGTATATGGTTGAAAATACGAACTTTTTTCTATCTGTCAAATATTTTTCTATTTTCATGTTTTAGACGAATTGGGATGACTGACAATAAGCTCTAGCTCTCCCGTGAAAGTCCATTCAGTCACATCGGCCGGTAGGATAAAGTGGCTTCCTTTTTTCAGCGAGTAGCTAGTATCGCCAACTTGAATGAATCCTTGCCCCCCAATAACGCTGACCAATAAGTAAGGGACGGTCTGCTCCATGGTTACTCTATCCTTAATCAACCATTTATAAACGGTGAAAAATGGACTAGAAACCAAAAGAGTAGAGTCTAGGGTATCCAATGAGAGACGAGCTGGTGTCGCATTAGCGACGGAACCAATTGTCAAAACATCAATAGACTTGTCAATATGAAGCTCACGCAGATTGCCAGCTTCGTCACGACGGTCGAAGTCATAAACTCGATAGGTAGTATCGCTAGATTGCTGGGTCTCTAAAATCATAATCCCTTTACCGATAGCATGCATCGTACCGCTTGGAACAAAGAAGAAGTCACCCGTTTTTACTGGTATACGGGTCAAGAGTTGTTCCCAGTTCTCTTCATCAATAAGTTGTTTGAGTTCCTCTTTTGATTGAGCATTATGACCGTAGATAATTTCAGCTCCTTCATCGGCTTCTAGGATGTACCAACATTCTGTTTTTCCCAATTCTCCCTCATGGGTCAAGCCATAGGCATCATCCGGATGCACCTGAACACTGAGCCAGTCATTGGCATCAAGAATTTTCGTCAGTAAAGGAAAAACTGGATCACTTGGATGGCCGAACAAGTGTTTTTCATTTTTATAGAGGTCATCAAGCCCTCTTCCTTTATAGCAACCATTTGAAATAGTTGTCACACCGTTGGGATGGGCAGAGATTGCCCAGCACTCACCAGTCTTCTCACTTGGAATATCATAGTCATAATTGGTTTTTAAACGATTCCCACCCCAAATTTTTTCGTGCATGACAGGTGTTAGAAATAATGGTTCCATGGTCTTCTCCTTGCTCTATCTTTTATATATAGAGTATAACAGATTTACGAAAAATATGTAGGGAAAGAAAGTGCTTGTCTTGCATATTCAGAACATTTCTAACATTGAGAAGGTTGAGGTAAAGTTCCTTTTGCTAAAATAGGGACTTGTTTTTCCTTGAAGCCAAGGCTTGTGGTATAATAGAATAAAACGGAAAGTGAGGGAACAGATGACCGTTTACGTGAAAGATTTGGTCAATAATCTGCGTATTGAATGTGCCTACAGCACGGAAGAATTGCTTCAAAAGCAAATTACTACAGCAGATATTACACGACCAGGCTTGGAAATGACAGGTTATTTTGATTATTACGCTCCAGAGAGAATTCAGTTGATGGGGATGAAGGAGTGGTCCTACTTGATGGCCATGACAGCTCATAACCGCTATCAGGTTCTCTCTCAAATGTTTCAGCCAGAAACACCTGTCATCATTGTTGCGCGTGGCTTGGAAATACCAGAGGAGATGTATAAGGCTGCTAAGGAAAAGAAAATTGCCATCTGTCGCAGCAAGACAGCTACCAGTCGTCTATCGGGAGAATTGTCCTCTTATCTGGATAGTCGCTTGGCTCAACGAACCAGTGTTCATGGTGTTTTGATGGATATTTATGGTATGGGCGTCCTAATCCAAGGAGATTCCGGTATTGGTAAGAGTGAGACCGGTCTTGAATTAGTCAAGCGTGGCCATCGTTTGGTGGCAGATGACCGTGTAGATGTTTATGCTAAAGATGATGTGACGCTTTTGGGGGAGCCGGCAGAAATTCTGCGCCACTTGCTAGAAATCCGTGGAGTCGGTATCATCGACATCATGAGCTTGTATGGGGCTAGTGCTGTCAAGGATTCATCAGAAGTTCAATTAGCTGTCTATCTAGAAAACTTTGAAGCTGATAAGGTTTTTGACCGCTTAGGTAACTCAGGAGATACTATTGAAATTGCTGGTATTGTTGTTCCACAAATTCGCATTCCTGTAAAGACCGGTCGAAACATCTCAGTGGTTATTGAGGCAGCGGCTATGAACCATCGTGCCAAGCTGATGGGAGTTGACGCAACGAAAATTTTTGAAGAACGTCTATCTAATTTGATTGCACATAATAGGGGGGAAGGTTAGTATGAATCCTATTGCCATTAAATTAGGTCCAGTCGAAATTCGGTGGTATGCTATCTGTATTTTACTTGGTCTGATTTTAGGTATCTATTTAGCAGCAAAGGAAGCACCGCGTAAGAAGATCCGTCAAGATGACATTTTGGATTTTATCCTAATCGCCTTTCCTTTATCTATCGTTGGAGCTAGGCTTTATTATGTAGCCTTTTCATGGAGTGAATATAAGGACAATCTTTTATCTATCTTTGCTGTCTGGAACGGAGGCATTGCCATCTATGGTGGTTTGATTACAGGTGCCATCGTATTGTACTTTTTTTCCCGACATAGATTTATCGAAACGCTAGATTTTCTAGATGTCGTTGCACCTTCAGTAATGCTTGCTCAGGCGATTGGCCGTTGGGGAAATTTTTTCAATCAAGAGGCCTATGGTAAGGCAGTAGACAGTTTGAACTATTTGCCGGGTTTCATCAGGGATCAGATGTACATTGATGGGGCTTATCGCCAGCCGACCTTTTTGTTTGAGTCCTTATGGAATGTGTTCGGCTTTGCCTTAATCTGTATCTTACGCAGACGATCCAAGTTACTCAAACAGGGAGAAATTACAGCTTTTTATCTCATCTGGTATGGTTGCGGTCGCCTTTTGATTGAAGGCCTGCGGACAGATAGTCTGATGTTTTTAGGAGTTCGTGTTTCCCAGTGGGTATCAGGTCTTTTAATTCTGGTCGGTATTGTGATGGTTTTAGTGCGGAGGAGGAAGTCCTCCATCCCATTTTATCAACCTTAAAAGGAGAAGGATATGATTATTGAAGTTTCCATTTTGATGATTGCCTTGTCGATTGTGGCAGTGGCGGTTTACCTTGTTTCACTGTTGAAAAAGTTGGGAGCGGTGACAGATGAAGCGCAGCAAACACTGAAAGTCCTGACCAGCGATGTCAATGTTACGCTTTACCAAACCAACGAACTTCTAGCCAAAACCAATGTTCTGGTGGAAGATGTCAATGGTAAGGTGTCCACTTTAGATCCTCTTTTTGTAGCAGTGGCGGATTTGTCAACTTCTGTATCAGACTTGAATGCTTCGGCTCGTGATTTGACGGTAAAGGCTAAGTCTGCTGGTGCAAGTACAGTAAAAGCAGGCGGTGTTCTCTCTGTCCTGTCAACTCTCTCATCTCTCTTAGGTAAGAAAGGAGAAAAAAATGGTAAGAAAATCTAGTAGTGTATGGACCAGTCTTTTGTTAGGAGCAGCTGGTGGTGCAGCGGCTGCGGCTTTTCTAGCAACGAAAAGTGGTAAAGCAGTCAAAGAAAAAGTCGTCAATTTTGCCAATGTTTATAAAGAAAATCATGAAGAAATCAATGCTGATTTGGTCAGTAAGGCTCAGGACTTTGGCAAACAAGCGACAGAACGTTTTGCTGAAGTGAAGACCCAACTAGAAACTGGGGAATTGACATTAGAAGATTTAGTCAAGTCTGGCAAAGATAGAACGTTGGAAACTTTGGGACAACTCAAGGAAAAAATAACTGAACAAAATTTATCCACAACAGATATTTTAGAAGCTATCAAGACTAAAACAAAAGCCTCAGCAGTTGATGGAGCAGGAGATATTGAAGAGGCTATCGTAGTGTCAGAAGATATTGAAATTGCCATTGATGATGTGGTAGTGGCTCCTGTGCCTAAGGAAGCTCCAGAAACCAAGTCAGAAATTGTACTAGAAAAAAGTGAAGAGCTATAGGGCTTCCTGTTAGCTGAGAATTTCGAACAAAACTAGCTTAGAAAATGTATCTAGGCTAGTTTTTCTTATAATATTTTAGTTGGCATTAAAGATTGTAGTTTTTATGATCCAATATTATATTCAGTTTATTTTTTACCAGCAACAATGGTCAAGGGTATACTTCAACTTCAAGCAGGGTGAGTTAACGGAGTAATAAAAGGTAAAATGCAAATACCACAAAAGCCCATTAGAGTAAATCTAAGGGCTTTTGTCTATCTCAAGAGAGTATTATTCTCTCAAGTTGTTCTGTTTATGAAAGTTGTCATGCCTATTTCCTCTTTTGGTAAATCGCTCGAGCACTGATAGTCGCGGCAAGTGCTAGTCCGACAAACGTCAGTCCTAGTCCGCTGAGACTTCCTGTTGATGGCAGTGGAGTCGATTTTTTCTTCTTAGGAGGAGTGGTTGGCTTGTAGGTGTTGGTAATGGTGACATTTCCGTTTTCAACTTTTCCTACAGATGCTGTGTATCCATCAACCACTGAAACCTCTTTGACCGTATAGACAATATCTTTCTGGTTTGCTTTCTTGTCAAGTCCTGTCCAAGTATGCGTCCACTTGTTATCAGCAGTCAGGGTTACAGGTTCGCCCAACTTTTCACCGTTGGCATAGAGTTGAACTTGGATAGCTTCAGGACGTTTACCGTCTTGATTATTGTTATCCTTCCAGACCTTGGTAACAGTGAGACTCGTCTGACCAGGTGTGTAACTGTTGGTAATGTTGTGACCATCAATGGTTGTTGTATAGTTATCAACGGCATTCTCAGTTACAGTGTAGACGATTTCCTTCCCGTTAGCGTACTTCGGTAGGTTAGTAAAGGTATAAGTCCAATTCGTATCGGCAGAGACTTTCTGACTTTGAACGACTTCACCGTTAGCCAAGAGGTTTACGGTAATAGATTTCGGACGTTTACCGTCTTGGTCGTTGTTGTCATTCCAGGTCTTAGCACCTGAAACTTCCGTTGTTTCTGGAGTGTGGGTGTTAGTGATGGTGGTTCCTTCTACAGATGAGGTATACCCGTTTGGTGTGTTCGCCTCTTCCACAGTGTAGGTAATTTTCTTGCCATTTTTGTATTCAGGCAAGTCTGTGAATGTGTAGTTCCAATCACCGTTGGCATCTGGTTTGATGGTTGTTGTAGAAACTACCTGACCATCTGCCAGAAGGTTGACGATAATAGAAGTTGGGCGTAGACCATCTTGGTTGTCCTTATCTTTCCACACCTTGTTTACCTTGACAGAGGTTGTACTTGGTGTGTAACTGTTTGTGATATTGTAGCCATCCACCTTCATCTCATACCCGTCTACTTTTTCTTCTGAAACAGTGTAGACGATTTCCTTCCCGTTAGCGTACTTCGGTAGGTCGGTGAAGGTATACTTCCAGTCGTTTTCAGCAGTGACTTGTTGGCTCTTGATGACCTTACCATCCGCCAAGAGGTTTACGGTAATAGATTTCGGACGTTTACCGTCTTGGTCATTGTTGTCATTCCAGGTCTTAGCACCTGCAACTTGCGTTGTTTCTGGAGTATGGGTATTGGTGATGTTGGTTCCTTCCACCTTCATCTCATACCCGTCTACTTTTTCTTCTGAAACAGTGTAGACGATTTCCTTCCCGTTAGCGTATTTCGGTAGGTTAGTAAAGGTATAGGTCCAATTCGTATCGGCAGAGACTTTCTGACTTTGAACGACCTCACCGTTAGCCAAGAGGTTGACGGTGATAGATTTCGGACGTTTACCGTCTTGGTCATTGTTGTCATTCCAGGTCTTAGCACCTGCAACTTGCGTTGTTTCTGGAGTATGGGTGTTGGTGATGGTAAAGTTATTGGTTGATGTTTGAGTTACTTTTGAAGTATAGCCATCAATAGCAGAGACTTCTTTGATGGTGTAGACGATGTCCTTTTTGTTTGCTTTCTTGGCAAGCCCTGTCCAGGTTGCTTTCCAGTTGTTCTCTTCAGAAAGGGTTTGAACCTGTCCAGTGGCAACACCGTCTGCGTAGAGTTCTAGTTTGATTTCCCTGCGCAGTCCGTCTTGGTTGTTGTTGTCTTCCCAAACTTTTGTGGCAGTGACACTTGTTTCTCCCGGTGTGTAGCTGTTAGTGATATTGTAGCCATCATAGGTTGTAGTGTAATCTGCGACTGCTTTTTCACTAATCGTGTAGGTAATGGCAGCTCCATTTTTCTTAGCAGGTAGGTTTGAGAACTTGTAAGCCCAGTTGTCGTCTGCGGTGACGATTTTGCTTGCGACCGGTTGACCGTCTGCCAAGAGGTTTACGGTAATGGATTTCGGACGTTTACCATCTTGGTCGTTGTTATCGTTCCAAGTCTTGGTACCTGCAACTTCTGTTGTTTCTGGAGTATGGGTGTTGGTGATGGTAGTTCCTTCTACCGTTGTTTCGTATCCCTCTACCTTTTCTTCTGAAACGGTGTAAGTGATTTTCTTGCCATTTTTGTATTCAGGCAAGTCTGTGAAGGTGTGGCTCCAATCGCCATCAGCATTTGGTGTGATCGTTTCCGTCTTAACAACTTCACCATCCGCCAAGAGGTTGACGGTAATGGAAGTTGGGCGCAGACCATCTTGGTTGTCCTTATCTTTCCAGACCTTGTTTACCTTGATAGAGGTTGTACTTGGTTTATAGGTATTGGTAATGGTGACATTTCCATTTTCAACAGTTCCTACAGTAGTGGTGTATCCCTCTACTTTTGAGACTTCTTTGACGGTGTAGACGATGTCTTTTTTGTTTGCCTTCTTAGCAAGTCCTGTCCAAGTGTGTGTCCATTTGTTGGCTGCTGTTAGTGTCACGACCTCGCCAGATTTCTGGTCGTTAGCATAGAGTTGAACTTGGATAGCTTCAGGCCGTTTACCGTCTTGATTGTCCTTGTCATCCCAAGTCTTGGTTACTGTGAGGCTGGTTTGACCAGGTGTGTAGCTATTGGTGATATTGTACTTATCGTAGGTTGTAGTGTAGCCTTCAACAGCGTTTTCTGTCACGGTATAGACGATTTCTTTTCCGTTAGCGTATTTCGGTAGGTCGGTGAAGGTATACTTCCAGTCGTTTTCGGCAGTGACTTGTTGGCTCTTGATGACCTTACCATCAGCCAAGAGGTTTACGGTGATAGATTGTGGTCGTTTACCGTCTTGGTCGTTGTTATCGTTCCAGGTCTTGGTACCTGAAACTTGCGTTGTTTCTGGAGTATGGGTATTGGTGATGTTGGTTCCTTCCACCTTCATCTCATACCCGTCTACCTTTTCTTCTGAAACAGTGTAGATGATTTCTTTTCCGTTAGCGTACTTCGGTAGGTCAGTGAAGGTATAAGTCCAATTCGTATCGGCAGAGACTTTCTGACTTTGAACGACCTCACCGTTAGCCAAGAGGTTTACGGTGATAGATTTCGGACGTTTACCATCTTGGTCGTTGTTGTCGTTCCAAGTCTTAGTACCTGCAACTTGCGTTGTTTCTGGAGTATGGGTGTTGGTGATGTTAGTTCCTTCCACCTTCGTCTCATACCCATCTACCTTCACCTCTTCCACAGTATAGACGATTTCTTTTCCGTTAGCGTACTTCGGTAGGTCAGTGAAAGTATACTCCCAGTTGTTAGCTGCTGTTACCTCTTGGGATTGAACGACTTTGCCATCAGCCAAGAGGTTTACGGTGATAGATTTCGGACGTTTACCGTCTTGGTCGTTGTTGTCGTTCCAGGTCTTAGTTACTGGTACAGATACTTTTTCAATGTTGGTATTTGTCACAGTAAAGCCAGAAGCCATGTCGCCTGTCACTTCAGATTGGTAGTTTTCGATCGCATCTTCTTTGATGGTGTACTTGATCTCTTTGCCATCTGCATGAAATTTGCGTAGGTCATTAAATGTTGCTTTCCAACTGTTTGAAGCGTTGAGAGTAGCTGTTTTTCCGGTGTCTGTATCATCTGCGTAGAGACGGACTGTAGCGGAATCTTTTGCAGGGCCAATCCATTTCTTGTCAACGTTTACTGATGTTTTAATTGGCTTGTTTGTGATGGTCTTTATAACAGCTTGCCCATTTACGACATCAACAGTTATTTCTTCTGGATTTAGTTCAAATCCATTTGGTGCTGTCAGTTCTTTGATTTTGTACTGACCTGCGACTAATTTTTCTGTCACAGCTTCACCTTGAGCGTCTGTGGTGATTTCATACTCTTCACCATCAGAGATGCGGGTAATTTTAAACTTGGCATTGGCAAGTTTTGTCTCTTGATTTTCAGCATCGACTTTGATGATTTTAATCTTGTTGGTCAAGTCACCAGAACCTGTACCACCAGATGAGGAACTTTGATGACTAGCAATATATTCACTAATAATCTTTTCTTCAGAAATAAGTTGAGCTTTATTTTTTAAAACAGTATACGGTGTATAAGTTGTTTGATAAGTAAAAGAATACTGTTCACCATTTATATTACCCAATTTTATGGTAACGGTTTGGTCATTATCAGAAAAAGCTATCTTATCCTTTAAATCGATTGTTTCAAGTTTTTGTACCAAACGTCCCTTTGAATCGAACGTAACTTTTTCTAATTTAAAGCTATCTTTAATGAATTTTTCTGAGCTTCCTACTAAAGTATCGGTAAAAACAGCATTCGGATAAGTTCCTTTTTCATGGTTGATACGACCATCCCATTTTGCGCGATTCCCTATACCTTCAATTCCTAAGCCCCATTTATTTAATTTTTCGTTTACAATGTCCGTTGGACCATTTGGTCTGATTTTTACGTTAGTAACTTGTCCGCCTACAGTTATAGAAAATGTATTTTCTTCATCCAAACGGATTTTTGAGATAACAAAATTAGCTGCTAACTTCATTGAGCCTTTGACATCATATCTCTTTTCCACCCAATTTGTAAAAGTTACCTTGACACTTCCACCACCATCAGGATTTGGTGTTACATGTGCTTTGGCTACTACACTTGAGCCATCTGGAGACAGTAAATCAAAATTCGTTGCTGACGAATCCGAAGGGAATTTCATTTGGTCTGGTAGTGAGACAGTAAAGTAATCACCTTCTTTTAAATCAGCCCTATTTTGGCTAGCATCCCAATCCATTGTTAAATAGAATCTTTCAGTATAAAAGATACTATTAACTGCATCGCCGCTTCTTCTTTGAATATTTAGCGATGTAATGGTAGTTTTTACTTCTTTTGGTGTTCCTTCCGCCAAGGCAGTACTGGCAGGGGCAAAGACCTGAAACAGTAAGCAGAATAACATTACTATCGTCTTAAATCGACTTTTTAATCCTGTTTTCATCTTTAAATTTTCCTCTTTTCTTTGACGTTTATCTATCTCCAATTTGAGAATCAGCCCGAATACGAATCATGACCACCTCTTCCTTATTTTATTCAGGAAAAAATGCTTTTTTTTTTTTAGCATTTACGATAAAATTTTACCACTTAAACTACAGGAAGTTAAGAACAATCGGTTGACACTATGTGGACTTGTTTTGGGGTTTTAAAATTCTAAAAAAAAGGCTATATATGGTCTATTGAGGAAGGAAGATTATAGAAAAAGATTGAATGACTAAGGTGACTGGAGATAGTATCTGGAAAGGATTAAGGAGGGAAATATGGAAGAATATGAAAGCCTCAATATATTTGTACATGGTCAAAATAATTGACTATAGTTGTTTTTCTGTTAAAATAGTAAAAAATATTGACTAATGTGATAAGGAAATCCATGAGAGTTACCCTTATCTCAAGGATTGTAGCTTATAGCTGTTAGCAGTGTGGAAAAATATAAATCTTAGATTAGATCTATTACCTATAAAGGGTGGTAATTTGGGAGAGATGATTGTTTTTACAAGGAGAACAAGAATGATAAAATTACACAAGCGCAGTAAGACCTACGCTCGGATCTTCGATCAACAAATTGGGCTGTATGAAGGTTATGCCCGAAAGCATGGACTCCATGCCAAGTGCCTATCGATTCTCATGTGGATTTATTACAATCCTGAAGGTGTGACTCAGAATTGGGTTAGCAAGAAAACCTATTCCAGTAAGCAAGTTGTCAATGCAACCATCAAAAAGTTTCAGGAGAGAGGTTGGGTTTTCTTGGAGGAAAATCCGGCAGATAAGCGCCACAAGCGGGTTAAGCTGACAGAGGAGGGGCGAATGTTTGCCAATCAGATTTTACATCCGCTAGAAGAAGCCGAACAGCAGGCCTTGTCCAAACTCAGTCAAAAAGAGCAAGAACTTTTGCTTCAGTTGACACAATGCTATAGTCAGAATCTTGCTCAAATATTATTAGGAGGGGAAAATGATTGATTATCAAAATATATCTTTAGTTTGTAAAGCTAGTGGTCCAATCTTGAAAAACTTAACTTTCACTATCCAAGAGGGAGAATTTTTTGTCTTGATTGGTCCCAGTGGGAGTGGAAAGACAACAACTCTGAAATTGATTAACCGTTTGATTGAACAAACTGATGGTGATATTCTTTTTCAAGACAAGTCATTAAAAGATTATAATTTGCGAGATTTGCGTCTTGAGACAGGCTATGTCCTCCAGCAAATTGCCCTTTTTCCAAACATGACTGTGGCAGAAAATATTGCTCTTATTCCTGAAATGAAGGGAATGGACAAGACTGAAACCTTGGTTAAAATCAGAGAACTCTTGTCTAAGGTCGGCCTGGATCCGGGTAGCTATCTAAATCGTCTACCCAAGGATCTATCCGGAGGGGAGCGACAGCGAATTGGCATTTTGCGAGCTATTATTGCCAATCCTAAGGTTCTGCTTATGGACGAACCGTTTTCTGCTCTTGATCCCATTAGTAAGACCCAGTTGCAGGACTTGATTAAGGATCTACATGAGGAGTATAAGATGACGACTGTCTTTGTCACTCATGATATGGATGAGGCAATTAAGTTAGCTGATCGCATTTGCTTGATGCAGGATGGTCAAGTGGTGCAGTTGGGAACTCCTGATGAGTTAAGAAATCAACCAACTAACGACTTTGTCAAGGAATTTATCAAGACTAGAGGAGGTGCATGATGAATTTGGTTGAAACCTTTCTAGAGCGCAGGGAGGAGTGGCTATCAGCTCTCTTTGAACATTTGCGAATTTCCCTGTTAGCTTTGATTATCGCGATTGCGATTGCTGTTCCATTGGGTTTGATTTTGTCAAATAAGAAACGACTGACTGAATGGAGCTTGCAGATTACAGGGATTTTTCAAACGATTCCTTCGCTAGCTCTTCTTGGTCTTTTCATTCCTTTTATGGGAATTGGTACTCTGCCTGCGGTGGTTGCTCTAGTCATCTATGCTGTTTTCCCTATTTTGCAGGGAACTTTGACAGGTCTTGCTGAGATTGATCCTTACTTGGAAGAGGCTGCTACAGCTTTTGGAATGACGAAATGGGAGAAGTTGAAGAAGTTCAAACTAGCCTTGGCCATGCCCATTCTTATGTCAGGTATTCGGACAGCTTCCATTATGATTATCGGAACAGCAACCTTGGCAGCCTTGGTCGGTGCAGGTGGGCTGGGATCCTTTATTCTTCTGGGGATCGATCGTAATGATTCGGCTCTGATATTGATTGGTGCGATTTCGTCGGCTAGTTTGGCGGTTCTCTTTGGTTATGGAATTCGACTGTTGCAGGATAGAAGTCCAAAAACAATTTTGCTGGCTCTACTAGTAACGTTATTTGCTGTGGGCGCTAGCTATGTGCCTATGTTAAACAAACCATCTAAACAGATTGTGATTGCCGGAAAACTCGGTGCGGAGCCAGAAATTCTCATCAATATGTACAAGATATTGATCGAGAACCATACAGATATTGGTGTAGAGATTAAGCCTAATTTTGGAAAAACTAGCTTCCTCTATGAAGCTTTAAAGTCGGGGAGTATTGATATTTACCCCGAGTTTACAGGGACTATTACGACTACTCTTTTATCCACTCCGCCGACAGGTCTATCTAATAATCCTCAAGAGGTTTACGAATACGCTCGAGAGGCTATTTTAAAGCAAGATGGATTAGTTTACCTCAAACCAATGAATTTCCAAAATACCTATGCTTTGGCGGTGACGAAGGATTATGCCAAGGAAAATGGCATTGAGAAGATTTCTGATTTAGCAAAGGTTCAGCAGACAGCGCTTGCAGGATTTTCTCTAGAGTTTAATGACCGTAAAGATGGGAATGTTGGTCTGAAAAATTTATATGGTCTAAATTTGAATGTGAGGACCATGGAGCCAGCCTTGCGTTATCAAGCAATCGCCAATCAAAATGTACAAATTATAGATGTCTACTCAACGGACAGTCAGATTATCAGAAACAACCTCAAGGTATTGGAAGATGATAAACAACTCTTTCCGCCGTATCAGGTAGCTCCGCTATTATCAAAGGCGACTATGAAAAAATACCCTGAGTTGGCGAAGGTTCTTGGTCAGCTAGCAGGTAAAATTTCGACTGAAGAAATGACTCGGATGAATCATGCGGTTGATGTGGAGGGCAAGTCAGCAGCCCAAGTAGCGCGTGAATATTTGGAAAAAGAAAAGTTATTGAAGTAGGAAGAACAGTATATTCAGGCAACAAGAAAATGTGAGAAAGCTTTATCTGAGTTGTATTCATGACGGAGAAAATCAGAAGTTTTCAGATAATTATATGGCTACTAGTTATAGTACGGTGTTTCTGATGAAAAGGGAAGATTCGTAGTTTTCTTTGAAGACTTGTTCAAACGTAATCACAAGTGTGAAAATTACTAAAGATTTTCGTTGAGAATCTACATTTTATATGTTTTACTTTACAACAAATCTAATTTTTATCTGTATTCTTGTAAAGTAGCTGTTGTTCGTATTTACTGGAGCGAGCTTTTATGCTACGATAGTGTCGTGCTGATAGGCACTAATCTTTTTATTAGAATGAGGTATTATCGATGTCTAAATGTAAAATTGCAAGTGTAGCGATACTTGCTGCCCTTTCCCTATTTGCAACTGCTTCTGTCTCTGCTAATGAAGTTGGAAGCAATAAATTTATTAACATCGCACCGCCAGGAGGCAGAGGGTCAGAAGGATCAAGGCAGAGCAACAAGTGGCTTGATGAGTATATTGAGAAATTAGAACAAGCTGAACCTACAGAAACTCCAAAGACGCTAGGACTTGGGCAAAGCTTTAAAGGGACTGCACACATCTTTTAATTAAGATCATAATTTAAATTTAGATATAATTGTAATTATAAAGAGAGTCTAGGGTAAGAACTAGACATAAAACGAAAAAGCGAACAGATTGGGTTTTAGTTTGGTAAACTTCCCAATTTGATCGCTTTTTTATTTTATTCATTGCACTATGGAGTTTGAACATAAAAAAGTTCAAACGGTCATTTTTTTACTTCAAGCTCTGTAAAAATACCCTACTTCAATCACATTTATGTCTAGAATCTTCATCTAAAAGTCATGCTATTTGATTGTATTGGTTGTTTTTTGAAAAAGCTTCCGCCAATTTTGGAAACTCAATTCCGGATTGGGCAGGAGTTTACCGAGGCTGGCACGCCAAACCTGATAACGAGTGTCAAATAGGAGACGGATCATTCTATCTACCATTTCAGCTTGTTCTGGGGAAAGTGCTTTTCTCAGTCGATCTATTTCTTGCAATTTTTGTAGAGGATTGACGGTTATATCACTAAAACGTTCAATACCAGCCTGGATAAGAATACCAAAGAAAAGGTCGAAAAAATTCTGTAGTTCTTTGTCTGATAAGGTAGCTGTCCATGTTTTTAAAGTCTGGTTTATTTGTAGACTATCTTCTGTCAAGGATAGGTCTGATCTGAAGTCAAGCCCCTCGACTTCCCAAGTAAAGCTGATATGTTGAAGGAGACCGACAGCATTGCTTCGAATGACTTGGACATTTTCTGGTGTTTCAAGCATCATGCCGATGATAGAATTTTGTGGAATGATGGGATAGACACGATTTTTTATCGCCTGATAGTTAGGAGTTTCCAAGTATTTTTTATGGAGTCCAGGAGCATCGAAAGGGTAGATGGCCTGGATATTTTCTTGTAATTTAGAAGGGAGTTGACAAGCTGCGTAGAGTGCTAGATTTCCACCTTTTGAATGTCCTGCCAGATAATAGTTTCCAGATTGGCATGCCATGAGTTTTTTTAGATAGGCACTTGCTGCGCGTTGAGCAGGGATTTCATCCATATAGGTCATGTGAAAGTCTTCTTTCCAGCCAATAATGGTATCGTCTGTGCCTCGAAAGCAAGTCAAAATGATTTGCCGGTCCAGTCTATAACTGATAGCGGAGAATTGTTTTTCTTGATTCAACTGATAATCGTTAACGAAACCAAAAGCCTTGAGATGTTTGAAGCGTTTGGATTTGGCTAAGAGGGCAAACAGGGCTAGTCGGTTTTTAGTTACCATGGAAAAATATGGAAAATTATGTTGATAGGTTTCATCAAATATTTCTGCCAAATGGTCGAGTCGAATTCCTGACTCTTCAAAGGAAAAGGGAACTAGATTATCGAAAGGAAGGTAGGAAAGTTCTGCCAGAGCAAGAAGATCTAGTTTATTAACGGGCTGGTCATAAAAACTATCGTATTGGTTTTCTTCAATGTAGTTTAGTAAATTTGACATAGCATCCTCTTTTTCTTCGTTCATTTTTCGCTATTATAGCGAAATTGAAGCAAAATGACAAATTTGTAAGGGTTATTTTACTTATTTTTCCTCAAATTTTTCCTGTAATGAGCTATAATAATGATAGAGAAGGAGAAGATCATGCAGAAGATTTTAGTCGTTGAAGATGATCGAACCATTAGCCAGCTAGTAGCTAAGAATTTGGTTCATTGGGGCTATCAGGTCCAAGAAGTCAAAGATTTTCATACTGTTTTAGAGCAGATAAGCAATTTTCAGCCACATTTGATTGTGTTGGATATTGGTCTGCCTTTTTTCAATGGTTATTATTGGTGTCAAGAAATTCGGAAAACTTCTCGTGTACCCATTATGTTTCTTTCTTCTCACGATCAGCCCATGGATATCGTCATGGCAATCAATATGGGGGCTGATGATTATGTGACAAAGCCTTTTGAGATGACTGTGCTTCTTGCCAAGATACAAGGGCTACTCAGGAGAAGTTACGACTTTATCGGTGAACAAAGTTTGCTTTGGTTTGAGGAGGTTTCTCTGGATTTAAAAACCATGCAGGTGTACTTTAAGCAGGCTGTAGAAGATCTGACCAAAAATGAATTCCAAATTTTACGGGTACTTTTTGAACACAGTAGGGAAGTGGTCAGTCGTGAGGAATTGATGAGGGAGTTATGGAATAGCGATTTCTTTGTGGACGATAATACCCTATCGGTCAACATTGCACGGCTGCGCAAAAAATTGGCGGAATTAGGTTTGCCAGACTTGATTGCTACAAAGAAAGGAGTAGGCTACGGCTTAGTATGGACTCATGATTAAACAGGATTTTGGAAGAGTGCTGGTCTATTTTTTTAGGTCTTGGCTCTATTATCGTCTCGTCTTCATCATCGCTTACATTATTTTTTCTAGCACCATCTTAGGCTTTAGTTTTCTCTTTGAAGTTGAGAAGGATTTAACTATCTATGTTTTGACTCTCCTGACACTTTGTTGGTTTGGGGCTTTGTTTTGGGATTTGGTGGTAGATTTTTCACGTTTTAAGAAAATCTGGCGTGGACAGGAAGTTCAGTCAGGGACAGCTGGTGAACTTCATCTACAAGAGAAGGTAGAATATTTGAAAGTTCAAAATAAGTTTCTAATGGAAAAGCAACTACAAGAACAAGTGGAATTAGAAGATTATTACACGCTCTGGGCTCACCAGATGAAAACTCCCATTGCAGCAAGTCAACTGATGATTAAGGAAATGGAGGCAGGGAAAATTCGCCATCAGATAGAATCAGAACTTTTTAAAATTGAGCAGTATACAGGTTTGGTTTTGAACTATCTCCGCCTCCAATCTTTTCATGACGATTTGCTGATTGAAAGCGTCGACTTGTATGAGTTGATGAAGGAGCTTGTCAAGAAGTATTCTCTCTTTTTCATCCAGTCTAACACCAGCTTAGTATTAGGCTCTTTAGAGCGAACTCTAAAGACAGACAAACGCTGGCTGGGGCTTTTGGTAGAGCAACTTCTGTCCAATGCTCTCAAATATTGTCAGGGAGGAACCATATCAATTTTTTTAGACGGTGATGATTTAGTTATCCGAGATACAGGGATAGGGATTGCAGAAAGTGACTTAGAACGAGTCTTTGAACGAGGTTTTTCAGGTTTCAACGGTCGCAGAACCCAACAATCTTCGGGGCTGGGACTCTATTTATCACAAAAAATTGCTAGGGAGCTGGGCTATTCCCTAAAACTAACTTCTAAGGTAGGAGAAGGGACAGAGGTTCGGATTGGAATGAGAGAAGAAGTGCTGGTTTTGGATTAGAGTCCTTGAAAAGCCCATCTGTTTTTGTCTCTAAATGACCTGTTTCCTGGGTTATTGGTATTTGTTCAATCTGATTCATTGATATAGCTTACAAAATTGTCACCAAAATGAAAGCTAGAGCGATGGCAATCTTTTTCTAGAAGAGGTAGGATTAAAAGAGAAAAAGAAAAGGAGAGAGATTATGTCACTCTTAGATGTTCAGCATGTTCAAAAAATTTATAGTTCTCGTTTTAAAGTTGGTCAGGTTGAAGCCTTAAAAGATATTCATTTTACGGTGGAGGAGGGGGAATATGTAGCCATTATGGGAGAGTCTGGTTCGGGAAAAACGACTCTGCTCAATATTCTTGCGACTCTTGACAAACCAACGAGAGGAAAGGTTTTGCTCAATGGATTGGATACACAGTCTATCAGAAGTAAGGAAGCTTCGGCCTTTCGGCGGGAAAAGCTTGGTTTTGTCTTTCAGGATTTTAATCTTCTAGACACACTTTCTGTTAAGGATAATATTTTACTTCCTCTAGTCCTTTCACGTTATCCGATTGATGAGATGAACAAACGGTTAGTACATACACTTAATAGTCTAGAAATTGGAACTCTACAAGACAAAATGCCTTACGAGATTTCAGGTGGACAGCAGCAACGGGTAGCCGTAGCGCGTGCAATCATCACACGTCCTGAAATCCTCTTGGCTGATGAGCCAACAGGGGCATTGGATTCCAAATCTTCGGCAACTCTTTTAGATGTTTTCGAACAAATCAATCAGAAGGGACAAACTCTTCTGATGGTGACTCATTCAACCGCTGCTGCCAGTCGTGCTAAGCGTGTGATTTTTATCAAGGATGGTATTCTCTACAATCAAATCTATCGTGGAGAACGAAGTAGTCAGGAAATGTACCAGTTGATTTCTGATACCTTGACTGTTATGGCGAATCGAGGTGAGTAATATGCTAGGATTAACCTTCCGATTAGCTCTCACTAATCTAAGAAAGAACCGTCGTCTATATTACCCCTACATCTTAATGACTATGGTGTCAACAACTATTGCCTATATTTTTGCTTCCCTAGCCTTTCATCCCAATCTAGGTGAAGTCTGGGGAGCAAATCAAGTGACTCATGTATTAGGCCTTGGGATGATTGTGGTTATGATTACCGTTACCAGCATGATTTTTTATGCTAATAGTTTTATCATGAAACAACGTTCTAAAGAATTTGGGGTCTATAGTATTTTAGGATTAGAGAAGAAACACTTATTTCTCATGACTTGCTTTGAGCATCTAGTCTTTTTCATTGGAACTGTTGGGAGTGGATTGATACTAGGTATCGTACTGGATAGATTTTTCTACGCTCTCTTACTCAAAGTAATGCAAATGAAAGTCGTTCTGGCTTCCACTTTCCAGATGAAAAATGTTATTCTGGTAGCAACCTATCTTTTGGCAGTTTTTCTACTGGTTAGCATTTTTAATATCAGCAAATTGGGGCTGACGGATTCTCTCAAACTTGTTCAGGGAAAGAAGATTGGGGATAAGAAGGCAGTTTTTCTTCCATTACAAACTCTCACGAGCCTAATTTTGCTAGCTATAGCTTATACAATTGCTCAGTCAGGAGGAAATCCTTCTCTAGCTTTACCAAGTTTTTTTGGTGCGACTCTTTTAGTTATTTTAGCGACCTACTTACTCTTTCAGGCTGGTGTCATTACTTTTTTGAATTGGTTAAAAAATCGCCAAAGCTATTACTATAAACCAGCTAATTTTATCTCCATATCTAATTTGATTTTCCGTATGCGAAAAAACGCTATGGGACTTGCGACTATTACTATTTTGTCAGCTATGTTTTTAGTGACTATGATAGGTGGACTCAACATCTATATTGGTGGTAAAGATCATATTACCAATCAGAATCCCAATGATTTTTCCATTGACATCGGTCTCAGGCTAAATACTTCTCGTGAGCAGGTTCAGAAGTGGGCAGATGATATTTTGAAGAAAGCACAGATTCCGGTGAAAAGCCAAGTGACCTATGACTATCAGCGATTCTATTTTGCCAATGCAACAACCCAACGGATTAACTTTTTATCAGATGAAGAGTATTCAAATAGGAAATTTTCTAAGCCAGTCGGTATTGGTTATATTATTGACCAAAATACCTATCAGAAAATGACTGGACAAACCTTGGATTTGTCCGCGAATCAGTTGGCGATTTATGGCGATTATCAAAAGGGTCAAGAGGTTGAGATTGGCAGCAAACGTCTTCAAGTTGCTCAAGTATTACATAAGAATATTACCCTGGGACATTTACCAAAACATGCTATTTCTCTTACTCTCGGTCAGCATCTTGTTCTGGTGGTAAACAATTTGGATATGTTCACAGAGCGTGTAGACGCTAGGTATTATTTAGGCTATGAATCCAGCTTGCCAGAAGAAGAGCAAGTCAAGGCGCGGGAGCATTTCTTAACTAGAAACTTTGAAAGTGAATTGTGGGATAGGAGTCTACTGCCAAACGGTTTATCTGTTATCAGCTTGGGCTACCGTGCTTATGCTATGCGTTCCTTCTTCAGTTTGGCAGGTTCCTTGTTCTTTATTGGTTTGCTTCTCTCTCTGATTTTTCTCATGGCGGTCGTACTAGTCATTTACTTCAAACAAATTTCTGAAGGATTTGAAGATAGGAGCCGTTTTGTGATTATGACAAAGGTTGGCTTGGATGAACAACAAACCAGACAATCTATTCGTAAGCAATTACTGACAGTATTTTTCTTGCCAGTTCTTCTGGCCTTTGTCCATCTAGGATTTGCTTATAAGATGTTATCATCTATCCTATTTTCTATAGGGGTAGTCAATACAGAGCTGATATTTAAGGTAGCGGTGGGGCTGTGTTCTGGGTACTTCTTACTTTACTCACTGGTTTACATGATTACAACACGGTCTTATAAGAGAATCATTTCTTAAACTTGGGGGAACCCAAGTTTTTATTTTGCCATTGGCAACATTATTTGATCAATTATTAGTTTTTTATTTGCGCATATATTTTTTATCGTATCCATCTTATTTTAGCTAATATGCTTTACAAACTAGTTCAAATGTGCTATCATTCTATAGAACTAGTATGTAAAACAAGATAGTTGGAAAACTTTGGCTTTATCAAGTTTTTATTTTTAAAACACTAGTTGGTAAAACAAATTAGATAGGAAGGAGGGATAGCATGAAGGAGACACAAATGCTAAAAGGGATCTTAGACGGTTGTGTCCTGCAGATCATCGCCCGACAGGAAATTTATGGCTATGAATTGGTTCAAGAACTGAGGGCTAGTGGCTTTCAGAATATGGTCGGTGGAACAGTCTATCCTCTTCTACAAAAATTGGAAAAAAATAGTTTGATTGTGAGTCAAAATAAGCCTTCTCCAGATGGTCCAGACAGAAAGTATTTTTACCTAACAACTCAAGGACAGGCCTATTTAGAAGATTTTTGGCTCCAATGGAATGATTTGGTTAAAAAGGTAGATCGGTTGGCTACAAACCGTTGAAAAAAGATAACCGTCCTAAGTGTTTTTAGCCCACTTTGTCCGTTTCCTATTTTTATACGGATTTTTACGCTCTTTGTATCTTGGTTTAATCGAACACGAGCTAAAATCCTAGTAAAAAAGATAACCGTCCTAGTGTGCTTAGCCCACTTTGTCCGTTTCCTATTTTTATACGGATTTTTACGCTCTTTGTATCTTGGTTTAATCGAACACGAGCTAAAATCCTAGTAAAAAAGATAACCGTCCTAGTGTGCTTAGCCCACTTTGTCCGTTTCCTATTTTTATACGGATTTTTACGCTCTTTGTATCTTGGTTTAATCGAACACGAGCTAAAATCTTAGTAAAAAAGATAACCGTCCTAAGTGTTTTTAGCCCACTTTGTCCGTTTCCTATTTTTATACGGATTTTTACGCTCTTTGTATCTTGGTTTAATTGAACACGAGCTAAAATCCTAGTAAAAAAGATAACCGTCCTAAGTGTTTTTAGCCCACTTTGTCCGTTTCCTATTTTTATACGGATTTTTACGCTCTTTGTATCTTGGTGAAGGGAGAATGAAATGAATAAGCAACTGGAATATCGTAAACAGATTGAGATGATTGAGGAAAAACTAATCAGGAAAAATAAGGAATATATGGAACGTATCAGCAGTTATATGATGATTGCTTCTATTTTTTATCATCAAGAGGAGGTCGTGATGGAACAGCTTTTGTCCATCTATCAGGATGTTTTTGCTGCTCAGCAGGACGGTTGTTCCGCAGAGGAATTCCTCGGCAAAGATAGCAAACAGATGGCAGACGAACTCTTGTCCTACCTTCCACCTATTGGTCTTATGGAGGTGGCTCGTTTAAGTGTTCTTATTCTTAGTATCTATCTTGGCAGCCAGTTCTTAATGGATTTTGCAGGAACAGGAGTCATCTCTCTCAACTGGATTGGCTTGCTCTGCGATACCGTTCTCAGTCTACTGTTGCCAATAGGTATCTTTCTTACCCTTCGTAGACTGATTTACCAGACTGATAAAATCAAGATTTTAGGGATCTATATTGGTTTTTCTCTCGTCTTTTTAGGACTTTGTTTCTTGCGGCTTTGGTTAGTTCCAAAGAAGCTTGATTTCGTCTTGACTGGTTGGGGATTGGTGGTTCTACTTGCCCTACTAGGAGTAGCTCTGCTATTTTTCCAAGAGCAGAAGTTAGTTCGCTATGTCTTTCTGCCTACCTATGTTCTCACTCTGGCTTGTGGTAGCTTGACTAGCTATCTAAAGCAAGTGGGAGCCTCTGTTCCCATCTGGCTTAATCTCACTTTAATTTTCCTGCCGATTATAATCTTTTGGATAGGAAGTATGATATTCTTGATGAGAAAGGAAAAATGAGATGAATACATTTCAGCTACACTTAAAGCAGATGAACGATTTGCAACGAAAATTAAATAAGGAAAACAAGGCTTATATGAAGCGCCTTCGTACCTATATGACTCTGGCCTCTGGTTTTTACAATCAGGAGGAAAGAACCGTAAGGTTGCTGGTATCTATTTATCAAGATGTTTTGGAAGCACAGAAGGATGGTCAGTCGGCTGAAGATTTTCTTGGTAAGGATAGTCAGCAAATGGCAGATCAACTTCTGTCTGATTTACCTCCGTTGCGTTGGTATTATGGTTTGAGGTTAACAGGGAGTATTGCCTTGGTCTATATCGGTTGGCTGTTTCTAGGAACCTTTAGTTGTACGGGATATATGAAATTGGAATGGCGCTCCTTACTTTGTGATCTTCTCATCGGCTTCATGTTGCCAAGTTCTGCCTTTTTTATCCTAAAGAATCTCGTCTATGAGCCGTCTAAGGCCAAGGCGAGATTTGTGATAGGAATCTGGAGCATCTTAGTTCTTGGAATAATCGGTCTGCGGATATGGCTAAGTCGCCAGTTTTATGAGTTCATCCGTCTGCCATTTTGGGTTTCTGTTCTTATTTTGGTTGGGATTGCCGCAGGAATCTGGTACTATCGAAAGAAAACTTCTATTATTCATGTGTTTATGCCTTCTTACATTCTTACAGTGTTGAGTGGCTTTAGTCAGATTGTAGCTACACATTTCGGCTATGGGGAACGAGATTGGACAGGTTGGTTGCCTTTGGGCTTTATCAGTCTAGCCCTAATTTCCTCTCTTCTAGGTGCACTTTATATGTTGAAAAAAGATGAATTGAGCTAAACAAATTTGCAAGGATGGTGATAGACTAGCTTTTTGAGTGGTCTATCATTTTTTGGTATAATAAATAAAGGAGTTTTTTGTTATTATGGAATATGACAGTTACATAAGATTTCCGAATGACTAAGAAAGTCAATAAAGTTGTAGAATTTAGAGTTTGGAAAAATAGGGGATACATTATAGGTATGAGATTATGGCATGAAGAACTAATAAATAAATTACCACGTCAGCAATTACTAGGACAACATAGAGAATGCGCAGCCTTGAGAGGAGCTGGATGGGGACGTTTGCACGCAACTGTTAACTATGTTTTTGAATATTCTCCCTATAAGTTGTACCAATATCATTGCCTGATTCTTGCGGAAATGGAGCATCGGGGATATAAACCGGATGAAAAATGGAAAAATCCTTTGTATAGAGGAAAAGTTGTTTCTGAATATGAAAAACTATCTGAAGAGGTCATTACACACCCTATTTACCCCGAACACAACGAGGAGTATCTGGAAGAATGTTTGGATAATTTAAAAGCCAAAAATATACATCTGTCCTAATTATACTTGGGTTAGAAAGCCAAGAAGGTACGATGGGATATATCAAAAAAGAGGGCTTTTCCTATTGAAAAGATTGTAAGTCCATAACGATAGCAACAACTCATTATAAGGTTCAAGAAACCTTATTAAATCAACGTTTATAGGCAATAAAGGAGAAAATCATGACATTTGAAGAGATTTTACCGGGTTTAAAGGCAAAAAAGAAATATGTACGTACTGGATGGGGTGGAGCAGAGAACTATGTCCAACTCTTTGACACTATTGAAGTTGATGGTCAAAAACTAGTGGCCACACCCTATTTTCTTATCAATGTAACAGGTGAAGGCGAGGGATTTTCTATGTGGAGTCCGACACCTTGTGATGTGCTAGCAACTGACTGGGTAGAAGTTCATGACTAAGAGAGTCCTTGTCACAGGTGTATCCAGCGGCATAGGTCTTGCGCAGGCTCGGATTTTTTTGGAAAATGGCTGGCGTGTTTACGGACTGGATCGGACCAGCAAGCCTGATTTAACTGGTGATTTTCATTTTTTACAAATTGACCTGACAGATGATCTATCTCCGATTTTTTCATGGTGCCAGACAGTTGATGTCCTCTGTAATACCGCAGGTGTTCTGGATGATTATCGTCCTCACTTAGAGATAGAAGAGGCAGAATTGGAACATATCTTTGCAGTCAATTTTTTCTCAGTAACCAGATTGACCAGTCCCTATCTGCGCCAAATGGTAGAAAACAAGTCGGGCATGATAATCAATATGTGCTCTATTGCTTCTAGTTTAGCAGGTGGAGGAGGTTCAGCCTATACAGCTTCCAAGCATGCTCTAGCAGGCTTTACCAAGCAGCTCGCCCTTGACTATGCCAAATCAGGTATTCAAGTCTTCGGCATTGCCCCAGGTGCTGTTCAGACAGGGATGACCCAGGCCGACTTTGAACCAGGAGGCCTGGCTGATTGGGTAGCAGCTCAGACTCCTATCGGACGCTGGACACAGCCAGAAGAAATTGCAGAGTTGACCTTTATGTTAGCTACGGGAAAATTCTCGTCTATGCAAGGGCAGATTATTTCTATTGATGGTGGTTGGAGTTTGAAATAGATGGATTGTATGGTTGAGGAGCAACCACACAAATACATACGAAGCGGAAGATAAATCTTTCAATCTGGAGAGTTTAGACTCTCCTTTTTGTTTACAATATCAGCTCTTTGTTCTGCTATTTTCCAAAAATCCTAAAATTTGCTATAATGAGGTGATAAGATTGAAAAGAGAGATATTTATGAGTAATAATTATGCCATTATCCTAGCAGCGGGGAAGGGAACTCGCATGAAATCTGACTTGCCAAAGGTCTTACACAAGGTAGCAGGTATCACTATGCTGGAGCACGTTAAGCGTGCTGTAGATGCTGTGGAGCCAGCTAAGACAGTGACTATTGTTGGTCATAAGGCCGAATTGGTTCAGGCAGTTTTAGAAGGTAGCTCGGAATGTGCATTCCAGTCTGAGCAGTTGGGAACAGGTCATGCAGTAATGATGGCTGAGCCGGAACTGGCAGGGTTAGAAGGACAAACCTTGGTAATTGCAGGTGATACACCGCTGATTACAGGTGAAAGTTTGAACAATCTTATTAGTTTCCATGTTAGCCATAAAAATGTGGCGACCATTTTGACTGCTCAGGCAGATGATCCTTTTGGCTATGGTCGAATTATCCGAAATGCAGATGGTGAGGTACAAAAAATTGTTGAGCAAAAGGATGCTAACGATTTTGAAAAACAAGTCAGGGAAATCAATACTGGTACCTATCTCTTTGATAATAAACGCCTCTTTGAAGCCTTAAAGGACATCAATACGGACAACGCTCAAGGCGAATACTATCTGACAGATGTGATTGCAATCTTCCGTCAGGCGGGAGAAAAAGTGGGGGCTTATGTGTTGCGAGATTTTGACGAAAGTCTAGGCGTCAATGACCGTACTGCTCTTGCAAAAGCTGAAGCGGTGATGCGTAAACGGATCAATGAAAAACATATGGTCAATGGTGTTACATTTATCAATCCAGAAGCAACTTATATCGACATTGATGTTGAAATTGGTGCAGAGGTAGTTATTGAAGCCAATGTTGTACTGAAAGGTAGAACCAGCATAGGGGAGCGCACTGTTTTGACAAACGGCACTCGTATCCGCGATTCTAAAATTGCAGCAGATGTTGTGATTAGCAATTCAGACATTGAAGAATCCATCATTGATGAAGGTGTAACAGTTGGACCATACGCTCATATCCGTCCAGATAGTCTATTGAAAAAAGGGGTTCATGTCGGTAATTTTGTGGAAGTCAAGGCTTCTACGCTTGGAGAAGGAACTAAGTCAGGGCATTTGACCTATCTTGGAAATGCGACCATTGGAAGAAATGTCAATGTGGGAGCTGGTACCATCACTGTGAACTATGATGGAAAAAATAAGTTTAAGACCAGAGTAGGAGACAATGCCTTTGTTGGCTCAAATTCAACCATCATTGCACCGGTAACAATTAACGATAATGCTCTGCTGGCTGCTGGCTCTGTGATCACAAAGGATATTCCTAAAGATGCAATCGGTATTGGTCGTAGTCGCCAAGAAAATAAAGAAGGATATGCAACGCGTTTTCCTTTCCATCCAGATAAAAAATAGGTAGTTATATGAAATTTGAAGAAAAAACCATTAATCGGAAAGAGATTTTCAAGGGACATATCTTTGATGTCGTAGTTGATGATGTCCAATTACCAGATGGTAAAACTGGTAAGCGGGAATTGGTTTTCCATAAGGGAGCAGTTTGTGTTTTAGCTTTGACATCAGATGGTAAGATGATTTTAGTTAAACAATACCGTAAGGCAATTGAGCGTACCATCTACGAAATTCCAGCCGGTAAGTTGGAGCTGGGAGAAGAGGATACCTTGGAAGATGCAGCCTTGCGCGAATTGGAAGAGGAAACTGGGTACAGCAGTGATAAACTAACCTTACTGGCAGATTTTTATTCGGCCATTGGTTTTTGTAATGAGCGTATCCGTCTCTACCTAACTGACAATCTGATAAAGGTTGAGAACCCTCGTCCCATGGATGAAGACGAAGTTATTGAACTCTACGAGGTAACCTTGGAAGAAGCCTTGAGTTTAGTAGCAAGTGGAGATATTTGTGATGCCAAGACTATTATGGCTGTTCAATATTTACAACTCATGAGAAAGTAGGTTAAAGCATGGGGAAGCCCTTGTTAACAGATGATATTTTAGAGAAAGTGAAAAAGAAGCAGTATTCTGATGGATTTATGTTTGGGCATTACCGTCCCAATCAAGACGTCCCAATGGATGACTCTGTATTTGAACCCTATCTCGAAGAGGATTATCAGGGTTATGAGGAAGGGCAGACTATCCGTATTCCAGTCACCCCCACGGTGGTAAAAAGTCGCCGTATCGAAACCATCAAACGTGAAGAATTTCGTAGCAAGGTCAATAAAATCCTCTTTTGGGTTATCCTCTTGCTAGTGATATTTGTCTTGGCAGTATTATTTATTTAGGAGAGAAGATGAAGTTTGGAATAATCGCAGCCATGCCTCAAGAATTGAAGATTTTACTTGACCATCTTCAAGAGGGAATTGAGACTGAAGTTTTAGGTCGAACCTATTATCAGGGACGTATCGGTCAACACGAGGTTGTTCTTGTTCAATCAGGGATTGGGAAGGTCATGTCCGCCATGTCTGTAGCAATTTTGGTCGATCGTTTTGCGGTAGATGTCATCGTCAATACAGGTTCGGCAGGTGCAGTCGCTGAGGGCATTGCTGTTGGAGATGTTGTTGTGGCAGACCAATTAGCTTACCACGATGTCGATGTGACAGCTTTTGGTTATGCCTATGGGCAAATGGCAGGTCAGGAATTGTATTTTCCGGCAGATCAAACCTTGTTGAAGCAGCTAAGATCCGTATTGGAAGAGCAGGAAATGGCTAGTCATGTAGGTCTGATTGTGACAGGTGATAGCTTTATAGCAGGTCAGGACAAGATTGCAATCATCAAGGAACACTTTCCAGAGGTTCTTGCTGTGGAAATGGAAGGAGCAGCGATTGCTCAAGCCGCTATCAATGCAGGCAAACCATTCTTAGTCATCCGAGCCATGAGCGATACTGCCCAAGGAGATGCTAATATAACGTTTGATGAGTTCATCATTCAAGCAGGTAAACGTTCGGCACAGATCCTAATCTCCTTTTTAGACCAAATTTAGAGCGATGTCAGAATACAATGATAAAAAGCGAACAACTATGGCTTTCTAATATACTCCCTTTATAGTGGACAGTGAATAGATCAAACTATTTCACCAGAAACGATGAGGGGAGTTTTTCCATGCTTAAAAGAAGTCTCAAAACTGCTGGAGAAAAGTTAAAGGGCCTCATCCCTCTTGGAGTGAGGAGCAAGGCCACGATTTAAATTTTTTAGTTTCTAATTTCTTACTACTTTATATAAGTTACTCTTTAATTGTTTGTTTGAAAATATTCTCTTTTCTTTCCTTGTCAATAGCCAAAAAGTATGCATAAATAACATCTAGCATAATGAGGAGAGGAATTTGTGGAGAAATTCGGTTGCCATAGTTCAGATGCCTGACAGAAGCAACAGGGATGATTTGATCAAAGGGGGGATGGGAAAAGCATCTGGTAGTTAGCAGGGCTGTTGGGATGCCTTTTTGAGTAGCTAAATGTAAGTGTTCCATGACTTCTTCTGTTTGCCCGGATAAGGAAAGTCCAATGACCAAACAAGTTGCGTCCAAAATATTCGTTGTCCAAATGAGATTGTTTTTGTCCGTGATAGCATCGCATACCACACCTAAACGCATAAACCGAGATTTGATTTCTATGGCAACCAGCCCAGAACTTCCGATGCCGTAGAAGTACACTCTTTTGCTGGCATCTATTAGTTTAGCGATTTCCTCAAGTTTCTCCTCATCCACTAAATTATTGGTTGAAGTTAGGATTTCTTCATAATCAACGAGAACCTTCTTTGTTAGGCTACGCTGTAATTTTTCAAAATGTTTTTCTAGATATTGCTGGTTATTTTGAAAAGCAAAGACAAATTCTCGATAGCCAGAAAAACCACATTTTTTAGCGAAACGAGTAAGAGCAGATGGGGAAATGTGGAGATTTTTTATCGTAGTTTCTAAGCTTAGATCGGCCGTCGCAGGATCCAGTTGCGTGAAATAGCTACCGATATGTTTTTCGAGCCGTGTCATCTGATCCAGATGTGACTCAATAATTGCGGTGATGTGTTTTGGTGTTTGCAACATATTCGATTCCTTTAATAGGATGGTTTAAGGATATTATACCACTAAAACCTCCTCATGGATAGGATTTATGATATAATGGAGTCGTAAAAGGAACGTGAGACGATGTATATTGAAATGATTGATGAAACAGGGCAGGTTTCTGCTCAAATGCAAGAGCAAATTACGGATTTGCTCCAGTTTGCGGCCGAAAAAATTGGCAAGCAGAATAAGGAAATGGCTGTGACTTTTGTTGATAATGCCCGTGTCCACGAGGTGAATCTCAAGTATAGGGGGATTGATCGTCCCACTGATGTCGTCAGTCTGGAGTACAAGCCTGAATCTTTGATTGTGTTTAACGAAGAAGATTTATTGGATAATCCTGAGTTGGCAGAGATGATGGAAGACTTTGATGCTTATATCGGTGAATTGTATATCTCCATTGATAAGGCACGGGAACAGTCAGAAGATTACGGTCATAGTTATGAGCGTGAAATGGGCTTTTTGGCTGTTCATGGTTTTCTACATATCAATGGCTACGATCATTATACGCCGGAAGAAGAGGCGGAAATGTTTGGTTTACAAGAAGAAATTTTGACTGCTTATGGACTTACACGAGAATAATACAAAAAATCGGTGGAAAAACAGGGAATTGATTGCTAGTCTTGAGTTTGCGGTAACGGGTTTGTTAACTGCTTTCAAAGAAGAGCGTAATATGAAGAAGCATCTAGTCTCGGCCATCCTTGTGGTGCTGGCAGGGGTTGTTTTTCAAGTAACGGTAACGGAGTGGCTCTTTTTATTACTTAGCATCAGTTTGGTGATCGCTTTTGAAATTGTCAATTCAGCTATTGAAAATGTGGTAGATTTGGCATCGGGTTATCATTTTTCCATGCTGGCTAAAAATGCTAAAGATATGGCAGCAGGGGCGGTTCTATTTATCTCAGGTTTTGCTCTTTTAACAGGGCTTATTATCTTCTTGCCTAAGATTTGGAACCTTATTTTTTAGAACTTTAAGGAGAATACATGACATTTCGGTCAGGTTTTGTGGCGATTTTAGGTCGTCCAAATGTAGGGAAGTCGACCTTCCTAAACTATGTGATGGGGCAAAAAATTGCCATTATGAGCGATAAAGCTCAGACAACTCGGAATAAGATTATGGGGATCTATACAACCGATGAGGAGCAGATTGTTTTCATTGATACGCCGGGCATTCACAAGCCCAAGACAGCCTTGGGCGATTTCATGGTGGAATCTGCCTACAGCACTCTGCGTGAGGTGGATACAGTCCTCTTTATGGTGCCAGCTGATGAAAAGCGAGGCAAAGGTGATGATATGATTATGGAGCGACTCAAACAAGCAAACGTTCCAGTCATTTTGGTGGTCAACAAGATTGATAAAGTACACCCAGACCAGCTTCTGGAGCAGATTGAGGACTTTCGTCATCAGATGGATTTCAAGGAGATTGTGCCAATCTCTGCGACTCAGGGCAACAATGTTAACCGTCTCATGGAGATTCTCAAGGAAAATCTAGACGAAGGGTTCCAGTATTTCCCAGCAGATCAAATCACAGACCATCCGGAGCGTTTCTTAGTATCTGAGATGATTCGAGAAAAGGTTCTGCATCTGACCCGTGAAGAGATTCCGCATTCAGTAGCGGTGGTGATTGAGTCTATGAAACGTGATGAGTTTACAGACAAGGTACATATTCGAGCGACTATCATGGTGGAGCGTGATAGTCAAAAGGGCATTATCATCGGTAAGCAAGGTGCTATGCTCAAGAAGATTGGCTCTATGGCTCGTCGTGACATCGAACTGATGCTAGGTGATAAGGTCTTTTTGGAAACCTGGGTCAAAGTCAAAAAAAACTGGCGTGATAAGAAGTTAGATCTGGCCGACTTTGGCTATAATGAGAAGGAGTATTAACAGGAATACGAGAGCTAGGTTCTGATACTGAGTCGCCTAAGGACTTTTTATAGGAATTTTTGTAAATTTGAGTAGTTTTTTTAAAGGCATCAGCTTTAGCGAATCAAACTCGATCCAAGTCATCGAAAACTTCTATTTTACTTCAATTTAATAGGGATCTATATTCGTCAGGGAAGCCGCAAGGTTTTTACTGCGTTATAGGAGGCATTGATGATAAAACCTGTGACGAAAGAAGATGTTTGCATATGGAGTAGCTTTGCAAGTCAGGTATGGCAGAAAAAAGAAATAAACTTACTAGAGCAGTTCAGGGCTGGCGCCTTTCCAAATGAGTTTCTCTATTATGATGGGGAGAAAAAAGCCATAGCTTGGGTTAGTTTATCACTTCGTTCAGAATACGTTGAAGGGTGTTGTTCTAGTCCTGTTGCCTATCTGGAGGGAATTTGGGTTCGTCCGGATTATCGCCAACGAGGTATTGCTGGTCAATTGCTGATTTTTGCGGAAAAATGGGCACGAACAATGGGGGCAAGCCAGCTTGCTTCTGATGCGGATATTGATAATGTAATCAGTCAGGCTTTTCATATAAAAAACGGTTTTAAAGAAGTTAGCCGTACCGTTCACTATGTTCGAAATTTGGTAGTAGACAAAGAATAGCGGGGCTTGCTTTTCTGGCAAAATCAGATTAAGTAGTCAGTGTTGAACATGCCTACGACTCTTTGAAAAGGGGTGACCATTACCTTAGGTACTTTTTCACTGTCGGTAGGGTTACCATTTTTCTTTTATCTTGTAATTTTACTTAGAAAGGTAGAGTGTTTGCGTACTGGAACCCGAGCTAAAAGCTCAGAAAAATAGACAGAACTCTTCGTGTGTGAAGCACCGAGTGTTGCTCTCCTGATTTCAGTCGCTTTTTACGCTCTTGGTATCATAAATTGCCCGAACTTCCTGAAGTTGAGACAGTTCGTCGAGGTTTGAATAGATTGGTTAAGGGGAAGACTATCCAAAAAGTTGAGGTCATTTATGCTCCCATGGTGAAAACAGGAGTAGATCGTTTTTGTCAAGATTTGGTTGGTCAGGTGATTATGGATGTGCAGCGTCGCGGCAAATATCTTTTGATTTATCTGACAGACTTTGTATTGATTTCTCACTTGCGTATGGAAGGCAAGTATAATTTCTTTCAAAAACAGGTGCCGACAAACAAGCACTTTCATGCTTTTTTTACTTTTACTGATGATTCTACCTTGGTTTATCAGGATGTCCGTAAGTTTGGTACCATGGAATTATTACAGGAAAAGAATTTATCTGCTTATTTCGCTAGTCGAAAAATCGGTCCTGAACCAACAGAAGAAGATTTTCATTTAGCAGAATTTACTGCAAAATTAGCCAGATCCAAAAAGCCTATCAAGTCTCATCTCTTGGATCAGTCCTTGGTAGCAGGCTTGGGAAATATTTATGCTGATGAGGTTTTATTTAGAGCGCAAGTTCATCCTGCTCAAGTCAGTCACAGTCTATCAGCAAATCAGATAACTGCTCTTCGTCAGGCTACTATTGAGGTATTGCAACTGGGGATTGAAAAAGGTGGATCAACGATCCGAACTTATAAGAATGCCTTGGGGATGGATGGAAGTATGCAGGATTATTTACAAGTATATGGAAAGACAGGACAGGCTTGTCCTTGCTGCCAAGAGAAGATCGTTAAAATCCAATTGGGCGGTCGGGGTACGCATTTCTGTCCTCGGTGTCAGGTGTTAGATGATTAGAGTCATCGGAGTGACAGGCGGTATCGCCTCAGGAAAGTCAACTGTGTCGGCCTATCTGCGAGAAAATGGATACATAGTTATTGATGCTGATGCGGTGGTGCATGAATTGCAAGCCAAAGGTGGCAAGCTTTATCAGGTCTTACTGGCTGAATTTGGTGAAAAGATCTTATCCGCAGATGGAAATATAGACAGAGAAAAATTGGGGCAGGCTGTTTTTGCAGATAGCAGTTTTCGGCTTCGTTTATCTAAGTTGCAGGATCGGATTATTCGTCAGGAGCTTTTAAAGAGACGAGATGAACTGAAGCAGAAAGAGGAGATAATTTTCATGGATATTCCCCTGCTCTACGAGGCAGATTATAGCGGGGAAGTAGATGAAACCTGGCTAGTTTATGTCGATAAAGCGCAGCAATTGGACAGACTCATGAAGCGCAATGGGTTTTCCGTTCAAGATGCGGAACATCGGCTGGCAGCTCAGCTTTCTTTGGATGAAAAACGAGCGAAAGCTCCGGTGGTTATTGATAATAGTGGAGTAATTGAGAAGACTTTGATGCAGGTTCAAGGTCTTTTGGAGGGGTTAAAGGATGGATGACGGTAGTAGGTATTGGAAGCAGAACTTGAAGATAGCCTGGTTAGGAAATTTCCTGACAGGAACTAGTTTTACCTTGGTGATGCCTTTTATTTCGGTTTTTGTGGAAGAGCTGAAGGTGGCGCCGGGACAAGTGGAGTACTATGCTGGTCTGGCTGTGTCGGCTAATGCCTTGGCAGCGGCTCTGATGGCTCCTATCTGGGGGAGTTTAGCGGATCGTTATGGACGTAAACCCATGATGGTGCGGGCAGCTTTTGCTATGATTTTTACTATGGGGGGAATGGCTTTTGTACCTAACGTCTTCTGGTTGATCGTCCTGCGTGTTTTAAATGGTGTTTTTACAGGTTACATTCCAAATGCAACAGCCTTAATTGCTAGTCAGGTTCCTAAGGAAAAGACGGGCTATGCTCTTGGCACCTTATCAACGGGAGCCGTTGCCGGAAACTTAATCGGACCGACTCTTGGTGGTATCTTAGCAGAGATGTTTGGGGTTCATACGGTATTCTTGCTGGTTGGTCTTCTTTACGCCCTAGTGGTTATTTTGACAATTTTCTATATCCGAGAGGACTTTGTTCCGGTCAAAAAAGGTGAGGCGATGTCCATTCGGGAAGTTTTGGTGCAAGTGAGAGACCGACAAATGTTGGTTGGTCTTTTTATCGCTTCCATGATTATTATTGCGGCTGCTCAGGCAGTTGTACCCATTCTGACTCTCTATGTTCGGCATCTGGGACAAACGGATAATCTACTCTTTGTAGCAGGCTTCATTATTTCTTTGCCGGGGATGGCATCCTTGGTGACATCGGGGCATTTGGGGAAAATTGGGGATCGAATTGGCAATCACCGACTCTTGTTGCTGGCTTTAGCCTATAGTCTTTTAATCAACGTTTTCTGTGCTTTTGCGACTAGTCCTTTTCAGTTGGGTTTGCTTCGTTTTCTGTATGGTTTTGGAACAGGCGCCCTTTTGCCTTCTGTCAATTCGCTTCTAACGAAGTTGACTCCTAGGGAAGGTATCTCAAGAATTTTTTCCTACAATCAACTTTTTAACAATCTAGGCTCTGTTGTGGGACCAATGATGGGGTCAGCGGTGGCTGCTCACATGGGCTACAACTGGGTATTTTATCTATCTAGCGGCCTAGTCTTGTTCAATCTTATCTGGTCCTTGATCAATTTTAGAAACTACTTGAAAGTAAGGGATATTTAGTGAGAGTTAAAATCAATTTACAATGTTCAGAATGTGGTAGTAAGAATTACTTGACTAGTAAAAATGCTAAGACCCATCCACAGAAGATTGAGGTGCTAAAATACTGTCCAAAAGAGAGAAAAGTGACTCTTCACCTTGAATCTAAATAGTTTTTATGGTATAATGTCAGAAGTTATTGTAGAAAGTGAAAAAAATATGTATCAAGCATTATTAACAATTCTGTTGATTTTATCTGTTATTTTGATTGCAGTGATCTTTATCCAACCAGCTAAAAACCAGTCTAGCAATGTCTTTGACTCTTCTAGTGGTGCTTTGTTTGAGCGGACAAAGGCACGTGGTTTTGAGGCGGTTATGCAGCGTATTACAGCTATCCTTATTTTCCTTTGGATGTTGGATGCGCTCGCACTTGTTATCATTTCAAGTAAGTAGATAAATCAGACTGGGACTTGTTCTTGGTCTATTTTTTTAGTAAAGGTATCATGAAAAACGAAATTATTAACTATATCAAAGAAGTTGGTCCAGTGACCATGGGTCAGCTAGCTGATCAGTTCGGTGCTAGTTCCGCAAAGGATTTTACCGGTTTGGTTAAGCTGGTTTCCAGTATGGAAGGCCACCGTAAGTTGATCTTTGACAATGCAGGTCGGATTGCTTTGCCGATGCCAAAAAGAGTGAAAAATCAGGTGACCTTGCAGGGGATTTTCCGTGCACATAAATCAGGATTTGGATTTGTGACGATTGATGAGGAGGAAGATGATCTCTTTATTAGCCGCGATGATGTCCATTTTGCCATTGAGGGTGACCGAGTGGAAATTGCTATTAAGAAGGTAGCTGATCGGCTCAAAGGGACAGCTGCGGAAGCGGAGGTTATTGATATTCTGGAGCACAGCTTGAAAACAGCGGTGGGGCTAATCATCTTCGATGAGGATAAGCCTGAATATGCTGGCTATATCAAGTCTAAAAACCAAAAGATTACCCAGAAGATCTATATTAGGAAGTCACCTCTGGTATTGACCGGAACAGAAATCCTAAAGGTTGACATTGAAGCTTATCCAAGCAAAAAACGAGATTATTTTGTAGCAACCATTCGTGATGTGGTAGGGCACAAGGACGATGTAGGAATTGATGTGCTGGAAGTTTTGGAATCTATGGATATTGTCTCTGAGTTTCCAGATGAGGTATTAGCAGAGGCAGATCGTGTGCCAGAATGTCCATCAGAATCGGACTTTGTGGGGCGTTTGGACCTGCGTGATGAGGTGATTTTTACCATTGATGGTGCAGATGCTAAAGATTTGGACGATGCAGTTCATATCAAGCAACTCAAGAATGGTAATATGGAATTAGGTGTCCATATTGCTGATGTCAGCTATTATGTGACCGAGGGATCTGCTCTGGATCAAGAAGCCATCAAGCGAGGGACTTCTGTCTATGTGACTGACCGAGTGGTACCTATGTTGCCAGAGCGCCTGTCAAATGGAATCTGCTCACTCAATCCAAATGTAGATCGCTTAACCCAATCTGCCATTATGGAAATCGACCGTAAAGGTAAGATTGTGAAGCACTGGATCGGTCAGTCAGTTATCAAGACAAGTTTTCGCATGACCTACTCGGATGTTAATGACATGATTGCAGGGGATAGGGAAAAGTTAACCAAATATAAGGCTATCGCACCGAGTGTGGAACTTATGGTTAAACTTCATGAGACATTGGAAACGATGCGCTACAAGCGCGGTGCCCTTAATTTTGATACAGCAGAAGCCAAAATTATTGTCAATAAGGAAGGGTTACCTGTCGACATTCAGCTTCGTCAGCGTGGAATTGCCGAGCGAATGATTGAGTCTTTCATGTTAGCAGCTAATGAATGTGTTGCCGAGCACTTTGCTCAGTTGAATCTTCCTTTCATTTATCGGATTCATGAGGAGCCCAAGTCGGATAAATTGCAGAAGTTCATTGACTATGCAACCAGTTTTGGCTTGGCGGTTTACGGGACGGCTAATTCGATTAGTCGGGAGACTCTTCAGGAGTTGATGGAGCGAGTCAAAGACGAACCTTATGCGGATGTGCTGAACATGATGTTGCTTCGTTCCATGCAGCAGGCACGTTATTCGGAACACAACCACGGTCACTATGGTTTGGGAGCAGCGTTTTACACTCACTTCACTAGTCCCATTCGCCGTTATCCAGACTTATTGGTTCACCGTATGGTGCGAGAATATGGACAAAATCCTGCGGAGAAGGCTGAGCATTTTGAACAGGTCATTCCTGAGTTGGCTAAATCGTCTTCAAGTTTGGAACGTCGTGCTATTGATGCTGAACGAGAAGTTGAAGCAATGAAAAAAGCTGAGTTTATGCAGGAATTTGTCGGTCAGGAATTCGATGGTGTCGTATCAAGTGTGGTTAAATTTGGTCTTTTTGTCGAATTAACAAATACAGTTGAAGGACTGATTCATATTACCAATCTTAGTGAATACTACCAGTTTCATGAGCGAACCTTGACCTTGCAGGGTGAGAAGTCGGGTCGTGTCTTCCGTGTTGGTCAGCCGATTCGTATCAAGCTTATGCGGGCGGATAAGATGACTGGAGAGATTGATTTTGCTCACGTTCCGTCTGAGTTGGATAGTATCGAAAAAGCCTCAAAAGCTAAGCGGAGGGCAACTGGGCATTCCAACCGTGATCGTGATGATCGGTCAGGGAGAGGACGGGGGAAGAACCGCAAGAAAGAAGCTAGTGGTCGCGATAGCTCTCGTCATAAGTCAGCGAAAGACTACAAGTCTAAGAGCGGAAAGTCAGCTAGGAAAAAGAAACCATTTTACAAGGAAATTGTGAAAAAGAATAAGAAGACAAGGAGGTAGACATGGCTAAGGGTGAGGGCAATGTGATTGCACAGAATAAAAAAGCTCGTCACGACTATACCATTGTGGATACGGTAGAAGCGGGGATAGTGTTGACAGGAACGGAAATCAAATCCATTCGTGCAGGACGAATCAACCTTAAAGATGGTTTTGCTCAGATAAAGAATGGTGAAGCTTGGTTGGTCAATGTCCATATCGCTCCCTACGATGAGGGAAACATCTGGAATCAAGAACCGACTCGGACTCGAAAGCTCCTCTTGCGGAAGAAGCAGATTGAGTCACTAGGTAATGAGATTAAGGGGACAGGGATGACCCTTGTTCCTCTCAAAGTTTACATCAAGGATGGTTTTGCTAAGATCTTAATTGGCCTTGCTAAAGGTAAACACGATTATGACAAGCGAGAGTCCATCAAACGTCGTGAACAGGACCGGGACATCAAGCGAACGATGAAATCCATCAATAGTAGATAAAACTAAAAGAAGTTGGAGATGAAAAGAACCCCTTATAATGGACAGTATAAAAAGTACTATACTGTTCTTATAAGGAGGTTCTTTTCTCATGGCTAAAAAAGGAAGTAAATTTACAAAGTATCCACCTGAATTCAAAATACAAGTAGTCGAGGACTATCTTAGTGGGAAAAGTGGTGGTATGGACTCAATTGTAAAAAAGTATGGCTTGAAATCAAACAATCAAGTCCTCACATGGACTAGAAAATATCACGAAAATCCACAATTGCTCCACCAAGATTTAAGAGGTGCTAAATCAACTGGTCGCCCAAAATCAACCAATCTTGATGAAATGACAATAGAGGAACAGAATGCCTTTCTTCGTATGGAGAATGACATTTTAAAAACCTTAAGGACTCTCCTCAGAAAGTGAGAAGAGTCCACCTTTATCAAGTCGTTGAACAATTGAAAGAACGTTATTCCATCTCCCGTTTATGTGCCTATTTGGGTTTCCCTAGGTCATCATACTACCTCTGGTTAAGCAATGGAAAACCTGAACACAAGCGGTTTAACCCTGACCTAGCACAAGTCATTACAGCTATTTTTAATGAGACTCAGAAAGGTTATCGTTTCATTTGTTATCAACTGAGAAGAAAATACGATATTTTCTGTCATCCTAAAACTGTCCTACGCTATATGCGTATTCTGGGTTTGAAGTCGCCAATTCGAAAGAAACGCTATCATTCTTGCACGCAGCGTGAGATAAATGAAAAGGCAAGACACGTCCACTACAACGTGCTTGCCCGAAACTTTAAAGCAGAACGTCCTCTCCAGAAACTAACAACGGATGTCAGTTATGTTTACCACAAACAGGGAAGGATGTTCCTTAGCGTCATAAAAGATTGTTATGACAACTCTATTCTAGCATATACTCTTTCAGATTATAATGATAATCAGCTCGTTTTTGAAAATTTAGACCTCGTCTTCAATGAAAATTGGGATGCCACACACATTTGTGTCTTGCATTCTGATCGAGGTTTTCAGTACACCAACCAACTTTATCTCAGAAAACTAGACCAGTATGGTGTTACGATTTCCCATTCTGGAAAAGGGAATTGTTATGACAATGCTTCTTGTGAAAATTTCTTTTCCCATCTCAAGAGTGAGTCCTTACGGCTCTTTCCTCCTAATAACAGAGATGAACTCAGCCAACAAATTAAAGAATACATGGACTGGTATAACTATGATAGACCACAAGAAATATTAAAAGGTATGACCCCTATGGAATTCAGGGAGTCATACCTTACTAACTAATATTCTTTTTTACACTGTCTATTTTAGACGGGGCTTGACAAGATGGTTTTCTTTTTAGATGAAGATAAATGTTCTGATTCAAAAAAACTCTGTCTATGTAATATTTGACAAAGATTTTTCTTTGTGTTAAAAATGAGACGAGAAGATGAAGTACGGTAACAGTTGGGTTTGATTAAGAAGAGAAAGCGAATTTCTGGGCAGTGTCACATACAGGTCTGTAAAAAAGACTTGGGGTTCTGATGTGTCAGGTTTATTGACTCAAAAAGCTTAGAAATAAATCAAGAAATTAGACGAGCAAGTTTAATATATTTTACTCGCTTTAGATTGAAACATATTTGGATAGAGCGAACAGACTTAGATAACATAGCAGAGGCTAAAGGAACATAGGTTTTAAAAATAGTGTTATCGCATTGGCGAAATAGACTAATTTGTTATATTCAAGATAACAAAATGATTGTTTCTGGTTTTGAAGTTGCTCACTGTAAAGAAGCTTAAAAATAATAGTTCATGAATTTAACTATAAAATAATGAATAAATAATAGATTGGAGCCAGTATGACAGTTTTAGTCCCTTATAGACGAATGCCGGTTTGGAATCAAGAAACGGTTCCCCAACATTTTTTGACCAAGCACAATACTAAAGTTGGTACTTGGGCAAAAATTAGGGTTTTGAATGGACGGATCAAGTTTGAGTTAATGTCTAACGCTAATGAAGTCTTAGGCGAGTTTGTCTATGTCTCAACAGATGATATTCCAATGATAGAACCTCAGGTTTGGCACCGTGTGACATTGTTGACAGAGGATACAGAGTTTTTCTTAGAATTTTTCTGTAGTCCGGAGGATTATTTTGCCAAGAAGTATGACTATACTCGTACGCATTCGGAAGTCTTGGAGGCCTTGAATATTATTGAGCCTTGTAAGGTATTGGACCTGGGCTGTGGACGTGGTCGTAACAGTCTCTATCTTGCTCAGCGTGGTTTTGATGTGACAGCTGTGGATAAAGATGAGTCAAGCATTCAGACACTCTTACAGGTTAAAGAGTTGGAAGATTTGGATTTGCAGGTCGGTTTCTATGATATTAACTCCGCTAGTTTAGAGCAAGATTATGACTGGATTATTTCAACGGTCGTTTTCATGTCCTTAGAGCGTGGCCAGGTACCAGCTATTATCCAGAATATGCAGGAGCAAACACGAAGTGGTGGTTATAATCTGATTGTGGCAGCCATGGATACAGAGGATGCACCTTGTCCCGTGGATTTTTCTTTTACTTTTGGAACAGGCGAGCTGAAAGAGTACTATCGTGATTGGAAATTCATCAAATACAATGAAAATTTTGGTCACCTTCATAGACGGGATGAAAATGGGAATTTTCTCAAAATGCGTTTTGTGACCATGCTAGCTCAAAAAACGAAATAAAATATTTTTGAAAGCACTTGCATAGCAAGTGTTTTTGAGTTACAATGTAGGTGTAAATGGGTAAACACACTATAGGAAAGGAGAAGTCTATGAAAAAGACTTTTATTCGCATTGCAACATTTCTGATGTTGGTTTGCCTATTCCCTACCCAGATTGTCCAAGCCTGTGCGGGCTTTATCATTGGGAAAGGATTGACAACAGACGGTTCTGTCCTTTATGGTAGGACGGAGGATTATCCATATTCACCGGATAACGGGGCGCACAATAAAAACTATATTGTTGTCCCAGCAAAAACCTACGCAGAAGGTGAGATGTTAACGGATGAGGCATTTGGTTTTACTGCACCACATTTGGCAAATGAATTTAAATATACATCAACACCTGATGCGGCGCGTGGTGATGGTTCCAACGGTAATTTTGGTGCACATGGCTTTAATGAAAAAGGTGTCTCTATGTCAGCTACTGTGACAGCCATTCCAAATAAAAAAGTGTTGGCTGTGGATCCACTTGTAAAATCTGGGGGATTAGGAGAGTCCATTTTAGTTGACTATGTGCTGCCTCGTGTTTCAACCGCTCGTGAAGGAATTGAATTGATTGCTAAGACAATCGATGAAAAAGGTTCAGCGGAAGGTAATATTGTTGTGATCGCCGATAAGAACGAAGTCTGGTATATGGAAATTTTGTCAGGTCACCAATATGTTGCCATCAAATTCCCAGAAGACAAGTATGCTGTTTTTGCTAACACTTACTATTTAGGTCATGTTAATCTAGCAGATAAGGAAAATGTGATTGCTTCATCTAAAGTGGAAGAAGTAGCTAAGCAAGCTGATAGCTACGCTACCGTAGATGGTCAATTCCACATCGCCAAGTCCTATGGACCCGAAACTTATGCAGAAGGAGATCGTTCTAGGACGTATGCTGGTATCACACTGTTGGATCCACAAACTCCAGTAACCTATGGCGATGCAGTCTATGACTTACTGCGTCAGCCGACAGATCCAAGTCGTCGCTTTGGTCTACAGGATGTTTTTGCCTTGCAACGCAATCGCTTTGAGCATCTTCCTCAATTTCGTCCAGATGATGAAGTCGGGAAGAAAAAACAAGGCGATAATGGGGAAAATGATCAAGCAGCAGATGCAACCTACAAGTACGCTCTTGGTAATGAGAACGTCATCAATGCCCATGTCTACCAAATAAAAGACAGCTTACCATCAGCCTTTGGTGGCATTGTATGGCTAGGGTTAGGTCAGACTCGGAATACTCCTTATGTACCTTTCTATGGCATTGTAACAGATACTCACGAAGCTTTTAAACCGCGTACGGCGACTTATGACACAACTTCTTGGTACTGGACTGTTCAGAATATTGATAAGATGGCAATGGCTCACCCAGAGTTATTTGGCAAATCTATTCAAGAAAAGTGGATTGCTCTTGAAAAGGAATGGATTGCTCAACAAGCGGCTTTAGATGCCCAGTATGCAGGTTTATCTGATGAGGCAGCTCTTGCGCAGGCAGGAAGCATTACAGCAGATACCTTGGTACGGGCAGATGAAATTTTTAAACAGTTAAAAGCAGTAGAAGCTGAGATGAAGGCTAAAATTGAGTCAGCGACTACTCCATCATCTAGTACAGAATCATCGTCTAGCGCAGAATCATCATCCAGTACGGTGCCATCATCCAGTGTAGAATCATCAAGTACTACAGTGTCATCTACAAGCACTGGTACGAGTACAAACCAGTCTACTATAGTGAGCTCAGACAAAGGAGGAGTAACAACTTCGTCTAGTATTGGTGCAGGAACAAGTGTTCCTTCATCAAATAAGAAAGTGAGTACTACGACTAAAAAAGGAAAATCCATTCTTCCAAGCACGGGTGAGCAGGTCAGCATACTCTTAATTGCTCTAGGAGTGGTAGGTATCCTAGTAGTCATTTTCCTCAATCGTAAAAAATCTGACAAAGATTGAGTCATTCTTCTTTTGTGAGTAAATAGATTGGGAGCAAGAGAGTTTCAGTTTAGAAATTGAACCTAATCAGCTAATAAAGTAATTCAGAAAGCGAACAAATTTGGAATGTTTATCAAACTGAATTCCAATCTGTTCGCTTTTTACATTTTACTATCTTGCTTCTCAGTATTGCATTTTTTGGGGGCAATTATTGGGATCAGATTCATTCCCATTTTTTAATCAAAATCATTTACAAATGTAGTCAAAATATGTACAATATGATTACAAATGTAGTCAAAGGAGTTTAAAATGAAGAAAGCAAGCTACTCAGTTGAAGGAATGACTTGTGCTTCCTGCGCTATGACAGTAGAGAAAGCTGTAGGGAAGTTAACAGGGGTGGAGCAGGTTGGTGTGAATATAGCCACTGAGAAATTGACTCTTACCTATGATGAAAAACTCCTAAGTTTTGAAGATATTAGCCAGACGGTTGAAAAGGCAGGCTACCGTTTAGTTGATAATTTGGTAACAGAAACCTATCTGATAGAAGGAATGACCTGTGCTTCCTGTGCCATGATGGTAGAAAAGACCCTTAGAAAATTAGAAGGTGTAGAAGAAGTCAATGTTCATTTGGTTACAGAAAAAGTAAGAATCCGTTACGATCGAGACCAGCAAAATCTAGCTAGTTTAGAGGCTGCTGTCAAAAAAGCAGGTTATAAACTGGTCTGGCAAGCATCAGAGAGAGAGAAAGAAATGAAAAAAAAGCTGACTAAGCAAGAAATTCTGTGGAATCAATTTATCTGGTCAGCCTTATTTACCCTTCCTTTGCTTTATATATCTATGGGACCTATGTTGCCGTTTGGTGGACTTCCTTTGCCAATTTGGCTCCATCAGCCTTTATTCTATACCACCAGTCAATTGATCTTGCTTTTGCCAGTCCTTTATATCGGTCGCAGTTTTTTCAAAAAAGGCTTTAAAATGCTCTTTCAGGCCCATCCCAATATGGACTCTCTGATTGCCGCAGGGACCAGTGCAGCTCTTCTTCAAGGGATGTTGATGCTTGGTTTTCTTCTATCAGGCAGAGAAGTACCTATGCATGGTCAGCATCCGGACTTGTATTTTGAATCGGCCGCAGTTATATTGACTTTGATTACCCTAGGAAAATACTTTGAAGCTAGATCCAAGGGACAAACTTCTGAAGCTATAAAAAAACTGATGAATCTAATCCCTCAAACAGCTCAAGTTTTACGTGAAGGGCAAGAAATGCAGGTTTCGATTGATCAAGTCCTAGTAGGAGATAGATTGATTGTTCGACCAGGTCAGCAGGTTCCTGTGGATGGCAAAGTCCTAGAGGGACAGACCAGAGTGGACGAGTCCATGTTGACAGGGGAGAGTCTACCGGTCAAGAAAATGGTAGGAGATACTGTTTTTGGTGCTACTCTTAATCAACAGGGAGCCATTCAAATGCAGGCAACCAAGGTTGGTCGTGATACAACTTTGTCCCAGATTATTCGCTTGGTAGAGGAGGCACAGGGGTCTAAAGCTCCCATCGCCAAACTTGCTGACCAAGTATCAGCAGTCTTTGTTCCTATCGTTATGGGGTTGGCACTATTATCTGGTCTAACTTGGTATTTTCTAGGGCAAGAATCTTGGATATTCTCCCTGACTATTTCAATTTCTGTTCTGGTTATTGCCTGTCCCTGTGCTTTAGGCTTAGCAACGCCGACTGCCATCATGGTTGGTACGGGAAAGGGAGCAGAAAACGGGCTACTCTTCAAATCCAGCCAAGCTATAGAAGCCTTGCAGCAGGTGGACACCCTTATTTTTGACAAGACTGGCACCATTACCGAGGGGCAGCCTCAAGTGGTAGCCATTCAGCTTCTAGCGGATAAAAATCGAGAACAAGTCCTTCAACTTGCAGCAAGTAGCGAACAGTTTTCAGAACATCCCTTGGCTCAGGCTCTCCTTCAAACTGCAAAAGAGGAGTCTATTGCCTTGCTAGCGGCAACAAATTTTCAGGTACATGCTGGCCGTGGTCTTTCAGTGACAATAGCAGAGCAGACTATTCACTTGGGGAATGAACGTTTGATGAGTGAACAGGAAATTGAGCTTGGGGAAGGTCGTGCAGTAGCGGAACAATTTGCAAAAGAAGCTAAGACGCCAGTATTTTTAGCAGCTAATAAGGAACTCTTGGCGGTTATTGCAATCGCTGACCGAGTGAAGAAGACCAGTCAAGAGGCTATACAGACCCTAAAAGCTATGGGCTTAAAAGTGGTTATGTTAACAGGAGATCATAAAAAAACAGCACAAGCCATTGCCAAAGAAATAGGGATTGAGCAGGTTATTAGTCAAGTGTTACCTGATGATAAGGCCAATCAAGTTCGACTCTTGCAAAGTCAAGGAAAATGTGTAGCCATGGTGGGGGATGGCATCAATGATGCTCCAGCCCTAGCTCAGGCGCAGGTAGGCATCGCTATCGGTTCGGGCACGGATATTGCCATTGAATCCGCTGATGTAGTTCTCATGCATAGTGATATGTTGGATGTCATCAAAGCCATCAAGCTTAGTCAAGCAACCATGCGGACAATTAAACAAAATCTTTTTTGGGCCTTTGCCTATAATGTTGTCGGTATACCTATTGCTATGGGATTACTATACCTTTTCGATGGTCCTTTGCTAAATCCTATGCTTGCAGGTGCAGCAATGAGTCTGAGTTCCGTATCCGTAGTGCTTAATGCTCTGCGTTTGAGGAGTATGAGACTGGAGATTCAAGCTTTTAAGAAATAGTCACTTTCCCATTTCTGTCTTTTTTTAGTTAGCTACTGACTTTTATTTTCTGATGGATTTTAGAAATGAATCAAATTAGTGGATAATATTTTCAAAAACGCTTACAATGATTATTAAAAAAATAAGTTGTAAGGGAGAATTATATGACAACGTTTATTGGAAAAGCAGTGACCTTAGTAGGCCCCCGTTTGCAGGTGGGGGACAAGGCCCCAGATTTTGTCCTAATGGCTAATGATTTGAGTCTGAAAAGTTTGAACGATTTTGGCAAGCAAACAAAGGTTATCAGCGTTGTGCCTTCCATTGACACAGGGGTTTGTGATGCGCAAACCCGTCGCTTCAATCAGGATTTGGCAGAGCGTGACAATACAGTTGTCATTACTGTTTCGGTCGATCTTCCGTTTGCTCAAAAACGCTGGTGTGGAGCTGCAGGATTAGAAGATGCGGTGACTCTATCGGACTACTACGATCACGCTTTTGGTAAATCCTATGGTGTCCTCATGCAGGAATGGAACCTTCTAGCTAGAGCAGTTTTTGTCCTAAATGCGGCCAATGAAATCATCTATGTCGAATACTTGGACAATGTTAACGAACAACCAAACTACGAAGCAGCACTAGCCGTGTTGAACTGAGATAATTTTAAGAGATGATTATTGTCACCTTGCCTAATACGGAAATACTTCCGTCTGGCAGATTTGACTGGATTTTATGGAAAGTTCTTTGTAACACTTTTGTTTTATTGAAGAGGGGACACATCATCTCCTCTTTTTGTTACCTACAGGCATTTAAGGGGGAGCTTAACATTTATGAAGGGTTTGTTGTTTACCCAATATTGTCCTCACTTCTCTTTTTATTTTCTTCTTGATTTGTCATTGCCAACTTTCATAGTTTCTATACGGACGTTATTTGATTTTTGTCCCGTCTTCTAAAGCCTATTTTTTTCTAGGCTTTCAACTTGGGATTTAATGATCTTGAAATTCAATGAAAGAATGATAAGGTAGATGAGAAGAGGGGAGTCTTCTCTTTTATGGTATAATAAACCTAAGGAGAGAGGAGAAGGCCATGGCTTATATCGAAATCAAACAGTCTTCAAAATATTATCGAATGGGTGAGACAACCATTGTGGCGAACCAGGATGTCTCTTTTGAAATTGAAAAAGGAGAGCTGGTTGTTATTTTGGGTTCATCTGGTGCAGGAAAATCTACCTTGCTTAATATTCTTGGTGGGATGGATAGTAATGATGAAGGAGAAGTTTGGATTGATGGCATAGACATTGCTCGATTATCTAGTCATGAATTAACTAATTATCGCAGAGATGATGTTGGTTTTGTCTTCCAGTTTTACAATTTAGTAGCCAACCTCACAGCTAAGGAAAATGTTGAACTAGCAGCAGAGATTGTCAAAGATGCTCTAGATGCCGAGGAGATTCTTGAACAGGTGGGGCTAGGACACCGACTGAATAACTTTCCTGCCCAGCTTTCGGGCGGTGAACAGCAACGGGTTGCTATAGCTCGGGCGGTTGCCAAAAAGCCTAAAATCTTACTTTGTGATGAGCCGACCGGTGCTTTGGATTATCAGACGGGAAAACATGTTTTGCAAATCTTGCAGAACATGTCTCGCAAGGATGGGACAACAGTCATTATTGTAACGCACAATGCAGCCTTGGCTCCGATTGCAGATCGAGTTATTAAAATGCGAGATGCACATGTGTACTCGGTTGAGTTAAATTCGCATCCGCAGAATATCACCGATCTAGAGTATTAGTTGGAGAAAATATGAAAAAGAAAATCTATTGGAAGGATATGGGACAGTCCTTGATTTCTTCCAAAGGACGATTCCTATCTATTTTTAGTTTGATGATGCTAGGTGCTTTAGCCTTGACAGGTTTGAAAGTGACATCTCCCAATATGGAGAAAACAGCTCAGTCCTATCTTGTAGCTCATCAAACAATGGATTTGGCAGTTTTATCTGGTTTAGGGATCAGTCAAGATGACCTTGAAGAACTAAGAACCTTGAAAGGAGTCGCAGTCGAAGCAGGCTACTTTAAGGATGTGACTACAGAGAAAGAGCAGGAAGCCATTCGCTTATTTTCTGCACCAAGAACTATCTCAAACTATCATCTTTTAGAAGGTCAATTTCCTAGTAATAAGGATCAGATAGCCCTATCGCCTTCTTTGCGAACACATTACCAATTAGGTGACCAGTTTGTTGTGACAGAACCAGACAAGAATGGCAGGGTATTGACTCAGACTAGTTTTACGGTGGTTGGTTTTGTCGCTTCATCAGAAATATGGGACAATGAGACCATGGGACTGGCTGCCAGTGGAACTGGTCAACTAGCAGGGTATGGGGTAATCAGTGAAACAGCATTTCATTCAGATGCCTATATGATTGCTCGTTTACGCTATGATGATTTGGTAAATCTTCCTTATTATAGTCAAGCTTATCAAGAACAATTAAGCAAACATCAAAAAGAGGTAGAAAAGCTTTTAGAAGATAATGATGAAAAACGGTTAGCTGCTATTCAGTCAAATGGACAGGCTGAAATTTCTAAAAGTGAAGGAGAAATTTCTGCTACCCAATCACAGCTAAAGCAAGCTGAAGAAAGACTACAAACTAGCCAAAAACAATTGGATAATGGTCGCAGTGAATTTGCACGAGGTCGCGCTAAGATTGTTCAATCTGAAGCAGAATTGAAAAATGCTTTGACCGGTTTATTATCAAATAAGAGTGAATTAGAGCGGACCAAGAAAGAGCTAGATAATCGGAAATCGCAACTGGATCAGACCGGTTCTTTTTTAGAAGGAAACCGCATGGAACTAGAACAAGCAGCCCAACGTCTGGAGCAGGCCAAGCAAGAGTTGGATACTCAAAATACCAAACTTAGCCAGAATGCCTCAACTATCTCAACAGGACGTTTTAACTGGCATCGTGATCAACAAGAGTTGGATAAGCAAATTGCTAGTCAGGTGCAGGAAGGGCAAACTCTTTCAGATTATCCTGAATTGCTAGCAAAACAGGAACAATTGGATGCAGAAAAACAACGTCTAAACCAACTAGAGATAGAACATGAGCAAGCTAATCAGACTTATCTACAAGGGCATGATTATTACCAGTCTAAGGTAAAGGAACATGAGACAGCCTTAGCTCAGTATCAAAAATGGAATGAAGAACACCAAGCTAGTGTAGCACAGTATCAAGCTAGTCTTAGCCAATACGAACAAAGCGTTGCAGCTTATCATGCCGCAGTAGCAGATTATGAATGGAGTCTTAGCCAGTTAGAGTCTTCCAGTTTAAAACTCAATCAAGACGCCTTGCGTTTGGAAGAGGCTGATAAAGAATTGTCCCAAGTACAATCTGAGCTATCAACCAATAAAGCGAAGGCCGATAAACACCTTAGCCAAGCTCAGTCAGAAATTGAAGCTGCTAAGTCTGGTCTTAATAAACTTGAAAAATCACCCTATCAAATTTTGACACGTTCAAGTCTGCCTGGAGGAGATGGCTATACAACTTATAGCAATGCAACCAAGTCTATTGCTGCAGTAGGAAATGTCTTTCCTGTTGTTCTCCACTTGGTGGCAGCTCTCGTCACCTTCACCACTATGGCTCGCTTTGTGGATGAGGAACGGACACGTTCAGGCCTTTTCAAGTCTCTAGGTTATACCAATAGACAGATAATGGCCAAGTTTATCCTTTATGGATTAGGGGCAGGATTAGTAGGGACTTTGGTGGGAGTTGTAGTAGGAAATCTCATTCTATCACCTCTTATCTCCAGTATTATCACAAAAACAACCGTGATTGGTCCAGCAAAACTCCATTTTTACCCCCTTTGGACAGGGGTGGCTATCCTCTTGTCTTTGATTTCTTCTGTTTTACCAGCCTATCTGGTTGCACGACATGAACTAGCAGAAAAACCAGCTCAATTACTCTTACCTAAACCACCGGTAGTAGGATCTACCATCTGGTTAGAAAAATGGCCAGCTATCTGGTCCCGTCTCACTTTTACTCATAAAGTGACGGCTCGTAACATTTTTCGCTACAAACTCCGCATGCTGATGACTATTTTGGGAGTAGCAGGTACTGTTGCTCTCCTGTTTGGTGGATTGGGAATTCGGTCCTCCATATCAGGCGTAGTGAAACGACAGTTCACTGATTTGATTCATTATGATATGTTGGTAGTGGAAAATAGCAGAGCCGCCGAGAAAGACTTGAATAAACTGACAGATTTTCTCCAGTCCAATCAAGTTCGCCAGTCTCTTCCGGTGGTTTTTGACCAATTAAAAGAAGCAGTGCAGGAAAGAGACCAAAGAAAAAATCTTTCTATTAGCCTGTTTATCTCTAATCTGCAAGATTTAGGAAATCTTGTCAGCCTGAAAACTCAATCTGGGCAAACAATTAAATTGAGTGATAGGGGCATTATCTTAACTCAAAAATTAGCTCAAATCTATGGCGTAACAGCTGGTGATAAAATCCCTCTGACCTTGGAGGAGAAGGAAGTCCAAGTTAGGGTTGCTGCTGTAGTAGATATGTATGCAGGTCACTTCATTTACATGACGGATAGCTATTATAGACAGGTAACAGGAAAGCGTAGAACCGCTAACGCCTACCTAGTCCAGCTCAAAGAGGATAAGACAAATCATATAAAAAAGACTGCCCATCAACTTCTAGCCATGCCAGCAGTAAAAAGTGTGGTACAAAATACATCTCTCATGGCTATGTTGACCACCATTGCAGGTTCGCTCCAGACCATCATGACCATCTTAATCATTTTATCTATCTTACTAGGTCTTGTTATCCTTTATAACCTCACTATTATAAACATGTCGGAGCGGATTCGTGAATTGTCAACCATTCGGGTGCTGGGTTTCCACAATAAGGAAGTAACGATGTACATCTATAGAGAAACCATTGTCCTTTCATTGATTGGAATACTGGTCGGCCTAATTGGTGGAAGCTATCTTCATAGGCTTCTCTTAGTCATGATTAGTTCGGACAGTATCCGCTTTAATCCGAATGTTGGATTGGAAGTCTACCTTATTCCAATACTTGCTATCCTTGGCATTCTAGCAGCTCTCGGCTGGTATGTTCATCATCTCCTCCGAAAGGTCAATATGCTAGAAGCATTGAAGTCGGTTGAATAGATCTGCCTATCTAATTTATCTTTTATCACTTTGCTTGCCTTTGCGATTGCAAGTATCTGCAAGTTTAAACAGTCTATTTTTAGGTTAAGTTAGATTGCTTACAGCAATAGTATGATTCTGTTTAGTTATCGCTATTTTAACAGTTAAAACAAAAAATTAGATATTTTAGTTTTGAGGTCAGTAAGAATGGTTCTTTGTCAACTGTAGTGGGTGACTTATAGCTAAGCGCGAGAGGAGACGAACTTCGTCTTCTCATTTTTGATGTTCAAGGCGATTAAGATACGTTTCTTGAAATTGTCAAAGTTCTTGTAACCAAAGGCATTGCGCTTGATGTCTTTGATGAGTTTGTTAGTGGCCTCAAGTTTAGCGTTAGAGTAAGGCAATTCAATGGCGTTAGTGATGTAGTTTTTATAGCGAATAAATGTGCTCAAAGCGGTTTTAAAGGTGCGATTGAGATGAGGTAAAGCGTCTTGAATTAAGCCCCAAAACTGCTCAGTATTCTTCTCTTGCAGGTGGAAAAGGAGTAACTGGTACAGGTCATAATAAGATTTTAACTCAGGGACCAGTTTGAACATCTTATTGAGACATTCTCTAGGCGTTAGAGTCTCTCTAAAAGTTCTAGAGTAGAAAGCCTTAGGAGATAGTTTCCGACTATCTTTTTGAATAAGTCTCCAGTAGTACTTAAGAGCTCTGTATTCAAGAGATTTATCGTCAAATTGCTTCATGATTTCAATACGTGTTTGCTTGAGAGCTCTATTGATGTGCTGGACAATGTGGAAACGATCGAGGACAATTCTGGTATTTGGAAATAATTTCTTAATGAGAGGGATATAGCTCCCTGACATATCGACAGTGACGACTTTAACTTTTTTTCTAGCTTCTTTCGAGTACTTGAAGAAATGATTTCGGATGGTTGTTTGACGTCTGTCATCAAGGATGGTAATGATTTTCTTGGTGTTAAAATCCTGAGCAATAAAGGCCAGTTTTCCCTTCTGGTAGGAGAACTCATCCCAGGAAAGCACTTCTGGCAAAGTAGTGTACTCCTCTTGGAAATGAAATTGCTTGAACTTGCGATAGACAGTAGAGGTAGAGATAGCGAGCTTAGCAGCGATATGGGTAAGAGCCTCTCTGTTGAGCAATAGGTGAGCGATTTTCTGTCTCACTATTTCAGAAATTTGGCAATTTTTCTGAACGAGAGATGTTTCAGAAACAGTTACTTTTCGACAGGACTTGCACTGAAATCGTCTCTTTTTCAAACGAATGAGGCTAGGGAAACCGGCGATTTCAATAAAAGGAATTTTAGAAGGTTTCTGGAAGTCGTATTTGATTTGTTCTCCTTTACAGTGTTTACATTTGGGAGGGTGATAATCAAGTGTAGCGGTGACTTCGATATGGGTATCGTGTTGAATGGCTTTATTTAAGATGATATTTTTGTCTTTAATTCCGATGAGTAATGTGGTATTATTGATGTGTTCCATAAGATACTTTCTAATGAGTTGTTTAAGCGCTTTTCATTATAAGTCTTATGGGACTTTTTTGATACTCAAAAAGCCCTATAATCTCCACAGTGGGGTTTACCCACTACAGAAATTATAGAGCCGTAAGAATATTCTTGCTGGCTTTTTGTATTCTTTGATTAGGCTTTTCAATGTGTTATAATAGTCTCATGGATAAGAACAAATTATTATTGATTGATGGCTCCTCAGTAGCCTTCCGTGCTTTCTTTGCACTTTACAATCAAATCGACCGATTTAAAAGTCCGGCTGGACTTCATACAAATGCAATCTATGGTTTTAATCTCATGTTGGATCATATGATGAAGCGGATTGAACCCACCCATATCTTGGTGGCATTTGATGCTGGGAAAACGACATTTCGGACGGAGTTATATGCCGACTATAAGGCTGGTCGAGCTAAGACACCTGACGAGTTCCGCGAGCAGTTCCCTTTTATCCGCCAGATGCTTGATGCTATGGGGATTAAGCACTATGAGCTGGATCAGTACGAGGCCGACGATATTATCGGTACCTTGGACAAAATGGCAGAGCGAGCAGACCTTCCTTTCGAGGTGACTATTGTCAGTGGCGACAAGGACTTGATTCAACTAACGGACGAAAATACTGTAGTGGAAATCTCCAAAAAAGGTGTAGCAGAGTTTGAAGAATTTACACCGGCCTACCTCATGGAAAAGATGGGGATTACCCCTACTCAGTTTATTGACCTAAAAGCGCTGATGGGAGATAAATCGGATAATATTCCCGGTGTGACAAAAATTGGTGAAAAAACAGGTCTCAAACTCTTGACTGAATTTGGTTCTTTAGATGGTATTTATGAGAATATTGATCGCATGAAGCCCTCCAAGATGAAAGAAAACCTGATTGCAGATAAAGAAAGTGCCTTCTTGTCACGAACACTTGCTACGATTGATACACAAGCACCGATTGAGATTGGTTTGGATGATGTCCTCTATAGTGGTCCTAAGGTGGATGAACTTGGTCAGTTTTATGATGACATGGGGTTCAAGCAATTGCGTGCACAGCTAGGCTCATCAGTTGTTGAGGAGCAGATGCTGGAATTTCAGACTGTTTCAGAAGTTAGCTCTGCCATGCTAAAAAAAGACCAGTTCTTCTATTTTGAAATACTGGGAGAGAATTATCACCGTGAAGACTTGGTTGGACTGGCCTGGGGAGATAAAGACGGTATTTATGTTGGTGGACCAGAACTATTGGACAGCCCAATTCTCCGAGAGTTCTTGGAGAAGGAAACTATCAAGACCTATGATTTTAAGCGTGGTAAGGTCTTGTTAGCTCGAAAATCGCTCCATTTATGTCCAGCAACTTTTGATAGCCGTTTGGCAAAGTACCTCCTCTCAACAGTTGAAGATAATGCTCTGACAACCATTGCAAACCTATATGGACAGACTAGTCTCCTTCCAGACGAGGCTGTCTATGGTAAGGGCGCCAAGCTAGCCCTGCCAGAACGAGAAGAATTCTTCCCACATTTGGCGCGTAAAGTCCAAGTTCTAGTGGAAACAGAAGCCCCTATGCTGGCAAAATTAAAGGAAAACCAACAATTGGATTTACTATTTGAGATGGAATTACCACTGGCTAATGTTCTCGCCAAGATGGAAATTGCTGGTATCAAAGTAGAAGCCGATACCCTCAAGACCATGCAGGAAGAAAACGAAGTGTTGATTGACCAGTTGACTAAGGAAATTTATGAGTTGGCTGGTCGGGAATTTAACATCAATTCTCCCAAGCAATTGGGGAGCATCCTATTTGAAGAGATGGGCTTACCGCTCGAATACACCAAAAAAACCAAAACAGGCTACTCAACAGCAGTTGATGTCCTAGAACGCTTAGCTCCAATCGTTCCAGTTGTATCTAAGATCTTGGAGTATCGTCAGATTACCAAGCTTCAGTCTACCTATGTCATCGGTCTGCAAGATGCTATCCTAGAGGACGGAAAAATTCACACCCGTTATGTGCAAGATTTGACCCAGACAGGTCGTCTATCATCAACAGATCCAAACCTACAAAATATTCCGGTTCGTCTAGCACAAGGACGTTTGATTCGTAAGGCCTTTGTTCCATCTCTGGAAGATAGTGTTCTACTTGCTTCGGACTACTCACAGATTGAACTACGCGTGTTGGCTCATATCTCTCAAGATCAGCACTTGATAGAAGCCTTCCAACAAGGAGCAGACATTCATACCTCAACAGCTATGCGAGTCTTTGGTATCGAAAAGGTGGAAGACGTGACCGCAAATGACCGTCGAAACGCAAAAGCAGTAAACTTCGGTGTGGTCTATGGGATCTCAGACTTTGGACTGTCAAATAATCTAGGGATTAGTCGTAAAGAAGCTAAAGCTTATATTGATACCTATTTTGAACGTTTCCCTGGTATTAAAAATTATATGGAAACCATTGTACGCGAAGCACGTGATAAAGGCTTTGTAGAGACCCTCTATAAGCGACGTCGTGAATTACCAGACATCAATTCTCGCAATTTTAATGTACGAAATTTTGCTGAGCGCACCGCCATCAACTCACCAATCCAAGGATCAGCAGCGGACATTCTCAAGGTAGCCATGATTCGTTTGGATAGGGCATTGACCGAAACGGGACTTGCCACCCGCATGCTACTTCAGGTTCATGATGAAATCGTCTTGGAAGTTCCAAAATCGGAGTTGGAAGTAGTCAAAACAATGGTAAAAGAGATAATGGAGTCTGCTATTAACCTATCTGTTCCTCTAATTGTAGATGAAAATGAAGGACAGACTTGGTATGAAGCCAAATAAGAAAGGAAAACTATGAAAAGGATAATGCTATGTATCGGTTTAGCTAGTCTACTTCTCACGGGCTGTGGACAAGCAGCAAAAGAGACGAAGAAATCCACTAGCTCTTCGGGGGAAGAATTGTCAGCTACTCTGCCTGTTTTACAGGAAAAACAAGATACAACGAATGAACAGCTGAACGTTTTAGCCAATACAGAAAAAGTTGCTGCCAATAGCAATCCTCCTGCTGATGAAACGCAAAAAGGTCACAAAATTCATGCAGCCAATAACGGTGTTGCTGTAAAAGACCAAAATGGAAATGTCAAGGAGTTTTTCCGTTACTATGATGTACCATCCACTTGGACGATCAACAAGGAAAATACACAGGATGAAACAGTAGTAGCAGTCTATGATGTAAAAGAAGGTTCTAGCAACTATATGATTCAGCTTTATAACATCAATGCCTTCAACAAGTCCCCACTGGAAGAGGGACGGAATATGACTGCTGAGGAATTAGAGACGAGAATGACAGAAACGAATCATTCCTTCAATGAAAAGACGATTGTCACGATTGATGGACAGCAGTGGAATGTTGGGCGCCAGTTTATACCTGACAAAAAACTAGCTCGTTTGACCCTCTATCGTATGGAATCAACTGGTTCTTATGATGACTCGGTTGTGGTAGGTTCTATTTACTATTCCCTAGACCCAGGTTCTGATAAGGATCGTACCAACCTCAAAACAGTTATTGGACAGCTTAAAGATGTAGTTCATCAAATTTCTAAAAAATAAGTTCTGGTTCGGCAGAGAAATGCAGGATAGCAGCCTACTTTTAAAGAAACAATAATGAGGAGATGGGAATGACTTACACATTTGCAAACCCAAGTCAAGACCTTGTGTTTGACTATCTAAGAAATGCTAAAACTATTGCGGTAGTAGGTTTGTCGCATCGAGAAGAGACAGCAGCCTATCGTGTTTCTAAGTTTATGCAGGAAGCTGGTTATAAGATTTTACCAGTTAATCCAAGAGTTGCAGGGGAGACTATTTTGGGAGAGCCAGTCTATGCTCGTCTGGCGGATATTCCTCAACCAGTAGATATTGTGAATATCTTTCGTCGCAGTGAATATTTGCCGGAAGTAGCGCATGAGTTTATCCAGATAGATGCCAAGGTTTTTTGGGCTCAGCTAGGACTGGAAAATCAAGAAGCTGAAGAGATACTTCGCCAGGCAGGGCATAAGGCTATTATCATGAACAAGTGCATCAAGCTAGAATATCTTGATATGTAAGAAACATTATTTACTAACTATTGTTAGTGAATCAATATATCTGACTTTTTTATAAAAATGAAAAACTCCTAGAAACACAGCTACTAGCAAGATTTCTAAGAGTTTTCTTTTTTTAGTTTTTTGCTAGGTCAAATGTAACAGGATCGGTTATAAAAAAACTTGTCCAAGGCAACAATATTTGTCAACAAGTTTCTCTTTCTTGTTATTGAGCTAATGTGGTTTGAGAGAAACTGCCTTCCTTCCCTTTCCCCAGTCCGCTAAGGCAGTTAAAAGAAAAGGGCTACAATTAAAAAAGATTGAAGAATATAGTCCAACATGAACTTTTTCTTCAATCCGAACTGTATATAGCTATATGTTAAGTTTTTTAGCTTGTTCTTCCATTATCTCTTTATAGAAATGCACCTGTGCTGCATATTGGTAGGGCCACACGTACAAGCCTGCTAGACCAAATGTGATACCGATCAGGATATACCAGCCTAAGAAAGTTATATCGAGTACAAACCGTTTAAATTTATACCCTCTCATCAATTTTCTACTAGATTTGATAATAGAAAAAGCTCCTGCGTATTCTCCACGTTCCAATTGTTCAAGTAAGATATAGTCAACTTGGGAATAAGCGTAGACTTGAGGGATATAAAGAATCATTCCTACAAGAGTGATTATCAAACCAATAAGGAACACCGCTAAGATTACTGCTAATACATCTTGAGGCAACATAGTAAGATCAGTTACCCCACTTGCAACGACTAAGGCTGCTAGGAGAGTACTGGAACCGCTAACCATTGCTATACCTAAGTAGAAAAGCAATCCCCACAAAAATAATAGGAACTGTTTTAGGATAAAAGTAGAAAATATTTTTCCGAAATCTTTATGATTGAAAAGGGTCAAGACATCTCTAAAGGAAGTTGTTTTCTTTGAGCCTTTGATAACATGGAACACAGTAAAACTGACGGATAAATACAATAAACCTAGTAGTAATCCGTAAAATAGCGGAAACAAGGAGCTAGAAAAAAGATAGCTAGGGTTGATAAGCTCTGTTGTTGTCAATCCCACAAGACTATTGCGAGAAAAAGAAATAAGTTGAACGATGACAGAAATAAGAACAGGAATGCCTGCCAGTTGGTAGATACCAGGTGTTTCATTTAAGGTTTGGCGAGCTTTTTCACGAATACTAGAAATTGTGAACATCTTTAGACCTCCTTACCTCAATATTATAACACAATTCTAGGTGACAAGCTAGGCTTTTTTTGATAGACTGGAAGATGCTGTGGAAATCATTCTAACACGTAATGAAAATAAAAATAGGCTGCAGAAGTTGAAAATGAAGCCACTACAATGTGCACTCAGATAGTATCTCAGACGGATTGAACGCTATTTGCATCAGTAATCCGTAGGTAGGAGGTACTTGCCGTTCAGCGGATCGAAAAGCCAATTTCCATCAAGACGAGGGAATGATACAGGATTGTTTTCAGAAGGTAGAAATTGATTCGACCAGGCAAGAGTATATTCCTAGGACTGTTTTTCCTAGCGGGAGGTAAAAATGACAGATGTTCCAATCAAGTATCACTTGATAAAAAAAGAAAAGCACACAGGTGCTCGGTTAGGTGAGATTATTACGCCACACGGGACCTTTCCAACACCGATGTTTATGCCTGTTGGTACACAGGCAACAGTTAAAACCATGTCGCCCGAAGAATTGAAAGAGATGGGATCGGGTATTATTCTATCCAATACATATCATCTCTGGCTTCGTCCAGGGGATGAGTTGGTTGCACGCGCTGGTGGTTTGCATACATTCATGAATTGGGACCAGCCGATTTTGACAGACTCGGGTGGTTTTCAGGTTTACTCGCTAGCTGATAGCCGCAATATTTCAGAAGAAGGGGTGACCTTTAAAAATCACCTCAACGGTAGTAAGATGTTCCTGTCTCCTGAAAAGGCAATCTCTATCCAGAATAACCTTGGCTCAGACATCATGATGAGTTTTGATGAGTGTCCACAATTCTATCAACCATACGATTATGTGAAAAAATCTACCGAGCGAACCAGTCGCTGGGCAGAACGTGGTCTCAAAGCTCATCGTCGCCCTCATGATCAGGGGTTATTCGGTATTGTGCAGGGAGCAGGCTTTGAAGATCTCCGCCGCCAGTCTGCTCACGACTTGGTTAGCATGGATTTTCCAGGTTATTCTATCGGTGGTTTGGCTGTTGGAGAAACTCACGCTGAGATGAATGCTGTGCTGGACTTCACAACCCCACTGTTGCCAGAAAATAAACCCCGCTATCTGATGGGCGTAGGTGCTCCAGATAGTTTGATTGACGGTGTTATCCGCGGTGTTGACATGTTTGACTGTGTTCTTCCGACACGGATTGCAAGGAATGGTACTTGTATGACGAGTCGTGGTCGTCTGGTGGTTAAAAATGCCCAGTTTGCAGAAGATTTTACTCCACTTGATCCTGAATGTGACTGCTACACATGTAGAAATTATACCCGCGCTTACCTTCGCCATCTGCTCAAGGCTGACGAGACATTTGGTATTCGCCTGACAAGCTACCATAATCTCTACTTCCTCATCAACCTGATGAAAAATGTCCGCCAAGCCATCATGGATGATAACCTTTTAGAATTCCGTCAGGACTTTATGGACAAGTACGGTTATGGCAAAAATGGACGAAATTTTTGATATTCATTCCCTCCTACGAGTATGTGGGAGGGTTAACTGTTGTCTTGGGGACATAAAATACTAACGATAATCAAGATGAAGTACTATGGGGGAGAAAAAGGCTGGAGTAAAAGAAGGCGATGGTTGAGTCAATTAAATTGACGAAATTATGTGTTACAATGTATAATACTAACTAGGGATATTTACTCTGCCTATGAGTAAATAAACCAAATATTTTTATGGAGATTTTAGGAAAGATGTTTAGAAATAATTTGAAAGATATGCTCAAAAAACAAGAGTACTTTTCATTGCGTAAATTTAAAGGTGGTTTGGCTTCGGTTACGGTAGGAGCGGCACTATTCCTGGCTGGTGCGGCAGTTGAAACTATTGTATCACCACAAGCAGTAGTGGTATATGCAGAAGAAGCTACTTATTCAACTAATACAACTTGGACATTAGACAACAAAATTAGCTCGGAAAACACTTATGTTGACCCTGAGTTTAGCACGCCCTATGCAACAGCTGAAACAAGCGTTCAATTAGAAAACGGAAAGACAATTGATGTAGTTGCTAAGATTACTCCAGTTGGAGAATTTCCTGAAGGGATTGCATATCTGGTGGAAGGAGATGATCAATCTTCATACGGAGCCTTGCCTGAAATGTTTGTTGGGAACCCAGCTCCTGAAACCATTCCTGCCCTAGGTATTTATGTTCAACCAGCTCCGTATGATGATACTAAACAGTGGGATTTTAGTGGTGCGCGTGATGAAGCGATTGTAACCTTTACATTTAGTGAACCTGTAACAAATCCAATTATTGATCTATCTGGTATCGGTGGTTCGGCTGACAGTTATTCTGACACCGAAAAAACTGGTAGGGGTTCATTCAATAGTACAATTTTGACCTTATTGACGCAAGATGTGGTGCTAGAAGCAGCTAGTTCAGGGGCAAATCTGACGGTTACAGATAAAGTGATTGAAGCAACTGCAAAAAATACCTACCATCGTTCAGTCGTTCCAGCAGATGCAAGTGGTACAGGAAGCGAACGATACCCAGATATGGTTCCAGCAGGAACAGGATCTGTTCGAGCTGTAGGTACAGTTTCAGAACTTAGCTTTAAATTATCTCATAGTGCGACCCCATATTCAGTATTTCCAGGAGTAGGGAGTGACTATACAGTCAATGGTCGTGTCAATGGCTTCAATAAAGCATGGTCAGACCGCTTTGTTGTAAAGGGTGAGTCTTCAACCGTATCAAATGCAGATCTGTTCCGTCTATCAGTCCGTCTAAACAATACGAAGACCGGTTCAGTTGTTATCAATTATCTTGATACGGATGGTAATATTCTCCAACCACAATATACTGATACAACAAACGCACCTGTTGGAACGGAGTATGATACGACTGAAAATCAGGAAAAGCCGGCTGAAATTGTCAAAGATGGTAAAACGTATGTTCTTGCTCCAGAAGGTTTTTATAATGTTGGAGAGGTTACCTTAGATAACAACTTGCGCTCCTCTAACTTGGAGACATTCAAACTAGCTATAGATGCCGTATCAGGTCAAGTTCTACCTGGACAACGTGCAGTGACTTATGTATATAAATTGAAGGAACCTGTTGCTGAAACTGGTGATGTTGAAGTTAACTATTTTGCTGTAGATGACAATGGGAAGGTTACGCCACTTACAGGAGTAGTTGAAGGCCTGACGAATAAAGATGAAGTTGGGACGACAGAAGTTGATACAAAAGCTGGAAAAGATGGTAGTGAATACGATACTCAAGATCTTCGTCCAACTAGTATTACTGATAAAGATGGCGTCAAATGGGTCTTGTCTGAGGATAGAACCGATGGTGACGGAGAGACGGGCATTGTAAAGGCTGGTGAAATCAAGAAGGTTAACTACTATTATGTCAAAGAATCTGTTAAGACAGGTTCAGTTATTGCTCGCTATGTTGTCCAAGGTACAGAAACTGAAATTGCTACAGATAAGATTATCAAATCGGCTGAAACTCCAGTAGATGAGTCCTATACAGACACTCCACCAGTAAGCATCGAATTTGGTGATAAGAATTATACACTTGTTGGTACTCGTAATAATCCAGGCGATGCACCCAACGGTGGTAAGGTGATTGAGGGGCAACAAACAATCACTTATGAATATAAAGAAGTAGTTACTACTCCAACTCCAGAAGTTAAGACAGGTACAGTTCTTGTTCGTCATATCACAGATCAGGGTGAAATTCTTGCAGAATTAGCAGATGTTGTACGTGACGAAGAAGTTGGAACAAGTTATGTGACTAGTTCTGAAACATTTGAAGGCTATACATTCGTTAAGGTAGATGAAGCAGGAGCTCCAGCAACCGGCACTGTTGAAGAAGGCATTCAGACTGTAACTTATATCTACAAGAAAGTAGAGTCCCCAATTCCAACTCCAGAAGTTAAGACAGGTACAGTTCTCGTTCGTCATATCACAGATCAGGGTGAAATTCTTGCAGAATTAGCAGACGTTGTACGTGACGAAGAAATTGGAACAGGTTATGTGACTAGTTCTGAAACATTTGAAGGCTATACATTCGTTAAGGTAGCTGAAGCAGGAGCTCCAGCAACCGGCACTGTTGAAGAAGGCATTCAGACTGTAACTTATATCTACAAGAAAGCAGAGTCCCCAATTCCAACTCCAGAAGTTAAGACAGGTACAGTTCTTGTTCGTCATATCACAGATCAGGGTGAAATTCTTGCAGAATTAGCAGATGTTGTACGTGACGAAGAAGTTGGAACAAGTTATGTAACTAGTTCTGAAACATTTGAAGGCTATACATTCGTTAAGGTAGATGAAGCAGGAGCTCCAGCAACCGGCACTGTTGAAGAAGGCATTCAGACTGTAACTTATATCTACAAGAAAGCAGAGTCCCCAATTCCAACTCCAGAAGTTAAGAAGGGAAGCGTACAAGTTCGTTACATCACCGAGAAAGGCGAGGTTCTTGAGGATACGACTGTTGTTAAGACTGATGAGCCGGTAGGTACAGAGTATACGACTGAGCAGAAGGTATTTAGTGGTTACACATTCGTTAAGGTAGATGAAGCAGGAGCTCCAGCAATCGGCACTGTTGAAGAAGGTACGAAGACTGTAACTTACATTTACAAGGAAAGCGAGACTAAACCAACTCCTGGGACTACAATCTTGCCAGAGACAGGTGAGAGTGTATCAGTACTTTCTCTAATAGGCTTAGTCTTGTTAGGATCGACTGCATTTACTTCACGTCGTCGTCAGAAAAAATAATAAGCTTCGACATTGATATAGTGATTAGTAAAGTTCTAATGTAGATTTTATTGTGTTTTACTATGTAAAATAACATTGGATAACAGCTTAGCTTACTGGTCATGATGAAGAGTGGTGCCAACAGTTGAAGAAGACGAAATTCGGCTTTCTTCTAGTTTCAAAAAGTTCCAGAGTCAAGAAGACTCAGGAACTTTTTTATGTTATGGCTTCAAACTAGTTTTTCCTGAAGAGAAAAATGAAAAGAAGTAGAGGTGGTATAAGATTCTGTTTACATTCCACTAAATTTTGATTATCTGAAAAATAATAGTGTAGGGAAGGGGCTCACAAATGAGAAAATATTTCAAAATCTATTTGTAAGTGAGAGAGGGAGAATATTGCACTGGATAAGTTAAGTGTAGAAGAATACAAAGGATGGACTCAGAACAAGATAAAAGCCCGTTGTAACGGGCAATAATTAAGGAAACAAAGCATAACTTGAACGAAAGGTTAGATGCTACTGGAACTTGATGGCTTGGAGTCTGTGTATAACTCCCATTTTTTATAGACTTTTTCTTATCCTACTTTGAGGATGTTTATCCTTCAAAATACAATAATTCCTTTGGAGTTTTGGTGAAGAGTTCAAAGCCATTCTTGGTAACATAGCCACAATCTTCTATACGAACCCCTACCTTACCAGGAATATAGATACCCGGCTCAACAGAGAAGCACATGCCCTCTTTAATCACTAAGTCATTACCCTTCATGATAGATGGAAATTCATGTACATTCATCCCTAATCCATGTCCTAAACGATGGTTGAAGTACTCACCGTAGCCAGCTTTTTCAATGATTGAACGAGCTGCATCATCAATTTCCTCAGCTGTTACACCGGGCTTAATCATATTGACCGCAGCCATATGTGCCTCAAGAGTTAAATGATAAATATCCTTTTTAAATTGATCGGGCTGACCAACGGCAACCGTCCGTGTCATATCGGAAGTGTAGCCCAGAGCTTCTACTCCGAGATCAAACAATAGCAGAGCATCATTTTCAATCTTATTTGTAGATGGAATACCATGCGGATTGGCTGCATTGTTACCAGTTAAGACCATAGTGTCAAAGCTCATTTTTGAAATACCCTGTTTCTTCATTTCAAATTCAATCTGAGCGATAATATCTGTTTCTGTTACATTGAGCGAAATAGCATTGAACCCAATCTGCATAGCCTTGTCTGCGAATTCTCCAGCAACCAACATTTTCTCAATCTCATCGCGAGATTTGATGAGTTTCATGGTATTGATGAAGGGAGTGACATCTGAGAAAGATTGATTGAAAATAGATTGAAGACCATGATAACGTGTCAAATTAAGGTTATCAAATTCTGCACCGATGGCTGAAAAAGTTTTTTGCGGCAATTTGCTTTTGATAATCTGCCAAGGATTTTCAGAGTCTATATAGCCAGCTACAGGGAAGTCTACAGTAGCCATCGCACGCTCGACATCTAAAGCAGGTAGGAAAAGGAGAGGTGCGTGATCTGGCATGACAAAAAGCATCATGTGGCGCTCGTGTGGATCGCCATAATAGCCTGTCAGGTAATAGATACTGACTGGATCTGAGAAGATAGCTATATCCATTTTATTTGATTCAAGGTAGGATACGACCTGATTTAATTTCGACATAATGTAGGCCTTTCTGTGTTGAAGTTGGTAATAGAGATGAAAATTTCGTTTATTATATAGATTATTGTTCCAAAAAATGAAAAAAATTGCAAGCATTATCAAAAAAATCCGTTTTTTCTCTTGAAAGTGGTTTCAAAAAATGATAAACTATATATGAGTGAAAGCGTAATTTTCATAGAATAGAACTATTGAAAAGGAGTACATAAGGTATGTTAAACACTGACGATACGGTAACGATTTATGATGTTGCCCGCGAAGCTGGTGTATCCATGGCGACTGTGTCGCGCGTGGTAAACGGAAATAAGAATGTAAAGGAAAACACCCGTAAAAAGGTATTAGAAGTTATTGACCGTTTAGATTATCGTCCAAATGCTGTTGCGCGTGGTTTGGCCAGCAAGAAGACGACCACTGTTGGGGTCGTGATTCCAAATATTGCAAATGCCTATTTTGCGACTCTGGCTAAAGGTATTGATGATATTGCGGATATGTATAAGTACAATATTGTCCTTGCTAACAGTGATGAGAATGACGAAAAAGAAATCAACGTGGTCAATACTTTATTTTCAAAACAGGTGGACGGCATCATTTTCATGGGCTACCACTTGACAGACAAGATTCGTGCGGAATTCTCCCGTTCACGAACTCCGATTGTCCTAGCTGGTACCGTGGATTTGGAGCACCAGTTGCCAAGTGTCAATATTGACTATGCTGTTGCTAGTACGGATGCAGTGAACCTTCTTGCAAAGAATAATAAAAAAATCGCCTTTGTATCTGGTCCACTCGTTGATGACATCAATGGAAAAGTTCGTTTTGCTGGTTATAAGCAAGGACTAAAAGAAAATGGGATTGAGTTCAATGAAGGTTTAGTCTTTGAATCTAAGTATAAGTACGAAGAAGGCTATGCTCTTGCAGAGCGTGTCTTAAATGCTGGGGCTACCGCTGCCTATGTTGCCGAGGATGAAATTGCAGCAGGTCTATTGAACGGCATCAGTGATATGGGAATCAAAGTTCCTGAAGATTTTGAAATCATCACCAGTGATGACTCTCTCGTTACTAAATTTACCCGTCCAAACCTGATATCTATCAATCAACCACTTTATGATATTGGTGCTATTGCTATGCGCATGCTGACAAAAATCATGCACAAGGAAGAGTTGGAAAATCGTGAAGTGATTTTGAATCACGGTATAAAGGTTCGCAAATCAACGAAATAACAGAAGGCTGCCTTGGCAGCTTTTTCAATTTTATTGAGCTAAATAATGCAGGTCTGTGTTACAATAGTAGAAAGAATAGTTGACTGGAGATAGAATGAGTAAGAAAATTATCAATATGATGTCAAGCGCCACGAAGGTCTCAGGACAAGGAGTTGGTTCGGCCTATCTAGAGCAAGTTGACTTGGTAAAAAAAGGTTTGTCAGATAGGTTTGAAGTGACAATCAACCAGTATAAGCCAGCCCATATTACCCACTATCATACGATTGACCCACTGTTTTTTTTGACGGAGTTTTGGTTTACTCGTAAGGGAACATCTGTAGGATATGTACATATGCTGCCAGAAACGGTCGAACAGAGTTTGCAGTTACCTCGTTTTGCCAAGAATATTTTTTACAAGTATATGATTGCTTTTTATAAGAAGATGGACTATCTCGTAACGGTCAATCCTTATTTCATTGGAGAATTGGCTCGTTACGGCATTTCAAGAGAAAAGGTTACCTACATTCCTAATTTTGTATCTAGCCAGGCTTTTCACCCGCTGACAGTGCAGGAAAAAGCTACTAATCGAGCCCAGTATGGATTTTCTACAGAAGATTTTCTTATTGTGGGGGTTGGTCAAGTCCAGACGCGTAAGGGAATTTTTGATTTTTTGAAAATGGCAGAGCGCTTGCCTCAATATCGTTTTGTCTGGGCCGGAGGATTTTCTTTCGGGAAGATTACGGATGGTTACGAAGAGTTGAAAAAAGCAGTGGATAACCCACCAGCAAACGTAACTTTTCTAGGAATTGTTGAGCGCGAAAAAATGAATGCAATCTATAACCTAGCAGATGTGATGATTTTGCCATCCTTTGAGGAATTATTTCCCATGTCTATCTTGGAAGCTATGTGTACACACAAGCCCATCTTGTTGCGAGATTTGGAGATTTATGAGGACATTCTCTTTGATTTTTACCGCAAGGCAGATAATCTAGATGGTTTTGTCCATGAGATTGAACAGTTAGCGAGTCAGCCAGACTATTATGCTCAGGCAGTGGCAGATGCCAAGCGTGGTAATGAATTTTACTCGCGGGATCACGTTTTAAAAATGTGGCAAGAGTTTTACGAACAGGTTCTTCCTAAAGAAGACTAGAAGGGGGTTGGCGTGAGAATTGGATTGTTTACAGATACCTATTTTCCACAGGTGTCAGGAGTTGCGACCTCGATTCGCACACTAAAGACAGAATTGGAAAAATTGGGACACACGGTATTTATCTTTACAACGACAGATCAAGATGTGAACCGCTATGAAGATTGGGACATTATTCGTATTCCTAGTGTGCCCTTTTTTGCCTTTAAAGATCGTCGAATCGCTTATGCTGGTTTTAAAACGGCTCTAAAAATTGCCGGGCGTTATAAGCTGGATATGATTCATACTCATACAGAGTTCTCCTTAGGAATACTGGGGAAAATGATTGCAAAGGAATTGGATATTCCAGTGGTCCACACCTATCATACCCAATATGAGGACTATGTACACTACATTGCTAAGGGAAAGATTATTCGTCCAGGCATGGTCAAATATCTGGTAAGAGCGTTTTTAAGTGATTTAGATGGTGTTATCTGTCCAAGTGAGATTGTAGAGACTCTCCTAACCAGCTATAATGTTCCTATTTCTAAACGGGTTATTCCGACAGGGATTGATCTGGCTAAATTCGAGCGTCCAGAAATTGGAAGGGATGAGATAGATGACTTGCGGACCCAGCTTGGAATCGAGTCTGATGATACCATGTTGCTCAGTCTATCGCGCATCTCTCATGAGAAAAACATTCAGGCTATTGTTCAGGCTATGCCGCGCATTTTATCGGAAAATCAAAAAGTAAAGCTGGTGATTGTTGGTGGAGGTCCTTACCTAGGTAAGTTGCAATCAATGATAGCAGAGTTAGATCTCGCTGAACACGTTCAGTTGACCGGTATGATTGCACCTAGCGATACAGCCCTCTATTACAAAGCTGCGGATTTTTTCATCTCAGCCTCTACCAGTGAAACGCAGGGGTTAACCTTCCTAGAAAGTTTAGCCTCAGGAACTCCGATTCTAGCTCACACCAACCCTTATTTGAGAAATGTTGTGACAGATAAGATGTTCGGAACCCTCTATGTTCGAGAGCAGGAGTTAGCAGATGCAGTCATTGAGGCTATCGTTGCCACGCCACCTATGAATCCTTACGTACTTGATAAAAAATTGTACGAAATTTCGTCAACTAACTTTGGTCGTAAAGTTTTTGAATATTATTTGGATTTGAAAATTTCTTATGACTTCCGAAAAGAACATACAAACCAAGATAGCGTAGCAGAGTCACTCCTGAAAGAGGCCATTCATCTGCCCCAAAAAGTAGTTGTCAAGTCGACGAATACGACTGCTAGAATGTTGAAAAAATCTGTTGAGCAGGTTAAATCTATTCGCAATTTCTTTGAATAACCCCAAATTAGACCATCTTCATTTGTTTCTGTATCGTCAGTGTAGCCGAAAGACGGTCTATTGAAAAATATTTGACAGCGATAGAAAAATAAGAAAAATCTTTGAAAATCGAGGAAAAGATGATATAATGTGTCTTAGAGACTTATCAATTCTAGGAAATCTTTGAGAGAGTGCACGGTTGCTGTGAGTGCATAGAGGATAGGATTGACACTACTCGTTATAGATTTTATGCAAACATAAAAGGGTGGTTCCCTTATCGCCAATCTGAGGTAGTCAGGCTTTTTGTGGTGGCTACGAATGAAGGTGGAACCACGTTACGACGTCCTTTTACGAGGGCGTTTTTTGTTTTTGAAAGGAGGGAAAAAATGGATTCAGTGACAATCCAACGGTGTCAGGCTATTCGAAAAGCATATCATGATCTTGAAATCAAACACCATGGTCAAGAGTGGTCAATAGCTGAAGATTTACTAGCACTTTCTAATGACATAGGTAATCTTAACCGCTTGGTTATGACTAAACAAGGGCGGTATTACGATGAGACGCCTTATACTTTAGAACAAAAATTGGCTGAAAATATCTGGTGGTTGATTGAACTAGCGGAACGTTTGGATGTAGATATTGCTAAAGAAGTCGAGAACTTTTTAACCTTTAAAGAAAAACAACTTGGTATAAAATATAAATAGAAGAAAGGATTAGGGTTCTGCTAGCTAGTCTAACTGAACCCACCCTACAAGCTGTGCAAAAAAGATAGCTTTTCCTAGAAGTAACCTTCTACGTCAAATCTCCTATTTTTGCTTGGCTTGTTACGGGCTTGGTATCTTATTTATGATTAACATTACTTTCCCAGATGGCGCTGTGCGTCAATTTGAATCTGGTGTGACAACTTTTGAAATTGCTCAATCAATTAGCAGTTCTCTAGCAAAAAAAGCCCTTGCTGGTAAGTTCAATGGCCAGCTGGTTGACACGACTCGTGCCTTGACGACTGACGGTAGTCTTGAAATTGTGACACCAGACCATGAAGATGCATTTGCTGTTCTTCGTCATTCGGCTGCTCACCTTTTTGCTCAAGCGGCGCGTCGACTTTTCCCGGATATTAAATTGGGTGTAGGTCCTGCCATTCAGGATGGTTTTTACTACGATACTGACAATGCAGCGGGCCAGATTTCCAATGAGGATCTTGAGCGTATCGAAGCTGAGATGGCAAAAATTGTTAAGGAAAATCACATTTGTATCCGTGAGGAAGTCACGAAAGAGGAAGCTCTTGAAATCTTCGCTGATGATCCTTATAAGATTGAGCTGATTAGCGAGCATGCTGATGATGCGGCTGGTTTGACAGTTTATCGTCAGGGTGAGTTTGTGGACCTTTGTCGCGGTCCCCACGTGCCATCAACTGGTCGTATCCAAGTCTTTAAATTGTTGAATGTAGCAGGAGCTTACTGGCGAGGAAATTCTGATAATGCTATGATGCAACGTGTTTACGGTACTGCTTGGTTTGACAAGAAAGACCTTAAAGCCTATCTTCAAATGCGTGAAGAAGCAAAAGAGCGTGATCATCGCAAACTTGGTAAGGAACTTGATCTCTTCATGATTAGTCAAGAGGTGGGACAAGGGTTGCCATTCTGGTTGCCAAATGGAGCGACCATCCGCCGTACCTTGGAGCGCTATATTACGGATAAGGAATTGGCTTCAGGTTACCAGCATGTCTACACACCGCCATTAGCTTCCGTTGAGCTGTATAAAACTTCGGGTCACTGGGACCACTACCATGAAGATATGTTCCCAACGATGGATATGGGAGATGGTGAAGAATTTGTTCTTCGTCCGATGAACTGTCCGCACCATATTCAAGTCTATAAAAATCATGTACGTTCGTACCGTGAATTGCCAGTACGTATCGCTGAACTCGGTATGATGCACCGCTATGAAAAGTCTGGTGCCTTGACTGGTTTGCAGCGTGTACGTGAAATGACACTTAATGATGGGCATATCTTTGTCACCCCAGAGCAAATCCAAGAAGAGTTCAAGAAGGCTCTCCAGTTGATTATTGACGTTTATGCCGATTTCAATCTCAACGATTACCGTTTCCGCTTATCTTTGCGTGATCCAGAAGACAAGGAGAAATACTTCGATGACGATCAGATGTGGGAAAATGCCCAAAGTATGTTGAAGGCTGCCCTAGATGACATGGAAGTGTCTTATTTTGAGGCGGAAGGCGAGGCAGCTTTCTACGGACCAAAACTGGATATTCAGGTTAAGACTGCTCTTGGAAATGAAGAAACCTTGTCAACGATCCAACTTGATTTCCTGCTGCCAGAACGTTTCGGTTTGACCTATATCGGAGCTGATGGTGAAGAACACCGTCCGGTTATGATTCACCGGGGTATCATCTCAACCATGGAGCGTTTTACAGCCATCTTGATTGAAACTTACAAAGGTGCCTTCCCAACTTGGTTGGCTCCAACCCAAGTCACTATGATTCCTATTTCTGTAGAGGCACATTTGGATTATGCTTGGAAGGTTGCTAAAGAATTGCAAGACCGTGGTGTGCGTGTACATGTTGACGAGCGCAATGAGAAAATGCAGTACAAGATTCGTCAAAGTCAGACAAGCAAGATTCCATACCAGCTTATCGTTGGTGATAAGGAAATGGAAGACAATACAGTCAATGTTCGCCGTTACGGAAGCAAAGCGACACAAACCTTATCTATTACTGAGTTTGTAGAAGCGATTTTAGCTGATATTGAGCGTAAATCACGTCCAATCCAAGACTAATACTATTTAGACACGGTAGATTTGGGGAAAATAATTCTTTTTCTTCAACAAGTTAATTAGTCAGCTAATATTAAGGAATGGATAATAACTAACCTTACTTGATAAGAGTTCTAGCGATGTTGTCACATGAAAAAACCAACAAGGTCGTTAGCTCGGGACTCTTGGAACTTGGCATACAAGTTTTGCAGAGATAGGAAGAGGATAAAGCGCGCTCAGTTGTGGCTCAAAATCTGACTCTCTGCTTAGAAAACGAACAAAGATTGATTTCCAGAAAAAGGAATCAAATCTTTGCTCGTTTTTTATGTATACCAATTTATATAATGCAAATATATGCTGATTAGAGTTATTTTGTTCCAAGCTCTTTTTACTAAATATTACCGGAGTGAAATAAGAAGTAAGCGAACCCTGAATCATAATTTTGAAAATGTGAAAGTGAGCGAGACTGGAAGAAAAGTTTATCTCGGGTCAAACATCCTTGAAACGACCATTCTAAAAAGACTTAGAATCATCGGTAAAACCATTGATTCTAAGTCTTTTATGATTGGTGTCTAATTTTTTGTGACATCTCCTAAGTGATTTGGCTTGGTATTGTACACATAGATATAAAAGGTCGCGGAACTGAAATTTATTCAGTTGCGCTATTGACGTATGGATTTTTTAAGAGCATTATTCAATACTGTTTGCCCAAGATTTAGCTACATAGCGTGATAGGCTTGAGATAGCGAAGTTGATACTGAAGTAAATCAGAGCTACCATAAGATAGAGAGCGAAAACTTGCTCAGCTTCAAAGTAGCGACTCATAAGGATTTGGCTAGAACCAAAAAGTTCTTGAAGAGCGATAACAGAGTAGAGGAAACTAGTATCTTTGATGACTGTCACAGTTTGTGAGATGATGGCTGGCAGTATCTTGCGAATAGCTTGAGGCATAATGATGTAGACCATGATTTGAATAGAAGTAAAACCTTGTGACAAACCAGCTTCTATCTGACCTAATCCGACAGCATTGAGACCACCACGAATGATTTCGGCCATGGCTGCGGTGGTAAAAATAGTAAAGGCGGTGATACCCGCAGGTGTTGATTTCATTTGGAAAATCAAGAAAACTGTGAAAATCCATAATAAATTTGGCACATTTCGAACAAATTCAATGTAGATGGTCGCTATCCATTTTAAAAGTAGATTTTTTCCATTACGCATGATAGCTAAAACCATGCCAAATAGAACCGACAGAACTATGGAAATACTTGAAATATAGAGAGTGAGATTTAACCCGTTACAGAGTAGTTGAAAAGTTGAGGGTTTGAGCAATTCTAAAATATAATCCATTCTTCAACCTCCTTAGTGTGAAAAGGCAGTCTTGTTTTTTTCTTCAATGCGGCGTCCCCAGCTAGCAACAGGGAAGCACATGATGAAGTAGAGAAAGGCGGCGCCAGTAAATGCTGGGATATAGTTGGCATTCATAGCAGACCAAGATTTAGTCATAAACATAATATCTGCTCCAGAGATAATGGCAACCGTAGCAGTGTTCTTAATCAAGTTAACGACTTGGTTGGTCAATGGTGGTAAAATAGTGGGAATGGCCTGTGGCAAGATAATCATACGCATGGTTTCAGCAGGGGTGAAACCTTGAGAGAGAGCGGCTTCTGTCTGACCAAGCGGAACCGCTTCAATGCCTGCACGAATGACCTCTGCAATATAAGCACCATGGTATAATCCTACACAGATAACCGCCGTCCAGTAGATGGAGGGCATGAGGGTATAGTTAGAAATCAAAGGTAGACCGTAGTAGACAATCATAAATTGTACCAAAAGTGGTGTATTTTGGTAGTATTCAACATAGATACGGGCAATTAGTTTTCCGCATATATTTTTACTAGAAGACAGGCTACCGAATACAATACCAAGCAGCATAGCCATGATAAGAGCGCCGACGGAGATTGCTAGGGTAAAGAGAAATCCTTGGAAAAAAATAGGGAAATCATTGAAATAACGGATCCAATTTTCCCAAGCATATGGACTAGTTGTTAACACATTCATAACTTTCAACCTTTCTATTCATCCGTTTCTGTGATTGGTTGGAGACTATTGGCATTGTAAATAGTTTGAAGACTTCCATCAGTTGCCCATTCTTTGATTAAACCATTTAAATAGTTGTTGAGGTCCTTATTGGATAATTTGGTAACGATACCATAATCTGAAGCTGAGAAGCTGAAATCCATAAGTTCAGATTTGGAACTGATGTAGCCAGAAAGGATGGATTGGTCTACTGAGAAGGCATCTGTTCGTCGAGCACGAAGGGAGACAGATAATTCAGGGTAAGAGCCTAATTCTGCAAAGTTAACAGAAATTTTATATTTTTCTGCTAAATTTGTAATCAATTTGCGGGTAATGGAGCCTTGAGCGACACCGATTGTTTTACCATCTAAATCTCCAAAATTCTTAATGCCACTATCTTTGTTTACTAAAAAGCCAACGGCATCGGTGTAGTAGGGGGATGTAAAATTATAGAGGAGCTTGCGTTCTTCAGTGATGGTAAAAGTGGCGATGACGATATCAACTTGGCCATTATCTAAAAGCGGTCCACGGGTCTGAGCTGTTACGGGCGTAAATTCAATATCAACACCAAGTTTATCAGCAATTTTTTGGGCAATATCAATTTCCATCCCCTCAAATTTTCCAGTATCAGGGTTCTTGTAGCCGAAATTAGGGACATCCTGTTTCACTCCAACGCGGAGTACCCCTCTATCTATGATAGTTTGTACTTGATTATTGGCAGATAGATTGTCTGGTACCTCAGTCTGGGCGATAGGTTGTTTGGCAAAGAGACAACAAACAAAGCCGATGAGGAGAAGGGGAATGATAAAGAAGTTACATCTTTTCTTATTCATAGGTACCTCCTAAAGTTTAATCTTATCAGATTCATGGTTTATAATTTTGCTGAGGAACTGTTGGGCACGTGGTTCGGTGGGATGATCGAAAAATCCGTTGACATCGGTCGTGTCTACCAATACTTCACCTTCTGCCATGAAGATGATACGGTCTGCGACCTTGCGGGCAAAGCCCATTTCATGCGTTACGATAATCATATTCATACCATCACGAGCTAATTTTTGCATGACAGTAAGTACATCACCGATGGTTTCAGGGTCAAGTGCTGAAGTTGGTTCATCAAAGAGCAACAATTCAGGCTGCATGGCTAAGCCACGGGCAATGGCTACACGCTGTTTTTGTCCACCTGATAACATAGCAGGGTAAGAATCTTTTCTATCCCAGAGATTGACGAATTCTAGGTATTTTTGAGCAGTTTTTTCGGCGTTGACCTTGTCAATTCCTAAAACCTTAATAGGAGCAAACGTCACGTTTTCTAACACAGTTTTATGTGGGTAGAGGTTGAAATGCTGAAATACCATACCCACCTCCTTTCGAAGGGCAACTAATTCTTTGACTGTGGAGTTTGAAACTGTATGACCGTTCACAATAAGCGATCCCTTGTTAATCATTTCTAAACCGTTGATAGTACGAATAAGCGTTGACTTTCCAGAACCAGATGGTCCAAGGAGAACAACAACCTGTCCAGGTTTGAATTCTAAGTTAATGTTGCGTAAGGCATGGTAGTCACCATAATATTTATTGACATTTTTAAATTCTACTAAAGTCATAAGCTTCTCCTTGTGTAATCGTTTTTTATGTACTATCATCTTAGCATTGCCGATATGGAGTGTCAAGTAAATTCTGACAATTTAATCTATTTTATGTTATAAAATATAACATTATGATGTAAAGTGATTTTGAACTATGAATTTTTTAGGTAAGTTTGTTATAATAGAAGAAATAGAACGAAGGTAAGACACAAATGAAAAAAATACTAATTGTAGATGATGAAAAACCAATCTCAGATATTATCAAATTTAATATGACCCGTGAAGGATATGAAGTAGTGACAGCTTTTGACGGTCGTGAAGCACTGGAGACATTTGAGAAGGAATTTCCAGATGTTGTTATTTTGGATGTGATGTTGCCGGAGTTAGATGGACTAGAAGTGGCTCGAACAATCCGCAAGACTAGCAATGTTCCTATACTAATGCTATCAGCTAAGGATAGCGAGTTTGATAAGGTTATCGGTCTTGAACTTGGTGCGGATGACTATGTGACAAAGCCCTTCTCTAATCGTGAATTACAGGCGCGTGTCAAGGCTCTTCTTCGTCGCAGTGAATTGACAGAAACGCAAGTTAATCTTTCTTCCACAAGTACCTCAGAGTTAGTTATTGGGGACTTAGTTATCTTGCCAGATGCTTTTGTGGCTAAAAAACATGGTAGGGAATTGGAGTTGACTCATCGTGAGTTCGAATTGCTTCATCATCTAGCTAAGCATTTGGGTCAGGTGATGACTCGCGAGCATTTGCTGGAAACTGTGTGGGGCTACGATTATTTTGGTGATGTTCGTACAGTGGATGTGACCATTCGCCGTCTGCGGGAGAAGATTGAAGATACGCCAAGCAGACCTGAGTACATCCTGACCCGTCGAGGTGTAGGATATTTTATAAAGGGAAATGTTTAATCAATTACGGTATCTAATTACTACAGCAGAGTTTTGGTTTGTCGGAATTTTGATTGGTTTTCTGATTGCTTTGACGGTTCTCTTGATTGAAAACTACCGAGATAATAAGCAAATCAAACAACTGAATCAAAAAGTCAATGCTCTCATTGATGGAAATTATGCAGATATTTTAGATTTGAGAGGGAGTCCAGAAATTACTGATATGGCTAACTCTCTTAATGATTTGTCAGAAGTTATTCGGCTGACTCATGATCATTTAGAGCAGGAAAAAACACGCTTGACTTCCATTCTTTCCTATATGAGTGATGGGGTGGTTGCAACGGACAGGATTGGGCGAGTTATCATGATCAACGATATGGCCCAGAAGCAGTTGGGGTTATCGGGAAAAAAGCAGGAACAGTACCATCTGCTAGAGGTGTTAGATTTACCAGATCGGTATACTCTCAGAGATTTGTTTGCTCAGACACCAGAGATTATTATTGAGCACACCAATGAAAATGAGGAATTTCTCACTCTTCGTGCCAATTTTGCTACCATTCGTAGCGAGAGCGGCTTGATTTCAGGTCTAGTAGTCGTCTTGCACGATATGACCGAACAGGCCAAAGAAGAGCGAGAGCGGCGCTTATTCGTATCCAATGTCAGTCATGAATTGCGGACTCCTTTGACTTCTGTTAAGTCCTACTTAGAAGCCTTGGATGAAGGAGCTTTGACTGAGTCGGTTGCCCCGAGTTTTGTCAAAGTATCCTTGGATGAAACCAATCGAATGATACGGATGATTACAGACTTGTTAAGTCTCTCCCGAATCGACAATCAAGTTGGTCAGGTAGATGTGGAGCTGATCAATTTTACGGCTTTTGTAACCTTTATCCTCAACCGTTTTGACCAGATGAAAAATGCCGACTCTGATAAGGTTTACACCATTGTACGTGATTATCAGATTAGCCCAATTTGGGTGGAGATTGATACTGATAAGATGACGCAAGTTTTAGATAATATCCTGAACAATGCTATCAAATACTCACCTGATGGTGGTAGGATTACTTTTAGTATGAAAACGACAGACAGCCAGTTGATTGTGTCTATTTCCGATGAAGGCTTGGGGATTCCAAAGACAGACTTACCTAAGATTTTCGACCGTTTTTATCGGGTAGACAAGGCACGCTCAAGGGCACAAGGAGGCACTGGCTTAGGACTGGCCATTGCCAAAGAAATCATCAAGCAACACAGGGGCTTTATTTGGGCTAAGAGCGAGTATGGCCATGGTTCAACCTTTACCATTGTCTTACCATATAGTAAGGACATTGCTCTTGACGATTGGGATGAAGCTTCTGAGGAAGAATAGGAGAACATGATCGGAAAAGGTTTTAATTACAGTATTTTAGCTTCGGGCTCCAGTGGTAATTGCTTTTATTTGGAAACCGATAAGAAGAAAATTTTAGTGGATGCAGGTTTGTCTGGTAAAAAAATCACCAGTCTCCTTTCGGAAATTGACCGCAGACCAGAGGAGATTGATGCTATTTTTGTGACGCATGAGCATAGTGACCATATCCATGGTATCGGTGTCTTGGCTCGGAAATATGGCATGGATATATACGCTAACGAGTTAACCTGGCAGGCAATGGAAAGTAAGCTTGGTAAGATTGATGTTGCTCAGAAACATATCTTTGAGTTAGGGGCGATGAAGACATTTGGAGACTTGGACATTGAATCCTTCGGTGTCAGTCACGATGCAGCCTGCCCACAATTTTATCGTTTTATGAAGGACGATAAGTCTTTCGTTATGTTGACAGATACAGGTTATGTCAGTGATCGCATGGTTGGAATTGTGGAAAATGCAGATGCCTATTTGATTGAGGCGAACCATGATGTTGAAATTTTGCGAGCAGGTTCTTATTCTTGGAATTTGAAGCAACGTATCCTTTCAGATAAGGGGCACCTCTGTAATGAGGATGGAGCAGATGCTATGATTCGCTCGCTAGGAAATCGGACAAAAAAGATTTACCTTGGGCATTTGTCTAAGGAGAATAATATTAAAGAACTTGCTCATATGACGATGGTTAATCAGCTTGCGCAAGCTGACTTGGGAGTAGGAACTGATTTTCAAGTTTGTGATACGTCTCCGGATACAGCAACCGCTTTAACGAAGATTTGATAAAAAGGTCATGTTTAACATGGCTTTTTGTCTTTCTTACTTTGATGAATACGAGACTACATTTGGGCATGGATAGCTACAATATCAAGGCTTCAAAATAACTAGATATTGCGTTTTGTGACTGTCAGCACAATATGCCTGAAAAATGACTAGGTCAAAAAAATATTTTTTGCTCGTGATGTGATATAATGATGTAGAAACTTTCTAGAATGAGGTTTATGAATTGAAAAAAAAGCGACATCAACCATTTGAACATAGTGGGAATTTTATTGCTGTTCGTCTAAATATCTTATTTTCCATTGTGATTCTTTTGTTTATCATTCTCGTCTTGCGCTTAGCAGACATGCAGATTGTCAATCATGATTTTTATAGTAATAAATTGTCCACAGCTAGCCAAAAAATCATTAGTAATGGTTCTATACGTGGGCAAATCTATGATGCTAAGGGGAAACCTTTGGTTGAAAATCAAATCCAGCAGGTAGTGTCCTTTACACGGTCCAACAAAATGTCAACTCAAGACATGAAAGACGTAGCTAATAAACTCTTGCGGTGGGTTGGTGTTTCCAATGTAACTATCACTAGGAGAGATAAGGCAGACTATTATTTAGCCAATCAAGAGATTTATAAGAAAGTCGTTGCCAGTCTTCCTGATAATAAACGGTATGATACAGATGGAAACTACCTTAATGAGTCAACTATATACTCCAATGCTGTCGATAGCATTCCTGATGAGGCTTTGCAATATTCAGATGAAGAAAATAAGGCAGTCGAATTATTCAAGCAGATGAGTGGAGCTACCTATTTTTCGACAATCAATCTGGTGACAGATCCCCTCTCTGCGGAGCAAGTTGCGCATATCGTAGCGAACGAAAATCAGCTCCCAGGTATTTCAACAACCAACAACTGGCAGCGCAGGATTTTACAGACTTCCTTGAGTTCCATTATCGGTACGGTAACAAGTGAGCAAGCTGGTTTACCTGCGGAGGATGCAGATTATTACTTATCTAAGGGCTATTCTTCCAATGATCGAGTGGGGACAGCTTACCTCGAAAAACAATATGAAGAAGTGTTACAGGGACAACGTGAGAAAAAAGAGATCAATCTCGATCGAAATGGCAATGTCGAAAGTATGAAGACCATTCAAGAAGGTCAGCAAGGAAATAACATCAAATTGACGATTGATTTAACTTTCCAAGATGGAGTCAATGCTATTCTTAAGCGCCATTTTGAAAATGAACTAGCTACTGGTAGTGCCCTTTACTCAGAAGGAGTATACGCTGTCGCATTGAACCCTTCTACCGGTGCAGTACTTGCTATGTCTGGTTACAGCCATGAAAAAGGCTCCAGCAATATTACAGAGAATGCCCTTGGAACCATCACTAGTGTCTTTACACCAGGTTCCATTATCAAGGGGGGTACGATTAGTTCCGGTTGGGAAAATGGAGTCATTCATGGCAACCAAGTGCAGCTAGATGAACCCATTTACTTTGCAGGCTCAGCACCGATTACATCGTGGTATGGTACTTACGGTAGCTTTGATATTGATGCGACTCAAGCTTTAGAATATTCTTCCAACGTGTACATGGTGAAAATTGCCCTTGGGCTTCTTGGGCAGACGTATTCGGCTAATATGTTTCTAAATGATGGAGAGACCTTGAAAAACGCCATGACCAAACTTCGTTCAACTTTTGCTGAGTATGGTCTAGGCGCACAGACAGGTATTGACCTTCCCTTGGAGTCTACTGGTTTCTTGCCAAATGATTATACAACAGCCAATTTTATCACAAATGCGTTCGGTCAGTTTGATAACTATACGCCTATGCAGATGGCTCAATATGTAGCTACGATTGCAAATAAGGGAACCAGGGTTTCGCCGCATCTTGTTGAGGGGATTTATGCTAATAATGCTCAAGGTGGTCTGGGAGAATTGATTAAAACGGTATCAGGGAAGGAAATGAATCAGGTGAACATTTCGGCTGACAACATGGAGCTTCTCCGTCAAGGTTTTTATCAGGTTGTCAATGGTAACGGTCGCTTTAATACTGGTAGTGCCATCGGTCAAGGTGCTTCTGTGACGATTAGCGCCAAGACAGGTACAGCTGAAACTTACACAACGACCCCTTCTGGAGAAGTGATAACAGCAGTCAATACCAATGTAGTGGCCTATGCGCCGAGTGATCATCCAAAGATTGCTGTCGCAGTTGTGCTACCGAACTTGACAAACCAGAATTCAACGACAACCAAGACGATTACCCGAGAAATTATTAATCTGTATCAGTCACTTTCCCCAATGAACTAAGGAGGTCTATGCTTTACCCTACACCGATTGCTAAATTGATTGATAGCTATTCCAAATTGCCAGGTATTGGTATTAAGACAGCGACTCGCTTAGCTTTCTATACTATTGGTATGGAAGACGATGTTGTCAACGAATTTGCAAAGAATTTACTAGCAGCCAAGCGCGATTTATCCTATTGCTCCGTCTGTGGCAATTTAACAGATCAGGATCCCTGTGCTATCTGTCAAGATACAACGAGGGATCAATCGACAATTTTGATTGTAGAAGATAGTCGCGATGTGACTGCATTAGAGAATATTCAGGAATATCATGGTCTCTATCATGTTCTACATGGCTTGATTTCACCGATGAATGGTATTGGTCCAGATGACATCAATCTGAAAAGCCTCTTGACACGACTCATGGAAAATGAAGTAACAGAGGTTATTGTAGCTACTAATGCTACTGCAGATGGAGAGGCGACTTCTATGTATATTTCACGCGTCCTTAAACCAGCAGGGATTAAGGTAACCCGACTGGCACGAGGATTGGCAGTAGGTAGCGATATTGAATATGCAGATGAAGTAACCCTACTCAAAGCAATTGAAAATAGGACGGAGTTATGATGGATTGGGGTTAAAGGTTCCTAATCAATGATGCGAACAGCTTAAACTCTGCATAAGGATTGGAGAAGGAAAATATCGTTTTCCTTCTCCAATCGTTGTCAGCTATATTTTTAAGTCCTATAAGTGTTCAATGGATAATAGTTCTATGTGAACTTTTTGAAACAGTTACTAAATGGACGATTTTCCTATTTGATTTTGGTCAATTATGATATAATAAATCTAAGCAATGCTTAGAGATAAAGAAGGAATGTATATGTCAAAAGAAACCTTGATTTTATTATATGGTGGACGTTCAGCGGAGCGTGAAGTATCTGTCTTATCCGCAGAAAGTATCATGCGGGCTATCAATTACGATAAATTTTTCGTCAAAACCTACTTCATCACACAGACAGGTGATTTCATCAAAACTCAAGAATTTTCTCAGACACCGTCCGCTGATGAAAAGCTCATGACCAATGCGACTATCGTTGAAGCTCAGAAAGTTCATCTGAGCAATATTTATGAAGAGAATGCGATTGTTTTTCCAGTTCTCCATGGTCCAATGGGAGAGGATGGTTCTATCCAAGGTTTTCTGGAAGTTCTTCGTATGCCATACGTAGGAGCCAATATCCTAGCCTCAAGTGTAGCTATGGATAAGATTACTACCAAGCGAGTTTTGGAGTCGGCGGGAATTCCCCAAGTCCCTTATGTGGCGATAATTGAGGATGAGTCAATCGAAGAAAAGATTGTAGAGATTGAAGATAAGCTCACGTATCCAGTTTTTGTTAAGCCAGCCAATATGGGATCGAGTGTCGGCATTTCAAGAGCTGACGATAGAACAAGTCTACGTGCAGCCCTGAACCTAGCTTTTACGTATGATAGTCGTATTCTTGTGGAGCAAGGAGTAAATGCGCGCGAGATTGAAGTTGGTCTTTTGGGAAATGCTGATGTAAGAACAACCCTTCCGGGTGAAGTCATTAAAGATGTTGCCTTTTACGACTACGATGCCAAGTACATCGACAATAAGATTACAATGGAAATTCCAGCTAAGATTGAAAAAACAATCATGGATAGGATGCGAAAAAATGCCTCTAAGGCCTTTCGTGCGATTGGTGGTTGTGGCCTATCTCGCTGTGATTTCTTCCTGACAGAAGATGGAGAAATCTTCCTAAATGAGTTGAATACCATGCCTGGATTTACCCAGTGGTCTATGTATCCATTGCTTTGGGATAATATGGGGCTTACCTATCCAGACTTAATCGAAGAATTGGTTAGCTTGGCTAAGGAAATGTTTGAAAAACGCGAAAGTCACTTAATTTAAAAGCCTTGGAGACAAGGTTTTTTAGCTTGGGGTGGGGAAGTATCAGAGTAATTACCTCAGTTGAGGCGGCTGATATGCTGGTGTATTTTTAGATGATTTATTTCCTCAGACACATGGAGGGGACATGGGTAAAGGAGTATGAGGGAATAGACATCCCCCCTCTCTTAAGTCACCGATATGGTCGGTAGAAGTGAGTGTATAGAAATTGATACAATTTTATCGTTATGAACCCTTGAAATAGCTTGATTTCAAGGGTCTTATGATTATGGCCAGTTTTCCTTATGACTATCTTTTTTACCGATTAAGACAGTGAGTTTTTATTTGCACCCCCTGTGATTAAATCGTTAAAAAGTAGGGGTATTAAAAGTGTTAAATTTTTTGTGAATTTAGCAAAAAAATACTTGTAATAAGTTTCGTTTCATGATAGAATAAAACTATCAAATACAAAGGAGACCAACCTTATGTCAGGACAAATCCGTGTATCCCCGGAAACGCTTCAAAGTCGTGCTCGAGAGTATGGAAAAGCCTCAAATGATATCACAACAATTTTGAACAACTTGCAACGTCTTCAAGACACGCTTCGTAGCGAATGGGAAGGTGCTGCATTCCAAGGCTTTGACAACCAATTTAATGAATTGAAGCCAAAAGTTCAGAACTTTGCAGAGTTGATGCAACAAATCAATACTCAGCTTGATAAAACTGCTCAAGCCATGCAACAAAACGACCAAGATTTGTCTCGTAACTTTGGTCTTAATTAAGAAAAGACAAACACACGTGTTGGGTTGGGGAGGCTTCCTCAGCCCTTTTGTTATGTTATCCCCAAGGAGTAATGTGGTATGACCAGAAAAAATTTAATACTGATAGGCTTATTACTATCAATAGTCTCCATCGTTTCCTACTGGGGAATTATTAAGCCTAGTACCCTTTCAACGGAGTCATCAGAGCAGGTTGTGTCTAGAAATAACTCTCTTAAAATAGCGGTCGTTAATGAAGACGCTGGTATGGTTTACAATGGCCAGCAACTTAATATTGGTGAGTTGTTGACAACTTCCTTTGCTTCTAAGGGCGGTTACTCTGTCGAAGTGGTTAGCCGTTCCATCGCAGAGAGGGGACTTGAAAATAGTGTGTATCAGTTGATGGTTGTGTTACCCACTAAGTTTTCACAAGATTCACTTGCCTTGGAAAGTTCTTCTCCAGCTCAAGCAGAGTTCCAATATCAAATAAAGTCAGATAAAAACCATTTGGTGAAACAAGCTGAACAGGCAGTTGTCGATTTAAAACGTCTATTTAACCAAGATTTGATTCATATCTATTTCCTGAGTATTGTTGGTAACCTTCAAACGGCTCAAGGGCAGGTTGGGAATGTTGTCAGTGCAGATGGTAGAGTCCTGAATGCTTTTGATACTAATTTAATTAGCCCCTTAACCATGTACTCAAGGCAGTTTACAGGTGTCTCGTCATCTCCAACAGAATTGTTGTCTGCTTATACCAGTTTTCAAAAAAGTCTGCTCGAGTCCAATGATGCCTTTACATCAATTATCGATGTCAATAAGGTTTATACAGCAGAGCTGGAACAAATAAAGTCTCTGCAAGAGCAGTGGCAAGAGTCAATTCTTAATAGAGAAGACAGCCTCAAAGCATATGATGATGAATTTTCGAAGCTGAGTGTTGAGGAGCAGTTGAGTCAATTATCTGTTTTAAATGAACGGATGTCATCAGAAAATAGCAATCCTGAGATCTTGGCTGATACACAGGCTAAAGCAAACCAAATGAAGCAAGATGTTGAATCCTTTACGGCGAAACTAAGGGAATTAAATGGCACTATTGATACCGCTCTTTCAGACTATGATGCAAAAATACAGGCAGCTGTTAAAGAGTCTTTGAAGGAGAGTCCCTCTTTCGATATGGAGGCTCAAGCGGATACTTTAGGAAATTACTTAAAGTCAATTGAATCTTTATTAACAGAATCTTTTAAGATGGAGTTTAATCGTTTTTCTGGTTATAGTGATCAGGCGATTGAAGCCATGAATCTCTCTGAAGAGGATAAACGGTATTTGAAGGCACTTAATGCATTTGCGTTGTCTTATGCACAAACCTATGACCTTGCTTCTCCGCAGTTGGAATCCATTAGTAACCAGGAAACATATTTTAATACGGCCAAAAACATTGTCGGACAAGAAGTTGCGCAACCTCAGCAGTTAACACTTCCTTCCATTAAGGGAGAAGTTTCCGAAATCCTAATGAGAGTACCAGAAGGTTATGCACTAAATGTTTCTGGTATCTCCGCTACTCATCTTGGTGGAGGAGAATATAGCTTAGCTATTGGCTCTCCGCTCAAGGAAAGTATTGATATAAGGTATTCACTCATTCCGAATGACGATACTGCTATCAATCTATTTAGCCCTTTAGTTGTGGAATTAATGGTCTCGACAAAGGAAAATTTTGAGTATGATCGGGTAGTGAACCCGCCAGTTACCTTGCCACCGGCAACTGATGGACGATTGGATACTTTTGTCCCAGTTGAAAACTCAAGTACAGATTCTGGAACTGAGACACCAGATAGTAGTGATGTCACCAGTGGTTGGGTTCAAGAAGAGACAATCAGTCGTGAAAATATCGATCGTGTTAATAAGGTCTTTCATCGAACTTATCATGCGTCCTCTGTCTTTTACCCTTATGGCGAGTATGCTCGTACAAACCATCTTGAAAGAGCAGTGGTTGTAGATTTACGTTCTTATTATGAACTGGCAGGTCTTATTAAAGCATTCTATGGTGAACAATTTAGAGATGGCTCTGGAACATTAGAGCCAAGTCCAAGTTCTCTGTTTGGGCGTATTAAACAGAAATACGATAATAAAGAAGAACTTCAGACTATTGTGGTTAAGTTAATTCAAGATACAACTGTTACTGAATTAAAAAATACTTTAAAAACACCCGAAGAAACGATTGTTGAATTTGATGCCCTCATTCCAAAATCAGAAGAATTGTCAACTTATATCGACGAATTGCGGGCAAATACAACCAAACTCCTAGAGGGACTAGCTACAATAGTTGAACAAACTCAGTCAGTTAATGAGACCATTAAGAAAAAGCCAACGTTTGTGGAACAAGAAAAGCGTGACAATACGGACTTGGTTACAGTTTCCATGTCTATCAATAGTGACTTGGAGCGATTGAAAAATGCTAGTCAGACATTGATGGAAAATACGAAGGCTCATCAATTGGTTTCTGAGAGTATTCAGGGGCAAGTTGACCGTCTAGCCACAGATGTCAAAGCATTGGAGACTGAGGGGGCAAACCTATCTGGTCGTGTTGATGAACTTTATGGGGTGATGACCAAAGAGTATGGGGATAACGCAGAGTTTTTGAAATCCTTCTCAACCGTTTTGAGCAATACCAAAATCGGCAATAGTCAGAACAATGCTGTTTATGAATACTTATCTAACCCAGTTGATTCTTCAAAAATCGAATCTTTAGTGGGAACAGTGACTAAACAAGCTGATACCCGTCAAGATGAACGTTCAGGATTTCTTTTGATTTTGATGAGTTACCTTGTTGGCCTTGCGGCGTCCTATATTTTGCAACATAGCGACCGCTCTAAGTGGCCTAAGCTTGTTGATGTCGTGGCTCGTCGCCATTGGACCAACAGCCTTTACCCCTTTATCTTTTTGACAGGAGTAGCTTTCTTGGCAGCGGTTATCATCGGTGGTTTTGCAGGTTATCGTCTAACCCTTTCAGGAAGTCAGATGTTCTTGCTGATGATGCTGTTAGCTGTTCTGACACAGTTTTTTGCCCACGGTATTAGTCATCTTAATCAGTACTTGAAGAGCTATGGTTTCCTCATCAGCCTATTCCTAGTTATGATGTATTTAATTAGTGCGGGCCAGTTGCTCGATTCTCATTACATCAGCCATAGCAGTTGGGTGTCCTTCTTATCCCCGCTGACCTACTTAGAGGGAATGCTGACGGCATTTTTGAATAATAAAGAAGGGTGGACGGTAACCTTTATCCTAACGCTTCTCCTAGCAGGAGCAGTTAGTGGGTTAACCATCTACCATTATCAGGAGCTTGACGAATCAGGAGTTTAATATGAAACGCCATTTCAGTCGTCTCTTTGTCCTGTGTCTTAGTGTTATCGTTATGGAGCCATCATTTGTCTTTGCCAATGATGGCTCTCTCCAAATTAGTGACTTATCCACTGGAGAATATTGTTGAAAGTGAGAAAGAACGAGTTCAGAATTTTTAAAGTTTATTTAATTCGAGGAGTAGCAGACGATGAAAACATGGCAAAAATAGCTAGTTGGTCTTTTATCTAGCCTTATCATTATGATTGGAATAGGAGTGATATACCAAATGAATCAAGAAAAGCAGTTGCGAGAAGAAATGATAAGGATTGTTGAAAGTGAAGAGGTATGGCGGTTGCTCTGATGGAGGTATGTTTATGAAAATCAAGCAGGTTTTAGCAAGTTTGTTTATCCTTATCGGGATGATGAGTTTATTAGGAGGGTGCAAAATGGATAATAAAGATAAAATAAATATTGTAAAGGAACAAGAGAGAATGGCTCTATTTCTCAAGAACAATTATGAAGATATTAGGAGGATTGAGTTTACAAGTTTTTCAAAAAATCAATCGACACAAACATGGACTTCTAATGCTATTGTTAATAGTCAAGTATATGTTTCTTTTTCAATTCAAAGATTGTCAGATGATTCAGATATAGGATTTGGTCAGCATATTAAAAAGAGTAATAATGTTAAATTACAAAAAAAAATAGTTTCAACAACTTCAGACGATATAACTGATATAGAATTGATTTATTGGGAGAAATAAATGAGCACAGATAAGTTATATACTTTTCTTTCAAATCAAGTTTATGAGGTTGATGCAGGAAAGAATTCAACCCCTTGGCGTGCAGGTGATGAATTAAGCTTTGCTGGGGGTGATTATAGAATAATTGATGCTAAAGACAACCCCACCAACGGCATGCAGGCTATGGCGGTAGCACCAGTTGATAGTGAGGGGCGAGTTGACTATACCAATATCACCATCGCCTATGCTGGAACGAATTTTGGCGATCCGAAGGATAGGCAGACGGACTTAAATAGTGTCATAATGGGGCAGAACCAATTTAAGGCACATTCTCATTTGCCAAACACAGCTAGTCAGATTGACACAGCTCTTGAGTTTGCACAGGAAGTGAGAAACGACTATCCCCAAGCAACGATTCAAGTAACAGGTCATTCTCTAGGAGGTTACTTGGGACAGATTGTTGCAATTAAGAACCAATGGTCTGCCACAATTTTTAATGGTCCAGATCCGTCAAATATGTTGACGGCAGAGGAGATAGCTTGGGCAAAAGCGAACACAGACATTTTGGTTAATTACCGTAATGACCGAGACTGGATTGGCAATACTGGTGGGGAATTGGCAGCGACTGTTCGTTATGTTGAACCTTATAAACAGGTTGGAGTTGTAGGAACAGTGGTAAATATCCTGACTCATCATGGTTTGGCGACTTGGCAATTTGATAAAATAGGAGTAACAGAAGATGAAAGCATGGCAAAAATGGCTAGTTGGTCTTTTATCTAGCCTCATCATTATTATCGGAATAGGAGTTGCATACAAAATGAATCAAGAAAAGCAGTTGCGAGAAGAAATGATAAGGATTGTTGAAAGTGAAGAGGTCAAGAAACTTTTTGAAGAAGAATTGAAATCTCTAGATACTAAAGCCTTGACAGAACAAGGAAAGATTAAATCTTATGAAGTAGATTATGATAGTTTTAATAAAAATCCAATGGGTGGATTTTCGGTGGAGTTAATATTAAATAATGATTATGAATTGAGTTATAGATTAGGGATAAATCGTCGTCAACGAAATGATGAACTATATATTTATAGCTGGATTAAATCAGATAAATTAGTTGAAATATTTGGAGATTAAATATGGCTCACAATGAAACATATACAGATTATCAACGTGAACAAATCGCAAGACAACAATATGAAGCGTATAGTGTAGGGAAGAAAGTTACAATCAAGGAGTAACAGAAGATGAAGACATGGCAAAAATGGTTAGTGGGAATTTTATCTAGCCTCACTATTATTATCGGAATAGGAGTTGCATACAAAATGAATCAAGAAAAGCAGTTGCGAGAAGAAATGATAAAAATTGTTGAAAGTGAAGAAGCCAAGAAACTTTTTGAGGAAGAACTGAGATACCTAGATTCTCAGGCCCTGACTGGACAAGGTAAAATCCACTCTTACGAAGTGGATTATGATAGTTTTAACAAAAACCCGATGGGTGGATTTTCTATTAATTTGTATATTAATCAAGATAAAGATATGCGATATACAATCGGTATAAATCGAGATAATCGGACTAAAGAGCTTTATAATTATGGAGGTGGGATTAGTTCGAAGCTTCAAGAATTACTTGGGAGATAAGAAATGACTACTTTTACAGACTATCAGAGACAAATGATTGCTGAGGCAGAATATAATAATTACCAGCATGGTGATGAGGTTGTGATTCCAAATCAAGATAATAGCAAAACAACCATAGGCTATGTTGCCGAAATTGAAAAAACAGGATCTGGATTTAAAGCTTATGTCATCACGGATATTAAACTACCAGAGCATCCTACTCAAAAAGATTTTGACAGAGTCAATCAAGTGACGATGCTGTACGAAGGCTCAACGGCTTCTTTCGAGTCGGTAGAAAAAGGTTGGGATACGTTCCTTGATTGGGTTATTAATGATCTGCCAATGGCCGCAAGAGTCACTGTTCCTGATTGGGTACCAACAAGGGGAACGGTTCAATTACGAAAAGCGGCTGAATTTACAAATGATAGCATGGAAAAGTATCGTCATGCCTATTTTGATTTCTATGGGCACTCTCTGGGTTCAATGAATACCCAGTATGGTGTCACCTCGGTTAATAATGAGCACCTCGACCGTATTTCTGGAGTGTATCTTTATAATGGACCAAATACTTATAGAGTTCTTAGTTCAGAACAAAGACTTAAAGAAAAAATTCTTCATAGTCGAATTTATAATTACATAGATCCGTTAGATATTGTTGGGATAGGGTATGACCAGAAAGAAGGGGCGGTTGGTCAGGTTTTTAAAGTAATGACCACTAAGAATCCTGAAGGTTTTATAAAGCAACATATGTGGGGTGGTTATACATATGACGACTATGGTAATATGGTTGATAAATATGGTTTGATTGTGAGTCAGAAAAATTATGTTGGTCAGGTAGATATTGATGGTGATGGCACAGCAGATATTCGGATTAGTACTGCTAATACTGAGCCACGCAACTTGTTTCTATCGAGTGGCTCGTTGTCGTCATTTGGTAGTGAGACCATCACGATAAACCCAGATAGTTTACGCATGCTATCAAGCAATTTGAACATGCTATGCTTGACTGAAATTCCGATGCTGATTAACTTGTGTCGCTTGTGTCAAGAAAAAAATGCGAAAATTCAAGGTGATTTTGAGACTCGGAAGCAAAAAGTTGAAGAAAGTATTGTCCAACGGTTTAAGGAAACTCGGTTGACAGATGTCTTTTATCAGCTCCACGATTCCCTCGGGCAAGCTATTTCCAAGAAGCATATTTTTGATAACCTGGCTTCAATCAATCCAATCAGCTATAGTTCTGTTCCAAGTTCAGCCTGTCTTGCTTCAGGGGCTTACCTTGATATCAGTCCCTATAATAGTTTGATTACCACCCTCAAAACACAAAGTGGTAGCCTTTATCAACATAGTCAAGCAGAGCAGATTGGGACATCCAGTTCAGGGCTCTCGATTAACCCGACGCCATCTGCTCTCAAGTGTTCAGAAATTTTGGAACAGACTGCCAAGCACTTGAAAGAACAGGCTGAAAAAATCTTTGAAGGAAGAGGGTTGCGAGAAGGTAAGAAAGATGGGATTAGCGAAGCATTGACAGAAGTTCTGGCTGTTGAAGAGAGTAACTTATCACAACTGAATGCCAGTATTAGTAATGCTGCTCAACTAAGCTCGAGCTTAGCCAATCATTTCCAACAAATGGATGAGTGGTTGAGTGGACAGATTACCAGCGGCGGTAATATCGATTATTTAGCCCCATCAACTGTTCCGAGTAGCTACAAAGCCTATCTAGAAGAATCTAACATCTTTGATGATGTTAAGGATGTCCTACAGGCTTTTGATACTCAAGTTGAGCAAAATAGCGACAATTATGCAAGAATTGTAGGGACTGCATTCTCTGAAGCTTTTCGCTCAGTTCAAAGATCCCTAGAAGATTGGCGGTCGAGTATTGGCGTTTTTAACAGTACGGTGGAATTAATAAAAGATTCTTTCACTACTAATATCTATGTTGAAAGTTCCGAAAAAGTAAAGGATAAAATTGTCACAAAACAAATCTATTGGGGAACTCTATCTGAAGTATACGGTTCTCATATCACCACCAATATTAATGAAGCGAGAAGAGTGTTCAAGTCCCTACCTGACAAACTTGAAATTGCCCTTGAAATTTCCAGAACAGCATCTGCGGATATGCAGCACTTACTCCCTGCTTTAACAGCTATTATTGAAGAAGGGGTTTATACAGCTTTTGATTTAGATGAGATTGTTGCTAGCCAAAAAGCGGTCCAGAGTATTACTGACCGTATTATTAGAGAACTATCGTTTGCGGTTAGCACAATTTCAAGTCAAATGACCGGGCAGGCGGCTGGCACTTTGGTACGCCACCTAAGTAAAATCCAGCAGTTGATGACTTACTTTAATCGTTTAGTGGGTGATTGTTTTGGTAACCAAAGTCAAGCAGGTGATTCGCTTCCTGTCGGGATCATTAGTCCAGCGGCTAAGAATTTTAGTCTAAACTAATGGACGAATTACCTAGTCATATATTAGGGGAGTATTAATTATGAAACGCCATTTCAGTCGTCTCTTTGTCCTGTGGCTTAGTGTTATCGTTATGGAGCCATCATTTGTCTTTGCCAATGATGGCTCTCTCCAGATTAACACGGATATTAATCAGGGGAAAGAGACCAAAGAAGTTTATTACATTGAGCAGGAGACAGAACTCTCTAAGCTCTTTAATGCAGAAACTACAGCATTAATTGCTCATAAACAAGAACTTACTTTAAGTGAGGAAAAAAGTCTTAAAGAGGGCATTTTTCTTGAGGATTTGCCCTCAAATAATTGGTCAACGGATTATAGGGAATTGTTATTTAACCCTGAAACAGAGCTTGCGGTGTCAAGTGATTATGGTGTGCAGTTGACTGAGAAAAAGCCAGGTATTTCCTGGCAGATGTTAGCTTTATTTGGTTTGGGCATTGTGGTCATGAGCTGGTCGCTTGTTCAAACCAGACGACAGAAAGGAAACTAATCAAATGTCATCTTATGTCAATATCAGTCTGGACTTATCTCTTGTTGGTTGTCCTTTGCTGGATTTAAGAGTGCCGACAACGATGGCCCTACAGGAATTATTACAGACGGTATCGGAGTCCTATGGCCTGGGCTTGGTTTTTAACAACCCTCTGGCTCGCCAAGGAAAGAAGGGGCAAGTCTTGTCACGTTTTCAAGAGTTAACGGACTTAAGAGACGGTGACCTGCTTGTGATTGAAACATTATAGAATAAGGAGAAGAGGCGTGACAACAGTTATGAGAGAATTGCTTTTAGAAGAGGTTAAAGGGAATCAATCAGTGGCTTTCCAACTCTTGGAAGCTAAACAGCCCTTGTTTGTCAATCAGAAAGTAGCGATTGATGGCGAGAACCTCCAATTGGAATTGGTTCAGCCTGATGGGTGCTATGCCTGGGATAGGCTTGTTGATTTGACACGAGAAGAGCAGCTACGCCATTTTATCAATCTTGGTCAGGTGTTTGAACTTCTTAACCAAACCGTTTACACCTATGATTTCCACCCGAGTAAGGTCCTCTTTACCCTGAATGCTCTGCCGCTTTTAGTAGAGCGAGGGGTTAAAGGTCAAGTACCGCCTTATGAGGCACTGACGGTTGAAGAGTTTTTAACACGCTATCAGGCCATGATGGTGTCTGTATTGGACAAGAAGACCAGCTATGATACCTTAATCAATGGTAAGCTACCTTTTTACCGTGGCAATCTTTTCTGTGAGCAACTGGTGAAGGCAGACTCTTTAGTTGACGTCAGCACATTACTTCAAGCCGAGTATCAGACTGAGAAAGAGAAAAATAAGCAGACCATGACCGTGGTTACCAAGAGTCGCCTGGCTCGTTTGAAAGCAACTAGTATCTTAGCTAGTTTGGGGGCGGTGTTATTGGCGGCAGGTCTAGGCTATGTTCTCTTGTCTTCTCTACCAAAACAAGAGATGATTAGTCAAACCCGTTTAGCCTTTATTCAAAAAGATTATTCCAAAGTGATTACAACCGTTAAATCTGCGGATAGCAAGGCACTTAGTCAGGACGATAAGTACATCGTTGCCTTGTCGGTTATCATGACAGAGCCGTTGACGGAAATGCAACGTCAGGAGCTTAGTAAAATTTCAACGCAGTCAAACGAGGACTACCTTCGTTATTGGATTTTGATTGGTCAGTCTAAGATTGATGAGGCCATTGATATCGCTAGTTTCCTGGATGACCCCCAATTGCTCATGTATAGCATGACCAAGAAAATCGATGATATTCAACGCGATCCTGATTTAAGAGCAGAAGAGCGGACCAGTCAATTAAACACTTATAAAACCAAGCTGGATGAGTTGAAGAAAACCTACCTGACACCAGAAGAAACAGCTGGTGCTGCAAGTGAAAAGACTCCTGCTTCAAGCACTCAGGAATAAGGAGGTGGGCCATGTTATATGTCATTACTGAACACATTGCTTACCCCTTGTTTCCTGGCAGACCCTATGAGTTGAGTGAACTATTAAAGCATCACTTGCCCTTCTCCCAATCAGCAACTATCGAGGTGCTTGACGATGGGTTTCGTTTGGATGAGGAGACCTATTCACATGGTGTGCACCCGTTCAAATTGGATTCAGGGAAGCTGGTAACGGTGGTTTCATTTGCGGGGCGTCAGAGTGTTTACTTGCCAGATGGGATGCTTTACCTATCGTCCGATTACCATGCGACGATTCAAGTGTCGCTCCCGTCGCTGGAAGTTGTTCTCAGACCTCAGGCAGACGAGTGGCAGCTTGTTGCCAACCAAGCCTTTTATCACAATGGCCAGTTGGTGGCGGATAAAGCTTCACTCCAAGACCATGACACTGTTCTCTTTGCCTCAGGCTTATTCCTTTCGGTGATTAATGACCGCTTGGAGTTTGCGGCTGTGGGGGATTATCAGACGAACTTGTTGCCAGCAGAGTTGTCAGAACGAGATGATCGAGGGAAGGATTTCCATCGCTCTCCTCGAATTATTTTAAGAGAACCAGAGAACAAAATTTCAGTAGCGGCTGTTCCCACCCAATCGGAAGATACCAAGCAATCGCTGGTGAAGCTCTTGTTGACCCCAATCGCCATGATTGTATTCACAGGCTTAACAGCCTACTTTTCTAAAAGCGGCGGTATGGTTATCATGATGATGGGGATGTCGGTGATTACCATCGGGACCTCGATTCACTCTTATTTTGCAGATAAGAAGAAACACCGTGAAACGGAAGAGCAGAAGATTTCAGATTACCTGACTTATCTGGATGGTAAATACGAGGAGTTGGCCAGTAGTAAGGCAGAACAAGAAACCGCTCTGCTTTACCATTACCCAGCGACAACCGATTTGCTTGAGATGGCAGCGGCCATTGACCGCCGTATCTATGAGAAGACCCCTTATCACTTTGATTTTTTGACCTACCGTTTGGGGCTCGGTCAAATCAAGGCGAGCTTTAGCATTGATTACTCTGACTCAGAGATGACCAAGCACAATGAGGAGGCCAATCAAAAGGTTCAGGAACTCTTGGCTTACTATCGTCATTTGGACCAAATGCCTCTTCAAAACCAGCTTGGGTCGCCAATTGGCTATATTGGTTCTCGCCGAGTGGTGATTGAGCAAGTGCAACAACTCATGATGCAGGTGGCGACCTTCCAGAGCTACCACGATGTTCAGTTTGTGCCAATCTTCCGTGAGGAAGAGTTGCCACTTTGGAATTGGAGCCGTTGGTTACCGCACACCCAGTTGAAAGTGTTTAACAGCCGTGGGTTTGTCTACAGCCAGCGGACACGTGACCAGCTCTTGACTTCGCTCTACCAAATCATCAAGGAGAGAAAACTGGACAGTGAGCAGGAAAAATCCAGTGAGAAGCAGTATGCCCCACGCTATGTTCTTTTGATTACCGATTTGAGTCTGATGCTTGATCACAACATCATGGAGTACATCAATGAAGACCTGTCTCATTTGGGCATTCACTATGTCTTTGTGGAAGAGGTGATTGAGAGCTTGCCTGAACATGTGAAGACAGTTGTGGACTACCGTGGGGATAAGAAGGCAACCCTGATTTTGCAGGAGGATACCTACCTCAATCAGACTTTTGTGCCACTCCCAGTGATTTCTCTTGAGGATAAGGAAACCTTTGCCAGAAACATGGCAGGGATTACCCATGTTCAGACCATGCGGAACTCTATCCCTGATAGCATCACCTTCCTTGAAATGTATGGAGTGAGCAAGGTTGAGGAGCTAGACCTCTTGACTCGCTGGAAGGAAAATGAGACCTATCAGACCATGTCGGTGCCTCTTGGTGTTCGTGGTCGTGATGATATCCTTTACCTCAACCTGCACGAGAAGGCACATGGCCCTCACGGGTTGATTGCAGGGACGACGGGTTCTGGTAAGTCAGAGTTGGTGCAGTCCTATATTCTGTCTCTGGCAGTTAATTACCACCCTTACGAAGTGGCTTTCTTGCTCATTGACTACAAGGGTGGTGGGATGGCTAACCTCTTTGCCAAACTTCCTCACGTTGTGGGAACCATTACCAACTTGGATGGCAACCAGGCCAACCGAGCCCTGGTGTCTATCAAGGCCGAACTTAAGAAGCGTCAGCGTATTTTCCAAGAAAACAATGTCAACCACATCAACCAGTACACCAAACTCTTCAAGGAAGGCAAGGTGTCTGAACCTCTGCCGCATCTGCTCATCATTAGCGATGAGTTCGCAGAGCTCAAGGCCAACCAGCCAGACTTCATGGATGAATTGGTGTCAACGGCCCGTATCGGCCGTTCGTTGGGGGTTAAGTTAATCCTTGCGACTCAAAAGCCGAGTGGTGTGGTTAATGACCAGATTTGGTCTAACTCTAAGTTCAAGATTGCTCTTAAGGTGCAGGATGTGGCGGACTCTCGTGAGGTCATCAAGACGCCTGATGCGGCTGAGATTACCCAAACTGGTCGGGCCTACCTGCAAGTGGGTAACAATGAAATCTACGAGCTCTTCCAGTCAGCCTGGTCTGGTGCGGATTACAACCCAGACGGCAAGGCTGGTGTTCAGCGTGAGACGACGGTTTATGACATCACCGATAGCGGTCAGTATCGGGCCATTAACAAGGACCTGAGTGGTCTGTCCAAGCAGAAGGATGTCAAGAGCTTGCCGACGGAGCTAGATGCCATTGTGGAACAAGCTCATGAGATTTTTGAGAACCTCCATATTCCTAAGGTTGCTAGTCCTTGGTTACCACCTTTGGCTGACCGAGTCTTATCACAAGACTTGCAGGAAACGGACTTTAGCACCTACTGGCAAGAGTCATCTGGGCTTAAGCCTCTCTTGGTGGGTTATCAAGATATTCCAGAGAAACAGGAACAGTCGCCTCTCTACTTTGACATGGAACAGACAGGTCATATCCTCCTCGTTTCTAGCCCAGGCTTTGGTAAATCGACCTTCCTTCAGACCTTGGCTGTTGATGCCATGCGTAAGCACAGTCCAGGAGAAGTTCATTTCTACCTTTACGACTTCGGAACGAGTGGTTTGATTTCCCTGTCCGATTTCCCTCATGTGGCGGATTACTTCGCCTTGGATGAGACGGAGAAAATCCTCAAATCCATGCGTCGCCTCAAGCAGATGGTCAAGGAGCGTAAGAAGGCCTTGTCCAAGCTTAAGGCCACCAACCTTCGCCAGTACAACCAGCTGTCTGAGACCAGTTTTCCAACCCTATTTGTCATGATTGATGGGTTTGATAGTGTTATGGATGCCCCATTTGCGGATGCCTTCTACGATGTGCTTAACGTCATCGCTCGTGACGGGGCGTCACTTGGCATTTATCTGGTGACGACCTTATCTCGCCTCAATGCCATGCGTCTCCAGCTCCAGTCCAACTTTAAGACCAAAATTTCCCTCTTCTTGTTTGACAATAGTGACCTGTCAGGTGTTGTCGGTCGTTCCAACATTCCTCTGGATGAAATCAAGGGTCGGGCCATTACCAAGCTGGATGAGATTGTCCAGTTCCAAGTAACCCTGCCTTACACTAGTGAAGCCCATGCGGACTACATCATTGAGGTGGGCAATGAGGTTGAAGCTATGAGGACGGCCTACACAGGTGAGTTGCCAAGTGGTATTCCGATGTTGCCTGAGAAAGTGAAGGCAGAAGCCATTGATTTGTCAGCCAAGGACTTTGTCTTTGGTTTGGATAGGGAGTGGGTTCAGCCGGCAGGGTTTAGCTTTGAGAAACCTGTTTTGATGGCATCGGATAGTCCAATTTTTGTGAACAATTACTATAAGATTTTAGACTTTCATCTCAAACGACTTGAGGGTCAATACAATGCGGTGATTTTAGATTCTAGTCAGCGTATTGGTACAGGCTTATTTGCAGGTGTCCAACGCTTTGATAAATCCTTGGAAGTTGAAAATGTGATGAAGACCATTCTTGAGGATTTGAATAAGAGAATGACTGAACCTAGTCAATCTTATGCTAAGTGGTTACTCATTATCCCTGATGTAGCGGAATTAGCTAGAGTGTCTAATATAAGTGAGGCTGATTTTAAGCTTTTAATCTCAGAAGGTGCGACCTATGGCGTGGTTCCTGTTTTTGTAGGTACAGTTCAAGACTTGGTTAACAATACTTATGACAATTACGTTAAGATGATTGTCCACTTGGTGGGGCAAGTGTTCTTAGGTCAACGGATTAGTGATCAGAACCATACTCGTTACCCTTACATTAACAATGAACCGTCACTGAAATCAAATCAAGGCTATTTACTTTACCCAGATGGCTATGAATTTGTCCAGTTGCTGGAAGTATAGAAAGGAAAATCTATGTCTATTTTTGGTTGGTTTGGTGGTGGAACACCTACAGAACAAAAAAGAGACCAGTATCAACGCCTTTATAATAAGCTGTTGTCCTTATCACAAGACTTTGATAACAAAGAGAAACAGTTAAGTCAGCGTGTTGATACTTACTTATCGAATCGCCCTAATATGGAAGCGAGCTATATCCCAGAGGATGTTTTTTCAGATAGTGAATCAACTGCGAGGTCTAAGGTTGTGCTTCTTAAATCACATCAGACGAGTGATGGGGCCAAATTAGCTGAGGCGGTGTCGGCGGCTTACAGTAGGTATCAGTATTACCATCGTTTAGCGATTCAGGAAGCTGAGGAGCGTAGACGAGAAGTAGAGCGTCGCCGTCGTGAGGCTAAAGAAGCAGCGAAAAAGAATCGGGGGTAATTCATGGCAGAATTAAAAATAACTTATGCGGAACTCGAAACAGCTTTGCAATTATCTAAAGATATCAATAAAGAGCTAGCTTCTTCGTATCAAACGGTTGGCGAACTGCGCTCTTATTTGGAAAGTGCTGCGTGGAGTGGGCAAACGAAAAATGCCTTTATGACTTTTTTGAACCTTATCTATCAGTATCACAGTGATTTGATTGGTATCATGAAAGAACATGAAACAGCGGTAACGAGTTTGAAGCAATCCATTGATGACTATAACAGTTCATCGGAAGTTGCCTCAATTAGGGGGTAGGCTATGGCACGAACAGATTATTTTTCAATCCATGAGCTTTATTACCTTATTGGAGCTTTTGACGGTGATACCTTGCTTGGTCTGCCAGGGTTAGAAGAGCTTTCTCTACCGTCAGAAGCTGTTTGGGAGTTTGCCCATGAGTCCTTAAAGGCTAAAGGCCTTGTTGGAGACGATGATGCCTTAACTAAGGCTGGATTTGTGGTTGTGGAAACCTTGAAGGATTATTGCACAGGTTATTCTCTAACTGTTATTAATAATGCCTATGTCATGCTTACAGGTCATCAAGGGGAATCGGTTATGTTGCTTGATGGCCAAGAAGGGTATCAGTTATTGCGGATAGGCCCACTTGCTCGGTTAGCTTTCTTTCAAGAAAAATTACCGTCTCTTTTACTGAGAGAGCCTCAGGCGGATGAAGGTGATTTCTTAACCAAGGAAGAGGTTCTCTCTCCAGAAATCGAGGAGGCACTAGCTGGTGATGACACTGTTGTTATCCAGCACTATCCGCTTCGTCAGATGCTTGAGTCAAAGCATCGGGATGATTTGGTCGTGTCTTGGTTATTCCGAGAGATTGATGGGCAGTTGTATGGGGTTGAAACGTCTAAACAAGTGTTACAACGGTTTAGCCAATACTATTTTCTAGAACGGTGCTACACTTGGTTAGGAATTCCCTTTAGAGAGGAGGATTTTGCCTGATGGGTAAGGAATCAATTCATCATGATGGCGGTGGTGCATCCAGTCAACAGATTGTTATGAATGTTGATGAGATGCATGAGATTATGCGTTATCTGACTACTATAGAGCTATCCTTTCAACAGCATCTGGCTCCGAAACTCCAAGCCTTGTCCCAGACTAAATACTATGAGGGCGGGGAGGCCTCTAAGGCGATGGAGCATTACGCTAAGATGCTTAACAAGGTCAATGAGGTTGGTGATTTATACAGTCGAGCCAATGGTGAGGTTTTCTACCTGATGAACCAATGGCTGGAACAAGATGAGGTTCTGGCACAGAACTTCCGAGATAGTTTGCAGGGCGGTAGTCCCTTGGCTGATAATTTGAGGCAGTTGTTCCCACCAGAGGAAGGAGGAAGCTAATGACTAAAAATGTTGAGCTTCATCTTCACAAGTGGAGCAAAATGAAGGGTGCTTTAGGCTCTGTTACTGAGACTGGCTCCGGTGGTGGTTTTAGTGGTGGCAGTTACAGCAGCTGGGGCGGTCCAGCTATGTCCTCCTATAGTGGTATTGGCGGTAGTGGTAGTCAGGGCTTTGCGAATCGGATCAAGTCCCTGGTTGAGATTACGGAGAAGGCCAAACGGGCCATCAATGAGCTGGATGTGGATGGGGCTATTGGCAACCTTCACTTTCATGATGACCATGTGACGGCGATTACCTTACAGTCCAAACTGACCGCTCTAGAAACCTATGCGGGCAAGGTGCAACAGTACTTGAAGGATAAAATTGACCAGCCTTTCTATGAAAAGTTGGACAAGGTTGGGGATCGGCTAGAGGCCTTGAACATCAGCGACTACAAGACTAGTAACCAGATTGGGTTTAAGAAAACTGAGGTCATCTATAGCGAAGCTGGCCAGTACATGGGTACTCGGGAAGTCTTGGCCAAAGAAGTTGGCCTCAAGGAACTTTATCAGGTTGACAACCCTTATAAGAAACGGCTTCAAGCCATGTATGACTCTTATAAGTCTAGCGATGACTACAAAGAGAGCAAGCTGACCGAGGAGGATTACCTCTTTGCCAGTCATCAGACTAGAGCCTTTACTTATCATTCCCTTAATGATGAGAAGGCGGCTTTTGAGGGGAAACGAGACCTTCTTTTAGCGGCTGGTGTTGTTATTTTGAGCATTTTCTGTCCTCCTGCAGGAGCTGTGGCAGGTGTTGCCTTAGCGGCAGCGGATATGTACTCAGCGGCCTCTGGCAAGGACTGGATGACTGGTCGTGAGCTTGATGATGGTGAGCGTCTAATGCGTGGAGCCTTTGCCTTGTTTGACCTTGTGCCAGGTGTTGGCTACCTCAATGACCTGGCCAAGACAGGTAAGGTGGCAGGTATGGCTGGTATCAAGGCAAGCCTTAAAACCAGCTTCAAGGAAGGCATGGAGCAGGCGGCTAAGAATATTGATAACTTCAAGACTGTGCTCAAGAATGTCGATGACTTTGGGAAGCGGGTTGTCACTAAAATTGATGATTTTGGGAAACAGGCGGCAGATTTACTTCGTTCTGTTCGAGATGATGCCTACCAGTTGGCTGATGGTATATTTAATCCTGACTTCGGTAAACATAATGCCACAGTCATTATGCCAAGTTCACAGATTGATGAGGGATTGGAAGCCAGTAAGCGGTTTACGTTGAATGGTGGGGGAGTTTCCCAAAATTTATCTAAGTATAAATCTTTTGATGAGAATCTTATGGCAGATTACCTAAAGGATATTGAATCCTGGACTAGTCGAAATATCCCAAGTAATCAACTTGAAGAATTGGATAATGCATTAAAAAGTAATGAATATTCAAAACTTTCTCCCGTTGAAACGTCTAAGCATAGAGCGAAATTTAATGAAGTTAAAGATAATTTAATTTCAGAATGGGAGCAATATACTGGACAAGAGTGGCCAACATATACAGAAGATGTGTTAGGTAAGAATGGAAAGATTGTGCGTCGTGCAGGTGACAAATATGATGCTCACCATATTATAGAAAACTCATTTGGTGGCCAACATGAATGGTGGAATATACATCCTGCTAAGTTTCCAAATGAGCATCAAGCAGGTATTCATGGCGGAGATTCAATTTCTAGGAATTTGTTTAAATAGGAGGAATACATGAAATTTAGTAATATAAAAAATAATAAGAATAATCAGTTTTATCAGTTGAACACTCAAGAAATTATCTCATCTGAGAGTGAGCTGGGAATTTTATTTCCAGAGGATTTAAAATTATTCTATGAAAAAATAGGATATGGTTTTATTGGAAGCAATATTGGCAATATTAATCGTATTATGGATCCACAATCTGTTCGGGATTTTCGATATAAAGAAAATGATTTTGAATTCTATCAAGATATTGATATATACGATGAGTTCGCACAAGATAAGTTAGTCTTTTTTGAAGCTAATGAATCAACATTGTTATCAATCGGATTTTTAGATTATAATATGGGAAAAATTTATTATTATGACAAAGAGATTGCTCACAGTTTAATTGATTTTCTTGATAAGATTTCTGTCAATGAAAAATATTATTTCAATATGTATTAGTATTTTTGTAGTTTTAATTGGCAGAGCTTGTTTTTCAGCTCTGCTATTTTTCTAAAGTAAGAGCACTATCTTGCCTTAAAAATTGATGATTTTGGGAAACAACTTGACAATTTAGTGACTAATAAGGTATCATCACTAGCTGACAATGTTGCTGGTAAACTTCGTCATGCGGATGAGACAATCAGTACTGCTGCACAGAATTTCCGCCTTAACATTGGTTTAGAGCCACAATTGATTGATGGCTTTATGCCAACTCCACCTCCAGGGAAATTGTCTGGGCTAGCGGATAACATCCAAGCCTTTGCCAAGAATTTGGATGGCAGTGTGGATGAGGTGGTAATACCAGAGAGTATATTATCAACGAAAGTCCGCTTTGACGAGAGTTTAATAATAGATTATGCAGAAAATATGAGCAAAAAGTATACAGAAATAGATATAAATAGATTGACAGAGTTAACTACTCATAACTCTGATTCTAAAACAGCATTGTTAGGCTATTATGAATTCGAAAGTGTTAATTCATATGAACAGATAGCTTATGCTAATAAATTAACGTATTTTGATGCAGGTTCTAATGGGTGGAGTGCTATGGCGGATGTGGATCCTAGTTTAGCTTATAAAGTCAATGATGAATTTTTAATTAAACAAATTCAAAATAGTAAAGATTTTGTATTGATTTCTGATCCATATAAGGCAAGGCTAATAGCAGATACCACTGGTAGGGGAATATCATATGCAAATGAAATAGATATTCTGATAAACAATGGATATAGGATCGAGACGTTTGGAAATTATTGGAGGGCTATTAAATGACAGAGTTATATTTACCGATAGAAGATAGTTTGGGTTATAAAATCGTGAGAGAGGCTTTATTGAATGTTTTCTATAAAGATTTGGATAACATTGAAATAATTAGAGGAGAATATGAAAATTTTGGATTTAAATTTTCATATAAAAATTACGACACTATCATGTGGCTTGCCTCAACTCGTAAAAATGTACCGTTTGAATATGGAGAAGGTGGGAATTTTACCATTTCTGTACCTAATCCTAAGTATCCAAGTGAATCTTTTTTAGAAACTATCTATTTTCATAATCTATTGACAGATAGGCATCTAAGAGACCAAGTAAAGTATGCATTTGGTAAAAATAAAGGGACAATAGAGAATGCATTATTGATTTTTAAAAATTATGTAGATGTGAATAATATCAGTTGAAAAATAAACCTCTTGTAAACATTATAAAGATTATCTGATTTATCAAATAATCGTTCCTGATTACCTAAACTGTAGTTGTAGCTAATAAATCCTGTTTCTAGCTCTGCTATTTTCCCAAAATAACTACCATAGAACTCTCCTTCCACCATCATCTGGCACCGAAGCTCCAAGCCTTGTCCCAGACTAAATACTATGAGGGCGGGGAGGCTTCTAAGGCGATGGCCCACTACGCTAAGATGCTTAACAAGGTCAATGAGGTTGGTGATTTATACAGTCGAGCCAATGGTGAGGTTTTCTACCTGATGAACCAATGGCTGGAACAAGATGAGGTTCTGGCACAGAACTTCCGAGATAGTTTGCAGGGCGGTGGTCCCTTGGCTGATAATTTGAGGCAGTTGTTCCCACCAGAGGAAGGAGGAAGCTAATGACTAAAAATGTTGAGCTTCATCTTCACAAGTGGAGCAAAATGAAGGGTGCTTTAGGCTCTGTTACTGAGACTGGCTCCGGTGGTGGTTTTAGTGGTAGCAGTTACAGCAGCTGGGGCGGTCCAGCTATGTCCTCCTATAGTGGTATTGGCGGTAGTGGTAGTCAGGGCTTTGCGAATCGGATCAAGTCCCTGGTTGAGATTACGGAGAAGGCCAAACGGGCCATCAATGAGCTGGATGTGGATGGGACTATTGGCAACCTTCACTTTCATGATGACCATGTGACGGCGATTACCTTACAGTCCAAACTGACCGCTCTAGAAACCTATGCGGGCAAGGTGCAAGAGTATCTGAAGGATAAGATTGACCAGCCTTTCTATGAAAAGTTGGACAAGGTTGGGGATCGGCTAGAGGCCTTGAACATCAGCGACTACAAGACTAGTAACCAGATTGGGTTTAAGAAAACTGAGGTCATCTATAGTGATGCTGGCCAGTACATGGGCACTCGGGAAGTCTTGGCTAAAGAAGTTGGTCTCAAGGAACTTTATCAGGTTGACAATCCCTATAAGAAACGGCTTCAGGCCATGTATGACTCCTATAAGTCTAGCGATGACTATAAAGAGAGCAAGCTGAGCGAGGAAGATTACCTCTTTGCCAGTCATCAGACTAGAGCCTTTACTTATCATTCCCTCAATGATGAGAAGGCAGCTTTTGAGGGGAAACGAGACCTTGTTTTAGCTGCTGGTGTTGTCATTTTGAGCATTTTCTTTCCTCCTGCAGGAGCTGTGGCAGGCGTTGCCTTAGCGGCATCGGACATGTACTCAGCTGCCTCTGGCAAGGACTGGATGACTGGTCGTGAGCTTGATGATAGTGAACGGCTGATGCGAGGAGCTTTTGCCTTGTTTGACCTTGTGCCAGGTGTTGGTTACCTCAACGACCTGGCTAAGACAGGTAAGGTGGCAGGTTTTGCTGGCATCAAGGCAAGCCTTAAAACCAGCTTCAAGGAAGGCATGGAGCAGGCGGCGAAGAATGTGGATAATTTCAAGGTTGTTCTTAAGAACGTGGATGACTTTGGCAAGAAGGTTGTGACTAAAATCGATGATTTTGGGAAACAACTTGACAATTTAGTGGTTAATAAGGTATCATCACTAGCTGATAACGTTGCTGGTAAACTTCGTCATGCGGATGAGACAATCAGTACTGCTGCACAGAATTTCCGCCTCAACATTGGTTTAGAACCACAACTGATTGATGGTGTCATTCCACCCTCATCACCAGGGAAGTTGTCCAGCTTGGCGGATAATCTTCAAACTTTTGCAAAGAGTTTGGATGGTAGTGTGGATGAGGTGGTGGAATTTGGTGGTAGAGGTTCGGAAAAGTTAAAGAGCAGTTCATTAGTAGATGAACTACTAAAGAAATTAGATACATTGACTGCTCAAGATATTCCGACTGTTAAATCTGGAAATTTTGAAGAATTTTTTAATAGATTAACTGAAGAACAATTAGAAACGATTTGGCAAGATAAACATCTAAGAAGGAAGATTGAACGCCAGCTTAGATCTCCAGGTGGAATGCACGAGTGGCATTTGGTTTCTCGTGCTCCTCAATTTAAAAGATGGGGAGTTCAAGCAGAAGAAATTCGAAATTTAAGAACTGTAATATCAGAAGTAAAATTTATTAATCCAGCAGGAGTACATGGTGGATTAGGTTCGACAACTGCTCATAATGAATTATTGAGCATAATTGATAGTTCGTTAGATTATGATACTTTTATTAGGAGACTTAATAATTGGGCACATTATCGTTTGCAAGGTGGTATTGAAAAGCTCCCTAAAGGATTACAATTTACATTCAAATAGAAAGATGAGTAGATGATATGGAAACAGATAACACAGTATCCATTTGGATTGGTAATTTTAACTCTAAGAGTGACTTTGCAGATTATTTTGATTTGAAATATGATGATGATGGAGAGGTCAGGCCTTCAGAATTTTTTGAATCATATATCATTGATATTGATGATATTGATGATTATTTAATTGAAAGAGAAGTATTTGATGTTAGTTATTCAGATTTATTTAACATGTTGAGTGGTGCTTCGTATGAAAATAGAATTATTAATAATTTGAAGAGTTTGTCTGTTGGACCAGAAATTCCACCGAGTAATACAATAATATTGATTTATAATTACAGTTACTTAGGGAATGTTAGCTCAACATTAAAGTCACAGTTTTTAGGAACAGTGACTTACAAATAATGTGACCGGTAAGGACTGGGGAACAGGTCGATAATTATGGTAAGCAATTCACAACATTTGGTCTTGATTTAGTAGATGAATCAGTCCTAGGATTATCCAAGGCTGCTCAAGAAGGTTTGGAGAGAGCAAAGGCTTTTTCGTTAAATCTTCCTACGATTGGTGTTGTCGAAGATGCGATGACAGGTCAGCGCATGATGATGGCTGATGTTGTGGAAACAACAGTTGGAGATACTCATTTTGGTAGTAAGTTTCTCAACTCAGCTGAAGATATCGTAAGAAATATAGAATCTGAAAGTTTGATTCGGCTGAAGAATAGAGAATTTTCTATTCCAGAAATAATTAATAATTCTGACGATTATAAGCAGTTTATTTCAAAACTTGCAGAAACTAAATACTTATCATTAGAAGAGCAAGTCGAACAGCTTCAAAAGGCTTTTCAAAAAGTTATTGATAAGACAGATATTAATGTCCCAATAGATGCTAAGTATGTCAAAAAAGTTATGCCTGAAGGATGGGTGGATTATCATTGGCCTGATAAAATGGGGTTTCAAGAGGGAACTATTCAAGGTATTACGAAGCAGACTGGTTTACCAGAAAGGTGGGATAGATTTGGTTCAATGTACGGTGCTAATTTTTCTGATATTCCAGAAAGTGGAGTTTATACTTATAGCCAGCGTTCAATACCATATGTAGAGAATCAGTCAGCTTACCATAGTGGTGTGTTCAATAAATCAAGTTATTTTGATAAGATTGATGCTATTGCTGATGGAAATTTAGAAAAATTGAATTTAGTTCTAGAATCAGAGGGACTGGGCTCTTTAACTGATTTTGAATTTAATGATTATATATCCAATTATAAAAGGAATATAAAGAATATTCAGTCTGCATTGGGAGGCGATATAGAATACTACAAGTATGGTGTTCATGGAAAAGCTGCTCCATGGGAAGAATTAGTTGGAGGGGCTGAACAGATAGTTCCGCCACTTAATGGGATGGATATGATCAATTTAGGGATTATTAATTAGAAAGGATTGGATATGGATATTTCAATAGAAGTATTGCAAAAACAGCTTCCAATAGAGAGAAAGCTTTGTATTGGCGATAGTAATTTGCCACTTGCCTTGGGTTATAAATTCGATGAAATCAATCAAATTTGGTATATATATGAAAATGATGAAAAAGGTAAACAGATGATTCGATATAATAGTAAATCAGAGGAGGAGATTGTAGATATCTTTTATCAATTGGTTCAACTAGAGATAAAAAAATTTAAGAAGTATCTAGAGTGGAATAAGAAATAGTAGTTTCCAGAGACTCATATTTCTCCATTAGAATAAATTAAGGCTAGTGATTAGGATAGATACAAGTATTCTTTGGTTATCTGAAATCAGTTACGAAGGTAGCAGAGCTTGTTTTCAGCTCTGCTATTTTCCCAAAAGGTCATCCTAGAACTCTCCTTCCACCAGCATCTGGCACCGAAGCTCCAAGCCTTGTCCCAGACTAAATACTATGAGGGCGGGGAGGCTTCTAAGGCGATGGCCCACTACGCTAAGATGCTTAACAAGGTCAATGAGGTTGGTGATTTATACAGTCGAGCCAATGGTGAGGTTTTCTACCTGATGAACCAATGGCTGGAACAAGATGAGGTTCTGGCACAGAACTTCCGAGATAGTTTGCAGGGCGGTGGTCCCTTGGCTGATAATTTGAGGCAGTTGTTCCCACCAGAGGAAGGAGGAAGCTAATGACTAAAAATGTTGAGCTTCATCTTCACAAGTGGAGCAAAATGAAGGGTGCTTTAGGCTCTGTTACTGAGACTGGCTCCGGTGGTGGTTTTAGTGGTAGCAGTTACAGCAGCTGGGGCGGTCCAGCTATGTCCTCCTATAGTGGTATTGGCGGTAGTGGTAGTCAGGGCTTTGCGAATCGGATCAAGTCCCTGGTTGAGATTACGGAGAAGGCCAAACGGGCCATCAATGAGCTGGATGTGGATGGGACTATTGGCAACCTTCACTTTCATGATGACCATGTGACGGCGATTACCTTACAGTCCAAACTGACCGCTCTAGAAACCTATGCGGGCAAGGTGCAAGAGTATCTGAAGGATAAGATTGACCAGCCTTTCTATGAAAAGTTGGACAAGGTTGGGGATCGGCTAGAGGCCTTGAACATCAGCGACTACAAGACTAGTAACCAGATTGGGTTTAAGAAAACTGAGGTCATCTATAGTGATGCTGGCCAGTACATGGGCACTCGGGAAGTCTTGGCTAAAGAAGTTGGTCTCAAGGAACTTTATCAGGTTGACAATCCCTATAAGAAACGGCTTCAGGCCATGTATGACTCCTATAAGTCTAGCGATGACTATAAAGAGAGCAAGCTGACCGAAGAGGATTACCTCTTTGCCAGTCATCAGACCCGAGCTTTTACTTATCATTCGCTCAATGATGAGAAGGCGGCTTTTGAGGGGAAACGAGACCTTCTTTTAGCGGCTGGTGTTGTTATTTTGAGCATTTTCTGTCCTCCTGCAGGAGCTGTGGCAGGTGTTGCCTTAGCGGCAGCGGATATGTATTCAGCTGCTTCAGGTAAGGACTGGATGACTGGTCGTGAGCTTGATGATGGTGAGCGCTTGATGCGGGGAGCCTTTGCCTTGTTTGACCTTGTGCCAGGTGTTGGCTACCTCAATGACCTGGCCAAGACAGGTAAGGTGGCAGGTATGGCTGGTATCAAGGCAAGCCTTAAAACCAGCTTCAAGGAAGGCATGGAGCAGGCGGCTAAGAATATTGATAACTTCAAGACTGTGCTCAAGAATGTCGATGACTTTGGCAAGAAGGTTGTGACTAAAATCGATGATTTTGGGAAACAACTTGACAATTTAGTGGTTAATAAGGTATCATCACTAGCTGATAACGTTGCTGGTAAACTTCGTCATGCGGATGAGACAATCAGTACTGCTGCACAGAATTTCCGCCTTAACATTGGTTTAGAGCCACAATTGATTGATGGCTTTATGCCAACTCCACCTCCAGGGAAATTGTCTGGGCTAGCGGATAACATCCAAGCCTTTGCCAAGAATTTGGATGGCAGTGTGGATGAGGTGGTGGAGAGTGGAGGTAAACTGAGAGATAATATACTGCCGCTAGATTTATCAGATACAGGTATTTTGAATATTAAGCCTAAAAACTCTCCAGCACCACAAAAATGGTTGGATAAAGGTGGAAAAATTGAAATAGATTATAGTAAGCTTCCGCCTGAGTGGATTTACACGGACTGGGAAGGTAATATTATTAAATATACAGATGGCTTTCCTGATTTTAAAGGTGGAATTCCTCCTCAAGTTAAAAAGGAATTTATTCTAGAAGATGGTTTTGAAACCAGAGCTAAAGATTTTTCTAAGGCGGGTAAATCTGGCCCAGAGAATACATGGCATCATCATCAAGATGGAAAAACTTTACAATTGGTTGATAGAAAAATTCATAGACGCTTTACCCATCGCGGAGGTATTTCTATCAAGAGAAATGGAGGAAAATAATGAGTTTACAAATTGAAAAATTTGGACATGCTAAAATTGAGGATATTCATGAGTTAGAAAAGGGATTTAATATTGTTTTACCAAAAGACTATAAGCAATTTTTATTAGATTTTAATGGAGGTGAAACAATAGATTATGAATTAAACAAGATTAGTATTCCACATAGTGATGGTGAAATAAATTTAGATTTGTTATTCGGAGTTCGACCTGATGAACAAGGAACGGATATCGGAAAATGGACAGAAGAGTATATTGATGATATTTTGGAACATTCTCTCATTATAGGAGATACAGTCCAGCATGGCTTTATAATTATTTGGATTAGTGGAGATGAAAACGAGGGTGTATATTATTATGACGATACGTATACTTTAGCGTCGTCATCTGATGGAGGTAACACCTATTATCTTGCACCAACATTTACTGAATTTTTAGCATTATTGACGCCGTAGCTTATTCGGTAGTACTTAGTATGTGATAAGCAGAGCTTGTCTTTAGCTCTGCTATTTTCCCGTAAAAATAGGACCTAGGTCATCTATAGCGAAGCTGGCCAGTACATGGGTACTCGGGAAGTCTTGGCCAAAGAAGTTGGTCTCAAGGAACTTTATCAGGTTGACAATCCCTATAAGAAACGGCTTCAGGCCATGTATGAGGCCTATAAGTCTAGCGATGATTATAAAGAGAGCAAGTTGAGTGAGGAGGATTACCTCTTTGCCAGTCATCAGACTAGAGCCTTTACTTATCATTCCCTCAATGATGAGAAGGCAGCTTTTGAGGGGAAACGAGACCTTGTTTTAGCTGCTGGTGTTGTCATTTTGAGCATTTTCTTTCCTCCTGCAGGAGCTGTGGCAGGTGTTGCCTTAGCGGCAGCGGATATGTACTCAGCTGCCTCTGGCAAGGACTGGATGACTGGTCGTGAGCTTGATGATGGTGAGCGTCTGATGCGGGGAGCCTTTGCCTTGTTTGATTTGATACCAGGTGTTGGTTATTTGAATGACCTAGCCAAGACAGGTAAGGTGGCAGGTTTTGCAGGCATCAAGGCAAGCCTTAAAACCAGCTTCAAGGAAGGCATGGAGCAGGCGGCTAAGAATGTCGATAACTTCAAAGTTGTGCTCAAGAATGTGGATGACTTTGGGAAGAAGGTTGTGACTAAAATCGATGATTTTGGGAAACAACTTGACAATTTAGTGACTAATAAGGTATCATCACTAGCTGACAATGTTGCTGGTAAACTTCGTCATGCGGATGAGACAATCAGCACTGCAGCACAGAATTTCCGCCTTAATATTGGTTTAGAACCACAATTGATTGATGGCTTCATGCCAACTCCGCCTCCAGGGAAGTTGTCTGGACTAGCGGATAACATCCAAGCCTTTGCCAAGAATTTGGATGGCAGTGTGGATGAGGTGATGGAAAGTGGTGCTAAGACCAAAGTACCATATGGGGAGCATATTGTAAAAGGTAAATATGGTAAGAAACAACTTTTACCAGACATTCAGTATGTAAGTGAGCAGGGGTACAAATATACAACGGATTCATTAGGACGGATTGTATCGGTTGAAGCAGATGAACTTATATTAGATAGAGCTTCTCGAAATCTATATAGTCAGCGGACTATTGGTGGTGCAGACAGGCTAGCAGACGATGATGGAGGGCACTTAATTGCCTCGATGTTTAAAGGCTCTGGTGATATCGATAACTTAGTCGCCATGCATAAAGATATAAATCGTAGTGGTGGAGTATGGTTCGATATGGAGCAAGAATGGAAGAAAGCACTAAGTGAAGTTCCACCGAAAAAGGTGTCTGTTAATATTGAACCAATATACGCAAATGGTGGACTGAGACCTACTGAATTTAAGGTAAGATACTATATTGAAGGGAATGACCCTATGGTAAGGAGAATTATAAATCAACCAGGAGGCTAAAGTACAATGAGTAGTACAGAACAAAAGATTCAAGAAAAAATAATTGAAATTTTAAAGAGTGTTGACCAAACCATTCCAGTAGATTGGACAGAAGTTTATATAAATATTGAGATGTCTGAGGACGGTGGTGGTGTCTTTTTTGATTTTAAACCTAAAAATTCATCGTCATTTCACTATAGTGTTCTAATTCCTGAAGATTTTAATGTAGATAATAAATACGTTGAAAAATTATTGGATGAACAATTTGAGTTGGGATATGAATTATGGAAAATATTTAATGATAATGACTTGCCAGCTTGGTCTTCAGTAGTTATTTCGTATGTAAATCAGAAATTGAGTACAAACTTTGATTACGCTTCATGGGGGACTTCTGAATTTAGTCCTACGGATAGACGGAATTTTTATAAATATAAATATTTAAAAGTTCCCCCTAGAAGTACTCAGGAAAAAGAACTGTTTAATGAAATGGAACAGTTTCAAAAAGAGAACAATTGATAATCTAAAACTTAGAGTGGAAGCTCCCCCTAAAAAGGTGTCTGTTAATATTGAACCTGTTTATGGTTCAAGTTCAGTTAGACCAGATAGTTTCAATATCAGGTATAGAATTGAAGGCGAGCCTATTAGAATCCGTCAGGTTAATAATAAAGCAGGAGGTTAACTATGTTTGAAAATGAATTAAACCAGTTAATAAAGAAAATGGTTGAAGTTACAAATGCAATGATACCAATTAATTGGAAGGATTTATACATTTATACTGAATTACAAGATGGTGAAGGAGAAACGTTATTCTATTATAATAGTTCAGAGGAGGAAGAGAAATATAAATACTCTCATGATATTCCAGAGGAATATAACATTTCATTTTCAGAGTATATGAATGGGTTTAATGAGTTAATGTCTACTTCACGAGAAATACATAACCTGTTAGATAAGAATGGTCAAGAAAAATGGGTATGTATGACAATTATTGTACATAATCAATCAACATTAAAAGTTGAATTTGATTATGCAGATTGGCTAAATAGTTCTTATACATCCAATCAAAGATTAAAATATTTTCAATATACACATCTTGGGAAAATCCCTCAAAATGAATTAGAAATAAAATTGTTTGAAGAGATGGAAGAATTTCAGAAAAAAAATAACAGTTAAAATTCTATTTCTAGAGGAAGGAGGTATGGTAGCCTATAGATTTGATAAAATAAAGGGCTAATTGTCAACTGTAGTGGGTGACTTATAGCTAAGCGCGAGAGGAGACGAACTTCGTCTTCTCATTTTTGATGTTCAAAGCGATTAAGATACGTTTCTTGAACTTGTCAAAGTTCTTGTAACCAAAGGCATTGCGCTTGATGTCTTTGATGAGTTTGTTAGTGGCCTCAATTTTAGCGTTAGAGTAAGGCAATTCAATGGCGTTAGTGATGTAGTTTTTATAGCGAATAAATGTGCTCAAAGCGGTTTTAAAGGTGCGATTGAGATGAGGTAAAGCGTCTTGAATTAAGCCCCAAAACTGCTTAGTATTCTTCTCTTGCAGGTGGAAAAGGAGTAACTGGTACAGGTCATAATAAGATTTTAACTCAGGGACCAGTTTGAACATCTTATTGAGACATTCTCTAGGCGTTAGAGTCTCTCTAAAAGTTCTAGAGTAGAAAGCCTTAGGAGATAGTTTCCGACTATCTTTTTGAATAAGTCTCCAGTAGTACTTAAGAGCTCTGTATTCAAGAGATTTATCGTCAAATTGCTTCATGATTTCAATACGTGTTTGCTTGAGAGCTCTATTGATGTGCTGGACAATGTGGAAACGATCGAGGACAATTCTGGTATTTGGAAATAATTTCTTAATGAGAGGGATATAGCTCCCTGACATATCGACAGTGACGACTTTAACTTTTTTTCTAGCTTCTTTCGAGTACTTGAAGAAATGATTTCGGATGGTTGTTTGACGTCTGTCATCAAGGATGGTAATGATTTTCTTGGTGTTAAAATCCTGAGCAATAAAGGCCAGTTTTCCCTTCTGGTAGGAGAACTCATCCCAGGAAAGCACTTCTGGCAAAGTAGTGTACTCCTCTTGGAAATGAAATTGCTTGAACTTGCGATAGACAGTAGAGGTAGAGATAGCGAGCTTAGCAGCGATATGGGTAAGAGCCTCTCTGTTGAGCAATAGGTGAGCGATTTTCTGTCTCACTATTTCAGAAATTTGGCAATTTTTCTGAACAAGAGATGTTTCAGAAACAGTTACTTTTCGACAGGACTTGCACTGAAATCATCTCTTTTTCAAACGAATGAGGCTAGGGAAACCAGCAATCTCAATAAAAGGAATTTTAGAAGGTTTCTGGAAGTCGTATTTGATTTGTTTTCCTTTACAGTGTTTACATTTGGGAGGGTGATAATCAAGTGTAGCGGTGACTTCGATATGGGTATCGTGTTGAATGGCTTTATTTAAGATGATATTTTTGTCTTTAATTCCGATGAGTAATGTGGTATTATTGATGTGTTCCATAAGATACTTTCTAATGAGTTGTTTAAGCGCTTTTCATTATAAGTCTTATGGGACTTTTTTGATACTCAAAAAGCCCTATAATCTCTACAGTGGGGTTTACCCACTACAGAAATTATAGAGCCTCTTTTTGCACGTCGTAATCGAATAGCTACTTAATTTAATAGAAACCGAGATTGGAATCATTCCAATCTTTTTTCTTGCACAGTTGGATAAAAAGGAATAGAATGGAGTTTATTCTGGAGGTGTTTATGTATCAAACGATAGTAAAAGGAGAGCGATTGTTTCAAACGTCATCCCAAGGTTACGGGGATCCGATTACGACTTTTGGTGTAATAGATCAGGGAGAAACGCCAGTCAGTCTGGTCAATATCGCTCTGGCTGCCTGTGTAGCCATGTGTATCCAAGGCTACTATGCCAGTCAGGAAGGAAATAAGACTATGTCTGTCCAGGTGGAGAGTCAGTTGGAAAATCAACATTTCAGGCTAAACATTGGAATTGGTGAAGAGGTAGCACTAGAAAAGCAGAAAGAGATTCTTGCTTATATAGAGCAGAAGTGTAAGGTTAAGGCTCTTTTGAAAGAGGATGTGATGATTGAGACAAGATTTTTTGTTCTAGAAAGTGTGGAGTAAGATGTTTTTAGCAATAGAAGAAATGTGGCAGAATAAGTTACGTTATGGCTTGATTTTAGGTCTGTTGATCCTGATTTCTTATTTGGTTTTTTTCTTGACAGGTTTAGCTTATGGTCTGATGCAAGAAAATCGAGCAGCAGTGGATAAATGGCAAGCAGATTATATCTTGCTTCATCCAGATAGTAATCGCTTGATTCCTGCATCAAAGATAGATGTGGCCTTGATTAATCAAGTGAAGGGGGCTGATAAGGCTCTTATCCGCCAACAGGCTGGGGTTGCTTATGTAGATGAAAAGGCCAAGGAAAGGATCACTATTTTTGCAGTTGAGGCAGATAGTTTCATTGCTCCAAATGTTGTTGAAGGACGCTTATATGACAAAAACAGCGAAATTGTCGTAGACAAGACGCTATCAGAAGTAGATGGCTTTGGTTTAGGAGATCAAGTTTATCTATCAGGTGCTGATGAAAAAGCAACCATTGTAGGATATACAGATAATGCCTATTTTGGTGTAGCACCAGTTGTTTATATGAATTTTGCAGCTTTTTCAGAACGAATGCAAGCAGACAAACGACAGCCAACTAGCAGCAATCTTGCTAACGCTATTGTCGTTCGTGGAGAAATAAGGGATGTTCCAGATAATCTCGAAAAAATTGCGATTGCAGATTTTATTGAGAATTTACCGGGCTACAAGGCACAAAATATGACTTTCGGTTTTATGATTGGTTTCTTGATTGTTATTTCGGCTATTGTTATTGGAATTTTCATTTTTGTGTTAACAACTCAAAAATCACCGATTTTTGGTTTGATGAAAATTCAAGGTCTCTCCAATGCTTATATCTCTGGATCAGTGCTAGCTCAGACCTTCCTGTTGGCTGGCTTGGGAACAGTTACTGGGTTAGTTGGAACTTATCTATCATCTTTTATTTTGCCAAGTTCGGTGCCATTTGAAAATAACTGGCTCTTCTATACAGTGATCGGCCTGGCTTTGGTCTTGTTTGCTCTTTTAGGTGCCAGCTTTTCTGTGCGTTCTATCTTTAAGGTAGACCCATTGCAAAATCTATCTTAGGAGATTCACCATGAAAACACTTATTTTTGAAAATATTAGTAAGACCTTCCAAGACGGTAGTCAGACTATTACAGCTTTAAAGTCAACCAATTTTAGTATTGAGGAAGGCGATTTTGTTGCTATTATTGGACCATCAGGTTCTGGGAAATCTACTTTTCTAACAGTAGCTGGAGGTCTGCAAACACCATCGACAGGTCATGTCTTAATCAACCAATCAGACTATTCAGCTTTGTCTGAGAAGAAACGGGCTCAGCTTCGCTATAAGGATATTGGTTTTGTCTTACAGGCTTCAAACCTGATCCCTTTTTTGACGGTCGAAAAGCAGTTGACCTTGGTGGATAAAATCAATAAGAATGTCAATCCTAGCAAACGTCAGGAACTGCTAGCAGAATTGGGGGTTGACCACCTCAAAAATAAGTTTCCTAAGGACCTTTCAGGAGGTGAGCGACAGCGCGTGGCTATTGCACGGGCCCTTTACAATGATCCGAGCTTGATTCTGGTTGACGAGCCTACTGCTAGCTTAGACACCGAACGTGCCTATGAAGTAGTAGAACTTCTAGCCAAGGAGTCAAAAGAACGTAAGAAATCCATTATTATGGTGACGCATGATCAACGTATGATTGAAAAATGTGATAAAGTGTACGAGATGAAAGACGGTATGTTGACTCAAGTTCGGTAAAAAAGTGGTATAAGTGATATAATAGAAGGAGCGAAAGCTCTTTTGATTTTGGAGAAATACATGAAATTACATCTACACGAAATTGCTCAGGCATTGAGCGCAAAAAACGATATAAGTACCTACCCTGATAGGATTCTTAACAAGGTTGAATTTGATAGCCGCAAGATTGAAACAGGAGACCTTTTTGTTCCTCTTAAAGGTGTGCGTGACGGTCATGACTTTATTCCAGTTGCTTTTGATAATGGCTGCGCAGTTACTCTATCTGAGAAAAGCCTTGATGTTCCCCATATTCTAGTTGATGATTGCTTGGCTGCGCTACAAAAATTAGCTGCCTACTATCTAGAAAAAACAGGTGTTGAGGTCATAGCAGTCACTGGCTCAAACGGAAAAACAACGACTAAGGACATGATTCATGATGTTCTAGCAACAACTTACAAAACCTATAAGACCCAGGGCAACTACAACAATGAAATCGGCCTGCCTTATACCATCCTTCATATGCCAGATGAAACAGAGAAACTAGTTTTGGAAATGGGGCAGGATCATCTTGGCGATATTCATCTGTTATCTGAACTTGCCAAACCCAGCCTATCGGTTATCACGCTTTTTGGCGAGGCGCATTTAGAGTTCTTTGGCTCGCGCGAGCAGATTGCGCAAGGGAAATTACAGATTGCAGATGGCATGCCTGATGGAGGCGAATTGATTATTCCGGCTGATCCGGTCGCAGAAGCTCATTTACCTATCAATCAAAAAATCATCCGTTTTGGAGATGGTGCTGATCTGCAGCTAACAAGCCTAATCGAATCCAAAGATAGTTTGAGCTTTACGGTCAACTTTATCAACGGGGAGATTTTCCTTCCCGTGACGGGGAAATACAATGCAACGAATGCTATGATAGCCAGTTATGTTGGGAAGAGTTTAGGTGTGACAGAGGAAGCCATTAAATCCGCTTTGGCCAACCTCAATCTAACTCGCAATCGTACCGAGTGGAAAAAGGCAGCAAACGGTGCAGATATTCTCAGCGATGTTTACAATGCCAATCCAACAGCAATGCGCTTGATTTTGGAAACTTTTTCAACCATTCCAGCCAATGAAGGTGGTAAGAAAATTGCAGTTTTGGCGGATATGAAGGAGTTGGGACAGGAATCTGTTGCCCTCCATAATCAACTGATTTTGAGTCTGTCGCCAGATGTTTTAGATACGGTTATTTTCTACGGTCAAGATATTGAAGGCTTGGCTCAGCTAGCCAGTCAGATGTTTCCGATTGGTAAGGTTTATTTTTTCCGAAAAAATGCAGATCAGGATCAATTTGAGGATCTAGTCAGTCAAGTACAGACAGTTCTTGGTAAGCATGATCAGATTTTGCTCAAAGGCTCCAATTCGATGAATCTGGCGAAAGTGGTAGAGTTCTTAGCAGGTTAGAGAGGGATTGTCCAGTCCCTCTTCTTTTTACCCTTCTTGTCAAATGAACTAGGATTTGATATACTAAACTCAAGTTTTTGAAGGGAGTTTGATGCGTGACTGAATTTTTCACCAATCATATTTCTAAGGCACCATCTTTAAGTCTATCGGGATACCTCGCCCTTATTCTGATTTTTTTTGCCTTAATGTATCTTTCATGCTGTTTCTATCAAAAAAAGTGGTATCGTTCCTTGTTTTGGTGGCTACAGTTTTTCCAAATCGTGAGCTTGTATTCTTGGTACATAGCGGTATCTTGGCCCTTATCTGAAAGTTTACCTTTTTATCATTGTCGACTAGCGATGCTTTTTATTCTTTGGGCAAAACCAGGTCCATTGAAACGTTATTTTGCCTATCTGGGTCTCTTTGGTTCATTGGTCGCTTTTATCTACCCTGTCTTTGATCCCTTTGCTTTTCCTCATTTGACATTTTTCACCTTTGTGGTGGGGCATTATGCACTAGCTGTCAACTGTCTCCTTTACCTGCTATCTGATTCGCAAATGGAAGTCTTGGATAGGAAAGAGGTGGTAAGATATACGGTCACCATGAATACTTTTCTACTTTTTGTGAATGCACTACTTGGTGGAAATTACGGTTTCTTAAGTCATACACCTCTAGTTAATAGTCGAAATATTCCTTTGAATTTTCTATTGGTAACGGTTATATTTTGTTTTGCAATTTTGTCAGGTCAGTCTATGGTAGCCTACTTGAAGAAGAGAGACTGGTCAATCGTTCAGGACTGAGCGATTTTATGCACACCGAAGAAAGATTAGTTTGACAAAATGCATTCTGGCAGATAGCCAAACGAGCAGATTCAGTTTGAATTGCTCGTTTTTTCTTATCATGAGTGGAAATCTTATCACGATAGTCTTTAGAAAAGGACAAAAATAAAAAACACAGAAAATGTTGGCTTCCTGAATAGATCAATAGACCAAGTCAGCATTTCTGTGTTTTATTTATCAGCTAGTAATGATTCATCCCCACTTTTAGGCCTGTTTGAAAGCACCTTGTTTATAACTAATCCAGAAAAATACAGGTGTAAAGACGACCATCAATCCCAGATAGATCATCAGTGTGTAGTCACTAAGTGGACGGATTTCAACTAAATGATGGAGAAAATGTGAACCGATAAAAAAGCCGAATACAGAATAAACAATGAGAGCAAAACGTACCTTAGTGAGTGGCAAGCAGGCACGAATAACAGCTAACACTCCAGTCGACCCCAATATGTAATAAGACAGTGTTTGCATATCACTAGAAGTTAAGCCACCATAGACTTGCATCAGATGAAAAGCAAGAACGCTGATAACAACCATGAGTGCATTGGGTAAGGCTAACAAGAGAGATTTTCTAAGAAAATGTTTTTCAACAGGTCGGATATTTCGTTCAAAACTCAGGACGAAAGGAGGGAAACCTTCAACGAATTGACCGATCAAGGTCATCTGTACCTGAATAAACGGGAAGACAAGAAGGTATTCTGCTTTACCAAGTGCAATACTAGCGATACAGATAAGTCCTAGTAAGAAGGAGTAAATCGTTTTGATGAGAAAGATAGGTGCGATATGGGCAATATTATTCACCACGCGCCGTCCTTCAAAGAGAATTTCAGGAATATCGCGAAACTCGGACTCTAGCAGAACTAGATTGGCGATTTGTCTAGTTGCAGGATCTCCTTCTGCCATGACAATGGAACAATCAGCCTCACGTAGAGCTAGAATATCGTTGACCCCATCTCCTGTCATCGCTGTTGTATGTCCCTGAGCTTTGAAGGTTTGGATGAGTAATTTCTTTTGATGAGGAGAAACCCGACCAAAAATAGCGGTTGCCTCAGCCTGAGCTACTAACTCCTCGTCGCTGACCTTAGAGCAATCAATATAGCTAGCGTAATCTGTAAAGCCGGCTTCTTTAGCAATATGTGATACTGTTACAGGATTATCTCCAGAGATGATTTTTAAGGTAACCTCTTGCGAGCGTAGGTAGGCGAGTGTTTCTGCTGCATCTTCTCGAATCGGATCGGCAATTTCTAGGAGGGCAAGTGGTTCAATATCTTGAGGTAATTCTCCTTTAGTCGAGTGGAGGTTTGTCTGGCTAAGGGCTAAAATCAATACACGAGATCCACGTGTCTGAGCCTCATGAACAGCCGGAGGGTTTTCTGTTAGCAGCATCTCAGGTGCGCCAAGAAAGACTTGACCGACTCCTTCAATCATCATAGCTCCCCATTTTCTATCACTAGAAAATGGAATAAGATGACTGGCTGTATAGGAGTGTTGCAACTGTCCGTAGGCATTCCGGATAGCCTGAGCGGTAGAATTGTTATCTTCACTGGTCTGGATGTAGGCTGCTAAGATGTGCTGGATTGTATCTAGGGAATAGCGATTGGCTAAGGGAAGGAGCTTGTCAACAGTCATTTTTCCTTGGGTAATGGTTCCAGTTTTATCCAGACAGAGTACATCAACTCGAGCCAACGTTTCTACAGAATACATTTCTTGAACGAGGATATTTTTCATCCCTAGCTTAATAACGGCTGTTAGGAGCGAGGTAATTGTCAATAAGGCAATTCCTTTTGGTAACATACCTAAGAGAGCGGTTGAACTGGTGACAACAGAGTCTTTTAGTGGGAGTAACTTGATGAAAAAGGCTTCTAGGAAAAGAGCGAGTCCGAAGGGAATGATAATTTTTCCTGTAAACTTGGCAATTTTATCCATATTGTAAAGGATACGAGAAACGATAGGTTTGTGGGTCTTCGCTTCTAGCATGAGTTTATTGGCGTAGTTATCTGCACCGACATGAGTTACTTGAGCATAAACCTGCCCACTGACTAGGTAGCTACCGGATAATAATTCGGTTCCTTGATTTTTTAGGATCAGATCGCTTTCTCCAGTTAGCATTGCTTCATTGGCTTCGGCAGTTCCTTGAATGACTAGAGCATCACTAGGCACTTGCTCCCCAGCAGATAGCAGGAGAAGATCATCTAAGACAATGTCTTCGGGATCTATGGAAACTATTTGTCCATCCCGTACTACTCGCACTAAATCTTTATTCATAAGATTGAGTTTGTCAATCATTCGTCGGGCACGCCATTCTGTTAAAATGCCTGAAAAGGCATTGAGGACGATAACCCCGAAAAAGAAGAGATTGGACCAAGCTTGAACAGCTAGTAGTGCCAAAAAAATAGCAAAGTTTAAGGCATTAAAGGATGTAAAGACATTTCTTCTAAATATTTCCCAGTTACTGGCGCTACTTTTGGTTTTAAAGTGATTGGTTTGCCGAGCCTGGATACGTTCTTGTACTTCTTTGTTTGATAAACCTTTTATATGCTTATTCATGATTCTCTAACTTTCCTTTTCTAAATACATGAAATGAATCTCTCATTTCTATTGTAGCATATTTATAATACAATAGCATAGTTCTTGGGACTGATTCTTCAATTGTTTGAAAAATTCCTTTATTTCCGATATAATAAGAAAGTTGTAGGAGTGGTCCTCTTTCTTTCCTTTCAAGATATGCGAAAGAGGAATTCCTTCTGCTAGAGATAAAAATGAAGAGTTTATAAGGAAAAGCAATGTCATTACAAGAAGAAATTAAAAAACGCCGCACTTTTGCCATTATTTCCCACCCGGATGCAGGTAAGACGACTATTACAGAGCAGTTGCTTTATTTTGGTGGTGAGATTCGTGAGGCAGGTACGGTTAAAGGTAAGAAAACAGGGAATTTTGCCAAATCTGACTGGATGGATATAGAGAAACAACGTGGGATTTCGGTGACATCGTCTGTCATGCAATTTGACTATGCAGGTAAGCGAGTCAATATCCTTGATACTCCGGGGCATGAGGATTTTTCGGAAGATACCTATCGGACCTTGATGGCGGTGGATGCGGCTGTTATGGTGGTAGATTCTGCCAAGGGGATTGAGGCTCAGACTAAAAAGCTTTTTGAGGTTGTTAAGCATCGCAATATTCCAGTCTTTACCTTTATAAATAAGTTGGATCGTGATGGTCGTGAGCCGTTGGAATTACTAGAAGAATTGGAAGAAGTCTTGGGCATTGCTAGCTATCCAATGAACTGGCCGATTGGTATGGGAAAATCCTTTGAAGGTCTCTATGATCTCCACAATCAACGTTTAGAACTCTATCGCAGTAAAGAGCGTTTTGCTAGCTTGGAGGAAGGGGATAGGCTGTTTGGGAATAACCCTTTTTACGCACAGGTATTAGAAGATATTGAGCTGCTATTAGAGGCTGGAAATGAGTTTTCAGAGAAAGCGATTTTAGCAGGTGATTTGACACCGGTATTTTTCGGATCAGCTTTGACCAACTTCGGTGTACAGACTTTTCTTGATACTTTCTTGGAATTTGCTCCAGAACCACATGGGCATAAGACAACAGATGGAGATGTTATTGATCCACTCAATAAAGATTTTTCAGGTTTTGTTTTCAAAATTCAAGCCAACATGGATCCTCGCCACCGTGATCGGATTGCGTTTGTTCGTGTAGTATCAGGCGAATTTGAACGTGGGATGGCAGTCAATCTTCCTCGTACAGGCAAGGGAGCTAAGCTGTCAAATGTGACTCAATTTATGGCCGAGTCACGTGAGAATGTGGAAAATGCAGTAGCGGGTGATATTATTGGTGTCTACGATACAGGTACCTATCAGGTTGGCGATACCTTGACTGTTGGTAAAAATAAGTTTGAATTTGAACCACTACCAACCTTTACTCCAGAGATCTTTATGAAGGTAGCTGCTAAGAATGTGATGAAGCAAAAATCCTTCCACAAAGGGATTGAGCAATTGGTCCAAGAGGGAGCTATCCAGCTCTACAAGAACTACCAGACTGGCGAGTATATGCTAGGAGCTGTTGGCCAACTCCAGTTTGAAGTCTTCAAACACCGTATGGAAGGGGAATACAACGCAGAAGTTGTTATGACACCGATGGGGAAAAAGACGGTTCGTTGGATTAGACCTGAAGATTTGGATGAACGGATGTCCTCAAGTCGCAATATCCTTGCGCGTGATCGGTTTGATCAACCAGTTTTCCTCTTTGAAAATGATTTTGCCCTTCGTTGGTTTGCGGACAAGTACCCCGATGTTGCGTTGGAAGAGAAGATGTAGTAAATATCTGAGACTTTTTACTAGTTGGAGATATGGAAAGTCGTAGAGTGTCAACCTTAAATATAAAAAGTGAACATACTGGGATTTGTTTGATAAACATGCCAATATGTTCACTTTTTAGTTCATTTAATGAGCTAATCAAGATGATAATAGGGGACTTTTAAACACTGAAAATCTTTTTGTACCGATATTTCAACTTCAAGCAGGGTGAGTTAACGGAGTAATAAAAGGTAAAATGCAAATACCACAAAAGCCCATTAGAGTAAATCTAAGGGCTTTTGTCTATCTCAAGAGAGTATTATTCTCTCAAGTTGTTTTGTTTATGAAAGTTGTTATGCCTATTTCCTCTTTCGGTAAATCGCTTGAGCACTGATAGTCGCGGCAAGTGCTAGTCCGACAAACGTCAGTCCTAGTCCGCTGAGACTTCCTGTTGATGGCAGTGGAGTCGATTTTTTCTTCTTAGGAGGAGTGGTTGGCTTGTAGGTGTTGGTAATGGTGACATTTCCGTTTTCAACTTTTCCTACAGATGCTGTGTATCCATCAACCACTGAAACCTCTTTGACCGTATAGACAATATCTTTCTGGTTTGCTTTCTTGTCAAGTCCTGTCCAAGTATGCGTCCACTTGTTATCAGCAGTCAGGGTTACAGGTTCGCCCAACTTTTCACCGTTGGCATAGAGTTGAACTTGGATAGCTTCAGGACGTTTACCGTCTTGATTATTGTTATCCTTCCAGACCTTGGTAACAGTGAGACTCGTCTGACCAGGTGTGTAACTGTTGGTAATGTTGTGACCATCAATGGTTGTTGTATAGTTATCAACGGCATTCTCAGTTACAGTGTAGACGATTTCCTTCCCGTTAGCGTACTTCGGTAGGTTAGTAAAGGTATAAGTCCAATTCGTATCGGCAGAGACTTTCTGACTTTGAACGACTTCACCGTTAGCCAAGAGGTTTACGGTAATAGATTTCGGACGTTTACCGTCTTGGTCGTTGTTGTCATTCCAGGTCTTAGCACCTGAAACTTCCGTTGTTTCTGGAGTGTGGGTGTTAGTGATGGTGGTTCCTTCTACAGATGAGGTATACCCGTTTGGTGTGTTCGCCTCTTCCACAGTGTAGGTAATTTTCTTGCCATTTTTGTATTCAGGCAAGTCTGTGAATGTGTAGTTCCAATCACCGTTGGCATCTGGTTTGATGGTTGTTGTAGAAACTACCTGACCATCTGCCAGAAGGTTGACGATAATAGAAGTTGGGCGTAGACCATCTTGGTTGTCCTTATCTTTCCACACCTTGTTTACCTTGACAGAGGTTGTACTTGGTGTGTAACTGTTTGTGATATTGTAGCCATCCACCTTCATCTCATACCCGTCTACTTTTTCTTCTGAAACAGTGTAGACGATTTCCTTCCCGTTAGCGTACTTCGGTAGGTCGGTGAAGGTATACTTCCAGTCGTTTTCAGCAGTGACTTGTTGGCTCTTGATGACCTTACCATCCGCCAAGAGGTTTACGGTAATAGATTTCGGACGTTTACCGTCTTGGTCATTGTTGTCATTCCAGGTCTTAGCACCTGCAACTTGCGTTGTTTCTGGAGTATGGGTATTGGTGATGTTGGTTCCTTCCACCTTCATCTCATACCCGTCTACTTTTTCTTCTGAAACAGTGTAGACGATTTCCTTCCCGTTAGCGTATTTCGGTAGGTTAGTAAAGGTATAGGTCCAATTCGTATCGGCAGAGACTTTCTGACTTTGAACGACCTCACCGTTAGCCAAGAGGTTGACGGTGATAGATTTCGGACGTTTACCGTCTTGGTCATTGTTGTCATTCCAGGTCTTAGCACCTGCAACTTGCGTTGTTTCTGGAGTATGGGTGTTGGTGATGGTAAAGTTATTGGTTGATGTTTGAGTTACTTTTGAAGTATAGCCATCAATAGCAGAGACTTCTTTGATGGTGTAGACGATGTCCTTTTTGTTTGCTTTCTTGGCAAGCCCTGTCCAGGTTGCTTTCCAGTTGTTCTCTTCAGAAAGGGTTTGAACCTGTCCAGTGGCAACACCGTCTGCGTAGAGTTCTAGTTTGATTTCCCTGCGCAGTCCGTCTTGGTTGTTGTTGTCTTCCCAAACTTTTGTGGCAGTGACACTTGTTTCTCCCGGTGTGTAGCTGTTAGTGATATTGTAGCCATCATAGGTTGTAGTGTAATCTGCGACTGCTTTTTCACTAATCGTGTAGGTAATGGCAGCTCCATTTTTCTTAGCAGGTAGGTTTGAGAACTTGTAAGCCCAGTTGTCGTCTGCGGTGACGATTTTGCTTGCGACCGGTTGACCGTCTGCCAAGAGGTTTACGGTAATGGATTTTGGACGTTTACCATCTTGGTCGTTGTTATCGTTCCAAGTCTTGGTACCTGCAACTTCTGTTGTTTCTGGAGTATGGGTGTTGGTGATGGTAGTTCCTTCTACCGTTGTTTCGTATCCCTCTACCTTTTCTTCTGAAACGGTGTAAGTGATTTTCTTGCCATTTTTGTATTCAGGCAAGTCTGTGAAGGTGTGGCTCCAATCGCCATCAGCATTTGGTGTGATCGTTTCCGTCTTAACAACTTCACCATCCGCCAAGAGGTTGACGGTAATGGAAGTTGGGCGCAGACCATCTTGGTTGTCCTTATCTTTCCAGACCTTGTTTACCTTGATAGAGGTTGTACTTGGTTTATAGGTATTGGTAATGGTGACATTTCCATTTTCAACAGTTCCTACAGTAGTGGTGTATCCCTCTACTTTTGAGACTTCTTTGACGGTGTAGACGATGTCTTTTTTGTTTGCCTTCTTAGCAAGTCCTGTCCAAGTGTGTGTCCATTTGTTGGCTGCTGTTAGTGTCACGACCTCGCCAGATTTCTGGTCGTTAGCATAGAGTTGAACTTGGATAGCTTCAGGCCGTTTACCGTCTTGATTGTCCTTGTCATCCCAAGCCTTGGTTACTGTGAGGCTAGTTTGACCAGGTGTGTAACTATTGGTGATATTGTACTTATCGTAGGTTGTGGTGTAGCCTTCAACAGCGTTTTCTGTCACAGTATAGACGATTTCTTTTCCGTTAGCGTACTTCGGTAGGTCGGTGAAGGTATACTTCCAGTCGTTTTCAGCAGTGACTTGTTGGCTCTTGATGACCTTACCATCAGCCAAGAGGTTTACGGTGATAGATTGTGGTCGTTTACCGTCTTGGTCGTTGTTGTCTACCCATTTTTTTGCAACAGGAATAGATAGTTTTTCCCTAGTATTTTTGATGGTACGAATGATACCGCTTTCGCCCAAAACCACTTCAATTGGAGTAGGGTCTAAAACATATCCTCTAGGTGCTTTAATCTCCACAATTTTAAACTTACCCTTAGCAGCTTCCGTGGCTGAGTACACTTTCGATTGACCAACGCCATCTTCTCCAATTGTGACAATCTCTTTTTCTCCACTTGGTGATGTGATTTCGAATTCTGCTCCATTAAGCAAATTACCTGTTTCAGCATCTTGTTTATATAGTGTGATACGATAGCCTGTTTCTAGCTGAATAGTACCACCTGTTGTAATTTTTGTGGAACGTGTCACACGATTTACGGTCGTTGTTCTTTCTGTACTAGTGGTTAAAACTTTTTCTCCACCAATCATTGATAATTCATTAATAACATTTGTTCCGTTTGCAGGAGAAGTGGTAGAGTAATAAACATTGTAGGCTGATGGCTTGCCATTAGATGCTAAGCGAGCGGAAGTGTTTAGTAGTTTTAACTCAAAGGTAGTATAAGCACTATTATATTCTATAACGTAATCTTCCCCTACTTTCAACTCCTGTTGATCTGTTAGGTTAAGATTCGAATTAAAATAGCCTGCATAGACCTTTAACTTCTCAGGAATGTACTGCATAGGAGCGGAATCATCTGGAATAACATCTTTAAGACTAATGGAATCATAAGTAGATTGGTTCGTATTTATTCGTAAACTCCAGTTATGAATGTATTCTCCACTTTTATTTAGAATCTCAGAACTCCAAGACTCTTTTGTCATAACGCCACGGAATTTCACAAAGTTCTCTTTTTTGATACCTTCGGTGTAATTTGATGAGCTTCGTTCTTTTATAGAGATACTATGCGTTATTTCTTTTGTAGTTTCTGCCTTTTGGTAAGTCAGTGTTTCACTTTCAGAGGCTTTAGTTACCTTGAATTCGGTATAAAAAGTTCCTTTTACACCTTGAATTTGACTTCCTCCCTTTTTGGTAAGATAATTTTCTAAGTTTTTTAGAGTAACGGTAACCGTCCCTCCTTGACTTTCTCCATTTGATGTAACAACAGCTGTCCCTACATCTACGTTTGTTTCCTTATCTCTTAAGTCGAAACTAGTATTTTCAACTGTAACTGGAGCTGGGATAGTAAATGTAAAATAATCTCCGTCCTTCAGCTTTCCATCATACTGAGATAAATCAAAAGTGGTTTCAAACCGATACCTATTATCCCTAACCAAAGTATGGATGCCTGCACCATTTGGTTGTAGGGTTTCTCCGTTATCAACATCCCATAATGAAATGTCTGTAATAACCTTGCTTAGTTCATTCCCGCCAACCGAATGAACAACTTGCCATGGTGTTAGTAATCCTACAAGCAAGACTACTGGAGTAAACAGTAATAGGAAATAATTTCTAATTTTTTTCATATCAGAAACTCCATTCTACATAATATTGAATGCTTAAATGTCCTAGTTTGATGAGAAAAAAATATCTCTCTATTTTTTTCTAGGTCATTACTTTTTTTTTTTAGCATTTACGATAAAATTTTACCACTTAAACTACAGGAAGTTAAGAACAATCGGTTGACACTGTGTGGACTTACTTTTTAGGGTTTTTAATCTTTAAAATGAGAGCCTCTTCTATATTTTTTATTGATTTAACTTATTTTTTAAGCAAAAAGAAAGACAAATATAAAGTTGTTATTTGGATGCGTAAGAAATTTTTATATTTTTCCTTGCCAAAAAGTTAAATAAACGATATACTAGTTAAATGTTAACTAGTTAATAAAAAGGAGAAATTGATGCAAAAGAAAACAACTCTGTTTGCTCTAACAGGTATTATCTTATCTTGCCACCTTTGTTTGGCAGCATGTCAGAAGGAGCAGAAACCAGCAAGTCCTCAGCAGGAGATGCAAAGTAGTGTAGTTGACGAAAAAATGGTCGTTGTCTCTGAGATTAAAGCTACTGGCTATATGCGTTTACATGGTGAGGAATCTTATTTTGTAGAGGGAGCTATTCCTTACACAGCATATTTTCTAAAGGACACTCTAGCTCCATCCAGCTACAAGTTTGATAAAAAAGATGTCCAATACCAGTTGGAAAATGGGTATATAGTCAAAATAAAAGACAATTACTTCTACTATCCCAATAAGAAAGATGCGAACGTTATCTCACTTACGGAAGCTAAGAAAATCACGAAAAACCAAAAGAAACCTGCTAAGCAGCAAGAAAAAGGCGTTGCAGGTGTTCATTTTCCGACAGATGATGGTTTCTTATTTGAAAATGAGAAACAAATTCTCTCCAGAACCTCTGATGGTTTGGTCTTAGAACACAATGGACATTCTCACTTTATCTTTTACAAAGATTTGAAAGAAAGTAAATGGGCATACCTAGTTCCTAAGGATAATGTAGATAAGAGTCAACCTGCTTCACAATCAAGCGAGAAAAAAGTAAATATTGTTCATTCTTTGGATGATGGCTATGTTTTTGATCCGAAGGATATTGTGGCTGAGGATGCGAATGGGTATACGGTACGACATGGTGATCACTATCACTATATCTGGAAATCTAGTTTGCAGAGGGGGAATCAACAGGCACGGACAGGGCATGCAGAGACCAGCCCACTTATAAATATCCCACAGGCCTCTCCTATCTATAGACCGAATATTGTAGAGCCTAGATTTGATGAGGAAGCAGGTGGAAGTTCAACTACTCCTACTAACAAGAAGCGTTTCCCAGGTGTTGACTATCCGACAAGTGATGGTTTCCTCTTTGATGGTAATCATGTACAAGGGACATCAGAATTAGGACTTATCGTTGGTCATGGTACCCACACCCACCTCATTCCGTATGCTCATCTAATCGCTAGTCCTTGGGAATCTTATATCCCAGCAGCTTATTTAGAGAAAGCTAGAGCAGAGTATCTGGCTCATTCTTCTGGTCAAGATGAATCAAAAAAACCGCAAGAAGATAAGAAGCCAGAAGTACCTTCTGAAGACGAAGCACTAGCAGCTAAAAAAGCCTATTTGGCAGAGAGCTTGCACGTGTCGCCAGAAGCTATCAAGGTGATTCAAACAGATGCAGGACCAGCTTTTGTCTATCCGCATGGAGATCATTCTCATACAATTTTAGTTGAAAAGGTAGAAATCGGTAAGCCAATCGAAGATCCTCATGGAGATCCTCATGCTCACCAAAAAGTTGGTAAGGCTACTCTCAAACAGTTGGGATTTGATGATGAGGTGATTGAGGATATTCTACACGCTACGGCTGACACACCTTTCCCAGCAGATGAGACAGATCCTGAAAAAATGAAAGAATGGCTCAAGACGGTTAAACACCTCAATATTGGCCAGCGAAAAGACCCTCTCAAGAGACCTGGTTTACATTTGATGCCAAATATTGAAGTCTTGGGAATTGGTTTTACACCGGTTAATGATGTAACACCAGTCCTTCAGTTTAAGAAATTGAAACAATTGTGGATGACTGGTACAGGCATCAAAGATTATTCGTTCTTGAAACAAATTCCAACTTTGGAAGGGATTGATATATCGCAAAATGAAATCTCTGATTTGAGTTTCTTGAAAGACTATCCTCATTTGAAAGTTGTATCGGCGGCAGGAAATGGCATTAAAGATATCAGTACACTAGCAACATTAAAAACATTAGAATCCTTAAACTTGGATCATAACGAGGTTTCAGATTTATCTCCGCTGTCAGATTTGTCTTATTTAACAGCTATCAGTCTTGACAATAACCGACTTTCAGACCTATCAGCGCTTCAGAACAAGAAGAACTTGACTCGTTTGTATTTGTCCAAGAACCCTGATTTAAATCTTTCAACCTTGAAGACTGAAAATCTGGAAGAACTGACAGCCAATGAGAGCAATGTCAAGGATGTTCAGTTCTTGAAAAATAATCCAAATCTAACCAATGTAACCCTGAAAGACAATAAGATTTCCAATCTAAAGGGAGTTGAAGGAGCTAAGAAGTTAGTAAACCTAGATGTTGAAAATAACCAAATAGACTCTCTGAAAATAGATGACAAGCAAGAATCTGTTGCGCATCTGAATGTTTCTGGTAATAAATTGAAGAATTTGGAAGGAATCAATGACTATAAAGCTTTAGAGAACATAAATGCTTCCAAAAATGAGATTGAAACTCTAGCTATTGAGAAGCCAAATACCACTCTAAAAACAATTGATGTCAGTGAGAACCATATTCCTAAAGAAGAATTGAAGTTTAACGAGAAAAATATACCAGTCGCTATTGCAGAACACTTCCCAGCTGTCGAAGGCGGAAGTATCGAAAATAATCATCCAAAAGATAAAGTTGTTGAAAAAGCTGCGGAGTAAGGTTGAGTGATCATAATCATTTAAATCTTGAGAAAAATTCAGACATTTTCGGATAAGTGAGTCCACTTTTATGCTATACTATTAGAAAACGAAGAAGGAGTGCATATATGGGTTTATTCTCGGGTTTACTGGGTAATGCCTCTCAGGTCGAAAATGATAAGATTGAGCGTGAACTGGAGCATATTCTATTGGATGAAGAACAGGTGGATATGGCGTTCAGTTTGGTAAGAGACCTAATCGTTTTTACAGCCTATCGCTTGATTCTGGTTGACAAACAAGGTTTATCTGGTAAAAAAGTATCCTATAAATCGATTCCTTATCCTTCCATTTCTCGTTTTACGATTGAAACTTCAGGCTATTTTGATTTGGATGCTGAACTAAAAATCTGGATTTCATCTGCTACAGAACCTGCTGAAGTCCTTCAATTTAAGAGTGATAAAAGTGTTATTGCTATTCAGAAGGCTCTAGCGGCAGCAGTTTTGGGAAGATAGGAAGAAGTAGAAAGTAGTTAGCTGCTTTCTACTTTTTTGATATACTAAGGTGGATTATCTGTTGAGGAGAATATATGTCAGAGATAAAATTGAGAGATTGTTTATTGATTTGTTTTGGAGCGGTTCTATATGCTCTCGTATTAAATATGCTCATTATTCCTCATGAATTTGGAGAAGGTGGCATTACTGGAGTTACTCTATTGTTGTATTATATGGCAGGGATAGAGACAAGCTTATCCAGTTTTGTTTTGAATGGTATTTTGATTATTTTAGCTTATCGTTTTTTGAGCAAGCTGACGGTTTTCTATACCTTCTTAGCGGTAGCGGTCATGTCCTTGACCATGCATTATACAACGTTTCTGCAAGCACAATGGCTACCGTTGGTTCCTTCTGCTTGTCTAGCGGGACTGGTGACAGGGCTATCTATGGCTCTAGTCATTTATGGGAATGGTTCAACAGCAGGTAGCGATATTATTGCCCTACTCTGCAATAAATATTTCAATTGGAAGATTTCTACGGTTATTCTTTTATTTGATCTTCTTGTTGTGACACCACTTTTCTTTAGAATAGGCCTTGTAAAAACCTTTTGGACTGTGGTGATGGTGGTTATCATCAGCAAGAGTTTGGAGTGGTTTTTGCAAAAATTGAAGCAAGCGGATATGTTATAAAAGAGAAGGTCTTCATACTAGAGGATTAGAATCTCTTTGAAGATGAAGTCTTTTGGATTTTACATTGAAAACATGGATATTTTAATGAAAACGTATTATTTAACCTTATTAAGATAAATACCTATCTTAATTTCCAGTTTGTGTTATACTAAAGGAGTTGCAAATTTACTGTCAGTGGTTCGACCCTGACAATCTTGTTACAAAAAAAGTTAGATAAGGTAGCTTCGTACTGCCTTGTAAAAGAAAGGAAATGCGTTAAGTATTTTAGTTGGGTTCATCGAGATTATACTTGAATCTACACTAAAAATAGTATGAAAAAAGTAGATACTAACACCTATAGAATGGGCATCGGTCTTCTCTTTTCATTTTGTTTTCTTAACGAATTTGGTATTATAATTGAAATTTACAGAATTACAGTTGTCGGAAGACATTTTACTCGCTGTTGAAAAGGCAGGTTTTGAAACGCCGTCACCTATTCAGGAACAGACGATTCCTCTCGCGTTGGAAGGAAAGGATGTTATTGGACAAGCTCAGACAGGTACTGGTAAAACCGCAGCTTTTGGTTTACCGACTCTCAATAAGATTGATACAAATAATCAAGCCATACAGGCACTTGTCATCGCGCCAACACGTGAGTTGGCTGTGCAGAGTCAGGAAGAATTATTTAAATTCGGACGTGAAAAAGGAGTGAAGGTACGCTCTGTTTACGGTGGTTCAAGCATTGAAAAACAAATCAAGGCTCTTCGTTCAGGCGCTCATATTGTTGTCGGTACACCAGGTCGTTTGTTGGATCTCATCAAACGCAAGGCCTTGAGATTAGAAGGCGTTGAGACGCTTATCCTTGATGAAGCAGATGAAATGCTCAATATGGGCTTCCTAGATGATATTGAGGCTATTATTGAGCGGGTACCAGTCACTCGTCAGACTTTGTTGTTCTCAGCAACTATGCCAGAACCAATCAAACGTATCGGTGTTAAGTTCATGAAAGAACCTGAGCATGTTAAGATTGCGGCTAAGGAACTAACGACAGAGTTGGTAGATCAGTACTATATTCGTGTTAAAGAACATGAAAAATTTGATACGATGACCCGTCTGATGGATGTTGAACAACCAGAATTATCCATCGTTTTTGGTCGTACAAAGCGTCGTGTAGATGAGTTGACACGTGGGCTGAAATTGCGTGGTTTCCGTGCAGAAGGAATCCATGGAGATTTAGATCAAGGCAAACGTCTCCGTGTTCTTCGTGACTTTAAAAATGATAATTTGGATGTGCTCGTTGCAACAGATGTTGCAGCACGTGGTCTAGATATTTCAGGAGTGACCCATGTCTACAACTACGACATTCCGCAAGATCCAGAAAGTTATGTGCATCGTATCGGTCGTACAGGTCGTGCAGGTCAATCAGGTCAGTCAATTACCTTTGTCTCACCAAATGAGATGGGCTACCTAGCCATTATCGAAAATTTGACAAAGAAACGCATGAAAGGGCTCAAACCAGCAACTGCACAGGAAGCCTTTGAAGCCAAGAAAAAGGTTGCTCTCAAGAAGATTGAACGTGAGATGGCTGATGAGACCATTCGTAGTAACTTTGATAAGTTCAAGAAAGATGCAATTCAGTTAGCAGCAGAATTTACTCCAGAAGAATTGGCGCTTTATATCCTGTCCCTGACTGTTCAAGATCCAGAAAGCTTGCCAGAAGTAGAAATTGCGCGTGAAAAGCCATTACCATTTAAATTTGCCCCAGGGCAAGTCAAGGGTAAAGGGGGACGTAGCGGACGTGATCGTGGTCGCCGTGATGGAGATCGTGGTGGACACCGTGGTGACCGCAACCGTCGTGATGATAAGTTTAGACGCGATAATCGTCGGCAAGATAATAAGAAACCACACCAGCGTACTTCAAGCGAGAAGAAAACAGGCTTTGTGATTCGCAATAAGGGCGAAAGATAAAGCATTTTATTACATTATTCAATCAGATCACAAGTAGTGGTCTGATTTTTTGTAAAGGATTTGGAAATACTGAAAAATTGCTAGATATGACGGGTATTTGATACGATGTCTTTCAGAGCATAGAAAATGTATCAGTTGTTTCACTCTCTTCTGATATAGGGCTTGAACGAAGATGGTGATAAACACCAAGTATTTATCGGATAATCAGGTAGCTTCCATACGATTATTTACTAAAAAAAGAATGTTGGATTACAATGATGTTATAGATTTCTGTACTTGCCTTGCTTGTTTTTACTTTTATCGTTATTTCCAAAATGTTTTGTGATGGAAGTTTAGTTTGTTATACTATGATTAGTGGAACAAGGAGGTAACACCATGGGTATTTTGACAATGGAAAAAGTCTTTGTATTCTAAAATTTGAACACAAAGGAGAACATCATGATTACTTATAAACAAAATCCTCAGCTTGATTTTCAAGCTATCTTAGAACTGTACGCCTCTGTTGGCTGGACAAATTATACATCTTGTCCAGAAATGTTAAAACAAGCCTTGGAAAAAAGTCTTTTTCTCTTAGTTGCCTTTGATGGCGATCGTTTAGCTGGCTTATTGCGAGCTGTTGGTGATGGATATTCCATTATTTTTATCCAAGATATTCTAGTAGCACCAACCTACCAGCGCCAAGGGATTGGTCGAACACTCTTGAAGCAGACACTGTCCCATTTTCCAGATGTTTACCAACTTCATCTCTTGACCGGTAATGAGGAAAAGACCAAGTCTTTCTATGAAGCACTTGGTTTTACAGAGGTGGGAGATTTGGATTGTGTCGCCTACACTTACTTTAAAAAGTAGGTGTTAAATGTAGAAAAGTACTTGAAGGTTTCAGAACAGTCTCTCAGCCATCACTGAATTTTTTATAAATGTTGATAAATCAATATTTCTGAGAGTTTCTCTTTTGGGACAAAAATAAAAAAATTGAAAATCTTGTTCAAAATAAACTTTTTCTTCCATCTGGGAGATTGGTTCCGTTTTTTACTTTGAGCAGATGAGTTGAAATTCAAAACAGATAGGATATAATACTTTTATCAATTATTAGTGAGGAGAAAAGACATGGCAACTCTATTGGTTGTAAAAGCTCATCCTCTTGACAGTCAAAAGTCCTATGCTTTGCGGGCTATGGAGGAGTTTCAAGTACGTTATGCCAATTTGCATCCTGAGGATGAAATAGAAATAGTGGATGTCTTTGAAGACAAGATACCTGTTTTGGATAAATCCTTGTTGGAAGCCATGACAGCCACTAAAAAAGGGATGGAAATCAGCTCAGAACAGGAAAGATGCTTAGAACACTACAATGCATTTACTCAGCAGTTTTTAAAAGCAGATAAGATTGTTATTGCCAATCCTCTCTGGAATCTCAATGTTCCTAGTCAGTTGGTATCCTGGATCAATACAATCAATGTGGCTGGTTTGACCTTCAAGTATGGACCAGAAGGTGCGATTGGCTTAGTGAAGGATAAAAAACTCTTACATATCCAGTCCAATGGCGGTGTCTATGCAGGTCAGGATCCTGCTGCCCAGTACATCAAGTCCATTTTTGAATTCCTCGGTTTTAAGGATCTGTATCAAGTCTTTATTGAGGGACAATCTGCCAATCCAGATCAAGCTCAGGCAATCTTTGACGAGGCGCTGGCTGAGATTGATAACATTTTAAAACTATTTTAAAAAATCAACCTTGCTCCAGATGAACAACCTCCAAGTGTTAGATTTTGTATCTAGTTTTTGGAGGTCATTCAAGTGGAACGAGGTTGTTTTATCATTTCTGCGATATAATCTAATTTACTTTGACGACTGCGTTTTTTAAAGAGAGCTTCGGCAGACATGGCTTCCTGCTTACTGTTAAAAGCTTCTTGATAGAGCAAGGTCACGGGTAAACGTCCGCGAGTGTACTTGGCTCCTTTACCGCGATTATGTGTCGCAATCCGCTTTTCCACGTTAGTCGTATAGCCTGTATAAAGACTTCCATCAGAGCACTCTAAAACATAAAAATAGGCTTTATTTTCCATAGTAAATCTCATGAATGGCAGGAGTGTAGTCGCCATTTTCCTCGTGGACAACCAGAGGTGGCAGGATTCGGAAACCATCAACTGCTCCATCCTTGATGGCCTCAATCAGGAGCATGTTAGCCTCTTTGCTAGCCTTAGGATAGACAAATTGAACACGTTTGGGCGCTAGTTTGTATTTTCTCAGTGTGTCTAAAATATCTAAAAATCGATCTGGTCTGTGAACCATGGCCAGGCGACCATTAGATTTGAGTACTTGCTGAGCAACGTGACAGATACTATCTAAATTGGTTGCAATCTCGTGCCTAGCTAGTAGGTAATGTTCGCTGTCATTGAGATTTGAAGTTTCGTCTACTTTGAAATAAGGAGGATTGCAGAGGATTAAATCCACCTTAGAACGTGGAATGTGATGGGTGAGATTGGCCAAATCATCATTGATGACTGATACCTGTTTTTCCAAATGATTGAGCAGGATAGACCGACGGTTCATGTCTGCTAAACGTTTTTGCAACTCTACTTGGATAATCTGTGCCTTTGTACGCGTTGATGCGAAGAGTCCAACTGCACCATTTCCACTACAAAGGTCAACAACAATACCTCTTTGTACGGGCATTTTGGGAAAGCGAGACAAAAGAACACTATCAACCGAGTAGCTAAAAACCTCACGATTTTGAATAATTTGTACATCTGTAGAGAAGAGCTGGTCAATTCGCTCTCCTTCATATAACTTTATTGTTTGCATGATACTATTATACCATCTTGTACACTATCTGTCTGTCCAATGTGATGAGAGAAGCTGGTATGGAGTTAAGAAAGATGGGAGATAGAACTCTGGATAGTGAGAGTGAATTTTTCTAAAACCTTCTATCAGAATACATAGGTGAGAAATTCTATCCAAATTCCTAAATTTAACAGAACGACACAGAGCCAAATTTTTCAATTTTCTTTGATATTTGACCTCTTACTTTAGAAAGCTTGATAGATGGTAAAGGGGAGAGGACAGATGAATAGGATAGTCCAGATGGATATACCTTTTCTTAAATACAGACTGAGATTAGTCAATAGAAAAAGAATCGTTTCATAAAAACTCAAACTTCGATAACATTTCTTATTACTTTCTCTAAACATAGGAATCTTCATTTTCCAAGTCAGTGAGACACTATCACATGGGATCCAGACTGCTCATCTTAAAAGGCGTAAATAGCTTACCAGCAAAATAAGCCCTATATGGAAGATAAAACCATACTTGGATAGCTCTTTTTCATCTTTATAAAAGAAGGCTCGGTAGGCATGGGTAAGTAGGATGGGGATAATCAAGATATCAAACCATAGATATTTTTTGTCAGAAAATGCACTTGATATGGGAAGGAGAAAAAGACTCCAAAAAAGAAATTGATAAAAATGAGAATAGCGGTAAAAGCGTCTATTAAATGAGAATTTCATAGGGTTCACCTCCTGAAATTATTATACAGAATCGCTGATAGCAAGTAAAGCAAGTATATGTAGTTTGTCTCAGTTAGGTATAGGAAATAACTATAACGGAGAAGGATAATTTTCTATAAGTCATTTAAGATATTTTCATCAAAAAATGAGCATTTTCATGCTAGACTAGAAACAAAGCAAAGGGGGATTTGTTATGATAGATTATAATTTGGATACGATTTTAGCCCATGCAGGCATTAACAATGATGAGAAAACAGGAGCACTTGTTTCTCCAATCCATCTATCTACCACCTACCAGCATCCTGAGTTTGGTCGGTCTACGGGGTTCGACTATACCCGAACCAAGAATCCGACCAGAACTAGTCTAGAAAAAACATTAGCAGCTATTGAAAAGGCTGACTATGCTATAGTGACTAGCTCTGGTATGGCTGCTTTAGTGTTACTATTTAATGGTTTTCCGGTGGGAAGTCACATTATTGCAGCCCGTGATCTTTATGGAGGTAGTTTTCGCTGGTTCAGTGAGCAAGAAAGTCTAGGGAGATTTCAGTTTACCTATGTCAATGACGAAGAAGAACTACTTGCTGCTATCACTAATCAGACGGATTATGTTTTCCTGGAGACACCAACCAATCCACTCATGGTAGAATTTGATATTGCAAAGATTTCGGCTATCGCCCATACCAAGGGTGCCAAGGTGATAGTTGATAACACCTTTTACAGTCCTATTTACCAAAATCCACTGATTCTGGGAGCAGATGTTGTTCTTCATTCTGCAACCAAGTACCTATCGGGGCATAATGATGTTCTGGCTGGGGTGCTTATGACAAATGATCAGATCCTTTATGACAGACTCTTCTATGATCAAAATACAACAGGTCCGACCTTGTCACCACTGGATGCTTATCTATTGATGCGTGGTTTGAAAACCCTATCTCTTCGCATGGAAAGAGCAACTCAGAATGCTCAGAAAATTGCTGCCTATCTAGAAACCAACTCAGCAGTGAAACAAGTTTATTACACCGGTAAAGGAGGAATGATTTCGTTCAAAGTGGTTGATGAAAGCAAGATTCCCCATATATTGAATAATCTACAAGTTTTCACTTTCGCAGAAAGTTTGGGAGGAGTGGAAAGTCTTATTACCTATCCTGCTACTCAGACCCACGTAGATATTCCAGTAGCAACCAGGCATTCTTACGGCTTGACAGATGACCTACTTCGTCTGTCTATTGGTATCGAGGATGTTAATGATTTGATTGCTGATCTGAGAGTCGCCTTGGAGGGAGAAGATGAATAGATATGATTTTACTCGTAGACCCAATCGCCTCAATCATCATGCTGAAAAGTGGAAAAAGACGGAAGGAGATTCGGAACTCTTGCCCTTGTGGGTAGCCGATATGGACTTTGAGCCTTTACCAGAAATTCGTCAGATTATCCGTGACTACGCAGATCAGCACATTTTTGGATATTCTTATGCTAGTGATAGCCTATATCAGTCAATTATTGATTGGGAGAATAAGCAGCATGGCTATAAGGTTACTAGAGAGTCTATTCTTCTTGTCGGGGGAGTCGTTCCTGCTCTGTCGATTGCTATTCAAGCACTGACCAAGGAGGGAGAGGCTGTTCTGATTAACACTCCAGTTTATCCACCATTCGCCCGTACGGTTAGGTTAAATAATCGTCATTTAGTGACAAATTCGCTCAAGCTTGAACAGGGGAGATTTGTAATTGATTTGGAAAAATTGGAGCGCGACATTGTAGAAAATAATGTTAAACTTTATATTTTTTGTAATCCCCATAATCCAGGTGGTCGGGTTTGGACGAAAGAAGAAGTTCTAGCCATTGGGCAATTGTGTCACAGGTATGGTGTTCTACTTGTCTCAGATGAAATTCATCAAGATTTAATCTTATATGATCATCGACACCGTTCGTTTAATACAGTTAATGAAGCTTTTAAGGATTTTTCTATCATTCTATCGTCTGCCACTAAGACCTTTAACATTGCTGGAACAAAGAACAGTTTTGCTATTATTGAAAATCCGGTCATTCGCAAAGCTTTCTACAAACGACAACTAGCCAACAATCAGCATGAAATTCCAACTATCGGCCTCTTGGCTACGGAGACGGCCTTTCGATATGGAGACGATTGGTTAAAAGAGTTGAAAATAGTTCTTGAAACCAATATTGATTTTGTCGAAGAATACTTGAGGCGCCACACCAAGATTCAAATGATGAAGCCGCAAGGTACCTACTTAGTATGGTTGGATTTTTCAGCCTACGATTTAGATCATTCTGAGCTAATTGACCTCTTACAAAATCAGGCTAAATTGATTTTAAACGATGGACTCAGTTTCGGTAAGGAAGGAAGGTATCATGTTCGTCTCAACGTAGCTGCCCCATTTGAAACGATTAAAACTGCCTGTGAACGAATTGGGAAAGTTTTTGGGCAGGGTGTCCAAATGGATGGACTTTCAGATGATGAGCTACGATATAGGAATCAAACAAAGTCATCTAATATAAATATTATAACAAGAATCTCAAGATAAATATTTATTTTGAAAACACTATTACAACAGTTCATTTTGATTTGTATAAAAAAGCAAACATACTTAAAATTCTGATAAACAGAAAGTTACAGTTGTTTGCTTTTTATAATTTAAAAGGTAGAACCTTTGAAATTGCTGAAGTAGAAGAGAGAAAAATCACAACTATTGAGTTATAATATAAACATAATGGAAAGAGGAGGTTCCTCTTTTTCTTGCGTAAGTACACATTGTGTAGAAAGGACACGAATTATGTCAGAACAAGTAAAAACAGATTGGTGGAAAAAATCCGTTATCTATCAAATATACCCACGTAGTTTTCAGGACTCCAATGGAGATGGTATTGGAGATATTAGAGGTATAGTGGATCGTCTCGATTATCTGAGTGAGTTAGGAATTGATGCTATCTGGCTTAGTCCAGTTTATCAATCTCCCATGGATGATAATGGCTATGACATTAGCGATTATCAGGCTATCTCACCTGAATTTGGTACCACGGAAGATATGGAAGAGTTGATTGCGGAAGGGCATAAGCGCAACATAAAGATTGTGATGGACTTGGTACTCAATCATACTTCGGATGAACATTTCTGGTTTCAAGAGGCTCTCAAAGGACCGGAGAACCCTTATTACGACTACTATGTATGGGCAGATGAGCCAAATCAGCTTCGTTCAACATTTTCAGGCTCAGCATGGGAATATGTACCTCACTTGAATAAGTATTACTTACACCAATTTTCTGTCAAGCAGCCAGACTTAAATTGGACAAATCCTAATCTCAAGCAAGAAATCTGGGACATGATTAACTTCTGGATTGCTAAAGGAGTAGGAGGCTTTCGACTAGATGTGATTGATTTGATAGGGAAAGAGCCAGATAAGCTAATCACAGCAGACGGACCGACCCTTCATCCTCTTATCCAAGAATTGAATCAAAAAACATTCGGAGCTCATGATCTTGTAACAGTCGGTGAAACATGGAGTGCCAATCCTGCTAGTGCTCAGCTTTACTCGCATCCAGATAGAAATGAATTTTCCATGATTTTCCAGTTTGAACATGTCTGCCTTGATCAGCAAGAAGGAAAGGAAAAATGGGATTTGGCTCCCCTAGATCCTGTTCGATTGCATCGTGTTCTTTCAAAGTGGCAAACAGAATTGATTGGCAAGGGGTGGAATTCCCTTTTCTGGAATAACCATGACCTACCACGCGCCATTTCTCGTTTTGGTAACGATAGTCCAGAGTTTCGTGAGTTGAGTGGAAAGATGTTAGCTATCTATCTTCATTTCATGTCGGGAACACCATACATTTATCAAGGTGAAGAGATCGGTATGATAAACACACCAATTCAGGATATTTCTCAAGCAGATGATATAGAAACACGTAGGATGTATGCAGAGAGGATAGAGTTAGGCTATACTAAAGAAGAGCTACTACAGTCTATCAATGTTAAAGGACGGGATAATGCACGTAGGCCTATGCAGTGGACTTCAGAAGAAGGAGCCGGCTTTACAACTGGCAAAGCTTGGTTGGCTCTTAGCGATACAACTGAGGAAATCAATGTTACTAAGGCTCTGGCTGATAAAAATTCTCTTTTTTATACTTATCAAAAGCTCATCTCTCTTCGCAAGCAGTATCCATGTATGTCCGAAGGAAAGTACAAAATAATAGAAACTGGAAATAATGGAGTGATGGGGTACCGTAAGTATGATGAAGCAGATGATTTTATAATCCTAGCAAACTTTACCAGTGAACTCCAAGTTTGTGATGTGTCTGTAGAAGATTACTTTATCTTTATGGGCAATTATGAAAATGAGGAGTCTAGCGCAGGGTTGCAATTACGACCTTTTGAAGCTATTGTTTTTAAAAAATGATGGAATCTACCATATTCGCGAGCATTTTTCAGGAATTTTTGGTAAAATAGAAAAAACAAAAAAGAGAGGTTTTATCATCATGGGGAAATTCCAAGTCATCTCACACCCACTCATCCAACACAAGTTATCTATCCTTCGTCGATCAGTAACTTCAACTAAGGACTTTCGTGAGTTGGTTAATGAAATCGCAATGCTAATGGGGTACGAAGTGTTGCGTGACTTGCCACTTGAAGATGTGGAAATTGAAACACCGATCACAAAAACTGTTCAAAAACAAATTGCAGGTAAAAAGTTGGCTATTGTTCCAATCTTGCGTGCGGGTGTCGGCATGGTTGATGGTTTGCTTAGCTTGGTACCAGCAGCTAAAGTCGGCCATATCGGTATGTATCGCGATGAAGAAACCCTTCAACCGGTTGAGTACCTTGTAAAATTGCCTGAGGATATTGATCAACGTCATATTTTTGTCGTTGATCCGATGTTGGCAACAGGTGGTTCTGCCATCCTTGCAGTTGATTCATTGAAGAAGCGTGGCGCATCAAATATCAAGTTTGTAGCCCTAGTTTCTGCGCCAGAAGGGGTGAAAGCTCTTCAAGAAGCGCACCCAGATATTGATATTTATACAGCAGCCTTGGATGAAAAACTCAATGAAAAAGGCTATATTGTACCAGGACTTGGTGATGCAGGTGACCGTTTGTTTGGTACGAAATAATACCCTACAAAAATGGTGTACCATGATTCCAAATAGAGGTTCATTTAATAGGTTGAAAAGAGGCAGGACTTTATCTTGTATTTATTGATCCAACTCCATCTATTTTATCTGCAATCTCAATTTGTCTTTTCATTAAGCATCTATTTTAAGGAGAAATCAGCTGGTCTGGTTTCTTTTTTTCGTTTGTGTTTTTTATTTGACCATTTTTGACTATTTCTATATAATGAGTACAGAAAATCTCGAAAAGGAGTAATTTTATGATTCCAGTAGTTATTGAACAAACCAGTCGAGGTGAGCGTTCGTATGATATTTATTCTCGCTTGCTGAAAGACCGAATTATCATGTTGACAGGACCAGTTGAAGACAATATGGCAAACTCAGTCATTGCTCAGTTGCTTTTCCTCGATGCTCAAGACCCTACAAAGGATATTTATTTGTATGTGAACACCCCAGGTGGATCTGTGTCAGCAGGACTTGCTATTGTAGACACGATGAATTTTATCAAGGCAGATGTCCAAACAATTGTGATGGGAACTGCTGCAAGTATGGGAACTGTTATCGCATCAAGTGGTGCTAAGGGTAAGCGTTTTATGCTTCCAAATGCAGAGTATATGATTCACCAGCCAATGGGTGGTACTGGTGGCGGTACTCAGCAGACAGATATGGCCATTGCTGCAGAACATTTGCTGAAAACACGCAATAAATTAGAGAAAATCTTAGCTGATAATTCGGGTAAAACAGTGAAGCAAATCCACAAGGATGCAGAACGTGATTATTGGATGTCAGCAGAAGAAACCTTGGCCTATGGCTTTATTGACCAAATTATGGATCATGCAAAGGTAAAATAAATAGCAAAAAAGAACGGTGGCAATGTAGTGAGTTGCCTTCTATTTCTTCTCGGCTCCAACTCTTTCAGATAGTTGGAGCTTTTCATTTTCTAATGAAAACGGTATAATATGGAAAGAGAACTTTCAGAGGAGGAGCCATGTTTGAGAAGAAAAATCGTACTTGTTTAACTGTCTACTTACACTACAACCGTGATGCGCGTAAGCTTAATCAATATGGGGATATTGTTTATCATTCCAAGCGATTGCGATATGTCCTGGTCTATATGAATCAAGAGCAAGTAGAGGAAGCCATGTTTAAATTAAGTAAGGAGAGATTTGTGAAAAAGGTCCTACCTTCTTATATAAAAGATTTAGACCAAAACTTTGTTGGTAATCTATGGAGAGAAGAAGGACAAACTGTTGTATGATAGCTAGAATTAACAGGCATTCAGGTGCTTGTTAATTTTTTTGTTTCAAGTAGAAAAAAATTTTTCTTTTTTGTTGACAATTTTCAGATAATTCAGTATATTAGATACATCGTAAAATTTAAGAAAGATTTAAGGTGTTTTCATGAAAATAAGAAAATTTGTAGTGGCATTTGCTACAGTCGCTTCCACAGCTTTACTTGCCGCATGTGGTACTGTTTCGACAACCAATACCGCCACAAAAGGTGTATCGATTGGTGGTACATTCAAGATCGGGTACAATTTGGAATTGTCAGGATCAGTTTCTTCTTATGGTCAAACCGAGGAAAAAGGTGCCAACCTTGCTGTAAAAGAAATCAACGCAGCAGGCGGTATTGACGGGAAAAAGATAGAAGTCATCACCAAAGATAACAAATCTGAAACGGCTGAAGCAGCAACAGTAGCAACAAGCTTGGCAAGCGAAGGTGCAAATGTCGTGATTGGTGCAGCCACATCAGGAGCTTCTGCAGCTTCTATTCCAGCTTTGACTTCGGCGGGAGTACCGATGATTACCCCTTCAGGAACTCAGACCAACTTAGTTGTCAATGATAAAGGCGAAGTTCAAGATTATTTCTTCCGTGCAACTTTTACGGATGGATATCAAGGGCAGATTATGGCCAAGTATGCGACTGAAAATTTATCAGCTAAGAAGGTTGTTCTTTACTATGATAATTCATCTGACTATGGTAAAGGGGTAGCGGAAGCATTTAAGAAAGCTTATAGAGGAGAAATCGTCTCAGAAATCACATTTGCTTCTGGAGATAAGGATTTCCAAGCAGCTCTTACTAAATTGAAAGGCAAAGAGTTTGACACTATTATCATGCCTGGATACTACAATGAAACAGGTACAATCGTGAAGCAGGCGCGTGGTCTTGGCATTGACAAACCTATCCTTGGTTCAGACGGTTTTGATTCGCCACAATTTACAGAACTAGCGACAGCCTCAGCAGCTTCAAATGTTTACTACCTTTCAGCATTTGTAACATCAGCAAGCGAAAAAGCAAAAGCATTCTACGATGCTTATAAAAAAGAATACAACGAAGAGCCATCCATGTTCTCAGCTCTTGCTTATGATTCTGTTTACATGGCAGCAAAAGCTGCAAAAGGTGCTTCTGACTCGATAGCAGTAAAAGATAATCTTGCTAGCTTGAAAGATTTTGAAGGTGTGACAGGAACAATGTCAATCGATAAAGAACACAATGTTGTTAAATCCGTCTACGTTGTAGGTTTGACAAATGGTAAGCAAGCATCTGTTGATACTATTTCTGTTGACAAATAGAGAACAAGCAAAAAGAGGGTGCACCCTCTTTTTGCTTTGTACAATTACTATGTTACATGGAAATCAATAGGCTAGGTGTTACTTGAGCTAACTTCCTAGATCTGTTTTCTCGTTTATTTTAGATTTTTATCCAGTATTTGTTTGACTAAATAAATCATCTTTTAAATATTAGAAAAATTCTATTTAGCTTGCCTATTTTCAGAAAATTTTGTATAATGTAATAATGCTTATAGAGCTTGAAAAATAGTTAGAAAGATTGGTGAACCTATGCTTCAACAACTTGTCAATGGTTTGATTCTTGGTTCTGTTTATGCCCTTTTAGCCCTTGGTTATACCATGGTGTACGGAATTATCAAACTCATTAACTTCGCCCATGGAGATCTTTATATGATGGGTGCCTTTATGGGATATTTCCTATTAAATCATTTAACTTTTATTGCAGATGGAGGGATACGTTTCTTCGTAGCACTTATTCTTGCTATGTTGGGAACAGCTATTCTTGGTGTCTTTATTGAGTTTTTGGCCTATCGTCCTTTGCGTAATTCAACGCGTATTGCAGCCTTGATTACAGCTATTGGTGTGTCCTTCTTTCTAGAGTACACGATGATTAAGTTCTTTACAGCAGATGTTAAGGCTTTCCCTCAAGCGATTGAGGCTGTAACCTTTCAGTTGGGGCCGATTTCTATCACGAATATCCAGTTGATTATTCTTGGAGTATCGCTTGCTTTAATGGTAGCTCTGCAACTGATTGTGAAACGAACTAAAATGGGAAAAGCCATGCGTGCTGTTTCAGTGGATAGCGATGCGGCGCAGCTCATGGGAATCAATGTAAACCGTACAATTAGCTTTACATTTGCACTTGGTTCTGCACTTGCTGGTGCAGCCGGTGTCCTTCTTGGCCTTTACTATAACCAAATCGAACCACTCATGGGGATGACACCTGGTCTTAAGGCCTTTGTGGCGGCTGTATTGGGGGGAATTGGTATTATTCCAGGTGCAGCACTTGGCGGATTTGTTATCGGAATTATCGAAACCCTCACTTATGTGATTAGTTTGGATACATTCCGTGATGCGGTTGTATATACTGTCTTGATTATCATCCTCTTGGTACGTCCGAGTGGTATCCTTGGTAAGAACGTGAAAGAGAAGGTGTAGACATGAAGCAACATCTTAAAGTTAATGCGATTTGGTTGGCTATCTTGCTAGCTGGTTTTGGTCTTATTCAGGGCCTTGTATCCGCAGGAATTCTGAACTTTTACTATATCCAGATTGTTCAACAAATCGGTATTCAAATTATTCTGGCAGTCGGCTTGAACTTGATCGTTGGTTTCTCAGGTCAATTTTCGCTTGGTCATGCTGGTTTTATGGCTATCGGTGCCTATGTAGTAGCTATTCTTGGTAAAATGATGCCATCTTATGGTGGATTTGCTATTGCTTTGATTATTGGTATGTTTATCGCAGGCGCAGTAGCTCTTTTGGTTGGCATTCCAACTCTTCGCTTGAAGGGGGACTATCTTGCTATTGCGACACTTGGCGTTGCAGAAATTATCCGGATCCTGATCATCAATGGTGGTCCTTTGACAAATGGTGCAGCAGGGATTACCTCAATCCCACTCTTTACGAGTTGGCCTATGGTTTATATTTTCGTCATTGTTACAACCCTGCTGACGGTAAACTTTTTACGTAGTCCGATGGGACGTGTGACGATTTCTGTTCGCGAAGATGAGATTGCGGCAGAGTCAGTTGGTGTCAATCCTACGTTTGTGAAAGTTTCGGCTTTTGTATTTGGAGCGATGACGGCAGCTATTGCCGGTGGTCTTCATGCAGGTTATGTTGGAACAATCGTTCCAAAGGATTTTGCCTTCATGACATCTGTTAATGTTTTGATTATCATTGTATTGGGTGGGTTAGGGTCAATCACTGGTACGTTTGTAGCGGCGATTGTTCTTGGAATTTTGAATGTACTTCTCAAGAGTTACTCAGATATTTCTATGATTATCTATTCGCTGGCACTCATTCTCTTGATGATTTTCCGTCCAGGTGGTCTTCTGGGAACGAAAGAATTTAGTATGGCAGCTTTGTTTAAGAAGAAGGAGGTTAAGTAATGGCCTTGCTTGAAGTAAAAAATTTAACCAAAAACTTCGGTGGATTGACAGCTGTTGGTGATGTGACCATGGAACTTCATGAAGGGGAGCTGGTTGGTCTTATTGGACCAAACGGTGCTGGTAAAACAACCCTTTTCAACCTTTTAACGGGTGTTTATGAGCCAAGTGAAGGTAGTATCACACTTGCGGGTACTCTCTTGAATGGTAAAGCCCCTTCGAAAATTGCTTCACTGGGACTTGGTCGCACATTCCAAAATATTCGCTTGTTCAAAAATATGACCGTCTTGGAAAATGTTTTGATCGGTCTCAGCAATCATGGCAAAGCTAAAATCTTTGCAAGTTTCTTCCGCCTACCAGCATTTTATAGAAACGAAGAAACCTTGAAAACAAAAGCTATTGAACTTTTAAAAATCTTTGATTTGGATAGTGATGCGGATACGCTAGCAAAAAATCTTCCTTACGGACAACAACGCCGCTTGGAAATCGTTCGTGCCCTTGCGACCGAACCGAAAATTCTCTTCTTAGATGAGCCAGCGGCGGGTATGAATCCACAGGAAACGACAGAATTGACTCAACTTATCCGTAAAATCAAAGAAGAGTTCAATATCACCATTATGCTAATTGAACACGATATGAGCTTGGTTATGGAAGTGACAGAGCGTATCTATGTCTTAGAATATGGTCGTTTGATCGCCCATGGAACACCTGAGGAAGTCCGTAGCGATAAGCGTGTTATTGAAGCATACCTTGGAGGTGAGGCCTAATGCCAATGTTGAAAGTTGAAAATCTATCGGTACATTATGGTGTCATTGAGGCGGTTAAAAATGTATCATTTGAAGTTAACGAAGGAGAAGTAGTGACGTTGATCGGTGCCAATGGTGCTGGTAAAACCTCAATCCTTCGTACGATTTCTGGTCTTGTTCGCCCATCGTTAGGGACAATTTCATTTCTTGGAAACGAAATACAAAAAATTCCTGCTCGTAAAATTGTGGCAGATGGATTATCGCAAGTTCCAGAAGGTCGCCATATTTTTTCTGGGTTGACCGTTATGGAAAACCTAGAAATGGGTGCCTTCCTCCGAAATAACCGTGAGGAAAATCAAGCTAACTTGAAGAAGATTTTTTCCCGTTTTCCACGTTTGGAAGAGCGTAAAAATCAAGATGCAGCTACTCTTTCAGGTGGTGAACAACAGATGTTGGCAATGGGGCGTGCCCTGATGAGTCAGCCCAAACTCCTACTTCTTGATGAACCATCTATGGGGCTGGCCCCAATTTTCATTCAAGAAATCTTTGACATCATCCAAGACATTCAAAAGCAAGGTACAACAGTACTCTTGATTGAGCAGAATGCTAATAAAGCTCTCGCTATTGCAGATCGCGGCTATGTCTTGGAAACAGGGAAAATCGTCCTCACAGGAACAGGAAAAGAACTTCTCACCTCAGAAGAAGTCAAGAAGGCTTATCTGGGTGGTTAAAACAGCCTACGGATAGGATGTTTTAATCGAGAAATGGGAAACGCCGGCAGGCGTTTTTCATTGGTTCAAGGTCCGGGGGACCTTTTTAGGTTGGAAATTGAAACTGCCGGCAGGCAGTTTTCTTTTTGATAGTTTTATTCTATGTATTAGGAAAAGCAAAAGGTAAACATGTCCTTTTCTCAGCTTTATTTAGATAGCAGATAAGTACCAATAAGCGCTCTCCTCTGTCTAAATACTGGGAACAAGTTCTCCTACCTATACAGTGAGCTTCAAATATAGTATAATACTTTACGAAAATCAAAACCATATTTTGTCAACTTGCTTTGATGAGCTTCAGTTCTATCTACAGCTTCGTGTATTTTTTGATTTTCATTGAATATATTATTCCTATTTGGAGGTCTGTGTGATTAAAGTTGAAGAGATTTTGTCCAAGTTGTCACCCAATCAAAAGGTCAACTACGATAAGGTATTTCAAAAGATGGCTGCTTCCTGGCAGTCGACTGGTATTCGACCTAAGATTCTCATGCACGTCTGTTGTGCCCCATGTTCTACCTATACTTTGGAATACCTGACACAGTATGCTCAGGTAACTATTTATTTTGCTAATTCCAATATACACCCCAAGGCGGAATACCAACGGCGAGCGGCCGTAACGGCTCAGTTTGTCAGAGAATTTAATCAAAATACAGGTCAAAATGTAGGCTATTTGGAGGCGGACTATAGCCCTCAGGAATTTTTCAAGAAAACCCAACATCTGGCCAATGAGCCAGAAGGGGGAGATCGATGTAAAGTTTGTTATGATTATCGATTAGATAAGACGGCAGCAAAGGCAGTGGAGCTGGGGTTTGACTACTTTGGCTCTGCCCTAACAATCAGCCCTCATAAGAATTCTCAGACCATCAATGCTGTTGGAATTGAGGTGCAAAAACTATATGACACCCAATATCTTCCCAGTGATTTCAAGAAGAATGGCGGCTATCAGCGTTCGGTTCAGATGTGTGAAGAGTATGATATTTATCGTCAGTGTTACTGTGGTTGTGTCTACGGAGCCAATGCCCAAGGGATCAACCTGATACAGGTCAAAAAGGAAGCCTTGGAATTTCTGAAGGAGCATAAAGATTATTCTCACATCCCCTTTAAGGTCGTAGGAAAGGATTGATTTTTCATTTCCTTTCATAAAACATTGAAATCGTTTTCGGATTTGTGGTATAATTAAAGTAGGATCTACTAAGGAGGAAGTTCTATGTCTGTTAAAGATTTTATGACCCGTAAAGTCGTCTATATTTCCCCAGACACAACCGTTGCACATGCAGCTGACATCATGCGTGAACAGGATTTGCATCGTCTGCCAGTTATTGAAAATGATAAGTTGGTCGGTTTGGTGACAGAAGGAACCATTGCCGAGGCGAGCCCTTCTAAAGCAACTAGTCTATCAATCTATGAAATGAACTATCTACTCAATAAGACCAAGGTTAGGGATGTGATGATTAAGAATGTTATCACTGTTTCGGGTTACGCTAGTCTGGAAGATGCGACCTATCTTATGTATAAGAATAAAGTCGGGATTCTTCCAGTTGTAGACAATGGTCAGCTCTACGGAGTCATCACAGATCGGGATATTTTTGCGGCTTTTCTCCATGTTTCAGGTTATGGAGAAGAAGGAGTTCGTGCTCGTTTCCTTGTAGAAAATAAGGCAGGAGAATTAGAAAAAATTATCCGACTGGTGGCAGATAAGGATTACAATATCATATCAACTGTTCAACTTGCGACCAAATCTGGAAAGGTTGTTATTGAAGTCCAGATTGAGGGTAAGGTGGATGTTGCTGAAGTCCGTACCCTTTTTGAAAGTGCGGGCATCCAAGTTGACAGCTTAGTTCCAACCGTTGCCAAAAAGATTTAATAGCTGAGCTTTCTCAGATTTTTCTCCGGCTATTCTATTTCTAGCAAAGTAGTTTTAGATATATAAAGACATGCATCTCTGACTAGGGATGCATGTTCGCTATTTTTATGGAGGAGACTAAGGCATCAAGCGTTGCTCCAGAATGGTACAAAAAACACAGAAGAGGTTGGGGCTTGAACTCCCTCAAGTCAACTTCTTCTGTGTTTTATTCTCTGTTCGTTTTTGTCTGTATCCCTTTTACAAGGTGACCGAATAAGGAAATAGAATCGTAGATAAACTGAATAGCCATCCCCTTAGTGGCGTTCGAGCGGCTCTTTATTCCGGTCTAACGTAAAGCCTTCACCGAGGACCTCATGAGCATCAGTGATGGTGATAAAAGCGTGTGGATCTATTCTCCGAATGAGTTCTTTCATCTCTTGGAGCTGACTCTTGTAGATGACGGAGTAGATCATATTGACATCTGTTTTGCTATAAAATCCCTGAGCTTTTATCAGGGTAACACCGCGCTCAATTTCATTATCAATAGCTTGGGCTAGTTGTTCGGATTTTTGAGAAACAATCATGACCCCCTTGCTACCGTACCCACCTTCTGTTACAAAGTCAATGACCTTAGAGGCAACGGCAACCATCATTAAGGTATAAAGGACCGTGCGAAGGTCTTTAAAAACAATGACAATCAGCGTTAGAACGAGTATATCAACTGCTAAGATAATCTGTCCGATTGAGAAGGAAGTGTATTTATGACCGATACGGGCAATAATGTCGCTTCCGCCAGTCGTTCCACCAGCTCGGAAGATAATTCCCAGTCCCAGCCCCATAAGGATACCACCTAAAATACTAACTAAAATTAAATCTTGTTGAAGATTGATTGAAAAATGAATTTTTTCAAAAATAGCCAGCCAAACAGTGACGCTAAGTGTTCCTAGAAGACTGAGATAGAGAGTCTTTTTGCCTAGGATTTTCCAACCTAGGATGAAGAGAGGAATATTAAATACAATATTCATTATCCAAGGTTGGATACGAAAGAGATAGTAGATGATGAGAGTTAGACCAGTTGCACCACCCTCAAATAAGCGATTGGGCATAATCAAGTAGTTGAGACCAAAAGCAAAAAGACCTGCACCAAGTAAAATGAATAAACTATTTTTCAAGCGAACCATAAGCACCTCCCTATATGTGTATATTTCAATTGTAAAAGATTTTCTCCTGAAAAACAAGTCAATTTTCAAGTGATTTTTTGGTTGAATTTTGGTAAAATGAGATGACTATCTATGAGTGAGGAAAAGATGACAAAAGGTTTTTTTATTACATTTGAAGGTCCAGATGGAGCGGGGAAAACAACTGTTTTGCAGGAACTTCTACCAGCCTTGAGGGAGTTTGGATTAGAAGTGGTTACAACTAGAGAGCCAGGCGGGGTAGCTATTGCAGAGGAAATCCGCAACATTATTCTCAATCCAGCAAATACTGAGATGGATGACAAGACAGAGCTTTTGCTTTTTATAGCTGCTCGTCGTCAGCATTTAAAGGAGAAAATATTACCACCATTGACTCAGGGGAAGTTACTCCTAATCGACCGTTTTATTGACTCATCCATTGCTTATCAAGGATTTGGTCGTGGTTTGGATGTGGCAGATATTAACTGGCTCAATCAGTTTGCAACGGATGGTCTGAAACCTGATTTGACCCTCTATTTTGATATTGATACGGAGGAGGGCTTGGCTCGTATCGCTCGAAATGCAAATCGAGACGTGAACCGCTTGGATATGGAAAAAGTGGATATGCATAAAAGAGTTCGTCGAGGTTATCTGTCGATTTTAGAACAAGAACCAGAGCGGTTTGTTAAAATTGATGCTAGCCAGCCGTTAGAAGCTGTGATTGCAGATGCCCTTGCAGTGATTAAGAAACGGTTGTTAATGAGATAATGAATATTCAGGAATTAAAAGACTTGCAACCAGCCGTATTTCAGCGTTTTATTACCGCTTTGGAGCAAAAACGTTTGGCTCATGCTTATCTGTTTTCTGGTGCTTTTGCTAGTTTTGATATGGCTCTTTTTCTCAGTCAGGCTCTTTTTTGTCAGGAAAAAGATGGCATCTTACCCTGTGGTCATTGCCGCACCTGCCACCTGATTGCAGCAAATGAATTTTCAGATGTGACCATTGTGTCTCCTCAGGGAAATCTTATCAAGACAGAAACTGTGCGCGAGATAGTTAAAAATTTTTCTCGGTCAGGTTTTGAGTCTGACAAACAAGTCTTCATCATCCGTGATGCTGAGAAAATGCATGCTAATGCTGCCAATTCGCTCTTAAAAGTGATTGAGGAGCCACAGTCTGCTATCCATATTTTTTTGTTGACCAATCAAGAAGAGGCAGTTCTTCCAACTATTAAGAGTCGGACTCAGATTATTGGTTTTCCTAAAAATCTTCCTGCTCTGGAGAGAATGTTGGAAGCAGAGGGCTTGTTAAAAACGCAGGCCAGTCTTTTGGCTCAGCTTACTTCTAGTCATGAAGAAGTCAAGAAATTAGTAGAAAATAAGAGTTTTTTAGAACTGACAGTTCAGGCTAGAAAATTTACTGATTTGCTTTTGACCGATGCAAACAAAGCTTACCTGCAAGTCAGTTTCTTAGCTGGTCTTGCTGTAGAAAAAGCAGAGCAGGAGCGATTGTTCGACCTCCTCAGCTTGTTATTAGCTGAAAAGATGACGGATGCCTTAGCCCGTGAAAAAATGGATGCGGTCCTTGAGGCAAAAAAAATGTGGCAGGCCAATGTCAGTTTACAGAATAGCCTAGAATATATAACACTCATATAGTTGTTTAGTTTGTTTTTGATGATATTTGATAAGTCAACTTATTTTTCTTTTCCACTCTTAGATCGTGGTGCCAAAAGCAAACTAGAAAGCTCTCAAGATAAATAGATAGAAAGGAAGACAATGGATAAAAAAGAAATTTTTGATGCTCTGGATGATTTTTCGCAGAATCTTTTGACAACACTGGCAGAAGTAGATGCCATTAAAAAACATTTGCAGGGCATTATTGATGAGAATACAGCCTTGCGTTTGGAAAATTCTAAATTGCGAGAGCGTCTGGAAAAAGAAGATAAAACAGGCCATAAGTCTTCCAACTTTGGTAAGGAAAATTTGGAAAATATCTACGAAGATGGTTTCCATATTTGTACTTTCTCTTACGGACAACGCAGGGATAATGATGAGCCTTGTATGTTCTGTGTTGAATTATTGAATCGAGACTAGGATGAAATTACAAAAATCATACAAGGGGCAGACAGGTTTTGGCACTCTTTATTTGGTTCCGACCCCTATTGGAAATTTACAAGATATGACCTTTCGGGCTATCCAAACTTTAAAAGAGGTCGATGTGATTGCAGCGGAGGATACTAGAAATACCGGACTCTTGCTCAAACATTTTGAAGTTGAGACCAGGCAGATATCCTTCCATGAACATAATGCTCATGAAAAAATTCCTCATTTGCTTGATTTGCTCCGGTCAGGTCACTCTATTGCTCAGGTATCGGATGCTGGCTTACCTTCCATCTCTGATCCTGGTCACGATTTAGTTTGTGCAGCGATTGAAGAAGGCGTCCCCGTTGTATCGCTTCCTGGTGCATCAGCAGGGATTACAGCCTTAATCGCATCTGGACTTGCTCCTCAACCTCATATTTTTTATGGTTTTTTGCCACGAAAAGCAGGGCAGCAAAGAGAGTTTTTCCGTGAAAAGCTAGCCTATCCTGAGACGCAAATCTTTTATGAATCGCCTTATCGAGTGGTGGATACGCTAGAAAATATGTTGGCGGTATATGGAGATCGTCAGATAGCAGTTGTACGTGAATTGACTAAGCTTTATGAAGAGTACCAGCGAGGAAAGATTTCGGAGATTTTGGTCTATTTAAAAGAGCACCCTCTCAAAGGAGAATGCTTGGTGATCGTTGCTGGTGCAGATGCTGAATCGCCCCTATCCATTGATGAGGTGGATTTGAAGGCTGAGGTTGAAAAAGAGATAGCTGGTGGTTGCAAACCAAATCAAGCCATCAAAGAAGTGGCCAAGCGCTATCAACTTAAAAAGCAAGAGGTATATGACATCTACCATGGACTAGGCTAAGCCTAGTTTTTTTGTATTTTTATGCAGGTAAGTATTGAGGGACAATGGACGAGAAACCTCCTAGTGTAGAATTCTATTTGCTAACTTCAATATATCCGTACTTGTTGTCCTAATTTGGCCATACTTATTTCTGATTTTTGTCTCAAAGTGAGTTTTCCTGATTCTATATGTAGAATAAAAACATAAGATTTTATTGAATAATCTGAATATTTATGTTAAAATGAATAGGATATTTTAATGGAGGGATTTTATGACAATCTACAACTTTTCTGCAGGTCCTGCAGTTTTGCCAAAATCAGTGCTTGAAAAAGCCCAAGCGGAATTTTTGAACTATAATGGTTCGGGAATGAGCGTTTTGGAGATGTCGCACCGTTCCAAGGACTTTGAAGAAATTATCAAAGGTGCTGAGACAACCCTTCGTGAACTGATGTGTATTCCTGATAACTATAAGGTTATTTTTTTACAAGGTGGGGCTTCATTGGAATTTACTATGATTCCACTCAACTTTGCTCAAGGAAAGAAAGCTTACTATCTTGTGGGTGGTTCTTGGGGAAAAAAAGCCTATACTGAGGCTGTTAAATTATCAAAGACAATCGCTTTTGAGCCTATTTTGTTGGCTTCTACAGAGGAAATCACCTATACAGAATTGCCAACATTCGATCCAAATGACATTGATCCAAGTGCGGCCTATGTGCATTTGACGACCAATAATACGATTGAAGGTACGTCAGTTTATAAACTCCCAGATACCAATGGAGTACCAATTATTGCTGATATGTCTTCAAATATTTTGGCGGCTCGTTACAATGTAGAAGATTTTGCCATGATTTATGCTGGGGCGCAGAAAAATATCGGTCCAGCGGGTGTGACAGTTGTGATTGTACGTGAGGATTTTCTGAATGATCAACCAGTGCTCTCAAGTATGTTAGATTACCGCATTCAAGCTGAAAATGACTCTCTCTATAATACACCACCAGCTTACTCAATCTACATTTCTAAGTTGGTTTTTGAATGGGTCAAAGAAATTGGTGGTGTTGATGAGATGGAAAAAATCAACCGTGAGAAATCTAGTCTACTTTATGATTATATTGACCAGTCTCACTTTTATAGCAATCCTGTTCGCAAGAAAGAAGAACGTTCGGTAGCTAATATCCCATTCGTATCACCGAGCGAGGAGTTGGATGCAAAGTTTGTCAAGGAGGCAACAGCGGCAGGTTTTAAAAATATCAAGGGTCATCGCTCAGTAGGTGGTATGCGTGCCTCACTTTACAATGCCTTCCCACGTCAAGGTGTGGTAGAATTGATTGCTTTCATGAAGAAGTTCGCAGAGGAGAATGCCTAAGATGGAAATTAGATTGGCCCATCCAAATGAAATTGCATTAATCACTCAGATTTTTAAGGAGGCCAAGGCATTTTTAGCGGCTTCTGGAAGTGATCAGTGGCAGGGATCCTACCCTGACCATGAAACGATTTTTGAAGATATTTTGACCGGGAAAGGTTATGTCGGTCTGGTTGATGGGGAGATTGCTACCTATGCAGCTGTTTTCCGAGGGACGGAAGCAGCCTATGAGGCTATTTATGATGGCAAATGGCGGCACAATCATCCTCTTTATACCACCATTCACCGAGTGGCAGTAGCAGCCGAATTTCGTGGCAAAGGCCATATTTTAACCTTCTTGCAAGGAATCATTGAAGGACAAAAGGGACCAGATTTTCGTTGTGATACGCATGATAAAAATCTCCCTATGCAGCATATTCTAGAAAAATTAGGCTTCATCTATTGTGGCAAAGTGCCTTTAGATGGAGAGCGTCTAGCCTATCAAAAAATCAAGCAAAAGAATGAGCGCAGTCTCTATCAGGAAGTGAACGAGGACGACCGTTGGATGCTTGGAAATAACTAACACTCTTTGAAAACCAGGTGTACACTTGATTACTTGATTTAAGAAAATCGTAGTTAGTTCTTGATTTTCATTGAGTATTCAATAAACTAAACGAAAGAAAGGTGACAGGCTATTTTCGCCTTTTTAGGTAAAAAACAAATGGTATTTAGCGTACGAACATTTAATAATATCAACCAAGTTGGACTTAAAGAATTGGGCAATAGGTTTCAGATTGATGGTGACTATGCAGCAAATCCAGATGCTTTTATTATCCGTTCTGAGAACTTACATGGTTTTGACTTCCCAGAAAATCTAAAAGCGATTGCTCGTGCGGGTGCTGGGACGAATAACATTCCTATTGACCGGGCGACAGAGAAGGGAATTGTTGTTTTCAATACTCCCGGAGCCAATGCCAATGCAGTAAAGGAAGCAGTACTTGCCTCTATCCTCTTATCTGCTCGAGATTATATCGGAGCAAGAGCTTGGACAAATACTCTTTCGGGTGTTGATGTACCTAAGCAAGTAGAAGCTGGTAAAAAACAATTTGCAGGTACAGAGATTGCTGGTAAAACCTTAGGTGTCATTGGACTAGGCGCTATCGGTGCCCGCATTGCCAATGATGCTCGTCGTCTAGGCATGAATGTGCTTGGCTACGATCCATATGTTTCTATTGAGACAGCTTGGAATATATCTAGTCATGTTAAGCGTGTTGATGATCTGAAGGAAATCTTCGCCCATTCGGATTACATCACTATTCATGTTCCTTTGACAGATAAGACACGGGGACTTTTCAATGTAGATAGCTTCGGTCAAATGAAAAAAGGAACGACCTTGATTAACTTTGCTCGTGGTGAATTGGTTAACCATGCAGATTTGTTTGAAGCGATTGATGCGGGTGTTATCAAAACCTATATTACAGATTTTGGTACGGAGGAAGTGCTCAATAAGGAGCATATCATTGTTTTTCCACATGTTGGAGGTTCCACCGAGGAAGCAGAACTCAACTGTGCCATTGCATCTGGTCAGACTATTCGTCGTTTCATGGAAACGGGAGAAATCATCAACTCTGTCAACTTTCCAAATGTCAAGCAACCTTTGGATGCGCCTTATCGTATCACCCTGATTAACAAGAATATTCCAAACATGGTTGCAAAAATTTCAACAGCTGTGTCAGAATTGGGGATCAATATTGATAATATCATCAATAAGTCTAAGGGAGACTACGCTTATACCCTTCTTGATTTGGATGAAGCGGATAAGGCTAAAATTGATCAGTTGGTGACTAAATTTGAGGCAACAGATGCTATTGTCAAGGTACGTGTGATTCAAAATAAAAACTAATGTATTACAAATCCATTTATACCAGCCCGATTGGGGCAATGTCTTTGGTAGCTAGTGATAAAGGGCTACGTGGAGTCTGGTTTGAGGGGCAGAAATACTTCGAGAGAGGTCTAGAAGGTCAGGTTCGGATTGCTGCTCATCCTGTTCTAGACCAGGTGATTCAGCTCTTGGATGCCTATTTTTCAGGACAGATAGTTGATTTTTCCAGTTTAACCTTGGAATGTGTTGGAACAGTATTTCAGAAAAGGGTTTGGAAAATCTTGCAAAATATACCAACTGGACAGACGATTACCTATGGGCAGATTGCTAAGCAATTGGATATTCGTTCAGGACAGGCAGTTGGTGGAGCTGTGGGTCGAAATCCTTATTCGATTATTGTTCCCTGCCATAGGGTTATCGGTCAGAAAGGACAACTGACTGGCTATGCAGGTGGGGTGGATAGGAAAATCTGGCTTTTGCGGCATGAAAATTCAACCTATAGTACATTATAAATATCAAAAATAGATGCTTTACAAGTTATCAAGCTATTTGAGAGTGGTGCTGATCATGTTGATTTCTAAAGAGAAAGAGGTAAAGAAATGATTTTATTTTATGAGTATCCCAAATGTACGACCTGTCGGGCAGCAAAGGCAGAGCTGAAAAGTTTGGGACTGGATTTTGAAGCAATTGATATAAAGGCGACTCCGCCCAGTGTAGACCAGCTAAAGACTTGGATGGAGGCAACAGGTTTGGAATTAAAAAAATATTTCAATACCTCAGGCAATAGCTACCGTCAACTTGGTTTGAAAGATCGGTTTGGGAGTCTGACATTGGAGGAAGCTCTCAGTCTTTTAGCCAATGATGGTATGTTAATCAAGCGTCCTTTGCTGATTAAGGATGGAAAAATTTTACAGATTGGCTATCGGATAAAATATGAAAATCTCGGTTTATAAAAGCCGAGATTTTTATTGTTTTATAGAGCATATTCAACAGAAATATACTCATGCTGTTTTCTTAGGAGATAGAGCATTTGAGGCTTGTTTTCTAAGAGTTTCTGGACAATTTCATGCTGAACATTATGGAGGTTTATCTTGACACGGATATTCATCCCTTGTTTGAAAATATGAATCTCAACATCATTTGCTTCTTCGTTTAAATAGGGTTCAAGTATCTGATAGATAGAGTCGTGAATTTCAGGGAAATGAACAGTACCATTAGCCAATTCTTTAAAGGATGCTACTAATACGCTCCAAGGTTCTTTGAACGAAATGAGAGCTAAGATGAGCGTTAAAAAGAAATCTCCGGTGTAATGAAGAAAGCCTAGCCATGAGTTGATTGGAATGAGATAGAGAAGAAGTACTGCGATACCAATCGCTCCAGAGATTAGACCATCAATTAAATTCCCTTTTGCTTCTGCTAGGATGATGGTCGATAGATGGTTGACTTTGGCACTCATGTAGCGATTATAGAGGTAGAGTCCGATATAAATAAGGAACATGGTAATCGTGTAGGGAACCGCAGGACCGATTGTCATTTGCTGACCATTTCCATGCACGAAATAGGCAAAGGCTGTTGCACTCGTTTCTAGTACAGCAAAAATCAATAGTAGTAAGGTTGCCAGAGACTTCATAATCGCATAAAGCGGCTCTAGAAAGTAAAGGCCTTGGGGAAAGGTTTCTGTTTTTTTATGGCTATTTTTGGAGATGTAGACTGCCACTAGAGATGATACAAATGCTATCAGAGAAAAGACTCCATCCAGAAGAAGAGCATTTAAATCTGTCATGATATAAACAGCTACTCCTGCTAAACCGGATAATCCATTCACGATAGAAGAAATGGTAAGTGACTTGCGTTCGATTGCTTTGTGATTCATAATCCCTCTCTTATACAGTATATTTATATTTTTATTATACCATAAAATGATAGCGGTTTCAAATCTAGGGAACTATAAAGGCTGGAAGAAAAATCCAGCCTCACTTTTTAGACTTTGTGTTACCGCCTCAAGGCAGGACTTGAAGATAGCATTTACAAAGCGATTCTTAGTAATTTATGCTTTCTACCTCAAGTCTGACTTATATGAAATGAAAAACATTAAATCGTAATTTCCATCACAATTGGTGTGTGATCTTGGCGAGCTCCGGAGTCAATCATAGCAGACTTAGTCACCTTGTCTGCAATTCGATTGCTGACTAGCCAATAGTCGATTCTCCATCCAGTATTATTTATCTTGCTGGTACGGCTACGCTGTGCCCACCATGTGTAAGCGCTGGGAATATCACCGTGTAAGAAACGAAACGTATCGGTGAAGCCCTTTGCAAGTAAATTTGTAAAGCCTTGACGTTCTTCATCCGTAAATCCTGGCGATTGACGGTTACTTGCAGGATTAGCAAGGTCGATTTCCTTATGGGCAACGTTGTAATCGCCTGTAGCCAAAACAGGTTTTTGGTTATCTAGTTGTGAGAGGTAGTCTGCGTAGCAGGCATCCCAGATTTGGCGGTCCGCTAATCTCTTTAAGCCATCTCCAGCATTTGGTGTATAAACTTGTGTGACATAAAAGTGATCGAATTCCAGCGTGATGATACGTCCTTCAGCATCCATAGTAGATGGAGCACCGATTTCTGGGAAGGAGATGACTGGTGTCAGGTGATTTTTATAAAGAAAAAGGGTACCAGCATAGCCTTTACGGGCAGGCTCTACAGAAGAGCGCCACGTGTTCTTATAGTCTGGGAAGTAGCTTTCCAAGATTTCTAGGTGTTTTTTGGTAGGTCCCTTATCAGATAATTTGGTTTCCTGAATGGCGATAATATCTGCATCTTCTGCTACAAGCGTATCAATGACCGCACGCGATAGCATGGCACGTGGAGATTCTGCGGTTAGAGCAGCATTGAGGGAATCAATATTCCATGAAATGAGTTTCATAATTTGTCCTTTTCTAGTCTTTGCTGTTTTTCATTATACCAAAAATCGCTGTTTCAGACGAATATAGAAGCCTGAAGAATTTTTAGTTTTTCTGACTACTTGGCCTGTCTTTTCTGACTTCAGAAAATGAGAATATTTTGTTTCCGTAGTTGTTGAAGTAACAAGTATATTAAATGACTTAAAAGGTTAAAAATATGATACAATATAACCAATAAATCTTTGTTTGTGGAGGTTGCTATGAAAAAGAGGATGATTATTTTTGCAGGAGTATTTTTCATTTTAGAAGTACTAGTCTATTACTGGTATCAATTACCTGCTCTTAATATTTGGAGTTTGGATTTTTGGATATTCTTCCTTCAATCAGCAGGACTGGCTTGGATACTATTAGCTCTTTTTAGTCCTAAAAGTGCCGTCCAAAAGGTGACGAAGGTGTCAGGTCGTCAACGCCAAGTGGAGACCTATCACTTTTCAGCAATTAGATTACCAACCTATTTGACATGGTTAGGACGTATCTGGCTATTGATTGTTGTAGCCCTTATGGGACTTACTGTCATCAATTCTCACATTTTCCGCGCTAAGGACTACGCACAGGTCATTACGGTTAAGGATGCTGATTTTAAGGCAGATTTCCCTAATACAGATGTTTCTAAATTAGCTCTTTTGGACCGTGCTTCTGCAGAGAAGATTGGAGATACCTATCTTGGTACGATTGACAAAGTTTCTCAATTTGGTATCTCAGACGACTATCGTCAGATTACTATCGGTCAGCAACCTTTCCGTGTTTCTCCCTTAGAATACAAAAATTTTTGGAAATGGCTAAGCAACCATAAAGATGGAATTGGCTACTATGTCAAGGTCAATCAGACGACAGGGAAGGCAGAACTTGCTAAGTTAAGCAAGGCTATGCACTATTCGGATTCAGAGTATTTGATGAATGATACTATGCGCCATCTTCGTTTTCAATACCCAACGACTATTTTTGGGAAACCGTCCTTTGAGGTTGATGATGAAGGAAATCCTTATTATATCGCAACCATTTATCAGCCTAGATTTGGACTATCTTCCAATGATCCGATTGGAGCCATCGTATTGGATGCGGTGACGGGTGAAAGTAAGAAATATGATTTAGCGAATATTCCTGACTGGGTGGATCGAGTTTATTCTGCTTCAAATGTTATCAGTCGTGTGGATGACCATTATACCTATCAGAATGGTTTTTGGAACACTGTTTTTAGTCAGACAGGTGTTAAGAATACAACAGATAGTTATAATTACATTTCTATAGGTTCTGATATTTATCTTTATACAGGAATTACCTCAGCTACAGCTGATTCTTCTAACCTTGGTTTTATTCTCGTCAATATGCGAACCAGAGAAATTACTAACTACAAGTTAGCCTCTGCGACTGAAACAGCAGCTCAAAAATCAGCAGAAGGAGAAGTTCAAGAAAAAGGATACAAAGCAACAGCTCCAAGTCTAGTAAAGTTAGCAGATAAAGCTTACTATTTGGTCTCCCTAAAAGATGATGCTGGTTTGGTAAAATCTTATGCTTTGGTTGATGCGGAAGACTATCAACAGGTATTAGTCAATAATGATATTGCAACCTTGATTTCACAAGTATCCGGTGTAGATGCTTCTAGTCTTACTGGTTTGGCAAATACCTCTAATGGAGAAGGAACTGAACAGACTGAAAACATTACAGGAAAGGTAGAAGCTTTGGGAAGTCAGATGATTGGTGGATCAACTATCTATTATATCCAATCAGGAGGTAAGATTTATAAGGTCAAAGCAACAGAAGACAGCATAGACCAATTGCCATTTATTAAAGTGGGAGACAGGTTTGCCGGCCAATTGGATAAGAAAAACTATCTTAAAAACTTTACGATTATCCATGAATAAGAAAGGAAGCTGGATTTTAATCTGGCTTCTTTATCCTATTTCATGGTTTATAGTAAGCCCATCTTGACACGGTGGATGATTTCTTCTGTAATTTAGTTTACATATCAGGTTTGATGAGAAAAAACTTGTGGAAGATATTTACTCTATCTCCCTCCACACTTGTTTTCTTTTATCCGCCACTTTTCATGCGTATCAGCTGTGTTTATGGTATAATATGAAGGTGCGATTCTTTGGAACTCAAACGAACAATAGCCATCAGTTTTGGTTTTGCTGAGTATCGTTATTTTTACTAAAAAGGAGTAATTTGTGAATTTATTTAGAAAGAAACAAGCAGCGGCTCGAAGTAGCCAGATGCGTCGTCATCTGGGGTTAATAGATTTGGTATTACTAGGGATCGGTTCTATGGTTGGAACAGGGATTTTCACCGTGACTGGTCTAGCAGCGGCTCAGTATGCAGGACCAGCTCTGGTTATTTCTATTGTCATTGCAGCAATTTCTGTTGGGCTTACAGCGCTGTTTTATGCGGAGTTTGCTTCTCGTATCCCGACGAATGGGGGGGCCTATGGATACCTTTATGCTGTTTTCGGTGAATTTCCTGCCTGGATAGCTGGTTGGTTGACCATTATGGAGTTTTTGACAGCAGTATCTAGTGTTGCATCTGGTTGGGGGTCTTATCTAAAAGGTCTTTTGGCTAACTTTGGCCTTGCTATGCCAACAGCTTTAAATGGAACCTTCAACCCGCAAGCAGGAACCTATATTGACCTCCTACCAGTCTTGGTCCTAATCTTTGTAGTTGGAGTAGTTTTGCTTAATTCCAAGGCGGCTCTTCGCTTCAATTCAGCTTTGGTTGTTTTGAAATTCTCTGCTTTGGCTCTCTTTGTTTTAGCCGGTATCTTTTTTATAAAAGCTGAAAATTGGTCTAATTTTGCTCCATTTGGCTTTGGTGCAATCTACGGAGGAAAAGCTGGAATCATGGCTGGTGCTTCGTTGATGTTCTTTGCCTTTCTTGGTTTTGAATCTATTTCATTGGCGATTGATGAGGTCAAACGACCAGAGAAAAATGTTCCTAAGGGTGTTGTATTATCCTTATCCATTGTAACTATTCTTTATATTGTTGTGACGCTAGTCTTGACAGGTATGGTTCATTACACTAAGCTTGATGTCGCTGATGCAGTTGCCTTTGCTCTTCGTGAAGTTGGCTTAGGCTGGGCAGCGAGCTATGTGTCTGTTGTAGCCATCTTGACATTGATTACTGTATGTATTTCAATGACCTATGCACTTTCTCGTATGGTTTATTCTATCAGTCGAGATGGTCTTTTGCCAAAATCACTGAGTCAGTTGACACAAACGAGCAAGGTTCCAAAAAATGCGACTATTTTAGTTGGAATCTTTGCAGCTATCTGTGCAGGAGTTTTTCCACTGGCAAGTATCGCTTCCTTCCTAAACATCTGCACTCTGGCTTATCTCATCATGTTGGCTCTTGGCATCATCCGCTTGCGTCAAGTGGAAGGTCTACCTAAGCAGGGACAATTTAAGACACCGCTGGTACCTCTCTTACCGATTTTGTCTATCGTCATCTGTCTTTCTTTCATGTTTCAATATGATTTGAACACATGGATGGCATTTGGTTTTGCTTTGGTCGTTGGGATACTTATTTATATCCTTTATGGCTACAAGCATTCGGAAGCTAAGTGATGCAACTCCCAGTGTTGAATAGCAAAAAAGACTGTCAGCTATTTTCAGTAGCGAACAGTCTTTTTAGGGCTCTTTGTCAACCGTAGTGGGTAGATGAAAAGCTAACACCTAGAGAGGACGAACTTCGTTCTCTCTTTCTTTATGTTCAAAGCGATTAAGATACGTTTCTTGAAATTATCAAAGTTCTTGTAACCAAAGGCATTGCGCTTGATGTCTTTGATGAGTTTGTTAGTGGCCTCAAGTTTAGCGTTAGAGTAAGGCAATTCAATGGCGTTAGTGATGTAGTTTTTATAGCGAATAAATGTGCTCAAAGCGGTTTTAAAGGTGCGATTGAGATGAGGTAAAGCGTCTTGAATTAAGCCCCAAAACTGCTCAGTATTCTTCTCTTGCAGGTGGAAAAGGAGTAACTGGTACAGGTCATAGTAATCTTTAAGCTCAGGGACTAGTTTGAAAATCTTATTGAGACATTCTCTAGGAGTTAATGTTTCTCTAAAGGTTCGAGCATAGAACGCCTTAAGAGACAGTTTCCGACTATCTTTTTGAACAAGTTTCCAGTAGTACTTAAGAGCTCTGTATTCAAGAGATTTATCGTCAAATTGCTTCATGATTTCAATACGTGTTTGCTTGAGAGCTCTATTGATGTGCTGGACAATGTGGAAACGATCGAGAACAATTTTAGCTTGAGGAAATAGAACCTTGATGAGAGGAATATAACTTCCAGACATATCGACAGTGACGACTTTAACTTTTTTTCTAGCTTCTTTCGAGTACTTGAAGAAATGATTTCGGATGGTTGTTTGACGTCTGTCAACAAGGATGGTAATGATTTTCTTGGTGTTAAAATCCTGAGCAATGAAGGCCAGTTTTCCCTTCTGGTAGGAGAACTCATCCCAGGAAAGCCCTTCTGGCAAAGTAGTGTACTCCTCTTGGAAATGAAATTGCTTGAACTTGCGATAGACAGTAGAGGTAGAGATAGCGAGCTTAGCAGCGATATGGGTAAGAGCCTCTCTGTTGAGCAATAGGTGAGCGATTTTCTGTCTCACTATTTCAGAAATTTGGCAATTTTTCTGAACGAGAGATGTTTCAGAAACAGTTACTTTTCGACAGGACTTGCACTGAAATCGTCTCTTTTTCAAACGAATGAGGCTAGGGAATCCAGCAATCTCAATAAAAGGAATTTTAGAAGGTTTCTGGAAGTCGTATTTGATTTGTTTTCCTTTACAGTGTTTACATTTGGGAGGGTGATAATCAAGTGTAGCGGTGACTTCGATATGGGTATCGTGTTGAATGGCTTTATTTAAGATGATATTTTTGTCTTTAATTCCGATGAGTAATGTGGTATTATTGATGTGTTCCATAAGATACTTTCTAATGAGTTGTTTAAGCGCTTTTCATTATAAGTCTTATGGGACTTTTTTGATACTCAAAAAGCCCTATAATCTCCACAGTGGGGTTTACCCACTACAGAAATTATAGAGCCCTTTTTAGTTATTCAATTTTCTTTACCGTAAAAATGAGTTGTAGCGGTGTTTTATTTTGCTTTATTTTTGAAATAGAGATCGTAAATCAGCCAAGCGATCATCACACCTTGTACAAGAAGACTAATAACAGAACCTTCCACTCCAAACTGCCCACCGGATAGCCACTCAGGACCTTTGGTATTGACTTCCAAAAAGGCTGCACCAGTATCCGATCCGCTAACTGGAAAGGCAAAGACATTCCCTTGGAAACAATTCCAAGCAGCGTGAATACCACTGATAACCCAGATATTACCTGTTTTTAGCATGATTAGGCAGGTTAGAACCCCAAATAAGAACAGATCCACTAGGGAGATGAAGGAGATAGCGTTGTTACCGAGGTGTATAGCAGCGAAAAAGAGTGAGGAGGCTATTATTCCGACAGGGATATTATGTTTGGCTGAAAGGGATGGAAACATCCAACCGCGAACGAGGATCTCTTCTGTCGTACCTTGGATAGACCAAGCTATCATGATGATGAGGAATTGGGCGAGAAGAGTCGGAGTAAAGTTGACCTTACTGATGGTAACAGCACCGACTGCCATGAGTAAGAAGGTACAGGTTATCAGCATAGCCGCTCCAATTCCCCAGCCTTTAAGAAAGTCACGAGAAGCTCCCTTTTTGCGGAATCCTAGTCCTAGCCAGGGACTTCTTTCAATGGCTCTCGCCCAAAGTAGAACTGCTAGGCTGATAAAGATAAAGCTAAATAATTCGAGAACATGACCCGTAAATGCGCTAGACGGTAGCAATCTTCTTATAGGAGTAAATACCATGCTACCGACAGTTTCGCCGATAATGAGTAAGATGAATCCTACGATTGGTGAGAAAATCAAGTTGAGATTAAAGTACGACTTATTTTTTTCATGTATAAATTCTGCTTTCATTCGTTTTTCCTTTCAGATACAATTTAACCTAGTCTACCATATTTTCTTTTGAAACACTAGTTTGCTGCTAGAGTGCAAAATAAAAATCAAGGAAAAACGATAAAATAAAGTGGAAGATAGAATGGAGATTTGTCATAGCAAGCTCATATTCATCGTTTTGATTTTTCTAAGAATATGAGGAAATATGGTACAATAGTAAAAAAGGATGGAGGAAACAGATGCAAATGAACGAGTGGATTAAGCAATTTCAATTGGAAAACAATCACTTACTAGGTCCATTTTTTTATGGTACGCCTCTTGCTCTGCGTTTTGAGATTGGGCCATCTGGTGAGATGTCTCATCCACTTTACCTGGATAGAGCTTATGAGCGAGCAATAAGACTTTTGGAACAGGCTAGCTCTAATTATGATTACTTACTGTTATCTTTATTGCGGGAGGAAGATAGAAATGTGGAGGTCTCTCTTCGGCATTTTACATCAAGGTTTGGCTTTGAGGCACCACCTCAGCCAGAACTGTTTGAGATAGTGGGTCCAGTGGGAGAACTGCTCATCTTTGAACGCTACCTTTTTCCAATCTCCACTCAAAACCTAAAAGATATAATCAAAGAAATTGTTTGGGCAGATTTTGGTGGTTTTGCCTATCTATCAGCATCTGTCCTCTTGCTTTCGACTTGTGATAATGTCATCTACCATTGCTATGATGATAGGGGAGTTGATATTGCAGTGCTAAATCATCAAAAGCGTCACGAGCTTTTTCATGGTTGTCATGATCTGCTCTTTGATTATGATATGGAGGAAATGATGAGAAGGATGGATAGCAATATGTGAAGGGTGAGATTCAAGTTTTTGAGGGTCTAGTTTGGAGCGCTACCTGCTGTCTTATCTAGCAGTATTAGAAAATAGAACAGCTGGTTTACTCTATCAAGAACTAGGATATTTTAATATAAGCAGAGCAGGCTAAGATTGAATGTGCTAAAGCTCATTTTAGGGCATTGAAGGAGCAGGAGTTGATAGCTGATGACCGAATTTATGATGTAGTTGACTCCTATGAGAAACTTCTTGAGATAGTGAAAGGATAGGATGAACTGGTACCAAGCATACTACTAGAACATTTGGTTTTCGACAGTCTTTAGACATACAGTTCATACCCTTTGAAAGTCAAACTTGGATTTTGTTAACTCGGTCTGGCGCATTTCTATTCTATCAGTACCCGTTCTCCATTTTATTTGAATTTTTGCTATCTATATTATGTAATTATTCATCGGAAAGCGCTATCGTTTTTAATGAAGATGGAGATAGTGTGTTAAGACCAAACTTAAATAGACTAAATATCGAATGGAAAAACGGATTAAAATGGGGTACACCAGATGGTAATATGCTGGTTCATATACTGTAAGAAATTTTGTTTCTAACTGGTATGCTCCTGTTTACTGGTAAGGTATCCCATAAGATAGCGTTTATTATGGAATAACCAAATAATAAGAGGCTAGAATAAAAGTCTAAGTTCATATACAAAAAAACGAATAAGATTAGATTTCTGTTACTCAGAGGTCAAACTTATTCGTTTTTTTATTTAAAAGGAATTATAAAATGTTCCAAGCTCTTTTCTTCAATCTGAACAGTTATTTGAACTGTTTCCTTTTAATATTCATCAGCAGAAAAGACTAGAACCATAATTTGAAGGATGGTGAATCCTGAGATGAAAGGAAGAGCTGCCCAAGATATAGCCGCTATCATTTCATTGACAACTGTTATTGGTCGGGTAAAGATGTCCCAAGAATTTAATCTGGCATAGCGACCGATATGGATAGCAATACTGGATAGGAGGGATAGCGTACAAAATATGAGTAGGCGTATCCAGTAGGCCTTGATGGAAAATGCAGAAAAGATCAGTTTTAGACTTTCTACACCAGCCATTACTCCAAAGAGAATACTAGGAACATAGAGCATGAAGAGAATCATGCTTTCACGTTCCCATAGGACAGTACTGGTGAAGTGCATGTGTGTAATATCTGTTACCATATAGAATGTGTTAGGATAAAAGAAGAGCCATAGGATGGCAGCGAACAATTTTAGGATATTTTGTTTGCTACAGTTGGTAAGGACAGCCAAATCAAAGGCAACCAAAGCCAAAAACATATTCCAAATTAAATTTGGTCTTTGCAGATTATAACGAATCATACCTGCCGATAAGACTAGGAAAAAGAAGTGGATGAAAAGATTCTTTTTTGTGAACATTGGTTACCTTCTTTCTTTTTTATTGAGTGTCTAGTATAGCATATTTTGACGGAATGTAGTACTTGTAAGCATTTTGTGATTTTATTAAAATGTGATAGAATAGGACAATGGAAATAGAAGGTTTCACTAGTCGAGAAAGAAATTCAGGAGTCCTGAGCTAGTCAGGTCTATCGTCGTGCGACGAGGCTATTGATGGGACACAAGAAAATCTATACACCGATAGGTAGCTATTTTGAAAGGAAGATAAATACATGACAAAAAGACCATTTTACATTACAACGCCGATTTACTATCCATCCGGCAAGCTCCACATTGGCTCTGCCTACACGACTATTGCCTGTGATGTTTTAGCTCGTTATAAGCGCTTGATGGGTCATGAAGTCTTCTACTTGACCGGTCTTGATGAGCATGGTCAAAAAATAGAAACCAAGGCTGCTGAGGCCGGTTTGAGTCCGCAGTCTTATGTTGATGGCATGGCAGAGGGTGTTAAGGAACTTTGGAAGCTCCTTGATATTTCCTATGACAAATTTATCCGTACAACAGATGATTACCATGAAAAAGTTGTTGCAGACGTTTTTGAACAATTATTGGCACAAGATGATATTTACTTGGGTGAGTACTCAGGCTGGTATTCTGTATCAGACGAAGAGTTTTTCACTGAAAGCCAATTAGCAGAGGTCTTTCGAGATGAATCCGGCAAGGTAACAGGTGGTATTGCTCCGAGCGGCCATGAGGTAGCCTGGGTATCAGAAGAGTCTTACTTCCTCCGCCTTAGCAAGTATCAAGATAAGCTAGTAGAGTTCTTTGAGAAGCATCCAGACTTTATCCAGCCTGATGGTCGTCTCAATGAAATCATGAAGAACTTTATCGAGCCAGGTCTGGAAGATTTGGCTGTTTCCCGAACGACCTTCAGTTGGGGAGTGCCAGTGCTGAGCGACCCTAAGCATGTAGTCTATGTTTGGATTGATGCCCTGCTCAACTATGCGACTGCCCTTGGCTATGGTCAGGACGACCACGCCAACTACGATAAGTTCTGGAATGGTACGGTCTTCCATATGGTTGGTAAGGATATTCTCCGTTTCCACTCTATCTACTGGCCAGTCCTCCTGATGATGTTGGATATGAAGTTACCCGATCGTCTGATTGCTCACGGTTGGTTCGTCATGAAAGATGGCAAGATGTCTAAGTCCAAAGGCAATGTGGTTTATCCAGAAATGTTGGTTGAGCGCTTTGGTCTTGACCCCCTCCGCTACTACCTCATGCGCAGTTTACCTGTCGGATCTGACGGGACTTTCACGCCTGAGGACTATGTTGGTCGAATCAATTATGAACTAGCAAATGATCTCGGCAATCTCCTCAATCGCACAGTTGCCATGATTAACAAGTACTTCGGTGGTAGCCTGCCTAACTTCAAGGCTGGTGTAACAGCTTTTGATGCTGATTTGGAAGAAATGGCAGAGCAGTCTATCCAAGACTATCATAAACACATGGACTCTGTTGATTATCCACGTGCCTTGGAGGCTGTTTGGAATATCATTTCTCGTACGAATAAATACATAGACGAAACCGCTCCTTGGGTATTGGCAAAAGATGAGGCCAACCGTGACAAATTGGCAGCAGTTATGGCACATTTGGCGGCAAGTCTTCGTGTGGTGGCGCACCTCATTCAACCATTTATGATGGCGACGTCACATGCAATCATGGAACAACTAGGCATGGGTAATGTGACCTCGCTTGAAACTCTTAAATTTGCTGATCTTCCAAATGACTTGACAGTGATTGCCAAGGGAACCCCTATCTTCCCACGTCTTGATATGGAAGAAGAAATCGCCTATATCAAAGCTCAAATGGGTGGAAGCTCAGCTATTTCCCAAGAGGAGAAAAAAGACTGGGATCCAGCTAGCGTGGAACTCAAAAATCAGAAAGAAACGATCCAATTTGAAGACTTTGACAAGGTAGAAATCCGCGTAGCAGAGGTCAAAGAAGTTTCAAAAGTTAAGGGCTCAGATAAATTGCTTAAATTCCGCCTAGATGCTGGTGACGGTGAAGATCGCCAAATCCTGTCTGGTATTGCCAAATATTATCCAAATGAGCAAGAATTAGTCGGTAAAAAAGTTCAAATCGTAGCTAACCTAAAGCCGCGCAAGATGATGGGGTTGCTCAGTCAAGGGATGATCCTTTCAGCAGAGTACAATGATCATTTAACCCTTTTGACAGTGGATTCATCTGTACCAAATGGCAGTCAAATTGGATAAACTATGGAACACTCAGATTAACTGGGTGTTTTTTTACGAACTAATAGAGAAAGGAGGTCGTCTTATGCTTGTTGCTATCAATGAAAACGGCTTGTTGTTTAATCTTTTAGAAAATCCTGCGCCGCAAGGCTCATTCAACTGTCCAGGCTGTGGTGGTCCTGTACGATATAAATCCGGAAAAGTTCTGCGTTCGCACTTTGCTCACGTTACCCTGCGGGATTGTCATTACTTCTCCGAGAATGAGTCCGCCCAGCACCTATCGCTCAAGTCTTATCTGTATAACTGGTTGATTGAACACAATAAGGTAGAGCTTGAAAAATGTTTACCAAACTTGGGACAGGTCGCAGATCTATTTGTCAATAATCATCTGGCCCTAGAAGTCCAGTGTTCTAGTCTATCTCTTTCACGTTTGCAAGAACGAACAAGTTCTTATCATAAGTCAGGTTTTCAGGTATTGTGGCTGCTAGGAAAAGACCTCTGGCTTAAAGACAGGCTTTCCAAACTACATAAGCAATTTCTCTCCTTCAGTCTTAATATGGGGTTTTACTTATGGGAATTGGATGATGAAAAGCAGGAATTGCGACTTCATTATCTCATTCATGAAGATCTGCGTGGTAGGGTGCATTCCCTGACCAAGAGATTTGCATTTGGTCAGGGAAACCTGTTAGATATTTTGCGGCTACCTTTCACCAAGCAGAGTCTATCTAGGATGACCTGTCCGATAGACAATCATCTACCTCAATATATCGCCCAGCAGCTTTATTATAAATCTCCTAAATGGTTGACTCTACAGGCTGAAGCTTATTGTCAAGGTGACAATCTATTAACCAAGACTGCTCTGGATTGGTATCCCCATGTCCGCCTTCCAAGCTCTGCTATTGGCTTTGCCCAAATCAGAAAAAATCTAGCTCCTATCTACCAAGCTTTTGATAGATTTTATAAAAAAACGAAAGCTCAGAAGGAACAAGTCCTGTATTCACCGGCCTACTACTGCCAGAAATAGGGCATTCTCTCTTACTTTCCGTTGGAAAGGGGGACTTTTTTGTGTTAGAATAGGATTCACGGAGGAATTACTATGTCAAAACAACGTCATGAGATTGAAGAAAAATATCAGTGGGATCTAACCACTATTTTCCCAACCGATGAAGCTTGGGAGGAAGAATATATTGCCCTACAGGCTGAAACAGAAAAGACAAAAGATTTTGCAGGACATTTGTTGGACTCTGCTAAAAATCTTTTAGAGATTAGCGAGACCCAGCTTGGTTTGATGCGCCGTATCGAAAAACTGTATGTTTATGCTTCTATGAAGAACGACCAAGATACTCGTGAAGGGAAATACCAAGAATTTCAAGCCAAAGCTATCAGCCTCTATTCTGCTTTTTCACAAGCCTTTGCCTTTTACGAGCCAGAATTTATGGCGATTACAGAAGAGCAGTTGAAGGCTTTCAAGACTAAGGAACCAGCCTTGATTCAATACAATCACCAATTTGAAAAGTTGTTAGCCGCAAAAGATCATGTTCTATCTCAAGAAGTAGAAGAAGTTCTAGCTGCAACCAGTGAAATTTTTGAATCCCCAGCAGAAACCTTCTCGGTCTTAGATAATGCCAGTTTGCGTTTCCCTGAAATTGCAGATGAAGATGGCAATCTAGTGCCTCTGTCGCACGGTAATTACATCCATTTTATGGAGTCTAAAAATCGTGAAGTTCGTCAGGAAGCCTATGAAGCCATGTACGGAACCTATGAGCAATTCCAGCATACCTATGCAAAGACACTTCAGTCCAATGTTAAGGTCAATAACTTGAAAGCTCGTTTGCGTAAGTACGATTCGGCTCGCCACGCAGCACTTGCAGCTAATTTTATTCCAGAATCTGTCTATGATACATTGGTATCAGCTGTCAATAAGCACCTGCCTCTACTTCATCGTTATATCAACTTGCGTAAGAAACTCTTGGGAATTGATGACCTCAAAATGTACGACATGTACGCCCCCTTGTCCGATTTTAGTACAAAGATTTCTTATGAGGATGCACTCAAAAAATGTCAAGAAACGTTGGAAATTTTTGGTGAAGACTACTCAACTATTGTTAAAGAAGCCTTTGAAAATCGCTGGATTGATGTTCATGTTAACGAAGGAAAGCGTTCAGGAGCTTATTCAGGTGGCGCCTATGATACCAATGCCTTCATGTTGCTCAACTGGCAGGACAACTTGGATAACATGTTTACTTTGATTCACGAAACAGGTCACTCCCTTCATTCCATGCTGACTCGTAGAACCCAGCCTTATGTCTATGGACATTACACTCTCTTCTTGGCAGAAATTGCCTCAACTACAAACGAGAACCTCCTCACTGAAAAGCTCTTGGCAGAAGTGAAGGACGATAAGGAGCGCTTTGCAATCCTCAACCACTATTTGGATGGTTTCCGTGGCACGGTATTCCGTCAGACTCAATTTGCTGAGTTTGAACAAGCTATCTATAAAGCCGACCAAGAAGGGCAGGTTTTGACCGCTGACTTCCTCAATGAGTTGTACGGTAAGATGAATGAGAAATATTATGGACTTTCTGCGGAAGACAATCCTGAAATCCAGTATGAATGGGCACGCATTCCGCACTTCTATTACAATTTCTATGTTTACCAGTATGCGACGGGCTTTGCAGCGGCATCAGCCCTTGCCAATAAGATTGTCAATGGAAGCCCAGAAGACAAGGAAAACTACCTAAACTATCTGAAGGCTGGTAGTTCCGATTATTCTCTAAATGTTATCGCCAAAGCTGGTGTGGATATGACTAAAGAAGACTACCTAAATGACGCTTTCAAGGTCTTTGAAGCTCGCTTGGAGGAACTTGAAGAGCTTGTCGAAAGAGGAGTACATCTCTAAGTCATACTCTCCTAAACGCTTGAGTGTGATTCCTACTCTGTTTAGTCTAGTTTTGGTACTGATTGGTATCGGAAGTTTGATAAAGTCGGAGCTATCAATAGAAAATGTTGTTTTTTTACTACTGATGTAACCACTCCTAATCGATTCTTACGTGTTGAGAAAACCAAATGCAGTCTTTGGCTTAACAACTGAATATTTAGAACTACAAAGTCAGATTTGGGACCAAGGCAACGTATTCCCTTGGGAGAGATCGGAAAGATTCGTCACTGTGCGTATCCCCTCTATCGTGGATACCAATCAAGAAGGTTGCGTCTTGTAGGAAATACAGGAACTCTACTTGTGGAAGTCAATTTGAACAAACTGGATAGAGCAGACTTCAATGAAATCTATCATTTTATAGAGCGGGCAGCCCCGCATGTGCAATGGGATTTTTTAAATCAATAAATTAGGAGGTAGTATGCTGACAGAAGAGCAATTACAGGATATTTTTGAACTAGCTGATCTGCTGTCAAATGGCAATAGAGATTTATTTATCCAACTAAGAGAAATCGTTTTTTCTAAGGATCCGAATGCTATCCTTGACTCTATCGAGCAGACTCTTGAACCAGATTCATTTGACGATTTTTTGGATCGTGTTGGAGAGTCTGAAACAGAGAACCTTTGGCTGATTTTGACAAAGTTGCTAGAACACTTAAACTATATCTGTGTTTACAATCATCGCGATGAATTGCAAGAGTTTGTCCACTCGTTTGACCGTCTTCAGCAGGTCCGTAATACAGGGATTTCCCTTCAGCTTGATTCGGAGGGATTGAATGTAGCAGACTCTATGCCTAAATGGGCAGCAGTTATTGATCGTAAATATGCTAGTGAAGGCTACTGTCTCGGAGCGATTGATATGGATACAGAGAGTCATTATCTATTCTTTGCTAAAGTTTCTATTTTCAATCGTCTGCGAGAGTTGGCGAATAATATCGGTTATCGAATAGATTATGCAAAATATATGTAAACTAAAAGGCAGGGGATTCCTGTCTTTTTGGTATGTATGAGAAGAAATTATTAGTAGCTTATGTTATAATGAAACTTATGGTTCAATCATATTCTAAGAACGCAAACCACAACATGCGCCGTCCTATTGTCAAAGAGGAAATTGTGGAATTTATGCGGACACGTCAGGCGCAGAATACAGGATTTTTAAAGGAATTAGAAGAATTTGCACGTAGAGAGAATATCCCGGTCATCCCTCACGAAACAGTTGCCTACTTTCGCTTGCTTATGCAGACCCTGCAACCCAAACGTATTTTAGAAATTGGTACAGCTATCGGTTTTTCAGCCTTGTTAATGGCTGAAAATAGTCCTCACTCACAGATTACGACCATTGATCGCAATGAAGAAATGATTGGGTTTGCCAAGGAAAACTTTGCTAAGTATGACAGCCGGCAACAGATTGAGTTGCTAGAAGGTGAAGCGATGGATATTTTACCAAGCCTATCAGATGACACTTATGATTTTGTCTTTATGGATTCTGCTAAATCTAAATACATCGTATTCTTGCCAGAAGTTCTAAAAAAGGTGAAGGTGGGTGGTTTGATTGTAGTGGATGATATTTTCCAAGGAGGAGATATTGCCAAGGAGATAACGGAAGTGCGACGTGGGCAACGGACTATTTATAAAGGCTTGCAGCGCTTGTTCAATGCGACCTTAGATAATCCGGGTTTGACTGCTAGTCTGGTTTCTATGAGTGATGGTCTTCTTATGTTGCGAAAAAATATTGACAATGTTGTTTTAAATATTGAAGAATTTTAAGAAGTTTTTAAGCTTTTGTGTTATAATGAAAGGGTTAATTAAGAAAAGGAGAGAGTTTCTAATGAAGAAAACTAAAAAGATTCTTGCAGGCGCAGCAACCCTTTTTGCGGCTGTAACACTTGCTGCTTGTTCAAGTGCAGCAGATAAAGACATTATTACCATGAAAGGAAAACGAATCACTGTATCTCAGTTTTATGAGAAGGTAAAAACAAATCCTCAGGCTCAACAAGTTTTGCTATCAATGATTATTAGTAATGTGTTTGAGAATCAATATGGTGATAAGGTTTCTGCTGATGAAGTCAATAAAGAATACGAAGCAAAGGCAGCGCAGTTTGGAGATTCATTTGCAAACGCTCTTTCTTCTGCTGGGCTAACGACAGAAACATATAAGGCACAATTGCGTACAGATAAGTTGGTTAAGTATGCTATCCAACAAGCGACTGAAAAAGAACTAACGGATGAAGTTTATAAAAAGGCTTATGACGCTTACACTCCGGAAGTTACTGCGCGTATCATCAAGTTGACAGATGAGGCTAAGGCAAAGGAAGTTTTAGCAGCAGCACAAGCTCAGGGAGCAGATTTTGCTAAGTTGGCGAAAGAAAATTCAACTGATACTGCTACGAAGGACAATGGTGGTGAAATTAAGTTTGATTCAACATCAACAACAGTCCCTGCTGAAGTCCAAAAAGCGGTTTTTGCTCTTGATGCAGGTCAGGTGGGTGCTTCAGTCGTTTCATCAGTTGATATGAAAACATATAAAACTAGCTACTATGTTGTGAAGTTAGAAGCTAAAACAGAAAAATCTGCTAAATGGGAAGATTACAAGGATAAGTTGAAAGAAATCGTTTTGACTCAAAACCAAAATAATCCGACCTTTGTTGCAAAAGTTTTGAAAGAAGGACTACAAAGTGCGAATGTTAAAGTGAAGGATCCTGCTTTCCAAAGTCTCCTTTCAAAATACGTGACAACAGAAGGAAGTAGTTCTTCATCAACTCAAAGTTCTTCATCAACTCAAAGTTCTTCGTCAACTCAGAGTTCTTCATCAACAAAAGAATCTTCTAGTTCATCAGGCCAGTAATTGGACGTTTATTAAGAATGGGTATTTCATCACTTAGTTTCAGAAAATTGGCGGTTGCTGCGAGCCATCTAAGCGAAATATCCTGCTACTTAATATCTACAACAGAATACAAAATGAGAATGACAAGTCATTGAATGAAGGTGGTACCGCGGTTTTTCGCCCTTCGTTTGGTTTCTTGTCATTTTTTTGGAGAGAGGATTATGAAACAATTCCAGGTGAAACAACGATTTACCTTTGGAGGTGAAAAGTTTGAGATTCGCGATAATCATGAACGACTTGCTTATCAGGTTGAGGGGAGTTTTCTTGAAATTCCCAAGCGTTTTTTTATAACCGATGCGCAAGGAGATAAAGTTTGCCAGATTACAAAGGCATTTTTGACCTTTTTACCCCGATTTACGATCGAAATGACCAACGGACATTCTTTCCATGTGCGTAAGGAATTGACTTTTTTCAAAGACCGTTATACAGTTGAGAATTTAGGTCTGCTACTAGAGGGGAATATTTGGGATTTACATTTTCGATTGAGAAGTCCGGAAGGTCAGCTGGTAGCTGAAATATCCAAGGAACTTTTCCATCTGACTTCGCACTATAAAGTGATAGTCATGGATGATAATTACGCAGATTTGGTTATTTCCCTGGTCGTGGCCCTAGACTATGTCGAAATGATGGAAAGTACTTCCAGTTAGTGTCCCTTCACTCGTTTAATAAGGTTCTGCCAAAATTATGGTACGCCTAACAACTGTGTAAAAAAGATAAAGTGTTCTAAAGAATACACTTTTTCTTCTCTCCCTTACTACTTTTACCAAATTATGAAAAATTACGAAAGGAAAAGTTCAGCTTCTTTTTGAACTGAACATGAGCTAAATGCTGTGTAGAAAAGATGAGTTACTTAGTGTTCAAAGAACACGTTGTTAGCTCCTTATTTTTACTTTGCATTTAAGGCTTTTAGTATCTGAATTATGAAACAATTATCTTCTGCTCAAATTCGTCAAATGTGGTTGGATTTCTGGAAATCGAAAGGACACTCTGTTGAGCCATCTGCCAACCTTGTGCCTGTCAATGATCCAACTCTTCTTTGGATTAACTCAGGTGTAGCAACCTTGAAAAAATACTTTGATGGTTCTGTCATTCCTGAAAATCCACGGATTACCAATGCACAAAAATCTATCCGTACCAATGATATTGAAAACGTTGGTAAAACAGCACGTCATCACACCATGTTTGAAATGCTAGGAAATTTTTCAATTGGTGACTATTTCCGTAATGAAGCAATTGAGTGGGGATTTGAGCTTCTGACAAGTCCGGAGTGGTTTGCCTTTCCTAAGGATAAACTGTACATGACCTATTATCCAGATGATAAGGATTCATACAACCGTTGGATTGCTCTTGGAGTAGACCCAAGTCATTTGATCCCGCTAGAAGATAACTTCTGGGAAATCGGTGCCGGTCCTTCTGGTCCGGATACAGAAATCTTCTTTGACCGTGGAACAGACTTTGACCCTGAAAATATCGGTATTCGTCTTTTAGAAGAAGACATTGAAAATGACCGCTATATAGAGATTTGGAATATCGTTCTCTCACAATTTAACGCAGATCCAGCTCTTCCGCGTTCAGAGTATCAGGAATTACCAAATAAAAACATTGATACGGGAGCCGGTTTGGAACGCTTAGCGGCTATTTTCCAAGGAGCTAAGACGAATTTTGAGACAGATCTGTTTTTGCCAATCATTCGTGAAGTAGAGAAAATATCTGGTAAGACTTATGATCCAGATGGTGATAACATGAGCTTTAAGGTCATCGCAGACCACATCCGTGCCTTGTCGTTTGCTATTGGGGATGGTGCTCTTCCGGGAAATGAAGGTCGTGGCTATGTTCTTCGTCGTCTGCTTCGCCGCGCTTCAATGCATGGTCAGCGTTTGGGAATCACTGAGCCATTCTTGTACAAGCTGGTCGAAACGGTGGGGCACATCATGGAAAGTTACTATCCAGAAGTGCTTGAAAAACGTGAATTTATTGAAAAAATTGTCAAGAGTGAGGAAGAGTCTTTTGCCCGTACGATTCATACAGGTTCACAATTTGCTGAACAGTTGATGGACAAGTTGGCGACAGAAGGAAAGACAATCATTGATGGTCGTGACATCTTTAAGCTTTATGATACCTATGGATTCCAAGTTGAGTTGACGGAAGAATTGGCTGAGAATCGTGGCATGACCCTTGACATTCCTGGCTTTGAAGCAGCTATGAAGGAGCAACAAGATCGTGCGCGTGCATCAGTTGTCAAGGGCGGCTCAATGGGTATGCAAAATGAAACCCTTGCAGGCATCACAGAAGAGTCTGTCTTTGTTTATGAAGCGGATCAACTAGAGGCTAGTTTATCTGTTCTTGTAGCGGATAATGCTCGCGTGGATAGCTTGTCTAGTGGTGAAGCCTTGTTAGTCTTTGATAAAACTCCTTTCTATGCAGAAATGGGCGGTCAGGTCGCAGACCACGGTGTTATTTTGGATGAAGCTGGTAATATCCTTGCTGAGATTACAGATGTTCAAAAAGCACCGAATGGGCAACCGCTCCATACCGCCCAAATCCTGGCAGAATTAGTTGTAGGAAATCGCTACACAGTGGCTATTGATAAGCAGCGTCGTCACCGTATTATGAAGAACCATACCGCAACCCACTTGCTCCACGCAGCCCTTCATAAGATCATCGGCGAACATGCAACGCAGGCAGGCTCATTGAACGACCAAGAACTCCTACGATTTGACTTTACGCACTTTGAAGCGGTGACACCCGAAGAACTCCGGCGTATTGAAGAAGAAGTTAACGAGCAAATTTGGCAAGCTCTCCCAGTAATCACAGTTGAAACAGATCTTGCAACAGCTAAAGAAATGGGAGCAATGGCACTCTTTGGTGAGAAATACGGTAAGAAGGTTCGCGTTGTTACCATTGGCGATTATTCTGTTGAACTTTGTGGTGGTACTCATGTTGGCAATACCGCTGAAATCGGAATTTTCAAGATTTTGAAAGAAGAAGGAATTGGTTCAGGGACTCGTCGTATCGTAGCTGTAACGAGTCGAGAAGCCTTCTTGACATATCGTGACCAAGAAGATGCCTTAAAAGAAGTAGCAGCAACCATCAAATCTCCTCAAATCAAGGAGGTGCCAAATAAGGTAGCTAGTCTTCAAGAACAATTACGTGAATTGCAAAAGGAAAATGCTAGCCTAAAAGAAAAAGCAGCAGCAGCGGCAGCAGGTGATGTCTTCAAAGCTGTCCAAGAAGTAAATGGTATTCGCTACATTGCTAGCCAAGTCCAAGTTTCTGATGCAGGTGCTCTTCGTACTTTTGCAGACAACTGGAAACAAAGAGATTATTCCGATGTGCTTGTTCTTGTTGCGGCTATTAACGACAAGGTCAATGTTCTTGTGGCAAGTAAAGCGGCATCCATCCATGCAGGGAACCTCATCAAAGTTCTTGCTCCAATCGTAGCAGGTCGTGGTGGTGGTAAGCCAGACATGGCTATGGCAGGCGGTAGCGACACGTCTGCTATCCAAACTCTCTTGAATAGTGTCGCTGAAAATCTATAACATATATAAGCTCTTTCATCTGTTGGATGAAGGAGCTTTTGCTATCATAGGCATTTTTTCGATAATCCGATTCAGAGGACTCCTGCATAGGAATAGAATTGTTCATCTTTGAGAAAATATAATAATTTTTGACTAGAATACCATGCATAATGACTACTATTATTTTCTTTTTGACAAATATACTTGTCAAAAAGAAAAAGAAGTGTTACAATAATACCGTATAAGCAAGTGGAAGACGCTAAGGAGACTCCATTTGAATCAAGGATACAGAAAATAGCTTGATTGTTTGTCGGGCTTAGAAAGGAAGTATCATGGATTATATTTTGAAAAACCGGCTCAAGGAACTGCGGGCTCGTGATGGGCTCAACCAAACAGAATTGGCCAAATCAGCAGAAGTTTCTCGACAGACTATTAGCCTGATTGAGCGGGGAGAATACACACCATCAGTAGTCATTGCGATACGGATTGCACAGATTTTTAACGAACAATTGGAAAATGTTTTTCAATTAGTGGAGGTAGATGGATGAAACAGGGTAAACAGATTTCAACAATGCAAAGGGGACTTCGTATCATTACTTATATGCTGATGGGAGCAGTTGTTGGTGGATTTGTAGGCTACTTTGCCATGCTGTACCATCTCAATGGACTTCCATCTTTTATGAGTTTAAATCATTTGGTACTCTTCACTCGTATGTTTAATTTTATTGCTTTTACTATTGCTATTTATTTGGGAATAAAGGCCAACCAATTGCATACAAGCTATAAACATCTAACGGATGAAGAGGATGATTTAGTTGATGGTCTGTATAGGAAAATGCACCGAAATTTAGAGTATACAACCATCTTATTTAATGTTGCAGCTTCGCTGACTTTGTTAAACTTGGGCTTAGGGACTAGAATAGATTTTTCTAGTTCAGCTCTATTCATGACCTGGTCGCTTATTGATCTGCTACTATTGGTTCTTCTTTTTATTTCTCAGTCATTCCTTTTAAAATTGATTCAGAAAATTCGCCAATACAAGCTATCAGCTCTTGCAACCGTTAAAGAAATGAAGGATTTTGTAAATGCTATAGATGAAGGTGAAAAGCAGGCAAACTATGAAACAAGTTTCCAAGTTGTTTTCTCTCTCAATCAGATTATTTTGCCAAGTCTGTATATTTTCTTATTTGTCCTAAGTTTTATTCTGCACAGACCTCAAATTGTCGGTTATATTATCGTAGCCTTTCTCCATATTTATATCAATGTGATGCAAGTTCAAATGGTTCGGAGATATTTTAAATAATCAAAGTCGGAGTGAAAAGTCTTCAGATGAAGTCAGATAGAAGGTTTTGAAAAAGTTATTGTGTGCATGTCTTTGAAGAATAATTAGCTACAGAGCGGCTTGACTTGCCTATTTCTGTTCATCTTAGTTCAAATTGGCTAAGAGCGCTGCTATTTTCTAAAAAAAAGATAAACTAAAAGAAATATTTTAAAAATATGTGAAGGAGATAATTAGATTATCATGAAAAAAATAACAACTATTATGGAATGGAATGTCGTTAAAAACTGGAAGTATCTTCTGACTGCTGTAGCAGTTCTAGCATTAAATATTCTGACACAACGATTAGTGTTTAGCCTGCCAAATTTTAATGGTCCAAATCTATTCATTGCAGCGGCATTGCTACTTTTTGCAGTAGCTATAGGTCTGTGGAGTGCTAAAATTTTAGGTTTATGGCAGAGTGAGAAGAAGTGGAGTTTGCTTGAAGCGTTTGGCTTTCTCAGTATCGGTTTCGTCGTTTTGTTTGGTGTAAAAATGATTGGTGGTCAGTTGATTGTGATAGAAGAGGGGTATGGAAAGACTCCAGCCAATCAGGAGCTCATTCAAAATAGTGGTTTACCGGTTTTGCTACTCTTTATTTTTACAGTCTTTTTTGCTCCTGTTCTGGAAGAATTACTTTTCCGTGGGATTATCATGGGGAAAGTTTTTGGGAAAGATTCGATTTTAGGTTTACTTTTATCTAGTTATCTATTTGGTCTTATCCATGGTCCTACCAATATTGGTTCCTGGGTTCTCTATGCAGGAATAGGTCTGGTCTTGGGGGTTATTTACCGTCTATCAGGAAAGTATTCTTACGCTCTTATTCTACACTTTGTGAATAATCTTATCGGTATTGGCTTACTCCTTCTCTTGCAAAGTTTGGGAGCCATCTAGGAAGTAGGAGAATGTTACAGTAGATCATCTTATGAAAGAGAGCAATGGGAGGTTGTTATAATTGAATTATGTTAAACATAGTGTTTTAGTATTTCTCTATTTTCTTGCTTATCAATTTGCGGCAAGTTTTCTGATGGTGGGGATTGCATTGAAGAAAGTTCCCAATTTTCCACCTCAGTTGATAGAGAGTATCGTTTTTGGGGGAGCAATCATCGGTGTAATCCTCTCCACTGCCTTTACTATCGTTTTATGGAAGTTCATTTATTTACGTAAAACGATTGATTACAGGGTGGAATCGTCGTGGTTTCATAAACTCTATTGGCCAATCTTGCTTTACATTGCTTTTGTTATGTTCCAGTTCTTAGTGCCTGTTTCGGAAAGCCCGAATCAAAAGTTGGTTGTGGAATTCGTAAGATTCTATCCAGTTATCGCCTTTTTTTCTGTGGTTATATTTGCTCCAATTTTGGAAGAATTGATTTTTCGTGGTGTTTTAGGGACTTATTTCTTCCCTAAAATGTCAAACATGAAATCTGTGGGACTTTATCTGGTGGTGACAGGAGTTATTTTTAGTATAATACATGCTCCAGCGACAATTCCGCAGTTCCTTATTTACTTGACTATGGGGATCAATTTAGGTTGGATCTATCTTATCAAACGTGATATTCGCGACCCGATAGTCCTTCATTTTATAAACAATTTCCTATCATTCCTCCTCATTTTTATGGGAAGATAATAGAATGGAAGGATGAGAGATGCCATCCAAGATGGCCAATCTGATAAATTAGAAAGATTAAATAGCTAAAAAACGAGTGAATAATAGTTAGTTCGTATTTTCTAACTGACGATTATCATTCGTTTTTTGTTGTGTTGCTAATCTTTGATATTCATGTTTAGGCTTGTATTTAATCAGTTATTATTGGCTTTATTTGTCAATATGATAAGCCAGGTATAAGCTGCTTAGATAATGCAGTTAAACTGTTTACTAATCAGCTACAAGGTAAGTTTTTGTGCGAATGCTAGTTTTTTTAAACAGTATTTCTTGTCAGTTCATACTTTACAAAGAACTATAGTAGTGTTTTTTTGTATAGTTCAAATAATATGATAAAAACTATTGACAAAACCGGTTTACTAGATTAAAATGATTTTGTAAACGTTTTACAAGTTTAATGACAAAGGAGTTGAAGGGTATGAATCAAACATTTTCAATGGATCAGTTTTCGCTCAAAGGGAAGATTGCCCTGATAACAGGAGGATCTTATGGTATTGGTTTTGCTATTGCTTTGGCCTATGCTAAGGCAGGAGCGACCATTGTTTTTAATGATATTACTCAGGAGCTGGTAGACAAAGGTTTGTCAGCCTATCGTTCTGAGGGGATTGAAGCACATGGTTATGTTTGCGATGTAACGGATGAAGAAGGCATCCAAGCTATGGTGGCTCAAATCGAAGAAGAAGTTGGAGTCGTTGATATTTTAGTCAATAATGCAGGAATTATTCGCCGTGTGCCGATGATTGAGATGACGGCAGCTCAGTTCCGTCAGGTCATTGATATTGATTTGAATGCTCCTTTCATTGTTTCCAAGGCTGTTATTCCCTCAATGATTAAAAAGGGACATGGTAAGATTATCAATATCTGTTCTATGATGAGCGAGTTAGGACGTGAAACAGTTTCTGCCTATGCAGCAGCCAAGGGCGGTTTGAAGATGCTGACGAAAAATATCGCATCAGAATACGGAGAAGCTAATATTCAGTGTAATGGAATTGGCCCTGGCTATATTGCGACTCCTCAGACAGCTCCTTTACGGGAATTACAAGCAGATGGAACGCGCCATCCGTTTGATCAATTTATCATTGCCAAAACACCTGCAGCTCGTTGGGGAGAACCAGAGGATTTGATGGGACCGGCAGTGTTTTTGGCTAGTGATGCTAGTAATTTTGTCAATGGTCACATTCTTTATGTGGATGGAGGAATCTTGGCCTACATCGGAAAGCAACCGGTGGAATAAATAACAAGTAGTACGAAAAACGAAAGGATTATATATGAAAATTGCACTTATCAATGAAAATAGTCAGGCAGCTAAAAACAGTCTTATCTTTGAAACCTTGAAGGAAGTCACAGACGCAAAAGGTTATCAAGTTTTTAACTATGGTATGTATGGAAAAGAGGGAGAAAGCCAGTTAACCTATGTTCAAAATGGTTTATTAGCTTCTATCCTGCTTGTCAGCAAGGCAGCGGATTTTGTCATTACAGGATGTGGGACAGGTGTTGGTGCCATGCTTGCAGCCAACAGTTTTCCGGGTGTGACATGTGGTTTTGCGGTAGATCCGACAGATGCTTATCTGTTTTCACAAATCAATGGGGGGAATGCCCTATCGTTACCGTTTGCAAAAGGATTTGGCTGGGGAGCTGAGTTAAACCTTAAACTCTTGTTTGAACGGCTTTTTGCTGAGGAAATGGGAGGAGGATATCCGAGAGAACGAGTTGTCCCAGAGCAACGCAATGCCCGCATTTTAAATGAGATGAAGGCAGTTACTTATAAGGATTTGCTGACAGTTCTCAAGGAAATAGACCAAGAATTTCTCAAAGAAACGATTTCTGGAGAGAAGTTTCAAGAGTACTTCTTTGCAAATTGTCAAGATGAAGCGATTGCGGCTTATTTGAAAACAGTACTTGAATAATAAAGGGAAGGTATGGCTATGAAGAAGGTGCTGCTGATTGGTGAACCCTTAATTCGCATAATGCCAACAAACTATCAGGAAATAGCAGATGGTGTGGAGAGCCGAATGTTTTTCGGTGGCTCGGAAATGAATATTGCTTGCAATCTTCAGGGGGTTGGTTATCCGACCAAAGTTTTGACAGCACTGCCGGAGGGACCGTTGGGTGATCGCTTTATGGCTTTCTTGGTTGGGCACGGAATTGATGTGAGTGCGATTCAACGAGTCGGTGAGCGGATTGGGCTTTATTATATGGAGTCTGGTTTTGGTTGTCGACCAAGTCAAGTCTACTATGATCGCAGTCACTCTAGCCTAGCAGCCATGCGTATAGAACAGTTGGATATGGAGCAACTATTTGAGGATGTTGCTCTGATCCACTTTAGTGGTATTACTCTGGCTATAGATCCGACTGTTACCCTTTGGATGAAAACGATACTGGAGGAAGCTAAAAAAAGGAATCTTCCAATTTCCATTGATCTTAACTGGCGATCCAAGATGATTGGAAAAAGGGAAGCAAAAAAACTCTTCTCAGAATTTGCAGTTTATGCGGATTATTGTTTCGGTATTGAGCCCATTATGAAGGATGCAGGTGATTGGGATTTGTTTGATAGGGATCAGGCTGGTCTCTATGACATTGAAGAACGAATGTTGGCACTAAAGGAAGCTTATGATTTTCAAACCATTTTTCATACAGTGCGTCAGATGGATGATATGGGGAGGAATCACTATAGAGCTTACGGTCTGGCAGAGGAGTTTATCTGTTCTGTAGAGCTGAAAACTCAGGTTTTACAACGGGTTGGAAGTGGAGATGCTTTTGTTGCAGGGGCTATTTATCAGCTATTGAAAAAGGCTTCACTCGAAGAGACCGTTAATTTTGCTGTTGCTAGTGGGACCTATAAATGTAGTCTGGAAGGGGATCAAATGGTGCAGTCTGTTGATCGCATCAAGTCCCTACTAGACGGGAAAAATGAAATAATAAGGTAAAGGAGTTAAGATGAGTCGAACACAAACTCTTTCTCAGTTGAGAAAGCAAGGCCTAGTTGTTGTTATTCGAGGTGATGCACGCAAAGAGGGCCTTCAGGCTTCAAAAGCTTGTATTTCAGGTGGAATTTCGGCAGTTGAGGTAGCCTACACTAATCCAGATGCAGGTTTGATTATTTCTGATTTATGCACTGAATACAAGGAAAATCCCGAGGTATTGATTGGTGCTGGGACGGTACTGGATTCTGTAACTGCTCGTCAGGCGATTATGGCTGGGGCGACCTACATTGTATCGCCATCCTTTAACGACGAAGTGGCAAAAATTTGTAACCTCTATGCAGTACCTTATATTCCAGGTTGTATGACTTTGACAGAGATTACCAGAGCCTTAGAAGCAGGCTGTGAGATGATAAAGCTCTTTCCTGGTAGTGTATTTGGACCAAAATATATATCAGCTATTAAAGCTCCCTTGCCTCAAGTTTCTATTATGGTGACTGGTGGAGTGAATGAGAAGACTATTTCTGATTGGTTGGTAGCAGGCGCTGATGCAGTTGGTATAGGTGGTGAGTTTAATCAACTTGCTGCTCAGGGGCATTTTGATCGTATTCAGGATATGGCTAAAATTTATGTGTCCTTAGCTGGCTCTTGTAAAAAATAAGTTTAATCACAGGATGTAAAAAAACGCTTACATTTTTTTTAAAAAACTATTGACAAGTTCAAATCAATAGTATAAAATACAAGGTGTAGGTAAACCGGTAAAGTTAAAAAGGAGGGGTTTTGTGATTCAATTAGTCGTCGTGGCTCATGGAAAGTTTGCGAGTGGTATTCTCACTTCTCTGGAATTGATTGCAGGGCAAGTAGAAAAAATTCAGGCGGTTGACTTCACTGATGGCATGTCTGCTCAGGAAGTGAAAGAGCGTATAAAATCTGTTATATCAAGCGAAGAGAAGGTGTTGGTTCTAACGGATTTACTAGGTGGAACTCCTTTTAAAGTCAGTGTAGAGTTGGTAACAGAACATTTAGAAAAAAGTATTGCGGTCTTGTCAGGCCTAAACTTGGCTATGTTGCTAGAAGCTAATTTTTCTCGTTTGACAGACGATCTTGAGCCATTAGTAAGTAAACTGGTTAATGTTGCCAGAGAGGGAGTGGCAGATTCTATTACCCTTCTGAAACAGGATAATGGGACAGAAGAGGAGTTATTTGAGGATGGTATCTAAAGAAAATAAGATGATAAAAGAAGTATTGATTGAGCCGATTCGGTTGGGAGAGGAGTTCAGAACAACTCCACTGTTAACCAAAGAGGAAGTAGAAGCGGCACTTAATCTCGCCCTTCAGCAGTTAGAGTTGAATCTGGATTACTTTGGGGAAGATTTTCCAACTCCAGCAACTTTCGATAATATTTATCCAAAGATGGATAATACGGAATGGACCAATGGCTTTTGGACGGGTGTTCTCTGGTTAGGATATGAGTATTCTGCGAGCGCAAAAATGAAAGCGCTAGCAACTTCTAATACCGCTTCTTTTTTGAAGCGTGTTACTGAGCGAGTTGAGCTAGATCATCACGACTTAGGTTTTCTCTATTCTCCTTCCTGCGTAGCAGATTATAAGCTGACAGGAAACCCTATGGCACTTGAAGCTTCTATAAAGGCTGCTGATAAATTGATTGAACGTTATCAAGAAAAAGGAGGATTTATTCAAGCTTGGGGGGAACTTGGGAAGGCAGAGGATTATCGGTTAATCATTGATTGCTTGTTGAATTTGCAGTTGCTTTTCTTTGCTTATGAACAAACAGGCAATCGGAAATATTATGATATAGCCGTCAACCATTTCTACGCTTCCGTCAATACGGTCATTCGTGATGATGCTTCGACTTTCCATACTTTCTACTTTGATCCTGCGACTGGAGAGCCAGTCAAAGGGGTAACGCGGCAGGGCTACAATGATGCTTCTTCGTGGGCAAGGGGGCAGGCATGGGGTGTATATGGTATTCCATTGACCTACCGTATGATAAAAGATTCAGCTTGTTTGGATTTATTTAAAGGTGTGACGAATCACTTCCTTAATCGTTTGCCGGAGGATAAGGTTTCCTACTGGGATTTGATTTTTAACGATGGCAGTGGTCAGTCCCGAGATTCTTCTGCGACAGCGGTAGCGGTTTGTGGTATCCATGAAATGTTGAAATACTTGCCGGAAGTAGATTCGGATAAGGAAACTTACAAATATGCAATGCATGCCATGTTGCGCTCATTGATGGACAATTATGCAAATCGAACCTTACAGCCAGGTCGTCCTCTGCTTCTACACGGTGTCTATTCTTGGCATTCTGGTAAAGGAGTGGATGAAGGAAATATTTGGGGAGATTATTATTACTTAGAAGCTTTGCTTCGTTTCTATAAAGATTGGGAATTATATTGGTAGGAGGAACTGATGGCTACACCAAATATTGTAATGGCTCGCGTCGATGAACGATTGGTTCATGGGCAAGGGCAACTATGGATTAAATCTTTGGGTTGCAATACAGTTATTGTTGCAAATGATAAGGTTAGTGAGGATAAGATTCAGCAAACCTTGATGAAAACGGTTGTTCCAGATTCCGTTGCCATGCGCTTCTTTTCCTTGCAAAAGGTTATTGATGTGATTCATAAGGCAAATCCAGCTCAGACGATTTTTTTAATCGTTAAGGATTTACCTGATGCTTTGACCCTGGTGAAAGGTGGTGTTCCGATTACAGAGCTAAACATCGGAAATATCCACAATGCCCCCGGTAAAATGCAGGTCACTCGCTCGATTTTCTTCGGTTCTGAGGACAAAGCTGCGGTGAAAGAATTGAGCGATGTTTACAAGGTTCGTTTCAATACTAAGACTACACCTTCTGGCAATGATGGTGCGACTGAAGTGAATGTATTGGATTATATTTAGGCTAAATTTTGGATTAAATTTTTAAAAAATAAAAAAGGAGAATTATCATGACGATCAGTCTCATTCAAGCTGTTCTCATTGGTTTATGGACAGCATTCTGTTTTAGTGGACTTTTGTTAGGTCTCTATACAAATAGATGTATAGTTCTATCATTTGGTGTCGGAATTATCTTAGGAGATCTTCCAACTGCTCTAGCTATGGGGGCCATCAGTGAATTGGCCTATATGGGCTTTGGTGTTGGTGCTGGCGGTACGGTACCACCTAATCCAATTGGTCCCGGTATCTTTGGAACATTGATGGCGATTACAAGTGCTGGTAAAGTTACACCAGAAGCTGCACTTGCCCTATCAACTCCGATTGCAGTAGGGATCCAGTTCCTACAAACATCTGCTTACACTTTGCATGCAGGAGCACCTGCATCTGCGGTTAAACATCTTCGTGCAGGCGATCTTTCTAAATTTAAACGTGCTGCTAATGGTACGATCATTACTTTTGCTATTCTCGGCTTTGCCCTTGGTTTCCTCGGTGCTTATTCAATGGATACCCTGTTGAAATTGGTTGAAATGATTCCACCAGTATTGTTGAATGGTTTGAGTGTTGCAGGTAAAATGCTTCCAGCTATCGGTTTTGCGATGATTTTATCTGTGATGGCTAAGAAAGAACTCATTCCGTTTGTATTACTTGGTTATGTTTGTGCAGCCTATCTTAAACTCCCAATTATCGGTATTGCGATTGTCGGAAGTATCTTTGCGCTGAGAGAATTCTTTAACAAACCAGAACAAGTGGCAGTAAAACAGGAGGAAGCACACGATGACTGGATCTAAATTAACTAAAAAGGACTATATCAATACTTCTTTACGGGCCTTTTTCCTACAGAATGGCTTTAACTATAGTAACTATCAGGGAATTGGTTATGCCAATGTCATGTATCCGGCCTTTAAAAAGCACTTCGGAGATGACAAGGAAGGCTTGACCAAGGCTTTGGAAGAAAACTGTGAATTTTACAATACCAATCCGCATTTCCTGCCTTTTATTACCAGTCTTCATTTGGTAATGCTGGAAAATAATTTGCCTGAGGAAGAGACACGTGGGATTAAGATGGCTCTCATGGGACCATTAGCGGGTATCGGTGACTCGCTTTCACAATTCGTTTTGGCTCCTCTCCTATCTACCATTGCAGCTTCTTTGGCAGGTCAAGGACTTGTTGTAGGACCAATCCTATTCTTCCTTGGTATGAATATTATCTTGACTTCTATCAAACTTTTGACTGGTTTGTATGGTTATAAATTCGGTACCAGTGTGATTGATAAGCTGAGTGAACAGATGGCAACTATCTCTAAAGTGGCAAATATCATTGGAGTAACGGTTATTTCTGGTTTAGCGGTGACCTTCGTGAAAATCTCTGTACCGATTACATTTGCAGCGGGTGAGGTGAAAGAAGGGGCAGATCAAAAGATTGTGACCATTCAAGGAATGTTGGACAAGATTGCGCCAGCCTTGCTTCCAGCTTTGTTCACTATCTTGGTGTACTACCTCATCAAGAATAAGAAATGGACAACCTACAAGTTGGTTATCTTGACAGTTATTATCGGTATCTTGGGTAGCTGGTTGGGAATACTTGCGTAGGTATCTATGGAACAACAAACGCTTTATTATATCATCATTATTTTAGTAGCTCTATCAACCATACTTCCTATAGTGACTTCTTATGTCAGTCGTAAGCGGCAACAAAAAGAGTTTGAAGAACAGATGGATAAGCGCCAACAGTATTTATCAACTCTGAAGGTTGGGGATGAGATTATCCTCTTATCTGGACTGCATGGTAAAATTATCAAACTAACAGGTAGTTTGGTAGAATTGCAGATTGCAGAAAATGTTCACGTTTACGTTGAGAAAGAGTCAATTATGGGAAAATCTAAAGGACTACTTTTTACCAAGTAGTTCTTCTTTCTTGCATCAAACAGAAAACGCTTGCAAGGAAGGTGCTTGTAATGAATATGTGCGTATGGTATATTCGTGTTTAAGTAAAGTATTTATGTGAAATGTTAGGAAGGTATCCTTTGATCCTCCTACAAAAGGGAAAGGAAGGACCAATGAAATTTTTTAAAGGTCAAACCAAACAATATTATAGTATTCGTAAATATAGAGTGGGTGTTTGCTCAGCTCTGATTGCATTATCCATGCTGGGTACACGGGTTGCAGCTAATCAGTTGCCAGAAACAAAACCAGCAAGTTCTCAACCGAATCAAGTAGTAGAAACAAGTCCAAAGGCAACGGAAACAACAGATACAAGTCCTAAAACGACAGAAGCAGGCGATGCAGTCAAAAATACAGCAAGTCCTGAAGGGAATCCGACGGCTGCGACCAAAGATTCTTCCAGCTCGGTTTCAAAAGTTGATGATGGTCCAAAAGCGGTCAAAGAGGCAGTTGAAGAGACTACGACTAATTTGGTAAAAAATGGGGATTTTACAACCACAACAAAGACTTCAGGGGCCTGGTCAGGACAGGCAGCTAAAGACTGGGAAACTTGGGTGCCGGGTAATGTGAAAAAGGAAAATGGAAAGGTAACCGTTGATAACGGGCGACTCCATATCTCTTCAACCGATACATACCGAGTAGCGGTTCACCAAACTGTGGATGTTGATCCTAGTAAAAAATATCTCTTAGGCTATGATGTGGAAACTAAGGATCTGAAAGGTAGCGGAGTGCGCGTTCGGTTACACGGTTTGACAGCAGAAGGGAAGGATTTGGAGCCGAAAGAATTTATCCATACCCCTTTTAAAAATGGCAGCAAGAAAGAGCGTGTAGAGCAAGTCTTAACCGTCTCACCACAAACTCGCAAACTGAAGGTCGAACTATTTTTTGAAAATAGTATCGGTCAGGCTTGGCTTGACAACGTTTCGTTGGTTGAACATATTGAAAAAGTGCCAGAAACACCGGAACAAAAACCAGAACCTGCTCAGCCAGAATCGGGACAGATTACCCTTGCTAGCAATAAGGTTTACCTGCCTACTCGTCCAGATTTGACTTATAAGATTGCAAATTCAGCGATTGCTACATTAGAAAAAGGCATACTCCGTCCTCTTACAGAAGGTAAGACACAGGTAGAAGTTTATGATAAGGATACGAAAGTATCTAGTTTTGAGTTGATTGTTAAAAAACATCAGGCAACTGTTTTTGATCAGTTGCGGGACAACTGGGAAGATATTTCCCTAGCTAATAAGCGTTATCAGTCTAGCGATGCGCAAATGAAAGCCTTTCTGGGACGTCTAGATACAGGTGTCGATTCCTCTCTTAAAAATTGGGTGGAGCCAACTGAGCGGGCAAAGACAATTTTTAAGGATATTGACTTTAGTAAGTCCAGCCATCTCACAACAGTTTACCGCCGTTTAGAACAGATGGCTCAGGTGATTGAAAACCCTGATTCTAAATACTATCATAACCGTTCTCTCATTGATGTAGTTAAAGCGGGGATGAAGTGGCTATATAGCAATGTATATAATGAACAAAAAGAAATCACCGATAACTGGTGGGACTATGAAATCGGTACTCCTCGTGCCATTGTCAATACCTTGATTTACATGTTCCCTTACTTTAGTCAAGAAGAGATTTTGACCTATACCAAGCCGATTTCAAAATTTGTTCCAGATCCGACCATTATTCGTAAGACAATCAATAAAGCGACCCCAGCAGTCGGTGGTAACCAGACTGACCTTAGTAAGGTAGCTATTTTGGAAGGAGCGCTACGCGAAGATGCTGATCGTGTAAGGGCAGGTGCGCAAGGTTTGACAACTATTATGAAATTTGTGGATAAAGGTGAAGGTTTTTATAAGGATGGCTCCTTTATCGACCATACGAATGTTGCCTATACAGGTGCTTATGGTAATGTTTTGATTGAAGGTTTCTCACAATTGCTACCAGTTATCCAGTCAACAGACTTTGCCCTCAAAGACGAACAAACGAACATTCTTTACGAATGGATTGAAAAAGCCTTTATGCCTATTTTAGTTCGTGGTGAATTGATGGATATGACTCGTGGTCGCTCCATCAGTCGTGCAACTGGTGAATCACATGTTCAGGCTATGGAGATTTTGCGGTCTCTTGTGCGTATTGCAGAGTCTGCTCAGCCGGAACAAAAGGCTAAGTTATTATCTTTTGTCAAAGCGCAGCTAACATCTGATACTTTCTATGATAACTATAAAGGACTTAAATCCTATAAGGATATTGATCTGGTGAATAAACTTTTGGCAGATAATCAGATTGCTGCTGAAGTGGATAAGGACTATATCGCAGCTTTCAATAATATGGACAAATTTGTCTATCGAAATGCTCAAGAAGGCTTCACCTTTGCCTTATCCATGCATTCTTCTAGGACACAGAACTATGAAGATATGAACAATGAAAACCGTAAGGGTTGGTACACCGCAGATGGGATGTCCTATCTTTACAACGGTGATTTGAGTCACTATAGTAATAACTATTGGCCAACTGTTGATCCTTACCGTTTATCAGGTACAACAACGACCAAGGACAAACGAGAAGATGGTAGTGGCGAGGTCACTTTGGCAAGTGATTTTGTTGGGGCAAGCCAGTTGGGCAATCGTTTAGCAACCATTGCTATGGATTTCAACAACTGGAATAAAAGCCTAACAGCTCGTAAAGCTTGGATTGTCTTGGGCAATAAGATTGTTTTTCTGGGGACAGATATTAAACACCAATCAGCTCAAGGGGCAGTGACAACGATTGAAAATCGTAAGTTATTGACTGGGGAAAATTATAAATATTATATAAACGGTCAGCAGGTTGATCTATCTAAGGAAGTAGCAACAAATCAGACTAAATCCTTCTATATGACGAATGGGAAGGATAATCAGTCTATTGGTTATGTCTTCTTGAACCAATTATCAACTCGTGCCAAACTAGATCATCGCACTGGTAAATGGAGTGATATCAATTATAATCAGTCCAAGGAAACGGTGAAAAATTCCTTTGTTACCCTATGGCATGAGCAGCCTCAGACAACCAGCAATTATGCCTATGTACTTGTTCCAAACCAATCTATGGAAAAAGTAAACCAAGCTGCGGCTAGTGTAAAATTACTACACCAAGATAGAGACCTCCAAGTGGTCTATGATCAAGAGCAAGAGGTATGGGGTGTTGTAAAATATACAGATACTGCTTATAAATTGACGGACGGTATCACTTTGACAGACGCTGGTTTGTATACAATCCAGAAAGTGGATGGCAGCTACCGCATTGCTTTCTATAATCCATCTACCCGTACAGTAAAGAATGGCATCCAGTTGACAGGAGAAGGTGCTCGTATAACTGTGGAATCAGAAGCAACTCCAGCTAATCCCTCTATTGTTTGGAAAGTTTCGCCTTCAGAAACTTCTGGAAAAGGGGAGGCGAGAAGAGTAGTCCCAGATAAAGCAGAAAATCATCTACCTAAGACCAATCAAATGAGCCAAAACACCCAGCCACTAAGTGTACGAACAACCATGAAACCACAAGTGGTCGCTAAGGAAAAGCAGGAAAAAACACAGCTGCCTGATACAGGAGACACAACAAGTCTTAACTTTGGTATTTTTGGTTTGGCAACTTTAGGAGTAGCAGCAACTTTCAAACGTTCTAAATCACATTCCTGATTGATGGTAAGTATCGTAGGGGTGGAGAAAGAACTCGACAAATAGAAAAAGTTTCGTCAACAAGTCTATATTTTAGTGGTTGAGCTAAAACAGTCTCTTCCCAGACCATAACTTATGTAAACTGACTCCTGTCAGTCCTAATCTCCTGTTTAAAAAGGTCTAGAAGGCTTTTTAACCTCTCCACCACTTTGAGATGGAGATGGGCCAACAAAGTCCGCAACATTCGTAGGGGTCAGATTTGAAGTAGAAGGCACAAAGTGCTAGTATTTACTTCGCACAATCTTTTCATAGTCCTCTGGACTGTAAAAAATGATTAACCACTGGACTTAGATGTTGAAACGAACTCTGAAAGTGAGGTTGGACTTTTTTCCAACCTCATTTTTTAGAGAGTAAACAAAGAAAGGAGCAACCATGCAAATGGAATCTGAAAAATCAACAGATGACAAATCCGTAGAAGTACTGAGAAACTATGTCTTTCATCAGCGGGCTCAAGCCTATAAACAATTACATCGTTCTTGTCAGAATTTACTAGACGATATTTTTCTCTTTGAGGATAATTGGGATATGGAGCCCTGTCCTATTGGCTACCATCTTTCTCCCCTGGACTGGACAGCCGATTGCCACGGGGATGAGGAATGGACCTTTATGCTCAATCGTCAGGAATATCTGTGGAAGCTAGTCTTTGCCTATCTGGTTGAAAAAGACCCTCGTTACATGAAGCAGGTCAAACGCTTGGTATTCAGTTGGATAGAACAGGTAACAGACTGGCATCCGAAAAGAACCAGTAGCCGAACTCTGGATACTGCTATTCGCTGCCTTAGTTGGTTGAGAATCCTTCCATTTTTAACAAGCTGGCTAGCAGAAGAAGAATACAAACGACTATTGGAGTCCATCCAGCAACAGCTAGCCTATTTGCGTTGCCATTATCGCCCAAAAGATAGACTGAGCAACTGGGGAATTTTTCAAACAGGAGCCATGCTCTTGGCACATGCCTATATTGGAGATAAGGTCAATTTGGAGGAAGAGTACCGCTTCGCCTGTCAGGAAATCGAGATACAGATTCAAACACAGGTATTAGAAGATGGAACTCAATTTGAACAATCCTTTCTGTATCATGTCGAAGTGTATAAACTACTTCTGGAAATCGCCCTTCACCTACCAGCTTATCGTAAAAGTTGGACTCCTGTCTTAAAAAAGATGGCAAACTATGTAGTACAATTAACAGGGCCAGATGGAAAGAGTTTGCCTATAGGAGATAGTGATGTGCACAGGACTACTGACATCTTACAATTGACAGCCATTTTCTTTGGAGACAACTCTTATCTGATAGATGATTCTAAATTAGACCTAAGTATTCTGTTTCTGGTTGGAGAAGCTGGCTTGCGACAGTTTGAAAACTTGACAGTACCATTAAGGACAACAGGAGCTTGCCATTTTCCTGAGTCCGGACACAGTATCATCAAAGAAAAGGATAGTTATCTATTTTTTAAAGCAGGTCCCATGGGAAGTGCTCACAGTCATTCCGATCAAAATAGCTTCTGTTTTTACCACAGGGGACAACCTATTCTGATTGATAGCGGTCGCTTTAGCTACCGAGAATGCGAAGAGCGTTACCTACTCAAAAGTGCTTGGGCTCACAACAGTTGCATTCTTGATGGTAACCCACCAGAGCAGGTGAGTGGCTCTTGGGAATACAAATCCTATCCCCAGTTTATCAGCCATACTAGCAAGAGCGTTGAACACTATCACTGGCTGCAAGGAATATATCAGGCGCAGACTAGAAAAGGAGTTCCTTATTGGCACAAGAGACAACTTCTTATGGTTGGACAAGACTTACTACTGATAGTAGATAGTGTAGATTGCTCAGGACAACACCAATTAACCACCCAGTTTATCTTAGATGAAGCTGTGAAGATTAGCCATCAGCAAGTCAATGACATCCGCTTATACAGTGCAAATGATTTTGAAATACAAGAAACCGTGCGTTCTCACCGCTATAATCAGCTAACAGCTACTAAGAAATTGGTAAAACAAGAATGTTTTAAGAACCGACTAGTTACCTTCACCTTGCTGGCAGAGCAGAATATTCAAATTGAACGAGTGCCGGTTCATCAAACGGATAGTCGCTTGGTAGAAGATGGTCTAGCTTTTACCTGCAAGGGAGAAGCTCTAGACATTCTTATATCGCTTGTAGATCAGGATATTTATAAGGGAGAAAAATTACTCCAAGTTGATGGAATTCCTCTGAGAGGGAAGTGTCTTGTCGTAGATAAGAATACGCAAAAGGTTATTCGACTCAGAAATTAAAAAAGATGTAAAATGCGATTGATTTTAGTCGAAATCCCTGCTAAACTACGGATAGTATGATACAATAAACATAGCATAAGGAGGTATTGGTAAGATGTCAGGGAAGTTTACTATCAAGGATATTGCAGAGCTGGCTCAGACTTCAAAGACAACCATTTCCTTTTATTTGAATGGTAAATATGAGAAAATGTCTAAAGAGACAAGAAAAAAGATAGAAAAAGTGATTCGTGAGACAGACTACCGGCCTAGCATTGTTGCGCGAAGCCTCAATTCAAAAAGTACGAAGTTGATAGGTGTGCTAATCGGTGATATTACGAATACTTTTTCCAATCAAATTGTCAAGGGTATTGAAGAAGAAGCCCACAAGAGCGGTTACCAAGTGATGATTGGAAATAGCAATTATGATCAAGCCAGCGAGGATAAGTACATTGAGAGTATGCTAATGCTTGGTGTAGATGGTTTTATCATCCAACCCACTTCGCATTTTAGAAAGTACTCACGCATTATTGAAGAAAAGAAGAAACAGATGATTTTCTTTGACAGTCAACTCTACGAACACCGCACGAGTTGGATTAAGACTAACAATTACGATGCTGTCTATGATACAATTCAAACATGTGTCGAAAAGGGGTATCAAAAGTTCATCCTTATCACAGCAGATACCAGTCGCCTCAGTACGCGTATTGAGCGTGCGACTGGCTTTATGGATGCCTTATCAGATTGCAAGCAGGATTATGTAACTCTGACAATTGCAGATGAGCATGTTGATGTAGAAGAAATGAAAAACTTTCTTGCCAAAGAGGTTTCCATCCAGGAAAAAACACTGGTATTTGTTCCCAACTGCTGGGCGCTACCTTTGGTGTTCAATATTATGAAAGAACTAAATTTCACCTTCCCACAGATCGGTCTCCTAGGTTTTGATAATACTGAGTGGACAAACTTTTCGTCCCCTACTATCTCTACCATTGTTCAGCCTGCTTTTGAAGAAGGACGCCAAGCGACCAAGATGTTGATTGATCAGATTGAAGGGATCAATCGAGTTGAACGCCAACAGGTCTTGGATTGTACGGTTCATTGGAAAGAATCGACATTTTAGTCGAACAAAAGAGTATCAGCTTGCTCTCTGATAGATTAAAATATTGTTACAAATGAATGTTAGCATCCTTTAGGAGAATTGGAGTAGTCCAATTCTTTTTTTGTTTTGTAAATATTTTTGTTAATCATAATTAACTTTTGTGAAAATCATTGCTAATTTTTATTGAAATTTAGATTAAAAAAGAGTATGATAATGTAGACGGTTGGGAAAGACGAATATTTGCTAGCCATTTATGATAATTCTACTGGAAGGGAGAATAGGAGATGTAAAGAAGAATATCAAGTATTTTATAAATTTTAATTTGGAGGAATAAATGGAACAAGAATTGATAAGACCCAGAAAACAAAAGCTGATTCTAACAACCTCGGCGATGATTTTACTAGCGAGTGTTGCAGCAGCAGAGCAGCAAGTAATGGCTGATACAGTGGGCAATACTACCGATGTGACAGTTGATTATGAAGGTAGTGTGAAAGAAGAAACACCTACTTCAAAAGAGTCAAGGGAAGAATTGGCTCAACCAGTTGAAGAGGAAATAAAAGGAACAGAACAACCTATCAAAGAAGTCCCAGCTACTGCCAATCAAGCTTCTCACACTTCTTCGGGTCAAAAAACAGAAAAAAACAAGTCATCAGACAGTACAGAAAAAGAAAACAAACAAGTACTAGTCACCTTTGAAAAAACACCTGATGAATCAGTCAAAAAAGCTGTCCTTGCCTTAGCAGGAGAACCTTCCAAACACCAATTTGATGAGATTATCAATGGGCTGTCTGTTGGAGTACCTAAGGAAAAATTAGCTGAAATACAAGGCTTGAAAGGTGTTAAACATGTTCAAGAAATAAACGCTCAACATAACATTCATCCGAACCCAAAAGAGCTAAAACACCTCAATGATCAAGCTCGAACCATTCGCGAGCAAAGAAAAGCAGAAAGAGGTACTCATCCCCTAGATGGACGAGGATTGGTTATTGCAACCATTGACTCTGGGATTGATAAAAACCACGAAATCATGCGACTAGATGATGATATAAAAGAGGAAAACCTGAAAATTAAAGAGGTTGCCCCAGGATATAGTCGTAAGATTCCATTCGCCTTTGACTTTATGAGTGGTGACAATGACTTGCTAGATGAGAGATCAGAGCATGGTATGCATATTGCAGGGGTATTGGTCGGAAACAAAGACAACGGTTTTAAAGGGATGGCTCCCAATGCTCAGCTTCTAGCTTATCGTACTTGGAGTTATGCCAATATAGAAGGTTTCCAAGAAGACCATCAATTTTTTGCTTTGGAAGATGCTATCAAAAGAGGTGCAGATGTTGTCAGCTTGAGTATCGGAAGTGATGGTTCTGGACAAAAAGGAGACGCTTGGTACGAAGCCTTTAAGAGAGCTGCCGAAAAAGGAATTATTGTGACAGCAGCGATGGGAAATACAGGATCTGCCAATACGACCAATACCTTTGATAGACGAGTTGACTCGGCTTATCCACAAAAAGATGAATCAGCAACTGTAGCAGTAGCAGCAAACCCTTATGTGCTCGGTGTTGGCTCTTACTATCACACGCACATGCAACTACCTCATCTAAAAGTTGGGGACTTGGATCTTCCTTATGAGGATATTAACTGGCATAACTATACCATATTTGGGAAGAAAGACCATCAAGAATTTAAGGCTCAAGGTGAATTGCATGACCTAGAAGAATCACCAAATGCAGATTTGAAAGATAAAATTGTCCTCGTTCGACGTGACGAGGAAGACTTGTTGAAAAAGCTCACTGGTTTGATGCACAAGAATGCTAAAGGTATTATCCTAATCAATGCACCTAGCCCAACTACTCTAGGAAATTACGAAACCATTCCAGAAATCAGAAGTACCCTTTTGGATGATTATAAGGGACAATTTCAAAAAACTTGGGCAGTCAGTGTGTCTGAAAAAGATGGTGAACGCCTGAAAGAGTACATCAAAAAGCAAGCCAAACAAAAGCAAGAAGATCTTCTCTTCCAAACAAAACCAATCCTGACCAAGGTTTTTGATCATCCAGGTATCTCAGGATTTAGTTCTTGGGGAAGCTCAGGAACCATGGAAATGAAACCAGATGTAGTAGCCCCAGGGGAAAATGTTTACTCAACAGGTAACTGGAATAGTTACTTTAACATGAGTGGTACCTCCATGTCTTCTCCTTACGTAGCTGGAGCTAGTGCCATGTTGCTTCCACATACTAAAGACTTGTTGAAAAACGGTGGAAACTTAACAAAGGGCTTATCCCTACCTGAATTAAATAAAATCTTGCTACAAAACACAGCCGATGTTCTTTTAGATCATACTGTTCCAAAAGGGAAAGACATCTTAGAGTATTCTCCAAGACGTCAAGGAGCAGGAGCTGTCAATGCAGAGAAAGCTCTAAAGACCAAGGTCTTAGTCACCTATGACCATAATAAAGGAGCAGCCTCCCTGAAAGATTTTGAAGACAAGAAAAAAGAATTTTCTCTTGTCATGAAAAACTTGTCTGATGAAGAACAAATCTTTGTTATCACACCAGGACAAGTCCTAGGCAAGACACTCTATTCTCATGAGCGCAAGATGTATGGCAAAACGGAAACAATCCAAACCACCCATACGCGGAAGATTGATGGAGCTAACTTACAAGTTGCCAAAATTATCAGGATTGCGCCAAAAAGCCAAGCAGTTATACCAGTCACTCTAGAAGTCGGTGGCGCACAGAAAAATGAATTTGTCGAAGGCTATATTTACTTCCAATCCTTAAATCCAAATCAGCCAAACCTCAATATCCCTTACACAGGATTCTATGGCAACTGGAATGATGAGAAGATTGTGGACCCACCAGCTTGGGAAAAAGACAGCAAAACAAAAATGACTGGCTTTGTCAAAGGCTATGCGACAGGTCACGAAGTCTTTGACTATGTCCCATGGGGGACAGACTATGAGAAATGGAAAGAAGATCCATCTCAAATCACCTCAGATCCTAACTTGTATGTCTTGCAATCCAAAGGCGGAATCAGCGACAATGCCAAAATGCGCTTGAGATTGATGACCATGCGCCATGCGCAGGAGTTAGTGGTTGAGGTTGTAGATTCTAAGGATGAGTCTGTAGCGAAGACCTTGAAAGTCTTGAAGAGAGGACATTATCCACTCAAATTTTTAAATAGCGCCCATAAGGAAAAACTTCAACACTATATCGAGCCATATAACGATCCTGATATGGATTTGGACTGGGGAGGAACCGTCTTTGATCCGAAGAAAAATGATGAAGTGCCCCTGAAAGAAGGTCAGTACTACATCCGTATCCGGGCTCGTCTGGAAGAACATCGTCCATGGCAGTATACTTACATCCCATTCAAGATTGATAATACCTCACCGACTATCACTGTCAAAGAAAAGACAGATGATAAGGTAGTTCTGGACATTCAAGATCCTAATCTGCACCAAGTTTTACTGAAAAAAGATAGTGAAACCGTCAAAGTTATTGAACGGTCATCAGATGGTTATTACCATGTGGAAAGACGATCTCTTGATGATGAAGTGAAATTGGTAGCTGTCGACTATGGTGACAACAAGACCATCTTTGACTTGGAAAAATTGGAAGTAGTAGAATCCAATGAAAACTTAGGGGGATATTCTTATCGTTCAAGAAGATTCAGCAGACCATTACGCGGCTATGGTTTTGCTACTACGGATGAGGACGATGTCGAGGAGGATGAAGAAGACAATCTTGATGATACAACTTCTGAAGAGGACGACGAATCAGAACAAGATGAAGATTCCAAAGCCGAAGAGACAGACTATGATGATGACGATGATGATGAGGATGATGAACTAGAAGATCTGGATGAAAAAACTTCTTCTGAAGATGAAGAAACTGAGGAAACAGACTATGACGCTGCTGATGATGACGATGATGATTTAGAAGAAAAGGCTAAGAAAGAAGATCCAACCAAGTTTGAAAGCGGAGCCGATTTCCATGATGATGATAATACACTAGGCTACCTAGAAGGAAACCGTGGTGGTAAGATATGGGATGAGGATGAAGAAAAAGGTCAGTATTACCGTACCTACTATCTACACGTTAAAAAAGGTCAGCGTGTTATCATTACCAATACAAACCCGCTTTACAATGTGAAGAAGTATAAGGCAATCACAGCACCGACCTGGTCTGGCACCTATGAGTCTGATCCGAAACAGAGAGAATACTATAAAGAAATTAAAGTACCTGTCTTTGAAGGTTCGAACCAGATTAACGTAACGGTTTACCACGATAATAAGAAAATTTTTGCGCGTGGCTATGCAGTGAAATTAGATAGTCAAATTCCTAAGTTGACTATTGATAATAAAAATATCAAGCTTCCAACTGAAGAGGATGAGACAGGTGTCATTCTTACACCAGATGGCAAGGTTAGACTATCTGGAACGGTGGAAGATGGACAAGAGGGATGGAAACTCTATATCAATGGTGATATGGTAGACAGTACCCTCAAAAAAGGTGAATTTGGTGACTTCTACCATCATAACAAGCGTCAATGGACTTATGAGAGACAGCTCGAAAATGACGATTATGTAACGATTAGAGTAGTTGACTATTTGAAAAATAGTTATACCTATCGCTTTAAGGTAAAGGTTGATGCATCAGCCAAGCATGAAGAGTTGGTACAACCAAATCCAGAAACACCATCCATCAAGAATGTGGACACATTTACGAATGATTTGAATATTGATTCGTTATTTGATGGATTTAAAGGCGAGGGGATTACGACTCCATTGGCTCTTGTGAAGGAACTCAGTCGCTTAGCTCCAGACTATAGTATTCAGTTGTTTAGTTTGGAATTGCTGAAGCCGGATGGTTTCTATGTGGCACGGATACAAGTCCAAAAAGGAAATCAATACCAGCAGCTAGATGTCAAATGGTTCTCAGTCCAACCAGAACAAGATAAACCGAATGACATTATGAAACCTAAGGAAACTCCGGCTCAACCGAAGAAACCGGAGCAGAAGGTAGAAATACCAGAGAAACCACAACTAGATAAGCTGTCAGAAACCGCTCCAAAAGTCTTGAAGCAGGCCCAGCCAGAGCAAGGCGAAAAAGTTTCACTTCGGATGGAGCTCAACCGTGCTCTTCAGATACAAGAAGGAGTTGCTACAAGAGGAGAGGCTTCTTCAAAAGCAAGCACAAAAGCTCTTCCTCAGACTGGTGAGAGCAGCAATCTATTCTTAGTAGGTTTAGGAGTTGTACTTGCAGGCTTTACTGGTCTTTATCGTAAGAAAAAGAAAAAGCAGCTTTAATAGACAGACAAGTCGAAGATAGTTGTGTGCCAATAGCTTAACCCTCCATAAAAGAGTAGATAGACAAGGTCTTAGACCGACGCTCTATCTGCTCTTTTTTTGTACCGTGTTGGAAGACTACAAATCATGGAAGACGGACTATATCTATCACAAATGAAAACCCATACCTCAGCTATTGAGATATGGGTTTCTTAAAGCAAATCTATTGATAGAAGAGATAGCTAGATGGCACATCGCTATCTCTGATTCGTCAGAGGTGCTTTATTTTTTTCTTTTTTTAGTGTGTGCTATTCCCAAGAATCCTAGTAATCCACTTCCCAGTACTGCAAGGATAGATGGTACCTCACCTGTATTTGGCAAGACTTTCTTAGGAGTCCGTGCCTTAGATGGCATAGCTTTCTCTGCTTTCTTAGGAGCAGGAACTGGCTTCTTATCCTTAGGTTGCTCAGGTTTCTTGCCTTCAGGTTGAGTTTGTTTCTCGTCCTTAGGTTTCTCAGCTTTCTTGCCTTCAGGTTGAGTTTGTTTCTCATCCTTAGGTTTCTCAGCTTTCTTGCCCTCAGGTTGAGTTTGTTTCTCATCCTTCTTAGGTTGTTCAGGCTTCTTATCCTCAGGCTGAGTTTGTTTCTCATCCTTCTTAGGTTGTTCAGGTTTCTTGTCCTCAGGCTGAGTTTGTTTCTCATCCTTAGGTGGAGTCGGCTTGTCTTCTTTCTTAGGAGCAGGAGTTTCTTTAGGTGTATCTGACAATTTTGTCAAGACGAGAGTAATTGTCTTAACGGTAGGGTCTAGTTTGTCGTAACCTTCTTTTTTCTCAATCTTGTATGTATCAGATAGATTTTCTGTCAGCTTCTTGATTTCTGCTTCAAGCTCTTGAGGAGTTCCGTAGAACGGACGACTTTGTCGGCTACCGCCATCACCGTTTGTTTCTAATACAATAATGCTCTTATGCTGATTGAAGACCAGTAGGATTCGATTTTCTCTTTCAAATCGGTCAACATAAGGATAACCATTTTGTTTGTATTTCTCTATTGCTTTATCCAAGGTTGCTTTCAGCTCTTCTGGTGTACCTTTGAAGTCCACTTCTTCTGTCTTATCTTTTGTTTGATAGAAGAGTTTGTAGTCTTTCTTCATGCTATCATCTTGCTTAGGTTGAGACGGAGCAGGTTTCTCTGTGTCCTTCTTAGGTTCTGGAGCAGGTGTTTCGTCTTTCTTAGGTACTTCTGGTTCCTTAGGATCTGCAGGTTTCTCTGTATCCTTCTTAGGTTCTGGAGCAGGTTTTTCCTCCTCCTTCTTAGGTTCTGGAGTAGGAGCAGGTGTTTCGTCTTTCTTAGGTACTTCTGGTTCCTTAGGATCTGCAGGTTTCTCTGTATCCTCAGGCTTCTTAGGTGCTTCCTCAGGTTTATCCGTATCCTCTGGTTGTTTTTCTGGTTTCTCAGGAGTCGGCTTGTCTTTATCTTCCGGTTTTTCTGGAGCAGGTTGCTCATCCTTCTTAGGCTCTTCTGGAATAGGAGCAGGAGTAGGTTGCTCTTTTTCTTTCTCTTTTTTAGCTTTTTCTTCAAGTTCTTTAGCTAGTTTTTCGATTTTTTCGAATTTTGGAATTAAATCGTTCTTCACGTACACCCCTAGGTGAGTAGGTCCTTCCAAGGAGGCATAAGAACTATCACCACTAAAACTAAAGGTTTTTTCAATTAATTGTCGCAACTCTGGGTCATCATGTTTTTGGTAGAAAACTTGTGCCTGACGAGCTATTTTTTCAATTGTAGCAAATTGAGTAAAGTCGTATAAGTCACTTAAAAGTTCTTTCTCAGAAGAATACCCTTTGCTTTTAGCTTTTTCTAGTCGAGCTTTTGCAATTCGCTCAAGTCCAGGATCTTTTTCATCTCCATTCCAAAGTCTATATTGTTCCTTAAAAGCAGGAATTTTAGGGTCTAAAGGTTCTAATTTATTAACTTCATCTAAAATCCGTTCTAATTCATCAATCATTTGCTGTCCAGCAGTCTTTGTATCCTCTGCTTGAGGTGCTGCTTTTTCAGGTGCTGCTTCTTTACTTTCTGTTTGAGATTTTGGTGCAGCTTCTGTTGTGGGAGTTGACTCCTTAGGTTTCTCTTCTCCTGTGGTGCTTTCTCCATTCGTATTTGGTGTAGCTTGTGTAGCAGTTTCCCCTCCCGCAGCTGTAGTAGCGGGTGTCTCACTAGCTGTTACACCTGGTGTTGCGGCAGTTCCCCCTGCTGAGTCACTAGTAGTGCCATCTGTTGTGACATTTGCTTGAACGAGTTGTGTCGAAAGTCCAAATAATAATGTGGTTCCAATGAGAATTGACCCGACACCAGCTCGCAATTTACGAATACTGTAATGCCTTTTCTTCTGTGGAGTCATAAAATATCTCTCTTTCTTCATTTTTATATATACTAGTATATCATTCCATAAAAGATGAACCCTTATATTTTATATATTGTTATAAAAATATTATCTTCACGAATTTACTGAAAATTTAATGTCATTTAATTTTGGGAACACTAATTAACTCCAATACCGGGAAAACACGGAGTTTTACTGGATTTTTTCGACGCAATTACCATTAAAAAAAAATACTGATCTGACGCCTTACAAAGTTTTTAATTGCTACACTATCTGATGTATCATGACAGCGAAAATTAGTTTTTGAAACTATCTGAAAATAAAAGAAAGGACTTAGTCCTGTATAAATCAAAACTAAATCCTTGCAACAATTATTTACTCTATTTCTGAGGAGCATAGAGCTACCATTTGTTTTGTGCGCTGAGGTCTCCTACAATCCATACAAATAGGAAAGCTAGCAATGATGAACCAAATGATGCTTGATACCAATAAATATATCCCAAAGAAAAGCGGTAATTTGCGAGCATCTGGGCATGTAGTCGGAAATTCTATAGTTTATAACCCACCTTACGCAAGAGCGCAATATTACGGGCCAAAGCGGAAAGGTTTTGTTTCTGAAAAGCAAAGACGATTTTTCTTTGCTAACAGGGAGAAATTACTAGCAGCTAGAAGAAAGTACACAACGCCGGGAACTGGTACACATTGGTATGAAAAATCCTTTAAAAATGCAAATAATATTAGAAATTGGAAAAGAGTATTTATAAAAGCAATTCATATAGATGCTACTTGATAAATTTTAATACTGTTTGATATAATGATTTAAGCACAAGGAGTAGTATATAGGGATTACGCCTTGATGGAGGAAATTCCGGTGCGAATCCGTGTCATTGTGCTAGCATCTAGGAAACTAGGTGCTTTTTATTATTGTGAGAATTGACAAACACCTTAAAATGTGTTACAATGTAACACAAAGAAACGAGGTAAATATCATGAGTACAGTAACTATCAGATTAAATCAAGAAGAAGAAATATTTTTCAAAAGCTATGCTCAATTAACAGGGCAAAGTCTTTCAAGTCTTTTCAAGAAAGCTCTTGAGCGTGATATTGAAGATGAGTATGATTTGAAAATTTATAAACAAGCCTATGCTGAATACAAAGCAGACCCAGAGACAATTAGCCATGCTGATTTTAAGAAAGAGCTGGGCTTGTAAATGTATCATGTAGAGTATTCAAAAAAGGCTCAAAAGCAGATCAGAAAGCTGGATAAATCTATCCAAAGGCTACTTTTTGCTTGGGTAGATAAGCATTTAGACGGTACAGACACCCCACGAACTAACGGCAAGGGATTGACAGGAAACCACGCCAATGAATGGCGTTATCGTATCGGTGATTATAGACTGATATGCGAAATTCAAGAGGATAAGATGGTTATTCTAGCTCTTGAGTTTGGGCATAGGAAAGATATTTACTGATTACTGGAGAAATATAAGAGCTGAGTTATTCAGCAAAGAAGAAATTTTAGCGAGTGATGCTCGTGTTGCCAAAATGAGCCAGCGTAGTGAAAGCGTGTATAATCTCAAGTTAGATGATGAAGTAATTGATAAAGTGACAGGTCAAAATGCTATCATTGTTTATATTTCTAATGAATTAGCAGATGATTGTTACTTAATCGAGCCGCTAAACCATTCTTACTTACCAGATTGGTGTGAGATAAATCAGTTAATTCGATATAAAAAGAGCTTGGGACAAAAAGATTTTCAATTTTGAAAATCTCAATTATCAAGTCCTTTAGATCTATAATTGAACAAAAAAAGCGAACAAACCAAGATTCTGATTGTCAGAAAACTGGTTTTGTTCGCTTTTTATATATGAAATTGGACTATTGTCCCAACCTCTTCCTTGCCTGCTGAACTCATAAAATTTAATACCTTTTTTACTACCCCTTTAGTATAATGTACTTGTTTGTACTTTACATTTTAGAATGAAAAAGGTAAAAAGTGGGTTAATAACTTAGTGTATTTTATTAAACTGTTTGCTATTATGATAATCCATACAAATAGTCGTCGTCCTGCATAGCTTCAACTTCACCGAGCAAGTATCCATTTCCCACCTGTGAGAAGAAGTCGTGGTTTGATGTACCAGTTGAGATACCGTTCATGATAATCGGGTTGACATCATCTGCTGAGTCTGGAAAAAGCGGATCTTGTCCCAGGTTCATCAGCGCCTTGTTGGCATTGTAGCGGAGGAAGGTCAAGACTTCTTCTGTCCACCCAACAGCATCATAAAGAGAGCGCGTGTAGCCTTCCTCGTTTTCATAGAGCTGGTAGAGGAGGTCATACATCCAGTCGCGGAGTTTCTCTTGCTCCTCCTCTGGCAATTCATTGAAACCGACCTGAAACTTGTAACCGATATAGGTACCGTGGACAGACTCGTCACGGATAATCAGTTTGATAATTTCAGCAACGTTAGCGAGTTTATTATTTCCAAGATAGTAAAGCGGAGTAAAGAAACCAGAGTAGAAGAGGAAGGTTTCCAAAAACACACTGGCGATCTTCTTTTCAAGTGGTGTCCCAGTCTCATAGATTTCGTTGATTATCTTCGCCTTGCGTTGCAGGTATTCATTGCTGTTTGTCCACTCGAAGATGTCCTCAATCTCTGATTTGGTATTCAAGGTTGAAAAGATAGAAGAGTAGGACTTGGCATGGACAGACTCCATGAATTGGATATTGTTGTAAACAGCCTCCTCATGAGGGGTCCGAATGTCATTGCGCAATGCCTGCACCCCTGTTTCAGATTGCAGGGTATCCAAAAGAGTCAAGCCACCGAAGACCTTACCAACCAGGTCTTTTTCTTCGGCAGTCAATTTACGCCAGTCATCCAAGTCGTTTGACAGGGGGATACGGGTATCGAGCCAAAATTGCTCGGTCAACTTTTCCCAAGTAGACTTATCGATAACGTCTTCAATGGCGTTCCAGTTTATGGCTTTGTAGTAGGTTTCCATATTGTTTTCTTTCGTTTTATCACTAATTATTTTTGCGTTTATTTACCAAGCATCAGAACTGTCATGATACAATTCCGAAGCAGCCTATCTGTCGTTCGTTTTCCTTGATGTTAGTTGTTGAATAAAGCTTTCTTTTTTCAATCCAAACGGATAAACATTTTCCAAACGTTACAATGTCGAATAATCTTTATTCAAAACATCAGATAACACACGACTCACATTGGTTTGCGCCGACTTCTTCGCCATCATCCGTGAAAGTACGGATGTAGTAGATTGATTTGATACCTTTGTTAAAGGCATAGTTACGAAGAATAGACAGGTCACGTGTGGTTTGCTTATTCTCTTTTTTCCATTCGTAAAGGGCTTTTGGTAGCTCGCTACGGAGGAAAAGTGTGAGTGATAAGCCCTGATCCACATGCTCGGTTGCAGCAGCATAAACATCAATGACCTTACGCATATCCATGTCATAGGCTGATTTGTAGAATGGAATCGTTGCAGTAGAAAGTCCAGCAGCAGGATAGTAAATCTTACCGATTTTCTTTTCTTGGCGTTCTTCAATACGTTGGGTAATCGGATGGATAGAAGCTGAAACATCATTGATATAGCTGATAGAACCATTCGGCGCAACAGCTAGACGATTCTGGTGATAAAGTCCATCAGCTTTTACCTTCTCACGCAGTTCAGCCCAATCTTGTCCGCTTGGAATAAAGATTCCTTCAAATAACTCTTTCACACGATTTGATTGTGGCTGGTAGTCACCAGTTACATACTTGTCAAAGTAAGTACCATCTGCATAGGCTGATTTTTCAAAATTTTGGAAAGTAGTCCTGCGCTCACGCGCAATATTGTTTGACTCTACCAAGGTCCAGTAGTTGAGGAGCATAAAGTAGATATTGGTAAATTCCACCGCTGTTTGTGATCCATAATCAATCAGATGTTGAGCCAGATAGCTGTGGAGTCCCATAGCACCGAGACCGATAGAGTGGGCCTGACTATTTCCAGCTTCAATGGATGGCACAGCAGAGATATGTGAATGGTCTGTTACATAGGTCAAAGCACGTGTCATGGTGCGGACAGAACGACCAAAGTCAGGTGACTTCATGAGGTTGACGATGTTGGTTGAGCCGAGATTGCATGAAACATCTGTCCCCATAGTCAAGTACTCCTGAGAATCGTTGAGAACACTAGGAGTTTGTACTTGAAGGATCTCTGAACAGAGGTTAGACATGATAATCTTACCATCAACAGGATTGCTACGGTTGGCTGTATCAATGTTAATCACATAAGGATAGCCAGATTCCTGTTGTAGTTTTGAAATCTCTGTCTCCAAGTCGCGCGCCTTGATTTTTGTTTTACGGATACGAGGATTAGCGACCAACTCATCGTATTTTTCTGTTATATCAATGTAATTGTATGGGATACCGTATTCTAGTTCGATAGAATATGGGCTGAAGAGATACATATCTTCGTTCTTACGAGCCAGTTCGTAAAATTTGTCAGGAACAGTAATACCAAGTGAGAGAGTCTTCACACGAACCTTCTCATCAGCATTTTCCTTTTTGGTAGAAAGGAAGGCGATGATGTCTGGATGGAAAACATCTAGGTAGACAACTCCTGCCCCCTGGCGCTGACCGAGTTGGTTAGAATAGGAGAAGCTATCTTCAAAGAGTTTCATAACTGGAACAACACCAGAGGCAGCTCCCTCGTAGCCCTTGATTGGTGCACCGGCTTCACGCAAGTTGCTGAGAGAAATCCCCACACCACCACCGATACGGGATAATTGCAGAGCTGAGTTGATAGAACGACCAATCGAGTTCATATCGTCTGTTACTTGGATGAGGAAGCAAGATACCAACTCACCACGACGGGCACGCCCAGCGTTTAAGAAAGAAGGAGTCGCAGGCTGATAACGCAAGTGAATCATCTCATTTGCCAAATTCAGTGCCAATTCCTCATCGCCTTCTGCAAAATACAAGGCATTGAAAAGCACACGATCTTCCATGCTTTCCAAGTAGTAGGCACCGTCGTTGGTCTTGAGGGCATACTGGTTGTAGAATTTGTATGCCGCCATGAACGATTTGAAGCGGAAGTCTTGATCTTTCAAAAATTGATCAATTTTTATGATAAATTCAGGACTGTACTGCTCCAAAAATTCTTTTTCAAGGTAGTTTTCTTCCAGTAGATAAGCAATTTTATCTAAAATGGAATCAAACTGTTTGGTATTTGGAAGGACATTCTCCTTAAAGAAAGCTTTGACAGCTTCTTGGTCTTTATGGAGGGGAATTTGCCCATTTACAGGGCGGTTAATTTCATTATTTAGACGGAAGTAGGAAACATCGCCTAACTCTTTCAAACTCATAGTTGCAATCTCTTTCTATTTATATAGGAAGGTAAAATAGTATTAAACCAAAGCTTTTAATTTTCCTGGTTGGAAGCCTGAGAAGACACCGTTTTCAGTTTCGATTACTGGTGCCGCTGAGAAACCGAGTTCTTTAACATGCTCGATAAACTCAGGTTGCTCATCTAGATTGATTTCTTTGTATTCTACATTGTGCTGGTCCAAGAATTTCTTAGTCATTTTGCATTGTACACAGTTGTTTTTTGAATAGATTGTTACCACTCAAGTTCTCCTTTGTCCATGAAGGATTATCAAAAATCCTAATTTTGTTACCAGACTAGCATACAAAATTTTGAGATGAAAGTCAAGAAGGAAGTTTAGGCAAAATCACAAAATATAGTATATTTTTATTTTGTAAAATACCATATATAGTGCTTATCCGTTCTTGATAATAGGTCTATCATTCGTGCTGTTGACCAGAAAGCTATCCTTGTCTCGTATTGTATTATGCTGAATAGTTGAAACATAAATACAACAAAGTACGATATGCTTGATAGCGACACAAAAATATTTTTTTCTTACTGAAAAGTAAAATATGACAATACTAGCTATTGTATGAAAAATAAGATGAGAAATAGTTTTAAGTTTTTCATGGTCACCTCTCTCGCAGTATTCGGATACTAAATTAAATAGCAAAGAAACAAGTCTATTTCTATAAAAATATTTATGGTATAATAAAAAGGTTAATACTATCTTTACTTGATCTTCGCTTTCTCTCAATCCTTCTGTCTGGGATTGAGTTTATTTAATAGTAGAAAGAATGAAACAAGGTCGTTTTTTTATACTAGAATATGAAAGAAAAGTAAAAAAATATTGAAAATGATTTCAAGAAGTGGTATAATGTCCTCTGTAAGGGTTATCACGAGTAACTCACAATTTTGTAAAAACAAAGGAGAATCCAAATATGGCTTCAAAAGACTTCCACATTGTGGCAGAAACAGGTATTCATGCACGTCCAGCAACATTGCTTGTGCAAACAGCTAGCAAATTTGCTTCAGACATCACTTTGAACTACAAAGAAAAGTCTGTTAACCTTAAATCTATCATGGGTGTTATGAGTCTTGGTGTTGGTCAAGGCGCTGACGTAACAATCTCTGCTGAAGGTGCCGATGCTGACGATGCAATCGCAGCTATCACTGAAACAATGGAAAAAGAAGGATTGGCATAAAAAGATGACAGAAATGCTTAAAGGAATTGCAGCATCAGATGGTGTTGCCGTTGCTAAGGCATATCTACTCGTTCAGCCAGATTTGTCTTTCGAAACTGTTACAGTTGAAGATACAAATGCAGAGGAAGCTCGTTTGGATGCTGCTCTAGAAGCATCACAGAACGAGCTTTCTGTTATTCGTGAGAACGCAGTAGCTAGCCTAGGTGAAGAGGCCGCAGCCGTATTTGATGCACATTTGATGGTTCTTTCTGACCCAGAAATGATCGGTCAGATAAAAGAGACAATCCGTGCTAAGAAAACCAATGCTGAGACAGGTTTGAAAGAAGTCACAGATATGTTTATCGCTATCTTTGAAGGTATGGAAGACAACCCATACATGCAAGAGCGTGCAGCAGATATTCGTGACGTAGCTAAGCGTGTGTTGGCGCATTTGCTTGGTGTTCGTTTGCCAAACCCAGCAGCTATTGATGAAGAGTCTATCGTCATTGCTCATGACTTGACCCCTTCAGATACAGCACAGTTGAACAAACAGTTTGTAAAAGCCTTTGTGACAAATATCGGCGGACGTACAAGCCATTCAGCTATTATGGCTCGTACACTTGAAATTGCGGCTGTTTTAGGGACAAATAACATTACGGAAATTGTCAAAGATGGCGATGTATTGGCTGTTAACGGTATCACCGGTGATGTTGTTATCAACCCATCTGAAGAAGTGATTGCAGAATTTAAGGCTGCTGGCGAAGCTTATGCAAAACAAAAAGCTGAGTGGGCTCTCCTCAAAGATGCTCAAACAGTTACTGCTGATGGCAAGCACTTTGAATTGGCAGCCAATATCGGTACACCAAAAGACGTTGAGGGTGTTAATGATAACGGTGCAGAAGCTGTCGGTCTTTATCGGACAGAGTTCTTGTACATGGATTCTCAAGACTTCCCGACTGAAGATGAGCAATACGAAGCGTATAAAGCAGTACTTGAAGGTATGAATGGCAAACCAGTTGTGGTTCGTACAATGGATATTGGTGGTGATAAGGAGCTTCCTTACTTTGATCTCCCGCATGAGATGAACCCATTCCTTGGTTTCCGTGCCCTTCGTATCTCTATCTCTGAGACTGGTAACCAAATGTTCCGTACACAGTTGCGCGCTCTTCTTCGTTCATCTGTACACGGAAAATTACGGATCATGTTCCCAATGGTTGCTCTGTTGACAGAGTTCCGTGCGGCGAAAGCTATCCTTGAAGAAGAAAAAGCAAACTTGTTGGCAGCAGGCATTGCAGTTGCAGATGATATTGAAGTGGGTATTATGATTGAAATCCCAGCAGCAGCGATGATTGCGGACCAATTTGCAAAAGAAGTAGACTTCTTCTCTATTGGTACAAACGATCTTATCCAATACACAATGGCGGCAGATCGTATGAACGAGCAGGTTTCATACCTTTACCAACCATACAACCCATCTATCCTACGTTTGATTAACAATGTGATCAAGGCTGCACATGCAGAAGGCAAGTGGGCTGGTATGTGTGGTGAGATGGCAGGCGACCAACAAGCTGTTCCACTTCTTGTTGGTATGGGCTTGGATGAGTTCTCTATGAGTGCGACCTCTGTTCTTCGTACACGTAGCCTCATGAAGAAATTGGACACTGCCAAGATGGAAGAATACGCTCAGCGTGCATTGACAGAGTGTGCAACAGCTGAAGAAGTTCTTGCCCTTCAAAAAGAGTATGTAGACTTTGACTAATTAAATTGTAGCACTTCCGATTTTGGAAGTGCTTTTGCATACTATTTTATTATAGCAATCATAAAAACACCTGTCAGAAAATATTACTCTGACAAGTGTTTTTTATGTTTAGTTTTTCTGATAAAACTTGTTGTGTTGATAAATAGGATCAAAAGTAAGGTTGATACCTAGTTTGCGAAGGACGCTTTTATCTTCGTCGGATAGGATAACTGTCGAATGAGCTTCGCTACCGTTCAAATGTCCCAATTCTTTCATGGCTGTTGCAGCAAGTGAGCTATCTTGGGCGGTAATAGCAAGGGCATTGAGGATTTCGCTGGCATTGAGACGAGTATTGTGTTTATCTAGGTGGTTGGTTTTTAGCTCTTGGATTGGACGGATATAGTTTGGCTCAATCAATAAAACAGCATCATCGATTTGAGCAATCTGCTTGATGGCGTTCAAGAGAACGCTGGCAGTCGGTTTGAGTAGGTCGGATGTTTTACCTGTCACAATCTCTCCACTTGGTAACTCAATAGCAAGAGCAGGGGCATTGGTTTCTTCAGCTTTTTGGCGTGCTGCAAGGGTGACTTTACGGTCTGCTGGGGTTACACCGACCTCGTTCATCAGCAATTCAATCTTTTTGACAGCTTGCTCGCTGACACGTTCCGCCTTAAAATCGACCAAGGTTTGATAGTAGCGACGAATAATCTCTTGTTTAGAGGCTTCAATGGCAGCCTCTTCGTTGATGATTGAATAGCCGACCATATTGACTCCCATATCAGTCGGTGAAGCGTATGGTGATTTCGTTAAGATACGCTCAAAGGTACGGTTGAGTACAGGAAATACTTCAATGTCTCGATTGTAGTTGACTGCTGTTTTTCCATAAGTCTGCAAATGGAATGGGTCAATCATATTCAAATCGTCAAGATCGGCAGTAGCAGCCTCGTAGGCCAGGTTCACTGGATGATGAAGAGGTAAATTCCAGACAGGGAAGGTTTCAAACTTGGCATAACCAGATGTGATGCCATGAAGTTGATCGTGATATAGTTGAGAAATACAGGTTGCCAATTTGCCAGAACCAGGACCTGGAGCTGTCACAACAACGAGATTGCGACTTGTTTCGATATAGTCATTTTTTCCCATACCTTCCGGCGAGATAATGTAGTCAATATCAGAGGGATAACCTTTTATTGGATAATGTAGATAGGATTTGATGCCATACTTTTCAAGCTGCTTGCGGAAAGCATCAGCAGCGGGTTGGTTACGGTATTGGGTAATGACAACAGAACCGACATAGATGTCAATATCGTTGAAGGTGTCAATCAGACGGAAGACTTCTTGGTCATAAGAAATTCCCAAATCACCGCGCGCTTTTGAATGTTCAATATTGCTGGCATTGATTGCGATGACAATTTCTACTTGATCTTTTAATTCCTGAAGGAGTTTGATTTTATTATCAGGTTCATAGCCTGGTAGGACGCGGGCGGCGTGGAAATCCTCTAGCATTTTTCCACCAAATTCCATGTAGAGTTTACCCTCAAATTGGGCGATACGCTCTAAAATATGGTCACGTTGTAAGTTCAAATATTTATTTGAATCAAATGCAATCTGTTTCATTGTGTTGCATCCTCTCTATGTATGTTTAGTTATATGGGTAATATTTTGCTCAGAAAAAACAAAAACGCCCCCTAGCTAATAGGGAGCTATGTCCGACCTCTTAAAAGAGGTGCCCGAACAATACTATATCAGAGTTAGACGAGCTTGTCAAGCGTTCCAATCTTTTTCACAGAATAGGGAATCTATAACTATTTTCAGAAACCCTATTTAAAAATTGATACATTTGTGTGAAAACTAGGCTAGGGTAGGAAGAGGAGAAGGAAATGTGGTATAATATTGAGATGGAATGCAAGTAAGACCTTCCATGGTAAATATGACTTGAACTTGAGAGAAAGGAGCATATTATGAACGATTTACATACAAAATTACTGGAAGATTTTGGAATCAATTTTTCGGATTTGACCTTGTTAGAAACAGCTTTTACCCATACCTCTTATGCCAATGAGCATCGTCTTCTAAAAATTTCACATAATGAGCGCTTGGAATTTTTAGGAGACGCTGTTCTCCAGTTGATGATTTCCAAGTACCTCTATCAGAAATATCCTGATCGTCCTGAAGGTGAGATGTCCAAATTGCGTTCGACATTTGTTAGAGAAGAGTCCTTGGCTGGCTTTGCTCGTGCTTGTGGCTTTGATGCCTTCATTCGTCTGGGAAAAGGTGAGGAAAAGTCTGGTGGTCGCAATCGGGATACGATTCTCGGTGATGCTTTCGAGGCATTTTTGGGAGCTTTGCTATTAGACAAGGGAGAAAAGGCTGTTGAACAGTTTCTTTATCAGGTCATGATTCCTCGTCTGGAAAAGGGGAATTTTGAGCGAGTGACAGACTATAAGACAGCCTTGCAAGAAATTCTTCAGGTCAATGGTGAAATTGCAATATCCTATCAGGTTATATCAGAGTCTGGGCCTGCACACGATAAAATTTTTGAGGTGGAGGTGTCGGCGGATCAGCGTGTGATAGGACGTGGAAGTGGTCGGTCGAAAAAATTAGCGGAACAAGCTGCCGCCCAAAATGCTGTGGAGACTAGAGGATAGATATGTATCTTAAATCGATTGAAATGCAGGGCTTCAAGTCCTTTGCGGATAAGACAAAGGTTGTTTTTGATCGTGGGGTGACTGCTGTGGTCGGTCCCAATGGGTCTGGCAAGTCCAATATTACAGAGAGTCTGCGTTGGGCTTTGGGGGAGTCTTCTGCCAAGAGTTTACGTGGTGGCAAGATGCCAGATGTTATCTTTGCCGGGACAGAGAATCGGAAACCACTCAATTATGCTTCTGTAGTGGTGACTTTGGACAATAGTACAGGGTTTATTGCTCATAAGAACAAAGAAATAAGAGTTGAACGCCACATTTATCGGTCAGGTGATAGTGAGTACCTGATTGATGGTCAGAAGGTGAGACTGCGGGATATTCATGATCTTTTTATGGATACCGGCTTAGGTCGAGACTCCTTTTCTATCATTTCTCAGGGGCGTGTTGAGGCCATCTTCAATTCCAAACCGGAGGAACGCAGGGCTATTTTTGAAGAAGCTGCGGGTGTTTTAAAGTACAAAAACCGTAAGAAAGAGACAGAAAGTAAGCTGGCTCAGGCTCAGGGAAACTTAGATCGTTTGGACGACATCATCTATGAATTGGACAATCAGGTCAAACCCTTGGAAAAGCAAGCCCAAACAGCTAAAAAGTTCTTGGAGTTGGATGGTCAACGCAAGGAACTCTATTTAGATGTCTTGGTCGCTCAGTTAAAATTGGGCAAGGAGACATTAACTGCCAAGGAAGCAGAATTAGAGGCAGTCAAGGTAGATTTGGCTACTTATTATGAACAGCGGGCTGAGTTGGAACAGGACAATCAATCCTTAAAGGACAGGCGCCACCGTCTATCAGAACAGATGGAGCGAGAACAAGCTGTCTTGCTTGATTTGACGAAGTTGATCAGCGATTTGGAACGAAAAATAGATGTCTATAAGCTGGAATCCAGTCAAAACGAGTCTAGTCGTCAAGAGGCTCAGGAACGCTTAGAAATGATGCAGGTTAAACGAGATGACTTGGAAGAGCAAGTTATCCAAAAACAGGAAACACTTGCTCAACTAGAGGCTACTCTGGCTGCCTTGCAGGTGGATATTGCTGCGGTGGATAAAGAGATTTCTTACTTTTCAGAAGATCCAGAACAGGTTCTAGACCATTTGCGAGAGCAGTATGTGACGTTGATGCAGGAAGAGGCTGAAGCGTCGAACCGTTTGACAAAAATTCAGCAAGATATTGCCAATCAAATCAGCTTGTCTGAGAGTAAATCAGAAGAGTTGGCGCGACTACAGACTGAAAAAGAGACTGCCCAGAAAGAATTGACAGAGAGTCAAGCTAGTGTGGAGCAGGCTGAAGCCAGTCTGCGTAGCTTGTTGGATGCTTATCAGGCTGGAAAAGAACAGTTTGAGCAGGCTGAGAAAGCCTATCAACAAGAGCAAGGGCTTATGTTTGATTTGCTAGATCAGCTCAAGGGGAAACAGGCTCGGCAGTCAAGCTTGGAAGCTATTTTAAAAAATCATTCCAATTTTTATGCTGGAGTCAAGGCTGTTTTGCAAGCTGCCCCAAGTTTGGGTGGTATTGTTGGTGCGGTTAGTGAACAACTGACTTTTGATACGCGTTATCGGACTGCTTTGGAAATTGCTTTGGGTGGTGCCAGTCAGCATGTGATTGTTCAGGATGAAGCGACCGCTAAACGGGCTATTGCTTTCTTGAAGGAGAAACGCCAAGGGCGAGCGACCTTCTTACCACTGACGACTATCAAGCCACGACAGTTGGCGGCTCAACAGTTGGCAACACTTGAAAGTTCGGTTGGTTTTATGGGAATAGCCAGTGATTTGGTGACTTACCAAGCTGGCTTAGATAGTATTTTCCAAAACCTGCTAGGGACGATTGCAATTTTTGACACGATTGATCATGCAAATCAGGCTGCGCGTGCAACTAGGTTCCAAGTGCGAATGGTGACGATGGATGGGACTGAAATTCGTCCCGGTGGTTCCTTTGCTGGTGGTAGCAACCGTGGGAATAGCACGACCTTTATCAAGCCAGAATTAGAAGCGCTTTTGGGAGAAATAGCAGAGCTTTCTAGCCAGTTGCAAGAACAAGAGAGTTTGGTAGCGACTAAGAAAGTGACCGTAGAGCAAGCTAGAGAGAGTCTGGATACTATCAAAGAAGAGGGAGAGCAAGCTCGTCTTGCTCAGCAGAGTGCAATCATTCGTCAGGAACAAGTGGAGAATCGTTTAGCTCAGTTAACAGCTCAGTACGATTTACAAATGGGACAAATTAGTCCCACAATCCTCACAGAACTGGAAGGCCAAGCTGCCGAGGAAGCGACCCTTGTTCAATCTTTGCATGACAAAAAGGCTGAGCTAAATCAGCAAATCAGCCAAGTTCGAGATAATCGTGATAGCATCCAAGAGAGTTTACAGAACTTACAAGCTCAAAAAGGACGCTTGACACTTGAACGGACTGAGGTAGCCAGTCAGCTTCGCTTTGAGCAGGCAGATCTCCAACGCTTGAAGGTAGAAAAAGAAGCGGCTAATGAGGAAATATCCATCCTACAAGATAGAATTGACCAGAAATTAGAAGCTCTTGAGGACACCAGCATAGAAGTTCTGGAAGAACAATTACTGGCAGCTACCGACAAGCAAACTCAGACCAACCAAATTCTTATTCGCTTAAAATTTGAACTAGAGGATATTGATGGACAGTTCGAAGATTTGGAGGGGAGATTGCATCAGGCTCGGTCTCAAAATGATGACTTGATTCGCAAGCAGGCCAAGTTGGAATCGGACTGTGAGCAAGCAGGGGATAAATTAAGAAACTTGCTTGCGAATCTAACCGAGCATTTTAAGCTCAGTTTTGAAGCAGCCTGCCAGAAAGCCAAGGAAGTAGAAAATCTTCCTGCGGCCGAGCAAGCACTGAAAGATTTTGAAAGAGCTATTCGTACTCTTGGTCCGATCAATTTGGATGCAATCGAACAGTATGATGAAGTAAGCAACCGCTTGAACTTTCTCAATGAACAGCGAGCAGATATTTTATCAGCCCGCGATTTGCTCCTTGATACCATTCATGAGATGGATGATGAGGTGAAAGAACGCTTTAAAGTAACCTTTGAAGCTATTCGCGAAAGCTTCAAGCAGACGTTCAGACAGATGTTTGGTGGCGGTTCTGCGGACTTGATATTAACAGAAAGCGATATGCTGACAGCGGGTGTGGAGATTTCTGTTCAGCCTCCGGGAAAGAAAATCCAATCGCTCAATCTGATGTCTGGTGGTGAAAAAGCCCTGTCGGCTCTTGCTCTGCTATTTTCTATTATCCGTGTCAAGACCATTCCCTTTGTTATTCTTGATGAGGTGGAGGCTGCTTTGGATGAGGCGAATGTTAAGCGTTTTGGAGATTATCTCAATCGTTTTGATAAGGAGAGTCAGTTCATCGTGGTGACTCACCGTAAGGGGACAATGGCAGCAGCGGATGCCATGTATGGAGTGACAATGCAGGAGTCAGGTGTTTCTAAGATTGTCTCAGTTAAACTGAAAGATGTGGAAAAATTATGATTAAAAAGCTTTATGCTAGTGATATGGATGGTACTTTTTTACGCGAAGACCACAGCTTTGATAAAGAGCGTTTTCGTCGATTGCTTGATCATTTTAAAGAAAAAGGGTATCTGTTTGTAGCCGCTAGTGGACGGTCACTGCTAAGCCTTAAGATGGTCTTTGAGGATTTTGTGGATGAGATTGCTTTTGTGGCAGAAAATGGTTCAATCGTGGAATATCAAGGTCAGGTAATTTTTATGGATGAGTCTATTCCATCGGAAGTTTACCTTCCCTTGATTGCGGGGATAGATGCAGGCCCTTACGGAAGCAGTCGCTCCATGGTTTTATCGGGTCTCGAAAATTTTTATTTATTAAAAAATGCAGAGCCACGTTTCTTGGAAGCAATGACGAGCTATTATGCCCATTTTCATCTGGTTGATTCGTTCAAAGAGGTTGAAGAGGATATTATCAAAATCAATGCTAGATTTTCTCCTGAGGAAATGGATGCTGCAAGGCAGTGGCTGAATGATACATTTGAAGGTGTGACAGCCATGACAACAGGATTTGATAATATTGATATTATCCTATCTGGTTCCAATAAGGCAGTCGGTCTCCAACACTTATGCAAGCATTTTGGGCTTAGTGGGCAGGAGGTTGTGGTCTTTGGTGATAACCAAAATGATTTAGATATGTTGGCATTTGCAGGTTATGCTATTGCGACAGAAAATGCTAGAGCCGATGTCAAGGCTCTGGCAGATCAGATTATCGGACACTGTAATGACGAAGCGGTATTGGCCTATTTAGAGGAGGAAGTAAATGGCAATTAAATTGATTGCATTGGATTTAGACGGAACACTTCTGACATCGGATAAACGAATTTCGGAAGCTAACAAAGAAGCTATCGCCAGAGCACGCCAACAGGGAGTTTACGTTGTACTGACGACAGGACGTCCCTTGCAAGCGATAGGCACTTTTCTGGAAGAGTTGGACTTGCTCGGTGAAAATCAGTATTCTATCACTTTCAATGGTGGTTTAGTGCAAGAAAATACAGGTCGTATCCTAGATAAGACTGGTTTTAGCATTGAGGATGTGCGTGCCATCCGACAGGTGACAAATGACTTAGACTTGCCACTGGATGTTCTTTATGGTGGAGATGTTTACTCTTTACCGTCAGCACACGCTTCTCTCTATTTGACCTGCAATCCGCTGCTCAATAAGATTTTGATTACGGATGAGACTATGCCAGAGGACTTTGTTTACAACAAGGCCGTATCGGCAGTTGCCGCAGATTTTTTGGATGAACAGATTCCAAAAATCCCTGTAGAACTCTATGAGCGTTTTGAGATTTTTAAGTCACGGGATATTTTGCTTGAATGGAGTCCAAAAGGAGTCCATAAGGCAAATGGTCTAGCAAAATTGATAGGCCATCTAGGTATCAAACAGTCAGAAGTAATGGCCTGTGGCGATGAGGGAAATGATCTTTCCATGATTGAATGGGCTGGTCTTGGTGTAGCGATGGCTAATGCAACAGATGAAATCAAGTCGGCTGCCAGAGTCGTTTTGCCAAAGAGCAATGATGAAGATGGGATTGCTTGGGCCATTAAAAAATATGTACTGAATGGGGACTAATATGGGATTATTTGATCGATTATTTGGACAGAAAGCGCAAAAGAAAAGTCAGGCAGAAGCAGTTGATGAGCTTGAAAAGAATCAGGCAGAAGAAGAGATGGGACAAAGTGAACCAGTTGAGCCTGAACAAGTAACAGAAGCTATTGAACAGCCTATGGTGCCTGAATGGACAGTTGAGCAGGAGGAACAAAGACAGCGAACACTGGATATGATGAGCCAGTATTATGCTGCTAAGGAAGCTGCTGCCTCTCATGTCAAAGAAGCTAGGGAAGAAGGAGATGGCTCTGCTATCCAAACCAAACCAAAGACCGAGACTGTTCAGCAATTAGTACAAACAGTTCAAGAAAGCGAACAAGATAAGTACCAACGAACTTTGAAAAAGACCCGTACAGGTTTTGGGGCTCGCCTCAATGCTTTCTTTGCTAATTTTCGTTCGGTTGACGAAGAATTTTTTGAAGAACTAGAAGAGATGTTGATTTTGTCAGACGTAGGTGTACAAGTCGCTTCTACACTGACAGAGGAGCTCCGCTATGAAGCCAAATTACAAAAGGCTAAGAAAGCTGAAGAGCTCCGTCACGTGATTATCGAAAAACTCGTTGATATTTATGAAAAAGATGGACAGTTTAGCGAACAGATCAATTTTCAAGATGGCTTGACTGTTATGCTCTTTGTGGGTGTCAATGGTGTTGGTAAAACAACCTCTGTCGGTAAGTTGGCCTACAAGTATAAACAAGCTGGTAAAAATGTTATGTTGGTTGCAGCAGATACTTTCCGTGCAGGGGCAGTTGCTCAGTTGGTGGAATGGGGACGTCGTGTTGATGTGCCAGTAGTGACGGGTCCGGAGAAATCAGATCCTGCCAGTGTTGTTTTTGACGGAGTCGAACGTGCGGTGGCAGAAGGTGTAGATATTCTCATGATTGATACGGCAGGTCGCTTGCAAAATAAGGATCATCTCATGGCAGAGTTGGAAAAAATTGGTCGCATTATCAAGCGAACTTTGCCAGATGCACCTCATGAAACTTTGCTTGCCTTAGATGCTTCAACAGGGCAAAATGCTCTCAGTCAGGCCAAGGAATTTTCAAAAATTACACCGTTGACAGGTCTGGTTTTGACGAAACTGGATGGTACAGCAAAAGGTGGAGTGGTTCTTGCCATTCGACAAGAATTAGATGTGCCTGTCAAGTTGATCGGTTTTGGTGAGAAGATTGATGACATCGGTGAATTTAAGTCAGAAGAGTTCATGCGTGGACTGCTGGAAGGTCTATTATAAAATAAAAGAAGTAGATAGGAAATGCCTTATCTACTTCTTTTGTTATCTTATGCTAGAAATTTATTTTGCCAGTCCAGGAAGTGGCAAAATAAGTGCACATCTTATTGATTCTGGCTAGCATTAACAATCTTTGATTTATTTTAAAAGCCCACGTTCACGGTACCAGACATCTGGTGTCCAGATCCATTCGCAACCGTAACTTTTGAGTAAATCAAAGGCAGCTTGTGGTCCCATAGTTCCTGCTGGATAGGTGTGGAGTGGTACTTGATGATTTGTCCATAGTTCAACGATACGATCAATCAAACTCCAGCTAGCTTTTACTTCCTCCCAATGGCTAAAGTTCGTTGAATCACCATTGAGAACATCAAAGAAGAGTTTCTCGTATGCCTCAGGCGAGTTTCCTAGAGCTGTTGCATTATGACGAAAATTGAGTTTGGCGGGTGTCAAGGCAAAATGGGAGCCGACTTCTTTACCATTGATGGACAACATGAAGCCCTCCGTTGGTTGGATATAGATTGTTAAGATATTTGCCTCGGATGGTTGTCCAAAGATATCTTCTGCGTGCTTAAAGGTGATAGTGATGCGTGTTCCTTTTTCTGTCAAGCGTTTTCCAGTACGGAAGAAGAATGGAACATCACGAAAGCGGTCTGTATCAACAAAGAAGGCACCGCTAGCAAAGGTTTCGGTTTGAGAACCTTCAGCAATATTTGGCTCATCAAGATAGCCAATATAGTCTTTGCCATCAATAGAGCCTGCTGTATATTGACCACGGATAAAGTTTCGCTTGAGTTCCTCGTCAGATTGGTGACGGAGGTGTTGGAAAACCTTTATTTTTTCAGCGCGAACATCCTCTTCTTTGAAACTAGCTGGTTTATCCATAGCAAGAAGGGAGAGAACTTGTAGAACATGGTTTTGAACCATATCTTTTAGAGCACCTGAATGGTCGTAGTAACCACCTCGATCCTCCACTCCGATTGCCTCTGCGAAGGTGATCTGGATATTGTCAATATAGTTGCGGTTCCAAATATGCTCGAAAATAATATTAGCAAAACGTACTGCAAAGATATTTTGAACCATTTCCTTCCCTAAATAATGGTCAATACGGTAGATTTGATCTTCCTTAAAAGTAGTTGCCAATTCCTTATTCAAATTTTCGGCAGTTGCTAAGCTAGTTCCGAAAGGTTTCTCGATAATCAGACGCTCAAACCCCTGTCCATCAACAATTTGTTCGGATTGAAGATGTTTGGCAATGGTACCGAAAAATTCAGGAGCCATGGAGAGGAAGAAAATCTTGTTGTGCCGTGTATCGTATTTTTCACACAAATCATCCTGCAATTTGCGAAGAGCTAGATAATGCTCTGTATCATTGACATCGTGACTTTGATAGTAAAAATGACTAGCAAATTCATGGGCTTGACGTGGTGTATCCGGCAAATCACCTAAGGATTCAATGACGATTTGTTCAAAAAATTCTTTCGTCCAAGGTCTACGTGCTGTACCGATAACTGCAAAATGTTCCTTGATATGTCCAGCCTTATAGAGGCGGAATAGGGATGGGTATAGTTTGCGTTTGGCAAGGTCGCCACTAGCACCAAAAATTGTAAATACTACATGTGATGACATAATTTCATTCCTATCTGTTCAGTATGAACATCATTATAGCATAAATTGTCAGAAAATTTGCTTTTTAGGTATAGGGGATCAGAAAATTCGATAAACATAAGGAGATTTGGGGCGTTCAATTTGTACAATAGAGTTCAGATTCAGAGTTGGTAGACTCTGCTTCAAGGAGGTGTGGTAAGTTATTTTGATGACACCGCTGGCCTTGACCCAAGTGTTGTCGGGAAAATTAGTATCCAATCCAGTAGATAACAATCCATAGACTCCCGAATCGGCAATACAATGGATGATGCCAAAGCGAAAAATAAATTGCTGGTTGGCATTGTTAGGATCATTGTAGACAAAGCCAACAAGTTCGATACTTTTTCCAGTAAACTCCTTAGGATAGTTATAAATAGCTTCCATGACCTCCATATAGTTTTGACTCGTAACAGTAATCTTCTCCTCTGCTAGGTAGCGGTTAGCTGTATCCCGCATCTTGTTTTGGTAATCTGATTTGGTGAAGTAGATAGAGGTGTCTGGCTTGAGATATTGAACCGTTGTTCCCTCTTGTTTTTGTACGGCTGTATCATTTTGAGCGGCTAAGGGAAAATGATAGCCTTTGGCAGCGACGATGGTTGCATCTAGGCTAACCGTTGGAAATAACCAAGCGATTGCCAGAGGAATGATTAGCAGTACGATGCTGGTAAGTCGAGCGGATTTTTTTGTTAAATGGCTGTGCGTTTCAATCTCTTTCATCCAGACAATGAGTTGGACGATGGCAAGAATAAAGGACAAGACCATGGATAAGTAAGCTAAGTAAGTATAGTGCAGATTGATATACTGATCTAGTTTCCCTGATATATAGAGATACATAGTCATTTCAAAATAACCTGCGAGAATTAAAAAACGAATCATGCCAAACCTCCAATTAGCAAGCTATATCCTAAGATGACAAAAACAATCACAACGATGAATCCCAGAATAAATTTCCCTTTAAAATAATGTTTCATCATCATCAGATTTTTGACATCTATCATCGGACCGATAACCAAAAAAGCCATGACGGGGGCAAAGCCGAAGCTAGAGAGTAAGGAAGAACCGATAAAAGCATCTGCTTCAGAACAAAGAGAAAGAAGAAAAGCTAGCACCATCATCAGTAAAATGGCCGTTACAGGATGATGACCGATAGAAGTTAAAACTGCCGTAGGAACATAGACTTGCACTAGGCTAGCAAAAAGGCACCCCAATACTAGGTAGCGGCCTGTATCGAAAAATTCATCAATGGAGTGAATCAAAGCATAAGCTATTTTTTGCCAACCAGTTTTGTCTGAAAAATCATGTTGGTGACAACTAGTGGGGTTACCCTTTACGATTGGCTCTTTGATGAAAAATCCTAGGCTTATCCCTAAAACCAAGGCCACCAAAATCGACCCAATCGCTCGATAGAAAGCAAAGGTGATGGAATTACCAAAAGCTGTAAAGGTGGCGAATAGGACAATGGGGTTGATGACAGGAGCAGTTACCAAAAAAGGTACAGCGGTATAGCTCGGTACCTTTTTTTCCAATAATCGATTGACGATGGGAACAATTCCACACTCACAAGATGGAAAAATGAAGCCGATAAAGGTCCCAAAAAGAATGGCTAATACCTTATTTTGGGGTAAGAATTTATGAATTTTATCAGGGGTCACAAAAACTTCGATAAAGCCAGAAATAATAGCTCCAATCAGGACAAAAGGAAGGGCCTCAATGATAATTGATAAAAAAATAGCTCCAGCCTGTAAGACGGAAGTGGGGAGTTGATCAAATCCAAACATATTTATTTTCCATCAGCTTTCTGTTCAGCTACCTTGGGCTTAGTATCTGGAAATTCGACTTCTTCTAGTTTCTCAAAAGAAGCAAACTCTTCCAGCATCTTTTCTAAATCATTTTGTTTTTTATATGTTATAGCCATAGGATACCTCCAAATGTTTTTGCTAAGGCACTCGGTCGCTCAAGAGCAATAAGTTGATTCCTCTTTTTACTCAGAACGATTTTGATTTTCATGATTATTATTATACCTTTTTTTTGAAAATTTATCTAAAGTAATCCATTGCAATCCTGCTTCAAATTGAAGATTAAAATTAGCTGAGCTGTTTGAAATCATGATATAATATTTGTATGGAAACAAGAATATCAGAATTGGTGAGCATGCTGAATCGGTATGCTAAGGAATACTACCAACTAGACAACCCTAGTGTATCGGATGCAGAATACGATAGACTCTATCGTGAGTTGGTTGAGTTAGAAAATGCCCATCCAGAACTTATTTTGCCGGATAGTCCTACCCACCGAGTTGGTGGGAAGATACTGGATGGATTTGAGAAATACAGTCATGTTTATCCCTTATTTAGTTTGCAGGATGCTTTTTCACGTGCTGAATTGGATGCCTTTGATCAGCGGGTTCGCAAGGAATTCCCGCAGGCTAGCTATATCTGTGAACTTAAGATTGATGGTCTTTCAATTTCTTTGACCTATGAAGCTGGAAATTTTGTGGTTGGTGCAACACGAGGTGATGGAAGTATTGGAGAAAACATTACTGAAAACCTCAAAAGAGTGGCAGATATTCCCTTGACTCTGACAGAAGCGGTGGATATAACGGTACGTGGTGAATGCTACATGCCCAAGTCTTCATTTGCCCGTGTCAACAAACAGCGTCAGGAAGCAGGGGAAGCTGAGTTTGCCAATCCACGCAATGCTGCTGCAGGAACCCTCCGTCAGCTAGATACGGGAGTGGTAGCTAGACGTGGGTTGGCTACCTTTCTCTATCAAGAGGCTGGTCCCTCTGATGCGCCTAGTCAGTCTGATGTACTTCATAAATTAGATCGTTTAGGCTTTGTAATCAATCAGGATTATCAGTTGGCAGATTCCATAGATGAAGTGTGGGACTTTATCGAAAAAATGGCGGAGCAACGAGATGATTTGCCTTATGAAATTGATGGTGTTGTGATTAAGGTCAATGACCTAGCTATCCAAGAGGAATTAGGATTTACAGTCAAAGCACCGCGTTGGGCCATTGCTTACAAGTTTCCGGCTGAAGAAAAAGAAGCAGAGCTTCTATCTGTTGATTGGACAGTGGGGCGGACAGGAGTCGTTACGCCAACGGCCAATCTCAGTCCAGTCCAATTAGCAGGAACAACGGTCAGTCGGGCGACTCTCCACAATGTGGATTATATTGCAGAAAAAGATATTCGTATTGGCGATACAGTCTTAGTCTACAAGGCAGGAGATATTATTCCAGCGGTCCTAAAGGTAGTGGATAGGGAGCGTACCAATCAAGAACCAATGCCGATTCCAAGTGAATGTCCAAGCTGCTCAGGTAGACTGCAACACTACGAGGATGAGGTGGCGCTCCGTTGTATTAATCCACTTTGTCCAAGTCAGTTAATGAGTAAGTTGGAGCATTTTGCTAGCCGCGATGCGATGAACATTTCTGGCTTGGGAACTTCTATTGTAGAGAAACTTTTCCAAGCAGGTTTGGTTCATGACGTAGCAGATATTTACAAGCTGACGGTGGAAGATTTGTTGACTTTGGATGGCTTTAAAGAAAAATCAGCCGAAAAACTTTATCAATCCATTCAGGCTTCTAAACATAATTCTGCCGAACGTCTCTTGTTTGGTTTGGGAATCCGCCATGTTGGGAATAAGGCGAGTAAGATTTTACTAGCATCATTCAACAGTATAGAAAAAATAGCAAATGCTGATTTAGAATCTATTTCCAGCTTGGAAGGATTGGGACAAGTCATTGCTCAATCGCTCGTAACCTACTTTACTAGTCAAGGAGCACAACAACTACTGAGTGAACTGAAAGAAGCAGAGGTAAATTTATCCTACTTGGGGCAGTCGGTAGCCGAAAATGCAGTCCTGTCAGGTATGACAGTGGTATTGACTGGAAAATTAGAACGGATGAAGCGCAGTGTAGCGAAGGAAAAACTAGAAGCCCTAGGTGCCAATGTGGCAGGATCTGTTTCTAAGAAGACAAACCTTGTAGTTGCAGGAGCAGATGCAGGGAGTAAATTAGCTAAGGCTCAAGAGCTAGGGATTGAAATCAAGGATGAAGCCTGGTTGGAAAGTCTGTAAGGTGAGACGATGAAAAGAAGAAAATGTGCGAGATTGATCTATAATCCGACCTCTGGTCAGGAGATAATGAAGAAAAATATAGCAGGGGTACTGGAGGTACTAGAGGGATATGGCTATGAGACATCAGCTTTCCAGACCACAGTTGAGAAAGACTCTGCCAAAAATGAAGCTAGGCGTGCAGCCCTTGCGGGTTTTGATCTAATTATCGCAGCTGGAGGAGATGGAACCATCAATGAAGTTGTCAACGGTATTGCTCCTCTGGACAAGCGTCCTAAGATGGCTATCATTCCAGCGGGGACGACCAATGATTATGCGCGTGCTTTAAAAATACCTAGAGGAAATCCTGTAGAAGCTGCGAAGGTTATAGGCAAGAAACAGACTATTTTGATGGATATTGGTCTGGCGAAAAATCAAAAAGATGGCTTTCATCAAGAACATTACTTTATCAATATTGCTGCGGCAGGAACGCTGACAGAATTAACCTATAGTGTTCCAAGCCAGCTCAAAACCATGTTTGGCTACCTAGCTTATGTCGTTAAAGGAGCCGAACTATTGCCACAAGTCCAGTTTACACCTGTTCGTGTAGAACATGATGGAGGAGTATTTGAAGGTTCCATCTCAATGATTTTTGTTGCCCTAACCAATTCGATTGGGGGCTTTGAACAAATCGTACCAGATGCCAAACTAGATGATGGTAATTTTACACTTTTGATGGTGAAAACTGGAAATCTGTTTGAGATTTTACGCCTGATTGGTCAGGTCTTAGATGGCGGAAAGCATACGGACAGCGATTTGGTGGAGTATATCAAAACACGAAGTTTATCAATTGAAAATCTTGCTCCAGACAATCGTCTCTTGTTAAACTTAGATGGCGAATTTGGCGGAGAGGCCCCTGTTCGTTTGTATAATCTCTCTAATCATATAGAATTTTTTGCAGATACAGATCTCGTTTCAGATGATGCTATCACTCTTGATACGGAGCAACTCAATCGCGAGGATATGGCAAAACGTTTCATTGAGGAGACCAGCCGTATGGACGAAACTATAGACTATTAAATAGGAAGAAAAGATGGGAATATCTTTTCTTTTTCTTTTGTAAAAACGAATTAAACGCTTTCAATATCGGTATTTTCTTGACAAACAGATGTTTTAGGAGTATCCTTACATGGTATTAAATTTTAAAAGGAGAATTCGTTATGAGTTTAGGCGCATTGGCCCTTGGTCTGGCCTGTCTTGGTGTAAGTATCGGTGAAGGACTGTTGGTGGCTTCATATCTCAGTTCGACTGCACGTCAACCAGAAATGCAAAGTAAGTTGATGGCTGGTGTATTTTTGGGTGTTGCCTTTATTGAGGGAACTTTCTTCGTAACTTTGGCGATGACATTTGTTTTGAGATAGTAGAAAATAGAGAAATAGAAAAGGGGGGAACCTCCATTGGAAGAACAATTAAGTCCAACCCTTACCCTTGGTCCCGTAACCTTTGACCTGACCATGGTATTGGTTTCTGTCATTACCATTTCCATTATTTTCTTACTTGTTTTTTTGGCTAGTCGTCGGATGGAACTCAAGCCGAAAGGAAAACAGAATGTTTTGGAGTATGTTTACGAGTTGACCATCAATTTTACCAAAGGCAATCTTGGAGATGAGGAAGCTAAGCGTTATTCCTTGTTCTTTTTTACAGTATTTACTTTTCTTTTAGTTGCCAATAATTTGGGGTTGATAACGAAGTTGGAAACAACAGAGGGACACAATTTATGGACTTCTCCGACAGCGAATATGGCTTATGACTTTGGTCTTGCTGGAATCGCTATTCTTTTTTGTCATATTGAGGGAATTCGCCGCCGTGGCTTTAAGAGCTATCTAAAATCTTTTGTGACTCCGTGGGCTATGGCACCAATGAACATCCTAGAAGAAGTGACTAATCTCGTTTCACTCGCACTTCGTTTGTACGGTAATATCTATGCCGGTGAAGTACTTGTTTCTCTTCTTTTACGATTATCACAACAAAGTGCACTTGCGTATCCAATTGCCTTTGCTCTAAACGTTGTTTGGACAGGTTTTTCTGTATTCATTTCATGCTTACAGGGGTATGTATTTATTATGTTGGTATCTATGTACTTAAATAAAAAAATCAGTAGCGAGAGTGAATAGGAAAGGGAAAGACAATTATGGCAACATTTATTACAATGCAATCTAGTACCGTTCTTGGAAACTTTATCTTGGTAACCGCCTCATTTGTGGTACTTATCGTTCTTATTCGTGTATTTGCATGGAATAAGATTACTGGGATTTTTGAAGAACGCGCAAACAAGATTGCAAACGATATAGACGCTGCAGAAGAAAAGTTGGCAGTAGCAGCCAACCTTGTTCAACAGCGTGAGGATGAATTGATACAAGGTCGTATTGAGGGTCAAAAGATTATTCAGGATGCAGTTGAGCGTGCTAAGCTAGAGAAAAAACGTATTCTTGAGCAGGCTGACATCGAAATTCAAGGTTTAAAACAAAAGGCAGAATTAGAAATCGAGGCTGATAAGCGTGAAGCACAAGAAAACTTACGTGTTCAAGTAGCTGAGTTGGCTGTCGATTTGGCAGGAAAGATCATATTTGAAGATTTGGACCAGCAAGCACATAGCAACTTGATTGACCGGTATTTGGACAAACTAGGAGACAAGTAGATGAACGCTAGAGAAAATGCCATTGTGCAAAAGTATGCTCTATCATTTGTTGAAAAAGTCAGTGATCATGAGGAGATTTGGGAGATGTATGACCAGATTTCTGACCTGATTTCGATTATCCATGATAGCAAGCTAAATCGTCTCTTACTGTCTGGGACAGTATCTAGGGAGGAAAAGGCTAAGTTTGTAAGAACGGTGCGTCAATCTAGGTTCTGGCAAATCAATGACCTGCTTGAAGATGTTATTCAAGGTGGTCATGCACACTTGCTGCTTGAAACGCTCGAACGTGTCCAATTACAAATTAGCAAATTTAAAAACGAATTTGAAGCCCGAGTGGTTTCAGTCTATCCTTTGACGGAAGAACAAAAAGAGCGCCTTCGTCACTTGGTAGAACAGCGATTTGCCTTGCGTGTAAGGAGTATCATTGAGGAGCTAGACCAGAGTCTTCTTGGCGGCTTCATCGTGACAGTCAATCACAAGGTAATTGATGCAAGCGTTCGGACACAGTTGAAGGACGTTAGGAAAAAACTTTAGAAAATAGAAAGTGGTGTTCTTTTGATTAATGCACAAGAAATTAGCGCTTTACTAAAACAACAAATTGAGGACTTTCAGCCTGACTTTGACTATACAGAGACTGGTGTTGTAACCTACATTGGTGACGGTATTGCCCGTGCGCAAGGTCTTGATAATGCTATGAGTGGAGAGCTTTTGGTATTTGAAAATGGCACCATAGGTATGGCTCAAAACTTGGAGACCAATGATGTCGGTATCATCATTCTTGGTCAATTCACAGATATTCGTGAGGGGTCAGTTGTTCGTCGTACTGGTAAGATTATGGAAGTTCCTGTTGGTTCAGCCTTAATCGGTCGTGTCATCAATCCACTTGGTCAACCGGTAGATGGACTTGGGGAAATTCGCACGACTAAGACGCGTCCCATTGAATACCCAGCTCCGGGTGTTATGCAGCGGAAATCAGTGAATGAGCCTTTGCAAACAGGCTTGAAAGCCATTGATGCTTTGGTTCCGATTGGTCGTGGACAAAGGGAATTGATTATCGGCGATCGTCAGACTGGTAAAACTTCTGTGGCTATTGATGCGATTCTCAACCAAAAAGGCCAAGATATGATTTGTATCTACGTGGCTATTGGTCAGAAGGAGTCCACAGTTCGTACACAGGTAGAAACTCTTCGTCAATATGGTGCCTTGGATTACACAATCGTTGTAACAGCATCAGCCTCTCAACCTTCGCCCTTGCTTTTCTTAGCACCGTACGCTGGGGTTGCTATGGCAGAAGAGTTCATGTATGAAGGCAAACATGTTTTGATTGTTTATGATGACCTGTCAAAACAGGCGGTAGCCTACCGTGAGTTATCTCTCTTGCTTCGTCGTCCTCCGGGTCGCGAAGCCTATCCAGGGGATGTTTTCTATCTGCATAGTCGTTTGCTTGAACGTTCTGCTAAGGTATCTGATGAATTGGGTGGTGGCTCCATCACAGCTCTGCCCTTTATCGAAACACAAGCCGGTGATATTTCAGCTTATATCGCAACAAACGTTATCTCGATTACTGATGGGCAAATTTTCTTGAAGGATGATTTGTTTAACTCGGGTATCCGTCCGGCTATTGATGCTGGTTCTTCTGTATCGCGTGTAGGTGGTTCGGCTCAGATTAAGGCTATGAAGAAGGTTGCAGGAACCTTGCGTATTGACTTGGCGTCTTATCGTGAGTTGGAAGCATTTACCCAATTTGGATCTGACTTGGATGCGGCTACGCAAGCCAAGCTAAATCGTGGTCGTCGAACGGTAGAAGTGCTCAAACAGCCCTTGCATCAGCCGCTTCCAGTTGAAAAACAAGTTTTGATTTTGTATGCTTTGACAAACGGCTATCTGGACTCAGTACCGATTGATGATATTCTAGCTTTTGAAGAAGAGTTGTATGCTTATTTTGATTTGCACTACGATAATCTTTTGGACATCATTCGTACAACTAAGGATCTTCCAGATACAGATGAGTTGAATGCTGCTATTCAGGCTTTCAAAGACCAGTCTGTCTTTAAGTAAAGGAGTGAGTTATGGCAGGTTCTCTCAATGAAATTAAATCAAAAATTGCATCAACTAAGAAAACCAGTCAAATCACCGGTGCCATGCAGATGGTTTCGGCATCTAAGTTGGCCAAATCGGAGCAACTAGCGAAGTCTTTTCAGATATATGCCAGCAAGGTACGTCAAATCACGACAGATCTCTTGCGTGGAGAATTGATGGCTTCAGATACTAGCAATCCAATGCTGATTCGTCGTCCTGTCCAAAAGTCTGGCTATATTGTGATTACATCTGATAGTGGTCTAAAGGGTTCTTATAACTCAAGTATTTTGAAGGCAGTCATGGGCATGATTGAACAAGATCATAGTTCAAAGGATGAGTATGAGATTATTGCCATTGGTAGTATGGGGGCAGATTTTTTCCGTGCTCGTGGTATCAATCCTGTCTTTGAATTGCGAGGTTTGGCAGACAATCCAAGTTTTGAAGAAGTTCAGAAGATTATATCTAAATCTGTTGAAATGTATAAAAATGAACTTTTTGATGAACTCTATGTCTGCTACAACCATCATGTCAATAGTTTGACTAGTCAGGTACGTGTACAACAGATGCTTCCAGTAGAGGATTTGGACCATAATGAAGCAGACGGCTATACAGCAACGTTTGAGTTGGAGCCAAGCCGTGAAGTGATTTTGGAACAACTGCTGACACAGTATGCCGAGTCTACCATTTATGGAGCTATTTTGGATGCTAAGACAGCTGAAAATGCGGCTGGAATGACAGCCATGCAGACAGCAACGGATAATGCTAAGAATGTCATTACAGATTTGACGATTCAATACAATAGGGCTCGTCAGGCAGCTATCACTCAGGAAATTACTGAGATTGTGGCAGGTGCCTCAGCCCTTGAGTAATTTTAAGTCTTTGAATATCAAATCCCTACTCTGTTAAGAGACTTGATGGGTGAAAGGCTCTACTGATGAAAATACTCAGTTTTCGACCTAAAAAGTAGTAGAATCTATCTTTGTCTTCGTTTTCGAGGCTGAATTTGGTATTCATTGAGCAATAGAAATAGAGGAAATAGAATGAGTTCAGGCAAAATTACTCAGGTTGTCGGACCAGTTGTAGACGTGGCGTTTGCAGCAGAGGATAAGCTTCCTGAGATTAACAACGCACTCGTTGTATATAAAAATGATGATTCCAAACAAAAAGTCGTGCTTGAAGTTGCTCTGGAGCTTGGAGATGGCGTTGTGCGAACCATTGCCATGGAATCAACGGATGGATTGACTCGTGGAATGGAAGTTCTTGATACGGGTCGTCCTATTTCGGTTCCAGTCGGTAAGGAAACGCTCGGTCGTGTCTTTAACGTTTTAGGGGATACGATTGATCTTGAGGAGTCTTTTCCGGAAGACTTCAAACGTGATCCGATTCACAAGAAAGCCCCGGCCTTTGATGAGTTATCTACTTCGAGCGAGATTTTAGAAACAGGAATCAAGGTTATTGACCTTTTGGCACCTTATCTAAAAGGTGGTAAGGTTGGTCTATTCGGTGGTGCCGGGGTTGGTAAAACGGTTCTTATCCAAGAATTGATTCATAACATTGCTCAAGAACACGGTGGTATCTCAGTGTTTACCGGAGTTGGCGAGCGGACTCGTGAGGGGAATGACCTTTACTGGGAAATGAAGGAATCAGGTGTTATCGAAAAAACCGCTATGGTCTTTGGTCAGATGAATGAACCACCAGGTGCCCGTATGCGGGTGGCTCTTACTGGTCTGACAATCGCGGAATATTTTCGTGATGTTGAGGGGCAGGATGTCTTGCTCTTCATTGATAACATCTTCCGCTTCACTCAGGCAGGTTCGGAAGTTTCAGCTCTTTTGGGACGTATGCCATCAGCCGTTGGTTACCAGCCAACTCTTGCGACTGAAATGGGGCAATTACAGGAACGGATTACATCTACGAAGAAAGGCTCTGTTACATCTATTCAGGCTATTTATGTCCCAGCAGATGACTATACAGATCCAGCGCCAGCGACAGCTTTTGCCCACTTGGATTCGACAACAAACTTGGAGCGTAAATTGACCCAGTTGGGTATCTATCCCGCAGTGGATCCTTTGGCTTCCTCTTCTCGTGCCCTTGCTCCGCAAATTGTTGGTGAAGAGCACTATGCAGTAGCGATGGAAGTCAAGCGTGTCCTTCAGCGTTATCAGGAATTACAGGATATCATCGCCATCCTTGGTATGGACGAACTATCAGATGAAGAAAAGACCCTGGTTAATCGTGCGCGTCGTATTCAGTTCTTCTTGTCGCAAAACTTTAACGTTGCTGAGCAATTTACTGGCATGCCTGGTTCCTATGTTCCAGTAGCTGAGACTGTTAAGGGCTTCAAGGAAATCTTGGATGGAAAGCATGATCATTTACCAGAGGATGCATTCCGAAATGTCGGTTCCATTGAGGATGTAGTCGCTAAAGCTGCTAAAATGAAATTCTAGAGGTGGTCTATGGCACAAATGACTGTTCAAATCGTGACTCCTGATGGGTTAAAATACGATCACCGTGCGACCTTTGTCTTAGTTAAAACAGTAGATGGCGAGATGGGGATTTATTCAGGGCATGAAGAGTTGATTGCTGTTTTGGAAATCGGTGAAATGAAAGTACGTCGCGTTGATGACGAAAACCATGTGGACTGGATTGCGGTCAATGGTGGAATTATTGAAGTTAACAAAGATGTGATTACGGTTGTTTCCGATTCAGCAGAGCGGGCACGAGATATTGATATCAGCCGTGCGGAACGTGCCAAATTGCGAGCAGAGCGTGAATTGGAAGAAGCACAAAATGCCCGTAATATTGATCTGGAGATGCGGGCGGCTGTTGCTCTTCAACGTGCGATAAACCGTATTCGTGTTGGAAAGCACTAATGTAGCCCGACCTTTATGCTATCTTTGCTTTTCCAATCCTTTGTAAGGCTTGGGTAGAAAACTACTTTCCGAACTGTTGGAGCTAGTACCAAAAAGAAAAAGACTATATATGGGGTTGGACTTGTCCAAGTCCCATTTTTCAATTTCATGGTATAATGAGAGTATGGCAACATCAATTTTACAATTATTCAGTCATATACTTTTTATCTATCTGGCTCATCATCTACTGGTAACAACCGTTGATTGGACAAAGTGGTTGATAGTAACGAGAGATAACCAACGCAGGACGAACACACTGGTTCTATTTTTAGCCATTGTGTTGGGCTATCTTGTCTCTACATTCTTTTTAGAATTGTTGATGATTGGTCGTTCTTTTGCGAGGCTTGGATAAAGAGTAGGAAGAGGATGATAGATGGATACAATTATTGTTAGAGGCAGTCGATCTGGTTTAAAAGGTCAGGTTGAGATTGAAGGGGCTAAGAATGCTGTCCTTCCCCTGCTAGCTGCGACGGTCTTGGCGAGTCAAGGGCAGACACGATTGCTGCAAGTGCCAATTTTGTCAGATGTTTATACGATGAACAATGTTGTTCGGGGGCTCGGTGTTCGAGTCAAATTTGATGAGGAAAGTAAGGCGATTACTATCGATGCAACTGGAAAGCTCGGTAGTGAAACGCCTTATAAGTATGTCAGTCAGATGCGGGCTTCTATTGTTATTCTAGGACCAATTTTGGCTCGAAATGGCTATGCTAAAGTTTCTATGCCAGGTGGATGTACCATTGGAAGTCGCCCTATTGATTTGCATTTGAAAGGCTTACAAGCCTTAGGGGCAAAGATTAAGCAACGTGCGGGTTATATTGAGGTGAGTGCGGAGAAGCTGCGAGGAGCGCATATCTACCTTGATTTTCCAAGTGTAGGCGCTACGCAGAATTTGATGATGGCAGCAACTCTTGCTAACGGTACAACAGTACTAGAAAATGCTGCGCGCGAACCTGAAATTGTTGACTTAGCTATTTTTCTGAATAAAATGGGGGCTAAGGTAAAAGGAGCAGGAACAGAGACCATCATTATTACCGGTGTAGAAAGATTGACCGGTGCAGAACATCAAGTAGTGCAAGACCGCATAGAGGCAGGTACGTTTATGGTAGCTGCCGCCATGACCGGTGGTGATGTCTTGATTAAGGATGCGGTTTGGGAACACAACCGTCCCTTGATTTCCAAGATGGTGGAAATGGGTGTAGAAGTGACAGAAGAAGCGGGTGGAATTCGAGTGCGTTCGCAAGTGGACAAGCTCAAACCTGTAACAGTTAAAACTCTTCCGCATCCAGGTTTTCCAACTGATATGCAGGCTCAGTTTACCGCATTGATGGCTGTTGCCAAAGGAGAGTCTACCATGATTGAGACGGTATTTGAGAATCGCTTCCAGCATCTGGAAGAAATGCGGCGAATGGATGTGCATTCGGAAATCTTACGTGATACAGCTATTATCACAGGTGGTCAGCCTCTTCAGGGGGCTCCGGTCATGTCCACAGATTTGCGAGCTAGTGCAGCTTTGATTTTAGCTGGTTTAGTGGCTGAAGGCGAGACAACTGTTGGTCGGTTGACGCACTTGGATCGCGGTTACTACCGTTTTCATGAAAAATTAGCAGCTCTTGGTGCAAGTATTGAGCGTGTAAGTGGAGAAGGAGAAGATGGATAAGGAAAATCTTAACTATGTTGGTAAAAATTTACTCTTGGTAGTAGTTGGATTGATGATTGCCATTTTAGTATTTGCTATTGGTTTAATAGTAGGTTATGGTGTTATCGGTGATGGAGATAATATGTTTGCAATCCTATCACCAGAAAAGTGGCAGGAGTTATTTAGTAAATTTACAGGAAAGTAGGGAGACCTACTTTTTAATAGGAGAGTAAAGTGGCAAAGAAAAATGTAAAAAAACAAGCCATGAGTTTGTTTAGTTTGTTGGCCACACTCATTGTAGTGGGTGGAGGCTACTTTCTAAGCAGTACGACGAATAGTAATGTTACGAATCATCCTTACTACGTCAATCAATCCAAAGCTAGTGAATCAGTACCAAGTCAAGAATTGGCTAGCTCAGTATTGACAGAAAATGTAAAAAAGCAACTCGGAACTAAGATTGAGTGGAACGGAGCAGGTGCTTTCTTCATCAATGGGAATAAAACCAATCTAGATGCATCGGTAGCTAGTGCTCCTTATGGAGAAAATAAAACCAAGATTGTACAGGGAAAAATGGTACCGACGGTTGCAAATGCTCTTTTAGCAAAATCAACCCGTCAGTACAAGGACCGAGATGAAACAGGAAAGGGGCGTACCTCTTGGACTCCTGCTGGCTGGCATCAGATCCATGGCTTATCAGGGGAATATGATCATGCAGTTGATCGAGGCCATTTACTAGGCTATGCCTTGATTGGTGGGCTTTCTGGTTTTGATGCTTCAACAAGCAATCCTAAGAACATAGCTGTTCAGACAGCTTGGTCCAATCAAGCCAATGACCAAGCTTCTACCGGGCAAAATTATTTTGAAAGTCAGATTCGTCGGGCGTTGGATAAAAATAAGCGTGTCCGCTACCGTGTGACACTGATTTATGCAGAGGACAATGACTTGATTCCAGTTGGGAGTCATTTAGAAGCAAAAGCAGCAGATGGAAGTCTAGAATTTAATGTTTTTGTGCCAAATGTACAAAGTGGTTTGAGTATCAATTATCGTACTGGTAAGATTACAGTCAATCCCCACTAGAATTATCAGATGAATTTTCAATTAAATTAGCAAATATATCAGACGATTTATACGATAAATCGTCTTTTTTTCTTTGAAGTTAAAAAAATTTGCAAAAACTGTTGACAAATCATCAGATGAATATTAGAATAATAGTTAAGAAAACGCTTACGACTTTTGTCGTAGAAAACATTTAGGAGGAATTTCCGATGGAAAAACATGTTGAACAACGTGTTGAAGATGTTACTTATAACAGAGCAAAGTTGTGGCAGATTATTTTATTCGCCTTAAATAATTCTTCGACGAATATTTATCTGGTTGCCTTTACTTTTGTGACTTATTTGTCGACAGGCGTGCTTGGTTTAGCAGCGCTATTTGTTAGCCAATTGATGGGGTATATCCGTATTTTTGATGGCTTCATTGATCCAACAATCGGAGTTATTATTGATAAGACAGATACTAAATTTGGTAAATATCGTCCAATCTTGGTTTTGGGTAATATCATCACTGCCTGCTCTCTCTTTATGATGCTTGGTTTGAGTGGTGTTGGTGAAAGTCTACGTCTTCCACTGTTTATCCTCGTCATGATTATCCACAAAATTGGTTATTCGCTCCAACAAACAATCACTAAGGCTGGACAAGTTGCGCTCACCAATGATCCGAAACAACGTCCAATCTTTAACATTGTTGATGGTATCGCCACAACGGTTTTGATGACAGGTAGTCAAGTTGTTGTTTCAGGTACCTTGGTTCCAAAATATGGTGGCTTTACTGCTGAATTTTTCCAAGTACTTTTTACAGGCGTAGTGATTATTTCAGCAGTGCTCGGTATTTTAGCTATTATTGGTATCTGGGAAAAAGATAATAAGAAATACTTTGGTCTTGGTGAGAAAACACAAGAAACAAAATTGGCTGATTATTGGAAGGTCATCAAAGGTAACAGACCACTCCAAGTACTCTCTATTTCAGCAGCTTTTGTAAAGTTTGTCGCACAACTCTTTGGTGACTCTGTTCTCGGTGTTATGCTCTTTGGTATCGTCTTTGGTGACTATGCTCTTTCAGGGAAGATGTCCATGCTTCTCATTTTACCGGGTATTCTAGTGACAGTTGGAGCAGCACAGTTGGCTCGACGTAAAGGGTTGCGTTTTGCTTATGTAACTGCACTTCAACTTGGTATTGTAGGTCTAGTGGGATTGACATTCTTGTTGCTCCCAGCTCGACCAGGCATGTTGGATTTGACAAACTGGAATCTTTACACTGTCGCTTTCTTTGTAATATACATCATTGCTCGTTATGCCTCAAGTGCACCTTCTGGTTTGGTACTGACAATGGGGGCAGATATTACGGATTATGAAACTTCGGTATCGGGTCGTTATTTGTCAGGTATGATTGGTACAATTTTCTCCCTTACGGATTCTATTGCTTCATCCTTTGCACCGATGGTTATTGGTTTTGTGTTGGCTGCCATTGGTTTTGGAAAACAATACCCAACAGTTGAGACAGCATTTTCAGGTGATTTGAGAATGGCCACAATTGTCTTGTTGACAGTTATTCCTATCGTAGTTTTGTGTGTGTCATTGTTCTTGATGAAATTCTACAAACTTGATCGTGAAGAAATGGCCCGTATCCAAGAGAAAATTCATGTCATGAAAGCTGCAAAAGATGAAGAACGTGTTCGTGCTATTGCGAAAAATGTTCCTCTATCAGATATGGATTATGTTGATGTGACCAAGTACAAGGTTGATCAATATGAAGAAAAATAATATAGTCTTTATTGCCTTGCTGACTTGGAATAGTCCACTGAATTGGGATGAGTACTAGAAGCAAACAAAAAGACTATGCTCCATGAAAATTGACACGATAAGGGAATGAGTTCTTCTCTACTGGAGGCTTTGATCTTGCTGATAGGCATTCTGGTCATGAATAGCCTACGTGTAATTTTTCTTGAGTAAAGATAGTAAAGTTGATTGGTCTAGTTGGAGGATTCTGGCTAGGCCCTTCCTTTAGGAGGTAACAATGAAAAAAGTCTTGGCCTTTGGGGAGATCTTGCTTCGTCTATCCCCGCCACATTACCAGACCTTGACACAGGCAACTAGTCTGGATTGTCAATTTGGAGGTTCAGAGTTGAATGTTTTGGCGACCTTAACGCAACTCGGCTACCCTGTAGAATTATTGACAGCTCTTCCTGAGAATGAATTAGGAAAGATGGCAGAGCATTTTCTCTTTGCTCGGCAAATCGGACAAAACTATTTGATTCGAAAGAAGGGGCGCCTTGGGATTTACTATTATCAAAAAGGATTTTCTCTTAGACCGAGTCAGGTAACCTATGATCGTGACCACTCTGCTTTTAGTTTGTCAAGGGCAGAAGATTACGATTTGGAAGCTGTTTTTGATGGAGTGGATTGGTTCCATGTCAGTGGTATCACTGTCGCTCTGAACTCGGATGTCTATCAACTGGCCTTTCGCTTGATGGAACTAGCAAAACAAAAAGGTGTGACGGTCTCCTTTGATCTGAACTATCGTGAGAGTTTATGGTCTTCCTTTGAAGAGGCAAGGGCAAAGCTTTCTCCTTTTGTGGGTCTGGCAGATGTTTGTTTTGGTCTAGAGCCCATTCAGCTATTAGGCAGTTCAGGGAGGGACTTGAAGGACGAGGTAGGCTTGGTTCGACCTTACGAGGATAGAGAAGTATTGTTACGGGTTCTTGATGAATTGGCAGAAAACTACTCTATACGAAGTATTGCCTTTACTCAGCGAGAGATGACTTATAATAATGATTACCTGTTAAAGGCTTTTCTATACCAAGATGGTGTCTTGTATGAAACCGAGAAAGAATCAATTCAGGTTCTAGATCGAGTAGGAACTGGAGATGCTTTTACAGCAGGAATCATCTTTGGCTATTTACAGGAGGAGATGCCGCAAAAAATTTTAGATTTAGGAATGGCTAGCTTTCAATTTAAGCACACAATCGAAGGAGACATCAATGTTATCAATCAATCAGACATTGAATGCTTGCTTCAAAAAGGTTCGCATGAAATAAAACGATAGAAAGAAGGAAAAATTATGTTATATCCAACTCAAACGAAAACACGCTCTGTTTATTCATTAAATGGAATCTGGAAATTCAAGCAGGGACAAAATAATCCTCAGTCAATGTTAGATACAGATGAGGTCATGGTTGTACCTAGCTCTTTTAATGATATTGTTGTTGACAAGGAAAAACGTGACTTTGTTGGGGATAATTGGTATGAACTCATGGTATCCTTACCAGTTGTTTCTAGTGATGAAGAATTGATTGTCCGTTTTGGCTCGGTTACGCATCAAGCCAAGGTCTATGCCAATGGTCAATTGATTGGGGAGCACAAGGGAGGCTTTACACCATTTGAATGCTTACTACCAAAGGAACTATATAGTCTGGAACAATTCCGTTTGACAGTCTGTGCCAATAATGAACTAAATTTTTCAACCCTTCCCGTAGGCAATTATAGCGAAGAAGTAGATGAAAATGGGCAAGTAGTGAAAAAAGTGAAGGAAAATTTTGACTTTTTCAACTATGCTGGTATCCAACGAAATGTTCACCTTTATAAGCGCCCTAAAGTTTGTATAGAAGACATTGTTATCCAGAGTGAACTCAAAGAAGATTTGACTCAGGCTACCGTCAAGGTTGATGTGACTGTGGTTGGACAATGTGATACAGTACGTGTGACAATCTTAGATGAAGAGGGAAGAAGTCTTGGGCTGATAGAAAAGAATCAGCTGGTAATTGATTCGCCTCGTCTTTGGGAAGTACTAGATGCTTATCTCTATATTGCCAAAGTAGAATTATTTGATGGGGAACGCCTTGTTGATTCATACAATGAGTCATTTGGTATTCGTAGTATATCTGTTCAAAAGGGGCAGTTTTTCATCAATAATAAACCATTTTACTTCAAGGGCTTTGGTAAGCACGAGGACACCTTCATCAATGGTCGAGGACTCAATGAAGCTGCCAACTTGATGGATTTGAACCTGCTCAAAGAGATTGGTGCTAATTCTTTTAGAACCTCGCATTATCCCTACTCTGAAGAAATGATGCGTTTGGCTGACCGCTTAGGAATTGTCGTGATTGATGAGGTGCCTGCTGTTGGTCTTTTCCAAAACTTTGCAGCTTCTTTGGATTTGAATCCAAGAGATAATGGTACGTGGTCGGTCATGGAAACCAAGGAAGCACATGAACAAGTTATCAGAGAATTGGTGGCACGTGATAAGAACCATCCGTGTGTCGTTATGTGGGTAGTTGCCAATGAACCAGCCAGCCATGAAGCAGGTGCGCATGAATACTTTGAGCCACTTGTGCAACTCTATAGAGACCTAGATCCTCAATCTCGCCCAGTAACCTTGGTCAATATTCTCTTAGCAAAACCAGGACTAGATAAGGTTATGGACTTAGTTGACGTTATCTCCCTCAATCGCTACTATGGTTGGTACGTGGAGCACGGAGATTTGGCTAAGGCAGAAGTAGGTCTAGAAGAGGAGCTTAATGCATGGCAGAGCCTGTATCCTGACAAACCAATTTTGATGACAGAATACGGTGCAGACACTCTTCCGGGGCTACATTCCCTCTGGAATATTCCTTATACAGAAGAATTCCAGATTGCTTACTATGATATGAACCACCGAGTATTTGATCGTATTCCAAATTTAATTGGGGAACAAGTCTGGAATTTTGCAGATTTTGAGACCAATGTGATGATTTTCCGTATTCAAGGAAATCACAAAGGACTCTTTTCTCGCAATCGTCAGCCAAAACAGATTGTCGGAGAGATAAAGAAACGTTGGACTTCTATTCCGAACTACCATTATAAAGCAAAATAAGCTATAATAGTAGTAAATAGAAATGCATTTGGAGGAGTAAGGTATGGCAAGACCGTTGGTAGAAAAAGCAACGGAACGCTTACTCGAATTGATTCTTGAGAGAGGCTATGAGGTCGGCGATAAGTTACCGAATGAGTATGAGTTAGCTCAAGATTTGAAGGTTGGGCGTTCGACAGTCCGTGAGGCAGTTCGGAGTTTGGCTACTAGAAATATCTTGGAGGTTCGTCAGGGATCTGGGACTTACATCAGTTCCAAAAAAGGTGTATCAGAAGACCCTTTAGGTTTTTCTTTGGTGAGGGATCGCGTTAAGTTGACGACTGATTTGTTTGAAGTGCGCTACTTGCTCGAGCCGAGAATCGCTGAGCGTGTAGCACAATTTGCTTCAGATGAAGACATTGCTCGCCTAGAAGACATTGTCCTTGCTATTGAAGAATCGGTGGATGCAGGGGATCATCAACACTTAGAACTTGATGTGAAATTCCACTGTATGCTGGCTGAAATGAGTGGAAACTTAGCCATGACTAGTCTTATGCCGGTCATCAACCAATCTATTCATCTCATCAATGAAAATTACTCAAATCGTCAGATGAAATCAGATAGCTTACAAGCTCATAGGAATATCCTTTCGGCCATAAAACAACGGCATCCAGTTGCTGCTTATGACAGCATGCTAGCTCATATTATCTCTGTTAGACAAGTTGTTCTCAGTGAATGGTTTGGTAAAGATCTGACCATGCATGGTTTAAATGACACTAAATAATCAGTATATAAGAAATACCTAGAAGACTATCTTCTGGGTATTTTTTTGGCTTTTTTCTTGACAAATCATCAGATGAATTGTATACTAAAACTATAATTGATAACGCTTTCTAATTGGAGGTCAAGATGCTAAAACAATTAAAGGAAAATTATTTTTTCGCGGTGATCCGTGGAAAAGATGAAAATGATGCGAAAGAAATCGCTCGTCACGCGATTATGGGCGGTATTCGGAATATAGAAATTACATTTTCAACTCCTAATGCAGGGGAGGTCATTGCCGATTTATTGGAAGAGTTCTCAGATGATTCTTCTGTAGTGATTGGTGCCGGAACGGTCATGACTCCTGAATTAGCCAAGAAAGCCATGGATGCAGGAGCTGCCTTTCTAGTTAGTCCACATTTTGACTGTAAGATTCAGGAGTTAGCTCAAGAGGCTGGGAGTCTTTATTTTCCAGGTTGCGCAACTGCAACAGAAATTGTAAAGGCTAGCCAAGCAGGTTGTCCTATTATCAAACTCTTTCCTGGCGGTGTGCTAGGACCAGGGTTTATCAAGGATATTCACGGGCCTATTCCGGAAGTGGATTTGATGCCATCAGGTGGCGTATCAGTTGACAACGTAGCTGCATGGAAAAAAGCAGGAGCGTGTGCAGTAGGAGTTGGTTCTGCCTTAGCAAGTCGAGTAGCACTAGAGGGTTATCAGAGTGTGACAACGATTGCTCGTAGCTTTGTAGCAGCCTTGGAGGAATAACATGACATTTAATGATAGATACTTTATGTTGAAAAATGAGCCAGCAAAGAAACTGTATGAAAAAATAGCTGAGCTACCCATTTATGATTTTCATTGTCATCTTGACCCAAAGGAAATTTATGAAGACAAGGTCTATGAAGATATTGTTGATTTGTGGCTAGGCGGTGATCACTACAAGTGGCGCTTGATGCGGGCAAATGGTATTCCGGAGGAAGAAATTACTGGCTCTGCTAGCAAATTGACTAAGTTTAAGGCATGGGCAAGAACCTTGGAACGTGCTTATGGCAATCCACTTTACCACTGGAGTCACTTAGAATTAAGGCAGGTATTTGGTGTGGAAGAGCTATTAACGGAAGAAAATGCAGAAAAACTCTACCACCAGCTCAATGCCTATTTGCAGGAACATCAGATTAGTCCGCGTAAACTGATTGCAGATGCAAGGGTTGCCTTTATCGGTACAACCGACCATCCACTGGATCATTTAGAATGGCATAAACAGTTGGCTGAAGATCCAGAGATGGAGACAGTGGTTGCACCGACCTTCCGCCCAGATGAAGCCTTTGTAGAACATCGTCATTTCAGACAGTTTGTGAAGCGATTGGAAGAACTTACCGGTCAGGAAGTATCAGATTTTGCTAGTTTTGTGACTGCCTTAGGTCAGCGTGTAGCCTATTTTGCTCAATGCGGTTGTAGGGCAAGTGATATTAGCTTTACAGCTATTTGTTATGAAAAAGCCTCTACCATGGAGCTAAATGATATTTTACAGGCTAGCTTGGCAGGAAAAGTGGCTAGTCAGTCCAGTGTCAATAAGTGGCAGACTGCTATTTTTAGAGAACTCTGTCGCCTCTATAAAGAATATGGTTTTGTAACACAAGTTCATTTTGGAGCTTTGCGTAACAATCACACAGGTCTTTTTGAAAAACTAGGAGCGGACGTTGGTGTGGACTCAATTGGAGATCAGACGAGCCTGACAGTTAACTTAAATAGATTATTAGATGACTTAGTTCAGGAAGATGCCCTTCCAAAAATGATTTGGTACAACCTTAATCCGATTTACAATATTGCCCTAGCTAATACTCTAGCAAATTTCCAAGCCAACGAAGAAGGATGTCGTAGTCAGTTGCAGTTTGGGGCTGGTTGGTGGTTCAACGACACCAAGTTGGGAATGATTGAGCAGATGAATGCCTATGCAGAGCAAGGAATGCTAGCTAACTTTGTCGGTATGTTGACCGATTCACGTAGCTTCTTGTCCTATCAACGTCATGATTATTTCAGACGAATTTTAGCTAGCTATGTCGGACAGTGGATTATGGAGGAAGAAGTGCCGGAGGATTACGATCGTCTAGGACGGTTTGTTGAGGCTATTTCTTTCCACAATGCCAAAGAGTTTTTTGAACAATAAAGGAGAATAAATCATGAAAATGTCTTTTCGTTGGTACGGGAAGAAGGATCCTGTTACTCTTGAACAAATCAAGGCAATACCGGGGATGCAGGGGATTGTGACGGCTGTCTATGATGTGCCAGTTGGTCAGGCTTGGCCTTTGGAAAATATTCTAGAGTTGAAAAAAATGGTGGAAGAGGCTGGACTTGAGATCACTGTAATTGAGTCTATCCCAGTTCATGAGGATATCAAGCAAGGAAAACCAAATCGTGATGAATTGATTGAAAACTATAAAACATCTATTCGCAATGTGGGGGCAGCAGGTATTCCAGTGGTTTGCTACAACTTTATGCCTGTATTTGATTGGACGCGGTCTGACCTTCACCACCCACTTCCAGATGGTTCAACCTCGCTTGCCTTTCTCAAGTCTGATTTGGCTGGTGTAGACCCAGTGGCAGACGATTTGAACCTACCAGGTTGGGACTCATCTTACTCCAAAGAAGAGATGAAGGCTATCATCGAAAATTATCGTCAAAATATCTCTGAGGAAGATTTGTGGGCGAACCTGGAGTATTTTATCAAGGCCATTATGCCAATAGCTGAAGAAGCCGGTGTGAAGATGGCTATCCATCCAGATGATCCACCTTACGGGATTTTCGGTCTACCACGCATCATCACAGGCCAGCAAGCTGTTGAAAGATTTCTAAACCTTTATGATTCAGAAAATAATGGTATCACCATGTGTGTCGGTTCCTACGCTTCTGATCCGAAAAATGACGTGCTAGCAATGACTGAGTACGCTCTCAGACGCAATCGTATCAACTTTATGCATACTCGAAATGTAACAGCGGGTGAATGGGGCTTCCAGGAGACAGCTCATTTGTCACAGGCTGGTGATATTGATATGAATGCCATCATCAAGCTTTTGGTGGATTATGATTGGCAAGGAGCTTTGCGCCCAGATCATGGTCGCCGCATCTGGGGAGATCAGACCAAGACACCGGGTTATGGCTTGTATGATAGAGCACTGGGGGCGACTTATTTCAATGGTCTTTACGAGGCAAATATGCGAATAGCAGGTAAGATACCAGATTTTGGAATTACAGTGAAAACAGTCGGAAATAAGGAGGAATAAGAATGACACGTGTGATTGAATTTAAGGACAAAGTGGTTGTCATCACAGGAGCAGGTGGAGTGCTCTGTGGTTATTTGGCTAAGGAATTTGCCAAGGCTGGTGCCAAAGTTGCTCTTTTGGACTTAAACGAAGTAGCTGCTCAGGTCTTTGTTGATGAGATCAAAGCAGCAGGAGGGATCGCTAAAGCATACAAATCCAATGTCCTTTCCAAAGAAAATTTAGAAGAAGTACGCCAGCAAGTATTGGCTGATTTTGGTCCAGCAGATATTTTGGTTAACGGAGCAGGTGGAAACAATCCTAAAGCGACAACAGATAATGAATTTCATGAAGTCGGACTTCCTGCGGATACCAAAACTTTCTTTGACTTGGACGAAGCAGGCATCAATTTTGTTTTCAATCTCAACTACCTTGGAACCTTGTTGCCGACACAGGTTTTTGCTCAAGATATGGTAGGGCGTGCTGGAGCAAATATTATCAATATTTCCAGTATGAATGCTTTTACACCTTTGACAAAAATCCCAGCCTATTCAGGGGCAAAAGCAGCCATCAGCAACTTTACACAGTGGTTGGCTGTACATTTTTCAAAGGTTGGTATTCGCTGCAATGCTATTGCACCGGGCTTCTTGGTGACCAATCAAAACCGTGGTTTGCTCTTTGATGAGGCAGGACAGCCAACGGCGCGTGCTAACAAGATTTTAACCAATACACCTATGGGGCGTTTTGGGGAAGCAGAAGAGTTGGTAGGAGGTGTATTCTTCCTAGCAGATGAGAACCTAGCTAGCTTTGTAAATGGCGTTGTTCTCCCAATTGATGGTGGCTTTTCAGCCTATTCGGGAGTTTAGTCATGAAGTCTGATTACGTGTTTTGTGTTGATTCTGACGGTTGTGTCATGGATACCATGACTTATAAGCACAAGCTTTTCTTCGGCCCTTTAGCTGCGGATGTATTTGGGATTGAGGATAGAGAACCTTTTTTAAAAGAGTGGAATCGGGTTAATCTGTATTCACGTACTCGAGGTATCAACCGCTTTGTTGGGCTAGTCACAGGTTTGGACTTTGCTGGGGTGGCTAACATTGAAAAACTGAAACATTGGGTCGAGTCAACAGATTCTCTCTCCAATGCTTCTTTGGAAAAACTCTTGACTGAACGACCATCAAAAGATTTAGAATTAGCTCTAGAATGGTCCAATCAGGTCAATCAATCCATTAAGAACTATACTGGTCCAGTCCTAGCTTTTATCGGTGTTCATAAAGGTCTAGAAAAACTAAGTCAACTCGGAAAAGTTTACGTGGTTTCATCTGCCAATAAAGAAGCAGTAGAAGAAGAATGGACAGATCAAAGTTTAATGGGCTACGTTACAGAACTCAACTGTCAGGATAGAGGTAAAAAAGAAGATGTGATTAAGCGACTGGTTGATGAAGGCTATGATCCCAATAAAATTATGATGATAGGTGATTCACCTGGTGATTTGAAAGCAGCTGAGCTTAATAAAGTACATTTCTACCCGATTTTAGTTGGACAGGAGTTACACTCATGGGCAGACTTAGCCGAGAAAGTGGCAGAAGACTTTGTGGCTCAGCGCTTTACGACCGAATATGAAATGAGCTTAATAGATACATTTTGGAAAAATTTAGACGAGTAAGAAAGGGCTAGGGGTACGCCCCTAGCTTTTTTGGAGGCAGAAATGACAAACTTAGTAGATTTACGAAAAAAACCTTACAATTTAGATGAAGAAGCTATCGCTTGGATTGAAACAACCATCGCTCAGATGACCTTGGATGAGAAAATCGGTCAGCTCTTTGTCAACATGGGAAGTCAGCGGACAGAAGAGTATTTGACAGGTGTATTAGAAGATTACAAGATTGCCGCTGTTCGCTACAATCCTGGACCGGCAGCAGATATTTGGGAACAAAATAATATCTTACAAACCAAGTCTAAAATCCCGCTCTTGATTGCAGCCAATACTGAATCAGGTGGCAATGGTGCCGTCACAGATGGGACAAAAATCGGTGATGAAATCAAGATTGCCGCTACGAATGACCCACGTTATGCCTATGAAATGGGGAAAATTGCAGGTTTAGAAGCCTCTGCTGTTGGCTGTAACGCTTCTTTTGCACCAATCATGGATCTCAGCCGCAACTGGAGAAATCCTATTATCGCCAACCGAACTTGGGGAGCCCATGTGGAGCAAGTACTTGAACTATCAAAAGAATACATGCGTGGCATTATGGAACATGGAATCATTCCTTTTGCGAAACATTTTCCTGGGGATGGTATTGACGAACGAGATCATCACCTCTCTTTTGCTTCAAACCCAATGACCAAGTCTGAATGGATGGAAAGCTTTGGACGCATCTATGGTGAAATGGCTGAAGCTGGGCTTCCCGGAATCATGGCCGGCCATATTCATTTGCCAAATGTTGAAAAAGAAATGCACCCTGAACGTGAGTTGGATGAGATGTTACCAGCTTCGCTCAATAAAACACTTTTGGATGAGCTATTGCGTGGAGAATTGGGCTATAATGGTGCCATTGTAACGGATGCTAGCCACATGATTGGTATGACCGCTTCTATGTCTCGGCGTGAATTGTTGCCAACTGCTATCGAAGCTGGTTGTGATCTCTTCCTCTTCTTTAATGATCCAGAAGAAGATCTACAATGGATGAAAGAAGGTCTGGCAAATGGTCTCTTGTCTGAGGAACGGTTGCACGATGCCCTTCGTCGGACATTGGGCTTGAAAGCCAAGCTCGGTCTTCATCAGTTTGAGGGTCGTCGCCATGAGATGATGTTACCAAAAGAAGAAGCTCTAGCCTTGATTGGGACAGAAGAAGCTAAACATCTGGCTAAAGAAGTGGCAGATAAGGCGATTACCTTAGTCAAAGCCAAGCAAGAAGGAGTCTTCCCTGTGACACCAGCCCGTTACAGACGTATCTTGTTGGTAGAAGTAGATGGCTACAAGGGAGGTTTTGGCGCCCTTATCAATTCAGGTAAAAAGCGAGCTTCAGATACCCTGAAAGAATTGTTAGAAGCTAGAGGTCATGAGGTATCTATCTGGGAAAATACAGAAGCGCGGATTGCCAAGCTACCAGAAGAGGAAAGACCAGCAGCTATTGCCAATGTTTACGCTTCTAAACGCCCAATAGCAGAAATAACAGACCATTATGACCTAATTATCAATCTGGTTGATGTTAACTCTGGCGGAACCACCCAACGGATTATCTGGCCAGCCGCTAAGGGAACGCCAGACCAACCTTTCTATGTTCACGAGATTCCAACGATTGTCGTGTCCGTTCAACACCCGTTTGCACTTGCGGATATGCCACAGGTAGCAACCTACATCAATGCCTACGATGGCCTACCAGTCACCATAGAAGCCTTGGTAGAAAAATTGGCAGGAGAATCAGAATTTATCGGAGTATCTCCTGTAGATGCCTACTGCGGTTTGCTGGACACGCATATTTGGCGTGGAAAATAAGTCACTTTACATTTAATGTTGATGATAGTGACATGTGTACGAAGCACCAACATCTCAAATGATCCATGTATCTTCGGAAAAAGCAGTTATTGACATTTTCCACGTGGTAAAATAGCCTTGAAGTCCTCCAATATCAAACTCCTCTGTGATGGTTGAACTGCACTCAAAAAGTTAGAGAACAAATCTAATGATTGGGGTGTAGTTCAGATACGCAGTAGGAGTTTTTTAGAAAGATTTCTTGCTAAAATTTCCATAATTTGCTAAACTAATTAGTGAAGTCAAATAAAACTGTTTTCTATCCAAATAGAATCATTTTATGTGACGACTCAGCTCCCCTCTTAAAGGTTAGCTGAAAACTTACAGAAGACAAAATTGAATAGAAGTCTGTGAGACTAGTAAACCTATGGAAACTGTTCAGGGAGTTGAGCCGAGACTGCAAGCTCAATCAGTGAAAGTTGGTCGAATTCACTCACACGAGGACTTAAAAATAAGGTCTGCATAGCAGATGAAAACGGATGGTACCGCGTGACAACGCTCCGAGATGGGTGAAGTCATGCGTTTTTTTATTGGAGGAATGATGTCAAATATTGAACAACAACTGGCCGAATTGAGCCAAACCACGTTAGAAAAATTAAAAAAAATCCAACACCAAAGCGAAAAAGAATTACAAGATTTGCGTGTTGCTGTCTTGGGGAAAAAAGGTTCGCTGACAGATTTGCTTAAAGGACTCAAGGAGTTGCCAAATGATGTGAAACCGATTATTGGCAAACAAGTCAATGAGGTTCGGGATGTCCTAACGGCAGCCTTTGAAGAAACAGCGAAAAAGGTAGCGGAAGCAAAAATTAAACATCAACTGGCTGCGCAAACCATTGATGTGACTCTTCCCGGTCGTCAAGTTAAGGTCGGAAAACGTCATGTTCTAACCCAAACCTCTGAAGAAATCGAAGATATTTTCTTAGGCATGGGCTTCCAAATCGTTGATGGTTTTGAAGTGGAAAAAGACTACTATAACTTTGAACGCATGAATTTACCAAAGGACCATCCAGCCCGTGACATGCAGGATACTTTCTACATAACGGAAGAGATTTTGATGCGTACCCATACATCACCTGTTCAGGCACGTACCATGGATCAGCACGATTTTTCAAAAGGTGCTCTTAAAATGATTTCACCGGGACGTGTATTCCGTCGTGATACAGATGATGCAACCCACAGTCACCAATTCCATCAGATTGAGGGCTTGGTTGTCGGCGAGAATGTCTCCATGGGAGATCTCAAGGGGACTCTTGAGATGATTATCAAGAAAATGTTTGGGGAAGAGCGCCAAATTCGTCTGCGTCCATCTTATTTTCCATTTACAGAGCCCTCTGTTGAGGTTGATGTTTCTTGTTTCAAGTGTGGTGGTGATGGTTGCAACGTATGCAAGAAGACAGGCTGGATTGAGATTTTAGGAGCCGGCATGGTCCACCCACAAGTACTGGAAATGAGCGGTATTGATTCGACTAAATATTCTGGTTTTGCCTTCGGTCTAGGTCAAGAACGTATTGCCATGCTCCGCTATGGAATCAATGATATTCGTGGATTTTATCAAGGAGATATACGATTTTCGGAGCAGTTTTAACGTAGCACTACTTAAGGCTGACAAAGTCAGCTCTTAAGTAGACGGAAATCGCTATTATGCGAATTCCTTGACTTGATCACCTTGCTAGTTTTTTTATGCAAAAGTACCGTTTTGCTTGAAAAACTGTTGCAATTTGATGCTCATAAATTTACCTATTTATGAGAAGCCAGTCGTTATCGTGAACTATCTAACAACCTTACTCGTCAAAAGTTGAAAAATATCGGATTGTTACAGAGTATCCCTAAGCTTGTTTGGGGTGATTATTCGGTGATGGAAACGATAATGATGCGGTGAGGTTGGAAGAGTTGGGGCTGAATAAAAATCTTATCTTCTTAGGTAAGCATTCCAAAATCTTTCGATTTGAAATATAAAGAGGAAAATATGTTAGTAAGTTATAAATGGTTAAAAGAATTAGTTGACTTTGAAGCGACGAGTAGCGACTTGTCAGAAAAAATGTCAACAACGGGAATTGAGGTAGAAGGAGTTGAGCAAAAGAGTGCAGGTCTTTCTAAGCTCGTTGTGGGACAAGTTGTCTCTGCGGAGCCAATTCCAGATACCCACCTTCATATCTGTCAGGTGAATATCGGTGAAGAGGTGACACAAATTGTTTGCGGTGCACCAAATGTGACACCAGGTATCAAGGTTATCGTTGCTTTGCCGGGTGCACGTATTGCAGGCAATTATAAAATCAAGAAAGGTAAAATCCGCGGAGTGGAGTCTCTGGGGATGCTCTGCTCATTGAGTGAGATTGGTGTCTCAGACTCTGTTGTACCAAAAATCTATGCGGATGGTATCTACCACCTGCCAGCAGAAGCGGTTGTGGGAGAACCAATTTTCTCTTACCTAGACCTTGATGATGAAATCATCGAGCTATCCATCACGCCAAACCGTGCTGATGCTCTATCCATGCGTGGAGTAGCTCATGAAGTAGCTGCGATTTATGACAGTCAGGTCAACTTCAAGCAAGTAGCCTTGAATGAGAGTGACAAAAAAGCCAGTGATGTGATTGAAGTAGCGATTGAGTCCGACAAGGTGACAGCCTATACAGCGCGTGTCATTGAAGATGTAACCGTTACCCCAAGTCCACAGTGGCTGCAAAACTTGCTTATGAACGCAGGTATTCGTCCAATTAACAACGTAGTTGATATTACCAATTACATCTTGCTCTACTTTGGACAGCCTATGCACGCTTTTGATTTTGACAAGTTTGAGGACAAAAAAATTGTAGTTCGTCAAGCAAAGACTGGTGAAAATCTGGTTACACTTGATGGTGAAGAGCGCAACTTGATTGCAGATGACCTTGTGATTTCTGTCGCAGATAAGGCGGTTGCCTTGGCTGGTGTCATGGGCGGAGCAGATACCGAGATTGATGATGATTCTAAGACGGTTGTTCTAGAGGCTGCTCTTTTTGATGGCAAGTCTATCCGCAAAACTTCCAGTCGCCTAAACCTCCGATCAGAATCCTCCTCTCGCTTTGAAAAGGGGATCAACATAGCGACCCTATGTGAAGCGATGGATATGGCGGCGGCTATGATTGCTGATTTGGCTGGCGGTCAAGTCCTGTCCGGTATCGTGTCTGAAGGGACGGTAGACACTTCTGATGTACCTGTCACAGCAACCATTGAGTATGTTAACCGTTCGCTCGGTACCAACCTTGACTACACCCAAATAGCCGATATTTTCCGTCGTTTGGGTATGGAAATAACTGGCGATGCAAGTCAGTTTACAGTGGCAGTACCACGTCGCCGTTGGGACATCCGCATTCCAGCAGACTTGGTAGAAGAAATCGCTCGCATTTACGGATATGATAATCTTCCGACCACTCTTCCAAAAGAGGATGGAACAGCAGGCGAGCTGACTCTGATCCAGCAAATTCGTCGCCAGGTTCGACACTTGGCAGAAGGTGCAGGTTTGACGGAAATCATCTCCTACGCCCTTACAACACCTGAAAAATCAGTAGAATTTGCGGCCCATCCAACCACTGTGACCGAACTTATGTGGCCAATGACTGTTGACCGTTCTGCCCTTCGTCAGAATATGGTATCCGGCATGTTAGAGACAGTTGCTTATAATGTTGCCCGTAAAAATAAAAACCTAGCCCTCTACGAGATTGGAAAAATCTTTGAACAATCTGGCAATCCAAAAGAAGATTTGCCGCAAGAAATCAACAAGTTTGCTCTTGTTTTGACAGGCTTGGTTGCAGAAAAAGATTTTCAGACACCAGCGGTAGCTGTTGACTTCTTCCATGCTAAAGGGATATTGGAAGCCATCTTCGGTCATTACAAACTGGCTGTCGATTTTGTGGCGACAAGTGAGATTTCCGCTCTACACCCAGGTCGTACAGCGGCAATCCATTTGAATGGGACTGCTATCGGCTTTGTTGGTCAGGTACATCCTCAAACAGCTAAGGATTACGGTATTCCAGAGACCTATGTGGCTGAAATCAATCTTGATGCGATTGAGGCGGCTCTACAGCCTGCTCAGCCATTTACCGAAATCTCTAAATTCCCATCTGTTAGCCGTGATATTGCCCTTCTTTTGAAGAGTGACGTTACCCATCAGGATGTTTTGGATGCTATTACAGCAGCCGGTGTGAAGCGTTTGACAAAGGTAAGTCTTTTTGATGTTTATGCCGGTAGCAATATTGAGGTTGGCAAGAAATCAATGGCTTATAATCTGACCTTCCAAAATCCTGCGGATAGCTTGACAGATGAAGAAGTAGCCAAGTATATGGAAAAAATCAGTAAGAGCTTGGAAGCTCTCGGTGCTGAAATCCGCTAATAGCTCCTTATGCCCCATTGAGGCCTTGATAAGATTTGAAAATCCTAGTTTACGGACTAGGATTTTTTTTGGAGGAATGGACAGTCGCATAGAGCAGATTGGAAATATGAAACACGGATTGCTGTGATTTACTTCCAATGCTACGTTGAGATGGTGATACGAACTTTAAAAAGTGAGGCTGGGAAAATACTAATAAAATCACAAAAAGACTCGAAGGTTAGTTTACATAAATCTTCAAGTCTTTTGTACTATCGCTGGTTGTCCATTTTTGACTAAAAATGGAGTTCTTGTCTATCTTATAAAATAAACGGTTCAATCGTCAAGTTAACAGTGTCACCGTATTTAGCCACAAGATCTGCTGCTAGAGGGTGATAAAGTTCCCGTAGGTGTTCAATTTTGTCAGGAAATTGCTTGCCGATATAATCAAATTTACATTCGATAGTATGAAAAAGCTGATGGAACAGCTCATTTATACTATGTAATCGAGCAATCATCTCTTCATCTTCCTTGAGAAAATCTGGAATATCTGTGCGATTATCGACAAAACCATCAATCAGTTTTACGGGAAAAGATCCGTATTCGAGGACAAATTCGTACATGGGTTTCTCCTTGTCTATTTTTATGTCTATACAAGATAGCTGTGTTGGTGATTAGAGGAATTCATATTCTAAAATCAAGATGTTTGACTATTCTTCGTAGAAATCCACACTGTATTCGAGCAGTTTATCACCATCATAGCGGAAACAGGCAGAGAAAAACGGACGATTCTCCAGCAGCCATTCTTGAAAATGCCGATCTCCCTCCCAAGTCGGCTTGGATAAGACCTGGTCGTAGGGCACCCATTCCAAATCTCCTTCGCTGCATTCAATTAAGTTCCCTTCAAAACCGGTAATCTTAAAAACATAGGTGTACCAGTCGCAATTTGGCGTAAAATCTGGAAAGGTGATAATCCCTTTTAGTGCATGCTGGGTGACGGTGAGACCTGTCTCCTCGAAAACTTCACGAATAGCACATGCTTGCGGTGTTTCACCGGCCTCTAGCTTGCCACCTACCCCGATCCATTTTCCTTGGTGGACATCATTTTCTTTCTTATTGCGATGAAGTAAGAGGAACTCCCTGCCATTATCAATGTAACAAATAGTTGCTAGTTGGACTGGTTTCTTTGTCATGTCTTCTCCTTGTGGTCAATTAGCTTTATTATACCACAACTAGGGGAGAAAAAAGGAAGTTCTGGGTTCAACAATCTGTCCAGGGACAGTTTTGCTTTCCGAAAGACAAGAAGGCTTTTCCTGAAAACAAATTTAAGGTATAATGAAACAATCAAACCATTTAGGATGTCTTATGTCAAAACAAGAACAAATTGAACAAACTATCTATCAATTATTGGAATTACTAGGAGAAGATCCCAAGCGTGAAGGTTTATTAGATACACCAAAACGTGTCGCAAAAATGTATCTCGAAATGTTTAGCGGTTTACAGGAAGATCCAAAAGATCAATTTACGGCCGTCTTTTCCGAAGGGCATGAGGAAGTCGTTTTAGTCAAGGATATTCCTTTCCACTCTATGTGCGAACACCATCTGGTCCCCTTTTATGGTATCGCTCATGTTGCCTATATTCCAAGCAAAGGACGGGTAACAGGCCTAAGCAAACTGGCACGGGCGGTAGAAGTGGCCAGTCGCCGTCCACAGTTACAAGAACGTTTGACCTATCAAGTCGCTCACGCTCTACAAGATGCTCTTGATCCAGAAGGAGTTTTTGTTATGGTAGAAGCAGAACATATGTGTATGAGTATGCGTGGTATTCGTAAGCCGGGTAGCAAGACAGTGACAACTGTAGCTCTAGGTAAATACAAGGAGGATGCTATTTTGCGCCGTGAACTTTTATCCATGATTCATAACAAATAGGAGGAAATATGTCACTCGAACGATTAGCTAAACAAGTATCTATAATGGGAATCCTCAATGTAACACCAGATTCCTTTTCAGATGGTGGAAGTTATAATGAAATTGAAACTGCTCTAGCCCAAGCAGGGCGATTATTAGCAGCAGGCGCAAAGGTGATTGATGTCGGTGGCGAATCAACTCGTCCAGGTGCTACATTTGTTACAGAAGAAGAAGAGATTGCCCGTGTAGTTCCAATCATTCGTGCGCTCAAGGAAAAATATGACTGCCTGATTAGTATTGATACCTATAAAACAGGAACCGCCCGAGCAGCTCTAGAGGCTGGGGCGGATATTCTCAATGATGTTTGGGCAGGTCTCTATGATGGGAAGATGCTCGCCTTGGCTGCTGAGTATCAGGTCCCCATCATTCTCATGCACAATCAAAAAGAGGAAAGCTATCAAGACATCGTTAGCGAGGTGAGGGATTTTCTCATTCAACGTGCTCAAGCAGCCTTGGCTGCTGGAGTAGCGCCAGATAAGATTTGGCTAGACCCAGGCTTTGGTTTTTCAAAAAATGTCCAGCATAACCTTGACCTACTGCAAGGCTTGGACCAGTTGACAAATTTGGGCTATCCAGTTCTCTTTGGAATTTCCCGTAAGCGAGTTGTTGATCACTTGCTTGGTGGCAATACACTTTCTACAGATCGAGACCAAGCCACAGCGGCCCTATCAGCCTGGGCAATCATGAAAGGTTGTAAAATGGTTCGTGTCCACAACGTGGAAGCCAATAACGACCTAGTAAAAGTTTGGGACCAACTGATTTCAGGAGGAGAGAATGGATAAAATTTCGCTCAACAAGTGTCGTTTTTATGGCTATCATGGAGCCCTTAAAGAAGAACAAGTTCTCGGTCAGGTTTTCACGATAGACTGTGATCTATTTGTTGATTTGACAGCAGCTTCCCAATCAGACCAGCTAGAAGATACAGTCCATTATGGCTTGGTGTTTGAGACCATAAAAGATATTGTAGAGGGCAAGCCCTATGTTCTCATCGAAAAAGTAGCAGGTGTGATTTGTCAGGAAATTTTTGCTCGCTTTCCAAAGGTGGAGAAAATTCGTCTGGCGATCTACAAGGAAAACCCTCCTATCGCAGGGCATTATGATTCAGTCGGTATCGAGTTGGAGCGCAAACGCCCATGAAACATCTAGCCTATCTCAGTATCGGAGGAAATATGGGAGACCGCCTAGCCTATCTACAGGCAGCCTTAGAAAAATTAGACAATCATAAGGACTGTCAGCTAGGACTCGTTTCCTCCATCTATGAAACCCCAGCTTGGGGAAAAACAGATCAAGCAGATTTTCTCAACCTCGCCTGTCAGGTTTATACAGACCTATCTGCCCAAGATTTTTTAGCTTTCTGTCAAAAAATTGAACAGGATTTACACCGAGTTCGACTTGAAAAATGGGGGGAACGAACCATTGACCTCGATATTATTTTTTGGGATCAAGAAAGGATTGCAGAGGAACATTTAGTTGTCCCTCACCCCTACGCTCAGGAGCGAGCCTTTGTTCTTATCCCTCTCGCAGAGATTGCAGCTACCTATTGCCATCCAGTATTTGGAAAGACGGTTGCAGATTTATTAGCAGAACTTGGAGAACAAAAAGACATTAGAATATTTAGTAACCCTCCCTTTGAATAAAATACCATCATCAGAGGGAAATAGAGATGTATGAAGGAGAACCATGACACTTTTAGCGCTTTTAGGAGTTTTATTGGCGATTGTTGCCATTATCTACTGGACATCAAAGAACTTGCATGTCATCATTGCAGCCCCCTTGGCTAGTTGCATCATCATCTTGACCAATCAGATGAATATTCTTGAGATGATGCTAGGAAAAGAGCAATCTTACATGACCGGTTTGGCTAGTTTCCTCATCAACAATTTTGCCATTTTCATGCTAGGCTCTATCCTCGCTCGTTATATGGAAGCAAGCGGAGCAACTCAGACCATTGCCGATAGCATTTTGAAAATGATGGGAAAAGACAGTCCTTACAAGGGCTTACTAGCCATCACTCTTATAGCCTCTATTTTGACCTATGGAGGCGTAAGTATTTTTGTAGTGATTTTTACCCTCCTTCCTCTATCGCGTCCTCTCTTTAGGGAGTTAAATATTAACTGGGCCCTCTTTCCACTCCCTGTCTTTCTGGGAGCAGGAACCTACACCATGACAACCTTACCGGGAGCACCATCTATCCAAAACGTTATTCCAACAAAAGCCCTAGGAACTAATTTGGCCGCAGCTCCAGTCATTAGCCTAGCTGCCAGTCTGACCTTGTTTGTTTTCGGCTTGCTTTATATGGCCTATTGTCTCAAAAAGAGTTTAGCAAATGGTGAAAGCTATACGGAAGAAGAGGAGGAGATGACAATAACCACGCCTGCTAAGGCACCAAATCTTTTCTTGTCTATTCTCCCTCTGATCAGCTTGATTGGAACCATCTTTCTTTTGAGCAAGTTACCTAATGTTTTAGCAGTCGGCTTACTAGTATCTATTATGCTAGCTGCTCTCATTTTCCGCCCTTATTTGCCGAATCAAAAAGAGATTTTAAACTCTGGCGCGACTGCCTCTATCATTCCTGCTTTTGCAACTTCCAGCACAGTAGCATTTGGTACCGTCTTGACATTATCAACTGGCTTTACCATTATCCAAGAATGGATACAACAAATTCCAGGCTCCCCGCTTCTCAGTCTATCTATTTCAACAGCACTTGTTAGTGGGATTATCGGCTCTTCATCTGGTGCTGTAGGTATTGCAACCAATAATTTTCTTCCAACTTATCTGGAAATGGGGATTCATCCCGAATTGCTACACCGTGTCATCGTTGTTGCCTCAGCTATCTTGACAGTCGTACCACAGTCCGGTGTCATGATTACTTTCCACAATCTATCTAAGTTGAGCATGAAACGTGGTTTGAAGTATTCCTTTATCCTAGTGACAGTTGGGCATCTCCTAGCCTTACTAGTTATTCTGCTATTAGCATCTTTTATCTACAAAACTTAAACCAGTAGCTCCTCACAGGTGAGTGAGCAAACATGTGCCTCACTTTCACGACCCCATCTAGCCCACCTTGTCATCCGTTTGCTCTCTCATAAATTTTAAAATTTATTGTATCGAGTGGCTTGCTTCATGCTATAATAGTTGTATCAGTTTTTTTCAAAGGAGCATGACATGTCGAACTTAAAAGAACAGGTCGGAATCAAGGCCGCTGAATTTGTAGCTGATGGTATGATTGTGGGGTTGGGAACCGGCTCGACGGCTTACTATTTTGTGCAGGAGATTGGCCGGCGGGTGCAGGAGGAGGGACTTCAAATTACAGGTGTAACGACGTCGCATGCCACTGCCGAACACGCAGCATCCCTTGGGATTCCCCTAAAAAATATCGACGAAGTTGAGTATGTAGACTTGACTGTGGATGGTGCAGACGAAGTTGACGGAGCTTTTAATGGTATCAAGGGTGGCGGCGCAGCTCTCCTTATGGAGAAAGTCGTTGCAGTCAATAGCAAGGACTGTATCTGGATTGTTGATGAGACGAAGATGGTAGAAACTTTGGGAGCCTTCAAGTTACCAGTAGAAGTCGTTCAGTATGGTTCGGAGAATCTTTTCCGCCATTTTACCGCCAAAGGCTACCGACCAAGTTTCCGCATGCATGACGGTAAGAAACATGTGACAGATATGCAAAACTTCATCATCGACCTCGACTTACGCCGAATTGAAGATACCTATGCTCTAGCAGAAGAATTAGATCGGACCGTAGGTGTCGTAGAGCATGGACTTTTCATTGGTCTTATCTCCAAAGTCATTGTAGGCACACCAGATGGACCACAAATTATCGAAAAAAAATAAAGTGAAAACGCTTCTCATTTTGATACCAATGAGAAGCTTTTTTGTGGTATAATGAAAATACGAACGTTTAGATTCTTGGAAAATCCAGTCCACATCTCGCTGGCTTAATTTGAAGCGTCATCTACCCTGATAAGCCTCCCTAGCTTGCAGTTGCAATGATGTTTCATCTGTGTCCACAGGCTTTGTTGACTGTGATTTTCTTTGACTCTAATTATTCAAAAAAAGGAGACGATTATGCCTAAATTTAAACGTGTTCACTTGGTTGTCATGGACTCTGTCGGCATCGGTGCAGCACCAGATGCAGACAAATTCTTCAACGCAGGTGTAGCAGATACCGAATCAGATACTCTCGGTCACATCTCTGACAAGGCTGGACTTGAAGTGCCAAATATGGTTAAGATTGGTCTTGGAAATATTCCACGTGATACCCCCCTTGCAACGGTACCGATGGAAGAGAACCCTACAGGTTATGTGACAAAACTAGAAGAGGTCTCGCGCGGTAAGGATACCATGACAGGACACTGGGAAATTATGGGTCTCAATATCACTGAGCCATTTGATACCTTCTGGGACGGCTTCCCAGAAGAGATTTTAACAAAAATAGAGGAATTCTCAGGACGTAAAATCATCCGCGAGGCCAATAAGCCGTACTCAGGGACTGCTGTTATTGATGACTTTGGTCCTCGCCAAATGGAAACAGGCGAGCTAATCGTTTATACATCCGCAGATCCTGTTCTTCAGATTGCAGCTCATGAGGAAGTTATTCCACTTGACGAGCTTTACCGCATCTGTGAATATGCCCGTTCGATTACCCTTGAACGTCCAGCTCTTCTCGGTCGTATCATTGCTCGTCCTTATGTCGGTGAGCCGGGCAATTTCTCACGGACTGCTAACCGTCATGACTATGCAGTATCACCATTCGAAGCGACAGTTCTCAACAAGCTGGCAGAAGCTGGTGTATCGACTTACTCTGTCGGTAAAATCAATGACATTTTCAACGGATCAGGCATTACAAATGACATGGGACATACCAAATCAAATATGCATGGGGTGGATGTTTTGATAGATACGCTCAAGTTACCAGCATTTGAGGAAGGCTTCTCCTTCACAAACTTGGTTGACTTTGATGCTGTTTATGGCCACCGTCGCAATATCGAAGGGTACCGTGATTGCCTGCAAGAATTTGACGCACGTATCCCAGAAATCATCGACAACATGCGCGAAGATGACCTACTCCTGATTACAGCAGACCATGGGAATGATCCATCTTATGCAGGCACCGACCACACTCGTGAGTATGTGCCGCTCTTGGCTTACAGCCCAAGCTTTACAGGTAGCGGTGTTATCCCAGTCGGTAACTTTGCTGACATCTCAGCAACCGTTGCCGAAAACTTCGGTGTCGAAACTGCCATGATTGGACAAAGCTTCTTGGATAAATTGGTATAATCATAAGCAGATGGTTGAAAGGAATTGTCATGCTTGAACAGGTTGAACGCTTGATTGATGAACTCAACAAGATTGATAGGCAGTTTTTCGTAGATTACTTTGAAACTGGTAAAGTCAAAAAAATCAACCTCAAACATACCTTTGCCAAGGTGCCGACTGAGCCTATCCTGCTTTATCGCTTCAATCTGCACGAATCAATCAATGATTACCTGATGAAATCTGACATCAAGGACATCAGCTTTTACTATCGTGTAAAGACAGCGGAGTCCATTCTGGATAAAATCGAGCGTTTTAAAGAGCGGTCGGAAGGTTATCCGATCCATTCGATTTTGAATGACATCTTTGGTGCTCGGATGATTCTGACCTCCGCTCAGTTGGAGCAGGTCATGGAAAGTTTAGATGATTGGCAGGAAAAATTTGGTTTGAAAAACTGGTATCTGCGAGATAAGGATGAGTACACAGGCATTCATATCTATTTCAAAAATAAGAGCAATTTCTACTATCCTTGGGAATTGCAACTGTGGGACGAAAAGGACTTGGATCGCAATATCGCCAGTCATCGCAAGTATAAACGAGATTTCGTAAAATAAAGGAGAATGTATGTCACTAATCGAAAAAATTTATGAAACAAAAGCTTTTTTGGAAGAAAAAGGCTTGGTAAAGCCAGAATTTGGCTTGATTTTAGGCTCAGGTCTAGGTGAGTTGGCTCAGGAGGTAGAAAATGCGATAGTCATTGATTACGCAGATATTCCAAACTGGGGCAAGTCAACCGTTGTAGGGCACGCTGGCAAGCTGGTGTACGGTGATTTGGCTGGCCGTAAAGTCTTAGCCCTGCAAGGTCGCTTCCATTTCTACGAAGGAAATCCGATGGAAGTTGTCACCTTCCCAGTGCGTGTCATGAAAGCCCTTGGCTGCCAAGGTGTGATTGTTACAAATGCGGCAGGTGGAATCGGCTATGGCCCAGGTACCCTGATGGCGATTACAGACCATATCAACCTAACAGGTCAAAATCCATTGATTGGTGAAAACTTGGAAGAATTTGGACCACGTTTCCCAGATATGTCCAATGCCTACACCAAAGAATACCGAGAAAAAGCACATGCAGTTGCTGAAAAGTTAGGTATCAAGCTAGATAACGGTGTTTACCTTGGCGTTACAGGACCAACCTATGAAACACCTGCTGAAATTTTAGCCTTTAAGACCATGGGTGCTCATGCAGTCGGAATGTCAACGGTACCAGAAGTTATCGTAGCTGCTCACTCAGGCTTGAAAGTCTTGGGAATCTCTGCAATCACCAACTTTGCGGCTGGATTCCAATCAGAACTCAACCACGAAGAAGTAGTAGAGGTCACAGAACAAATCAAGGGTGATTTCAAGGGCTTGGTTAAGGCCATCTTGGCTGAATTATAATAGTTTGTAAACGTTAGTATCGTTTGTATGAGGAGGACTAGCATGAATAAACGCTATTCAAAGCAGTTATTACTTCTCTGTTTGATAACCGGAGTCTTACTATTTGTCTTGTTTGCGAAATGGGCTCTAATTGGAAATAATGCATTGAAGTTTTTAGTACTTTATTCCATTTTTTCAGTAGGCTGTTTCTGTCTCAATCTAATAAGAAAAAAATAATATAAAGCGTGGTATCGTAAGATATACCGCTTAAATCAAAAAACTAGAAAGGCAGGGCAATCGAGTTCCTTAGAATTGAACTCGGACTAGAGGCTGTGCAAAAAAGATAAACCCTTTCAAGATGTTTGCGTCTACAGTCGGTTTCCTATTTTTGCTTTGCCTCTTTCACGCTCTCGTATCCCGTTTAAGTGGATATGTAGTTTCCTTGCCTACCAAACTAAGAAAGGAATTTAAATCCTCGTAAAAAAGATGAACCTCCGAGCAAATTAAGCTTTGCTGTGGCTCCCTATTTTTATTCCTTTTACTTAACTCAATATAAAAAACTAGAAAGGCAGGGCAATCGAGTTCCTTAGAATTGAACTCGGGCTAGAGGCTGTGCAAAAAAGATAAACCCTCCCAGACGTTTGCGTCTACAGTCGGTTTCCTATTTTTGCTTTGCCTCTTTCACGCCCTCGTATCTTAATTATGTCAATCCATATTGCTGCTAAACCAGGTGAAATTGCTGATAAAATCTTGCTTCCAGGAGATCCGCTTCGTGCTAAGTTTATCGCTGAAAACTTCCTTGAAGATGCTGTTTGTTTCAATGAGGTCCGCAACATGTTCGGCTACACTGGTACTTATAAAGGCCACCGTGTTTCCGTCATGGGAACAGGGATGGGCATGCCATCAATCTCTATCTATGCGCGTGAGTTGATTGTAGATTATGGAGTGAAAAAGCTGATTCGTGTCGGAACAGCCGGCTCTATCAATCCAGATGTACATGTCCGTGAGCTGGTTCTTGCTCAAGCTGCGGCAACCAATTCCAATATTATCCGGAACGATTGGCCGGAATTTGACTTCCCACAAATTGCTGACTTTGAACTACTGGACAAGGCCTACCACATCTCGAAAAAACTAGGTATGACAACGCATGTCGGTAATGTTCTTTCTTCGGATGTTTTCTACTCAAATATGGCAGATCGCAATATTGCCCTTGGTAAATTGGGTGTCCATGCTATTGAGATGGAAGCAGCAGCCCTGTACTACTTGGCAGCCCAGCATGATGTGCAAGCTCTAGCTATCATGACAATTTCAGATAGCTTGGTGAATCCAGAAGAAGATACGACAGCCGAAGAGCGCCAAAATACTTTCACAGATATGATGAAGGTTGGTTTGGAAACACTGATTGCGGAGTAATGTAAATCGCTCTAAACTATCAATTTTTTGCAAAAAAAATTGAGGCAAACTAATTTCTATTTATATGGAAATTGGCTTGTCTTTTTTTCGTAAATACGGTATAATAAAATAAGAAAGCGTTTACAAAAAAGGGGAGAAACCTTTCTGAATGATTACGTTACTATATTTAGGAGAAACACCATGATCAATTTACAACATTTTGTCCAGTCTATGTATGCCAAACGTATCGAAGATTGCACTGATCAAGAACTCTATTATGCCCTGCTCGCCTTTACCAAACAACAAAGCGAAGCCAAGTATACAAACGATCAGAAGAAAAAAGTTTACTATATCTCTGCCGAGTTTTTAATTGGCAAACTCCTATCCAATAACCTTATCAATCTAGGCCTTTATGATGAGGTAAAAAGCCAGTTGGTAGCTGCCGGCAAGGACCTGCTCACCATCGAAGAAATGGAGATGGAACCATCCCTTGGGAATGGTGGCCTAGGTCGCCTAGCAGCCTGCTTTCTTGACTCCATCGCAAGCCTTGGTTTGAATGGCGATGGTATCGGACTTAACTACCACTTTGGTCTGTTTCGCCAGCTATTCCAATACCATCAACAGTCAGCAGTACCAAATGAGTGGCTGACACCACGTTCATGGCTGACAGAGTCCCCGATTTCTTATCAGATTCCCTTTGCTCATTTTACACTAACATCCAAGTTGTACGACATTGATGTACCAGGATACAAGACAGACCGCAAGAATCGTCTGCGCCTGTTTGATCTCGGATCAGTTGATGATGACATCATCTACGATGGTATCGAGTTTGACAAAGAAGATATTTTCCGCAACCTGACCCTTTTCCTCTATCCAGACGATTCGACAGATGAAGGCAAAGTACTGCGGATCTTCCAACAGTACTTCATGGTATCCAATGCTGCGCAACTTTTGATTGATGAAGCTGTTGCCAAAGGGTCAAACCTCCATGACCTGCCTGATTACGCAGTGATCCAAATCAACGACACGCACCCATCGCTGGTGATTCCTGAGATGATTCGCCTTTTGGAACTCCGTGGCATCTCCTTTGATGAAGCTGTCGAGATTGTCAAGAAAATGACTGCCTACACCAACCATACCATCCTGTCAGAAGCCTTGGAAAAATGGCCACTTGACTTCCTCAATTATGTCGTACCTCATCTGGTACCATTTATCATGGAGTTGGATCGTCGTGCAAAAGAAGTGAAGAACGACCCTGCTGTAAATATTATTGACGAACATGGACGTGTCCACATGGCGCACATGGATATTCACTACGGTTATTCGATCAATGGAGTTGCAGCTCTGCATACCGAAATCTTGAAGACATCTGAGTTGAAAGCCTTCTATGACCTCTACCCAGAAAAATTCAACAATAAGACCAACGGTATCACCTTCCGCCGCTGGCTCATGCACGCCAACCCAAGTCTAGCTAACCATCTCGATGATTTGCTGGGACATGGCTACCATCATGAAGCCGGTGAACTTGAAAAACTCCTGGAACACAAGGATAATCCAGCATTGAAGAACAGCCTGGAAGAAATCAAGCAGCACAACAAACGCAAGCTACAACGCCATATTGCACGTACCCAAGGACTGACCGTCAATCCGGACTCTATCTTTGACGTACAAATCAAGCGAATGCACGAGTACAAACGCCAACAGATGAATGTCCTCTACGTGATTCATAAATACTTAGACATCAAGGCAGGAAACATCCCGACACGACCATTGACCGTTTTCTTTGGAGGAAAGGCAGCACCCGCCTACACCGCAGCTCAGGATATTATCCATCTAATCTTAGTCTTGTCCCAAGTCATCAAAAATGACCCCGAAGTTGCACCACACTTGCAGCTAGTCATGATTGAAAACTACAACGTTACAGAAGCAAGCTATATCATCCCAGCAGCAGACATTTCTGAGCAGATTTCCCTTGCATCCAAGGAAGCCTCCGGGACTGGTAATATGAAATTTATGCTAAATGGCGCACTGACAATCGGTACAGATGATGGTGCCAATGTGGAAATCCACGAGCTTGTCGGTGACGAGAACATCTATATTTTTGGTCAAGACAGCCAAACCGTCATCCAGCACTACGCGCAAGGGACTTACCATCCGTATAGTTTCTACGAGCGTGAGACAATTCGTCCCCTGATTGACTTTATCACGAGTGACACTGTTCGTCAGGCTGGTGGTATTGATGAGCGCTTGTGGCGATTGCAGGACAATCTCAAGCACAAGGACTACTTTATGACCTTACTGGACCTAGAAGACTATATCCATACCAAAGAGCGCATGCTGGCTGACTACGAAGACCGGGATAGCTGGTTGGAGAAAGTGATTGTCAATATTGCCAAAGCTGGCTTCTTCTCATCTGACCGCACAATCAAGCAGTACAATGAAGACATCTGGCATTTGGAAAATTGAGTTGGAGCGGTTCAGGCACCTCACCAAGTCCCCTTATGTGGTATGATTAGAGTGGATAACTGGCAGCAAAGACCAAATTGACATTGCCATTAAAGAGATTGAAGTTACTATCAACGGTGTAACCTATAAACTACAAAAGAAACCTATCTAATTCCCACCCAGCTCCGAACTATTTTGGAAAACTAAAAATCAATGAGATTATCTTTCTCCCTTTCTCCAAAGATAAATTGGTTTTTGATTCGGTAACATCCATAGTAGAGATTTAAAAGGAAATGGAAAAATCCTTATTTTCAGACCTTAGTCCGCAACAACTGAGCATAATCTTAACATTGAAAACAACAAAAACAGCTCCCCCTTCAACCTAGAAAAGAAGGCGGTTGCAAAAAAGTAGATAAAAAATAGATTTCCTACAGAGGATGAATACTTACACCTCGTGGAAGTTTGGTACAATAGTCATATCTAGGAGAGAGGTGCATCATCTCTTTCCAAAAAAACAATAAAGGAGTGACACTTACAGTGTTTTCATGTAAAAAAGTTAAAGTCGGCCTTGTTTCGGCTGCAATCGCTTCATTATTTGTCTTGGCGTCAAGCCCAGTTGCTCAAGCTTCTAGCTATCGGAGTTCTGATAGCATAGGCTTCGAGTTTGACAAAGATGGAGCACGGGGTTCTGATAGCTTAGGCTTCGAGTTTGAGAAAGATGGAGCACCAGGCTCTGATAGACAACATGACAATATCCCTCCTCGTGGTGGTGGCAATATTGAGATTTGCAACTATGACGGTGGTAACGGTATTATCTCAATCTGTCGTGGTTCAGGTACTGGTCGCTACAATCATTGGGGCTATAATGGCTACAGTGGCGGTAGCAGCAATCAAGAGTTAGGCTGGGAGTACGAAAAAGACGGTGGCAATGGTCCTAGATACCATGATGGCCTCGGTTCACATAACACCCTCGGCTTAGGTAGTGTTCTGGGGGATATGGGAAGAGCCATCCTTCATTTAAAATAACCAACCGGTCATTCGGATAAAAAAATTGCTACAAATTCCTTTTAACCAACAAAACAATCATCTGTCGTGCGGGTGATTGTTTTTGTTTGCCTATATAATGAATGTCCTACAAAACCAATCGCCTTGTGCTATAGCACCGATCGCTTGACAAGCCTTCGCATACTTCCTACTTGGAAAAGGAAAAGTCACCTCCTGACAAAAAATAGATGACCTACAGAGGATACATACTTCCGTCTGATATAATGTTTTACATTCTAGGAAGAAAGAGGTCTCTTCCTGCAAAAGTAAAAAATAGATAAAGGAGTTGTATCAGTGTTTTCTCATAAAAAATTAAAGCCTTCATTGCATGCAGTGAAGCCCCTTATAGTGTCAGTGGCTATCCTCCCCCTACTCTCCATCCTAATGGCAGGGACGGTTGTTCGTTCCGAAACTTGCACTGGTAGTGGAGGTATTAGTGGGAATAACCTAAATACTCCGTTGCAAGGCGCCGAGGGGGATAGTAGTAGTCTCCGTGGGGATAAATCAGGTACTCCCCTAAAGGGGGAGGAGGGCGCAACAACTCACCCTATCTTGAGCGGCAACAATCAAGGTAGTCATAAGCTCCCAGGAGATGGTGGTGAAACTCAGCCACTCCCAGGTCTTGTAGGCGGAAGCCGAGGTAATAACGCACTTTCAGGAGAATCAGGTAGTACCAGCGCTCCTATTTTTAGTGGCAACAGTGGCGGTGTCAAACTTCCCGGTTTAGAGGGAGAACGCGGCAATGATGGTATCAGCGGTCGTACTCCTAAGCTTCCCGGTTTGTCAGGCGAGCGCTCTTGTCCTTTCTCTGGCACCCCTGCTCAATGCCCCCTCTCCTGCTCCCAAGTGGAGCTTACTCAGCTAGATTGTCACCAGATTGAAGTCAAGCTGGAGTCCCTGCCTACTGTCTCAGCTAGGGATGGCTGTGAAAACCTTCCTTATATCCGGATGATAGTCGTCCCTACCATGGCGCCTGACTCCCTTCCAGAGGGTGCGTCCTGCAAAGAAACATGCTTGAAAAAAGTGATAGAATACTGCAAAGTCCAGCCCAGTCCAGATGGCAAATGCCAGTGCCAGCCCTTTCAAAGAGACACCTGTAAATTTGAGGTAGTTACTTGTCCTGTACAGCACCTCTATGAAGACCATCCCTGTATCATCCTATCGGAAGCCTGCCCCATAGCAGCCAGCCAGTCTGCTGGAGAGGGACAAGGACGGGTGCACCTGTGTATTTCCCTAGCAGAAAAATCCCCCCAACAGTCAGCAGAGAGTCTCGCTAGGATAAAAGCTTTCCGATGTGCAGAGCTTTCAGAAGCCACGGACAAATCAGATGACCGATTTGTGATTCACTGGCTTATCCCTCACGAACTAGCTGATAAGAAACGCCTTTGGATCATGTGGATTCCTGTCTTACCGCTCTCTCCTGCTTCCCAACAACCATCTGCAAGCTAGCGGATGGTTGCGGGGTTTACTAGCAATGGGTGGAATCTAGCAGTCACAAAAATGAGAAAAATGCACCTTTTCTACTATGAGTATGTCCCTACTCCTTACCTTTTCTCCCTACTTGGAAAAAGAAAAAAACTCCTCAAAAGTTGTCCTTCAAAAAAATTAGATAAAAAATAGATTTTGTACAGAAGACGAATACTTCCGTTTGATATAATAGTCCATGCTCTAGGGAAGGGGTAAAGACTCTTCCTTGCAAAAGCTAGAAATCATAAAGGAGTTAGTGAAATGTTTTCACACAAAAATAAAAAGTATTCATTACGTAAGGTGAAAAATGGCGTAGCATCAGTAGTTATCGCCTTATTGTTTGCCTCAGTGACTGCTCCAGTTGCTCAGGCTCAGTCTGATGGAGTTGGTTTTCATCCAGATAGAGAAACGGCTACCGTAGTTGGCACTGGCTACAATGGCTTGCGCTTGGATGGTCGTGTTGACATAACTAGCATTGGTGGCTCAGGAGGAAGCAGAGGTAGTGAACATGATAAAGATGGATGTCCTAGGCCTTGGGGTACGGTAGGTGACCCAGCTGGCGAGATTTGTTCGGGAGGTTCACAAGGTGAAAGTGGTCGTGATCCACGTCTAGGTGGTACTACAGATCGCAATAGCCTTCCAGGCTCACAAGGTGAAAATGGTCGTGATCCACGTCTAGGTGGTACTACAGATCGCAATAGCCTCCCAGGCTCACAAGGTGAGAGCGGTCGTGATCCACGTTTAGGTGGCACTACAGATCGCAATAGCCTCCCAGGTTCACAAGGTGAGAGCGGTCGTGATCCACGTCTAGGTGGCACTACAGATCGCAATAGCCTCCCAGGTTCACAAGGTGAAAGTGGTCGTGATCCACGTTTAGGTGGTACTACAGATCGCAATAGCCTTCCAGGCTCACAAGGTGAAAATGGTCGTGATCCACGTTTAGGTGGCACTACAGATCGCAATAGCCTCCCAGGTTCACAAGGTGAAAGTGGTCGTGATCCACGTCTAGGTGGTACTACAGATCGCAATAGCCTTCCAGGCTCACAAGGTGAAAATGGTCGTGATCCACGTCTAGGTGGTACTACAGATCGCAATAGCCTCCCAGGCTCACAAGGTGAGAGCGGTCGTGATCCACGTCTAGGTGGTACTACAGATCGCAATAGCCTCCCAGGTTCACAAGGTGAAAGTGGTCGTGATCCACGTTTAGGTGGTACTACAGATCGCAATAGCCTCCCAGGTTTACAATGCCCAAGTTGGATCTTGGGGGGCTGTCCTGATGGTAACAGTCTCTTTAATAGAGGCAGTGGCGGTTCAGGCGGTGGTCGCAGCGGTAGCCTTCCAGGCTCACAAGGTGAGAGCGGTCGCGACCCACGTCTAGGTGGTACTACAGATCGCAATAGCCTTCCAGGTTCACAAGGTGAGAGCGGTCGCGACCCACGTCTAGGTGGTACTACAGATCGCAATAGCCTTCCAGGTTCACAAGGTGAAAGTGGTCGTGATCCACGTTTAGGTGGTACTACAGATCGCAATAGCCTTCCAGGCTCACAAGGTGAAAATGGTCGTGATCCACGTTTAGGTGGCACTACAGATCGCAATAGCCTCCCAGGTTCACAAGGTGAAAGTGGTCGTGATCCACGTCTAGGTGGCACTACAGATCGCAATAGCCTCCCAGGTTCACAAGGTGAAAATGGTCGTGATCCACGTTTAGGTGGCACTACAGATCGCAATAGCCTTCCAGGTTCACAAGGTGAAAGCGGTCGTGATCCACGTCTAGGTGGTACTACAGATCGCAATAGCCTTCCAGGCTCACAAGGTGAAAATGGTCGTGATCCACGTTTAGGTGGCACTACAGATCGCAATAGCCTCCCAGGTTCACAAGGTGAAAATGGTCGTGATCCACGTCTAGGTGGTACTACAGATCGCAATAGCCTTCCAGGCTCACAAGGTGAAAATGGTCGTGATCCACGTCTAGGTGGTACTACAGATCGCAATAGCCTCCCAGGTTCACAAGGTGAAAATGGTCGTGATCCACGTCTAGGTGGTACTACAGATCGCAATAGCCTCCCAGGTTCACAAGGTGAGAGCGGTCGTGATCCACGTCTAGGTGGTACTACAGATCGCAATAGCCTCCCAGGTTCACAAGGTGAAAGTGGTCGTGATCCACGTTTAGGTGGTACTACAGATCGCAATAGCCTCCCAGGTTTACAATGCCCAAGTTGGATCTTGGGGGGCTGTCCTGATGGTAACAGTCTCTTTAATAGAGGCAGTGGCGGTTCAGGCGGTGGTCGCAGCGGTAGCCTTCCAGGCTCACAAGGTGAGAGCGGTCGCGACCCACGTCTAGGTGGTACTACAGATCGCAATAGCCTTCCAGGTTCACAAGGTGAGAGCGGTCGCGACCCACGTCTAGGTGGTACTACAGATCGCAATAGCCTTCCAGGTTCACAAGGTGAAAGTGGTCGTGATCCACGTTTAGGTGGTACTACAGATCGCAATAGCCTTCCAGGCTCACAAGGTGAAAATGGTCGTGATCCACGTTTAGGTGGCACTACAGATCGCAATAGCCTCCCAGGTTCACAAGGTGAAAGTGGTCGTGATCCACGTCTAGGTGGCACTACAGATCGCAATAGCCTCCCAGGTTCACAAGGTGAAAATGGTCGTGATCCACGTTTAGGTGGCACTACAGATCGCAATAGCCTTCCAGGTTCACAAGGTGAAAGCGGTCGTGATCCACGTCTAGGTGGTACTACAGATCGCAATAGCCTTCCAGGCTCACAAGGTGAAAATGGTCGTGATCCACGTTTAGGTGGCACTACAGATCGCAATAGCCTCCCAGGTTCACAAGGTGAGAGCGGTCGCGACCCACGTCTAGGTGGTACTACAGATCGCAATAGCCTCCCAGGTTCACAAGGTGAAAGTGGTCGTGATCCACGTTTAGGTGGTACTACAGATCGCAATAGCCTTCCAGGCTCACAAGGTGAAAATGGTCGTGATCCACGTTTAGGTGGCACTACAGATCGCAATAGCCTTCCAGGTTCACAAGGTGAGAGCGGTCGTGATCCACGTTTAGGTGGCACTACAGATCGCAATAGCCTCCCAGGTTCACAAGGTGAAAGTGGTCGTGATCCACGTTTAGGTGGCACTACAGATCGCAATAGCCTCCCAGGTTCACAAGGTGAAAGTGGTCGTGATCCACGTCTAGGTGGTACTACAGATCGCAATAGCCTCCCAGGTGCTGGTGGTGAACACGATAAAGATAAGTGTGACCCTAGACCTTGGGGTGAGGTAGGAAATCCATCTGGTGAGGTTTGTCCCAGAGATGGCCACTCTCCCAGTTTAAGCAATAACAACGAAGTTCCGACTCCAACTCCTCTGACCAATGCGTCAGGCTCTCAGAACAATAACGGGAGGTATCCCAGTTTAGGCTCGAATAATGAGAACAATCTTCCAGCTCCCTCTCCACTGATGAGCGAGTCAAACTCTCAAGGTGGCGGTAGTGAGCACCGTCCCAGTTTAAGCATTAATGGTGAAAATAGCCTTCCAACCCCAGTCCCAGCTCCTCTGATTAGTGATTCAGATACTCGGTCTGGCAATGGTGGTGCAGGCTCACAAAGAGACAGTCTTCCAACCCCAGTCCCAGCTCCTCTGATTAGTGATTCAGATACTCAGTCTGGTAATGGCGGTACAGGTTCACAAGGTGACCGTGTGCCAGCACCAGCGCCTCTAACTAATGATACAAGCACTCGGACTGGTAATGGCGGTACAAACTCTCAAGGTCGCAGTCTTCCAACCCCAATGCCTTTAACTAGCGCTCCAAGTACTCAAGCTGGTAATGGCAGCTCAGCTTCCCAAGGTAGAAGTGGTGGTCGTGGTGCTAGTCATGGTACTCAAACCACTCCTCTAGCCTTTACAGGTGAGTCTGGCTCTACAGGTACAGGAGTTTCTCCACGTGCTACACGTACTAGACGTAGTGTGAGTGGTACTACAAGTACAGGTGGTTCCTCAGTAGGAGGTCAAACGACCAACACGACTGGCAACCAATCAGCGAACAATTCACAATCAAACAACCAAAACCAACAATCGAGCGCTCCAGCAACTACATCTGCTGCGACAAACGCTCAACACCAAGCTAGTCCAAAGCATCATAAGGTTTCAAAATCAATCACGAAAAAGACAGCAGATGCTTTGCAGTTTATTTGGATTTTACTGCTGGTGATGATCCTGGCTATTGCAGGTTACCTCGTCAGCAAAAAAACACCTACAACTAAGGAGATGAAGTAGTGACACAACAGCACATCCAGTCCTATGCAAAGAAGGGGATTCGTCTGAAATCCTCCCTCTTGCTGGCGACAAGTTTAGCACTATTGGCAACAGGCTCTGTTTCCGCTTCTGCCAATGAAGTGACATCTGAAAAAGACATGCCTACCAATCAGGAAGCGGCAAGTCGTACTTCATCCGTCTCGTCTCAGCCAGTCTCTACCTCTGCGACAGAGGAAGTGACTGCTGCGGCAGAAAAGCTAGATGAGACAACAGCGATAGAAGAAGCGAAAGAGTCAACCGTCTTGGAAAATCCTCTTTCTGTAAAGCCTATCTCTCCTGGAGATAAGACTATTTCAGGCGAGACCACTCCAGGTGCTCTAATAGACATCAAGGTGGATGAAACTTCTCAAATCTTGATAGTAGATCCTGTATTTGCAGACAGAAAAGGAAAATTTACCCATGAGCTCAAGCAGCCTGTCCTCTATCATCAAAAGGTCGAAGTAATCTCTACTCACCCAAGACTCATGGAAGAGGAAGAAGTAGAGCTTGATGGTGGAGAGACCAAGGTAGAGCAGACGACTCCACGACACCCTCAGGCTTATCCTATCCCTACCAAACCCCTCCAAAAGGTAGGCAACCAGCATCAGGTATTGGTCGAGCCTCTCTTTGAAGGTGCCAAGAAGATACAAGGACACACCTCTGTTGAGGGGACTGTCTATGCCATGATTGGTGGCACCATTGTATCCAAGCCTGCTCAGATAAAGAATGGTTATTTTGAGATCGAATTTTTAGATGCTTTAGAAGCAAGCACCTTTAAAACCACTCACAATGTAAGATTGTCTTTCATCTCAAATGACGGTCTACCAGTGATGCAGGCTGTCCCAGTCTACCCACTGGGAGAAACACTCAAGGAGAAGCCAAAGCCTTCTCACACTTATCAACCTCTGACAGCAAGTAGCACAGAGTTTTCTGGGATGACCGAGCCTTTTGGCCGGGTCCAGCTCTACAATGCTGAGACAGGTAGCTTTGTCCTAGAAGCATGGGCAAATGAGGAAGGAAAGTACTCTGAAAAATTACCAGCATTGACTAGTAACCAGCGCTATTACCGTCTCTTTATGGGTCTCAACAATGACTATCAGATGTTAGTAGAGCAGACCGTAGACGGAGCAGATAAGCAGATTCCTTCTTCACAGGTCTTGGAGATTTTGGATCGCATCCTCTTTGACACCTCAGATGTTGTCTCTCCTTCTAGTCCGCTAGAAGTACCAAGTATTCACAATCAAAAAGAATACATAGCTGGACGTAGCAAGTACGCTCACCACTTCGTCCGTATCACATCTTCTGTGCCAGATAGAAAATTCCCTACCATTATGACCAGCGAACTTGGTTTCTGGGGAATTGACTTTAGAGATTTGGACATAACACTGGAGCAAGGCGAGCAGTTGACCTTTGAGGTGATTGATCCTAAGACCTTTGCGGTCGTGGCTAAACAAAGCACGATTGTCAAAGGAATCAATGATGGGGTAAAACCAGAAGAGCACTCCTTTGTCTTGCCGACGATTACAAGTGATACAGGCTATGTGAAAGGACAGGTTGCTCCGAATGTTCGGATTTTTGTCCATCAAGGTGATAAGCTCTTGGCAGAGACTATCTCGACTCCTGAAGGAGACTTTGAGATTGACTTTGGAGAGACGGTATTTAAGCCAAATAGCGTGCTGACATTTACCGCCTTCAACGCAGAAGGACGACAAGTCCTTTGGAATAAAGTTTCTGTCAAAAGAGGAGAAGGCAAGCGCATTCGGAAACCTGAGAAAAAAGCAGAAGTTCAAAAGAAAGCGCCAGATGCTCTTGTCGATACTCAAAAGAAACAGGCAGATAGTTCTAAAAAAGTCCTCCAACCACAGGATAACCCTTCTATAGACAAGAAAACAGAAAACAAACGACCGCTTGACCCATCTACAGAGATCAAGGTTCTTCCAAGTGATGAGATTCCATCTGTCACAGGAAAAGAGTCCCAGCAAAACGCTCCTCTTTCAACTGTAGCCAGCGAAGGAAAAGCTGCATTACCGCGCACAAATGCAACACCTTCTCTTGCTCTGATATTGACAGGCTTGATCAGTCTAGGAGCTGCAGCTCTTATAATCTTGAAGAAAAAACGGTCAACGGATAAATAATATTTTATTCAACACTCCAAGATATTTCATAAAAATACTTTATAAAACACTTTACAAACTATCTATTCATAAAATACTTCACAAAACATTTCACTTAAGTTGCCAAACAAAAACCCTAATGTTTGAGCAATAGTATACAACAAAAGAACTACCTCCATTATCGGAAGTAGTTCTTTTGTTTGTGGCAGAAGATGTCATCAGGATATAGTCGATAAGATTGATTTCATTGGCAACTTTCCTTGTGTCATTTGAGTCAGTCCGACAAAAAGACTACTTTCTCTGGAGAAGTGCGGCAATTCCGCTGATTTTGTGGGCAAAGGAGTGCCTGTGAAAATAATTTCTCCCACATTGTGCTATAATAGTTTTATGCAAAAACGACCGACATCAGCCTATATTCATATTCCATTTTGTACGCAGATTTGCTACTATTGTGATTTTTCCAAGGTGTTTATCAAAAATCAGCCTGTTGATGAGTATCTGGCAGCTCTGATAGAGGAGGTCACCTTTTACGATTTGCCAGCCCTTCGTACTCTCTATATCGGTGGAGGGACTCCATCAGCCCTATCAGCTGAACAACTGGATTACCTGCTGACCCGTCTGGAAGCAGTAGTGGACCTGTCGCAGCTAGAAGAATTTACCATTGAGGCCAATCCCGGAGACCTGACAGCCGATAAGATTGCAGTCCTGCAAAAGTCCAAGTGCAATCGGGTCTCTCTAGGAGTTCAGACCTTTGATGATCGCATGCTGAAAAAAATCGGTCGCAGTCACAATCAAGCTCAGATTTACGAGACTATCTCATCTCTCAAAGATGCAGGGTTTCACAATATTTCCATCGACCTCATCTACGCCCTACCTGGCCAGACCATGGAGCAGGTGGTGGACAATGTTACTAGGGCGCTGGAGCTAGATATTCCCCATCTGAGCCTCTACAGCCTGATTTTGGAGAACCACACGGTCTTTATGAACCGTCAGCGCCGCGGCAACCTCCATCTCCCCAATGAAGATGTGGAGTCAGACATGTTTGACTATATCCTCAAAGAGCTGGAGAAAAATGGCTTTGAGCACTACGAGATCTCCAACTTCACCAAGCCCGGCTTTGAAAGCCGCCATAATCTCATGTATTGGGATAACTCCGAATACTACGGACTGGGTGCAGGAGCTTCAGGCTACATAGACGGTATGCGCTACCGCAATCGTGGTCCCATCCAGCACTACCTCAGATCCATCCGTGAAAAAAGACATTCTCGCCTGCATGAGGAATTTCTCAGCAAGACCGAGCAGATGGAAGAAGAGATGTTTTTAGGGTTACGGAAAAAAGCTGGCGTATCAATCGAGCGCTTCGAGGAAAAGTTCGGTGTGTCCTTTGAAGCTCGCTACGGTCGAGTCGTCAGAGACTTAAAAAATGAAGGACTCTTACAAGAAGAAGACCGCTTTATCCGAATGACGAAAAAAGGTCTCTTTCTAGGTGATACCGTTGCCGAGCGTTTCATCTTGGATGAATAGGATGGTCACCGGTGCCTGATGGGATGTTTAGGCGCAAGACCGGTAGCTACCGTAGATATTTCTATCGAGCGAATCGCAGCGGATAAAATGGTTTAAAATAGTAGAAAGGTTGGAGTGATATGGGATTAACCTACCAAGAAGAATGGACCGTCCCTTTTGACATGTGTGATGTCAAGCAGGAGGTCAAGTTGCCTGCCCTCATTTCCCACTGTCTGGCAGTCTCTGCTCGGCAGTCCGAGGAGCTGGGGCGCAGTGATTTATTTGTTTATCAAGAATACAGGCTCATCTGGGTGGTGACAGATTACGAATTGACGATTGAGCGCCTTCCCAAGTACAGTGAAACAGTCCTCATTCGGACAGAAGCTGTAGCCTACAACAAGTTTTTCTGCCAACGGACATTTGTCATCTATGATACGGAAGGCAATCGTCTATTGGATATTCTGTGTTATTTTGTTTTGATTGATTTTGACAGTCGCAAGCTTTCCCCTGTACCAGAAGAGTTGATTGCTCCGTATCAGTCTGAGCAGGTCAAGAAATTACCTAGAGTTCCCAAGTACCAAGATCTGGAAGAGCCGATTGTTCAGTCGTTTCCTGTCCGCTATTTTGATCTGGATATGAATGGCCATGTCAACAACGGTAAGTACCTGGAATGGATGTATGAGGCTCTGGGCTATGATTTTCTGCTCTGCCATTGCCCTCAAAAAATCCAACTGAGGTACATCAAGGAAGTGGCACCGAAAAGTCAGGTTAGCTCGCTCCTTTCCCAAGTACACCTGACCAGTCAGCACGAGATTGTGGTCGACGGTCAGATCCACGCCCAGGCAGTCATTGAGTGGAGGGAGAGCCATACCGCAGGATAGATGGTTGGAGTGGGCAGTACGTCTGCAAGCTCTAGCACAGACGAGTTAGTCTGTGGGAAAGATGTTTACGACATCGAACGTTTCGAGGAAATCCGCAGTATTGCTGCTGAAATGCTGGCAGAGTCTTCAGGTCAGCCCTTGTAAGTGGTCGAAAGTCTCTTTTGTGCAGATGAAAAGACGATTTCCTTTTAGGAAGCCGTCTTTTTTGATGTTGTCGAAATACTACATATTGTGGTTAGTGTAAACAGATACATAGTTCCCATAAAAATATTAGTCCGAAATTTTGGGGAAATATCTCAATAGAATAGAGAAGATGTACATGATAAACAATGAAGAAATATTGTGATATATCCAAATAGGCATTTTCTAAATAAAAATATAAAAAATTTACATTTTTGTTTAAGAATGATAAAATATATTGCTGCAATAAAAATAGAAAGGTAGATATTATGGGAACGTTATTGGCTACTAGGATTAAGAGTAGAAGAAAAGAATTGAAATTATCTCAAAAAGAATTAGCAGAAGGAATTTGTAAGCAAGGTCAAATCAGTCGTTTGGAGAACGGAGAATACACTCCAGGTTCAGAATTATTGCATCAGTTAGCTAAAAAACTTAAAGTGAGTATGGATTATTTTTTTGATGAACAGGTTTCAAATGAAAATTCAGAACTTACTGAGTTTAAAAAAATAGCTAAAACATTTATTGCTCAAAGGAATTATGAATCATTGAAATATATCTATGATTTAGAGAAAGAAACGTCGCATCGCTTATCATTGTCAGATAAAATATATCTGGAGTGGATTGCATCTTTAGTTGAATTCTATTTCCACGGTAGAAAGAAGGAGGCGATAGAAAGGTTAGAAAAGTTATTACAGTCACTTGATAAATCAGATATTAACTTTTTGCAAATTTCTAATACCCTTTTTAATTTCTATTACGATACAGAAAACTTAGCTAAATTTGATTTAATAAGGGAAGAGTTAAATGTTCAATTACATCAATTAAATTTAAGTACAATAGAGGAATTGGAATTGTCTATAAAATTTAACTACAATCTCAGTCGTTACTATTGGTTACAAAAAAATATTGAATTGGCTATCAAACAAGTATCAGCAACTATTAAGCTGTGTCAAGAGTATCGAACCACATATTTACTAGCGGATTTATTTTTATTATTGGGAAATCTAAGTCAAAATTTTTCAGAAAAAACGACTGCTAAAGGCTACTTTGAGATTGCACATTTTTTATATAAGCAAATCGAAGATAATAAAGAGATGGCTCTGACAGTAGAACACTATATTGCAGATAAATTTTAGGATTAGACATTGGAACGATGTTTAAAGGCATCGTTTTTTATAATATAAAAAACATATATATAAAATATATATAAAAAGATTATAAATTTTATTGACGAATAAATTCCTTGGTGCTAAAATGAACCTATAGAAAAAGTAAAAGTAGTTTTTATGAGGAAGGTTTTAAAGAAACTCATCGTTATGTCTTTGTTGGGAGGACTGATTTTATCTATTGGTAAAGGTGAAGACTTTTTCGACTTAGGTCTAGTGGAAGTTACAGATATAAACTAATAAACCTAGATAACGATTTTGCAAATTATCAGTATACACCTGCAATAAATTTGGGAACATCCTTTGAAAAACTCTTTGCATCCCAGCTGAAAGGAATTGTTCAAAGAGTTGTTCTCTATAATAATGGTGAATATTTTACTGATAGCAATGGAGAATATGTAGTTCAGTATTTTGAACTAAACAGAGAATACTATTTTGTAGATTTTAGAACGGCTTCACAATACACTTTGCTTTTAATCAAGCTACCTCCAATTCAAGACGAACTTATAAATTACATTCTATTTATAGGATGTTTAGCACAAGAAATCTGCATCAATAATGCAGGTTTGGGACATTATAATCGACCAGTCAAGCAAGTAAATTTCACCTTTTGTAAAAATATTTTAGGTGATAAATACAAAGATTATTTGCCGTTCTACGGTGTAATAACAGGCAAAGAAACGATATTAAGTGGAGAAAGTGAGAATATATATGATGCCGAATAAAAATAAAATAGTTGAGATTCTTTCGAATGATAAGCTTAATTTGTCATTATCAGCTTTTTTAACCTTTATTGTCTCGGTTGGAGCAGTATATACAGTCTATGCAAGGACAGATATTTTGAATGAGGTGTTGGCTGGAACTGGTCAAGTTTGGTTCAATCTTATTTGGCTTGTTGTCTGCTTGATTGTTGTTGAAATATTGAGAGCCATATTGAAAATTGTCAATGCCAAGTTAACTCGAAAGTGGAAATTATATCTGGGAAACAGGATTAGTAAGAACATTGAGCGGATGCCGTTTGAGAAGTTTTATCAAAAAGAAATAGGCGACCACATGGCAATCTATACCTACCAATTAGAGGTCGTATCCGTCTACTTATTGGAGCCGATAACAGGTTTTATTAGTTCTGTAGTCCTATCGGTCATTTCTTTGGTATTCTTAGGTTTGATTAGTTGGAAGTTTGTTGTTTTTGCGTTGGTTTCAACTGTTCTACTTTTTTCCATAAGTGGAAAGTTTGGGAAAAAAATCAGCGATGGATATGCTGCATTATCCGTTCGCACAGGGGAATTTTCAGAAAAATTAAAAGAATATTTATCTGCTTATGAGATTTTAAAAAATTTAGGAGTGGTTGATCGGATATCAGAACAAATTGGAAAGAGTCAAGAAGCTAAAGAAAATCAACAGTTTCTCATAACCAAGTATCTGGCATTTGGCGGACTAACTCTACAAAGTGTTGAAAAACTATTTGAAATGTTAATTTTTGCCTTTACCATATTTTTGATTAGTAGAGGAGAGTTGCTGATTGGTGCTATTGTTTCGGTTCCTGCTATGCTAGGGATATTTTTACAAGCCGTCGAACAGTTGGTAGATTTGTATATGAAAATTATCGGTACAAAGGATATGCTAGATACTGTGACGGAAATCTCAGAAACGGTGGAAGAGGATTATCCAACGGTAGAGCGATATATTGAGTTTGAGAATGTTGGTTTCACTTATGGTCCGAAGCAGATTTTCAATCAGTTGAATTTTCGGTTTGATACTGGGAGGAAGTATGCTCTGGTTGGTAAAAGTGGAAGTGGAAAATCAACCTTGCTCAAGCTATTATTAGGACGTCTTAAGCCGACAGAAGGTCACATTTTGATAGATGAAAAAGTATATTCACCAGAGGTAGATGTTAACTTTTCAAATCAAATCGGCTACATCAATCAATCCCTCTTCATTTTCTCAGACTCTATTCGTTACAATATTGGTCTTGGACAATCATATACAAATGAGCAACTTTGGGAAGTACTTGAAAAAGTTAAAATGGCAGATGTGGTGGCTAAATTGCCACAAGGTTTAGATGAAGTGGTAGGTGAATTTGGGGTAGACTTATCTGGCGGCGAGCAACAACGGCTTGCAATGGCACGGATTTTAATTCGAAAACACCCGATACTACTACTGGATGAAGCAACGTCTGCGATTGATGTGAAAACATCTAAGGTGATTGAGCAAGAAATATTAAGCAACCCTGATCTAACTGTCATTATGATTACACATCACTTACAAGAGGAAATTAAACCATTCTTGACAGATATTCTAGATCTTGATAACTAATGACGGTACGGGTATTTGAAAGCAAACAGTGAGATTTTTTCGATGGTAAAATTTTCTATGAGACCATCATTTTTTCCATCATTTTTAACACAGATTGACAAATTCGCTATATATCGAATATCTTGTTTCTTCATATGTAAAACACTTCAGTTGAATCCAGTTCGAGAACTTGATTCGATTGAGGTTTTTTTATTTCTTCAATTTTGGAAAGGTACTGCCACAATAATGTTGTTTGAGCAGATGTAGGTTTTCTAGAACAAGGGCGCAATCTTTTCACTCTAATATTGACGGGAGAAGTCTCGAAATAACCAGTAAGTAAGGAGTAACTATGATAGGTATGCGACCCCCTCCTTATATTATATTTAGTGCGGTTAGCTACTGCCCAAGCCCAAGTGATACACTTAAGCAATGATTGGAAATGTGTCTTCATTAAAAACAGCTTTGTAGTCATATGTAATAGGCTGTGGAGTCATAACATCTCCTATCGCAATATCCAAATGGATAACTTGTTTAATATTCTCAAGTTGACACAAAATCGTTGCACGATAGCCGCCATAGTCATTACTTTCTTTAATAGCTGTGATAGATTGAATCGTTAAAGAAATACCTTCTCCTAAAACTGCTAAAATTTCTTTAAGTTGCTGCTTCACAGTATTTTCTGAAAGTGTTATTTGATGGAACAAAAAGTCAATATCAACAATGCTACGGATCCAACTCCGATGATATTTGACAGTAGGAATCCTCCTTTGGAAATATAGTGATTTGAGTAGGTACTCTGACTTAATTTTTTCAAAATCACTTCTAGAAAGTAATAGATTATTACGGAATTAAAGGGTAATCCAGTATTCTTTGATATTTTATGACAGAGTGCTGTTGACTTAGCTTTGTTCATATTAGGATCTCCAGAGTTTGTTTTACTTTGTCTAGGGTATTCATCTTTGTTGCAGATTCATAGAAATTCGCAAAATTTTTTAGGATATTTTCTATAATATTTAAGTTTTTTGCGAAAAGCTCAGAATCTATTTTTTCTCGATGAATCACAAAATCACAGACAATACGTTCAAAATCATAAACTTTTACTTTGTTTCCCATAGGGGTATTTACAGTAGTAATTCCCAGTTCGCTGTATTCTTTAGAAACGGAATGAATATTCAGATTAGCTGGAGGAGTATTAAAAGATAGTCTCTAGGGATTGTTACATCAAAATATTGAGGAATTTCATCTGTAAATTGTTGCAGATACAGTGCTGAGATATAAGAGAAGACAGCCTTGGGATAACGGTACTGAAATATGATGGGGAAGAAGTAGCAGTTTGTTACTATGGGAATAGCTACTGTTGCTTGGAGTAGCACGGTTGCACAAGTTGGTGAAGCGACAAAGCGACTGGATCATACTATTAGACGGAAGGCCTATCCAGCTACTAATTTGCCTGAGGCTCAACCAGCACTAGTTACGGAACAGACGGACAGTCTTATTCAGCCAAACACGCAAACTGTACCGCATGATGTGGTGATACAAGTATTAGCTAGAACCTTTATGGCAGTAAATGTTATAGACTACGGACAATGGGATTCAAATCAATCATTTATTTTCAAAAAAGTAATGACATAAAGTTATTGTAATAACTACCTGTTAAATAATAAAAATAACTTGTATATTTTAAGTTCATTGTGGTATAATGAGCTTAGAGTTCGGTGTCTCACTGCCATTAAAGGTGGAGCATTAACATTAGGAGGGATGTTGCATCTCTCCTTTAATTTTTGAAAAGTTATTATCAAAATTGCTTTTTGTCCCAAAAACCTTATCATTTCTGGAACAAAAGGTGACGAAAAGGAGAAAAGATGACCTATCAAGGCTATTTGATTGACTTAGATGGTACAATCTACGAAGGAAAGAAACGGATTCCAGCCGGTGAACGGTTTATCCATCGTTTGCAAGAACACCAAATTCCCTATCTGTTTGTGACAAATAATACAACGCGCAGACCTGAGACGATTCAGACGATGTTGGCGGAAAATTTTAATATTCAAACCCCTCTTGAAACCATTTATACAGCCAGCTTAGCAACGATTGACTACATGAATGATCTGGGCAAGGAAAAAACGGTTTATGTTATCGGGGAAGATGGTCTCAGGTCTGCCATTTTTGAAGCCGGCTATGTAGAAGATACGGAACACCCTGCCTATGTCGTTGTTGGACTAGATACCCAGTTGACCTATGAAAAACTCACCATTGCAACTTTAGCTATTCAAAAAGGTGCGACTTTTATCGGTACCAATCCAGATCTCAACATTCCAACAGAACGCGGTCACCTACCAGGAGCAGGTTCTTTGATTGCTCTTTTAGAGGCGGCAACTCGTGTTCAACCTACTTTTATTGGTAAGCCAGAAGCCATTATCATGAACAAGGCATTGGAAATCCTAGGGACTGAGCGCAGCCAGACCATCATGGTGGGAGATAACTATCTAACTGATATTCGAGCAGGCATTGATAATGGCTTTCCAACACTTTTAGTGTTGACAGGATTTACCAAATCTGAGGAGGTAGCCAGCTTGCCTATTGCTCCAACTCACATCCTTAAGAGCTTAGACGAATGGAGTTTTGATGAAAACTAGGTTGCAAGTTATAGGTACGGCATTATTCATCTTATCAGCAGCCATCTTGGCAACGATTTATCTAGCTTGGCTTGTCTATCCTTTGGAAATTTCCTTTCTAGGGCTGGAAAAAATCGTCTATATGAAGGCGGCGGATATTGCCTATAATTTTAATATGTTGATGAACTATCTAACCAACCCGTTTGTGACCGTTTTGAATTTTCCCAGTTTTTCAGCCTCAGCGGCCGGTCTCAAACATTTTGCGGACGTCAAGCATTTATTTCACTTGGTGCAGGGGATCTTTGTCATCACTTTGCCAACTTTTATCCTTTTTACAAGGAAGATCGTTCTAAAAGGACATGGAAATCTATTCAGAAATGTTTTTTTCTTACTGGCTCTAGCTCCAGTTCTTGTTGGTCTGTTGGGCTTATCTATCGGCTTTGATCATTTCTTCACCCTTTTTCACCTTGTCCTCTTTCCAGGAGATTCGACTTGGCTCTTTGATCCAGCTACGGATCCTGTCATCTACATCCTACCGCAGGAGTTTTTCTTACATTGCTTTCTTACCTTTTTCTTTCTTTACGAACTGTTCTTTGGGATAATTCTTACGTGGATAGTCAGAAAGGGCAGAAAAGAAAGTACCTTGTAATTTTCAGATGTTGAGATTAGAAAGTGCCTAAGCTTTCAAAAAATAAAAAGAAACATTATCAGAGCAGGTATCAGAAAATTTTGCTTCAATCTTCTTTTAGTTAGAGCAACACATGGTTTCTTGGGTGATAAGTCAATTTTGGATTCTCTCCAAAATTTACCACATACCAGAATCAAAAAAAGATTGACAAACGGTTGGAATCATAGTAAAATGATAGGGACTTTGAAATTGAGGGGAGTGAAAAAAATGTCAAAAACAGTAGTACGCAAGAACGAATCACTTGATGATGCTCTTCGTCGTTTCAAACGTGCGGTTACTAAAGCTGGTACTCTTCAAGAAACACGTAAACGTGAGTTCTACGAAAAACCATCTGTAAAGCGCAAACGTAAATCAGAAGCAGCTCGCAAGCGTAAAAAATTCTAATTGAATTTGAAACAGCTCTGTTTGGGAGCTGTTTTTTTGTTTACTTTTTACCTTGAGTGACTTATAATAGCTATGTAGAAAAAATCTTTTTTCGAGCAATGCGTTAGGAACATCGAAGGTAATCCTCGGTGAACATCAAAAAATAGATGAGAAAATAGCACCCAAGTTCATCAAATCAAAGTGACATTATAGTTTTGATTTTTGAAGAGGATGAAGTGGAGATGATTGATGTTCGAGGGTAGAGAAGGAGTTGTCAAATGAGTATCTTAGTAACAGGTGGGGCAGGCTACATTGGTAGTCACACAGTTGTCGAATTGTTGAAATTGGGTAAGGAAGTCGTGATTGTTGATAATCTTTCCAACTCAAATATTGTTGTTTTGGATCGTATTGAAGAAATTACTGGCAAGCGCCCGACCTTCTATCAGCTAGATGTTGCAGATAAGGATGGTCTCCGAACAGTTTTTGAAAAAGAGGCGATTGAATCAGCCATTCATTTTGCAGGCTACAAGGCAGTCGGTGAGTCTGTTGAAAAACCGATTATGTACTACGAAAATAACATCATGTCAACCCTGTCTCTTGTAGAAGTAATGGCTGAGTTTGGTGTTAAGAAAATAGTATTTTCTTCAAGTGCCACCGTTTATGGTCTAAACAACCCATCTCCACTGGTCGAATACATGCCAACGAGTGCTACCAATCCTTACGGATATACCAAGGTCATGCTAGAGCAGATTCTTCGTGATGTGGAAATTGCAGATAGCAAGTGGAGTGTTGCGCTCCTTCGCTACTTTAATCCAATTGGTGCTCACGAGTCAGGCTTGATCGGTGAAGATCCTGCGGGTATCCCGAATAACCTTATGCCATTTATTGCACAGGTAGCTGTAGGAAAGCGTGAGCAGCTAAATGTCTTCGGAAACGATTACGACACAGTGGATGGGACAGGTGTTCGAGACTACATCCATGTCGTTGATCTGGCTTTAGGTCACATCAAAGCCTTAGAAAAAATTTCATCCGCAACAGGTGTCCACACCTATAATCTAGGTTCGGGTCAAGGTACAAGCGTGCTAGAATTGGTACAGGCATTTGAGAAGGTAAATGGTGTCCCTGTTCCCTATAGAATTGTAGACCGTCGCCCGGGTGATGTCGCAACCTGCTACGCAAATGCTGACAAAGCTCTCAGAGAATTGGATTGGAAGACGGAAAAAACGATTGAGGACATGTGCCGTGACACTTGGAATTGGCAATCAAAAAATCCAAGTGGCTATGAAGGATAAGAAAAAGATGCAAGGTGTTTGCTTATACCTGAGCATGTAGATTCTTATCAGAGCTAATAAAACGTAAACTATAAATAAGAGCTTGGGACAAAAAGATTTTCAATTTTGAAAATCTCAATTATCAAGTCCTTTAGATTTATAATTGAACAAAAAAAGCGAACAAAACTAGTTTTCTGACAATCAGAATCTTGGTTTGTTCGCTTTTTATATATGAGATTGGACTATTGTCCCAACCTCTTTGTTTTTCAATAATAAAGAAGAAAGATTGAAGAACTTGCCCCAAGCGAACCTTTTCTTCAATTTGAGATATAAGTATCTGCACGCATTTTTTTATTAACGATAAGAAAAACAGGTACAATGCCTGTTTCAGAGCGTAGACAAACCCTATCAACAATAGAATAATTTCAAATTTAGAGATTGACTACTACATAATGAAAATTCCGATAAATACTATCATACTTGCATTTCTCAGAGTTTTTAATTTTCTAAGTAAAAGAAAAAAGATTGAAGAATATCTCCAAAATGGACTTTTTCTTCAATCTGAACAGGCATTATACCTGTTTCCATATTATTTGTTTTTCAACAAGTCACGGATTTCTGCAAGAAGTTCTTCTTGAGTTGGACCTGCAGGAGTTTCTTCTTCAACTTTTTTAGGCATTGCTTTTTCAGCAGCCTTAACGACAAAGAACATTGCAGTACCGATAATCAAGAAGTTGATGATAGCGCTCAAGAAGCTACCGTATTTCACACCATTCCAAGCAAGATCAGCGATATTTTGAACATTCGCAGCTTCCAAGGCAGGATTTAAAATCAATGGAGTGATAATATCCTCAACAAATGATTTGATAATCGCACCGAATGCACCACCGATTACAACAGCTACAGCAAGGTCAACAATGTTCCCACGGAACAAAAATGCTTTCAATTCTTTCAACATATCCTAAATATGTCCTTTCATAAATTATTACTCCCTCTATTATAAACATAAAAAAATATTTTACAAGTACTTTGTTTTATAAATTTTACATTTTTCCTCATTTAGTATAAAATAGAATATGTTAAACTAAGGGAAGAGTGTTCATTTTTGAATGAACTCGTATGATATGAGGGGGGGACATGCTTTCAAAAGATAAGATTACTGAAATAAAGCAAGCTCTCAATATCGTTGATGTTATTGGCGAGACTGTTGCTCTGACCAAAGCTGGCCGTAACTATATCGGTCTTTGTCCTTTTCATGGAGAAAAAACACCTTCGTTTAATGTGATTGAGGATAAGCAGTTTTACCACTGTTTTGGATGTGGGAAATCTGGTGATGTCTTCAAGTTTGTAGAGGAAACTAATGGGGTTTCTTTTGTGGATGCAGCGGCTATCCTGGCCGAAAAAGCTGGTCTTCAGTTGGACATTACGCCTTCCCATCGTCAGGAAGAAAAACAGATGAGTCCTCATCAGATTCTTTACGATATTCATCGGGATGCGGCAAAATTTTATCATGCTCTTTTGATGACAACCAAGATGGGAGAAGCAGCCAGAACTTATTTGCACCAACGAGGGCTGAACGATGAGGTTATCAAGGCTTTCCAACTAGGCTTGGCACCTGCTGAGCAAACTATTCTCTATCAAAAACTGTCACGTCAGTATGATGAGGAGAGCTTGTTGAACTCTGGTTTGTTCAATCCTGGTGAAAATAATATTATCTACGACGCTTTTCAAGCTAGAATTATTTTCCCCTTGACGGACGAATATGGTCGAATCGTAGCCTTTTCGGGTCGGATTTGGACGGAGATTGACCGAAACAATAAGCAACTGGCCAAGTACAAAAATTCACGTAGCACAGCTATTTTTAATAAGAGTTACGAATTATATCATTTGGACAGGGCTAAAGCGGTCATAAAAAAGCAACGGGAAGTCTACCTGATGGAGGGCTTTTTGGATGTTATTGCAGCCCACCGCGCCGGTATTGATAATGCGGTTGCCTCTATGGGGACAGCTCTTACCAGAGAGCATGTCGGACATCTAGCTAAGTTTTGCAAGAAAATTGTCCTGACATACGACGGGGACAAGGCTGGACAAGCGGCAACGCTGAAAGCATTGGATGAGTTGCAAGATTTTCAGGTGGAGATTGTTAGTCTTCCAGACAATATGGATCCAGATGAGTTTCTGCAAAAAAACTCAGAAGAGGCTTTGCAACAGGTTCTAACCAAGTCACGCATCAGTGATGTTGAATTTTTGATTCAATATTGGAAGCCTGAAAATCCTGATAATCTGCAAATGCAAATTGAGTTTGTGGATAAGATTGCCCCTATCATTGCTAAAGTTTCATCCATCACCGCCCAAAATTCTTATATTTATAAAATAGCAGATTTGCTTTCGGATTTTGATTATGGTCAGGTGGAGCAAGCTGTTAATGCTATCCGCTTGAATCAGCGGCAGCAACGAACTCAGCAGGTGTATCACGATCAGGCTAGTCAGCCTTATCTGCCTCCCATTCAGGCGGTTACACGAGTTACTCGTCTCATTCGGACAGAGAATCACTTGCTCTCTCGAATGGTAGAACATCCCTATATTTTAAATGAATTTCGTTTAAGGGAAGATTTTTATTTTGCAACGCCAGAATTGCAGCTTCTGTACGATATTTTGAAAAGGCAAGGGGAAGTTACTAGCTTTGACTTGTCTCAACTGGATGATTCTGTTCAACAAGCTTGGTATCGAATGCAAGAAGAACGTTTGCCGCAAGAAGTGGCATCGAATGAGATGGAAGAATTAGAATTCCGACGAGATCGGGAACTGTTGAAAAAGGAGAATCAACAGTTAGCACGGAAAATCCGTGAGCATTCCCACGTGGGAAATGCAGATATTGCCCTCGATGAGTTACAAAAACTCCTCGATAGAAGAAGACAAATGGAGTAAATATGACAAGCAAAAAAGATAAAAAAACAGAAGTAACTACTTTTGATGTGCAAGTTGCTGAATTTATCCGCAACCACAAGAAGCAAGGTGCGGCTACGGATGATGAAATCAACGACCAATTGGTCATTCCTTTCACACTTGATGCGGATGGAATTGATGATTTGCTCCAACGGATTCAGGATGCAGGGATTTCAATTGTTGATAAGGATGGAAATCCTTCTGCGCGTGCTATGCAAGTAGAAGAAGAACCAGAATTATCTGATGAGGACTTACTCGGTAGCACCTCTGCAAAAGTAAATGACCCTGTTCGCATGTACTTGAAGGAAATCGGTGTTGTTCCACTTTTGACGAATGAAGAAGAGCAAGAGCTAGCCTTGGCTGTGGAAGCTGGAGACCCAGAAGCCAAACAGCGTCTAGCTGAAGCCAACCTTCGTTTGGTCGTTTCGATTGCAAAGCGTTATGTGGGACGTGGGATGCAGTTTCTTGACCTCATTCAAGAAGGAAATATGGGCTTGATGAAGGCTGTTGATAAATTCGACTACTCGAAAGGTTTTAAATTCTCAACCTATGCGACTTGGTGGATCCGTCAGGCGATTACACGTGCCATTGCTGACCAAGCTCGTACGATTCGCATTCCTGTTCATATGGTTGAAACCATCAATAAGCTTGTTCGTGAACAACGCAACCTTTTGCAAGAACTCGGTCAAGACCCCACACCTGAGCAGATCGCAGAGCGTATGGATATGACACCTGAAAAAGTGCGTGAAATCCTCAAAATTGCTCAGGAACCAGTTTCTCTTGAAACACCGATTGGTGAGGAAGATGATAGCCACTTAGGTGATTTTATCGAAGATGAAGTGATTGAAAATCCAGTTGACTATACGACTCGTGTGGTACTGCGTGAACAACTGGATGAGGTATTGGATACGCTGACTGACCGTGAGGAAAATGTATTGCGCCTGCGTTTTGGTCTGGACGATGGGAAAATGCGTACCCTAGAAGATGTCGGTAAGGTCTTTAATGTGACCCGTGAACGCATCCGTCAGATCGAAGCCAAAGCCCTCCGTAAACTACGCCACCCATCCCGTAGCAAACCCCTCCGTGACTTTATGGAGGATTAAAACACCACTGATGTGGTGTTTTAACCCGAGCCAAGAAATTCGAACGCGAGGCCACCACTGACGTGGTGCTTTAACCCGAGCCAAGAAATTCGAACGCGAGGCCACCACTGACGTGGTGTTTTAACCCGAGCCAAGAAACCCGAAAGCGAGGCCACCACTGATGTGGTGTTTTAACCCGAGCCAAGAAATTCGAACGCTAGGTCACCACTGACGTGGTGTTTTAACCCGAGCCAAGAAACCCGAAAGCGAGGCCACCACTGACGTGGTGTTTTAACCCGAGCCAAGAAATTCGAACGCTAGGGTTGTTCAAGACCTTTTAACACTTGTATAGAATGTGGAAAGTCTCCAGATGGGCTGTATCAACTCGGCTGATGTGGTATGTCAAGGACTGCCAATAAGCAAGCATTTATATGGGAGACTCATTTGCCTAAAAATTTAAAGTGAATATTCCTAGAGGCAGTTGAATTGCATCTGGTGGTATCCACTCATGGAATACTTGACCAAAGAAAGAGAGAAAAATGGCTTATACAGAAGAACAAATGAAAGACATTCAGGAGCGTATTTTTCATGCTCTTGAAGATGTGATTGACCCCGAGCTTGGGATTGATATTATCAATTTGGGACTCATTTATGAGATTCGCTTTATCGAAGGAAAGGCAGAAATTGATATGACCCTTACAACTATGGGATGTCCTTTGGCTGATTTGATTACCGATCAGATTCATGATGTCCTCAAGGATGTTCCGGAAGTGACAGAAGTAGATGTGAGATTGGTTTGGTCGCCAGCTTGGACAGTGCAGAAAATGAGCCGCTATGCGCGAATTGCCCTTGGTATTAAATAGATGAGTAAACATGATTTTCGAACGAGAAAGTCATGTTTTTAATTTTTGTTAGTATTTTTTTGAAATATGTTAATAATATTGAGTTTTTTTATTGCAATATTCAGTTTTTAGTGTTAGAATGGTTTGGCCTAGGAAAAGTAGTGCTACTTAAAGAACATTAAAAGCCAACTAGTTCAAATAGTCAGGAAAGTGGCTATTTGAAAGGGAAATTAAGGCGAGTGAAGTCTGTGTGTACTAAAGAAGAGAGCTTGGTTGCTTTTCGGATAGTGGACAGAAGTTCTCGTCAAAGATTGCCACTCCTTCAGATGAAGCGATAGGGAGTTTTGATTTTCGAAGAGTAAGATACCTATTCTAGCAAATATCAGACCTATATGGGGCAGGGATGCTTATCCTTTGTCAATACCAAAGCCTACGGACAGGCGGGTCGAATGCCGAAGCGTGGCCTCAGCCACATTATTGATAGGGTTAAAAGCCTACATTTTATAAGTTGATTTTAGGAGTTAGTTCCTAATTCATAGCAAAGTTAGTGTGGTGAAAGCACACGTCATCTTGTGAAACGGTCAATAAAGTACGTATATATTTGCACTGGAGAGTAGGAAACGGTAGGCACATAAACTCAATAGAAGAATAAAAAACGTCAATAGCGATTGTAGAGCAGGATTTTACCCTGCTCTTTTTACTTGTTTAAAAAGGGTTGGAGTGAGAAGTTAGATTCACAGACAAACATCTTAGATTCAAGCTATAATTTTTTGCTAGTATACTAGTAGTACTGCCGGAAAAGCTAACAAAGGAAATCCAAAATAGTCTGGTGGACTAGTGTTTGGACTGTGGATACAAGTTCTTATATCAAGTAAAGGAGAATTTTTCAATATGAAAAATCAGCACCAGGCCCCTATTTATGAGGGATTGGTAAAGTTACGACGGAAGCGGATTGTTCCCTTTGATGTTCCAGGTCATAAACGTGGACGAGGAAATCCAGAACTAGTTGAACTCTTGGGTGAAAAATGCGTTGGAATAGATGTCAATTCTATGAAGCCCTTAGACAATCTGGGACATCCCGTTTCCATCATTCGAGAAGCGGAAGAGTTAGCAGCAGAAGCATTTGGCGCTAGCCATGCCTTTCTCATGGTTGGAGGAACGACCTCGTCTGTTCAAACCATGATTTTAGCAACTTGTAAAGCAGGAGATAAGATTATCCTACCACGGAATGTTCATAAATCGGCCCTCAATGCCCTCGTTTTATGCGGTGCTATCCCAGTCTATGTGGATATGAGTGTCCAGCCTGAGATTGGTATTGCACTTGCTTTGGAAAATGAAGCTTTTGAACGTGCTATTGCACAACACCCTGATGCAGTGGCAGTTCTCATAAATAATCCGACTTACTATGGTATTTGTTCGGATCTCAAGACTTTGACTCAGATGGCTCATGCGGCGGGAATGAAGGTTTTGGTAGATGAGGCTCATGGGGCACACTTGCATTTTTCTGACCAGCTCCCCTTGTCTGCCATGGATGCAGGAGCGGATATGGCAGCAGTATCTATGCACAAATCAGGTGGAAGTTTGACACAAAGCTCTCTCCTGCTAGTAGGTCCAGAAATGAATGTAGAATATGTCCGTCAGATTATCAATCTGACCCAATCTACCTCAGCTTCTTATTTGCTTCTGTCCAGTCTAGATATTTCACGACGAAACCTAGCTCTGCGTGGTAGAGAATCTTTTGAAAAAGTAATTGAGATGTCTGAGTATGCACGCCGAGAGATCAACGCGATTGGTGGTTACTATGCCTATTCTAAAGAGCTAATTGATGGAAAAACTGTCCATGACTTTGATGTGACCAAGTTATCTATCTATACACAGGGGATCGGTCTGACTGGTATTGAAGTTTACGATTTGCTACGTGATGAATACGATATACAAATCGAGTTTGGTGATATTGGGAATATCTTGGCCTACATTTCTATCGGTGATCGCTTGCAGGATATTGAGCGTCTAGTGGGTGCCTTAGCTGACATCAAGAGGCTCTATTCACGCGATGGGTCAGATTTGATTTCGGGTGAATATATCCAACCTCAACTAGTCTTATCACCACAGGAAGCTTTTTATGCTCAGCGTGAAAGTCGTCTGCTACAAGAAGCAGTGGGACAAGTATGTGGTGAGTTTGTCATGTGCTATCCGCCAGGGATTCCTTTACTGGCACCAGGTGAGCGTGTCACACAAGAAATTGTTGATTATATTGTCTTTGCCAAGGAGCGTGGCTGTTCGCTTCAGGGAACAGAGGATCCAGATGTTAATTGTATCAATGTGATTAAGGAAGGCTAAACAGCCTAACTTTCAAACGATAGCTTTTGTGGTCAGGGGGCACTGATACTAGAGGAGAAGTGAATCGCCTCAGGTATTCCATTTATCTCTCAACTGCCTAAGAAGCTATCAGCACAAAAGATTAGTAAGAAAGGAATTAAACAGGGGACTTGCTGCCTCGTCAAGTTAGAATTTTTCTTAGAAGTAAACTGTTTTATAAGATTTTCTATTTTGTACGATCCTTTTCGGCAAATCGTCCCCTTATATCTTGATATGGAAATGTGGTTTTCAGAAGTCCAGACTCCAGATGTGAAATTATCTATTAGAACCAGCCAGCAACTCTATGCAGGTAGAAGTGAGTTTCAGGATATTGCAGTATTGGATTCACCGGCTTTCGGTAAAATTTTGACCCTTAATGGTCGTGTTCTTTTTTCAGATGTGGATGATTTTGTATATAACGAAATGGCTGTCCATGTGCCTATGGCTGTCCATCCCAATCCTAAAAAAATCTTGATTTTGGGTGGGGGTGATGGTGGTGTCGCCCAAGTACTAAGCATGTATCCTGAAATTGAACAGATTGATGTTGTAGAACCCGATGAGCTTCTGGTTGAAGTGTGTCGGGAATATTTTCCTGATTATGCTTCAGGTTTAGAGGATGAGCGAGTAGAGGTCTACTTGCAAGATGGATTGCGTTTTTTACGTAACTGTGAGAATGAATATGATATTATCATCAATGATGCAACCGATCCTTTTGGACATACAGAGGGCTTATTCACTAAGGAATTTTATGGTAATGCCTTTCGTGCTTTGAAAGAAGATGGCATAATGGTCTATCAACATGGTTCGCCTTTTTATGATGAGGATGAGTCGGCCTTTCGTTCCATGCACCGTAAGGCTACTCAATCTTTCCCTATCAGTCGGGTTTATCAGGCCCATATTCCTACTTCGGCAGCAGGTTACTGGCTATTTGGCTTTGCTTCAAAGAAATACCATCCTATTGAAGATTTTGATAAGGACAAATGGAAAGCACGTCAACTTTTTACAGAGTACTATACAGCAAATCTGCACGTGGGAGCTTTTCTTTTGCCCCGCTATGTTGAAGCTATTTTAGAAGAAGAGGAGAAAAAATAATGAGTCGTTTGTTAGTGATTGGATGTGGTGGTGTTGCTCAAGTAGCCATCAGTAAGATTTGTCAAGCTTCAGATACTTTCAAGGAAGTTATGATTGCCAGTCGCACCAAGTCCAAGTGTGACGATGTAAAGGCTAGTCTTGAAGGAAAAACAGCCACAAAAATTGAAACTGCTCAAGTTGATGCGGATAAGGTGGAAGAAGTTATCGCCTTGATAGAAAGCTATCAGCCCAAGGCGGTGTTGAATGTGGCTTTGCCCTATCAGGATCTGGCTATTATGGATGCTTGTTTGGCGACAGGAGTCGACTATATCGATACGGCCAATTACGAATGTGAAGATACAGAAGATCCTGAGTGGCGAGCTATTTATGAAAAACGTTGTGAAGAAGAGGGATTCACAGCCTATTTTGACTATTCTTGGCAGTGGGCTTATAAGGAGCGTTTTGAAAAAGCAGGGCTGACAGCACTTTTAGGAAGTGGCTTTGATCCGGGTGTGACAAGTGTATTTTCTGCTTACGCTCTCAAGCACTACTTTGATGAGATTCATTATATCGACATTTTGGATTGTAATGGTGGAGACCATGGTTATCCCTTTGCAACAAACTTCAATCCAGAAATCAATCTACGTGAGGTTTCTGCACCAGGATCCTACTGGGAAAACGGTAAATGGGTAGAAGTAGAAGCTATGTCTATTAAGCGTGAGTACGACTTCCCTGAAGTAGGGCAAAAGGACATGTACCTCCTTCATCACGAAGAAATCGAGTCTCTTGCTAAAAATATTCCAGGTGTGAAACGCATTCGTTTCTTTATGACCTTTGGGCAATCTTACCTGACTCACATGAAATGTCTGGAAAATGTTGGTCTTCTCCGCACGGATCCAATCCATTTTAACGGTCAGGAAGTCGTACCGATCCAATTCCTCAAAGCCCTTCTACCGGATCCAGCTAGTCTTGGTCCACGAACCGTTGGAAAAACCAATATTGGTTGTATCTTCACAGGTATTAAAGATGGTGTTGAGAAGACCATCTACATTTACAATGTCTGCGACCACCAAGAATGCTACAAGGAAGTTGGTTCACAAGCTATTTCCTATACGACAGGTGTGCCAGCTATGATTGGCACCAAGCTCGTTATGGATGGTACATGGAAGCAGCCAGGCGTTTACAATTTGGAAGAATTGGATCCAGATCCGTTCATGGCTCTACTCAATCAATACGGTCTACCATGGCAGGTAGTCGAAAATCCAGTGTTGGTGGATTAAATGAGAATAGAAGAAATCCCAACGCCAGCCTACATCATTGATGAAGCTAAACTAGAAAAAAATCTTCAAATCCTCAAGTCTGTCCAAGATCAAACCGGCTGTAAGGTTCTTTTGGCTCAGAAGGCTTTTTCCATGTATGCCACCTATCCATTGATTAGCCAATACTTAGCTGGAACGACCGCCTCAGGACTCTATGAAGCAAAATTAGGTCGAGAAGAGTTTGGCGGTGAAGTTCATGTCTTCGCCCCAGCTTTTAAGGATACAGATTTGGAAGAAATATTAGAGATTGCGGACCATATTGTTTTTAATTCGGAACGCCAGTTGCGAAAGCATGTTGAAAAATGCAGAGAAGTTGGTGTTAGTATCGGTCTACGTATCAATCCAGAATGTTCTACTCAGGGAGAGCATGCCCTATATGACCCCTGTGCAGCAGGTTCTCGTTTTGGTGTCCGAATAGACCAGTTTTCAGAAGACTTGTTGGACCTAGTGGATGGCTTGCATTTCCATACTCTGTGTGAACAAAATGCCGACGACTTGAAAATAACTCTGGATGCTGTTGAGGAAAGATTTGGGTCTTATCTCCACCGTATCAAGTGGCTAAATATGGGGGGCGGTCATCACATAACAAGAGAGGATTATGACCTGAGGTTACTTGTTTCCTCTATCCAGCATATACAAGAAACCTATGGAGTAGAAGTTTATATCGAACCGGGTGAGGCTATTGCCCTCAATGCAGGCTATCTTGCGACCGAAGTTCTTGATATTGTAGAAAATGGTATTGAAACCCTGATCTTGGATACTTCAGCCACCTGTCATATGCCAGATGTCTTAGAAATGCCTTATCGCCCACCTTTGCGATCTGGTTTTGAGGCAGGTGAGAAAGACTATACCTATCGCCTATCTTCCAATACATGTTTGACTGGTGATATTATTGGTGATTATTCCTTTGAGCAACCTATTCAGATTGGTGATAAGCTCTACTTTGAAGACATGGCTATCTATTCTTTTGTCAAAAACAACACCTTTAACGGCATCGGATTGCCAAGTCTGGTTTTGATGGATAAGCAAGGTGAGTGTCGCATCGTCAAGACTTTCGGTTATGAGGATTTTAAGGGGAGGCTATCGTGATGAAAAGTCCAAAAGAGGCTGGATACCGCATGCCTGCTGAATACGAGCCCCATCATGGTACCCTCATGATCTGGCCGACTAGACCAGGCTCATGGCCTTTTGATGGTCAAGGAGCCAAGAAGGCCTTTGCACAGGTTATTTTTACGATTGCTGAAAGTGAGCAGGTCTATCTCTTAGTGGATAAGGCGCATTTGGCAGAAGCTCAGATGATACTAGGAGACTCTGTGGTCTATCTAGATATTCCTACTAACGATGCTTGGGCGCGTGATACCGGTCCTACCATTTTGCTTAATGAAAATAGCAGAGCTTTGTCTGTCGACTGGGCCTTCAATGCTTGGGGCGGTGACTACGATGGTCTCTACCAGAATTATGAAGCCGATGATCAAGTAGCCAGCCGATTCAGCCACACTATCGGCTTACCTATTTATGATTGTCACCCCTTTGTCTTAGAAGGTGGTGCCATCCATAGTGATGGTGAGGGAACAATTCTGGTGACCGAATCCTGTTTACTCAGTCCAGGGCGCAATCCTCATCTGATAAAAGAGGAGATTGAGCAAGTTTTACTAGATAGTCTGGGAGCTGAAAAAATTATTTGGTTGCCCTACGGAATCTACAATGATGAAACCAATGAGCATGTAGACAATGTAGCTGCCTTTGTCGGTCCAGCGGAGCTTGTTCTAGCTTGGACAGATGACGAAACGGATCCTCAATTTTTTATGTCAAAAGCCGATTTGGACTATCTGGCAACTCAAGTGGATGCTAAAGGAAGAAAGTTCACAGTCCACAAACTCCCAATTCCAAAGAATCCTATTTTGGTGACAGAAGAGGATCTGCCGGGTTATGCCTATGAAGTAGGGGAGGAAGAGAGGGCTGTCGGTGAACGCTTAGCGGCTTCTTATGTTAATTTTTATATTAGTAATGGAGCAGTCTTAGTGCCTCAATTTGGGGATATTCATGATGTGATGGCTGTCGAGATTTTAGCCTCTCTTTTTCCCACTAGGAAAATTGTTGGAATACCAGCCCGTGACATCCTTTTGGGAGGAGGCAATATCCATTGTATTACCCAGCAAATTCCAGCATTTAGAAAGGAAAATCTATGAGACAGGTTACAGTAGCAGCTATCCAGATGCAGTGCAGTCAAGAACTGGTTGAAAATCTAGTAACCGCAGAACGCTTGGTTCGACAAGCAAGTCAGCAAGGTGCGCAAATTATCCTTTTACCAGAACTCTTTGAACGTCCTTATTTTTGTCAGGAGCGCCAGTACGACTATTATGGCTATGCCAAGTCGGTAGAAGAAAATGATGCCATTCAACACTTTATTCCCATTGCAAGAGAGTTGCAAGTAGTTTTACCTATTTCTTTCTATGAAAAAGATGGCAATAGTCTCTACAATTCTATTGCAGTGATTGATGCTGATGGCTCTGTATTGGGCGTTTACCGTAAGACCCACATTCCTGATGACCATTATTACCAAGAGAAATTTTACTTCACACCGGGCGATACAGGCTTTAAGGTATGGGAGACTCGCTATGCTAAGATTGGTATTGGTATTTGTTGGGACCAGTGGTTTCCAGAAACAGCCCGTTGTTTAGCCCTTAATGGAGCAGAATTACTCTTTTATCCGACAGCTATCGGATCTGAGCCAATTTTAGAAACAGATAGTCAAGGGCATTGGCAGCGGACCATGCAGGGACATGCAGCAGCAAATATTCTTCCGGTTATTGCCGCCAACCGTATCGGTTTGGAAGAAGTAGGTCCTTCTGTGGAAAATGGTGGTCAGTCATCTAGCCTGAATTTTTATGGGTCTTCCTTTATGACTGATGAAACAGGTGGCTTACTAATCAAGGCCAGTCGCGATGAAGAAGAGATCTTGCTTGCTAGTTATGATTTAGACAAAGGTGCACGCGAGCGCTTGGATTGGGGACTTTTCAGAGATCGCAGACCGTATATGTATAAGCGCATTGTAGAATAATAAAAGAGCTTGGGACAAAAAGATTTTCAATTTTGAAAATCTCAATTATCAAGTCCTTTAGATCTATAATTGAACAAAAAAATCGAACAAACCAAGATTCTGATTGTCAGAAAACTGGTTTTGTTCGCTTTTTATATATGAAATTGGACTATTGTCCCAACCTCTTTTCTCCTTTTTCGTCACTAACTGTAGAAAAATGGATTGGGACTCTACACAAATTCTACACTTTTTCTCAGAGTAACATAAAAACCTAGTCCAATGTTGGAACTAGGGTACATTTTATCCTAATAACTGTCGTAGCCATTGACTTCCGTAAATCCAGAAGAAACTGTAAGCCACAACGGAGAAGGGACGACAAAGTAAGGTGATAGTGATAAACTTGCGATAACTCATACTGGTCAAGCCGGTAATCATCACCACAATGTCCGCAGGAGAAATAGGGGAAAGCATGCAGAAAATGAAGAAAATTTCATAGCTACGCTTATTATCAATCTTACTTTCATACTTGTGGAAAGTTTCTTCGGACATGAATAGTAGGCAGAATTTTTTCCCATAGCGACGTGCCAACCAGAAGAGGATGATACTTCCTATAGAGATACCAATGTAGTTGAGGAAAAATCCCAACCAAAAATGAAATACCAAGAAGCCAACAACAGTTGTAACACCACCAGGAATAATCGGGAAAACAACCTGGATGATTTGAATTGCCAAGAAGGAGAGAATCCCCAAAGTTCCTTGACTTTTTATCAGATCGCTCAAAACATTTTGGTCATTTAAAATACCAATCTTATAGAGCCAAAATAGAAAACCAATGGTTCCAATCAGGGTGAGAACACTTAAAATTTGAATCGTTTTTTGCCAAAATTTATACATAGCTTTATTTTACCATATTTCAACGTTTTTTTACATCTTAATTCCATAAAAATGAAGCTAGTTATTAGCCAACAGTTCTGAAAAAATTTGAGGGATTCATTGAGGAAAGCTTTGACAAGGGAGACCAGAACTTGAAAAAATCAAAGGAAGCTGGCAAATCATACCAAATCATTGGGTAGTATAGCGGACTTTCTCTTGGTTGAACCACTCTTGAAGATTAGTCAAGGATGTTGAAAAATCAGTACTATTATCATAGTTCCGCTTTAGAAGAACTACCTCACACTAGTCGTATTTTAAGGATTTTATGATGTTGTGAATATAGGTTCTAAGTGTCCCTCTATGATTTCAATACCCTTGTATTAACGTAGGTGGCGGAAGATTACTTCTGTATTGATTATAGATGATTTTTCGTCTATACTTAGGGTGAAGACAATGTGGTATTTACACATCCATTTTGTATGAGCCTTTTGAGCCATTTTTGCTATACAATGGGATTGAACAAACTTACTTGTAACGCGTTTTGAGCTTTTTGGGACAACTGCCGATGCGCACCCGCATAACGGGTTGTTTATTTGTTTCGCACTTACGGAGCGAAAATACTATAACAAAAATAGTTTGAGATAAAAAGTCTCAAACTATTTTTATAGCTCGAAATAGCCAAAATATACTAGGATGTTTAAAATGACAGCAATCTCATTTGGAAACGGACAAAAGTGGTGTTTTGCGGCATTGACTTGGTGACATGTGATAAAAATCTCTGAAGACTTTGGAGAAATAGAGAGGATCCATAAAACCAACAGAATAGGCAATAACCTTGATGGGTTCCTCTGTTCCTTCAAGTAATTGTTTAGCTCGTCTCATTCGAACCTGCAATAGGTATTCTTTAGGACTAACATGGTGGAATTTTTTAAAGAGAGTCGTCAGGTAAGAGCGGTTGACATTTAAATCTTCTGCGATGGTCGAGATGGACAAACCATCAATATTATAATGCATCTCAATCATATGACGACATTCTTGACAAATTTTTTCAGCCTGACTAAGTTGACTGACCTCTAGATTTGGTGAAGCTCTACTAAGTTCAAAGAGTAATTTATAGGCTTGGCTGAAAAGCTCCAGCTGATTTCTAGTTGTTCTTTCCCTAGATTCTGCCTTGGCAATCAATTTTATGATTTGTTGAGCAACTTTTGAAGTTGACTTTTTCAGACTGTTGCGGAGATAGGCATCAATGCCGATACTGGACAACTCAATATAATCTTGGGATTTGTTCCCTCCCATTCCGATCCAATAATAAGACCAGGGGTCCCTTTTATCTGCTTGATAAAATGTCACTTCATTTGGTTTTAGGAGAAATAAATCTCCAGCAGACAGGTGAATTTCTTGATTGTTGTAGTAAAATATCCCCTTTCCTTTGGTGATGTAGTGGAGAACGTAGTTGTCTCGGATAGCTGGTCCAAATGAGTAAGAAGGAGCGCAATCCTCATAGCCGTAGAAGTCGATGGATAAGTCACTGGTATCTGTATTTAATTCAGAAAACAACATGTCAAACTCCTCCTGAGAAATATTCACTAACATTTTACCATATTTTAGTAACAAAATTCCATTTTATGAAGCGCTTTCATCTGGTAAAATGAATTCATCGTTAAGGAAGGGAGTTGCCATGATCAATTATCAAGAAAGTACATCGCTGTTTCATTTGCAGTCTGTTGACTTCTCTTATGTTCTTCAGGTTTTAGAAAATGGACTCTTGGTTCATCGTTACTTTGGAAAAAAAGTAAATCATTTTAGTAGAGACAATAAAATAACATACCTGGATCGGGCTTTCTCACCCAATCCAATTAGTAAGGATCGGACTTTTTCACTAGATACCTTGCCACTTGAGTATTCTAGCAATGGTTTAGGAGATTTTCGAACATCTGCCATTGAATTGCGAAACGAAAAGGGAACAAGTCTGGATTTACGCTACAAGGATCATCGGATTTTTGTAGGGAAAAAAGACCTAGTTGGTTTGCCAGCAAGTTTCGGTGGAGATGAAGAGGTGGAAACCTTAGAGATTGACCTCTACGATGAATTGATAGATGTGACAGTAACACTAACCTATAGTCTCTTTTCAAGAGCCAACTACTTAACAAGGTCTGCCTTGATTCAGACGGGGAGAGAAGCAACTCACATTGAAAAAGCTTTGTCTATGACACTGGATTTACCACATAAGGATTTCACCATTCATACGCTTACTGGTCGCTATGGCTATGAAAAAGAATGGACTAGAACTCCTTTGACACAAGGCAAATATTCTGTGGGGAGCATCCGTGGAGCTTCTAGTCATTCGAGAACCCCTTTTATTGCTTTGGCTGATCCAGATGCAAGTGAGGATGCAGGTGAGATTTACACGGCACAATTGGTTTATTCAGGCAATTTTATAGCCTTTGCAGAAACAACCGCTCTTCACACTACGAGACTAGGAATTGGTCTCAATGATGAAAAATTCAATTGGAAGTTAGAAGCCTATAGCTCCTTCCAAGCGCCAGAAGCCTTACTTTCCTATACTTCAAAGGGGTTTACGGGCTTGACAAAGGATAGTCAAAATTTTGTTCGTCATCACTTAGTTAGAGGGAATTGGGCTCATAAAGAACGACCGATTCTCATTAACAACTGGGAAGCAACATATTTTGATTTTACTGAAGAAAAGATTGTCGACTTGGCAAAATCAGCTAAAGAAACTGGGATTGAACTCTTTGTCTTGGATGATGGTTGGTTTGGAAAACGCAATTCAGATACCTGTTCATTAGGTGATTGGGTGGAAAACCGCCAAAAATTACCATCTGGTTTAAATGGTCTAGCAAAAAAAATTACTGATTTAGGCATGAAATTTGGACTCTGGTTTGAGCCAGAAATGGTTTCTGAAGATAGTGATTTATATCGGGCACATCCAGACTGGACTATTCAGACCACTGGGAGAAGTCACACCTATAGTCGAGAACAATTGGTTTTGGACTTATCAAAAGATGAAGTTTGTGATTACCTAATTGAATCTGTCTCAAGTGTTCTTCAGTCTGCTAACATTTCTTATGTCAAGTGGGATATGAACCGCAATATAACCAACATTCCTGAACTTCAGGCTAATCATGAGAAACATGAATTTTACCATCGCTATATATTGGGGCTTTACAGAGTTTTGGAAACACTCCATCAGCGTTTTCCAGAAATTCTTTTTGAGTCCTGCTCAGGTGGTGGTGGTCGAAATGATCTTGGTTTACTCTATTATATGCCACAAGCTTGGGCTAGTGACAATACGGATGCCATCGGACGTCTCTCTATTCAGGACGGGACAGGATTAATTTTCCCATCTATTGCAGTTGGTTCTCATGTTTCCGCAGTGCCCAATCATCAAACAGGTCGCATTACTTCGCTTGCAACTAGGGGAAATGTAGCTATGCTTGGAAATCTAGGTTATGAATTGGATCTGCATGCTTTGACTAAAGACGATCTTCAAGAAATTGAACAAGAAGTCAAAAACTACAAATCAATTCGCCATACCGTTCAATTCGGTGATTATTATCGACTCAAGAAAACCAACAATACTCATGCCTACAATTATGTCAATGAAGACAAGAGCCAAGTTGTTTTCACCTTCATAAAAATTCTCTCTCAACCAGAAGCACCATTGCTACATGTCAAACTCAAGGGACTGGATGAGAAGGCGCTATACTATTCTAAGGAATTAGATGCCAGCTTTTACGGAGACGAACTCATGAACATAGGCTTAACCATGCCACATATTCAAAAAGATTACTTTAGTGTTCAATATATATTTCATAAACAATAGGAGGATATTATGAAATTCAAATCTATTCTTAAATGTGCAACAATGGTTGCCTTTGCTAGCTTCTTAGCTGCTTGTGGTGACTCTCAATCAGGTGGTGGTTCAGTTGCCAAAGAGGTTGAGTTCTTCTCACAAAAACCTGAGATGCAAGCTACTTTGCAAGAAATCGTTGATGATTACAACAAATCTCAAGATGAAGTGAAAGTTAAATTGACAAGTGTTCCAGATCCAGGAACAGTATTGAAAACACGTATTGCTAATGGTGAGGCGCCAGATGTCATCAATATTTACCCACAAAATGCTGATTTTAAAGGCTGGGCAGCAGATGGTCAATTTGTAGATTTAACAGATGAATCAGAAATTCTTGGTAACCTAAATGATGGTGCTGCGAAAGCCTATGCAGTCGATGACAAAATTTATAATGTACCATTGACAACAAATGTTTCTGGCATCTATTACAATAAAACTGCCTTTGAAAAACTAGGTATTCAAGTACCAAAAAGTTTGGCAGAATTCCAAGAAAACGTTAAGAAAATTAGAGATGCAGGACAAACTCCATTTGCAGAAGCTTTAGGTGACTCTTGGACAGTAAACGGTTATGCACAATTAGCTTGGATTCAAAGCGCTGGAAGTGCCAAAGAAGCAAATGAAGCACTTCGCTTCAGTGATAAAGGTGGCATTAAGGTCAATGATGTAACAAAAAACGTTGCTGCTTACCTGAACCTCATGGCAGGTAACGGTCAAGCCAACTCTGACGGTGCTCTTTATGCAGATACAGTTGCAGCCTTTGCAGAAGGGAAGGCCTTGATGATGCCAAATGGTTCATGGGCTTTGACAGTTATCAAACAACAAGAACCAAAATTTGAAGTTGGATTCTTCCCAATGCCAGGTTTGACAGTAGATGCACCAGCAATGACAGTCGGAGCAGCTGACTTGGCTGTATCTATCTCAGCAGATTCTAAGAATGTGGATGGTGCCAAAGCGTTTGTCAAATACCTAAGCTCAAAAGAAGCTATGCAAAAATACTATGATGTTGATGGATCACCAACTTCTGTAACAGGTGTAAAAACAGAAGGTAAATTTGAAGAGCTTGCAGATGTTGCCAAATTGGCCTTCACTGACCAACAAGCCATCTGGTTGCATTCTGAGTGGACCTCAGAAGAAACATTCTGGGATGCTAACGTTTCTTACATTAAGAACCAAGACTTGGATGCTTATACCAAAGCATTGAACACATTCTTTGATACCATGAAGTAATTGTTTGTTGTTGATTTAAGCATTGGAAGAGCTTGGGAGTATGGCCAAGCTCTTTACATTAGTAAACAAGGAGACACACTATGAACAAAAAAGGATTTACCAGCAAATACTGGGCGTACAGTTTTGTGGCGATTCCTGTCTTACTTCAGCTCATTTTCTTCTTTTACCCTTTAGTAAATGGATTCATTTATTCGATGACTGACTGGACAGGCTTGACCCGAAATTTCAATTTTATCGGTCTAGATAACTACATTAAAGTATTCCATGATCAAGCTTTCTACAGAAGTTTAGGGTTCACGATTATCTTTACCATTGCCTTGGTAATTGGAGAAATTGTGATTGGTACTTGGTTAGCAACCTTGCTCAATCGTAAGATTAAGGCTGTCGGTTTCTTTAGAACCTGGTATTTCTTCCCAGCAGTGCTGTCAACAGTAACCATCGGTTTGATTTTTAGCCAACTCTTTAACTATGGACTACCACAAATTGGGGAGTTATTGAATATTGACTGGCTCAGTTCCAACCTTCTTTTCCAAGAAAAATCAGTGTTCTGGTCTGTTCTATTTGTTGCACTTTGGCAAGGTCTTGCCATGCCAGTGGTCATCCTTTTGTCCGGTTTGCAATCTATCCCAGAAGAGATCAAAGAAGCAGCAGCTATTGATGGAGCAAACAAACGTCAACAATTCTTTCAAATTGAATTGCCATTCCTGTTGCCGTCCATCAGCATGGTCTTTATCTTGGCTATGAAATCTGGTTTGACAGCTTTTGATTTGATTTATTCTTTGACCAAAGGTGGTCCAGATGGGGCAACCAAAACATTGGGATTATTGGTCTACGACAATGCCTTTACCAATAACCAGTTCGGCTATGCTAATGCCATTGCAGTAGTACTCTTTGTGATTATTACCATCATCTCTGTGGTACAAATTACTCTATCCAAAAAATATGAAGTGTGAGGTCTTTAATATGAAATTCAAAAAACAGAATAATATTATTACCTACATTGTATTGGTAACAGGGATTCTGCTTATGTTGATTCCTCTTGCGGTGACCATTATCAGTGCCTTTAAAACAACAAAGGAAATCACTGGGAACTTCTTTGGTTTACCAGAAGAGTGGACACTGGTCAACTTTGAGCGATTGTTCAATGATGGTATTACCCATTATTTCTTGAACTCTGCTTTTCTTACCGTTGTGAGTGTGGGCTTAATTATTATCGTTATTCCTATGGCAGCTTTTGCCATTGCCCGTCATATGGATCGTAGAAAAATCTTTGCCATCATGTACACGCTCTTGATTATTGGGATGTTTGTGCCATTCCAAGTTATCATGCTGCCAATGGCTAAATTAATGAACAACTTGAAAATGACAAATCTTGTTGGTTTGACAATTCTCTATCTGACCTATGCTATTCCTCAGACACTATTTCTCTATGTCGGTTATATCAAAACTATCGTACCGACTGAGATGGATGAAGCAGCATCTATCGATGGGGCTGGTCGCTTTACTATGTACCGCAAGATTATTTTCCCACTAATGAAGCCTATGCATGCGACGGTTTTAATTATCAATGCTCTTTGGGTATGGAATGACTTCCTCTTGCCCCTCTTGGTTCTCAATCGGGATTCCAGCACTTGGACTTTGCCACTTTTCCAATACAACTATCAAGGCATGTATTTCAGTGATTATGGACCATCATTTGCTTCCTATGTGGTAGGTATCGTACCAATCTTGATTGTTTATCTAATTTTCCAAAAGAATATCATCTCTGGTATGACAAGTGGTTCTGTAAAATAAGTGTTGATTGTGATGGTAAACTAAAGTTATTCGTCAGTATAGAAAAGTCTGTTGGTATACGAAAAATAAATCTATTTGCTACCAATCATAAAATGAAGAAATGGAGTGTCCTATGACTATTACAAATAAAATCATGTTGATTACCTACTCAGACAGTTTGGGTAAAAATTTGAAAGAACTAGATGAAAATCTAACCAAGTATTTCGGAGATGCCATTGGTGGTGTGCATTTGCTACCATTCTTTCCATCAACTGGGGATCGGGGTTTTGCGCCGGTTGATTACGAGGAAGTAGATAGCGCCTTTGGAAACTGGGATGATGTCAAACGTTTGGGGGACAAGTATTACCTCATGTTTGATTTTATGATCAACCACATATCTCGTCAATCCAAATACTACAAAGATTTCCAAGAAAAGAAAGATGATTCTGAGTATGCTGATCTTTTCTTGCGTTGGGAAAAATTCTGGCCAGAAAACCGTCCAACTCAAGAAGATGTTGATTTGATTTACAAGCGTAAAGATAGAGCGCCTATGCAGGAAATTGTCTTTGCGGATGGTACAAAAGAACATCTCTGGAACACTTTTGGTGAGGAACAAATTGACCTTGATGTGACCAAAGAAGTGACGATGGACTTCATCAAGAATACTATCAAAAACTTGGCAGAAAATGGCTGTGACCTCATTCGTCTAGATGCCTTTGCCTATGCTATTAAGAAATTGGACACCAATGACTTCTTTGTAGAACCTGAAATCTGGGATTTGCTCGATAAGATCCGTGACATGGCTGCAGAAGCAGGAGCAGAGCTCTTGCCAGAAATCCATGAGCATTACACCATTCAGTTCAAGATTGCAGACCATGATTATTATGTCTATGACTTTGCCCTCCCAATGGTGACCTTACACGCGCTCTATTCGGGGAAGACCAATCAACTGGCTAAGTGGTTGAAGATGAGCCCAATGAAGCAGTTTACAACCCTTGATACCCACGATGGTATTGGTGTCGTTGATGTTAAGGACATCTTGACAGATGAAGAGATTGACTTTGCTTCTAACGAACTTTACAAGGTCGGTGCCAATGTCAAGCGGAAATACTCATCAGCTGAGTACAATAATTTGGACATATACCAAATTAACTCAACCTATTATTCTGCCCTCGGTGATGACGATAAGAAATACTTCCTTGCTCGTCTGATTCAGGCCTTTGCACCGGGTATTCCACAAGTTTACTACGTTGGTTTTTTGGCTGGTAAAAACGATCTAGATCTCCTTGAAAGTACCAAGGAGGGGCGCAACATCAACCGTCACTACTACACAAGTGAAGAAATTGCACAAGAAGTGCAACGTCCTGTCGTTAAAGCATTGCTCAAACTCTTTACTTATCGCAACAAATCGGCAGCCTTTGATTTGAACGGTAGCATTGATGTGGCGACTCCAGATGAAAATAGCATTGTCATCACTCGATGCAATGCGGACAAATCAATCGTGTCTGAAGCGGCTATTAACCTGAAGGATTTGACATATAATGTCAATGAGAATGGACAAGCTGTAACATTTGAATAGTTTATTCTCCCTAAGATCCCCAAATCTGGGGATTTTTCTTAGAACCCGTATCCACAAAAAATATTAAACTAAAACTATGACATGAAAAACATATGATACTGATTTAAGCACTCAGGAATGGGCTAAGCTTGAATCCTACTTTTCCAAATGCGGCACTTATAAATGGTCTGAACGAGAACTTGTTAATGTAACTTTGTACATCACTAAAAGAGGTTATCAATGGTGTATGCTCTCTCATGACCTAACGGTATGAAGTTTCTTTCGTCGTGCTATGTAGGATACCATTTTGACAGAGCTTGTTAAAAAAAGTGAGCAAAAGCTGGTAGAGCAGTCTCGCCAATCCATGCCATCATTGATTCTCAAAGTGTGAAACAACGGTTTATGTAGCTAATCTTCATGGCACAAAATCAGGGATTTTAGTAGCTCGTCAAGTGATGGCAAAGGAGTTCTAGTGTCCAGTAGATATTTTTGAAAAAATCAAAGGAAGCTGGCAAATCATACCAAAGCGTTGGGGAGTAAGTATAGCGGACTTTCTCTTGGTTGAACCACTCTTGAAGATTAGTCAAGGATGTTGAAAAATCAGTACCAACATAGGTCGCTTTGGTAAAACTACCTCACATTAGTCGTATTTTAATGATTTTATGATGTTGTGAATATAGGTTCTTAGGCTGTACTTCTTTCGTATAAAATTTGCGCTAGATCTACAATCATTTTATCTTATGACATAAAATAGGAAAATACGATCTATTAGGCTGAAAGACGTATATTTACTTGTAATCTCCATTTTTATATGTTAAAATTCAGTTCTATTTATATAAAAAGGAGAAGAAATATGAAGCATTTTATGAAACATTTAAAAAGTCGTGTAAAAAAGCATATGTTTTGGGTTGGTTTTACATCTTTGATGCTTATGTTGATTGATAATATTTTAGTTAATTATTTTCACATCGAGATTACTCGCACTATAAATCAACTCGAACAAACGATTTGTATCATTCTTAGTATTCTTGTCTTTTTAGGTGTCTTAAATAATAAGCCGGACATAGAGGCGGAGAAAGTTATTAAAAAGTAGGATTTTTGTCTTACAGGGGATGTACAATTTACACAAACAAATTGAGTGGGTGTCAGAGTCTCTAAATTTACGGAACTTGTTTACAATCCCTAGCAGTGTTACAAGTTTTCTAAGAATCGTCAATCCAAACTATTTTAAAAATAATTTTGCTATTTATAAAAAAATCTGTTATAATATTTTTCGTACTAAGCTTTCGGGGTTGTTACGGATTCGACAGGCATTATGAGGCTTGTTCTGCAACTCATCGGCAGATGTAAAATTGCCAGTTAAATATAACTGCAAAAAATACAAACACTTACGCATTAGCAGCTTAAAAACCTGCCTGCGTGACTGACCGCAAATTGCTTGTGTTTGTTGGTTAGTCTTAAGACTAACAAGCTACGTTGGGATTTAGTCAGGAAGTTCCAAAAGAGATTTACTGACTCGCTTGGTCTAGGTTTGAGTTATGTATCGAGTCCAGGTTAAAATAAGACATAACCTATGGTTGTAGACGAATAAGTTGGCAGGTGTTTGGACGTGGGTTCGACTCCCACCAGCTCCATGTATGGAAGATTACTCAAGAGGCTCAAGAGGCCGTGTTGGAAACGCGGTAGGCGTGTAACAGCGTGCGTGGGTTCGAATCCCATGTCTTCCGTGTACATAGAGGAGAACGATTGAACAATCGTTCTTTTTTTGTTTATTGTGGCTAGGTGACAAAAATGGATACCCCAGAATTGAATCAATAGTTCAGTTTCATTCCTTCAAAGTAAGAGATCAAAATGCAGTGGTTAATGAGCTATTGCAGTTTTTTAAGGAAAGATACGAGTGTTAGCAATAAAGTAACCCGTTTTTATGAAAAATTTGTCTTAGAATAAGCCCTGACTTCTGATAATCTAACATGCAGAAAAAATAGTTAATTTCGTATATTTTTTAATAATGAAGCAAAATCGTTCCTTTTTACGTGGAAAAATCTTGTTTTTCTTTTGAATTGTGGTATGATAGTTAACAATATACCAAAAGGAGGTCACTTTGACAGTGTTGAACGTAAATGAACTAGCCAAAACCGAGCTACATTGCCACCTAGATGGTTCTTTGTCTTTAGAAGTTATACGCCAATTGGCTCAGATGGCCGAGATTGAGATCCCCAATCGCGATGACGAATTGCGACAATTGGTCAGCGTTCCGGGAAAGGTGGATAGTCTACTTACTTATTTGAAAACCTTTGATTTTATTCGACCACTTTTGCAGACAGCAGAAGCCTTAGAACTTGCAGCTTATGATGTTGTGCGACAGGCTGCCAAGGACAAGGTGGTATATATCGAAATTCGTTTTGCACCTGAATTATCTACAGATCAAGGGTTGACAATTTTAGAAAGTGTCGAAGCTGTTTTAGCAGGTCTAGAGAAAGCGACTAAGGATTTTGGTGTTCTTGCAAAACTGTTAGTTTGTGGCTTAAAACAAACCGACCCTAGTCGGACGAGAGATATTTTTTCTGCTATCGCAGATCTGGCGCCACGAGGACTTGTTGGCTTTGATTTTGCAGGAAACGAAGCAGATTATCCAACAGAAAAGCTTCAAGAACTGATTCGATTTACCCAATCTCTCGGTTATCCAATGACGTTTCATGCTGGTGAATGTGGCTGTGTGACAAATGTTGTTCAGTCATTGACCTTAGGTATTAAGCGGATTGGTCACGGTACAGCTCTTAGCAATCAACCAGAAGCCATCCAAGAGTTTGTCAATAGCGGAGCAACGCTTGAGATGTGCCTGACCTCCAATCTTCAGACCGGAGCCGCATCCTCTCTCGCAGATTTCCCTTATCGTCAATTATTACAAGCTGGGGCCAAGATTACTATCAATACGGATAATCGTACAGTTTCTGATACCAATCTAAATAAAGAATACCGATTGTTTGTAGAGCACTTTGGGACAAGTAAGGAAGAATTTTATCGCTTTAATCAATATGCTGTTCAAGCCAGCTTTGCCAGTCATAGGGAGAAGGAGTGCTTACTTGAACAACTAGCTCAGCACTACAGCCTATGATGGTTTGCTATTGTTATTTCCTTTCATATTTTTAGCAAAATTAAAAAACTTCTGTACCAGTTCATTGATACAGATGTTTTTGTTTATTGTAGATTCAATTTCTTGGTCATAATGAAATAGGTTCCAAAGTAGTAGGCAAAAGAAAGGATAATATTTATCAAAGACAAGATTGGACTTGGGTAGAGAGAGAAAGCTAGTCCAGAAAGTGCTTCTGAGCTGTTCAAGTGAAGAAAGGCACTCAATACTCCGACAACAATTCCAATTCCGACATACGTCAAGACAGCAAAGAGAAAACGATGATCCTTGAAAAGTTGACCGACAGATATAGAAAAGTAAATCAAGAGGATATTGGCAATAATTTCAATCAAACCATAGATAAATCGACTGAACAACGTTGTCCAGTTCAGATTCTGGATGATTATTTGTAGTTGGGAAAGAGCATTCTTATCACTTGGCATCAGAATCAGTGTAATAACGATTCCGATAGAAAAGATAGCTGTAATAATTGCTAAGATGTACCAGACAAGAGATACCAAGAGCTTACTTAGAATAATTTGATGGCTGTCAACGGGTAGGGTCATGGTGAGGTAACCTTGGCGACCATAGACATTTTTTCTAAAACGATTAATTACTAGGAAGAATGTTGAGAGAAAGAGTGCTGCAATCAAAATACCAAAGGTCATAAAGGATGTTCCAAGAAGGACCATCTCACCTACATTGGGTTCAGTATTTCCAATCGGTGTTCGAAGAGCCAGAGCTTGGAGCCAAAAACCCAACACTACTGATAGTGCTAAAGAGGCAATGTAGATTCCCAGATACCATTTTCCGATGGACTGGAATTCGTGTTTCAATAATTTTCTAAACATAGTCATCTCCTTATATTAACTAAGCCTTAAAATCTTGGCGGAAAAGTTCATCAATTGACTCGCCGCTCTCGATTCGTAAATCATCCACATTTCCATGACGAATGATGCTTCCGTAGTGAAGAAAAATCACTTCATCTAAAATTTGTTCAACATCTGAAATCAAGTGTGTAGAAATAATAACAGAAGCAGTTGGAGAATAGTTATTGACAATGGTCTTTAGGATATAGTCGCGAGCGGCAGGATCGACACCTCCGATTGGCTCATCTAGAATATAGAGTTGGGCTTGACGACTCATCACTAAAATCAACTGTACTTTTTCTTTATTTCCTTTAGACAGATGTTTCATGCGACTGTTTAAATCAATGCCTAGATCCTGCAAGAGATGAAGAGCACGTTCCTTATCAAAATCAGCGTAGAAATCTTCAAAAAATGCGATAGCATCTAGAACCTTCATATGTTCATCAAGGTAGGTTGTATCTGGGAGGTAAGATACGATAGCCTTTGTTTCTGGTGAAGGAGTACGACCGTTAATAAGTACTTGGCCATATTCAGGTTGTAAGAGACCGTTTAGCAATTTGATCATGGTTGTTTTACCAGATCCATTTGGGCCCAAGAGTCCAATGATTTTGCCAGCGGTCAGTTTCAAGTTAACATTATTGAGGGCAACAGCTCCACCATAAGATTTTGAGACTTGTTGTAGCTCAACCAAAGTGTACGGATTATTCATAAGTAACTCCTTTCAAGTAGTCATCCAATTGATGCGGTAGCTCATCTTGTTTGAAGCCCAAGTCCAACATATTGGTAACAAAGTTTTCTAGTTCTTTCTGGGCTAGATGCAAACGAGTCTGTGCAATCAATTCTTGATTGTCTGTCACGAATCGCCCTGTCGTACGGACGGAATAAACAAATCCTTCCGTTTCTAAATCAGACAAGGCTCGCTGAACGGTATTAGGGTTGACCCCAGCGATTTCAGCTAAATCGCGAACGGTCGGTAGCTTATCTCCTGATTTTAATTGATTAGTGATAATCTGGAGTTTGATAGTATTGCTAATCTGAATGTAAATGGGGATATTGTTGTCAAATTTCCAAGCCATAATCGTGTCCTTTCTAAGGATTTATTTTCGTATTTATGTCTTATATAAATAATACAACAATCTATATAAATTTTCAAGTAAAATGTTTTAAATGTCTGAAAAATATTTTTACATGATAATTTGGTATAATGGAAGAAAGACAAGAAGGAGAAAACCATGCTAGCACAATTAGATACCAAAACCGTCTATACCTTTATGGATAGCATGGTAACAATAGAAGAGTACGTTAGCAGGGGTAAAGAACTAGGGTATCAAGCCTTGGGAATTATGGATAAGAATAGCCTTTACGCAGCTTATCATTTCATGGTAGCTTGCCAAAGGGAAAACGTCCAGCCGCTCATCGGATGCGAACTGAATTGGAAGTTGGCAGACTATGAGCAGGAAATCACGACTCAACTGGTGGCTTTGACGACTGAGGGGTATCGCAATTTACTTAAAATTTCAACTGCAAAAATGACTGGTCAGGATGATTTTGAAGCAATTCGTCAGTATTTAGTCGATATAGCAGTAATCGTTCCCTATTTTTCTGATGTTGCACAGTTGGATTTAGGCCTGGATTATTATATTGGGGTTACTGCTGATCTCCCTATCCAAGAGTTTACCAAGCCAATCCTTCCCCTCCATACGGTGCGATTTTTTGAAGAGGGGCAATTGGAAAGTTTACAGGTTCTTCATGCCATTCGAGATAATGTTCCCCTCAATCAAGTGGGAGATATTGATAGCAGGCAAGTCTTACTGTCTGCTGATAGTTTAACCAATCTATTTATCGCTCGTTTTCCTCAGGCTGTCAGCAATTTGGAAAAGTTAGTTCAGGGAATTTCTTACCATCTTGATACAGGTTTGAAACTGCCACGTTTTAATAGAGAGCGACTTGCAGCAGAAGAATTGCGGGAAAAAGCTTATCAAGGCTTACAGAATAAGCAATTAAACCATTCTATCTACCAAGAGCGCTTGGAGAGAGAGCTGTCTGTTATCCATCAAATGGGGTTTGACGACTATTTTTTGATTGTTTGGGATTTGCTTCGTTTTGGGCGCAGTCAGGGCTACTATATGGGAATGGGGCGTGGTTCTGCAGTGGGAAGTCTGGTGGCCTACGTTTTGAATATTACAGGTATTGATCCTGTAAAACACAACTTGCTGTTTGAGCGCTTTCTCAATGTGGAACGTTATTCTATGCCGGATATTGATATTGATATTCCGGATATTCATCGTTCTGACTTTATCCGCTATGTGCGTGATCGATATGGTTCGACCCATGCTGCGCAAATAGTGACTTATTCTACCTTTGGTGCCAAGCAAGCTATCCGTGATGTTTTTAAGCGCTTTGGAACACCTGAGTACGAATTGACTAATATTACAAAGAAAATTTCTTTTAGGGATACTCTTGATTCAGCTTATCAACGCAATGCCTCCTTCCGCCAGATAATCAATAGTAAGATAGAGTATAAAAAAGCCTTTGCTATCGCCCAGCAAATTGAAGGGCAACCTCGCCAGACCTCCATCCATGCGGCAGGTGTGGTGATGAGTGATGAGGACTTAACAGATACGATTCCCTTAAAAATCGGAGATGACATGTTGGTGACTCAGTACGATGCTCATGCTGTTGAGGCAAATGGTCTTCTCAAAATGGATTTTTTGGGTCTGCGCAATCTCACCTTTGTTCAAAAAATGGCTGAGGGAGTGCGTGAACAGTACCAGAAAGAGATTGACATTGCTGCCATTAACTTGGAGGACCAGAAAACCTTGGAACTCTTTGCAGCAGGACAAACCAAGGGAATTTTTCAATTTGAGCAACCTGGTGCTGTTCATCTGCTAAGAAGGGTGAAGCCTGAGCGGTTTGAAGAAGTTGTGGCCACAACTAGTTTAAATAGACCGGGGGCAAGTGATTATTCGGATAACTTTGTTAAGCGCAAACATGGGCAAGAAACGATCGATTTGCTGGATCCGTCGATAGCAACTATTTTGGAGCCGACCTATGGTATTATGTTGTATCAGGAACAAGTTATGCAAATTGCTCAGACTTATGCAGGTTTTACACTGGGAAAAGCTGATTTGCTCCGCAGAGCCATGTCCAAGAAAAATGCCAAGGAAATGCAAGCAATGGAGGCTGATTTTCTTGCAGGTGCTTTGAGCATGGGACACAAGGAAGGCAAGGCTAGAGAAATCTTTGCCATGATGGCTAAATTTGCAGGTTATGGTTTTAACCGTAGCCATGCTTACGCTTACTCGGCACTCGCCTTTCAAATGGCTTATTTCAAGACTCACTATCCAGATGTATTCTTTACAGTTATGCTCAATCACTCTAGTGGCCATTACATTGAAGATGCTTTGCAGTTTAATTTTAAAGTGGGAAAACTGACAATCAATCATGTTCCCTACTATGATAAGGTGGAACAAGATAAGATTTATCTAGGATTGAAAACACTGAAAGGCTTTCCAAAAGACTTTGCTTTATGGATTTTAGAACATCGCCCTTATAAGTCAGTTGAAGATTTCATTTTGCGTCTGCCTGATAACTATAAAAAGAAGGAACTCTTAATCCCGCTTATTCAGATTGGCCTATTTGATGAATTTGAGAACAATCGTAGAAAAATTCTGGAGAACTTAGACAATCTACTCGTTTTTGTAGAAGCTATAGGTTCCTTTTTTGCAGAAGATACTTATAGTTGGATAGAAGCAGAGGACTATAGTGACAGTGAGAAATTTATGATGGAGCAGGAATTGATGGGAGTTGGTATCAGTCCCCATCCTTTAGTCGCTATCTATCAGAATGCTCAGCGATCTTTTGTAGATTTGGCTGACTTAGTAGCAGGAAATCGAGCGACAATATTGGTACAAATGCAAAGCATTCGTTTAATTCGGACCAAAAAGACTGGGGAACAAATGGCTTTTCTCCAAGTGACAGATACGAAGAGAAAACTAGATGTCACTTTGTTTCCAGAGGCTTATCGTCAATATGGACCGGTGTTAGAAGAAGGAGTAACTGCTTACATTACTGGTAGGATTCAAGAACGTGATGGTCGGTTGCAGATGGTTCTGGAAAAGGTAGAACCCATCAGTTTGGAAAAATTCTGGATTCTGTTAGAGAACAAAGAGCATGATTATGCTGTTGCTCGTATTCTGGAAAAATACAAAGGTCCTATTCCCGTTGTTTTACATTATCAAGATAGTAACCAGACAATTCAAGCAGAACGCTATATGGTTATGAAAACGCCTCAATTAGAAGCCGACTTGGCTGAATTTGCCATGAAAACGATTTTTCGATAAAAATATAGTAAAAAGTCAAGCAAGTTTAGTTTAAGTATGTTATAATAGGACAGTTAAAATGAAAAGTAAAAGGAGCATTAACGAATGAAACGTATTGCTGTTTTGACCAGTGGCGGTGATGCCCCTGGTATGAACGCTGCTATTCGTGCAGTTGTTCGCCAAGCAATTTCAGAAGGAATGGAAGTTTATGGAATCAACGAAGGCTATGCAGGTATGGTTGCAGGTGATATTCACAAACTATCTGCTCGCTCTGTAGGTGATATTATCTCACGCGGTGGAACATTCCTCGGTTCAGCTCGTTATCCAGAATTTGCCAAGTTAGAAGGGCAACTAAAAGGGATTGAGCAATTGAAAAAACATGGCATTGAAGGTGTGGTCGTGATTGGTGGTGACGGCTCTTACCACGGTGCAATGCGCTTAACAGAACATGGTTTCCCAGCTATCGGTGTACCTGGGACGATTGATAACGATATCGTTGGTACAGACTTCACTATCGGCTTTGACACAGCAGTAACAACTGCTATGGATGCGATTGATAAGATTCGCGACACTTCATCAAGCCACCGCCGTACTTTTGTTGTTGAGGTAATGGGACGTCATGCCGGTGATATTGCTCTTTGGGCAGGTATTGCTTCAGGTGCAGATGTGATCGTTGTTCCAGAAGAAGAATTTAATATCAATGATGTTGTTTCTAAGATTAGAGCTGGATACGAAAATGGTAAGAAACATAGTATCGTTGTTTTGGCAGAGGGAGTTATGCCAGTTGCACAATTCGCAGAAGAATTGAAAGCAGCAGGAGATACAAGCGATCTTCGTGTGACAGAATTAGGCCATATCCAACGCGGTGGTTCACCAACTGCGCGTGATCGTGTACTTGCTTCACGCATGGGTGCTCATGCTGTTAAATTGCTTAAAGAAGGTCGCGGTGGTCTTGCAGTCGGAATTCGTAATGAGCAAATGGTTGAAAACCCAATTCTCGGTACAGCCGAAGAGGGTGCCTTGTTCAGTTTGACAGCCGAAGGTAAGATTGTTGTGAATAATCCGCATAAAGCGGACTTGGGATTGGCTCAATTGAACCGTAACTTGTCAATCTAGGTAGCGTAGTTTTAAAGTGTTAATGAAGGGTCATAAGACCATTAAAATAAAAGGAGTTTTGTTAGAGATGAACAAACGTGTTAAAATTGTTGCAACCCTTGGTCCAGCGGTAGAAATCCGTGGCGGTAAAAAATTCGGTGACGATGGTTACTGGGGCGAAAAATTGGATGTTGAAGCATCAGCACAGAAAATTGCTGCTCTGATTACAGAAGGTGCAAACGTCTTCCGTTTCAACTTTTCACATGGTGACCACAAAGAGCAAGGTGACCGTATGGCAACTGTTCGTCGTGCGGAAGAAATTGCTGGTAAGAAGGTTGGCTTCTTGTTGGATACAAAAGGTCCAGAAATCCGTACAGAATTGTTTGAAGGTGATGCTAAAGAGTACGCTTACACAACCGGTGATAAATTACGTGTTACTACAAAACAAGGTGTGAAATCTACAAAAGAAGTTATTGCTTTGAACGTAGCTGGTGGCTTGGATATTTTTGACGATGTTGAAGTCGGTAAACAAATCCTCGTTGACGACGGTAAGCTCGGTTTGACTGTTGTTGAAAAAGACGCTGTAAACCGTGAGTTTATTGTTCTAGTTGAAAACGATGGTGTTATCGCAAAACAAAAAGGTGTAAATATTCCTTACACTAAAATTCCTTTCCCAGCTCTTGCAGATCGTGACAACGCAGACATTCGTTTCGGTCTTGAGCAAGGCTTGAACTTCATCGCCATCTCATTTGTTCGTACCGCAAGAGACGTAGAAGTAGTTCGCAATATCTGTAAAGAAACTGGCAATGACCATGTTCAATTGTTTGCAAAAATCGAGAACCAACAAGGTATTGATAACATTGATGAAATCATCGAAGCAGCAGACGGTATCATGATTGCTCGTGGAGACATGGGGATTGAAGTTCCATTTGAAATGGTTCCAGTTTACCAAAAAATGATTATCACTAAAGTGAATGCGGCTGGTAAGGCAGTTATTACAGCAACAAACATGTTGGAAACAATGACTGAAAAACCACGTGCGACTCGCTCAGAAGTTTCAGACGTGTTTAATGCTGTTATTGATGGTACAGATGCAACTATGCTTTCTGGCGAATCTGCAAACGGTAAATACCCAGTTGAAGCAGTTCGCACAATGGCGACAATCAGCAAGAATGCACAAACTCTTCTTGAAGAATACGGTCGTTTGTCATCTGATGCCTTCATTCGTAACAATAAAACAGACGTTGTTGCATCAGCAGTTAAAGATGCTACTCATTCAATGAACATCAAATTGGTTATTGCTGCGACTGAAACTGGATATTCTGCTCGTGCAATTTCTAAATATCGTCCAAATGCTGATATTTTGGCAGTAACATTTGACGAGAAAGTTCAAAAATCATTGATGTTGAACTGGGGTGTCATCCCAGTTGTCACTGAGCGTCCAAGTTCAACAGACGACATGTTCGACTTGGCAGAGCGCGTTGCGAAAGAGCAAGGCCTTGTTGAGTCAGGTGATGATATTGTTATCGTTGCGGGTGTTCCTGTAGGTGTTGCTGGTTCAACAAATACAATGCGTGTTCGTACTGTAAAATAATAATATGCTTAAAAAAGCCTATTGTATCAAGTTTTTCGACTTGTACAGCAGGCTTTTTTTCTGTGTTTTATCATGTTAAGGAGCAAACTTATATATTGATCATGTAGCGACTTTATCTTTATTCTTATTCATGATAGGATTAGTAACTTTCTGGTTATTTTATTCATCAACTTACATATGTTTGTTTTTATGGTAGACTTTTTCTGCGAGCTAGTTTAACAACTCTATGATAATGTATTTGATTTGATGTTTTAATCAAATAAAGAGTCGAGAAATATTATTTCTCGACCCTTTGAATATAATAATCTGGTGAATAAGCGGTACGGTCAAAATTTGTATTTTGACCTAAAATTTCAGTAGCGATTTGCCAACCGATAAATGGGCCATTTGTTAGACCAGTTGATCCCAGACCGCTAGCGACCCAGACGTTTTGCATGTCTGCGATCGTTCCATAGAATGGAGCATAGTTCGAGGTGTAGGCACGAGTACCGATACGAGTTCGTGCAACAGGGAAATTGGCTAGTTCAGGCATAAACTCTGCCGCCTTCTCATGCATGGCCTGAATTTTTTTGCTATCAAGAGATAGATCGTAGCCCATATCATCCTCGTGTGTAGCCCCGATGATAAACTTTCCATCTTCAAAAGGTAGGAAATCAATCTCTCCATACGGCATGCACACTGGCCAGTGGTCACTTTCAAAGTCAGTATCTAATTCCAGTAGCTGACCTTTTTGCGGTCGGACATCAACCTGATAACCAAGTGGCTCCAAAATATGCGGTAGCCATGCGCCTGTTGCTAGAATAATAGAATCTGCTGTCAGTATTTGGTCACCTACTTTGACTGTGTGAGCATCGAGTAATGTTGCCTCTCCTTTCAAGCAGCTTCCTCCATTTTTCAGAAACTGCTCCTGCAGAATGTCTATCAAGCGTCCACCATCAATTCGACCGCCCCCTTCTAAATGAATGCCGAAATAGTCGGGCTTGAGCGGGGGAAGATAGGTTGTGATTTCTGGACCTACAAGTGGTGTAATCTTGCCAATTGTTGGAGCATCAAGGCGGCGTTCCTCAGCAATTTTTTGGATCTTATCTAGCAATTCTGGCTTACTTTTAAGACCAATTGTTCCAGTCTGTTTAAAAGGGATGTCACTAGCGCCAGACTTTTCCAAATCATCTACCAATTGACGATAGAAGACCGCTCCGTCTGAGGTCAGCTTATACCAGTCCTTGTTTTTCTTCTGGGCCATCCAAGGGCAGATGATACCAGCAGCAGCACGAGTTGCTGTTCCGATACCGGAATCGATGAGGGTAAGGTTGACATTTGCTTCTTGGGAGAGATAGAAGGCTGCGGTTGAACCAACGATTCCTCCACCTATAATGATTACTTGTTTCTTCATAATGTTCATTATATCACAAATTTATCAGTTTATTTATTTTTTTCAAGATGTTACAATAGAAAATAATAAAAATAGAAAGGGGTTTGTGTGTCAGATAATATGTATCCAGAGGTCCTAACGGTTGGAAGTGGGGCCATTAAGGTAGCAGCAGTAGGTGATAGCTTGACCTACGGATATGGATTGGAAAATCGGGAAAGGGATGCCTATCCCTGTGTTTTGGCAGATAGGTTGGGAGCTCACTATCAAGTTTCAAATTATGGTTTGAGTGGTCGTTCTCTTCAATCAACGGCAGATTATCCTTACTTTTTAGAAAAAAATGCTCAGTTGTTGCTTGATAATGACGCAGATATTATTATCGTAATGATTGGTAGTAATGACAGTCGCGCTCCTTATTGGAATAGGGAGAGGTTTCAGAGAGAATATCGAGAAATGGCGGAGCGTTACATGAAGTTGCCTAGTCAACCAGATGTGTATTTGGTTGTTCCTCCATTCGTACCTACCAGTCGTTTTGGGCTTAATAATCGAATTATTGAAGATGAGCTACAGGTGATGATTCCTGAAATTGGGAAAGAGTTAGGCTTGTCGGTTATCAATCTTTATACACTAACTAAAAATCACTTAGACTACTATAGCGATGGGTTGCATTTGAACCCGCTAGGAAATCAGGTTATTGCTGAGGAAATTTACCGCCATCTCATGAACGAAGCGTTTTGAAATATGGTATAATAGAGTTGAAATGGAGAGATTATGGTAAAAAGAGATTTAATAAAACAAGTTAGCTTATTCATTTTATTGATTCTTGGCATCATTGGGTTGAGGCTTTGGCTGTTTGAACCTGTTACGATTACAGCGGAGATGGCAAATAACTATTTGAAGAAAAATGACTTCATCGTGACAGCCCGCAATGTTCGTCTACATCATGGGGATTTTATCCTGTACAAACATGAGGGAAAAGAGTATGTCAGTCGTGTGATTGCGATTGAAAATGAGAGTGTTACCTACATGGATGACGTTCTTTATCGCAACAATATGATCATCCCAGAAAATTATCTGAAGACTCCTCATTCTCAGGAAAGTTATACAGAAGACTTTACCCTGGGAACCTTGACGGGAGGGAAGTATGATGTGATTCCAAAGGGACAGTATTTGGTTCTCAATGATGTTCGGACGAATCGGAAGGATAGTCGAAGTTTTGGTTTAATTGCTGGAAAAGACATTATTGGACGACTAACTTTTCGAGTTAGCCCTTTATCCGAATTTGGTTTTATTAAGACAGGACTGGTCCGGTAGGACCAGTTTTTTCAGTAATATTCTTAGAAACTTTTGCTTCATTTTTCAATAGTTGACTAGACCAATTTAGATATTGACAAAGATAGAATCTTTTTATATACTGATTTTATCAGTCTTTTTTTGATATAAATCTGACTAGACCAATTTATGAAAAAATGAAAGTCAATGCCCAGCATTGAAGGTGATATGTATGTGTGGAATCGTTGGTGTTGTAGGAAATGCAAATGCAACTGATATTTTGCTTCAAGGACTTGAAAAGCTAGAATACCGTGGTTATGACTCAGCAGGTATTTTTGTGACAGGAGGTGAACAGTCTCATTTGGTAAAGGCTGTTGGGCGTATTGCTGAACTATCAGCGAAAGTAGGAGATAAGACCGAAGGTAAAGCCGGAATCGGTCACACTCGTTGGGCAACGCATGGTAAACCGACTGAAAACAACGCTCATCCACATACTTCTCAAACTGTCAGCCATGTTCTAGTCCATAATGGTGTGATTGAGAACTATGCAGAAATCAAGGAGGAGTACCTGACAGGTCACGACTTGAAAGGGCAAACCGATACAGAAATTGCTGTGCATTTAATTGGTCATTTTGCTGAGGAAGGGCTATCTACCTTGGATGCTTTCAAGAAAGCTCTTCATATCATTCAAGGCTCTTATGCATTCGCTCTGATTGATGTAACAGATGCTGATACAATCTATGTGGCTAAGAATAAGTCACCGCTTTTGATTGGTCTAGGTGATGGTTACAACATGGTCTGTTCAGATGCTATGGCTATGATTCGTGAAACCAGTGAGTATATGGAAATCCATGATAAAGAACTGGTTATTGTGAAAAAAGATAGTGTTGAAGTGATGGACTATGAGGGAAATAGTATCGAACGTGGTAGCTACATTGCGGAACTGGATTTATCTGATATTGGTAAGGGAACTTACCCTTACTACATGCTGAAGGAAATTGATGAGCAACCAACTGTTATGCGTAAACTTATTAGCGCTTATACCAACGAAGCTGGTCAGGTAACAGTTGATGCGGATATTATCAAAGCAGTACAAGAAGCAGATCGTATTTATATCTTAGCTGCTGGAACGTCTTATCACGCAGGATTTGCCGCAAAAGATTTCTTGGAAAAATTGACGGATACTCCAGTAGAGTTGGGAATCTCATCTGAATGGGGTCACAATATGCCGCTTCTGAGCAAGAAACCTCTCTTTGTGATGATTAGTCAATCCGGTGAAACAGCAGATAGTCGTCAGGTTTTGGTGAAAGCCAATGAAATGGGAATCCCTAGTTTGACTGTGACGAATGTTCCCGGCTCAACACTTTCACGCGAGGCAACTTATACTATGCTGCTTCATGCAGGTCCCGAAATTGCAGTGGCTTCTACAAAAGCTTACACCGCTCAAATTGCTACTTTGGCAATCTTGGCTAAGGCTGTCGGTGATGCAAATGGCAATGCCTATGCTAAGGAATTTGATTTGGTGCATGAACTGTCTATCGTAGCTCAATCCATTGAGGCTAGTCTATCGGAAAAAGATGTTATTGCTGAAAAGGTTGAGAAACTTTTGGCAACTACTCGCAATGCTTTTTATATCGGTCGTGGTAGCGACTACTACGTATCCATGGAAGCAAGTTTGAAGTTAAAAGAAATTTCCTATATCCAATGTGAAGGCTTTGCTGCTGGGGAGTTGAAGCACGGGACCATTTCGCTTATTGAGGAAGGAGTGCCAGTATTGGCTTTGATTTCAAACTATCCACATTTGGCTAGCCACACACGTGGAAATATTCAGGAAGTCGTGGCGCGTGGTGCCAATGTTTTGACAATTGTGGATCAAGCAGTAGCCAAAGAAGATGATGATATTATTGTTACGACTGTTCATCCATTCTTATCATCTATTGCCATGGTTGTGCCGACGCAGTTGATTGCATACTATGCAACGCTTCAACGTGGTCTGGATGTTGATAAGCCACGTAATCTGGCTAAGTCAGTAACGGTTGAATAAGTATAAGGGAGATTTGGATTTTCAAAATCTCCTTTCCTTTTCTGCAAAATATAAAAAATTAGGGAATTTATTAAAAATTCTGAAAAATCCTTTGAAATAAAAGATATTTTTTGATATACTAGAACCCAATCATTCTTTTAGGAGAGCTTTATGGATTATGTTTTGGAAGTTCTGCCCAGTCTATTAAATGGTGCAGTTATCTCCCTTCAGGTATTTTTTCTCGTATTGATTTTATCCTTGCCTTTGGGAGCCATTTTTGCCTTCTTGATGCAGGTTAAATTTAAGCCTTTACAGTGGTTGCTACATATTTATGTGTTGATTATGCGTGGGACACCTTTGCTTTTGCAACTGATCTTTGTTTATTATGTCTTGCCGAGCGTAGGAATTACGTTTGATCGGATGCCAGCGGTTATTATCGCTTTCACGTTTAATTACGCAGCATATTTTTCAGAAATTTTTCGTGGCGGGATTGAAGCCATTCCTGCTGGTCAGTACGAAGCAGCTAAGGTATTGAAATTTACACCTGTTCAGACCATTCGTTATATTGTTTTGCCACAGGTCGTTAAAATTGTTTTACCAAGCGTCTTTAATGAAGTGATGACCTTGGTTAAGGATACATCTTTGGTGTATGCTTTGGGAGTTAGTGATCTTTTGTTGGCTAGTCGCACAGCAGCTAACCGAGATGCTAGCTTGGCTCCTATGTTTATCGCAGGAGCCATCTACCTCCTGATGATTGGTGCTGTCACTCTTGTTTCTAAGCAAGTGGAAAAGAAATTTGATTACTATAGATAGGAGAAAGTCATGTTAGAATTACGCAATCTATCAAAACGTTTTGATAATAAACAGATTTTCTCCAACTATGATTTGCTCATTCCAGAGGGGAAAATTATTGCCATTGTTGGTCAATCTGGCGGTGGGAAGACTACTCTTTTGCGGATGTTGGCAGGTTTAGAATCAATTGATTCGGGAATCTTGATTTATAATGGTCAAGAACTGCCACTTGATGAGTTAGGAAAGCGACATTTGCTGGGCTTTGTCTTCCAGGACTTCCAGCTTTTTCCACACTTATCCGTATTGGAAAATTTGGTTCTCTCTCCAATGAAAACGCAAAATATGTCGCGCTCGGAGGCGGAAGATAAGGCCCGTAAACTCTTGGATACCCTAGGTCTAGCAAATCATGCTACTTCCTATCCATTCTCATTATCAGGTGGACAGAAGCAGCGTGTAGCCTTGGCCCGTGCTATGATGATTGATCCTGAGATTATTGGCTATGACGAACCAACCTCAGCCTTGGATCCTGAATTGAGAAAAGAAGTTGAAAAATTGATTTTGGAGAATAGGGCGACAGGTATTACACAAATTGTGGTAACCCACGATATGCAGTTTGCTGAGAATATCGCAGATGAAATCATCAAGATTGAACCGAAACATTGAGGTAAATAAGATGATGAAGAAATTTTTCCTTGGAGCTGTGGCTCTTGTGATTAGTCTGGCTCTTGTGGCCTGTGGATCAACTAATTCAGCAACTAAGGTTGATAAATGGTCGACTTATGAATCTAAAAAGTCTATTACGATTGGTTTTGATAAGACCTTCGTACCGATGGGATTTGAACAAACAGATGGCTCTTATACAGGCTTTGATATAGAGTTAGCAACGGAAGTATTTAAAAAATATAATATCGGTGTTAAATGGCAACCAATTGATTGGGACTTGAAAGAGACAGAATTGAACAATGGTAATATTGATTTGATTTGGAATGGTTATTCGATAACAGATGAGAGAAAAGAAAAAGTTCTCTTTACAAATCCTTATATGGATAATCAACAAGTCCTTGTAGCTAAGAAGACTTCCAATATTAGTCAAGTATCTGATATGAAAGATAAGATTTTAGGTGCTCAGGCAGGATCATCAGGTTATTCTGTTTTTGAATCACAACCAACCATTTTAAAGAACATTGTGAAAAACAATGATGCCAGCCAGTATGCGACTTTTAATGAAGCACTGATTGACTTGAAAAATAATCGTATTGATGGACTCCTGATTGATCGTGTGTATGCGAATTACTATTTGAAAGAAGAGGGGATTCTAGCAGATCACAACATTATTGATGCTGGCTTTAAAAATGAAGCTTTTGCAGTTGGCGCACGTAAATCTGATACAACTCTTGTAGATAATATCAATAAAGCATTCGCTGAACTATATAAGGAAGGCAAGTTCCAAGAAATCTCTCAAAAGTGGTTTGGAGAGGATGTGGCAACAGCCACAATAAAAAAATAAGGAAAGAGCCGTAGTGCTCTCAGATTGAAGAAAAAGTCCATTTTGGAGATATTCTTTGTCAAGCCCCAGATAAAATGGACAGTTAAAAAAGTTAGGTGTTTAGAAGGTATGCTTCCCTAAATTCAAAGGGAGTCATACCTTTTAATTTTTCTTGTGGTCTGTGGTGATTATACCAGTCAATGTATTCCCTGATTTGATGGACGAGGGTTTCTTTATTCTCAGGTGGAAATAGTCTCAAGGGCTCACTCTTCAAGTGAGAAAAGAAATTCTCACATACTGCATTATCATAACAATTTCCCTTGCCAGAATGAGATATGGTCACACCATATTGGTCTAATTTTCGGAGATACTGTTGATTGGTATATTGAAAACCTTGGTCAGAATGAAGGACACAGACTTTGGTCGAATCCCAGGAATCATGAAAGACCAGGTCGATATTGTCAAAAACTAACTTGTTATCATTGAAATCTGATAGTGTATAGGCTAAAATAGAATTGTCATAACAATCTTTTATGACACTTAAGAACATCCTCCCTTGTTTGTGGTAAACGTAGCTGACATCTGTTGTCAGTTTTTGGAGAGGACGTTCTGCTTTAAAGTTTCGGGCAAGCACGTTGTAGTGGACGTGTCTTGCCTTTTCATTTATCTCTCGTTGCGTGCAGGAGTGATACCGCTTCTTCCGAATAGGAGACTGGTGACCAAGAATACGCATATAGCGCAAGACAGTTTTAGGATTAGGGGAAAGTTGATAGTGTCTTCTCAGTTGATAAGAGATGAAGCGATAGCCCTTTTGAGTGTCATGGAAGATAGTTGTAATCTTTTGGGCTAAGTTCGCATCAAACCGCTTATAGACCGGCCTCCCCTTGCTCAACCAAAGGTAGTAGGAAGACTTAGGGAAGCCGAAATAGGCACATAAAGCGGAGACGGAGTAACGATCTTTCAACCGCTCAACTACTTGATAGAGGTGGACTCTTCTCACGGATGGAGGAGAGTCCTTAAGGTCTTTAAAATCGCATTCTCCATTCGTAGATAAGTATTCTGTTCCTCTAGGGTCATCTCCTCTAGATTCCTGGTTTTGGGACGACCAGTGGACTTCCTACCTCGTAAATCCTGTGTGAGTAAAACAGGGTCTTCTCGGTATTTTCTTGTCCAAGTTAGAACCTGGCTGTCTGATTTTAACCCATATTTTTTGACAATAGAAGGCATCCCTCCGCTCTTTCCGCTGAGGTAGTCTTCCACTACCTGTATTTTGAACTCGGGTGGATAGTTGGTGAACTTGCTTCCTTTTTTGGCCATGAGAAAAGAACCTCCTTATAAGAACAGTATACAACTTTTTTATACTGTCCATTATAAGTGGTTCTTTTCACTTCAATCTTTTTTCTTTTATTTAAAAAATTAAAAACTCTGAGAAATGCAGGTATAACAGTATTTGTCGGAGTTTTCATTATATAGTAGTCAATCTCTAAATTTGAAATTATTCTAATGTTGATAGGGGGGCTACGCTTTGAGAGCTGTAGTGCTCTTTTTTTCTGTTGAAGGATAAGCGATAAGCTAGAGAGACCAGATAAGAAGTCTATCTCTAGTCCAGAATTTTAAAACGCCCATCAAAAAAGACTTAGGATCAGCATTTTGACTGATTCTAAGTCTTTTACGGTTTTATAGAGTTTTGCTCATTTTCAAACTTGTTTCTTAGAAATCTGATGGAAGATGACGGTCCAATTTTCATGACGACGCCAGAGAGAGGTGTGAACATAGTTGCCAATTTCAAAGGTAACCAGTTTTGACTTTTGACTGACAGATACCATTTGGTAGTTGGATAGGTAGAGTGTTTGAACAGGATGTTGCGCAAGCATTTTCTCTTTATTATAGTAACAACCGTTGTCATCAATTAAAAGATACTGGTCATCAATCAGGTTTTCGTACCCCTTGGCATGTGATTGAATCTCGGTTTCAAGGCGGAAGAGTTTATCATAGAGATGTTCGTACATTTCGTCATGAGGAAGTTCAGAGGGTTCTACGTGAATATCCACATCGAAAACTCCATGTTTGAGAATCAGGAGTTGTTCCACTTGCTCGGTAATTTCATGGCTCTCGTAAACGGATAGATCAGGATTCATTTCCAAGACAATATCCAGATAGATATTGGCGCCGTAAGTTCGTCCACGCTGTGATTTGACAGAGACAACCTTAGGTAATTTTAATATGTCTTCTTCGTATTTATGAAGAAGCTCCTCATCAAAGCCATCTGACAAGGTGAAGAAACTTTCCATAAAAATGTCGTAAGCTGTTTTTAAAATGAAGAAGGTAATAATGATAGCAGTAATCTTATCAACGATTGGAAAATTTAGAGCAGCAGCAAAGATGGCAATGGAAGTTCCGATAGAGGTAATCGTATCAGACAGGTTATCCTTAGCAGCAGCCTCCAGCGCTTTGGAATGTACTTTCTTGGCTAAGCGATGGTTGTAAAAATAGACAGCTAGCATGACTAGAGCAGAAAAGATTCCAACAATAGCCCCCATGATATCTATTTCGACAGATGTATTGGTCAACAATTTTTGTATAGTATCGTAGAGAACTTGAAAACCAACGACAAACATAATAAAAGAAGTGATCAAACTAGCCAGATCTTCCATTTTCCAGTGGCCAAATTTATGATCAGTATCAGCAGGCTTTTGAGCTATCCTCAGACCGATAAGTACGGCAATATTGCCGATAATGTCGGAAATATTGTTGAAGGCATCAGCAGTCAAAGCAGCAGAATGGAAGAGGTTTCCTGCGGTCAGTTTCACACCAGAGAGAAAAAAGTAGGCGAGAATAGAGAGGATAGCCCCACGCTCGGCTAACTTTAAATTATGGATTTGTTGCTTCATACGAACCTCCTCAATAGTCCCTATATTCTAGCAAAAAATGACTGGAAATTCAAATGGAGGAGGGAGTAGTCTAGCGAATCGTCACATATGAATCTTCACATTAAATAGTGGGATAGAGGATTGGTTTGAAAGAGAGTGATATTTCCTTTAAAAATCAAAAGAGCCCAAGAGCTCTTTTGGATCAGAATATTTCAATATCACCGGTTTGACTTTGAATATGTAGTTCAGCGCTTGCCTGCGGAGCGTGATAAGCAAAACCACGCCCGTTTGGTGATAGAGTTAGATTTGTATCGCAATCACCAAAGGCAGTTTCGATATATAGCGACGTAGTGTTCGCATTACTGTGGAAATCACGGAAAGAAATGTCGCCAGATACGTTTGTTAGGGAAGTTTTTCCAATAAATTGGCAATTTGTCAACTCCATGTCTCCACTAGCGCAATCTATGTCAAGGTTTTCCAACTGAGAAAGGGTACAGTCAATATCACCAGAGGCAAGCTCGATTTGTAATTGTTTCACCTGACTATTGGTGAGGCTAATATCTCCACTACCAATTTGAAGATTTCCTTTATCGATTTGACAAGAAAGAAGCCCTATGTCACCTGTGCCTGCACCTATGTTCATCTGTGAAAGGTGGCAGTTTTTGCATAAAATATCTCCAGAACCAGTTTGGATTGTTCCCCCTGAAATAGCTAAATTTTCTAGATTCACATCGCCATTTCCAAGTTGGACAGTAAGTACTTTTTGCTGGTAATTTTTTGGAAGATATAATTGAAAATGATTGTCTGAGAAGATTTGCTGAGTGATATCTTGTATAAGAGTTTTTAAAGTGAAGTTAGATGAAAAAATTTCCTTTTGATTAAAAGATTGTCGAATTGTTAACAGGTCTGCTTGATTTTCTATCGTTACACCACTATCCTCATCACAAAGTAGGTAGGCAGTTTCTTCATTTGTTGGTAATATGGATAAATCTGCTGTGTCAAACCTAATAGATAATCGCTTAAAGTCTAATAAATCTATTCGCTTCTTCTCTTTATCAAAGTCTGACTTTGCTTGCGAAAAGCTTGATTTTTTCTCCCTGCTTTGCTCTCTCTGAATGATTGTAGGAGTAGAAGCAAGTTTACTCAATAATTCTTTGGCAACTTCTTCTGGTGTACCAAGATCCTTTAGGATAGCATCTTCATTTTCAGCTCCTGCTTCATCAAAAAGTTCGGTGAAATATTCCATCGCTTCATCGTATTCTTTTCTTGAAAGTGGTTGTAGTTTTACTTCTAATTCTTTTAAAAATTGTGCGCGTGTCATTTTCTAATGCTCCCTTCTATAATACCATCAATCTGCTCCTTGTAAGCCTTCCATTCTTCTTGCAAAAAGGGAATGTGTCCACGTCCAAGTGCAGTAATAGTGTAGTATTTCCGCTTTCGCCCTTGATATTCCTGCGAATAAGTGGTGACATAACCAGCAGTTCCTAATTTTTTTAAAATGGGATAGAGTGTAGATTCCTTGATATCTGCAACAATCTTGATGGTCTGACTAATCTCATATCCATAGGAATCCTGCTTTTCAATGATGGAGAGTATCAAAAATTCGATTAAAACTGATGATACGGGATAGTACATATTTGCCCTCCTTTTATATAAATATTTTATATATAAATTTTATACCTATGAATCTCTTTTGTCAAGGGAAATATATAAAAAAATTATATATTGATAGAAAAACCATTAAAAATATGAGATATGATATGATAAAACAGATTTAGGAGGCTTTGGAATGGCGGAGATTTTGATTCGAGCACTTGGTTTTTTACTAGTGATTGCTCTAGGATATATGCTAAAATTACGGAAAGTGGTGCGACGGGAAGATGCAGGAATTTTTTCGGCCATTGTGATGAATGTGACCTTACCCTGTACAATTTTGGTATCAGCTTCTTCAGTCCAACTGGGAGAAGGGTTACTTATTCCCTTGCTTTTTGGATTTGCTATGAATCTCGTGATGGATGGGATTGGTTACTGGGAGGCCCGTGGAAGAGGCAGTCGGATCCAGAGTATTGGCCTTGTGCAGATTTCAGGTTATAATATCGGAACCTTTACTCTTCCCTTTGTACAGGCTTTTTTTCCAGTGAGTTATCTGGTACCTGTTTTACTGTTTGACACGGGGAATGCTCTTATGGTACTAGGAGGAAATTATACTCTAGCAGTTGGTCTTGATAGTGAACGGGAGAAGATGGGAATTGCGAGTATAGTGCGAAATTTATTTGGTTCGGTTCCGTTTGCTGTCTACCTGCTGACATTTGCTTTTTCTAGTTTAAATCTGCAAATTCCCAGTCGGATTTTATCTATTACTTCTATAGCGGCCAGTGCCAATCCGTTTTTAGCCATGCTTATGTTGGGTATCCTTCTCGATCTGAAGCTAGATCGGAAAAAGATAGGGCGATTGATATATTTGCTCTGTCTGAGGTTGTGCATAAATATCCTTATGGGAAGTATATTTTATTTCCTTCTCCCTATTGACAGAATGATGAAAAATCATGCTGTTGGTTTGTCTAGCGTCACCGATTTCCGTCATGTCCCCTGTTTACGCTTTAAAGCTTGGAAGTTATTCAGCAGAGCCCGCCAATCTTAATTCCTTATCCATCTTGGTCAGTCTAGTGTTGATGATGCTGTTAATCATTATGTTTGCATGAAAAAAGCCTTCGTATGCACTGAGCTTCAGAAGTTAGAGAAAAATCTAACATTTTGGATGCGATTCAGTACATGAAGGCTTTTCTTATTATCTGGGAAATTTACCACTTATACTCAATCAAAATCAGCTTAGGTGGATGTAGGTGTAGATAAAACTAGAGTTTATCAAGCAAGATCATCAAAGTCTAAGCTTTATATTTGAAGAATATCAGTCGATAAAGAAATCCTGTGGCCCTTGATAGCGACTATCACTATTAAAGGCTAGGTAGAGGTTAAAGATAGGGGTAAAAAGGACATAGAAGATGGCTTGGATAGCAGATAGACCAAAACTGCGACCGAAACAATAGGTTAGATAGATACCATAAAGCGGACCAGCTATAAGTAAGAAAAGAATAAACCATCTCTTCTCATATCCAAATGCAATAGATTGTTGGATGTAGAGATTGTAAATAGGAATCAAGGCCTTCCATCCTGCATAACCTGCTTTTTTAAAGAGAATATAGTTGGAAATGGTAACGAGGATAGTCCAAATTGCTGAAAACAGCAGTGCTGTTCCCCAAATACCAATGAGAAGACCTTGTATAAAGAATTCTTCTGTCATAGTGAAACTCCTTTCGTTTTTATATATCTATTATAACAGTATTAGTTCAATGATACAAGAATTAGATATAGATATTTTGGAATTTAAAAAAGTTAGATTTCTACCGGAAACCTAACTTTTTTGATTTTTATTTGTAGGATACAATACCCAAAATCACATCAACAGCCTTTTCCATGGTTTCAAGACTGACAAATTCGAAGCGACCATGCATATTTTCTCCGCCTGCAAAGATATTTGGTGTCGGAATACCCATGAAGGAAATCTTAGAACCATCTGTACCACCGCGGACTGGTTCAATCAATGGCTTAATGCCCAAGTTTTCCATTACATCCTTAGCGATTGTAATCGGGGTCATATCTTTTTCGATGATTTTTTTCATGTTATAGTATTGATCGTGAAGATGAACAAGAACACGTTGTGTATCAAAGTTGGCATTCATTCTTTCTGCAATATCCAACATCAATTGTTTGCGAGCTTGGAAATCAGTCTCTTCAAAATCGCGGATAATGTAGCTAGTAGAAGCTCTATCAACACTTCCTTCCATATTCATCAAATGGAAGAAGCCTTGGTAGCCTTCTGTCTTTTCAGGTCGGTCTGTTTCAGGAAGTGCGTTGTGGAAGTCAATAGCCATTTGGAAGGCGTTAATCATCTGGTCTTTGGCAGATCCAGGGTGAACATTGCGCCCTAGGAAATCTATCTTGGCACTGGCAGCGCTGAAAGTTTCATATTGAAGCTCACCAAGAGGCCCTCCGTCCATCGTGTAAGCAAAGTCTACATCGAAGTCCTCTACATCAAACTTATCAGCACCAACTCCAATCTCTTCGTCTGGACCAAAGCCTACTCGAATTTCGCAATGCTTGATGTCAGGATTTTCTACTAAAAATTCAATGGCTGTCATAATTTCAGCGATACCTGATTTATCGTCAGAACCTAGCAAGGTCGTACCATCCGTAGTAATCAAGGTTTGCCCATGATAATTTGCTAATTGTGGGAAATCTTTTGGATGCAATTCGTAACCAGAGGTGCCAAGTGTGATTGGGCTTCCATCATAATGTTCGATTATCTGTGGATTGATACCCTCAGCATTGAAATCCGCTGTATCCATGTGAGCGATGAAACCAATCTTACGTGTCAAACTAGGATCATTGGCAGGTAGAGTTCCTACTGCAAAACCATTTGGCAGATAGTGAACATCCTGCAACCCAATGCGCTTCATCTCAGGTAACAGGATATTCTGAGCAAATTCTACTTGGTTTTGAGTAGATGGAGTAGTTGTGGAATTTTCATCTGAGCGAGTATTTTCTTTTACGTAAACTAAAAATCGATCTAAAAGTGTTGGGTATTTCATATTTTCTCCTTCGTAAATCTTTGAATTGGTTTAATAGGGGATCAATTTGATGGGACATGCACTAGCCATTCTGCATCTTCGTTTCTAATTAGCTTCTCAATGACAAAATATGTTTTTTAATAGCTTTGGCAACACCGTTGTTGTCATTGGTATCTGTGATATCTTGGGCGATGGCTTTAACCTCGTCATTGGCATTTCCCATAGCAATACCAAGTCCTGCGAACTCAATCATTTCAAGGTCGTTATTGGCATCCCCTACAGCCATAATTTCTTCTGGTAAAATTCCCAGGCGGTTGGCCAATTTTTGCAGACCAGAAGCCTTGCTGGCTCCATTTGGTAAAATTTCTAAAAGATAATCCTGAGAACGAACGGTTGAGTATTTCTGGCTGAGGAGTGGATTGTATGCTGCTTCAAATTGATCAATTGCCTCCTTTTCGCCGACGAACATTGCCTGAAAGAAGCGGTATTTTCCAGATTTTGCTTCTGTTAGGTCAATAGCAAACGGGGACGTGCCAACGATTTGAGCATCCATACGAACAATCTTGTTAGCTTTTTCAGCCAGTACGAAATATTCTGCTTCATCAAATAGAGAAAGTTGCACGTCATCACTATTTGTAAAACTGCTGAGATGGTCAAGATCATCAGGGGTCAGTTCGTCCCAATCGATTAAACTCCAATCACGGGTAGAATGAGTTGAACAACCATTATTGACAATGATGAACTCGTTCTTGGTGTCAAAACCAAGTTGCTTGATGAAAGGCTTCACACCTATCAAGGGCCGTCCAGTACAAAGTACAACTGTGACACCTAACTCTACAGCCTTGTGGATTGCTTCAATCTGTGGTTGCATTAACTCTTTTTTCTCGTTTAACAACGTTCCGTCCATGTCAAGGGCGATGAGTTTTATCATAAGAACCTCCTTGTTTTAAGACTAGTATAGCACAAAATGGGGGAGGAGTGGTTGAAATACTTGAAAGACTGCTGTTATAATGGAATCCTTTCTTAGTTATGATTAAAAAATGATAAGCGGATAGATGATCATTGGTTGATTACCGATTTTTTTTGGTATAATAGAAGGAGAGATAAGGAGAGTATTATGCATAATATTACATGCCCTCATTGTGGGACGGCTTTTCAGGTTAATGAAACAGAATACAGTCAGTTGTTAGCTCAGGTGCGCGGTGCGGAGTTTGATAAGGAAGTCCATGAGCGGTTGGCTCGTGAGACAGAATTATTGATTCAGAAGGCAGAAAATGATTTGCAGACTCGACTGGGGGATAAGGACAAGGAGATCTTTGAGTTAACTGCCAAGTTGGACAAAATAGCTAGTCAGACTGAGTTTGACATCAGCTCTGCTATTTCTCAAAAAGATCAAGAAATTCAAGAGCTAAAGGCTCAACTAGATAAGATTGGTATTGCTAAGGATTTAGAGTTACAGCGAGCGATGGCGAAGGTTGAAAAAGAGCGGGATGCGGCTCAAGCGGCTTTGGCTGTTCAGGAGCAGAAGCAAGAGTTGGCCCTTGCGAACACCCGTCAGGAGTATGAAGTGCGTCTAAAAGCTGCGGATGAGCAGGTGGAATTCTACAAGAACTTTAAGGCTCAGCAATCAACCAAGGCGATTGGGGAAAGCTTAGAGCTTTATGCTGAGGCAGAGTTCAATAAGGTACGCCAATTAGCCTTTCCAAATGCTTACTTTGAAAAGGATAACCAAGTGTCAGCGCGTGGTTCCAAGGGAGACTATATTTACCGTGAGCTTGATGAAAATGGGGTGGAAATCCTTTCGATTATGTTTGAGATGAAAAATGAGGCTGATGATACCATCAAAAAGCATAAGAATGAAGACTTTTTCAAGGAATTAGATAAGGACCGCCGAGAAAAAGAGTGTGAATACGCAGTTCTAGTGACTATGTTAGAGGCAGACAACGATTACTACAATACGGGTATTGTAGACGTTAGCCATAAATATGAAAAGATGTATGTCGTCCGTCCACAGTTCTTTATCCAATTGATTGGACTTTTGCGAAATGCTGCACTTAATAGTTTGAAATACAAACAAGAGTTGGCTTTAGTTAGGGAGCAGCATATTGATATTACTCATTTTGAAGAAGACCTAGCAACTTTCAAAACAGCCTTTGCTAAAAATTATCAGTCGGCCAGCAACAATTTCCAAAAAGCCATTGATGAAATCGACAAAGCCATCAAACGTATGGAAGCTGTTAAGGCTGCCCTTACGACCAGTGAAAACCAACTACGTCTAGCTAATAATAAACTTGATGATGTCTCCGTCAAGAAACTGACTCGCAACAATCCAACCATGAAAGCTAAATTTGAAGCATTGAAGGGAGGATGAAATGGGCACAAAATATAAGTAACGTTGAGAGTTAAGATATGGAAAAGATAAAGAAAGTTATTTTAATTGATGGAGAAGATAAGACAGGACGTATTGAATCAATTCAGTTGGTTCGTCATAACGGTAAGTCTTATTTTAAAATATATTTCCGGAATAATATTAAACCCTATCTTTACGGTACACAGAGAGTTGAGGTATTGAGTTTTTGTAAAGAATTAAATCCAATAGAGATTGGAGTTTATAGAAAACAAGATGGGAAAATTTTAAATAATATTGAGTCGATTATTGAATTCAGAGGAAAGTATTCAACTGCTTATAATATTTCTTATAAAAACGGTACCAGTGAGCTATGCCTGGAGGAGGATATAAGGATACGACAAAATAAATTGGCATGTGTGAGTAGTCAGCATATCTTTAATTATTTGAAAGAACTTTCTAAGTTGAATCCTCTTAGGAGTCAAAATACGGATGAATTATTATTATTAAAACGATATGAGAATTTAGGTTATGTAGATAGTTCAACTGCCTTAGCAAGTTACATAAAGCCTAAACAGAAAAGTACTTTACCACTTTTTAAGGAGTTGATTTTTCCTTTTGGCTGCAATAATAGTCAATATAAAGCAATAAAAAATGCTCTAACAAATCAATTTAGTGTTATTCAGGGACCACCTGGAACTGGGAAGACACAAACAATTCTCAACATTGTAGCAAACATATTATTTCAAGGGAAAAGCGTATTAATAGTCTCTAATAACAATGCTGCTGTCGAGAATATTCTCGAAAAACTAGCGAAGTATCAACTTGACTTTCCGGTGGCCTATCTCGGGAGTAAGGAAAATAAAGATAATTTTTTTCTCAACCAGAGTGGTGAATATCCAGATCTTTCTTCTTGGATTTTAAAAGATGATTACATGGGAACCATACAGAAAGAATTGAAGGAAAAGGTAAGTAGCCTTCCTCGTATTTTTGAAATTCAAGAGAAAATAGCCATCCTAAGGCAAGAACTATCGGAATTAGAAACGGAGTTCCATCATTTTAAAGAATTCTTTAAAAATACAAATATATCACCTATGGAATTAAATCTTCACTCTTCTAAGAAGTTGTTTAAATTATGGAATGAGTGCGAAGAATTTTACAAAAGCAATAAGAAGATAAAATTAATTTTTAAAATAAAAACATAACAAAACTCCAATTATCCGCATAAACACTGGAAGTATTCCACCCCATCAAGGATAAAACCAATCAAATTACTACTGATTTACTACGTATGAATGAGCTTTGGTACGACGATTTTCCTTGAAAGGTGAAGATTAAAAAGGCACTTCCAATACAAATTGAATATTCAAAAGAGGTAGGCACTTCAAATATGAGGTGTCTATTTTTTTACTCAATTTGAAAGGTCGTGATAATGATGACAAGAAAACCTCATGAAAAGAAATGTCGCTCTCCCACGACAGACACACTGAAAATATAAAAATCAATATATCACAGAAAGGACGAAAAATATGGAACTAAAATATGTTATTCCCAACATGGAAAAGACTTTTGGAAACTTGGAGTTTGCCGGTGAGGATAAGGTCATACAAAGAAGAATCAACGGACAGCTTACCGTTTTATCAAGAAGCTATAACCTCTATTCCGATGTACAGAGAGCAGATGATATTGTGGTAACACTTCCGGCGGAAACAGGCGAGAAAAACTTTACCTTTGAGGAAAAAGTAAAGCTCATCAATCCCCGTATCAAAGCAGAGGGATACAAAATCGGCACACGAGGTTTTACCAATTATATTTTGGAAGCAGATGACATGATAAAAGCATAGAAAGTGAGGAAAAGAAATGAGATTAGCAAACGGTATTGTTTTAGAAAAGGAAGCGACCTTTGGAGAGCTGAAATTCTCCGCACTCCGTCGTGAGGTACGCATTCAAAAGGAAGATGGCACGCTTTCGGAAGAAATCAAGGAGCGTACCTATGACCTTAAATCCAAAGGACAGGGACGAATGATTCAGGTAAGCATTCCAGCCGGTGTTCCGCTAAAAGACTTTGACTATAACGCACATGTAGAGCTTGTCAATCCGGTTGCCGATACAGTAGCAACCGCAACCTTTCAGGGAGCAGAGGTGGACTGGTACATCAAGGCGGATGATATTGTTCTGGCAAAGGATATGGGAAATTTCAAAAGAGAAGCTCCTAAAAAAGAGCCTGTTACTGAAAAATAAGAGAAAGAGAAAAAATCGAAAGGAGGAATACGCAGATGAAACAGTGGCTTTTTTCCGGTAAACGGATTCGACCAAGCGATAAAGATTTGGTCTTTCATACAGTCATATCTATACTCCTGCCGGTGTTTATTCTTGTAGTCGCCCTGTTTCATGCCAAAACTATCTTAGAGATAAATCGGCAGGAGTTTCATTTACCAAAGGCAAGTGAAATCAATACTCCCTACCTTGCTTTAAGCTGTATCATTTCCGGTATTGTTTGTCTGTCACTGATTTTTGTGATTAGACGCTATCGTTATGACTGGATAAAACAACTCTACCATCGTCAGAAATTAGCCAGAATGATACTGGAAAATAAATGGTATGAAGTAAAACAGGTAAAATCAGAGGGTATTTTTGAAGATTCTTCCGGTCGGACAAGGGAAAAGATAAGCTACTTCCCGAAAATCTATTACCACATGAAAAACGGTCTGATACGGATATGTGTAGAAATCACACTGGGCAAGTATCAGGAACAGCTCCTGCATTTAGAGAAAAAGTTAGAAAGTGGCTTATATTGTGAGCTGACCGAAAAAGAGCTGAAAGATTCTTATGTGGAATATACCCTGCTTTATGACATGATTGCCAACCGCATATCCATTGATGAAGTACAGGCAAAAAATGGAAGGCTCCGCCTGATGAAAAATATCTGGTGGGAATATGACAAACTCCCTCACATGCTGATTGCAGGCGGTACAGGTGGCGGTAAAACCTATTTTATCCTGACCCTGATTGAAGCCCTGCTCCGTACAAACGCAAAACTGTATATCCTTGACCCGAAAAATGCCGACCTTGCAGACTTAGGTTCTGTCATGAAAGATGTTTATTACCAAAAGGAAGATATACTTTCCTGCATTGACAGATTCTATGAGGAAATGGTGGAACGCAGTACGGCTATGAAAGAAATGACAAACTACAAAACAGGTGAAAACTATGCCTATTTGGGACTTCCGGCTCATTTTCTGATTTTTGATGAATATGTCGCTTTTATGGAAATGCTTGGAACAAAGGAGAATACCGCTGTCTTAAACAAGTTAAAACAGATAGTCATGTTAGGTCGGCAGGCAGGTTTTTTCTTAATCTTAGCCTGCCAAAGACCGGACGCAAAATATCTTGGCGACGGTATCCGTGACCAGTTTAATTTCAGGGTGGCTTTAGGTCGTATGTCTGAAATGGGCTATGGCATGATGTTTGGAAGTGATGTGCAGAAGGATTTTTTCTTAAAGCAAATCAAAGGTCGTGGCTATGTTGACGTAGGAACAAGTGTCATATCTGAATTTTACACACCCCTTGTACCGAAAGGACATGACTTCTTAGGGGAGATAAAGAAACTCGCAGACGGCAGGCAGGACGCACAAAAGGCGTGCGAAGCGTAAGCCTTGCCGTGCGGGCTGTCTGCCGGTTGGTGTGGCGACAGCCACGCCAACCATTCACCCCCCGTATCTAACAGGGGGGTACAAATCGATAAAAAACAATCAATTTATAATCTCTTAATCCCTTTTGGGCAAGGGATTATAAGAATTGAGGCATGTGTCAGATAAACTTTCAAAGTTGACATGTGCTTTTTTAGACAGGAGGGATTTTACTGGAGAAAGAAAATCATATTAAAAAGTTAAAAGAAACCCGATTAGCTTATGGTATTTCACAAAGCCGTCTGGCAAGTGGTACAGGCATTACAAGGCAATATCTAAGCGATATTGAAACAGGAAAAGTGACACCGTCAAAAGAACTGGAGCACTCACTCTTTGAAACCTTGGAGCGTTTTAATCCCAATGCTCCCCTTGAGCTTATTTTCGACTATATAAGGATTCGCTTTCCGACAACAGAGGTCAGATATGTCATAGAACATATCCTGCGACTAAAGCTGTCCTATTTTCTTCATGAGGATTACGGTTTTTACTCTTATTCAGAGCATTACGCTTTAGGGGATATATTTGTCCTCTCATCACAGGAGCTTAACAAGGGCATTCTGGTAGAACTAAAAGGACGTGGGTGCAGACAGTTTGAAGCCTATCTATTGGCGCAGGAGCGAAGCTGGTACGAATTTTTCATGGACGCTTTATCGGCTGGCGGTGTGATGAAAAGACTGGATTTAGCCATCAATGACCGAACCGGCATTTTGAATATTCCTCTGCTTACCGAAAAATGCAGGCAGGAAGAATGTATTTCCGTCTTTCGCAGTTTCAAAAGCTACCGAAGTGGAGAATTGGTACGTAAAGATGAAAAAGAGTGTATGGGAAATACGCTTTATATCGGTTCTCTTCAAAGTGAGGTTTACTTTTGTATCTATGAAAAGGATTATGAGCAGTACAAGAAAAATCATATCCCCATCAGTGAAGCGGAAGTAAAAAACCGATTTGAAATCCGTCTGAAAAATGAGCGTGCCTATTATGCCGTTCGTGACCTGCTTGTCTTTGACAATCCGGAACAGACCGCCTTTAAGATTATCAACCGCTATATCCGCTTTGTGGACAGGGACGATAACAGACCACGCTGTGACTGGAAATTAAATGATGAGTGGGCTTGGTTTATCGGCAATCACCGTGACCGCTTAAAACTCACGACAAAGCCCGAACCCTATACCTATGAACGCACGCTGAACTGGCTGGCTCGTCAGGTAGCCCCGACCTTAAAGGTGGCACTAAAGCTGGACGAAATCAACCAGACACAGACGGTAAATACTCTGCTTGAGCATGCAAAGCTGACAGATAAGCACAGGCAGATTCTTAAACAACAGTCAGCAAATATCAAAGACGTAATCGTTTAGTATGATTACATTTTCAAAACAAACTTATTTTTTATCAGAGAGGAGAATATTGTAATGAACTTTGGACAAAATCTTTATAACTGGTTTTTATCAAACGCACAATCACTGGTGCTTTTAGCTATTGTTGTGATTGGCTTGTATCTTGGCTTTAAGCGTGAATTTTCCAAACTTATCGGCTTTCTTATCATTGCGATTATCGCAGTGGGACTGGTATTTAACGCAGCCGGTGTCAAGGATATTTTATTGGAGTTATTCAATAAAATCATCGGAGCTTAGAAAGGGTGTGAAGAAATGGACGATATGCAGGTATATATTGCCAACCTCGGTAAATACAATGAGGGAGAACTCGTGGGGGCTTGGTTTAAGCTCCCTGTGGATTTTGAGGAAGTTAAAGAAAAAATCGGATTAGATGATGAGTATGAGGAGTATGCCATTCATGATTACGAACTTCCTTTTGACATTGACGAATATACCCCTCTTGAGGAACTGAACCGTCTTTATGAGCTTGTATGTGACCTGCCGGAAGATTTGCAGTCAGAGCTTTCCGCCCTCCTTACGCATTTTTCAAGTATTGAGGAATTAAGCGAACATCAGGACGATATTATCCTGCATTCTGGCTGTGATGATATGGCAGATGTGGCACGCTATTACATTGAGGAAACCGGAATGCTTGGCGAAGTGCCGGCAAATTTACAAAACTATATTGATTATGAATCCTTTGGTCGTGACTTGGAGCTTTCAGGAACTTTTATCCATACAAGCCGTGGAATTTTTGAAATCATCTACTGATGTCTGCCAAAGTTAGCGGCAGATATTTTTATTTAAGGGGTAGTTTTCGGACTATCCCTTTTCTATGAAAGGATAACAGAAATGAAAAAAATACGAAGCTATACAAATATCTGGTCGGTGGAAAAGGTACTTTATTCTATCAATGATTTTAAGCTGCCTTTTCCCATCACCTTTACGCAAATGACATGGTTTGTGGTGTCTGTATTTGCAGTCATAATCTTTGGAAATTTACCGCCATTGTCTTTGATTGAGGGGGCATTTTTAAAATATTTTGGAATCCCTGTCATTTTGACTTGGTTTATGAGCCAGAAAACATTCGACGGGAAAAAGCCTTATGGATTTTTAAAGTCGGTATTTTCCTTTTGGTTTAGACCAAAGCTGACCTATGCAGGCAAAAGCATACAGCTAAGAAAAAGCAATATACAGGAAACAATTACAGCAGTTAGGAGTGAATACGATGAAATATCCCATTAAATATATTGAAAATAATCTGGTTTGGAATCATGACGGGGAATGCTTTGCCTACTATGAACTTCTTCCCTACAACTATTCTTTTTTAAGTCCGGAGCAGAAATTACAGGTACATGATTCTTTCAGACAGCTTATCGCACAAAATCGTGACGGAAAAATCCATGCTCTACAAATCAGTACCGAATCAAGCATACGCTCTGTTCAGGAACGTTCCAAAAAGGAAGCGGTCGGAAAATTAAAAGAAGTTGCCGAAAAAAGAATTGATGAGCAGACAGAGGCTCTGATTTCCATGATTGGAGAAAATCAGGTGGACTACCGCTTTTATATCGGATTCAAGCTCCTTTCCGGCGAACAGGATTTATCCGTCAAAGGATTTACAAAAGAAGCTAAAAATGCGGCTTTGGACTTTATTTATGATGTCAATCACAGGCTGATGGGCGATTTCGTCAGTATGAATAATGAGGAAATTCTCCGTTACTCAAAAATGGAAAAATTGCTTTCAAACAAGATTTCCAGAAGATTCAAAATCCGACCGTTAAACGAAGATGATTTCGGTTACCTTATAGAGCACATTTACGGACAGACCGGTATTGCCTATGAAGATTACACCTACCATCTTTCAAAGAAAAAGACAGATGGAGAAACGCTGATTAAATACTATGACCTCATCAAGCCTACCCGTTGCCTGATAGAAGAAAAGCAAAGGTATTTGAAGATTGAGCAGGAAGAAAGAGAAGTCTATGTAGCTTACTTTACTATCAACAGCGTTGTCGGAGAGCTGGATTTTCCATCAAGTGAAATTTTCTATTATCAACAACAGCAATTCACCTTTCCGATTGATACCTCCATGAACGTTGAAATTGTAGCTAATAAAAAGGCTTTGGGGACAGTCAGAAATAAGAAAAAGGAATTAAAAGATTTAGATAACCACGCTTGGCAAAATGACAATGAAACCAGCTCCAATGTTGCCGACGCTTTAGAAAGTGTTAGCGAGTTGGAAAGTAATTTAGACCAAAGCAAGGAATCCATGTATAAGCTCTCCTATGTGGTAAGAGTATCCGCTGATGATATTGACGAGCTGAAACGACGTTGTGATGAGGTGAAAGATTTTTACGATGATTTAAGCGTAAAGCTGGTGCGACCGTTTGGCGATATGATTGGCTTGCAGGGGGAATTTCTGCCAGCCGGCAAACGCTATATGAATGACTATATCCAGTATGTGACTTCGGATTTTCTTGCCGGACTTGGCTTTGGAGCAACACAAATGCTTGGAGAAAAAGACGGAATCTATGTCGGCTACAGTCTGGATACGGGAAGAAATGTTTATCTGAAACCGGCTCTTGCTTCACAGGGCGTAAAAGGCTCTGTAACCAATGCCTTAGCTTCCGCTTTTGTCGGCTCTCTTGGTGGTGGAAAATCCTTTGCAAATAACATGATTGTCTATTATGCGGTACTTTTCGGGGCACAGGCTCTTATCGTTGACCCGAAAGCGGAGCGTGGAAATTGGAAAGAAACCCTGCCTGAAATTGCTCATGAAATAAATATTGTCAATCTGACATCAGAAAAGAAAAACATGGGACTGCTTGACCCTTATGTGATTATGAAAAATCCAAAGGATTCAGAATCTCTTGCGATTGACATTTTGACCTTTTTAACAGGAATTTCTTCCCGTGATTCTGACCGCTTCCCTGTCCTTAGAAAAGCTATCCGTGCCGTAACAAACAGTGAAGTAAGGGGCTTATTAAAGGTCATTGAGGAATTGAGAGTTGAGGGAAGTGCCACAGCCATCAGTATTGCAGAGCATATTGAAAGCTTCACAGATTATGATTTTGCTCATCTTCTCTTTAGCGACGGCGAAGTAAAACAATCCATCAGTTTGGAAAAACAGTTAAATATCATACAGGTTGCCGATTTGGTGCTTCCGGATAAGGAAACGGATTTTGAAGAATATACCACAATGGAACTGTTATCCGTGGCAATGCTTATTGTTATCAGTACCTTTGCCTTGGACTTTATCCATACGGATAGAAGTGTTTTTAAGATTGTGGACTTGGACGAAGCATGGAGCTTTTTACAGGTAGCTCAAGGCAAAACCCTGTCCATGAAATTAGTGCGTGCCGGACGTGCCATGAATGCAGGTGTCTATTTCGTAACACAGAATACAGATGACCTCTTAGATGAAAAGCTAAAAAACAATCTGGGACTAAAATTTGCTTTTCGCTCCACAGATATCAATGAGATAAAAAAGACTTTGGAATTTTTTGGTGTTGACCCCGAAGATGAATATAACCAAAAACGTCTGCGTAACTTGGAAAACGGGCAATGTCTTATCAGTGATTTATATGGGCGTGTTGGCGTGATACAGTTTCACCCTGTATTTGAGGAACTGCTACATGCCTTTGATACCAGACCGCCTGCAAGAATCGAGGTGTAAGTATGGAACAAAAAAAAGACTTCATAAAAATATTCAAGCAAATTGGTAAAGTCATACTGACAGCAGGTGTAATTATTATCATCAGCTTACTATTCCTATCTATGATTGGAACAGTAGCACATGCCGCAGGATTGGTTGATGATACGGTAAACACGGCGAACGAATACAGCAAATATCCGCTGTCAAATTATCAGCTTGATTTTTATGTTGATAACTCTTGGGACTGGTTGCCGTGGAACTGGATTGATGGAATCGGAAAGCAGGTTATGTACGGACTTTATGCGATTACCAATTTTATCTGGACAATCAGCCTGTATATTTCAAATGCCACAGGTTATCTGGTTAAAGAAGCCTATTCTCTGGATTTCATTTCTTCCACGGCAAATGCCATCGGAAAGAATATGCAAACCTTAGCCGGTGTTACTTCAAGCGGTCTATCATCAGAGGGCTTTTATGTCGGTTTTCTTCTGATTTTCATTTTGATACTTGGTATCTATGTCACCTATACGGGTCTTATCAAAAAGGAAACAACAAAAGCTGTTCATGCGATAGCCAATTTTGTACTGGTATTTATCCTGTCTGCCTCCTTTATTGCTTATGCTCCGGATTATATTACAAAAATCAATGACTTTTCCTCGGACATCAGCAATGCCAGCTTATCGCTTGGTACGAAAATCACTTTGCCGGATTCCGAAGCAAAAGGAAAAGACAGTGTGGATTTAATCAGGGACAGCTTGTTTTCCATTCAGGTCAAACAGCCTTGGCTACTGCTCCAATACGGAACGACAGATATGGACAGTCTTGGTGCTGACCGTGTGGAAAATCTTTTGTCCACCAGTCCCGATTCCAACAATGGTGAGGACAGAGAAACTATCATCAAAGAAGAAATTGAGGATAATAACAACACTAACATGACCATCACAAAGACAATTAGCAGGTTGGGAACGGTGTTTTTTCTGTTCCTCTTTAATATCGGCATTTCTATCTTTGTCTTTCTTCTGACTGGCATTATGATTTTTTCACAGATACTTTTTATCATCTATGCCATGTTTTTGCCCGTCAGTTTCCTGCTTAGCATGATACCGACCTTTGATTGTATGAGCAAAAGAGCCATTACAAAGCTCTTTAATACTATTTTGACACGTGCCGGAATTACGTTAATTATCACGGTTGCCTTTAGCATTTCGACTATGTTATATACGCTGTCTGCCGGCTATCCGTTTTTTATGGTCGCCTTTTTGCAAATAGTGACCTTTGCAGGCATTTACTTTAAGCTGGGCGATTTGATGAGCCTGTTTTCCCTGCAAAGCAATGATTCACAAGGTGTCGGAAGCCGTATGATGAGAAAACCTCGTATGCTTATGCACGCACAAATGCACCGTCTGCAAAGAACACTGGGACGCTCTATGACTGCTTTTGGTGTCGGTTCTGCGGTTGCCGGTAAAAGAAACAGGGATAGAGATGGCTCGGTACATTCTCCGAAAACACAGACCAACCACAGCAGACCACAAAGCAAACAGACTACTTCACTGGGAGCAAGGCTCGGACAAAGTGTCGGAACAGTAGCGGATACGAAAGATACGATAGCGGAATCTGTCAGCCAATTCAAAGAACAGGTCGCTGAACTGCCGACAAACGCAAGATATGCCATCTTTCAAGGGAAAAACAAAATCAGAGAAAATCTGAATGATTTTACTGGTGGTATCTCTAAAACAAGGACAGATAGAGCAGACAGACGTAAGCAGAAGCAGGAAGCAAGACGACAGACCATTGCCGAACGCCGTTTGGAAATGGAAATGGCAAAAACAGAGAAAAGACCTGCTTCATCTGTCCATGAAAGACCAATGACAGCACAAGAGAAAACTGTTCAAGGACGAGAATTGCAAAAATCCGTAAGAAAACCTCAATCAACGAATACGCAGGAGCGAACCGTACAAAAATCGGAAATATCAAGAGAAAATCCACCACAATTTAGAATAACAAGGCAAGCTCCTGTCATTCAAAGAACGCAGACTGTGAATATTAAAAGCAGACCGTTACAATCCGCCAAGATAAAAAAAGAGCAAGGTAAGCCGTCATGAAATTAAAACATCTTCTCATCGGCTTTTTCGGTTTTTTCGTATTTATCTTCTCTCTGCTCTTGTTTATCACAATCTTAGTTTCCGATGAACAGGACAGCGGATTTGGGAACGGTCAATTTGGTGGTGCGACCGTTTCTAAAGAGGTTTTGGCACACAAGCCGATGGTAGATAAATACGCTAAGGAATATGGCGTCAGTGAATATGCGAATGTATTGCTTGCCATTATACAGGTAGAATCCGGCGGTACGGCAAAGGACGTTATGCAGTCATCGGAATCGCTGGGACTTCCCCCGAACTCATTGGATACGGAAAGCTCTATCAAACAAGGGGTAAAGTATTTCAGTGAGCTTCTGGCAAGCAGTAAGCGTTTAGATGTGGATTTTGATTGTGTCATTCAGTCCTATAACTATGGCGGTGGCTTCTTAGATTATGTTGCCCGTCGTGGCCAAAAATACAGTTTTGAATTGGCTCAAAGTTTTGCAAAAGAGCATTCCGGCGGTACAAGGGTGAGCTATTCCAATCCTATTGCCATCTCCATCAACGGGGGCTGGCGATACAATTATGGAAATATGTTCTATGTGGCTTTGGTCAAACAGTACCTTGTAACAGCTAAATTTGATAATGAAACCACACAGGAGATTATGAATGAAGCTCTCAAATATGAGGGCTGGAAGTATGTATATGGCGGAGCTTCTCCCACTACTTCCTTTGACTGTTCAGGGCTGGTGCAGTGGTGTTATGGAAAAGCCGGTATTTCTTTGCCAAGAACCGCACAAGCACAGTATGACGCTACATGGCATATCTCATTATCGGACGCACAGGCAGGAGATTTGATATTCTTCCACTCTACCTATAATGCAGGAACATATATTACTCATGTCGGAATCTATATCGGAAATAACCGCATGTATCATGCCGGCGACCCGATAGGCTATACCGACCTGACAAGCTCCTACTGGAAGCAGCATTTGGCAGGAGCAGGACGAATAAAACGATAAGAAAGGAATAAAAACATGAAATTCATCAATCATAAAAAAGATAAGAAACAGCTTTTAAAAACCAAGAAACCCCGTATTCATAAGGTGAATCCTCGAAAAAAGATAGTGATTGCCCTGTGGATACTCTTAGGAATCAGCTTTAGCTTTGCGGTATTTAAGCATTTCACGGCAATAGATACCCATACGATTCATGAAACCAAGGTCATAGAAAAGGAATATACGGATACTCACAATGTAGAAAACTTTGTAGAGAAATTTGCGAAAGTCTACTACTCATGGGAACAAAACAGCTTCTCGATTGATAACCGAAACAAAACACTGAAAAACTATCTGACAGAAGAACTGCAAGCTCTTAACAATGACACGGTGCGAAAGGATATACCTGTATCTTCTACACTTCAAGGCTTTCAGATATGGAGCGTCAAGAATACTGGTGACAATACCTTTGATGTGACATACAGTGTAGAACAGGGTATTACAGAGGGAGAAAGCAAGAAAAATATACAATCCTCTTATTTTGTCAGCGTCTATGTGGACGCTTCCGGAAATATGGTGATAATTAAGAATCCTACCATCACCAGTACACCGGCAAAATCTTCCTATCAACCAAAAATGGTGGAAAGCGACGGTACAGTTGATTCCGTTACCACGAATGAAATAAACGACTTTTTAACCACCTTTTTCAAGCTCTATCCTACCGCTACGCAAAAGGAATTATCCTATTATGTGGCAGATAAAGTCTTAAATCAGGTCGGTAAAGAGTATGTCTTTCAGGAACTTGTCAATCCGATTTATAACCGCAAAGAAAATCAGGTTACGGTATCTTTAGCAGTAAAGTATCTTGACCCACAGACCAAAGCAACGCAGGTATCACAGTTCAGCCTGACGCTTGAAAAGAATGAGGGGAATTGGAAGATTATAAAGTAATCTTTCTTAACAACCAAAAGACCTGAAAAATAAGAGTTTATTAATTTTCAGGTCTTTACCTTGATAAATAGGTACAATTTACAGCTTTAATGTTTTAATTGTGTCTAAATCCTTTGTAACTATAGCCGTATCAAATCTTACTTCAAATAAAATCAAGGATTCCCCTGCATATTCTATAGTATCTTTGTAATCCGGAATTTTAGCAATAAATTGCTCAGCAATATCAAAAATAGTTTTGGGACTTTTTTGAACTATCCCCTTAGCTTTGACATGTTCATTTCCTGAGTGAGGAATTGTGGTAAATGCCACGTATGGATTTGACTTTATTTCTTTGACTTTGTCGTTCCCTTTAAAAGATGAAAAGTAAAGTATATTTTCAGCCGGCTCAAAATAAAAATTTACTATTCTCACATTTGGAACATTATTTACAGATGTTGCTAAGGCTATTTCTGTTTGTTCAGCCATAATTTTTAAAAATTCTGTTTTTGTATTCATTTAAGAAAACCTCCTTTTTTATACTTTAATTATACAGAATAAAAGTATCAAATTTTGAAACCTTTAAAATTTAGCTACAAACTTAAAGAGATTTGATATAAGTCATATTATCGTCTATTTTTTTAATAATCAATTCCTTTAATTCAGGTGGATTAATTGAAATAATTTCTTTTCCAAAAATAGAAAAGTAACTTGAGATAAAATCTTCCTCATTTTTGTTGTAGTATCCTTTAATAATCGGTGTATTGTTACACCAAATTAATGTCATTGATGGATAATTTTCTTTTATAAATAAATCTACACCTTTTTCTGTTATACTTACTTCAAAATCGGTAGAATTCTTTTCCTTGAAATTCTTTTTTTTCAAAGTTTCAATTCTATAGTTGTCAACAGGCTCTTTATTTTCATTGATAGATAAAGAAAGAATTTTATCACAACGAAATACTTGCATTTTGTCATTATCATAATTATATGCTGTTACATACCATTGACCAAACGATGTAGATACATTCAAAAATTGTACAGTGTATTTATAATCATTATTTTTGCTTTTATAAGTAATATCACATACAGAATAGTTAATTGATAAATACAATACATCTTTCAAAAATGGACAATTATTCACTTGCTTTAAAGATGTAAAGCTGAATACTGTTTCCATTCTGTCCAAATTCAGCTTATGTTCTTTAGAGATACAGGATTCAAATTTCAGTTTTAGTTTCTGTAGGTCTAAATCAAAAGGAGTAGATTGATACTCTTTTAGTGTCAGCATGGAGAAGTACATCGCATACATTTCATCAGTGGTAAAAATAATAGGTGAAAGTAATCGGTTCTTTAAAATTCCATATCTTCCATACCTGCCATGTTCCGAAAATATTGGCATTCCAATCTGTTCTAAAGATTGAACATCTCTAATTGCAGTGCTTCTTGAGATATTATATTTCTCCATCAAATCTGTTAAGTTAAAATAGCTCTTATTATTTAAATATATCATCATATCATTAAGTCGCTCTGATTTATTCATTCAAACATCTCCTCTAAACATAAAGGTGTCATATTTTGAAACCTTTATATATTATACTATAAGTGAAAGAAAAATACGAGGTGAAAACAAATGGTCAGAAAATTATTTTTAACATCTTATTTCAAAGAAGTAGCTACTTTTCTTCCTGAATTTGCAGGTGAATTACATGAAAAAAAGATAGTGTTTATACCAACAGCAAGTAATGTTGAAAAAGTTAATTTCTTTGTGAATTCAGGAAAGAAAGCGTTAGAAAACTTAGGGGCGATTGTTGATGTGCTGGATCTATCAACGGCAAATGAAAAGGAGATGAAAGCTAAGATAGCTGATAACGACATAATTTATGTTACCGGTGGAAATACATTCTTTTTATTGCAGGAAATGAAGAGAACAGGTTCAGACGTACTAATTAAAAATGCAATAAATTCGGGGAAAATTTATATAGGAGAATCTGCGGGAGCAATCATTACAGCTCCTAATATTGAATATATAAGTTCTATGGATAGTATAAAAAAAGCCCCCAATTTAAGTAATTATGAAGCACTTAGGATAGTAGATTTCTATACTGTTCCTCATTATTTGAATTCACCTTTTCAAAAAATAACAAGTAATATTGTAGAAAAATATTCGACAAAATTAGCCTTGCAACCAATAAGCAATGATGAAGTTATTTTAGTAGAAGGTGATAAAGTGACTATTCTGAAAAACTAATGTAGATAGCACTTATAAAAATTCTAAAAAACATGATTAAAGCCACATATTATCGCAAATTATACTTATCCTGAGATAGCAGATATATTTTATTTCAGGATTTAGTGAATGTATGGATTAACTTCATCTCACTGATTCTATAAAAAGTAAAGGCACACAAACAGAGCCATTCACCTGTTTGTGTGCTTTTTCATTATTTTAAAATTTTAAAAGTTTTTGACCGGCAATGCAACAAATCCCCCTTTCACGTCGGGACTAAGAGTGAAAGGAGGCAAAGGGGCAAAACTCACTTCCTTTCAATCCAGAGAAGGGAGGTGAGAACATGAAACCATCATCTTTTCAGGCAACGATAGAAAATCAGTTTGACTATATCTGCAAACGAGCTATGGAAGATGAACGAAAAGACTATTTCAAACAGCTTTCCAGACTTGCAAAGCATGAAGTGTCCTTTTCGGAAATTGGCGATTATCTTGTCAGCCAGTTTGCAACAGCAGACAGTTATTCAACGGATTTTCAGATTTTCACACTGAACAGCATATCCATTGGTATTGAGAATGACCTGCTAAGCGAAGCACTGCGGAATTTACCAAGCAATAAACGGAATATTCTGCTCCTGTTCTATTTTATGGATATGAGCGATTCAGAAATTGCTGACATGCTGAAACTTAACCGTTCCACTGTTTACCGACACAGAACCAGCGGACTTGCCATGATGAAAAAGTTTATGGAGGAATTTGAAGAATGAAAAAGAATTATTCTCTTGTTCCCTTTCCTCTCATTGTAAAGGCTACTGATGGCAATGCGGAAGCAATCAATCAGATTATCCGGCACTATCGGGGATATATGACAAAACGCTCCCTGCGTCTGATGAAAGATGAGTACGGAAATCAAAGCATGGTTGTTGATGAGGTTTTGCGTGGACGAATGGAAACAAGACTGATTACAAAGATTTTGTCATTTGAAATCAAGTGACACACGCTCTCTTTTCGTGGAAGCGTGATGATGTTTCCACGCTTCCCGACTGGAGAGGTTTGTTATTCTGCCAAAGCATATATCCTTTTATATGTTTTTGCAGGCGAATAAGCCCCTATGTTCTTTGAAAACTGAATAAAGCGGTCAAATACGTTGCGGTAAGAAACGAGCTGATGGAACCGATACGCCATGACCTGTCAGAAATGACAGCGAGCGATTCCTACCGGCATTCCATAAATCATCATTAGCAAGATGATTGCCATGACTTTCTTATTGACATAATGATACTCCCGTATAGTCACAGTCCGAGCGTTAGAAGCGTCGCAGGCAATGAGTACGGCTACATGAGAACCATGCAGGGGTGAGATTCCCGTGAGCCTTGCCAAGGCTGTTTGACTGCTTGTAAAACAAAAATTTGAAAGGAGGACTGATTTCATGAATCAAGTTGATGTTCCAATCTGGGAACGCTACACGCTGACGATTGAAGAAGCTGCTAAATATTTCCGTATCGGTGAAAATAAGCTCCGTCGTTTAGCAGAGGAAAATAAAAATGCAGGCTGGCTGATTATGAACGGAAACAGGATTCAGATTAAGCGAAAACAATTTGAAAAAGTAATAGATACATTAGATGTCATATAGTGTAAGGGTCTTGAATATGTATGGTATAATCGTATCAAGTCGTATCAAGGCTCTTTCCATACAGGAAAGGAGCAGATACCATGTCAGAAAAAAGGCGTGACCATAAAGGTCGGATTTTGAGGACTGGAGAGAGCCAGAGAAAAGACGGAAGATACTTATACAAATATGTAGATTCATTTGGAGAAACACAGTTTATCTATTCATGGAAACTGGTGGCTACGGACAGAGTTCCGGCAGGTAAACGGGATTGTATCTCATTACGTGAAAGAATTGCAGAAATACAAAAAGATGTTCAAGATGGAATTGATGTTGTCGGCAAGAAGATGACACTTTGCCAGCTTTACGCTAAGCAAAATTCCCAGCGTCCTAATGTAAAAGCAAATACAAAAAACGGGCGTAAATATCTGATGGAAATTTTGAAAACCGATAAGCTGGGAGCAAGAAGCATAGACAGCATTAAACCGTCTGACGCTAAAGAATGGGCTATCAGAATGAGCGAAAACGGCTTTGCTTATTCAACCATCAATAACTATAAGCGGTCATTGCGAGCTTCTTTTTACATTGCGATACAAGATGATTATGTAAGAAAGAATCCCTTTGATTTTCAGCTTAATACTGTTATTGATGATGATACCGTTCCTAAAACAGTATTAACATTAGAACAAGAAACAAGACTGCTTGATTTTGCAAAGTCCGATAAAATATATCAAAAGAATTATGATGAAATTCTGATACTGTTAAAAACAGGACTTCGCATTTCAGAGCTATGCGGTCTGACTGTTTCAGATTTGGATTTTGAAAATCATCTTATCTCGGTTGACCATCAGCTACTAAGAAACACGGAACTTTGGTATTACATCGAAACACCTAAAACCAAAAGCAGTGAGCGACAAATACCAATGGTTGAAGCTACCTATCAGGCATTGAAAAGAGTATTGGCAAAGCAAGGTGACAGAAAGTGTGTTGAGATTGACGGATACAGCAGTTTTCTTTTTCTCAACAGAAAAGGCTATCCTAAAACAGCATGTGATTTTAACAGCATATTGAGAAACCTCATTAAAAAGTACAACAAATACCATGAGGAAAAATTGCCACATATCACACCGCACACACTTAGACATACATTCTGTACCAACTGTGCCAATGCCGGTATGAATCCCAAAGCCCTGCAATATATTATGGGTCATGCAAACATAACTATGACATTAAACTATTATGCACATGCGACCTGTAATTCGGCTATGGAAGAAATGAAACGCTTGGAGAAAGAACATCAAGCAAGACATTCAGTCGCTTAGAAGAAATGAATTTACTACCCTTTTACCACTTTTGACAATCAATTCATAACAGATTATACAAAGAAACGTGAAGTATCTTCCTAAAGGAAAAACGCCAGAAAGCCTATACAGTAAGGCTTTACGAGCATTTAAGAATATTCAAAATGATAATGGAAAATTTGTGATATGTTTAAATATAAAAAATTTTTTATTCTACGGAATTAGAAACTGGGAATTTTACAAACTGGAATTACCTAATTTGACAACACAGTTTCAAAATATGTTTTATCAATATAAACAAAAAGAAATAAAAGAAACAATAAAATGCCTCTTAGAAGAGATGGCTTTCTTAAATGGCAATGAAATTTTGGATAATCTAACTAGCGATTCTTTAAAAATTTTAAAGGGGTATCTTGCTAATAAGTATGGAAAAGGGGGAAGGAGGGTACAATTTTCTGAGGAAGATTTACAGAGACAATCGGAACGAGTACTCTCAGAATACCCTGTTATTCTTAGTACAACATTCTCGTCGACAACAAGTTTAGGAAGAGATGTCATTTATGATTATTTAATCATAGATGAAGCTTCACAAGTTGATATAGCAACAGGTGCATTAGCACTATCTTGTGCACAGAATGCAGTGATTGTAGGAGACAGTAAACAACTACCACATATTGTGACAAAAGATGTCAAACAAAAGAGTCTTCAACTTTAATGAGTATAGAGTTAGCTATGGCTATAAATATACAAATAGTTTTCTTCAATCAGTATTGGATGTGATACCGGATATTCCAGAAGTACTGTTGAGGGAACATTATCGATGCCATCCCAAAATCATTAATTTCTGTAATCAAAAATTTTATAATGGCGACTTAATTATTATGACGATAGATAATGGAGAAAAAAATGTTCTACAGGCTATTCGGACACCCAAAGGGAATCATGCAAGGGAGCATTATAGTCAGAGAGAAATCAATATTATTTTAAAAGACATTATTCCCAATTACGATACCGATAGAGAGCAGACAGGTGTTATAACACCTTATCGAAAACAAAAAACTAAATTACAGGAACAAATTAATTATTTAGAGAGTGATACAGTCCATAAGTTTCAGGGAAGAGAAAAAGATACAATTATCATTACGACTGTTGATAATAATATAACAAGGTTTACTGATGATCCATATTTGCTTAATGTAGCCATTTCGAGAGCTAAGAGTAAACTATTTATTGTTATGACCGGGAATGAGCAATCATTAGATAAAAACATCAGCGATTTATTGGGGTATATACAGTATAACAATTTTGAGGTGAGAGAAAGTCCGATTTATTCCATTTTTGATTATTTATATAAGCAGTATGAGAAAGAGCGGAAAGAATACCTTAGTAAGCGTAAAAGACTATCTAGGTACGATTCTGAAAATTTGATGTATCATTTGATAAAAGAAATATTTACCAGTGATGAGAAATATAATAACTTAGATGTTATACATTCTTATAAATTGAGAAATCTTGTGAAAAATTTTGACTTACTAACAGAGTCTGAGGCAATTTATGCAAGTCATGGGAATACTCATCTTGATTTCTTAATCACTAATAGATTAACGAAGGAGCCTGTTCTAGCTGTAGAGGTAGATGGTTATGCTTTTCATAAAGTTAACAGTACGCAATTTAAACGCGATAGCATGAAGGATACTATTTTGGGAAAATGTGGTATTCCTTTGGTAAGATTTAAAACCAATGAGAGTCAGGAAAAACAAAGATTGATAAAAGTCTTGGACGAAGTATTAAGGAGAGAATAAATATGAACACAATCGACCTAAATCTGCCTGTGGCAGATATTATCAGTCAGCACCCCGAAGTTAAAGAACTCTTAATTGACCTTGGTTTTAAGCCCCTAGCTAATCCTGCTATGCTACATACAGTTGGCAAGGTGACTAGTCTTAAGACAGGTTCTAAGATGACCAAGATTCCACTTGAGCGTATCCAGCAGGTTCTGGAATACAATGGCTATGATGTGGTAGGAGAACAAGAATGAATAACCAACGTATTGAGATTTTGAAACGTATTCTTTTGGATTTGCACAATGGAGCGAACCCAGAAGAAGTCCAAGCTCAGTTTAATCAGCATTTTACGGGGGTTTCTGCCTTAGAAATCTCCATGATGGAACATGAGCTCATGTCTAGTGATACAGGAATTACCTTTGAGGATGTCATGAGTCTCTGCAATATCCATGCTAACCTCTTCAAGGGAGCGATTACTGATGTAGAAGTGGCGGATATTGATCAAGAAGGTCACCCTGTCTCTGTTTTTAAGCAAGAAAACCTTGCTCTGCGGGCAGCACTACTTAGGATTCGTCGTATTTTAGATCAATATGATCAAGTGAAAGAGTCAGAACTTCAAACCCAGCTCCTTCAAGGTTTGAAGCGCCAGTTTAGTCTTCTAGGACAGTTTGAAAACCACTATACTCGTAAGGAAAAAGTCTTCTTCCCTATTATGGAACGTTACGGTCATGATGCACCACCGAAGGTCATGTGGGGTGTGGATGATGAGATTCGTGACCTCTTTAAAATCGCCTATCAATCTTTAGAGAGTGGTGAGATGAGTGCTCTAAAAGAAAACTTTGAAGTTTTTGCTAAGGAATTCGAAGAAATGATTTTCAAGGAAGAGGCCATTCTTCTCATGATTTTACTTGAGATTTTCACTCAGGATGATTGGATCCAGGTGGCGGAAGATAGTAATGTTTACGGTTATGCTATTGTCAAACCGACAGCCAAGTGGATACCCCATCGGGAGGTTTTTGGAGAAATAGCAGAGCAGGAAGTGGAACCTCATCCTCCGAAAATCGATGCGCCAAATCAACAGATTATCGACACGCCAGAAGGTCGGTTCACCATTACTTTTACACCGAAGGAAAAATCAGAACGGATTCAGGATCGAACTAGCCCGCAAACCTTTGGTAATGGATACCTGTCTGTTGAACAAGCTAATTTAATTCTCAACCACTTACCGCTTGAACTGACATTTGTCAACAAGGATGATATTTTCCAATATTATAACGATAGCCACCCTGTTGAGGATATGATTTTTAAACGGACCCCCAGTCAAATCGGTCGCCATGTTGAACTTTGCCACCCGCCAAAAATTCTTGATAAGGTTAAGAAAATTTTTGATCTTCTCCGCACAGGACAAAAAGAACAGGTATCCATGTGGTTCAAGTCAGAAACCATGGGCAAATTTGTTTATGTAGTCTATAAGGCTGTTCGTGATAATCAAGGTGAGTTTCAAGGAGTTCTGGAGTACGTTCAAGATATTCAACCCTTCTTTGATCTAGAGGGCGAGTTTCATCGGGATATATAAATTCTTATCGGACTGCTCACAAGAGTGGTCCTTTGTGTTATAATGAAAGCATGATTTCAGGAATTATTAACCTAAAAAAAGAAGCAGGCATGACCTCGCATGATGCTGTATTTAAGCTACGCAAGATATTGCAGGAAAAGAAGATCGGTCACGGTGGAACCCTAGATCCAGATGTGACAGGAGTTCTCCCCATTGCAGTTGGAAAGGCTACTCGTATGATTGAGTTTATGCAAGAAGAGGGGAAAGTCTATGAGGGGGAAATTACCATTGGTTATTCGACTACAACAGAAGATGCTTCAGGTGATATTTTAGAGCAGACACCAGTTTTAGAGATAGCTGAGCAAGTAGTTGATGATGCCATGAAAGGTTTTGTTGGAACCATTACTCAAATTCCGCCTATGTATTCAGCAGTTAAGGTCAATGGACGTAAGTTGTACGACTATGCCCGTGCAGGTGAAGTAGTTGAACGGCCGAAACGTCAAGTTGATATTTATAGTTTTGAGCGAACTAGTCCTATCCAACTACTTAATAACTGTGCACGCTTCACATTTCGTGTTCGTTGTGGTAAGGGAACCTATGTTCGAACTCTATCTGTTGATTTGGGGAGCAAGTTGGGCTATGCTAGCCACATGTCCAAGCTGGAGCGGACAGGCTCTGCGGGAATGAAGCTAGAAGATGCCTTGACATTAGAAGAAATTGCGAGGAAGGTAGCTCAAGGAGATCTTAGTTTCTTACATCCGATTGAACAGGGGATTGGAGATTTACCGATTATCGAGTTGACGGATGAACAAGTCATAGACGCCACATTTGGACGGTTTGTGGACCTGGACTCAGAGAAGGAACGGTTGGCTGGTTTTCATTCTGGTAAGCTCATTGCTGTTTTTGAAAAAAGAGACCAAGTCTATAAACCAAGCAAGGTTTTACTTTAAAAGATTTCTGTAACTGTGATAAAATAAATATATGAAGATTACAACGATTAAAGACTATACAGAATTGCATCAAAACGAGCCAACGGTATTGGTTTTGGGCTACTTTGATGGGCTTCATCTTGGGCATAAAGCCTTGCTAGAACGAGCAAGAAAAATAGCAAACGAGCAGGGATTAACAGTGACTGTCTTAACCTTTCCAGAGTCTCCTCGTTTGGCTTTTTCGCGTTTTGAGCCGGAACTTCTACTACATTTAACGAGTCAAGAGCAGCGCTATCTCTTATTGGAAAAATACGGAGTGGATAATCTTTATTTAACGGCGTTTACCAGTGAGTTTGCTAGCAATACACCAGAGGAATTTGTAGAGCGTTATATCAAAGGAGTAAACGCCAAGGTTATAGTAGCTGGGTTTGATTATCATTTTGGTAATTGCAGAGCAAATGTGCAAGCTTTATCAACCCTATTTGAGGGGAGAGTGGAAGTTGTTGAGCAGGTTAGCTTAGGTGGTGAGAAAATATCTTCAACTCGTATTCGTCAGGCAATTCGATCAGGAGATGTTTCTTTAGCTAACCAACTTTTGGGCTATTCTTTTATGACAGAAGGGCTTGTTGTTCATGGGGATGCCAGAGGTCGGACAATCGGTTATCCAACTGCTAATCTAGCTCCATTTGATCGAGTTCATCTGCCTTCTGATGGTGTTTACGTAGCAGATGTTGAAGTGGATGGTAGGCGTTACCGAGCTATGACGAGTGTAGGAAAGAATGTTACATTTGATGGGACTGAGCTACGGATTGAAGCCCATATTTTTGGATTCAATCGTTTTATTTACGGTAAAAAAATAACGATTTTTTGGCTAGAGAAAATTCGAGATATGATTAAGTTTGATGGTATCAATAGTTTGATGGAGCAGATGAAATCTGACGAGAAGTTTGCTTTGCAGTGGGAAGACTATGTCCGTTGAAGCTCATGTAGCTGTCGAATCTATTCAATTTGTCATCCACCCCTCTCACCAAATTGTTAATACTGCGCTAGATGTACAAGTTCTCCTAGGTAGCAAAATACTTTGAAAAACACTAGTTGTGAAGATTGGCAAGTAGGTTGAACCTCTGAAATGATTAGAAAAAAAATAGAATCTTTAGAAGAATTAAGGGGAAATAGATTGGATTTTCTATTGAAAACTCTCTTAAATTAGAGTATAATGAAATAGAGAAAGTCTATAGAGGGGATGGAAGGTATGATCACTTTATTTTTGTCACCAAGTTGTACCAGTTGCCGTAAAGCTCGTGCTTGGTTGACAAGCCACGAAGTCCCTTTTACTGAGCATAATATTATGACCAGCCCTTTGACTGCTGAGGAATTAAAAAATATTTTAACACTGACAGAAAATGGGACGGATGATCTAATCTCAACTCGCTCGAAGGTTTTTCAAAAATTAGATGTTGATGTAGATGAGCTTTCTGTAGGGCAACTCATTGCGTTGATTGAAACCTATCCAAGTCTTTTGCGTCGTCCGATTATTCTGGATGAAAAGAGGATGCAGATTGGTTTTAACGAAGATGAAATTCGTGCGTTTCTTCCACGGAAATATCGTAAACAAGAGTTGAAGAACGCTACACTGCGAGCAGAAATAGGATGAGATGATATGAACAAAAATTATTCATATCCACTTGATTTTTCGTGGAGCACAGAGGAGATTTCCTCCGTGCTTTCTTTTTTCAATCAAGTGGAAGCAGCTTACGAGAAGGGGATTGATGCGGCGACAGTATTGGCTGCTTACAAGATCTTTAAAGAAGTTGTCAAAAGCAAGGGACAGGAACGTCAGCTTGATCGTGATTTTGAGGCGGTTTCTGGATACTCGCTCTATCAAGTTGTCAAAGCAGCTAAAGAGAAAGGGAAAGGGGTGATTCGTTTTGGAAGGTAAATATCAATTAGCGCAATCACTTGTCTTAGAGGCAGGAGAGTTCCTTCGTCAACATATAAACGATGAACTCCAAATTGAAGAAAAAGCTGGTTTTACAGACTTGGTTACCCATCTTGATCGGCAAGTTCAAGAGCAACTAGCTCACCACATCCAATCCTGCTATCCACAAGATAGGATTTTAGGAGAAGAAGGAAAAGATATTTTATCGGTTTCTGAGGGGAATGTTTGGGTGATTGATCCAATTGATGGGACAGCTAATTTTATTGCACAGAAAAATGATTTTGCTATTATGGTTGCCTATTTTGAAGATGGGGTAGGTCAGTTCGGTATCATTTACGATGTTATACGGGATAAACTTTTTCATGGTGGCGGTGTGTTCCCAGTTTACTGCAATCAAAAACGACTGGAAATCCCTGAATTACGCCCACTTCGTCAGAGTTTGATAGGGGTGAATGCTCAGTTATATGCAGCCAACGAGCATGGAGTAGCAGATTTGGCTTTGCAGAGTCTTGGGACACGGTCTGTTGGTAGCGCAGGAATCGGTTTTTCTCATGTTTTTGAGGGGCGTTTGTTTGCTTATGCTTCCTGTCTTTGTCTCTGGGATTACGCAGCAGCTAGTATTATCGGCCATTCTTTAGATTTGACGATGCTAAGTTTTGAAGAATTGGATCTTTCTTATGGTAAACGAGAGTTTGTTATGCTCGTGTCAAATGCTCATCTTGAGGAAGTAAAGGAGTATTTATTCTGATGCAATTACCGCAGGACTTTATTAAAAAATATAGTGATTTGCTTGGTACAGAAGCCCAGGCATTTTTTGAGGCCTTTCGTCAACCAGCAGTATCTGGTTTTCGCACCAATCCTCTCAAGGAAAATCAACAAAAGTTTGAGCAACCGGTTCCTTATATGCCCTGGTCTTATTATGGGAAAATTTCAGGAAAATCTCCTGAACATGTAACTGGATTGGTTTATTCCCAAGAGCCGGCTGCCCAGATTGTTGGTCAGGTTGCGGCGCCAGAAAAAGGGATGAAAGTCTTAGATCTTGCGGCTGCACCTGGTGGAAAAACGACCCATTTGCTATCTTATTTGGATAACACAGGGCTTTTAGTCAGCAATGAAATCTCAAACAAACGTGCAAAAATTTTGGTGGAAAATGTCGAACGTTTTGGCGCTAGAAACGTTGTTGTAACGAATGAATCAGCAGAGAGACTGGCTGGGATCTTCCCTTCATACTTCGATATGATTGTTTTGGACGCTCCATGCTCAGGCGAAGGAATGTTTCGAAAGGATCCTGATGCTATCCAATATTGGTCGAAGGATTATCCGGCTCAGTGCGCTAGTTTACAGAGAGATATTTTAGCGTCAGCTATGGATATGCTAGCTCCGAATGGCTATCTTATTTATTCCACTTGTACATGGGCGCCAGAAGAAAACGAAGAGATTGTGACTTGGCTTTTAGAACACTACGATTTGGAACTGGTGGATATTCCTAAAATAAACGGAATGGTTGAAGGAATTGCTTACCCTGAAACAGCTCGAATGTACCCCCATCACTTTGATGGCGAAGGTCAATTCGTTGCTAAATTCAAATATTGTGGTGAAGGCAAGTCAAGAAAAATAAAAACAGGCAAGTCTAATCTCAGTAGAGAACAAGGGGAGTTATGGAATGAATTTTCCAAAAAATACTTGGCTGTTCAGTTAGATGGATTGTTGCAGGTTTTTGGCGATAATCTCTATTTATTACCATCTGGTTTGCCTGACTTGTCTAAGATTAGGATTGCTCGAAATGGTCTTCACTTAGGTGTCTTTAAGAAGAAGCGATTTGAACCGAGTTTTGCACTAGGACTATCTTTACACAGCTCAGAGGTTAATTATAGGGTGGAGATTAGCTTACATGATTTTAAGACCTATGTCGCTGGTCATCCATTAGCAGTATCCAGAGATTTGGCTAATGGATGGTACCAAGTTGCCGTTCAAGGAAACGGTTTAACTTTCGCTAAGATTGTGTCTGGAACCTTAAAAAATACCTTCCCTAAAGGTCTAAGATTTTAAATAAATTAAGCAGATTTTTTTTGCAACTTGTCTTTTTATATGATATAGTGGATGAGTGGAAATATCTTGTAAATTCTATGTAAAAATGCAATGATGAATAAGGGAGATTCCATTGAAAAATGTAAAGGAAAAAACGAAATGAAAAAAAAGCAGAAACTTGGAATAGCAGCTTTCTTTCTTTTGGGTAGTCTAGTCTTTTCTGGTTGTTCTTCTTGGATTGATAGAGGAGAATCCATTACGGCTGTAGGTTCAACAGCTCTTCAACCACTCGTTGAGGCAGCGGCAGATGAATTTGCTAGTAGCAATATTGGTAAATCTGTCAATGTTCAGGGAGGCGGTTCCGGTACGGGCTTATCTCAGGTTCAGTCAGGCGCTGTCCAGATTGGTAATTCTGATGTGTTTGCTGAAGAGAAGGAAGGTATTGATGCGGGTAAACTTGTTGATCATCAAGTTGCAGTTGCAGGTTTAGCAGTGATTGTCAATGAGAAGGTAACTGTTGGAGATATTACGACGGAAGAACTTCGTAAAATCTTCACAGGTGAGATTACCAACTGGAAGGAACTTGGAGGTGAGGATCTGCCAATTTCTATCATCAATCGTGCTGCTAGTTCAGGTTCACGAGCGACTTTCGATAGCGTCATAATGGATGGGAAACCTGCGGTACAGAGTCAAGAACAAGACTCAAATGGCATGGTGAAATCCATCGTAGCTCAAACTCCAGGAGCCATTTCTTATCTATCGTTTGCCTATGTTGACACGTCCGTTAAGACGATTAAGCTAAATGGCTTTGCGCCAACTACTGAGAATGTGGCGACCAATGCTTGGCCAATTTGGTCTTATGAACATATGTACACTATGGGAAAACCAACCGAATTGACAAAAGAATTTTTAGAGTACATGATGTCAGATGAAGTGCAAAAGGGTATTGTTGAAAGTATGGGGTACATCTCTATCAACGATATGAAGGTTGTAAAAAGTGCGGATGGCACAGTGACGGAGAAGGAGTAAGTATGAAAAACGAACAACTTGCTAGAGAGCTATCATCGCCTTCTAAGAACTCTCGTTTAGAGAGGTTTGGTAAGGTGGTGACCTTTCTTTGTTTATCATTGATTGTCTTTATCGTTGCGATGATTTTGATTTTCGTAGCACAGCGTGGTTTGTCTACTTTCTTTGTGGACGGAGTTAGTATTGTCGAATTCCTATTTGGCAGCAAATGGGAGCCAAGCTCGAAAATATTTGGTGCCTTGCCAATGATTTCAGGTTCCTTTATTGTTACGATTTTGTCAGCAGTTGTAGCAACCCCTATTGCAATTGGTGCAGCTGTATTTATGACGGAAATATCACCAAAACGTGGGGCGAAAATCTTGCAACCAGTTATCGAACTCTTGGTTGGGATTCCATCGGTTGTATATGGTTTTATCGGTTTACAAGTAGTTGTACCATTCGTGCGCTCCATTTTTGGAGGTACAGGTTTTGGTATCTTGTCAGGGGTATTTGTACTCTTTGTAATGATTTTGCCAACAGTGACCTTTATGACAGTAGATAGCTTGCGTGCCGTTCCTCGTCATTATAGAGAAGCTAGTCTGGCAATGGGGGCTACTCGCTGGCAAACAATTTGGCGCGTTATTTTAAATGCAGCTAAACCGGGTATTTTTACAGCAGTTATCTTTGGTATGGCGCGTGCCTTTGGTGAAGCTTTGGCTATTCAGATGGTAGTCGGTAATTCGGCTGTCATCCCAACTTCTCTAACAACACCAGCAGCAACTCTAACTTCCATATTGACAATGGGGATTGGTAACACGGTTATGGGAACAGTTCAAAACAATGTTCTTTGGTCCTTGGCTCTTGTCTTACTCTTGATGAGTCTTATCTTTAATATGATTATGAAATTTATTACGAGAGAGGGTAAGAAAAACTATGCACGCTAAAAAATTTGATAAATTTGCGACGGGTATTCTTTACTCTATCGCTGGTGTGATTGTCGTTATTTTGACATCATTGATTCTCTATATTTTACTTCGCGGTTTGCCGCATGTCAGTTGGGATTTCTTGACTAGTAAGTCTTCTTCTTACAAGGCAGGAGGCGGTATCGGCATTCAGCTTTATAATTCTTTTTTCCTTTTGGTTATAACGCTTTTTATATCTGTTCCTTTATCGACCGGTGCAGGAATCTATCTAGCTGAATATGCTAAAAAAGGTCCCTTGACAAACTTCATTCGTACCTGTATTGAAATCTTGTCCTCTTTACCATCTGTTGTGGTTGGTTTGTTTGGTTACTTGATTTTCGTAGTACAGTTTGAATACGGATTTTCTATCTTATCAGGTGCTTTGGCCCTCACCGTTTTCAATTTGCCACAGATGACGCGGAATGTTGAAGACAGCCTTCGACACGTTCACCATACTCAGCGTGAGGCTGGCTTGGCTCTTGGGCTATCTCGGTGGGAAACAGTACTTCATGTTGTTATTCCCGAAGCACTTCCCGGTATTGTAACTGGTATTGTTTTGGCTTCTGGTCGTATCTTTGGTGAAGCGGCAGCTCTTATCTATACAGCAGGACAATCAGCGCCAGCTCTTGACTGGTCAAATTGGAATCCATTGAGCGTTACCAGTCCGATTTCTATCTTCCGCCAATCAGAAACCCTTGCGGTGCATATTTGGAAAGTAAACAGTGAAGGTACTATTCCAGATGCAACTCAAGTTTCGGCAGGTTCTGCGGCCATCCTCTTGGTCTTCATCTTGATTTTCAATCTTTCTGCTCGTTATATTGGTAAGAAAATTCATGCGAAAATGACTTCTGCAGTTTAAAAGTCAGACGTAATAAGGAGAAAAAATGGCAGATTATAACTGGAATGAACGCCATATCATCACTTTCCCAGAAGAAAAAATTGCTCTTTCAACAAAAGATGTTCATGTTTACTACGGTAAAAATGAAGCTATAAAGGGCATTGATATGCAGTTCGAGAAAAATAGAATTACAGCCCTGATTGGCCCATCGGGTTGTGGAAAATCAACCTACCTTCGTAGTCTCAATCGTATGAATGACACCATTGATATTGCAAAGGTTACAGGTCAAATCCTCTATGAAGGAATCGACATTAACAAGCCGGGAATGAATGTTTACGAGGTTCGTAAACATATAGGAATGGTATTCCAACGTCCAAACCCCTTTGCAAAGTCCATTTATCGTAATATTACTTTTGCACATGAGCGTGCAGGTGTAAAGGATAAGAAGGTTTTGGATGAGATTGTTGAAACCTCTCTCAAACAGGCAGCTCTTTGGGATCAAGTTAAGGACGACTTGCATAAGTCAGCCTTCACCTTGTCAGGCGGACAACAACAGCGCTTGTGTATTGCTCGAGCAATCTCTGTAAAACCACAAATTTTATTGATGGATGAGCCGGCCTCAGCCTTAGATCCAATTGCGACCATGCAGTTGGAAGAAACCATGTTTGAGTTGAAGAAAGAATATACGATTATCATCGTAACGCACAACATGCAACAAGCAGCGCGTGCAAGTGATTATACAGCCTTCTTCTATCTTGGAGACTTGATTGAGTACGATAAGACAGCGAACGTTTTCCAAAATGCAAAACTAAAATCTACTAGTGATTATGTTTCAGGACATTTTGGATAGAAAGGAAGATGATGACATCACCTATTTTACAAGTAAAAGATTTATCTGTTTACTACAATAAGAAAAGGGCTTTAAATAGTGTTTCAATTGATTTCTATCCAAATGAAATTACAGCCTTGATTGGTCCATCAGGTTCCGGTAAATCTACGCTTCTGCGTTCGATTAACCGAATGGGAGACCTGAATCCCGAAGTAACCTTGACTGGAGCAATTGATTATAACGGCAAGGATATTTACAGTCCTCGCACAGATACTGTTGATCTTAGTAAAGAAATCGGTATGGTTTTCCAACAACCAAACCCGTTTCCAATGTCTATCTATGAAAATGTTGTTTATGGTCTTCGTATCAATGGTATTAAGGATAAAGCGGTTTTGGATGAAGCAGTTGAGCGTTCCTTGATTGGGGCATCCATTTGGAATGAAGTAAAGGATCGGTTGCACGATTCAGCAGTGGGACTGTCAGGGGGTCAGCAGCAGCGTGTTTGTGTTGCACGTGTGCTAGCAACCAGTCCTAAAATTATCCTTTTGGATGAACCAACATCTGCTCTTGATCCAATTTCAGCAGGCAAGATTGAAGATACTCTGTATGGATTGAAGGATAAATATACCATGGTATTGGTAACTCGCTCCATGCAGCAAGCATCACGTATTTCTGACAAAACAGGCTTCTTCCTTGGTGGAGATCTGGTTGAATATAATTCGACAAAAGAAATGTTCTTAAATCCTGCTAATAAGGAAACAGAAGACTACATCACAGGTAAGTTCGGCTAAGCCCCGCAAGAAAAAGAAAAGAGGTTTACATGTTAAGAGCTCAATTTGAAGAAGAATTAGGAAAACTTCATAACCAATTTTATGCGATGGGAAATGAAGTATTGGCTCAGATCAACAATGCTGTTCGTGCCTTTACAACTCATGATCGTGAATTGGCTAAAGAAGTTATTGAAGCAGACAAGAAAATCAATGCTTTTGAAGTAAAACTAGAAAAAAAATCACTTGAAATCATTGCCCTTCAACAACCAGTTTCTACTGACCTTCGTCGTGTTATCACTGTTTTGAAGGCAACCAGTGATCTTGAACGTATGGGAGACCATGCTGTTTCGGTTGCGAAAGCTGCTATCCGCATGAAGGGAGAGGTTCGCATTCCCATTGTTGAAGAAAAAATCAAAAAAATGGGACGTGAAGTTCGCCAGCTAGTAGAAGAAACGTTGGAACTTTACCTGAGTGATGACGAGATGGAAAGAGCTTATGAAGTGGCTGCTCGTGATGAAGTTGTAAATGAATTTTACTCAGCCATTCAAGAGCTGACGACAGAGGAAATCAAGAAAAACCCAGAAGCCTTGATTGCAGGTCGTGACTACTACCAAGTACTAACTTACTTGGAGCGTACTGGTGACTATGCAAAAAATATTTGTGAGTGGGTTGTGTACCTTCGTACAGGCGATATTACAGAATTATAAGATAGGGCTCATAGAAGCTCTATTTTTAATTTTAGACAAGTTTAAGAAAGTTACTGTATAGTCTAGAGTAGACGAACTAAGTAGTGTTATTCTTGATGGCAGTTGAAAACTACGCTAAATACAAAGAGCTAAACTCCCATGTTCAAAAAATGATTACTAGTACGATTTTTAAGAAAATATACTTCAGAAATTGATATGGTAACTGTTTTATGGGACAATAGATAAAATAGTTTTTGTTTTTTTCATTCCATGATATAATAAACTTATTATAAGGATAGAAAAGGAAATCGTCCAAATCAAGTATAGTTTTTGGGTCTACGATTTTAAGAGTAATTTAGGAGGGAAAAATGATTAAAATCTTATTGATAGAAGATGATTTGAGTCTATCCAATTCAGTCTTTGATTTTTTGGATGACTTTGCAGATGTCATGCAAGTCTTTGATGGCGAAGAAGGAATCTATGAAGCAGAGATGGGGATTTACGATTTGATTCTCTTAGACTTGATGTTGCCTGAAAAGGATGGTTTCCAAGTATTGAAAGAGTTACGTGAGAAGGGTGTGGTAACGCCAGTTCTCATCACTACAGCTAAAGAAAGCTTGGAAGATAAAGGTCATGGTTTTGAATTGGGAGCAGATGATTACCTCATTAAGCCATTTTACTTAGAGGAGCTGAAAATGCGCATTCAAGCCCTATTAAAACGGGCTGGTAAATTTAATGAGGAAAGCACACTGAGTTTTGGAGATATCTTAGTTGATTTGTCCACGAATACGACAACCGTGAATGGTCAACCAGTTGAATTGCTGGGGAAAGAATTTGATTTGTTAGTCTACTTCCTACAGAATCAGAATGTTATTCTGCCTAAAACACAAATTTTTGATCGCATTTGGGGATTTGACAGTGACACTACCATTTCAGTCGTTGAAGTCTACGTATCTAAGGTTCGGAAAAAATTGAAAGGGACGGCTTTTGGGGAACATCTTCAAACCCTTCGTAGTGTCGGTTATATTTTGAAGAATGACTAAGCGATTTAGAAAGCTAGTTTACACGGATAAATTTTCTTTCTTTATCCGCTATTTTGCAGTCTTTACTCTGATTTTTGGTCTGATGACAGCTATCATCTTTCAATTGATGCGTTCAACCATGTATGAAAATTCGGATGACACGCTACATCGAATCAAAGAAGAACCTGCAATGGCAGTTGGACTGGCAGTGGCGAGAGCCTATCAACCGAATTCAGAACTCACTCTCCAAGACAATTCAAATAGGAATACGACGGCTTCCATTTTGGATGATACGATGACGCCCCAAAGCGGAAATGGGGAACAATTGAGGTTGGGAGTGAATACTCACGTACTGCTGTATAACAAGAATGGTGAAATCATTAACCCTGATAAATTCACCGGCTTATCAAGGTTGACCTTAGACAAGGAAAATTTAGATGAAATTAGGGAAACGACCGTTAAATCTTCTTTTGGTTTGAATGAAAATTATCGTTATGTAACGATTAAACTGGTAGTCGAGGAACTCGGTCGTTATGCGGTTTACGATATAAAGTATGCAACTATCCTAGTGAATGTTAGCCAAATTAAATCATCTATTGAGAAGTATGAAGCAACAGTTGCTGTTGTAATGGTTTCTGCTTGGTTGATTTCTATCTTGGCAAGTATTTACTTGTCCAATCTTAGTATGCGTCCTATTTTGACTAGCTATCAGAAACAAAAGGATTTTGTGGAAAATGCCAGTCATGAGCTACGTACACCATTAGCTGTTTTACAGAACCGCTTGGAAGGGTTGTTCCGTCATCCTGAAACGACCATTTTGGAAAGTAGCGAAAGTATCGGATCTAGTTTGGAGGAGGTCCGCAATATGCGGTTACTGACGACCAATTTGCTCAATCTCGCACGCCGGGATGATGGTTTTAAACTAGATATGGTAGAAGTACCTCCTACCTATTTTGATGAAATATTTGATAACTATATTATAATTGCTGAAGAAAACGGCAAGAAGGTGACTATCAACAATTTAATTAGCCAGTCTATTCGAACGGACAAAGTTTTAATTAAGCAATTGCTGACTATCTTATTTGATAATGCAATGAAATACACCGATGATGATTGCGATATTCAAATTACAGCCAGTATAAAAGATAAATTAGTCTGCTTTACCATTGCGGATAATGGCTTAGGAATTACCGACAACGACAAAAAGAAAATATTTGATCGTTTCTATCGGGTTGATAAGGCTAGAACACGTCAAAAGGGTGGATTCGGTCTAGGCTTATCTTTGGCGCAGCAGATTATCAAGGCTCTGAATGGAGAAATTTTCGTTAGGGATAATCAGCCTAAAGGGACTGTTTTTGAGGTGCAACTTCCAATCAAAAAATAAGGCCTAATAAGAGTAAGCGTAAAAAGCTTTGCTTCTTATCAGGTCTTTTTTTTTTTCGAGTCAGAAAGGAATAAGTTCACATGGTGTCAACCGATAGTACTTAACTTTTAGTGGTTTAGATGGTAGAATTATCACATACCAAAATGCTAAAAAAAAAAAGGAGAGTTAAATTATGTCAGAAACTACACTAAAGGGAACAGCAAGAAGGGCTCTGTATACCATGCTTGCTTCTTGGGGAAATATTATTTTGTTTACAGGTTTTGCTTTTTTTCTGACGAAGTTCATACTAGGTCAAGTTGGAACAGGACGAGGTGGATCAGATGGTACCAAAATACTGATTGCCATAGGAGTTTTCCTTTTCTGTATGTTACTTGCTTCTTTAGGCTTATACACGCTGAAAAGCTCGCAAACCATCTATTACTTTAAAGATGGATTTACTATTGGTAAAAATGGTGAAAAAATCCTTTACCAAGGGCTTCAGTATCACTTTGTTCCAGGAACAACACCAGATAGAGTGATGGCTATTTTTTACAAATCTGTTGGTAAAATAAAAAGAATTCCCGCAGTTTCGTATGCAACGAATGCTTTTGCTACTTTTCAGGAGGATGTTGTTGAGGCGAACTTGCCACAGGCTATTCAAAAAATTGAAAATGGTGGAACAGTTGAGTTTAGAGCTGTAGGAAAAGGTAGTGCCACCGTGAAAAACCTAGAGAAAAAACTCGAAAATGGTATCAAAATCAAGGTCAATACAGAAAGCATTACCTTTGATGATGAGGTATATAACTGGGCGGATTATACCATCATTTCAGATTATGTTGGTTTGGTTGTTGTCTTAGACTCAGAAACAAATAAAAAAATCATGAGCTTTAATCAAAAATATTTAGTGGAGCAACCACACATTCTGACAGGTTTGGTAAATATTCTTGGAGGACGTTAGTGAAAAATCATTTTAGAGGAACGGTGTCCCCTTGGACTATCCGCAAGGTTAATAAATGGTTAGCTTTTCTTGGTGGTCTATCGGGCTTTATTATTGCAACCATAGCATTGTACCTTTTTGCTATTTGGGGATATGCAAATAATCGTCTTGTCTTACTTGCTCTTTTACCATTGACCGGTACAGTTTGGTTTTCAACATTTGATAAGAAACAGTCAAGATCATCTTCTTCAGATGATTATTGGGATTTTGGCAAAGCGGAGAAAAAGAAGTCAAAATTTGATAAAGTAGATCCTAGCATAGATTGGTTCGGTGCGGTCGTTAGTATTGTTTTTGCCTATCTATCAATTTATTTATCCGAAGTCTTAGTTTTAGTTCATGCCTATCAAAAAGCGGGCTGGCAGAATAGCTTTTTCTCTTTGTTTACTGGTATTTTTACCAACATCTTGAGAATGGATGAGGCTAGCAAATATCTGTGGAAGCATTGGATTGGTTTGACAATAGTTCTTATGGTTGTTATTGTCGGTCTGTCTTTTCATTACATTTATATGAGAATAAATGCGACTCCTGGTCGCAAATTAACGGATACAGAAAAAGCAAAATTAGCCTATGGAGCTGTTCTATTTACCAGAAATGGCTTATCGATTATTTGCTGGGCTACTTGCCAACAGGCCGAATCAAAGCCAAAGAAGCAAAAGAGATGCTGGCCCGTGATTGGGACATTCATAATAAGAATGATGTTCTTCAGATTGTCAATGACTTATTGGACAAGAATTCCATCATTGGCGATTTAGATCAACTGTTGCAAAATATCCGTGATGGACAAGCGGATGTAGAGGATCAAGCTATTTATGACGATATTATCAGCAATCTAATGGCTCATTATCAATATACTGATAAAGAGTTGGAAAAAGTTCAAACTCTGGGTGCATGGAATAGTGATCGCCTAGTGAATTTAGTGCGGTATGCCTATGCTGCTAGGTACATCTCAGAAAAGGCGATGTGGGATATGGTTGATCAAGCAATTATCTATGCTAAGCATAGGTATGGTACATGGAGAGAATACTTTGCGGCTGTTATTCTTGGGCGAAGTCTTGGCTGGGGTGGTGATTTTGAAAGCAATCGAATAGTTGCTATGAAATTATTGAACAATCCCAATAGCATCTACAAACAATATCCCTTCTAATACCATATCCATACCACTACATTCTTGAATGCTTTGTCTTCTAAAAGTTTCTTTGGCGATTAACTTTCAACTTCAATGACAAGCCATAAAGTTTTCTTGTCAACATGGTGTTGTTATCCATCGTGTTAGACTTGATTGTTTCATTCGTTTTTCTATCATTTGTCAGAAGTGGTAGTTTTTTCAAGGATATTATTTTATAAGACAGTAGTTTTGAGCTACTGTCTTCTTTTCTATCTATTTAGGTAACATCTTTTAATATAAAGAAAAACAGCCCTACGGACTGTTTTTTAAGCAAGTTTTGATGCAAGACGTGCTTTATCGCGGCTTGCTTTATTTTTGTGAATCAAACCTTTAGTTTCTGCTTTATCAATTGCTGAGCTAGCAGCACGGAAAAGCTCTTCAGATGGGTTAGCTTCAAATGCTTTGATTGCAGTACGCATAGCTGATTTTTGTGCTGAGTTTTTCGCGTTTTGTTTAACGTTCAATTCAGCGCGTTTGATAGCTGACTTAATGTTTGCCAATGGTTTCACCTCCACCCTTTCTTGTACTAACCATACCATTATATCTGAAAAGATGGGTTTTGACAAGTGAAATTTATTTTTTTAGATAAATTTTGTCAATCTCATGATTTTCAGCCTTATGCAGAATAATATCTGCTCGATTTCTTGTTGGCTCAATGAATTTTTCTAGGTTGGCCAAATTGATATTTTTCCAGGTATTTTGTGCGATGGATAAAATTTCAGGATAGGTCATCTGCGTGAAGCGATGGTAATAATTATTTGGATCATTTTTAGCAAGAGTTAATAATTTTTGGAAACGCTCTAAATACCAGGTTTCAATGTGCTCAACATCTGCATCCACATAGATTGATAAGTCAAAGTAGTCGCTAACGTAGAGTCGTTGGTTTTGTGGATTTTGAAAAACGTTAATCCCTTCAACAATCAAAAAATCTGGAGCCGTTATCTCCTGTGATTCACCAGCAACAATATCGTAGATCTCATGCGAATAGACAGGAATTTGACAATCGTAGCCATTTTTAATCTTATCTAGGAAGTCAATCAAACGTTCCATATCGTATGATTCTGGAAACCCTTTTTTATTCAGTAACTGGCGTTCTTCCAAAATAGCATTTGGATATAAGAAGCCATCTGTTGTTACCAGTTCGACCTTGGCATGTTTAAATGTCCGAGCAATAAGAATTTGCAATAGTCTACTGGTTGTTGATTTACCTACAGCGACACTTCCAGAAACACCGATGATGAAGGGTTGCGGCTTAATCGTCTTTTGTAGAAAGAGACTCTTGGTAAAATTTAAGTCCTTTCTGGCCTTTCGATAGATATGGATGAGGTTGATTAAGGGAAGATAAATATCAGATACTTCATGCAACTGTATACGGTCATTGAAACTTTTTATGGAGTTCAGCTCGCTCTGACTCAAGGGGATAGTTGTTTTACGATGAAGCTGTTGCCAAGTGGTTCGATCAATTTGTTCAAAATTTAAAAATTCATTTTTCATGTGCATGTATTCCTATATCTGGTAAGCGTTTTAAAGATTGTAACCATTCTATCATATTTTTCATACTAAAAAAACTCTTGAAAACGTTTTTAAGAAGTGTTATAATAAACACATGTCCAATATGTATTATGAACAAAATCCTATAGTAGCACATGATATTCATGAAGTCCAGATTCGTTTGCTAGATACCCCAATGTCATTTTGGACAGATGCAGGTGTTTTTAGCAAGAAAATGGTTGATTATGGTAGTCAAGTGCTTTTAAAAACCCTTCATTTTGAAAAAGGGGAATCGGTGCTGGATGTTGGCTGTGGTTATGGTCCCATCGGTTTGACCCTATCCAAGGTTTTCTCTGTGCGGTCTACCCTGATTGACATCAATAGCAGAGCTTTGGATTTGGCTAGAAAAAATGCTGAGAGGAATGGTGTAGCTGCTGAGATTTATCACTCCAATCTTTATGAAAATGTAATTGGAACTTTTCATCATATCGTTTCCAATCCACCAATTCGAGCCGGTAAGATGGTTGTGCATGAAGTAATTGCTGGAGCCTTTCAACACTTAGAGGTAAACGGAACCTTGACGATTGTTATTCAAAAAAAACAAGGGGCTCCGAGTGCTAAAGCTAAGATGGAGGAAGTTTTTGGCAACTGCCAAATTATTAAGAAAGACAAAGGATACTATATCCTTGAAAGCGTGAAAGAATGAGAACAGTTGATTTAATTCAAAAAAAACGAGATGGCTTAGAACTATCTTCTGAGGAAATCAAGTGGTTAGTGGATGGTTATGTAGCCGGTACAGTTCCAGACTATCAGATGGCGGCATTGGCTATGGCTATCTACTTCAAAGGCATGTCGACGCGAGAAATTTCTGATTTGACCATGTCTATGGTTGCTACAGGAGAGCAGATTGACTTGTCAGCCATTCCCGGTATTAAAGTAGACAAACATTCTACTGGAGGGGTAGGTGATAAAGTTACCCTAATTTTGGCACCACTGGTAGCAAGTTTTAATGTTCCAGTAGCCAAGATGAGCGGACGAGGTTTAGGACATACAGGTGGTACTCTTGACAAGCTAGAGTCTATCAAAGGTTATAAAATTGAAGTCAGTCAAGAGGAATTCATCAAACAGGTTCAAAATACTGGTGTTGCTGTCATCGGTCAGTCAGACAATCTCGTCAAAGCTGACAAGTTGCTCTACGCACTCCGTGATGTAACAGCAACGGTTGATACGATTCCGCTGATTGCAAGCTCTGTGATGTCCAAGAAGATTGCAGCTGGTGCTGATGCCATCCTCCTTGACGTGACAGTCGGTGAAGGTGCCTTCATGAAAACAGTCGAAGAGGCGCGTGTGTTGGCTCAGACAATGGTAGATCTTGGAAAAGCAGTAGGGCGTAAAACAGTGGCTGTTCTGACCGATATGTCCCAACCAGTAGGGACGAGCATCGGAAATCGTTTGGAGATTTTAGAAGCTCTTGAAATTCTACAAGGTAGAGGCAGGGAAGATATTACAGAGTTTATCTGTGAACTAGCTCATATTATGTTGGGACTTGCTAATGTAGAAAAAACGGTCGAAGAGGTTCGTCAACATATTGAAAATGGTGCAGCTCTTAAGAAATTTGAAGAGATGGTTGTAGCGCAAGGTGGAGATTTAGAGGATCTTTATCGTCCTGTTCAGGTTGCACATCAGATTCCTGTTTTCGCTGAGGAAGATGGTTACATTGTCGGACTCCCAGCTCTAGAGTTTGGACTTTTCGCCATGAAACTTGGTGCAGGTCGTGCAGTCAAAACAGATTCTTTGGACTATGAAACAGGTGTCGTTTTCCATAAGAAAGTTGGTGAAGCAGTTTCTAAAGGAGAACAGGTTGCGACGATTTATGCCAATGAAAATATTTCGGAAAACATGCTTACAAATTTCCAAAAAAATGTTAAAATAGATAGAGTGAGTGTAAAAACGAAAGAAATTATTGAAATCATTTCTTAATGTACGGAGAAAACTATGAAATTGAATAAATATATTGACCACACGATCTTAAAACCTGAAACCACACAAGAACAAGTTGAGAAGATTCTAGCAGAAGCAAAAGAGTACGATTTTGCTAGTGTATGTGTCAATCCGACATGGGTCGCTTTGGCTGCTGAAAGTTTGAAAGACAGTGATGTAAAAGTTTGTACTGTTATTGGTTTCCCTCTTGGGGCAAATACCCCTGCTGTCAAAGCCTTTGAAACTAAAGATGCTATCGCAAATGGTGCAGATGAGATTGATATGGTTATCAATATCGGTGCTTTGAAATCAGGAAACTACGATTTAGTTTTTGAAGACATTAAGGCTGTGGTTGAGGCAAGCGACAACAAACTTGTTAAGGTAATTATTGAAACGTGCCTTCTGACAGAGGATGAAAAAGTAAAGGCCTGCCAGTTATCACAAGAAGCTGGTGCTGACTATGTTAAAACTTCTACAGGATTTTCTACAGGTGGTGCTACTGTAGCAGATGTTGCCTTGATGAGAAAAACTGTAGGACCAGATTTGGGTGTTAAAGCCTCCGGTGGAGCGCGCTCTTATGAAGATGCTATTGCTTTTATCGAAGCTGGTGCAACTCGTATTGGTGCATCATCAGGCGTTGCTATCATGAATGGAGTGCAGGCGGATGGCGACTACTGATTTAATAAAATTAGCTGTGAGCAATAGCCAGAAGGCTTATGTTCCCTACTCAAAATTTCCTGTTAGTGCAGTTTTGGTGTCAAAAGATGGACAAGTGTTCACGGGGGTAAATATCGAAAATGCTAGCTTTGGATTGACGAACTGCGCCGAGAGAACAGCCATCTTCAAGGCCGTTTCTGAAGGCGTACGAGAGTTTTCAGAAATCATTATATATGGTGAAACAGGAGAGCCCATATCGCCATGTGGTGCCTGTCGTCAGGTAATGGCGGAATTTTTTGAACAGGATTTAAAAGTGACCTTGGTCGCTAAGGATCAATCGACAGTCGAGATGACAGTCGGGGAGTTACTTCCATATTCCTTTACAGACCTCACATAGTCTGTATGACAGTCATTTGACTGTACCATTATTACTCTGCAACTACGGTTGCAAAAAGATTTTAGGAGGGTTCAGAAATGAACAAGAAACTTGTTGGACTTGGTCTAGCAGCTGTTGCGGCTCTATCATTGGCTGCGTGTGGTAACCGTGCTTCAAAAAGCGGTAGCTCAGAATCTTCAAAGTCAGCAGACTCAACTGTCAAGGCTGCTATTGTCACAGACCTTGGTGGTATTGATGACCGTTCGTTCAACCAATCTGCTTGGGAAGGTTTGACAGCTTGGGGGAAAGAAAATAATCTCGAAAAAAATAAAGGTTATGCCTACTTCCAATCAAATAGTGAATCAGACTATGTAACGAACCTTGACTCAGCTGTTTCTGGCGGATACAATCTTGTGTTCGGTATCGGTTTTGCCTTGGAGAGTGCTATTGCAGAAGTTGCTCCAAACAACCCTAAGACACATTATGTAATTGTGGATAGCACTGTTCCAAATCAAGACAATGTTGCCAGTGTTGGCTTTGCAGACCATGAAGCATCATATCTTGCAGGTGTTGCAGCAGCTAAATCAACCAAAACAAACCATGTAGGTTTCATTGGTGGTATGCAAGGTGTTATCATCGACCGCTTTGAAGCTGGTTTTGTTGCAGGTGCTAAATCTGTGAATAAAGATATTAAGATTACAGTAGATTATGCTGGTTCATTCGGTGATGCAGCTAAAGGTCAAACAATTGCTGCGACTCAATATGCAGCAGGTGCTGATGTTATTTTCCATGCTTCAGGTGGTACTGGTAACGGTGTATTTGCTGCGGCGAAAGCAGAAAATGCTACTCGTAATGAAGCAGATAAGGTATGGGTAATCGGTGTTGACCGTGACCAATCAGCAGAAGGTGCATATAAGTCTAAAGATGGAAAAGAATCCAACTTTGTTCTGGCATCAACTTTGAAACAAGTTGGTACTTCTGTTAAAAATATTGCAAACCAAGCCCTTAAAGGTGAGTTTCCTGGTGGAAAAGTTCTCCAATTCAAATTGGCTGATGGTGGTGTAGAATTGGCTGAAACAAACCTTTCATCAGAAGCTTCTAAAGCAGTTGCTGATGCTAAAAAAGCTATCCTAGACGGTAAAGTGGAAGTTCCAGAAAAACCTTAAATACTTTTTTAGACTATTCCGACTCGGCGACCTGACGGGTCGCCGTTTTTGGTTGAGATTTCTCTCAGTAAAGCCTATCAATGTACCGTGATGGTAGGTTTCACTGACAAAAATGATATGGTCTTTGGAACATTTTACGAGTCACATAGACCCTGATCAATGTTTCGGAAGACTGTAGTCAGAAAGGAAATAGATTATGACAAAGGATTATGTCATTGAGATGCGCAATATCACCAAAATATTTGGTGAGTTTGTTGCAAATGACCACATCAATTTAAATGTCAGACGTGGTGAAATTCATGCCCTTCTCGGTGAAAATGGGGCAGGAAAGTCTACTCTGATGAATATGCTTGCTGGTTTGTTGGAACCTACAAGCGGTGAAATTGCTATCAATGGTCAATCTGTAAAGATTGATTCTCCCTCTAAGGCAGCGCAATTGGGGATTGGTATGGTTCACCAACATTTCATGCTGGTTGATGCTTTTACAGTTGCTGAGAATATTATTCTTGGATCCGAGACCACCAAAGGTGGAGTGATTGACCTTAAGAAAGCTATTGCTGAAATTAAGGAACTCTCTGCTAAGTATGGTCTTGAAGTTGATCCCACAGCTAGAGTTGCGGATATTTCTGTTGGTGCTCAGCAGCGTGTAGAAATCCTTAAAACCCTCTATCGTGGTGCAAATCTTTTAATTTTTGATGAGCCTACAGCCGTTTTAACTCCAGCAGAAATTGCAGAGCTTTTAAAGATTATGAAAGCCTTGGTAGAGGAAGGAAAATCTATTATTTTAATCACGCACAAGCTGGATGAAATACGCGCAGTTGCTGACAGTGTAACGGTTATCCGTCGTGGTAAGTCGATTGAAACAGTTGCCGTAGAAGGTGCTACTAACCAAGATTTGGCAGAGTGGATGGTTGGTCGTTCTGTATCTTTCAAGACAGAGAAGATAAAAGCCAATCCAAAAGAAGTCATTTTATCAATTAAAGATTTAGTAGTAAATGAAAACCGAGGGATCCCAGCGGTCAAAGGTTTATCCCTAGATGTTCGTGCAGGTGAAGTTGTTGGTATAGCTGGGATTGATGGTAACGGTCAAAGTGAACTAATCCAGGCCATTACTGGTCTGCGGAAGGTGAAATCTGGTTCTATCACTATCAAGGGTGAAGAAGTTGTCGGCAAAACACCACGTAAGATTACAGAAATGCAAGTTAGTCATGTGCCAGAAGATCGCCATCGTGATGGCCTTGTCCTTCCGATGACTGTAGCAGAAAATATTTCCTTACAAACATATTATAAAGAGCCGATTTCTAAAAATGGTATTTTGAACTATGGTACTATTAACGAGAAGGCACGCTCGTTGATGGAAGAGTTTGATGTTCGTGGTGCTAGTGAATTGGTTCCGGTTAAGGCACTTTCGGGTGGTAACCAGCAAAAAGCTATTATTGCCCGCGAGATTGACCGCAACCCAGACCTCCTCATTGTCAGTCAGCCAACACGTGGTTTGGATGTCGGTGCTATCGAATATATTCGTAAACGTCTCATAGCAGAACGTGATAAGGGTAAGGCTGTTCTTGTTGTCAGCTTCGAACTGGATGAAATATTGGATGTATCAGATAGAATTGCTGTTATCCATGATGGGGTCATCCATGGGATTGTTGAACCTGCTAAGACCAATAAACAAGAATTGGGTGTATTGATGGCAGGTGGACATATTGAGAAGGGAGAAGAACATGCTTAAAAAATATAAGAATTTAACTCTTCCAATGTTGGCGGTGGTCAGTGGTATCCTACTTGGAGCGATTGTCATGCTTGTGTTTGGTTACGATCCAATTTGGGGTTATGAAGAGTTATTCTATTCGGCTTTCGGTAATATCAAGTCTATTGGTGAAATTTTCCGTGCGATGGCACCTCTTGTATTTACCGCTCTTGGTTTTGCTGTGGCTAGTCGTGCAGGCTTCTTTAATGTTGGTCTTTCAGGTCAAGCATATGTTGGTTGGGTTTTTGCAGGCTGGTTCGCTCTGGCGAATCCGGATTTGCCACGTCCAGTCTTAATTTTTGCAACAGTTGTGATTGCAATGTTGGCCGGTGGTATCGCTGGTGCCATTCCCGGTGTCCTTCGTGCTTATTTAGGAACGAGTGAAGTTATCGTTACCATTATGATGAACTATATCTTGCTCTATTCATGTAATTACATCATCCGTGATGTTTTTGCAGATAATTTGATGAAAAATACAGATTCGACTATCAACGTATCAGCTAATGCTTCTTATCAGACAGAATGGCTTCGTGCATTGACGGATAATTCTCGAATGAATATTGGTATCTTTTTTGCCCTTATCGCAGTTTTTGTTATTTGGTTCCTATTAACGAAGACAACACTTGGTTTTGAAATTCGTTCGGTAGGTCTCAATCCGACAGCTTCTGATTATGCTGGTATGTCTGCCAAGCGTACCATTATTCTGTCTATGATTATTTCAGGTGCTCTTGCTGGTCTCGGTGGTGCCATTCAAGGTTTGGGGACGTTCCAAAATGTTTATATCCAAAGTGGTAACTTGGACATCGGTTTTAATGGGATGTCTGTAGCGCTCTTGGCCTCAAATTCACCGCTCGGTATCCCACTAGCTGCCTTCCTTTTTGGGGTCTTGTCAGTAGGTTCTCCAGGTATGGTTCGGGCACAGATTCCGCCAGAATTGATTAACGTAGTCACTGCGTCTATCATCTTCTTCATCGGTGTGAAATTCATTTTTGAACAGTTGTTAAAATCTAGAAATAAAGCGAAAGGAGCGAAATAAGATGAATGTTTCAATGCTTGCCTTACTCATTTCGCAAATGCTGATTTATTCTGCACCTTTGATTTTTACCAGTCTTGGAGGAGTTTTCTCTGAGCGCGGTGGTATCGTAAACGTTGGTCTAGAAGGAATCATGGTGATTGGTGCCTTTGCTGGTGTTGTATTCAACATTGAGTTTGCAGAAACTTTTGGTAAAGCGACTCCATTGGTGGCAGTTTTGGTCGGTGGTTTAGCCGGTATCCTATTTGCTGCTATCCATGCGATGGCAACGATTAACTTCCGTGCGGATCATGTTGTGTCTGGTACTGTACTGAATTTGCTTGCACCTGCGCTAAGCGTCTTTCTTGTAAAAGTTATGTATCACAAGGGACAGACTGATAGCATAACACAATCATTTGGGAAGTTTTCATTCCCTATCTTGGCTGACATCCCTATCATCGGAGATATTTTCTTCAAAAATACTAGTTTGATGGGGTATGTTGCCATTGCAACAGCCTTTGTGGCATGGTTTGTCCTCTATAAAACAAAGTTTGGTTTGCGTCTTCGCTCAGTGGGTGAACACCCACAAGCTGCAGATACCTTAGGTATCAATGTCTATGCCATGCGTTATGCAGGGGTTTTGCTAGCTGGTTTTCTAGGTGGTGTTGGTGGTGCCGTAAGTGCCCAGTCAGTTAATATCAATTTTTCTGCTACGACAATTGTTGGTTCAGGTTTTATAGCCTTAGCGGCAGTTATCTTTGGTAAATGGAACCCGATCGGTGCCATGCTTGCTAGTCTATTCTTTGGACTTTCACAAAGTTTGGCAGTAATTGGTAGTCAGTTGCCTGGTTTGAAGGATATTCCAACTGTTTATCTTCAAATTGCACCCTATCTTGTGACAGTGATTGCGCTATCTGCCTTCTTTGGTAAAGCAGTAGCTCCTAAAGCAGATGGAATTAACTACATCAAGTCTAAGTAATCATATAATCTCAACTTCGGTTGAGATTTTTATTTATGGCTTCGAGCCAGTTTTTCTCGTAGAGAAAAACAAGAAAAGAGGTTGGGACAATAGTCCAATCTCATATATAAAAAGCGAACAAATCAAGATTCTGATTGTCAGAAAACTAGTTTTGTTCGCTTTTTTTGTTCAATTATAAATCTAAAGGACTTGATAATTGAGATTTTCAAAATTGAAAATCTTTTTGTCCCAAGCTCCTGACAAGGCTTTGAGCTTCCATTTCTTTTTCCTGATATAATCTAATTGTTCAGGTTAGATAAGGAGGAAAAAGAAATGGCTAAAACCAGTTACAGTTTATCACATACTAAATGGATGTGCAAATATCATATAGTTTTCACACCTAAGTATCGTAGAAAATCTATCTACTACAAATAAGACAAGACTTGATTGATATTTTCCGTCATCTATGCAAATATAAAGTATAAGTATGGAAATCGAAAGTTTTGGGCAAGGGGTTACTACGTCAGTACAGTCGGATTAAATGAAAAAACTGTTGCGAAGTACATTCGCGAACAGGAGAAAGACGACATTGTACTTGATAAGTTGAGTGTTAAAGAATATGAAGATCCGTTTTCGGATGGCGGATTCAGAACACGATAAAAGTCCGTTGTTACGGGCATTAGTCAAGTAATAAAAGCACTAACCTGAACGAAGTTCAGCGAACGCCTTTAGGTGTTGCTGGAGGAAAACGGCTTATAGCCGGTGTACAAGCCACCCGTTTTCACGGGTGGTTATGACTATGCTTGAAAGTAGAAAAAGGCAGACCGTTAGGTCCACCCTCTCTCAGGCTTGATGATTAGTTTTTAACACCTGCTGCAATTTCTGGCTTAGCAAAAGCATCGTCAATAATATCTTTCAATTGTTTAGCAGAAGCTTGCATTTTTTGCAATTCAGCTTCGCTCAATGGGATGTTAACTGGGCGAACAATACCATGTGCACCGATGATAGCAGGTTGACCGATGAAAACATCTTCGACACCTTCGTATTGACCTGCTTGGTAAACAGACAATGGAAGTACAGCATTTTCATCATCAAAGATTGCCTTAGTGATACGAGCAAGGGCAACACCGATACCATAATAAGTAGCACCTTTTTTATTGATGATGGAGTAAGCTGCATCACGAACAGATACAAACAAATCAACAAGACCTTGTTCATCAATGTCGCGGTTGTCTTGCAACCAGTCGTACAATTTCACACCGGCAACGTTAGCATGAGACCAAACAGCAAATTCTGAGTCACCATGCTCACCCATGATGTAGGCATGGACAGAACGAGCATCAATACCGATTTTTTCAGCTAATGCTTGACGGAAACGAGCTGAATCAAGTGAAGTACCTGAACCAATAACACGTTCTTTAGGGAAACCAGAGAATTTCCAAGTTGAATACGTCAAAACATCAACTGGGTTAGCTGCAACAAGGAAGATACCATTGAAACCAGACTTAACAATTTCAGTAACGATTTGTTGGTTAATGCGAAGGTTTTTCTCCACCAATTCGAGACGAGTTTCACCTGGTTTTTGTGGCAAGCCAGCTGTCAATACGACAAGGTCTGCATCATGAGCATCTGAGTACTCAGCAGAATAGATTTTTTTAGGGAATGTGAAAGCTAATGCGTGGCTCAAGTCCTCTGCATCACCTTGAGTGCGGTCTTTGTTAATATCAATAATACCCAATTCTTGGCCAATACCTTGGTTGACAAGAGCGTATGCATAAGCAGAACCTACAGCACCGTCACCGACAAGAATTACTTTTTTATGTTGTTTAGTTGCAGTCATCGCTAAACATCTCCTTAGTTTTATTTGGGGACGAATTCATCCCAACCATAATCCATTCTAGCATGTTTTGTATTTTTTGTCACTTGTGAAAGCGGTTTTGAAAATGTTTACATGCCATTTCCAACAAAGAAATTTACTTCACAATGTGATATAATAGAAGCACAATGACTGTTGAAAGAGGCATATAATGCAAGATAAGAATTTAGTGACGGTTAATCTGACCAAGGAGATGAAATCATCCTTTATTGACTATGCGATGAGTGTTATCGTTTCGCGTGCTCTTCCAGATGTACGTGATGGTCTGAAGCCCGTGCACCGCCGTATTTTATACGGAATGAATGAACTAGGAATTACACCAGATAAGCCACATAAAAAATCTGCCCGTATTACAGGGGATGTTATGGGTAAGTATCATCCACATGGTGACAGTGCCATTTATGAAGCTATGGTTCGTATGGCGCAATGGTGGAGTTATCGTCACATGCTGGTAGATGGCCATGGAAACTTTGGTTCTATGGATGGTGATGGTGCTGCTGCCCAACGTTACACAGAGGCTCGTATGAGCAAGATTGCGTTGGAGATGCTTCGTGATATTAACAAGAATACAGTTAATTTTGCCGACAACTATGATGCTAGCGAACGGGAGCCGGAAGTATTGCCAGCTCGTTTCCCAAATCTATTAGTTAATGGTACAACTGGTATTGCTGTGGGGATGGCAACCAACATTCCTCCTCACAACTTGGGAGAAACAATTGAAGCAGTTAAATTGGTGATGGACAATCCAGAGGTGACAACGCGTGAAATCATGGAAGTCCTACCTGGTCCGGATTTTCCAACCGGTGCTCTTGTTATGGGGAAATCAGGTATTCATCGTGCCTATGAAACTGGTAAGGGATCCATTGTTCTGCGTTCTCGCACGGAGATTGAAGAATATGGAAATGGTCGCGAACGGATTGTTGTTACAGAGTTTCCTTACATGGTCAACAAATCCAAGGTCCAAGAGCATATCGTCAAGCTGGTGCAGGAAAAGCGTATTGAAGGGATTACAGCAGTTCGTGACGAGTCCAACCGTGAGGGGGTTCGCTTTGTTATTGAGGTACGCAGAGATGCGTCTGCTAATGTTATCTTGAACAATCTTTTCAAGCAAACTCAACTGCAGACTAATTTTAGCTTCAATATGTTGGCTATTCAAAATGGTGTACCAAAGATTTTATCTGTTCGCCAGATTTTAGAGTCCTACATTGAACACCAAAAAGAAGTAGTTACCCGCCGTACGCAGTTTGATAAGGAAAAAGCGGAAGCGCGCGCCCATATTTTGGAAGGGTTGCTGATTGCTCTTGATCATATTGATGAAGTAATCCGTATTATTCGCAATTCAGAGACGGATGCGATTGCACAAGCTGAATTGATGACTAAGTTTCATTTGTCAGAGCGTCAAAGTCAAGCTATCCTTGATATGCGTCTCCGTCGTCTGACAGGTTTGGAACGTGATAAGATTCAATCCGAATATGATGAACTGATTGCCTTGATTGCTGACTTGACTGATATTTTAGCTAAGCCTGAGCGTGTTGTTTATATCATTAAAGAAGAATTAGAAGAAGTGAAGCGTAAGTACGCTGATAGTCGTCGTACAGAATTGATGGTTGGTGAAGTTCTTTCTCTCGAAGATGAGGATCTGATTGAAGAAACAGATGTCCTAATCACCCTGTCAAACCAAGGCTATATCAAACGCTTGGCTCAAGATGAGTTTCAAGCACAAAAACGTGGTGGACGTGGTGTACAAGGTACAGGTGTTAAAGATGATGATTTTGTACGTGAATTGGTATCCACTAGTACTCATGATCGTCTCCTTTTCTTTACAAATAAGGGGCGTGTTTATCGATTGAAAGGTTATGAAATCCCTGAGTATGGTCGTACTGCCAAGGGACTTCCGGTAGTTAATCTGCTCAAGCTAGAAGAGAACGAGTCTATTCAGACCATTATCAATGTGACGAAAGATCAAGAAGCAGATTGTTACCTATTTTTTGCAACTCGTCAAGGTGTAGTTAAACGTACCAGTGTTTCAGAATTTGCTAATATCCGTCAGAGCGGTTTGAAGGCTTTGAATCTGAAAGAATATGATGAACTTATTAACGTATTCTTGACAAATGGGCAGGCAGATGTTATCATGGGAACCAAATTTGGTTATTCCGTTCGATTTGCGGAAACAGCCGTCCGCAATATGGGACGAACAGCAACAGGTGTGCGTGGTATCACCCTTCGTGATGGAGACCAATTGGTTGGAGCTACCATGATTTCGGATGAACAAGAAGTTCTTGTCTTGACTGAAAAGGGCTTTGGGAAGCGCACTCCAGCTAGTGAGCACCCTACAAAAGGACGTGGTGGTAAGGGGATTAAAACCCTTAAAGTTGCTGAGAAAAATGGTCCGCTTGCAGGGCTGACAACCGTTTCTGGTGCTGAGGATATTATGGTAATCACAGATACTGGTGTCATTATTCGTACAAGTGTGGCTAATATCTCACAAACCGGTCGCTCTACCATGGGTGTTAAGGTAATGCGTCTCAATGATGAAGCGAAAATTATGACTTTTGCCTTGGTTGAAGCTGCTGAGATTAAAGAGGAAAAGGAATAAGCAGTCATGTCTAAACGTGAAAAGAAGAAGCGAAAGGGTTCTTTTTGGCGTAAACTTCTAACAGTTTTATTGGTATTGATTTCTCTGGCTTTGATATTTAATGCTCCTATCCGTAATTTTATCATTGGATGGAATACCAATAAATATCAAATCAAAAATGTTACTACAGAGGATATTGAGAAAAATAAACAAGCTGAAACGACTTTTGATTTTAATCAAGTTGAATCCGTTTCGACAGAGGCTATTTTGAAAGCCCAATGGGAAGCACAGCGTCTACCGGTAATTGGTGGAATTGCCGTTCCAGAACTTGGTATCAATCTTCCTATTTTTAAAGGTGTCTTTAATACCTCTCTTATGTACGGTGCAGGTACAATGAAGGAAAATCAGGAAATGGGAAAGGGGAATTATGCGTTAGCCAGTCATCATATTTTTGGAGTAACTGGTGCAGCGGACGTTCTTTTCTCACCGCTTGATCGTGCCAAAAATGGTATGAAGATTCATATTACCGATAAGACAACCGTCTATACGTATGTAATCGATAGTGTGCAGATTGTTCCTCCGGAAAGTGTACATGTTATTGACGATGTTGCTGGAAGAACAGAGATTACCTTGGTAACATGTACTGATTATTATGCTACAGAACGTATCATTGTAAAGGGAGTTCTTGAGTCAACAACTCCATACAAACAGTCACCAAAGGAAGTATTGGATGCATTTACAAAGAGCTACAATCAGTATGACTATGGTCAATAGGATTGGCTCGCCCCAACACTCTTAATTCCTAACGAGTAGGATAGTGGCTAATTGGTGCAGACTGTGGTAGTCGGTTTTTAAGGCGAATACAGTAAATTAACTTTGTGGGGGTGGTACAGAATTACTATTCTAATTCTGTACCACCCCTATTTTTTATCCACCTTACGAATAAATAAGTGAGGAGGAAATTATGTATCAAATTGATTTTAAAGAAGAATCTCTGCTCCCTCGTGAACGTCTTATGGAAGTAGGGGCTGAACGACTTAGTAATCAAGAATTATTAGCTATTTTTATTCGAACCGGAACAAAAAAAGAGCCTGTTTCCATTCTTTCCAATAATTTATTAAATCGCTTGGAGAACTTGGCGGCTTTAAGAGAATTGTCTATAGAAGAATTGCAGACTTTAACAGGAATCGGTCGTGTGAAAGCAATTGAAATCAAGGCCATGATTGAGTTGGGAAAACGGATCAACCAGTCTGAATTGCTCTTAAATGAACATATCTTGGGTAGTGAGAAGCTTGGGCGCAAGATGATCCAAGAACTCGGTGATAAGAAACAAGAACATCTGCTTGCTCTTTATCTAAATACACAAAATCAGATTATCAGTCAAAAGACTATTTTTATTGGTAGTGTTAACCGCAGTATTGCAGAACCACGTGAAATTTTGCATTATGCAGTCAAATGCATGGCAACATCTATTATTATCGTGCACAATCATCCATCGGGTTCAGTGCAACCTAGTAAAAATGATTTACTTTTCACAGAGAATTTAAAAAAATCCTGCGAAACGCTAGGATTGGTTTTATTAGACCACTTAATTGTAGGTTGCAAGGGGTATTATTCTTTTAGGGAAGAAAGTGAGTTATTTTAAATAGTCGTTTTAATAGTTTTGACGGGATAATGTCGTACATAGGAAATCAAGAGAGAGCTTTTTGTAGTATAGTGAGCTATACAAGGAAAGCTTTAAATAAAATGTAAGATTGTCCATCATGGTGTAACAGCTTGAAATATGATATTAAAAAACTGAATTGCAAAGTTATCATTTTAACATGGATAAAAATGTTATAGTAGATAAGGTACTTTTAGTTGGGATATTGAGTTGAAGAGAGCATGATTAAATTGTTCTAAAATAAAACAAGTGGAGCAATTTTAAAACCAGTCTATGTTTTGAGGACTGGTTTTGGTTATTTTTAGAAAAACTAGCTGCACGATAGACAGTGCAGCATGCGATAGGTTTTATTCGTGGGTTCATTTTCTGACATGCACCAATCATTATCCTTTGCGTATAAAGTAGAGCAAGGTTTGTAACTCGCTAGTCAAATCAACATATTGTACAACTACATCTTTTGGTACAGAGAGATTAACTGGTGAAAAACTGAGGATACCCTTAATACCAGCTTCAACAAGGATGTCTGTTACCTCCTGAGCTTTGATGCTCGGTACCGTTAAGATAGCTGTTTGTGAGTTGGCCTCTTGAATACGATCTTTAATATCTGAAATGGCATGAATAGGAATATTTTCGTCTATAGTGCCGACCGCAGGGCTGTCATCGGCCTCGAATGCCATGACAATCTTCATTTTATTCCGTTCGTGAAAGCGGTAGTGAAGCAAGGCGCGTCCCATATTTCCAACACCAACTAATATCACATTGGTAATGGAAGTATCGTTTAAAATATCCGCAAAAAAATCCATCAGCTCCTTGACATTGTAGCCAAAACCGCGCCGACCGAGTTCTCCAAAGTAAGAAAAATCACGGCGCACAGTTGCGGAATCTATGCCAATGGCTTCGGCGATTTCTTTAGAACTAGCTTTTTCAATATTACCTGCATAAAAACGCTTGAAAATACGGTAGTAAAGGGATAGACGTTTGGCAGTAGCGCGTGGAATATCTGATTTTTTATCGTTTTTCACTTTGGACTCCTTTATTTTTTATATCGATGATTCGTATGTTAAATAATTCTTTCCTCTATTCTAGTCCAAGTTTGTGAAAAAATCAACAGATTGATTTTAAAAAAGACCAAACAGAGAACCTGTTTAGTCTAGTGTCTGTAAATAAAGATAGAGGTCACCGATTGTTCCTTTGAAATCCAATTCCTTCCCATCTTTGATAATGCTAGAGATAGGATAGTAATCCGGTAGAGTAAGGCAACCAGAGAAGGCTAAAACTGCTGCCTCCTTATTTTCAAATGTCTGGCTACGCTCTTTTTTATAAGCATCACGATAATGGACTTCAATCATTTTTATGCTTCTTTCGTAAAGATGTCACGATCAATCAAGCTATCCATAAGGAAGTAAAACTTTTCCTGAATGACCTTATTGCTCTCTGGTTTAAAAATGTTAACCAAGTGTAGACCGGATTTATCTGTGATATTGATTTTAAAACCTGTCAAGTCCTGATTGATAATAATTTTTAAGAGGAAACCCTGGTTTGAGTTTGGAATTTCTTCCAGAAGACGAGTCAGTTGATAATGTCCTGCTTTGGTTTGTTCAAACGTATTGTCACGCAGTGTATATTTTTTGACAACAGGACTAATATGATAAGTAAAGTTACAATCTTTCAAGGTAACAGATTTTTGGAATGCCATTTTTAACCTCCAATTATTTTTTTTAATTCTACGATAAGAGTATCTATTTCTTGTTTTGTGTTGGTTTCTGAAAGGCTGATACGGATAGACTCCTTCAACCGAGGAGATTCTTTTCCATACATAGCTTCCAATACATGGCTGTTTTGAACAATGCCAGCAGTACAGGCAGAACCGCTAGATACAGCAATACCGACTAGATCTAATTGCATAAGTAGTTGTTCGTTTAGCTTGCCTGGGAAACCAATATTGAGGATATGGGGGAGATGGGGGCCAGACTGATTGATATAATAGTCTAATCCATGTAACCCTTCAATAAGTTGTTTTCTGAGTTGACTGATGTAGTTGCTATTTTTGTCTAATTCGGTAATTTGCTCCGTTAGAGCAGTTGCCATAGCAGCAATGGCTGGGAGATTTTCGGTTCCTGCTCGATGTTGAGCTTCCTGCTTTCCACCATGGATTAAGGAGTCGAACCGGTGAATTTTACTGTATAGAAAACCACTTCCTTTCGGGCCATGGAATTTATGGCCTGCAGCAGTAAGAAAATCAATCCCGTATTCAATCGGGTGTAGCTCTACCTTTCCAACAGCTTGGACAGCATCAACATGAAAGACAGCTTGATGCCCAGAGAGAACTTGACCAATTTCCTTAATGGGAAGTAGTTGCCCAGTTTCATTATTGGCGAACATAACACTGACAAGGATAGTATCTGGTCGTAGGGCTTTTTTTATTTGTTGAGCAGTGATGACCTGATCTATCGGCTGAATATAGGTTACCTCAAAACCAAAATGTTCTTCTAAGTACTGCATGGTATGAAGGACGGCATGATGTTCAATAGCTGTTGTAATCAGGTGTTTGCCCTTATCTTTATGAGCAAGGGCATAACCCTTGATCGCTAAATTATTCGCTTCGGAACCGCCGGAGGTAAAAATGAGCTGATCGGGCGAAACAGCTAAAACTTGGGCAATATCCTGACGTGCCTGACGAAGAATTTGGTTAGCATTGCGGCCAGCATGGTGAATACTGGATGGGTTGCCATAACTTTCTTGAGCAACTTCCATCATTCGTTGGAGAGCAATGGGAGAAGCGGGAGTGGTTGCTGCATGGTCTAAATAAATCAAAAAGTAGACTCCTAGTTTTCTTTTATCGGATTAGTAAACTTGAAGAGTGGGCTGAGCGGCTGATGTTCTTGAATACGGTGAATTGCATTTGCGATTAAGTCACTAGCTGTTAAGAAGGCAATGTTCTTTGGATGTTGCTCCTTGCTAGAAACAGAGTCGGTCACTAGGATTTCTTTGATTGGCGCTTCGTCTAGTAACTGCGCGGCTGTTCCTGCAAAGAGGCCATGGCTGGCAACAGCATAAATTTCAGTAGCTCCACCTTCTTGTACAATTTTTGAAGCTTGTGAAAAGGTGCGACCAGTATTGAGAATGTCATCTACCAAGATCGCTTTTTTACCAGCCACATCGCCGATGATGTATCCTTCGGAACGCTCAGAATCATCTTGAGCATAATCAATAATAGCAATCGGAGCATTTAAAAATTCTGCGATATTGCGAGCACGTTTGATACCTGAGTTTTTAGGGCTAACAATGACCACATCTTCTTTGCAAAGACCTTTTTCCATATAGTAGTGAGCAAAGAGAGGCTCAGTAAGGAGATTGTCTACTGGAATATCAAAGAAACCTTGGATTTGTGAAGCATGTAAATCAAGAGTTAATACGCGATCTACGCCAGCTTTAACTAGCATATTGGCAACTAACTTAGCTGTAATTGGTTCACGTGGAGAAGCAGTACGATCTTGACGCGCATAGCCAAAATAAGGGATAACAGCAGTGACGGTGTTAGCACTAGCGCGTTTACATGCATCGATCATAATCAATAGTTCCCACAGGTGGTTATTGACCGGATAACTAGTTGATTGGATGATGTAAACATCTACGCCACGTACAGATTCTTCAATGTTAATTTGGATTTCTCCATCTGAAAACTGACGAGAAGAAAGTTTCCCAAGAGGAATTCCAGCAGACTCTGCAATTTTTTCAGCAATGTCGCGATTGCTATTGAGTGAGAATAATTTTACGTTGTGTTCACCGAGAGGTTGCACCATTTTCAAGTAACTCCTTTAATACACTGAGCTTTTATGAAGATCATAAAAGTATTTTTTACAATAGATAATTTTATTTTACCAAAAAATTGAAAAATTTTCAGCAGAGAAATAAAAAATCAGTCCTATTGAACTGATTTTTTATAGGCAGCTGTTCGAGCAACTTTGCTGCTGGCATATTTGAATTGGATAGATTTTTTTTTGAGAAATTCATCAAATAGAATTTTCCCTTCATCGGCATCTGTAACCTCAACTTCTAGCTCGTAGTCTGTTTGATCAAGATAATCATTTTTATCCAGAGCCATGAGCCCGATAGATGTCTCTTTTTCATAGCGCTCAGTGGTTAAGCTACCCCAGACAGCAAGTCTATTGAGAGGAATAGCGGTGATTGAAATAATATCTGCAATCTGACCTGTTGGAAGTTGAAAATGTGTAAGTAAGGCTCTAGCGGTCTGAATATCCAGAGCTTGATTGTATTCTTGGTTGCCAATTTCCTGAGGAATTTTTAATGTTAGCTCTGCCATTTCTTCAAAGGTACGAATTCGGAGAGAAAGACGGTTATTTTTCAGATCAAAGTCTGGGGTATCAATATAGTGATTGGTTTGAAAAACGGGATTTACATCAGAAAAATCAGGCAAGAGGCGTTTGTATTCCGATTTGGTCAATAGTGTTTTGTACTCGATTTCTAGATGGTTTTTCATGCAGTAAACCCTTTCATATGTTATAATAGATTAGTCTTTGTGTTATCTTAACACTCTTTGAAAATCAAAATGAAATCTTGTTACTTCGTCTTGATGAGTGTCTTATCTGATGGAGGACTTTAGCTGCTGCTTGAAATTTAAAAAGTAGTAGAGTTCCATCTTTGACTTTATTGCTCATCTATTTTTGATTTTTTATTGAGTATAATACAATTTAAAAGTTTTGACAAGAAAGGGATCATATGGATTTTAATTGGGAAGAATTTTTAGACCCTTACATCCAGACAGTTGGCGAACTGAAGATCAAATTGCGAGGAATTCGTAAGCAGTATCGGAAGGCCAATCAGCATTCTCCAATTGAGTTTGTAACAGGACGAGTGAAGCCAATTGAGTCTATTAAAGAAAAGATGACCTTGAGACACATAAAATTGGAAAATCTTGCTCAAGATATGCAGGACATTGCTGGTCTTCGGATTATGGTCCAATTTGTTGATGATATAGAAGAAGTTCTAGCGATTTTAAGGAAACGAAAAGATATGCAGATTGTTCATGAGCGGGACTATATCAATCACATGAAGGCTTCTGGCTATCGTTCTTATCATGTAGTGATTGAGTACCCAGTGGACACCATAAATGGTAATGAGACGGTTTTGGCAGAGATTCAAATTCGTACCCTATCCATGAACTTTTGGGCAACGATTGAACACTCTCTCAATTACAAATATAGGGGAAACTTTCCCGAAGAAATCAAGAAGCGCTTGGAAGTTACAGCGAAAATTGCCTATGAATTAGATGAGGAGATGCGAAAAATCCGCAACGATATACAGGAAGCGCAGGTCTTATTTGATCCTGGCTATCGTAAACTGAATGATGGTGTTGGAAATAGTGATGATACAGATGAAGAATACAGGTAGAAAAAAAATCGCTCTGCTTGCAAGTCGAAATCCTAAGAGTGAAGCAGTGTCCAGAGAATTGTGGACAAAATTAAGGGAAGCAAATTTTATTTTAACCGCAAAAAATCCAGATATTGTCATCTCTATTGGAGGTGATGGGATGTTGTTATCAGCTTTTCATAAGTATGAGAAGTTGATTGATCGTGTCCGTTTTGTTGGTATTCACACGGGACATTTAGGATTTTATACGGATTATCGTGATTTTGAAGTTGATAAGCTGATTGAGAATCTCAAGCTTGATACGGGTGCACGAGTTTCCTATCCAATCTTAAATATTAAGGTCAAGATGACAGATGATCGGACGATTGAGGCGCGTGCTCTGAATGAAGCGACTATCAAGCGCTTATCTAAGACCATGGTCGCAGATATTATCATCAACAACGTTCCCTTTGAACGTTTTCGAGGTGATGGGATTTCGGTGTCTACTCCGACAGGCTCAACAGCTTATAACAAGTCCCTTGGTGGCGCTGTCTTACATCCGACAATTGAAGCCTTGCAGATTGCTGAGGTGGCTAGTTTGAACAATCGTGTTTATCGAACGTTGGGTTCCTCTATTGTTGTCCCCAAAAAGGATAAGATTGTGATAGAGCCTAAACACAATGACCGTTACTCGATTGCAGTAGACAATAAGACTTTCACTTACGACAATATCAAAACCATTGAGTATCAGATTGATAATAGCAAGATTCATTTTGTTGCTACCTCAAGCCATACTAGTTTTTGGAATAGGGTCAAAGATGCTTTTATTGGAGAGGTGGAGTGATGCGCTTTGAATATATAGCTGACCAGCATATAAAAATCAAGACATTTCTTAAAAAATATGGTGTTTCCAAGAGTCTACTCGCCAAAATTAAGTACATGGGTGGCAATATCTGGGTCAACGATATAGAACGCAATGCAACTTACTTGCTTGATATTGGAGATAGAGTTACAATTGATATACCGGCTGAGGAGGATGTTACGGGAAGTTTGAAACCGATTTCCTTTCCACTGGACATTGTTTATGAAGATGACCATTTCTTGGCTATCAATAAACCAGTTGGTTATGCATCAATTCCATCTGTTTTACATTCCTCAACGATTGCTAATTTTGTCAAGGGATACTTGATTGCTCAGGATTATGAAAATAAGCAGGTTCACATTGTAACGCGTCTGGATAGAGATACTTCTGGTGTGATGCTGTTTGCAAAGCATGGCTATGCCCATGCTCGTCTGGATAAACAGTTGCAGGCGAAATCGATTCAGAAACGTTACTATGCTCTAATCAAGGGAAATGGAGTCTTGAAAGTTCAAGGTGATATTATTGCTCCGATTGGGCGACCAGAAGATAGTATTATTACTCGCTGTGTGACCAATACGGGGAAGTATGCCCATACTTCCTATCGTGTTGTCCAATCATGGAATGACATTCATTTAGTAGATATTCAACTCCATACAGGTCGAACGCATCAAATTCGTGTTCATTTTGCTCACATTGGTTTTCCATTGCTGGGAGATGACATGTATGGAGGGAGTTTAGAATGTGGGATAGAGCGTCAGGCTCTGCATTGTCATCATTTGGTCTTTGACAATCCTTTTTCAGCCGAAAGGATTGATTTGGAAGTGCCCCTTCCAGATGATTTTCAGGCTATTATCAATCAGTTAACAAGTAAATAATTTTAAGGAGTTTGTTCATGAAAATTTTTGAGCAATTAGCTATAAAGCTAGAGGGTAAAAAAGTTCGTATCGTATTGCCAGAAGGCGAAGAACCACGCATCTTGCAAGCGACAAAGCGTTTGGTTAATGAATCAGATGTAGTACCAGTCTTGCTTGGAAACCCTGAACGTATTAAAATTTACCTAGACATCGAAGGGATTACAGAAGGTTTTGAAATTATTGACCCTGCTCACTATGACAAGTATGATGAGATGGTAGCAGCATTGGTGGAGCGCCGTAAGGGCAAAGTGACTGAAGAACAAGCACATGAATTGTTGAAAGATGTGAACTACTTCGGTGTGATGCTGGTCTATATGGGGGTTGTAGAAGGAATGGTTTCAGGTGCCATTCATTCTACAGCTTCAACAGTTCGTCCAGCCCTCCAGATTATCAAAACCGAGCCAGGAGTGTCTAAGACGTCGGGAGCTTTCTTGATGGTCAAAGGTGAAGAACGTTATATTTTTGGTGATTGTGCGATTAACATTGACCCGGATGCTCAAACACTTGCAGAGATTGCGATTAACTCGGCTCGTACTGCTAAGATGTTTGGTATTGATCCCAAAGTGGCCATGCTCAGCTATTCGACAAAGGGCTCAGGTTCAGGGCCTAAGGTTGATAAGGTTGTAGAAGCGACCAAGATTGCTCAGAAATTGCGTCCAGAGTTAGATTTGGATGGGGAATTGCAATTTGATGCAGCTTTTGTTCCAACGACTGGAAAGTTGAAGGCACCAGGTTCAAATGTAGCAGGTCAGGCAACAGTATTTATTTTCCCAGGTATCTCAGCAGGTAATATTGGTTACAAGATTGCAGAGCGTATGGGTGGTTTTGCTGCAGTTGGTCCTGTTTTGCAGGGACTTAATCAGCCTGTAAACGACCTGTCTCGTGGTTGTAATCCGGATGATGTTTACAATTTGACCTTGATTACTGCGGTTCAAGCCTTGGAGCACCGTTAATATGAAATTTTTATCACGATATTTTAAGGATTATACAAAGGAATCCATACTTGGTCCATTTTTCAAACTATTAGAGGCCTGTTTTGAACTTCTAGTACCATTGATTATTGCCAATATCGTTGATACAATTATTCCAAATGGCAGCCGGGGAGACCTGGTTGCTATGCTTTTTTTGCTGGTTACTTTTGCTGGTATCGGAGTTGTTGTTGCGCTTGTGGCACAATATTTTTCAGCTAAAGTGGCAGTTGGAGTGACAAAAGAGTTAACGGAAGATTTGTATCAAAAGGTGCTTTCCCTTCCCAAATCTAGTCGAGATAGGCTATCTTCTTCAAGTTTACTGACTCGATTAACAAGCGATACCTTACAGATTCAGACGGGAATCAATATTTTTTTACGTTTGTTTTTGCGTGCTCCGATTGTGGTATTTGGTGCCCTTATCATGGCCTTTTATCTCAGTCCTAGTCTGTCTCTTTATTTTATGGGGATGATCTTTATCTTGCTTGTGCTTGTGACAGGTATCTCCTTGATTACCAGCCGTATTTATCAAAGCTTGCGAAAAAAATTAGATAGTTTGGTCGGTCAAGTACGTGAAACTATGACAGGTTGGCGAGTTATTCGTGCTTTTGGGCAGAAAGAGCGTGAAATCAAGGCATTTCAGACAATCAATCAAGAGTATGAAAAGCAGCAGTTACAAGCTGGCTTTTGGTCCAGTCTTTTATCGCCACTAACATTTTTAGTAGTCAATATCACCTTGGTGGTTTTGATATGGCAGGGAAATGAGGCGATTTCTAGTAATGGATTGGAACAAGGGATGCTGGTTGCTCTCATCAATTACCTTTTACAAATTTTAGTGGAATTGGTCAAGATGGTGATGGTGGTTTCAACCCTCAATCAGACTTACATTTCAGCTCAGCGAATTCAAGAGGTGTTTGAGCAAGAATCAGAAGATATAGAAGCTCCATTACCCAAGATAACCTGTAAAGATAGGAACCTTATTTTTTCTGTCCAACATCTTTCTTTTTCCTACCCTCGGTCATCGGAAGCCTCTTTGTTAGATATTACTTTTAACTTGTATAAGGGGCAATTTATGGGAATTATTGGTGGTACAGGTGCTGGTAAGTCTACACTGGTAGACTTATTGCAGGCTCTCTATCCAGTGCCAGCTGATCAGTTATCCTTGTTTATAGATGGGGGGAATCCAGAAAATTTGAGGCTTTGGAGACAGCAGTTAGCCTTGGTTCCCCAGCAGGCTCAGCTTTTTGCTGGCACTGTCCGTTCTAATCTATCATTGGGGCTTAAACAGGTTTCTGATAGTGATGTGTGGGCTGCCTTAGACATTGCTCAAGCTAGAGATTTTATTGAGGAAAAGGGAGGTTTGGAGAGTCCAGTTGAAGCATTTGGTAAGAACTTTTCTGGAGGTCAACGTCAGCGTCTAACCATTGCGCGTGCCGTTTTACAGCAGGCATCGGTATTGATACTAGATGATGCAACTTCGGCTTTGGACTATATGACAGAAAGTCGTCTCTTATCTGCTATTCGCAAACATTTACCTGAAAAAACCTTGATAATGGTATCGCAGCGGACCAATAGTTTGCGGTTGGCGGATCAAATTTTAGTATTAGATCAAGGACAGCAAGTGGGGCTTGGTCGTCATGAGGATTTGCTAAGAATCTCAGCGGTTTACCAAGAAATCAATCAGTCACAAGAAGTCGAGGAGGTTAGTCATCATGCAGGAATCTAGTTTTAAAGGTCTTGTAAAATTGGTTGTGAAACAACCTTTAAGACTCAGCTTGCTTCTGATTGGAACCTTTGTACAGGTTGTGCTGACGGTTTATCTACCGATTTTAATTGGTCAAGCGGTAGATGCTACACTTTTAGCGGATAGCCAATTCTTATTTAAGATTGTTCAGCGGATGTTGCTTCTTATTCTGCTGAATACCATGGTTCAGTGGTGGCTGCCTCTAATAACCAATCGTTTGGTCTATGGTATAGTGACAAATTTGAGAGAACAGGTCTATGTCAAACTTCATCATATGCCTTTATCTTATTTAGATAGTCAGTCTGTAGGGGATCTGGTTGCCCGTTTCTCAAGCGATAGTGAACAACTGACCAATGGATTGTTGATGATTTTCAACCAATTTTTTATTGGAGTTTTGACGATTATCTTTACTATTTTTACCATGGCAGGACTGGATTTGACGATGATGCTATTGGTAGTTGCTTTGACTCCGGTTTCACTCCTGGTTTCACGCTATATCGCTAAAAAAAGTTATGGTTACTATAGAAAACAGACTCAGGCACGTGGACGGCAATCTCAACTTCTAGAAGAGTCTATAAACCAATTGACTCTCATTCAATCCTTTAATGCTCAAGATCAGCTTGCAAGTGACTTTCAGTCTGTCAATGATAGCTATGCAACCTATTCTCAGCAGGCTATTTTTGCTTCTTCGACCGTCAATCCCAGCACTCGTTTCATCAACGCTGTCATTTATGCTTTTCTTGCAGGACTTGGGGCTTTACGGATTATGATGGGAAACTTTACCGTTGGATCTTTGACAACTTTCCTCCATTATGCTAGTCAGTATAGTAAACCCTTTAATGATATTTCTTCGGTCCTTTCAGAGTTGCAGAGCGCGTTGGCTTGCGCAGATAGATTATTTACTATTTTAGCTTTAGATGGTTTGGCAGAACAGGCAGAGCGAACAATCAATCCCGAGGAGTTGAAAGGAGTTGTCTCTTTTGAAAATGTGTCCTTTTCATATCGCAGTGACCGTTCCCTGATTGAACATCTGGATATTCAAGTCAAATCAGGTCAGAAGGTAGCTATTGTTGGACCAACTGGAGCAGGCAAATCTACAATGATTAACTTGCTCATGCGCTTTTACGATGTGACAGCAGGTCAGATTGTGTTAGATGGCGTTCCGATTAGTCAGTACAGTCGTGAGGAACTCCGAAAGCAAATTGGGATGGTATTACAAGAAACATGGATAAAGTCGGGAACAATCCATGATACCATCTCCTATGGTTATCCCAATGCTACACGAGAATCAGTTATAGAGGCAGCCAAAGCAGCCAATGCTGACTTTTTCATTCGTCAATTGCCACAAGGATATGATACGATTTTAACGGATGGAGGACGTTCCCTATCTCAAGGACAACGTCAGCTCCTATCCATTGCGCGTGTCTTCATTAAAATTCCTAAAATCCTAATTTTGGATGAAGCAACCTCCTCCATTGATACAAGAACTGAGATTTTGGTACAAGAAGCCTTTGCAAAATTGATGAAAGGACGAACCAGCTTCATTATTGCTCACAGATTATCCACTATTCAATCGGCAGATTTGATCTTAGTTATGGTTGACGGAAAAATTGTAGAACAGGGGAATCATATAGAGTTAATGGCTCGTCAGGGTATTTATTATAAGATGCAGATGAGTCAGCAAGCAGAAGGAGAATGAACTTGATAGATAAATTGAAATTAACCCCTATCACAGCTCTGGATGATTACCAGACCGAAGTAATTAACGAACGTGAAGTGTTATTGACTGCTAAAGTCACTGAAAAATCGCTGAATCCATATGGTATGGCGCACGGTGGTTATCTTTTTACCTTGGCAGATTCTGTAGCTGGATTGACAACTGTTGCAGGTGGAGTGTACTCAGTCACTCTTCAGTCCAATATTCATTACATGAAAGCAGCAAAGCTAGAAGATACCCTATCAGTAACTGGTCGCTGTATCCATGATGGTAGCAGGACAAAGGTTGTTGAAGTAATGATACAAAATCAAGATAAAAAGTTGATAGCGACAGCGAGTTTTACCATGTTTGTGACAGGGAAAGTAGAATAAATTAGCAGGTGCTTCGTTACTGAGTATCAGGCAACAAATCATAGTTCTAAGGATACAAATGGTTTGAAAAGCTACCTTTAGCTGAGCATTAAGTTGAAAAACAAAGTGTGGAAGGTTTTAGAAGGAGAACTTACGGTAGCAAGACATTTCTATAGATTGCTATAAATTATATACAAAAAGATAAACTGAGAGACTACAGCAGTCCCCAGTTTATCTACTTTATGCTATACTAGGTATATGTTAGATTTGAAAAAATATGAAATAGAAATGTGGCCGAAAGAGAAGATTGTAGCTTTTCGCAAGGCACTTTTGGATTGGTACGATGCGAATAAACGTGACCTTCCTTGGCGAAGAACAAGAGATCCTTACGCTATTTGGCTATCAGAAGTCATGCTTCAGCAGACTAGGGTAGATACTGTGATTCCCTATTATGAACGATTTCTCTACCATTTGCCGACTATCAGTGATCTAGCTGCTGCTCCAGAAGAAGTCATACTTAAACTTTGGGAGGGCTTGGGCTACTATTCACGTGTTCGGAACATGCAAAAAGCTGCTCAACAGATGGTCGCAGATTTTGGTGGCCACTTTCCAAAAACGCATGCAGAAATTTCCAGATTAAAAGGAATCGGTCCCTACACTGCTGGGGCTATTGCAAGTATTGCTTTTGATTTACCAGAACCTGCTGTAGATGGTAATGTTATGCGGGTTCTCAGTCGTCTGTTTGAGGTAAATTACGATATAGGTTTGCCGGCAAATCGTAAGATTTTTCAAGCTATGATGGAGCTTTTGATTGATCCTGATAGACCAGGAGATTTCAACCAAGCTCTGATGGATTTGGGTTCTGATATTGAATCCCCGGTGAATCCCCGGCCAGAAGATAGCCCAGTCAAGGAATTTAGTGCGGCCTATCTCAACGGAACAATGGATAAATATCCTATCAAAGCTCCAAAGAAAAAGCCCTTGCCTGTAGCCTATCACGGATTTCTTATCAGAAATAAGGACAATCAATTTTTGCTGGAAAAAAAACACAGATGCAGGACTTTTATCCGGTTTTTGGTCCTTTCCACTTTTGAAAAAAGGGACAATCGTAGACAAGCAGGTATCTCTTTTTGAAATAGCAGAAGAACCTATTCAACCAGATATTCGGCAGAGCTTTACGGAACTTTATGGACTAACCATCGATTGGCAAGAGCAAGAATTTGACTCCGTTCAACATGTTTTTAGTCACCGCAAATGGCAGATAGATTTAACAGAAGGTCTAGCAAGGACAGCCCAACTCCCAACCAATCGAGAAATTAGGTGGGTATCTGTGGAGGATTTTCATTCTTATCCTTTTGCTAAACCACAGCAGAAGATGTGGGATTCCTTTCTCCGTGGAAAAGAAAGATAAAAAAGTAGCGTTTAGAGCGTATAAATGTTTGAAAGCGTTTTACAAACGTGGTATAATCTAATTGAAAAGGAGATATGTCATTTGAGATGTCGAACGCCATCTGACCTAAAGAAAGGAGTCTGAAAGCGTTCAATGATGAAGACTACTGGCTCGCCTTCTCCAATAAAAAAGGGAGGCAGCTAATAGAGGAAAAGTTCATTACCCCTGTTTTATATATCTATTTGTATACCTATTATCAAATGCGCAGCATGAATTCGTTGTTTAGCCTTGCTACCCAGTTCAATCAAAAGTAGGCTAGACTAATCGTTTGGTAACCACTGTATTAAAGAAAAAAATTTTGGAATATAATCACGGAAAATCATGAAGACCTCTAGTGATTTTCGTTATAGTAAGCAATCTCCATGCTTTAAGCAAATAGTACGAGGACAATTACAGACATAAGGGTAGCAGAATAATTATTTAATCATTAACTTATCGCCGAATGACGGTAATGAACTTTTCCGTTTTTAGATATGAGAAGGGGTGGTTGTGTTTCCCAGATTAAAGACAAACATTGTGTTAGTATCTACTTCATAGAAGTGCTACCCTTTGGGTAGCCCCCACTTAGTTTTTGATTCACAAGAAGATGAAATGAGTATTTTAACTGATGTCGGTTTAGAGAACTTGTAGCAATGGTTGCTAAAGTTGGAAAACACCAAGCAAAGACAAAATTAAAGAAAGCAGAGTTTTGGATGATGCTTTAAACTTAACCTCTCTTGGTTATCATATTGCTAAATATTGGGATAACCATGATAAATATCCAGGAAATGGTAGAATCAACTTTGAGTGGTGATTGTCTTGAAGAAAAATTTTATAATTATTATTTATATTTTATTATCTTTGTTTGGTAGTTTTCTCATATTTTCACTACTAGATTTAGATTTTAAATGGTGGACCACTTTAGCCATAAGTACGAGTTTTATATATACCTATCTCAATTCAAAAAATGATGGCAAATGACTTTGGCTAAATTACTTTACAGTCATGATGTAAAGTGCCTTTAAACAAGATCAGTCTTTTGTTGAAGCGATAGCGGACAGATGAACAGCCGTGGCGGAGATTGATTGTGATAAATAGTAAAGAAGTATATTGAAAAAGTTCCAGAATAGCCACTTGATTAGGCTTACATTCTGGAACTTTCTTTTTGGTATAGAGGATGATTGATAATCATGGTATAAAGTATATGGGAGTATTTAGAGTGTTATACCTCTTAAAATATACCCTTTCACATCTGTGTATTCAGAATCATTCCAAATTTTCTAATTCGATTTCTTCCAATCCTTTTTCTGTTAATCTATAAATCTTATTACAAACTTCTCTTAGAAACCGTCTATCATGGGAAACGCAGACTAGACCGCCAGAGTAATTTGTAAATAATTGTCGAATATAGGGTTGAGATGTCGGTGAGAAGTTGCGACTAGGTTCATCTAGCAGGAGGAAATTTGCACGATCAAGCACCATTTTGAGTAACAGCAGCTTGGCTTTTTGTCCACCAGACAATTCACTAATTTTATGATGAACTTCTTGACGGGTAAATTGGAGACTGGCAAGATGTGTCAAAATGATTTGCTCTTGTTCACGGTTACCCTGAGGTGATAGAAATGTGAGAGGTGAAACAGATTCATCCAGTAAATCTTCATAATGTTGAGGCATATAACCCAATATAATATCTGGTCGTTGGCTGAGTTGCTGATAGAGAATGTTGAGAAAGGTTGATTTTCCTATCCCGTTGGAGCCGATAATTCCGATTTTATCTTGGGCATTTAGGTAAAAATGAATCTGCTTAGCTAGTATCTGGTCGCCTATTTCTAGTTTAAAATTCTCATATTGTAAGAGTTGCTTTCTTGGTGGAAGGGGAGAAATATCTGAGAAAAATAGAGCGATGGTATCTTCGTGAAAGGGAACCTGAGTCAGATTTTCTTTCATTTTCTCATAGCGTTTTTCATGAGAGAGAACATTTTTCATTTTTTTAGCAATCAAGCGCCCCAGAGTCGCATCGTGGGTTTTTAATAGAGTATCGCGAACCTGAGATTTCTGTCGTAGGTGTTTAGCCATGACTTTATCAAATTCCTTGCGATCATTTTGAGCCTGTTGCTTTTGTTTCTGATAGGCTTCCTGACGTTGTCGACTGTAGTTCTGATAATCAACTTGTCGAACTTGTGTCTGGGCAAGCGTTTTTTTCTTGACGGATTCCAAATGGATAACCTTTGTAGCTGTTTTAGCAAGAAAGTCCTCATCGTGAGAGACAAAGATGATTGCCTGAGAGCTGGTTATGATGTAATTTTCCAACCAAAGCAAGGTATCCAAGTCTAGATCGTTAGATGGTTCATCTAGGAAAATAAGCTCCGCAGGACTGGCTAGTGATTTAATCAATTGAATTTTTAGCTTTTCTCCCCCTGACAGGCTAGCAATAATCTGTTGACTAGCAAAACGGTTGCTGTCAAATTGGAGCTGCTCAGCGTAGAGATAAAGTAAACCATAATCCAAATTGGCATCCATATCCCCAAAGAAGTAGTCGTTCAGAGTTAGCTCTGCTATTTCTTTGGAAATACTTTGAGGAATGTAGATAAAGGAATGAAAATTTCTCTGTATAGTACCAGTCATGAGTAGATAGTGAGCAACTAGTGATGAGTCCATTAGAGCTTGTAGCAGACTGGATTTACCATTTCCTTCTTCTCCTATAATAGCCACTTTATCGCCAGGATTAACAATTAAATTTAGATCCTGTACCAAGTTTCGTAGATCTTTTTGATGGTCAAGGGAGAGGTGTTGAGTAGTTAGTAGCATAGAGCCTCCTTTACAAGACAAAATACACTACCTATTTGGTAGTGTATGTGCATCCGCTCAAAAAGACCCTATCCGGAGAATAGAGAGTGCAGAAAAAAGACACAAGAAAACCACCAAATAAGCGTAGAACTTAGTTTGATGCTCTCGAAAATCAAAATGATAGGAAACCATTCGTCCAGTTCCAAAACAAACAATCTCCAGACTGTTTAGGTTTTAGGTATCTCGACATCGTTTCTATATCCAGATGATATTCATTGAGCATAGGTTTACTTGTTACTGTCCATTTCTCCTTACCCCACAATTACAATTTTCATTTAGTATATCATGTCTGAATAGACCTGTCAAGCCTATAGTTTTTGAATATCAAAACGATTTTAAGGGCTTTGATAGGTGATAAGCGTTATTGGAAAAAGGGACTTGGCTTTAAGGTGCTAGAGCGTATGATTGAGCGGGCCAAAGAACTGAATTTTAAAGAAATAATTGTCGAAGAAATTTACGATTGGAATGAAGGCTCTCGTAAGTTATTTGAAAAATGTGGCTTTATAGCTGTAAAAAAACTGCAAAAGGCTGGTCCTATAAGAAGGTAATACAATAAGACATCAAGATTATTGGTCATTCAGCTGGGGAAAATCTCTTATTAGCCATCAGAGAAATACCAAGATAAGAAAAATTATATTTATATGGATAAAAAAGGATTAACCTTTTAGGGACAGAGAAAATAACAAAAACTTGGAAAGGAGGTAATTCTCATGTCAAATACGAAAAGAACAGGACAAACAGCACTTTATGAGCGTTTAAGCCGTGATGATGACCAAGGGTCAGACCCTGAAATGCAAGGAGAAAGCAATTCCATCACCAATCAAAAGCAGTTACTTGAAAGCTATGCCAAAAGAAACGGCTTTATAAATATTTATCACTATACCGATGATGGAGTAAGCGGAACAACCTTTGATAGAGAGGGATTTCAAAAAATGATAAAAGCAGTAGAAGAAAACAAAGTATCTACTGTGATAGTGAAAGATATGAGTAGGTTTGGCAGAGATTACCTCAAAGTAGGATTTTACACCGAAATACTTTTCAAAGAAAAGGGAGTAAGGTTTATCGCCATCAATAACGGAATAGACAGCGAAAAACAAGCAGAAAGCGACTTTACCCCATTTCTAAACATCATGAACGAATGGTATGCAAGAGATACCTCAAGAAAAATAAGTCTATCTTTAGAGCAAGAATGGAAGAAGGCAAAAGAGTATCTCCAAGCGTTCCATACGGCTATTTTAGAAACCCAAAGAACAAACAGGAGCTACTTGTCGATAAAGAGAGTGCAAAGGTCGTAAAACGCATTTACCATCTTGTAATAGAGGGATATGGAGTAACACAGATAGCAGATATACTAACCAAAGATAAAGTCCTTATCCCATCAGCTTATGCAGAAATACACTATCCTAAAAATAACCATAGTTCAAAGAAAAGAGGAATAGAAGACCCATATTTTTGGACACCGACCACAGTAGGCTATATCTTAGAAAAAAGAGAATATATGGGACACACTATACTTGGTAAAACAATATGCCTTGATTACAAAACCAAGAAGCGAAGAAAGGCAAAAGAAGATGAACTCATTATCTTCAAAAACACCCATGAAGCTATCATTGACGAAGAAACATGGAACAATGCTCAAAGGCTAAGAAAAATGGTAAGAAGAAGTCCAAAATACGGAACAACCTCACACCCATTTACAGGACTTTTAATCTGTGCAGATTGTGGAGGTAAATTAAGTTACAGAGAGCCGGCAGAACATAAAGAAAAGAAATATGATTGTGATTACTCTTTTGTATGTCAACATTACAGACACAGAAAAGGCACTTGCAGTATGCACTATATCAAAGTAAAAACAGTGAATGAAATTCTCCTAAAATCAATCAGAGAAATCACAGATTTTGCAAAAGAAGATAAACAAGAATTTCTAAAAGTGATGAACAAGTTATCTGACGAAAAAAGAGAAGAAAAATATCAAGAGGATAAAGAGAAGTTAGAAAAACTGTCATCAAGAAATGAAGAATTAACAACCCTCATTACAAAGCTATATGAAGACCACGCACTTGGAAAAATTCCCGTAAAACATTTTGACAGATTATTTAATACTTATGATACGGAGCAACAAGACTTAGAAAAGCAAATACAGTATTTTAAACAAGAAATTGAAAGCTATTATCAGAGAAAAGTTGATACCGATAAATTTCTAAAGATGATAGAGAAATATACAGATATTGAAAAACTGACCGTACCAATGATAAATGAGTATATAGAAAAAGTAGTAGTCCATGAAGCAATGGGAGGAAGACAAGGCAAAGACCGAAAACAACAAGTTGATGTATACTTTAATTTTATAGGCAACTGTCAAGTGCCATAGAAAGAGGAGATAGAAAAACTGGCTTAAAAATGGTATAATATTGTTAATTATTTAGAGAGAAAAATTAGAAGTTGTGGAGGAAAAAATGTTTTTAGAAACGGAAAGGTTGATTCTTCGCCCATGGGTAGAAAGCGATGCGGATGATTTATTTCAATATGCCAGTAATCCGGAGGTTGGTCCGATTGCGGGTTGGCCAGCACATACCGATGTTGAAAACAGCAAGGAGATTATAAAAAGTGTTCTTTCCGCACCGGAGACATACGCTGTGGTTTTAAAAGAAACAATGCAGCCGGTGGGTAGCATAGGATTGATGATAGGCTCTGCAAGTAATATAGGTATTCCTGATACTGAGGGAGAGATCGGTTACTGGATAGGAGTTCCGTATTGGGGTCAGGGTCTTATACCGGAAGCAGTTCAAGAGATTATGAGACATGGATTTGATGACCTGAATCTGAAGAAAATGTGGTGCGGTTATTTTGACGGCAATACAAAATCAAAGAGAGTTCAGGAAAAATGTGGTTTCCGTTATCATCATACAAAAGAGAACGTTCCTTGTGCATTAGAAGGTGTTCTTCGCAAAGAGTACATAACCTGCCTATCAAAAGCAGAGTGGATTTCATTTAAGTAAATCCCAGTTTGTCGAAGTAAAATAATTAAATACAAGCTATAACATAGCAGTTCACGAAACAGTAAATCAAATCGGTTTACTGTTTTTTTTATTGCTCAAAATTAGAAAGAGAGGAAAAGAAAAAATGAAAAACATAGATGAAAAAATCTTAATGACAGAAGAAGAAATCAAGCAGTTACAAAATAAAAGAAAAAAGCTAATCAGTCAGCAGAAACAGGAAGAGAGAAAAAAGAGAGATAGACGGCTTTATGAAAAAGGAGCAGTCTTTGAAAGTATCTTTACCGAAAGCAAGAACTTAACCAAAGATGAATTTTATCAGCTCATTACATTTCCGAATATTAAAGAAGCGGTCAATCAAAAAATCAGAAAAATCATAGAGAAAAGAAAACAAACAGAAGAAGAAAACATAGAAAATCGAGAGGAAGAAATAAACACAGAGGAATAGTCCCTTGTTTACAAGGGCGCACTTATACACCCTAAAGGGTGTGTGCGTTCTCCGAAGGCTCTTAGCAGAGGGTATATCAGCTAACGCTGATACAGGGGAGCTACACTCCCCTACGGAAATAAATTTCCTACCCCTTGTGTACTTCCCAAAAGAAATCGGATAAAAGCTATCCGATTTTTTTAGGAAGTCTTATCCATCGCCACATCAAAGTATCAGAAAAACGAAAGGAGGTTTTTAGCTATGGCGATATATCATCTTTGCATAAAGATTATCTCAAGAGGTAAAGGCAAAAGTGCAGTAGCAGCTTCCGCCTATCGAAGTGGCGAAAAGATAAAAAATGAATATGACGGAATAGTCCATGACTTTACAAGAAAAGGTGGAATAGCACATACCGAAATTCTATTACCGCAAAATGCACCTGAAGAATTTTCAAACCGTTCTGTCTTATGGAATAGCGTGGAGAAAATAGAAAAAAGTAAAAATTCACAGCTTGCAAGAGAAATAGAAATTGCATTACCTAAAGAATTAAGCAGAGAAAAACAAATAAATCTTGTAAGAGAATATGTAAAAGAAAATTTTGTAAAAGTCGGTATGTGTGCCGACATCGCCTTACACGATAAAAATGATGGAAACCCACACGCACATATCCTACTTACCATGCGACCGTTAAACGAAGATACAACATGGGGAGCAAAATCAAAAAAAGAATATATCCTTGATGAAAACGGAGAAAAAGTAAAACTCAAAAATGGCAATTACAAAACAAGAAAAATCAATACAGTAGATTGGAACGAACAAGACAGAGCGGAACATTGGCGAAAAGCATGGGCAGACATTACAAACAAATATTTGGAAGAAAATAGCATACAGGAAAAAGTAGATCACCGTTCCTATCAAAGACAAGGCATAGAACAAATACCGACCATTCATTTAGGCGTATCAGCTACCCAAATGGAGAAGAAAGGTATAGCCACCGATAGAGGAAATATCAACCGAGAAATCAAACATCAAAACAAGATATTAAGAGAAATTGCAAGACGAATCAAAGCCTTAATGAGATGGATAAGGAGTTTAACGAAAGATAAAAATAATGATACATCAAAAGATAAACAGGACGATATGGCTATACAATCCACCACCCTACCAAAACAAAATGATTTAACAGATATGCTCTCTCATCTCATAAAAGAAAATGCAGATAATAGTAATATAAACTTAGAAAAATATATTGAAAGTTATCAATTCTTGAAAGAGAAAAATATTACATCAATATCCGAATTGAAAGAAAGTATATCAGCATTAAGAGATAAGAATTACAAGACTACAAGAGCAATAAAAGATACCGAAAAGAAAATCAATGACAGAGTACAGCTTATCGACCAAGCAGAGAAATATTTGAAACATAAAGACATATATAAAACCTATACCAAGATAAAGAAAAGCAAGCAGGAAGATTTTTATAACGAACATACCGCAGAGATTATTTTATTTGAGAGTGCAAGAAAATATCTAAAAGAACATTTAGGAGAAAGCAAGACCTTAGCTATATCAAAATGGAAATCGGAACTTACTACTTTGAAGAAAGAGAAAAATAGCCTTTATAGTCAAATATTAGAGATACGAGAAGAAGTAGAACAGGCTGAAAAAGTTAAGATCTGTATAGAACAATTACAGGAACAAGAAAAGCGACTATCACAGGTAAAGCGGAACGAGTTAGACCTATAAAATTAAGCGAAAAAATGGTATAATAATACAAATAATGTTTGTAAAATAATGAAAAAACACAAATGCAACTTCATGTTGCGAAAGTGCATTTGTTAAATGGTAGAAGTATACATTGTAGTTTGATAGATTTTAATTACCAAACTACAAGGAGGTTTCATATATGAATTTAGGCGAAAAACTTTTTAAGTTAAGAAAAGAAAAAGGGATATCTCAAGAAAACTTAGCAGAACAAATTGGAACAACAAGACAAGCTATTAGTAAGTGGGAAAACAATCAGGGGTTTCCAGAAGTTGAAAAATTACTTCAACTCTCCAATGTGTTTGAAGTGTCGGTAGATTATTTATTGAAAGACGACAAGATAGCTAATAGTTCTAATGAAAAGGGATATTATGTGAGTAAAGAGGTTGCAACAGGATATATTGCAAACGAAAAAAAGATCAGTTTTTTAATAAGTTTATCTTTTATGTTTTTAGCTTTTACAGGAATTCCATATACAATTTTTTCTCATGATAAATCTATTTCATATTTAGGAATGGCAGTTTGTGTAGTTCTTGGAATTGGGTTAATGGTATTTGGAATGTTTGCTGAAAATGAGCAGTATAAAATATTAAAACAAGAACCTTTGCTATTTGATTATGAGTATCTAAAAACATTAAGGGAAGAATACGCTCTGAAAAAAAGAAAATATATTTTTATTGCAATACCGTCAACAATTTTGTTTATTTTAGGACTTGTTAGTTTAGGGCTAACAGTTAGCAGATGGACAGAATATCATTCATTTATATTTTTTGGTTTTGGAATAGGATTGTTTGGATTTGCATATTCGTTAAATGCTATGGGAGCATACGAATTATTGGTTAAAAATGAGCAATACTCATCAAGCCTATCATTTAAGCTAAAAAGGAAGTTTAGAGATAAAATAGATAAATTTTAGCTTTCAAAATTTGAATAATTATTTTTTATGAACAGTAAATCAAAAGGGTTTACTGTTTTTTTATTGTCTAAAAATGGAAAGGAGAACTTATGGAAGAAGAAAAAAGGAAAATACAAGTACCACCACATAAACAGTTAATTATGGATATTGGAAAGACAAAATACACTGTAAACTTACATTTTAAGCAAGGTACAGGCGAAACACACAAGGATAAAATACTAAAGCTAATCAAGAGAGAAACAGAGAAGATATAAATTTGTCAAAGAAATTTTGTTTATGTCCTTGACAAATCTTCCCAAAGAGGTGAGTAATTGCTGAGTACATCGAAAAAACCTTGACAGTTTGTCAAGATTTTAAGTATTTAAACATTCAAAACTTTATCTAGGAAGTCTTTGAGACGAGGATGTTGCGGGTTATCAAAGATTTGCTCAGGAGTACCATCCTCAAGGAATTCACCGCCATCCGTAAAGATAACACGGTTGGCAACCTTGCGAGCAAAGCCCATTTCGTGGGTAACAATCAGCATTGTCATTCCTTGTTCAGCGAGGTCCTTCATGACCTTCAGTACATCACCGACCATCTCAGGGTCAAGGGCTGAAGTTGGTTCATCAAAGAGCATGATGTCTGGATTCATAGCTAGGGCACGAGCGATGGCTACACGCTGTTTCTGTCCGCCAGAGAGACTATCAGGCATGGCATCGCGCTTGTCTGATAAACCAACCTTTTCTAATAATTCCATACCGACCTTTTCAGCCTGAGTCTTGTCTAGCAACTTGTGTTCAATGGGAGCAAAGGTAATGTTGTCTAGCACGGACATATGCGGGAAAAGGTTAAAGTGTTGGAATACCATACCGACATTTGAGCGGAAGGCATCAACATCTGTTTTTGGATCTGTTAAATCATAACCATCAACAGTTACTTGACCACTGGTAATCGTTTCAAGCAAGTTCATTGTGCGAAGGAAGGTAGATTTACCAGAACCGGAAGGACCGATGATACAAACGACATCTCCCTCGTAGAACTTAGCAGTAATTCCTTTGAGAACTTCATTTTTACCATAGTACTTGTGTAAATCGTGGACGTTGATTTTTAATTGAGCCATTATTTACCTCCTTTTTCAAGTTTACGAGCCAAGCGAGTCAAGAGTGTGATAACTACCAAGTAGATGATAGCAAGGATGGCATACATACGGAATGATTGATAGTTACGGGCGATAATGATTTTCCCTGCTTGGAAGAGTTCAACCAAACCAATTGCAGAAATGATGGTTGTATCTTTTAAAGTGATGACAAATTGGTTGATGAAGTTTGGCAACATGATTTTCCCTGCTTGTGGCAAGATAATCTTCCGCATGGTTGTTCCATAGGAAATACCCAGACTTCGAGAGGCTTCCATTTGACCAGTTGGAACAGCTTGGATACCACCGCGAACAATTTCAGCAATATAGGCACCTGAGTTGAGCGAGAGGGCAATTGTTCCAGCAACAAAGTCGTTGATTGGTGCTTGTTGGCCTGTCATGGACTCAATCAGGTTTGGAATTCCCCAGAAGATAAAGGCTGCGACAATCATTAGTGGAATACCACGAACTACATCGACAAATATAGATGAAGTGACGCGGAGTGCTTTGATTGGGCTAACCGCAAACATCCCAAAGATAATACCGATAACAATAGCGATAGTAAATGAAAGAAGGGCAAGACCAATCGTAATGCCAAGTCCTGAGAACAATTGACCGTAATTATTTTTTAACAGACCGAAAATAGTTGTTTCATCAACAGTTGAGGTTGAAGTATCGGTCTTTTTGGTTGAATTGAAGTACTTGTTTAAGATTTCATCGTATTTGCCAGATTTTACAAGGGCAGCTAAACCGTTGTTGAACATTTCAATCAATTCAGGATTTGTCCCTTTTTTGACCGCAAATCCGTACTCACCAGATTTTTCACCTGGAATTGGCGTAGCAAAGTCGCGCCCTTGTTGGATGGCATAGAGGAGAACTGCTTCGTCATCCATCAAAGCGGCAATTGATCCGGAATTTAAGCTGTCATACATGCTTGAAGCTTCATCAAAGGCTTTTAGCGTATAACCGTACTTGGATTTGTTTTCTTCTAGGAAGGTATAGGAGGCAGTACCATTTTTTGCGCCGACAATCTTACCTTTCAAGTCTTTGTAGGAAGCAATCTCACTCCCGTTTTTGACAGCAAGTAGGATATTGGAAGTGTAGTAGGCATTTGAGAAATCAAAAATTTCTTTACGTGCATTGGTGATAGACATACCAGCGATGACAGCATCGGCTTGTCCTGCTTGAACGGCATTCAGAGCTGCATCAAAGCCAGGATTTTGAATGGAAATGGTAAAACCTTGTTGTTCAGCGATAGCCTTAATCAATTCCATGTCAATACCGACATAATTGCCAGACTTATCTTGGTACTCGAATGGTGCAAATGATGAATCGGCTACGATGGTATAACTAGCTTTAGCCGGTGTTGCTTTGGCTGTAGCACTTCCTGTTAAATTGAGCCGAGATGAATAATCCGTAGTCTCTGAAGTGGTAGTTGATGATCCTAACCATTTGTCCATGATAGTTTCATAAGTACCGTCTTTCTTCATTTCCGCTAGAGCCTTGTTGAAGTCTTTTACAAGGTATTCGTATTGACTACCCTTTTTGACAGAAAATCCAAATGAACCGATAGCTTCACCAGCAATATCAATGCTGAGATCCTGTCCTTGTTGGATAGCATATTTGATGACTGCTTCATCATCCATAACCGCATCAACAGCGCCTGTTGAAAGGCTATTGTACATCAGGTCACCTGTATCAAAAGTCTTGATATGATATCCATATTTACCCTTGTTTTCATCAAGGAAAGCTTGAGCAGCTGTACCATTTTTAACACCGACAGTTTTTCCTTTTAAATCCTTGTATGATGAAATCGTGTTTGCCTTGGTTGTCGCAACCACAATCTTTGTATCAAAGTAAGGATCTGAGAAGGTGAATACTTTTTTTCGTGCCTCAGTAATGGTTGTACCAGCCATGAGAGCATCAGCAGAACCAGCTTGGACTGCATTGACTGCAGCATCGAAGCCAGGGAAACTCTTAGTAATCGTCCAACCAGAACGTCTCGCTACTTCGTTGATAATATCAACATCCAATCCTTTATAGACCTGATCTGAATCTTTAAACTCGAATGGGGCATAAGCATTGTCAAATACAATATCAATTGCATCGTTAGCCTTTATACCGGTAAAGATAAAGAATGCTGGCAAAATACTTGCCAATAACATGAATAATTTTTTCTTCATTTCCATACTCCTTCTATTTAGATAACTGTCCCAGTATACCATATTCTGAGCATTATTGCAAAAACAGGAATCGAACCATGTTACATTTTGTGACATGAAAGGTTATTGAATTGTGAGAAAATGTAATATTCTTGAAATATTTATCAGAGGAATCGAATGTTTCACCATGAAATAAAGTTATGATAAAATAGAAGTATGATAAACAGAAGTAATGAAAATCAATTCAAATTAGTATCTAGCTATTCTCCATCAGGAGACCAACCTCAAGCGATTGAAACCTTAGTGGACAATATTGAAGGGGGAGAAAAAGCTCAGATTCTCATGGGGGCGACTGGTACAGGTAAGACCTATACCATGAGTCAGGTGATTGCTAGGGTCAATAAGCCAACCTTGGTTATCGCTCATAACAAAACCTTGGCTGGTCAATTGTACAGTGAGTTTAAGGAATTTTTCCCTGAAAATGCGGTGGAATATTTTGTTTCTTACTACGATTATTATCAGCCCGAGGCCTATGTACCTTCTAGCGATACCTATATCGAAAAGGATAGTTCAGTTAATGATGAGATTGACAAATTGAGACACTCAGCGACATCAGCCTTGCTAGAACGCAATGATGTGATTGTAGTAGCCTCAGTTTCTTGCATCTATGGTTTGGGCTCACCAAAGGAATACTCAGATAGTGTAGTTAGCCTACGACCAGGTCAGGAGATTTCTCGTGATGAGCTTTTGAATGCTCTGGTGGACATTCAGTTTGAGCGCAATGATATTGACTTTCAGCGGGGACGTTTTCGTGTTCGAGGTGATGTGGTGGAGGTTTTTCCAGCTTCGCGTGATGAACATGCCTTTCGAGTAGAATTTTTCGGTGATGAAATTGACCGCATTCGAGAGATTGAAAGCCTGACAGGGAAAGTTTTAGGTGATGTGGAACACTTGGCAATTTTTCCAGCTACCCACTTTGTGACGAATGATGACCACATGGAGATGGCTATTGCGAAGATTCAGGCGGAACTGGAGGAACAGCTTAAGGTTTTTGAGGCAGAAGGTAAACTCTTAGAAGCTCAGCGATTGAAACAACGTACCGACTATGATATTGAGATGCTGCGGGAGATGGGCTACACTAATGGTGTTGAGAACTATTCTCGTCACATGGATGGTCGTAGTGAAGGAGAGCCGCCGTATACGTTGTTAGACTTTTTCCCTGAGGATTTTCTTATCATGATTGACGAGAGTCACATGACCATGGGGCAGATTAAGGGGATGTATAATGGTGACCGCTCACGTAAGGAAATGCTGGTTAACTACGGTTTTCGTCTACCGAGTGCGTTGGACAACCGTCCGCTGCGCAGAGAAGAATTTGAGAGTCATATCCACCAGATTGTCTATGTTTCAGCAACTCCAGGTGACTATGAGATGGAACAGACAGATACTATTGTCGAGCAAATTATTCGACCGACTGGACTCTTGGATCCCGAGGTGGAGGTTCGACCAACCATGGGACAGATGGACGATCTTTTAGAGGAAATCACTGTTCGAGCGGAGAAGGGCGAGCGAACCTTTATCACGACTCTTACCAAGAAAATGGCAGAAGATCTGACTGATTACCTGAAAGAAATGGGTGTCAAGGTCAAGTACATGCATTCGGATATTAAGACATTGGAGCGGACAGAAATTATTCGTGATCTTCGCTTGGGGGTTTTTGATGTTTTGATTGGGATTAACCTACTTCGTGAGGGAATTGATGTACCAGAAGTCAGCCTGGTCGCTATCTTAGATGCTGACAAGGAAGGTTTTCTTCGCAACGAACGTGGGCTCATCCAGACAATTGGACGGGCAGCACGAAACTCTGAAGGTCATGTTATCATGTATGCTGATAAGATTACAGAATCCATGCGCAAGGCTATTGATGAAACTGCTCGGCGTCGTCAGATTCAAATGGTCTATAATGAGAAGCACGGTATTGTACCACAGACTATTAAGAAAGAAATTCGTGATCTAATTAGTGTTACTAAGGTTGTTACACAAGATAAGGAAGAAGTCATTGACTTCCATGCCCTCAACAAGGAAGAACGTAAAGCTATGATCAGAAAACTAGAAGGTCAAATGCAGGAGGCGGCAGAAGTTCTTGACTTTGAATTGGCAGCACAGATTCGGGATATGGTGATTGAACTAAAGAATCTGTAATATCATCTGTCGAAAGGGATTTACAATGCGCATTAAAAAGATGGAAACAGAAGTAGAAATAGAAGGCAAAGCCTATGTTCATTGGAAAGCCTAGCAGGAGACTTATGTTGGCTTATTGCCGCAGGAGTTTCTTGAAAATATCCGTACACTAGATTGCTGTCGGGACTGGGCCACTCGCTATCCTCAAAATGCTCTAGTTGTTTTGGTGGATAATCAGGCCATTGGATTTGTTTGCTATGGTGTGTCTAATCAGGCAGATTTAGAAAATGCAGGCGAGCTCTATGCTCTCTACGTTTTGGCTGATTATTATGGAAAAAAGATTGGCTATCAGCTTATGCAAGTAGATTTGAAAAAAATGCAGAGTTTTGATAAGATTGCTCTCTGGGTACTAGAGGGGAATGTGCGTGCCATTGCTTTTTACGAAAAAATTGGTTTTCGCTTTGATGGAGTCACCAAGACTGTGAAATTAGGAGTAGATCGAGTAGAACATAGGATGGTGTTTAGGAAGTAGTTTTGTTTAGTTAGCGATGCAAATCATCACAAGCTTGCCTTACATGACTATATCTCTGAATCGGATAATAATCTCCTCCAAATGATTGGTCATGAATTGACCCATCAAAGTGAACTTTTCTTGACCATGAGAAAGAAACCATGTGGTTTTAAGAGGGATGGTAGGAGATAGCGGTTATCGCTATTTTCTAGCTGATACGAACTCTATCAACCAGTGGTTAGAAGAAAAATATAGTTATCATCCTTTATCAGAATTTGGTAGAAAATCTTATAGAGGGAATTATGTTTCTATCTTTTGTGAATATTGGCGGACTTTTCTGGTTATTGGCTGCTAGTTGAACAGTTAGGGTCAGTTAAAAATGTGTTTGTAACTGACCATTGTTGGGATAAAAATGGAAGAACAGTTGATTTAACATTACCATCATAATATCTAGAGGAAGAGGAGACCAAGGTATAATATTGTTATTGAGGCAAGAACATTTGAGAATGTTTTCGCCTTTTTTTTAGTTTAAAGAAGACAAGCGAACATTTTAAGAATTGCAGGAACTAACAATATCCTTGCATAATCATTGTTCTCAGATCCTAATTTTATCCAAGCATTTTTCCAAAAGGTTAGTCATGTAGATAGAAGTTCTTTAAAAAAGTCATTATACAGTAAAAAACGAACATTCGATAGGCATCAGTATAAGAAAACGTATCGAAGTGATATACTAATAGTGTCTGGTTATGGCAGACAAATTTTAAAACATAATATCTAAATAATAAAAATTAGAAAGGGCCTTGGTTAGCCAATAAAATGAACAAAAAATTACACAAATTAATACTTACACTGCTTTCTATCTTTTTCTTATTTACTGAGCAAAATCATGTATTTGCAATCGATCATTATGATGAAACAGATTCGGTAGTATTTGAGAATGATAGGGCATATTTTAAGTTTAATGATTCGGATATTACTAACTATATTGTTAATAACTGGTGGACAAAAAATATTGTATTTACAGAAGCGGAAAAAAAGATTATGCATGATTATACCTATAACCAAGCTACTCCAATAAATACAGCAATCGAAACTGTCAAAGGAGATATTGAACAACTATCTCCCGAAATAAAGCAACAGGTTGTTTTGCTAGATCAAGCAACCCATAAACTGGCAATTCCTTGGGATATTATTGTTTATCGCTATGTGTATGAAACTTTTTTATTAGACTTAGGACTAACTCAGTCTGACTTAAATCAATATTATAAGGATAAGCGGTTTGATCCAGAGATATTGAGCAAAATAAAATCTGGGACTCAATATAAAAAATATAGTTTTATGAGTACTACTGCATTAAAGTACGGAGCACTAACACACAGGCCTATAGAGCTACGATTGAGAGTTAAGCAAGGAAGTTATGCAGCATTTGTTGCCCCCTATTCCTATTTTCCTTCAGAGCTTGAATTTCTCTTCCCAAGAGGAGGTCAATTGGAGGTGATAGGAGCCTACTTGTCGGAAGACAATAAAAGATTGAATATAGAAGTTCACTTTAAGGGGAGTTTATAAGTTATACTAACTTATGGAGGCTGGTCAAAAAAAGTCAATTTTAGTCAATCGTTGCGGAGAATTATCTGAAAAAAAGCAAGGATTTCCAACAAATACATTATTTTTTATGCATAAATATTGAAATATTCAGGTAATGAATGAGATGGAAGGTTGCTGGATTCACAGGTCAGATTCGATCAAGTGAGCTTAAATTAAGGCTCATTGGTTCTGGATACTGTAAAAAGGCATAAATGTAATTATATACAATAAAAATAGCAATAGTGAATCAGGGAATAAGTTTAAAAGAAATCAATCTAAAAAACATGCAAATGATTTTTTGATAGATTAAACAAAACATATATATAAAACGAATGAATAGGGGTAAATATTTTTTAATGCACTCTATTCATTCGTTTTTTGTCATTCAAGTATTCATTTCTTATTTTTAGTTAAGATGTTGTAATTGGAGTATTTGTGTATTTTATAAAGGATATTGTATATATAGTCTGTTGTTATTTGTAAGAAACTAGTCTATTTTTTGTTTTCATTTCTTTTTTCCTGTTAAAAATATTCTTTGTGAAAACGTTGACAATTAAGAAATTGTATATTAAGATGATTTGTGTGATGAGATTTACAAATATAGAATAGGGGGGATAACATGGGAGTAGATAATTTGTTTTCAATTGGTAGAGCGGCTGCTATGAGTGGTGTTTCAACAAAAACATTGCGCTACTACGAAAGTCTAGATCTAATCCATCCTAAGCATATTTCCAGTGAGAATGGCTACCGCTATTATGATAAAGATGCTCTGTTGCTGATACCATTGATTAAGTATTATCAGCAAGTTGGGTTAAGTTTAAAAAGAATTAAAGAGCTGATTCATGTAGCTGGGTGCTCTACTCACTATCATCATCTCAAGAAAAGGCGCGACGAGATCAATGCCGAGCGTGAAGAGCTATCTATCGCACTATCATCCGTGGATGATTGGTTAGAATTGATTGTTGAGGGTGAGATGTGCCTGCAAAGTAGGAAGCATCATCCTGGAGCAAACATAGAGCAGATGATTAGTGTAAAATATTATTCTGAGCAGGCAAGTTATTGTTATTTGGAACAGCCTTATAGCTATAATTACAAAGAGTCGATCATCAATTTGGAGTGGATTAGGCATTTAGAAGCACATCATTTAGAAGTTTCAGGGCCGGTTATTTTGAAATATAACTCTTATCTAAAAAAGATGAAGGGGGAAAGTAAATTCGCAACTATCTTGCAGCATTGTTTTCCAGAGTCGGAAACTTTTTCAAAATTTGGCGGTTTTATGGCTTTAACCTGCTATCACATTGGTCCACTAGAAAGTATTGCTGAGACATATAAGTATTTGCTACACTATGCAGAGAAGCATAAATATAGCCTAAAAGATGAGTGTTATGAACGCCATGTCATTGATTATTGGGTAACTCAGGACCATAATGAGTTTGTAACAGAGATTATTATTCCTGTTGTCACGCAGGATGAGCTTTATCAATAAAATAGTTAATAGATGGACGGTTTGAAGAATGTAAAGAGCATCTTCAGGCCGTTTTTTATATTTTCCAGTTAACGAATCAGTTAATTAGGGGAGATGTCATGATGTTTGACTGATAAATAGTTGTTCAGTTCACAAAACTTTACCCCTAGGATAAAGTTTTGTGAGCATATTTCTTGCAAAAATAAAGATAATGTGCTTGTTTGTTAAAATTGTTAAAATTCTCTAATATATTTTTCCTTTAAAATACCTGAGTGAGAGTACTGCCATGTCATAGAAAAATAGTGTAATTATTTATACATTTTCAAAAAACTAAAAATAATTTTGTAAAAATTTAAAAAAATGATTGACTTTGACTTTGTGGAAGGGTTTACAATGTTGTTATGTAGGGAATATAGAGATTTTTTACAATTGTGCAAAAAGTAAAATTTATATGTGTTTTTGTGTTAAATTTAGTATAAAAAATATATAAAGGAGGTAGTATCATGAGTTCCGAAGCATTGGGAATGATTGAAACTAAGGGATTAGTCGGCTCAATAGAGGCGGCAGATGCAATGGTTAAAGCAGCAAATGTTACTTTAATCGGGAAAGAACATGTTGGTGGTGGTTTAGTAACCGTCCTTGTTCGAGGAGATGTCGGAGCAGTTAAGGCGGCAACAGATGCTGGTGCTGCTGCTGCACAACGAATCGGTGAGTTAGTCTCTGTTCATGTTATTCCACGTCCGCACGGGGAAGTAGAGACAATCTTGCCTGGTTCTAAATAATGGCTCTCTATTTTAAAGAGATTAGGAGGTATTTTTATGGGACAAACGACAAGTACTATTGCACAACAAAAAATGAATGAAACGACCAAAAAATTCCGTATAGCAGGTATTCGAAGCGGAATTGTTTCTGGCTTATTTTATGGATTATACTCCTTTGTTATTATGATTCTTCAGAGATTTGATCCGATTAAGTCAGCGGTGGGCATTTTAGCAGCTCCCTTTGTAATGGGCGCGATAAATGATTTTTTGGGTGGTTGTGTGCTCTTGCTTGCAGCGATAAGAAATGGGAAATTCAAAGAATTGGGGCGTACATTAGCTACTAAACCAGGGAAAATTATGTTGCTCGGCTATATTTTGGGCGGTCCAGTAGCAAATGGTGCTTACCTAGTTGGTCTTTATTTAGCGGGAGCTTTTGCTATTCCAATTTCAGCGACAACGGCTGCGTTTGGTGCTCTTTTCTCAGCTATTTTCTTAAAACAAAAATTAAACATGCGCGTTGTTGCTGGGATGTTGATGTGTGTGGCTGGCGCGGTTGTTATCAATCTGGTAAAACCTGAGGGAGCTCCTAATTTTACACTAGGAATTATCCTGGCTGTAGTGGCTGCAATATGCTGGGGATTGGAAGGAACGATTTCAAGTTTTGGTGGTGCAATGCTTGACTCAGAAGTTACTGTAACCCTACGTCAATTGGTTTCTGGTTTAATTCAAATGGTTATCATTGTCCCAATTATTGGAGCGACGGGTCTATTTACAGCAACCTTAACTTCACCGTTTTTAGTATTTCTCCTACTGATTTCCGGTACATTGGTTGGTATTTCATATATGGAATGGTATCGTTCAAATGCTATGGTTGGTACTGCGATTGGTATGTCCTTAAATATTACCTATGCTTTCTGGGGTGTTCTACTTAGTGTTTTATTCCTTGGACAAGCAATTACAACAACTATTGTTGTTGGTTCGTTGGTGATTATCACAGGTGCTATTCTAGTAACGACGAATCCACTAGATTTTTTTAGAAAAGATGAGGTATAGTCCATGAAATTATTACCAGCAAGAACAGCAGTGCTAAATTATATGAGCACAGTGGAAGAGGCGGATGTATTTCAAGTTATGTCAGCCTTGGAACCTCTATTTGGCAGTGAAAAACAGTTCAGAGAGGACTTGTTTTTAGAACATTTGATGTCGTTAGAGTGCAATGGTTATCTCGTTCAGACGGGATTTAATTTGGATGAAAACGGAAAGTTGAGAATCCGCTATCAAATAAATGATGATGGAAGATACGCAGTGGAAAAATATATTGCAAAAGAATTTCGAAATGTAGAAGGAGGAGCGATATGAGGTATCATGGTGGTCAGGCATTAGGACTTGTGGAAACAGTTGGTTTGGTGCCAGCTTTGGAAGCATGCGATAAGATGTTAAAAGCCAGCAATGTCAAATTGATTTCCTACGAGAATGTTGGTTCTACATTGGTTACAATCATGGTAGTTGGTGATGTAGCTGCTGTTGAGGCTGCTGTTGAGGCTGGAGCACGTGCAGCTGAAGCAATTGGTAAATTAACTGCTCATAATGTAATGCCAAGGCCAATCTCTTCTGTTGGGGACATGGTTTCTGTACATGATATTGATAATTGATAAAGGAGGAGACAATGGAAAGATATCAAGCAATTGGTGCTGTGGAGACATTTGGTCTTGTATATGCACTTGAGGCAGCAGATGCAATGGTAAAGGCTTCAGATGTTGAAGTAATTGCTTATGTCAACACTGCATCCGGTTATATTGCAGTTATTGTCCAAGGTGAAACGGCAGCTTGCAAGACAGCTGTTGATGCGGGAGTTAGTGCGGTAGAAAAAATGGGGACTGAGGTATATAGTAGTGTTGTCATTCCAGGACCACATGAAGATTTAAAGAAAATCATCGATCGCTACTCATTAGAAATGATGTTCCCAGAAGAAGCAACAGAGTAGGAAAGTGTGAACGAAATGAGATATATTGACAAAGATTTGGAATCAATTCAAGAAATAAGAAATTTGCTTCTGAATGGTCAAATGTCTTTTGTTCACTTGCAGAAGTACAGTCAAAGTGATTTAGATGTCGTGACTTCTATCTTTATCAAAACTTTGCTGGACAAAACAAGCGAATATGTCCACGAGTTTGTGACTGGTAATGATTACGGTGTGGAAGAGGATGAGCATTTTTTATGTACACATTTTCTGAAACGTTTCGAGGAAACTCTTCAGAAGGAGTCATATATCGGCATCATCGGTGGAAATTCTACAGAAAAAGTTATCGAAATTGGAGCGCCGATGGGGGTTGTTGCGGTTTTGTTACCAGCTCGCCCAACCTTTACCTTATTGGTTAATGTCTGTTTACTAGCGATGAAAACAGGAAATTCTCTGGTATTCATTGCTAATCGGCAGTCAACAAGGTCAACTCTTCATAGTTTGAAAAAACTAATTACGCTTGCCGAAGAGTCTGGTTATCCTGAAGATGGTATCAGTCTAGGTGAGACAATTAGCGATGCAGGAATACTGGAATTGTTGGCCAGTGATAAGGTTTCTCTACTCATCAATATTGGCTGCCCAGAATACATTTCAAATAAGTTTGTCACCAATATACCTTTATTATATGGTGGGGATTCATCTGGACCAGTATTTGTAGAAAGAACCGCAAACATCGAGAAAGCTGTTAGTGATGTCATTCATTCGAGAAGTTTTCAAAATGGTATCTTACCCGGTGCAGAGCAATTTCTAGTTACTGAAAATGTTATTGCAGATCAAATCAAAGATAGCCTAGAAAAGAATGGAGCTCATTTGCTGACGGAGTCAGAGACTAGGAAGCTGATTGCATTTCTAACAGCTTCAGAGAAGAATATTAAGGAAAATTATATTGGGAAGTCAGCTATTTGGTTGGCAGAAAAATCCGGCATATCTGTTCCAGCAGAAACAAAGGTTCTTGTATCTGTCCAAGATTACATGAATGAAGAGGATTTTTTTAGTCGAAAATTACTCTGTCCAGTGATTGTAGTCTACTTGGAACCGGATTGGACCTTAGCTTGTGTTAAATGTATGAACTTGCTAGATGAGTTAAAAATGGGACATACGTTAACCATACATTCCAAAGATTGGAAAATCATCAGAGAGTTTGCCTTAGTCAAAAAGGTTGGGAGAATTGTGGTAAATGCACCTACAGTTTGTGTCGCTACAGGTATTGTTTCTAACTTCCCGACATCATTGATATTGGGTGGTATCACAACTGGTAAAGGATATAGCTCGGAAAATATCACACCGAAACATTTGACTTATACCCGTCAGGTTGGTTTTGAAGTTAATAATAAGTCATGAATTGATTGTTCGAAAGAGAGGAAATATTCAATATGGATATGAAGGAATTTACAGCTAAGCTGGAAGAAGCTACGAAGAAACTAAGTGCGGAAGAACGTGCATCACTGGTAAAAATTTTCCAAAGTGTTTCTGATGATATTACAAAGCCAGAAGTTAGTTTTGCAAATGTAGAACCGCTTGTGTCAGAAGGTACAGATATACCAGAGGGAATTACACCTCGATTGCAGGCCTTAAAAAACCAATATTTGAAAGCGCAACCAACAATCTCTTTAATTCGTGCGGTAAACCTGACACGAATTTCTAAAGAGAATGAAGGTATGCCAAAAGCAATCCTACGCGGAACTGCTTTCAAAGAATTTTGTAAAATTGCTCCAGTAGTCATTCAAGATAATGAATTATTGGTAGGTGCACCGAATGGTGGCGCACGTTTTGGTGCCTTTTCTCCAGATATTTCATGGCGTTGGCTTCGCGATGAAATTGATACGATTTCAACTCGTCCGCAGGATCCATATGCCTTGTCTGAAGAAGATAAAAAGGTTCTAAGAGAAGAAATTTTCCCATATTGGGAAGGACGTTCTGTAGATGAAGCCTGTGAATCACAATACCGTGAAGCGGGTGCTTGGGAACTTTCTGGTGAATCATTTGTCTCTGATTGTTCTTATCATGCTTGTTCTGGTGGTGGTGACTCAAATCCAGGATACGATGTGGTAGGGATGAAAAAAGGTATGCTAGATATTAAGGCTGAAGCAGAAGCCCACCTAGCAAAACTGGACTATGCTAATCCAGATGATTTGGAGAAAATCTATTTCTACAAATCGCAAATTCTAACAGCAGAAGGTGTTATGATTTATGCGAAGCGTATGTCTGAGTACGCAGCAGAATTAGCCGCAAAAGAATCCAATCCAAAACGCAGAGCAGAATTGGAGATGATTTCTCGCGTCAATGCCAATGTTCCTGCGCATAAACCAGAGACTTTCTGGGAAGCGATGCAATACGTTGTAACAATTCAGCACCTACTACTCTGTGAAGAAAACCAGACAGGTCTTTCAATTGGTCGTGTTGACCAGTATATGTATCCGCTTTATAAAAAGGATATTGAATCTGGCCGGATGAATGATTATCAAGCTTTTGAATTAGCCGGCTGTATGTTTATTAAGATGTCAGAAATGATGTGGTTAACATCAGAGGGATCTTCTAAATTCTTTGCAGGTTATCAACCATTTGTAAACATGTGTGTCGGTGGGGTAACACGTGAAGGGCGTGATGCAACAAATGATTTGACCTATCTTTTGATGGATGCGATTCGCCATGTAAAGGTTTATCAACCAACCTTGGCAACTCGTATCAATAACAAATCGCCACGTAAGTACTTGAAGAAAATTGTTGATGTTGTCCGTGCAGGAATTGGTTTCCCTGCGTGTCACTTTGACGACGCTCACATCAAAATGATGTTGGCAAAAGGTGTTTCAATGGAGGATGCACGTGATTACTGCTTAATGGGATGCGTAGAACCACAAAAATCGGGTCGTCTCTATCAATGGACATCAACAGCCTACACTCAATGGCCAATCTTAATCGAAACAACGTTGAACCATGGTATTCCATTATGGTACGGAAAACCAGTTACTCCAGATATGGGACCTCTTGAGCAATACAAAACATTTGAACAATTTGAAGCCGCTGTTAAAGAGACAATCAAGTATGTTACCAAATGGACTTCTGTTATGACCGTCATCTCTCAGCGTGTCCAACGTGAGTTAGCACCGGCACCATTGATGTCTATGATGTATGAAGGTACGATGGAAAATGGTCGTGGAGTTAAATCAGGTGGAGCGATGTACAATTTCGGTCCAGGTGTTGTTTGGTCAGGACTTGCTAACTACGCAGATTCCATGGCAGCAATTAAAAAACTTGTCTTTGAAGATAAAAAGTATACACTTGCCGAATTGAACAAGGCTTTGATTGCCGATTTTGAAGGGTATGATCAAATTCGCGCAGATTGTCTAGCAGCTCCTAAATATGGTAATGACGATGACTATGTGGATTATTTTGCTTCAGATATTGTCGAGTTCACAGAAGAGGAACATCGTAAGTATAAGACTTTGTATTCTATTTTGAGTCATGGTACCTTGTCCATTTCAAATAATACACCTCTCGGTCAAATTACAGGGGCCTCTGCTTCTGGTCGCCGTGCTTGGACACCGCTTTCAGATGGTATCTCACCAGATCATGGTATGGATACCAAGGGTCCGACAGCGATCATTAAGTCAGTTTCCAAGATGGCGAATGAAAATATGAATATCGGCATGGTTCATAACTTCAAGATTATGGCAGGTCTTCTTGACACTCCACAAGGTGAGGAAAGTTTGATTACCTTACTTAGAACCGCAAGTATTCTTGGTAATGGTGAGATGCAGTTTAACTATCTTGACAATGCAATTTTGCTAGAAGCACAACAACATCCAGAGAAATATCGTGATTTGATTGTTCGTGTAGCTGGTTATAGTGCCTTCTTCGTTGAATTATGTAAAGATGTTCAGGATGAAATTATTGCGCGTACAGTTTTGACACGGATTTAAAACATAATGTGGATACAGTGGTCTTCTTTAGCCAGAAGGCCTACTGTAACTATTCGGATAGGAGAAAATTGTAGTGGCAACAGTAAAAAAACATGAAACACGAATCAATGTATTCAATGTTCAAAAATATAATTTATATGATGGTCCAGGCATTCGTACTATTGTTTTCTTCAAAGGTTGTCCAATGCGTTGTAAGTGGTGTGCTAATCCAGAAGGACTAGAATTTGGGACAAACATCATGCATAAGGAAACCCTATGCAAACCCTATAACTCTTGTGCTAAAACTTGTCCGCTGGGAAGTGTTTGCTTTAAATTTGCTAATGAGGAAGTGCCTGTTCCATATGAGTATTCCGACAAAGAGCATCCAATTGATATTCGGCGTTATCAGAAAAAGCGTCCAACAAGAGCAGATATTGAGGGGTGTCCCGAAGGTGCATTAACAATTGCAGGAGAGGCTAAAACCATCTCAGAACTGATGGATATTATTCATGAAGATGATGCCTTTTATGAAATGTCTGGTGGTGGTGTTACTCTGTCTGGTGGAGAATGTTTGGCCCAGGGTGAAGGGGCACTTGCTTTGTTGAAAGCTTGTAAGCAAGATGGTTTGAATACCGCAGTAGAAACAGCAGGTCATGTTCCAAATAAGGTGGTGATGAAGGTCGCTGAGTATACAGATCTGTTCTTATTTGACTTGAAGCATATGGATTCAAAAAAACACAATGAATGGACAGGTGTTGGAAACGAGCGGATTTTGAACAATCTAAAATCTGTATTAGATGCCGGTTATAATGTGAAGATTCGCATGCCCATGTTGAAAGGAATCAATGATAGCGAAGAGGAGATTCGTGCTATTATTGACTTTTTACTTCCGTATAAAGACAGAGTAAATTTTCAGGGAATTGATCTTCTACCCTATCATAAATTAGGTGTCAATAAGTATAAACAATTGGGAATGGAATATCAAATTGAAGGTGATCCATCGTTAAGTCAATATGACTTAGATAGGATAGAAAGCTATATCTTATCGTATGATTTTCCAGTAAATGTTGTTAAACACTAAGGATTGGGAGGAGGAATTTTTGTGGAAGTAATTGGAGAAATCAATCGAATTATTCAAGAATCTGTTCCGGGTAAACAAATTACACTGGCTCATGTTATTGCTGCTCCCATCCAATCGGTTTATGACAGTCTGGGAGTAGAAGATAAAGGAGCTATTGGAATTTTGGCTATAACTCCATACGAAACAGCTGTTATTGCTGCAGATTTAGCCGGAAAAGCAGCAGATATAGATATTTGTTTTATTGATCGTTTCACAGGTTCTCTCATGTTTAGTGGAGATGTACAGAGTGTAGAAACAGCTCTACAAAGAATTCTTGACTATTTTAAGGCTAACTTAGGATTCTCCATTGTTTCATTAACAAAATCATGAGAAAACGAATACTGATTATTGGACCAGAGGGTTCTGGGAAAAAGGAACTCATTAGAGTACTAGAAAATGAGGAGGAGATTTGCCTCATAAAATCTATCGTGTATGGTTGTGAAACAATTTATGTTCCTAGCACTTATCTCAGGAGTCCCAGCATGAAAAAGCATATTATTGCAACGCAACAAAATGCTTATTGTCTCCTGATGCTCTTACATTCTAGCCGTGTCTATAGAGTCTATTCACCTAATTTTGCACAAGTGTTTAGACTTCCTAGTTTAGGGATTATTGTTCATCATTCAGGACAGTCTATTAAAAATACAGCTGATTGCATAGTTGAATTACAAGAAGCTGGTGTTGATGAGATTATTGAATGGGAGATGGGAGACTCTGATACCTATCACGAATTATGTAAAAAAATAGAACAATTAAAAGAAGGTAATCAATGAAAATACATGAATTTCAAGTGGGTCCACGCTTTATTTTTGGTAAAGGGGCTACAGCAAAAATTTCAGAATTACCAATTACGAAAGCCTATGTTATTTGCGATCCTTTCATGGAACAAAGTCACCTTGTGAACGAAGTTTTAGAGGTTCTAACTACTTCGGGAGCAGAGACCAAGGTTTTTTCAAATGTAGTCCCTGATCCGACAGTACAAGTCGTTTCTGAAAGTATGGCTGAAATTAGAAAGTATAAACCAGATGCTGTTATTGCCTTAGGAGGAGGATCAGCGATGGACACAGCCAAGGCAGTTGTCCGAGTATATTCTGAATCTGAAAAAGTAGACAGTCCTTACTTGATTGCGATTCCCACTACAAGTGGGTCAGGAAGTGAAAATACCGCTTTTGCAGTCATCTCAGATCCAACGCATAACGAAAAAATTGCACTAGTTGATGATTCAATGGTTCCGGATCTCGCTATTTTGGACACTACTTTTACAATGACTGTACCTCCATCGGTGACAGCGGATGCAGGAATGGATGTACTGACGCATTGTCTGGAAGCTTATGTATCCAATCAGGCTAATGATTTTTCTGATGCCTGTGCTGAAAAAGGTATCCGGTTGACTTGGCAATACATCTTTGAAACCTATAAAAATGGTGACAATCAATTAGCTCGTGAGAAGATGCATAATGCTTCATCTATAGCAGGTATCGCATTTAATAATGCAGGGTTGGGAATTTGTCACAGTTTATCTCATGCTATCGGTGCTTTCTTCCATGTACCGCATGGTCGGATCAATGCCTACCTATTGCCCTACATCATTTCCTTTAATGCTTCCTTGGATAGTTCAGGAGAGACAGAGGCAGCTAGACGATACGCTGAGGTTGCAGAGATGCTGAATATTGGCAAAGTCACAGTTAAACAATCAGTAGTAGCTCTGACAAGTGCAATTAAACAATTATCGATAAAAATGAGTATCCCAACGAAACTTGAAGAATTGGGAATCGATCGAAAAGAGTTTGAAAAAATGATTCCAGAGATGGCACAAAGGGTCATGGCAGATGCTTGTACACCAACAAATCCAAGGACCGTTACGCAGGAGCAGATTGAGGCTATCTATCGCTCAATGCACTAATGGCTAACATAAGTATATAAAAAGATATTATTGAGTGGAAGGAGGATGTTATGAAGTATCTAACTGAAGATGATTTACGTCTGATTTATCGTGACAATCCTTTTGAAACCTTCACTATTCAAAAACAAACTAGACTAACTCCAGGAGCAAAAACTTTTCTTATGGACCGTAAGGTTCGACTCATTGATGAGGCCGAAAAAAAGCCGTTAACCAATGCAGTAAAATCAAGTTCAATCACCAATAGCTGTTTATCATGTATCACACAGTCAAATGAGTGGCTGATACTTCGGAGTGAACTTTTACGAGTGGCCTATGAGTTGATTGAGTTGGATTTTTCTATCTCTGAAGAGCTATGCATGCTAGAACAATGTATGGCAACACCATCGATTTCAGACCGTCAAATGATTAAAGAACAAGCAATTAGTCAGCCATCTGTGGTCGAAAGTTTAGGAAGAATGCGATTGTTGTTGAGAACTAAAAAAGGGAGAGTAGCCTCTCGTCTATTCCCTCTATATTTTAAGTTTCAGACCTTATCTGAAAGAGTTGATGAACCAATACCTGAAGTGTTGCAAGAAGTTATCAATCGGTTGGCAAGCATGATTATATCTTGTGTCAAAAGATGTGAGGAGGTAGACGATGATATCAAACAAATTACCTAAAACATGCGATCAGTATGTGGAGGAATTTGAAAAGGCTGAAAAGCAACCTATTATTACAAAAAGTCATATTTATTATACGGGGGTTGATTTAGGAACTGCCTACATCGTCTTAGTTGTCCTAGATGAGAATCGAAATATTGTAGCTGGTGCACACCGCAGCGCCAATGTTATCAAGGATGGAATGATTGTTGATTATATTGGAGCGATTCGCATTGTCCGAGAACTAAAAGAAAGTTTAGAAAGACAATTACAGACGGAATTACTCTATGCTGCTGCGGCTCTTCCGCCAGGGACAGATCTATTAGATGGTGGAGTAATCAAAAATGTTGTTCAAGGAGCAGGCTTTGAGTTGACAGCTTTATTAGATGAACCTACAGCAGCTAATACCATTGTAGGTCTTAAAGATGGGGCAATTGTGGATATTGGTGGTGGGACAACAGGCATTTCTATCTTAAAAGATGGAGAAGTAGTGAAGACAGTTGATGAGGCAACAGGGGGAACGCACTTTACTTTGGTAATCTCTGGTGCTTACCACCTAACCTTTGAAGAGGCTGACGCCTATAAGCGAGATAACAACAATCATAAAGAACTGAATAGTGTTTTGAAGCCTGTCGTTGAAAAAATTGCCAGCATTATAAATAATAGTATTGCTGGATATGATGTGGATATCATCTACTTGGTTGGTGGCACCAGTTGTCTAACTGGAATTGAGGCCATTATCGAAAAAGAAACGGGGATTCGAACTGTTAAACCGAAAAATCCGATGTTTGTTACCCCGATAGGAATAGCAATGAATTGCAGTCAAGAAATTATGTATTAGGAGGCGAAGATGTTAGTTGCAGAATTAGTTGATACAATTTGGGCCACTAGAAAATCGGATGCCTTGAATGGTGCTAAATTTCTACTGGCAAAGGTAGTCGGTGGTAGTAGATCTGGAGAGATTATGGTCGTTGCTGATATGATCGGTGCAGGAATTGGTGATCGAGTCATTGTGGCAACAGGTTCTGCTGCCCGTCGTATGATGGAAAATGATTTGATGCCAGTTGATGCAGCGGTTATAGGAATTATTGACGAAAACTACGATCAAATCAAACAACAAAACGGAGAAATAAATAGATTGTTGGAATAGAAAGGAGAAGAGATGGCAAAATTGATAGTTGCAAAAGATGTTCTTGCATGTAAGGAAGCAGGGCAGATGGTGTGTCATATTGAAAAAGGGACAATTATTACTCCTGCTGCACAAGATGAAGCCAAAAAATATGGTATTTCATTTGAGTGTTGCGAAGATACTTGTACAACATCATTTGAAATGAGTAATCAACGTATCAGCACTGATGAAATCCTGCATATTTTAAAGAATATTTTAATGAATACAGATGACAAAATAGAGAGGGAAGCCAAGCCATACCGTTTTGTTTCGCATACAAATGGTATGAAAGTTGTACGTGGTTCAACGGTTCGGATGGATGACTTTGATACAGGAACACCGGGTGCCAAGGTCGGTTTTCAGGAACTTGTTGGCCAGCATGAATCAAAAATGAGTGCAGGTTTTCTAACGATTGATCAATCCAAATTTGCATGGAAACTACCATACGAAGAAATTGATTATGTTATCTCGGGAACGGTAACAGTTGAAATCGATGGACAAACTTTTGTAGCGCGTGAAGGAGATGTTTTATTTGTCCCTTCAGGCTCAAATGTGGTTTGGGGTTCACCAGATAATGCAAAACTATTTTATACTACGTATCCATCGAACTGGGCAGACTTAATGTAGTTGGGGAGGCCAAAGAATGAGAGCTTTAGGGTTGATAGAAACGTATGGGTTTATCGGAGCCATTGAAGCTGCGGATGTCATGCTAAAAGTTGCAAATGTTTCTTTGCTGAAATTAGAAAAAGTGCATGGCGGCTTGGTCACTGTCAGTATCGAAGGAGATGTTGGAGCAGTAAAAGTAGCTGTGGAAGTTGGTGCTAGCGCTGTTCAGAGATTTGGTACGGAGTTTCTTCATAGTTCGCATGTCATTCCTAGACCGGACCAACAACTCTCTTCCATTTTAGATGAGAATACTGAGATGAGCCTCTTACAAGATGAACCAACAAAAGAAGTAGCAGTTGCCCACTTATCAAACGCTTCAAAAGCGACAGATAAAATCGTTGAGGCAGAAGAACACGTCACAGATAGTATCGAAGAACCGATAGTAAATGTAACAACCGTTAAGGAATACAGGCGACAACTAGAAAGAACAAAGGCTGCAGACTTACGGGCGATGATTTCAGATAATGAGAATATTTCCATTGCAGAAGAAAAATTATCCAGCTTGGTAAGGAAAACGATGATTGCCATGTTGGTCGATGATTATTCTAAGAAAATCAAACAGTCAGTAGAAAAAACGTAGGAGGTTCAAAGCAGAATGAAGACAATTGATGTAGATCTCTGCTCTATACAAGAAGCACGTGATTTAGTAAGAAGCGGCAAAGAGGCGGCACAGAAGATTGCGCATTTTTCAGATGAGCAGATAGATGCCATTCTAAAAAATATCGTGAAATCAGTTGAAGCCAATGCTTATTATTTAGCTAACTTAGCAGTAGAAGAAACAGGCTTTGGTAAATTGGAAGATAAGGCTTATAAAAATTATGCAGCCTCAACTTTACTTTATGACGAAATCAAGGATTATAAGACATCGGGAATTTTAGATTTTGATGAAAATAATAAAGTTTTTAGAGTAGCTGAGCCAATGGGACTGGTGCTGGGGATTACACCTTCTACTAACCCAACTTCAACAATTATTTATAAGTCGATTATTTCTATTAAATCGCGTAATGCAATTGTGTTTGCCCCACATCCATCGGCTAAGAGGTGTAGTATAGAAGCGGCTGAACTAGTGAGAAAAGCTGCGGTTGAAGCTGGAGCCCCAGAAAATATTGTAGGGTGTGTTATGAACCCAACATTAGAGTCAACAAATGAGTTGATGCACTCAAAAGAAGTTGCAATGATTATCGCAACGGGCGGTCCCGGCATGGTAAAAGCTGCTTATAGTAGTGGCAAACCAGCTATTGGTGTCGGGGCTGGCAATTCTCCAGCTTATATTGAGAAAACAGCAGATGTAAAAAAAGCAATTGCTACTATTATTGCCTCTAAAACATTTGATAACGGGACGATTTGTGCTTCTGAGCAAGCGATTATCTGTGAGGAAAGCAATAAGGATGAAGTACTTCGCGAATTAAAAGAGCAGGGGTGCTACCTCATGACCCGAGAGGAGACAGATAGGGTTTGTCAGCTTCTCTTTAGAGGCAATACTAAAGGATGCCATCCGGCCATGAATCCGAAATTCGTTGGGCAACCAGCTATAAAAATTGCAGTTGCAGCAGGGCTGTCAGTACCAGAAGATACCAAGATTTTGGTAGGTCCTCAAGTTGGTGTTGGTCAGGGAAATCCACTATCGTTTGAAAAATTAACGACTGTTATTGGTTTTTATGTTGTCAAAGATTGGGAAGAAGCTTGTGCTTTGAGTATTCGACTGCTACAAAATGGTATCGGTCATACGATGAGCTTACATACAGGTGACCCAGAAATGATTTTCCGTTTCTCCAGTAAGCCTGCTTCTCGTATCTTAATCAATACAGGAGGAAGCCAAGGTGGTACAGGTATTTCCACCGGACTTCCAATTGCCTTTACCCTAGGTTGTGGTACTGATGGTGGTAGTTCTGTTTCGGATAATCTAACCCCAGAACACTTGGTAAATGTAAAAACAGTTGCATACGGAACAAAAGATGTTACAACTATTGTTGCGAAAGATAGTCGCTTTCAATCATTGCCAAAATTGACTATGCTATCTAAAACCGATACAAAGATTGATGCAGTATGTTCAGCGAGCATTCATTGTCAAAACAAGCATGAATTGGAAAAAGATTTTTTGAGTCAAACGCCACAGGCTATTCAAGAAAATTTTGAAAAGCGTCAAAACTTACAGTCTGATGAATTAAATGAGAAACAAACTCTGTCTACCGAAGATGATATTGATAATGAAGCTATTGTTAGAGAGATTTTGTCATCTTTAAGAAGATAGGAGGTGATTGTGTGGGAGAAGATCTAGAAAGCTTGTTTTACAAAGTAGTTGACTATCTTGATGGAAGAGATAGCAATAATGTAGAAAAGGTTTTGGTCGAAGAAAAGCCAGTGGCAGCCAAGGAACCTGTAACAAAAGCAGATGTTTTTGGTCGCAATGCCATTCCTCTAGGTATATCAAATAGGCACATTCATTTATCTCAGGTAGATATAGATTGTTTATTCGGTCCTGGCTACCGCTTTAATCAACTAAAAGAATTGTCGCAAAAGGGACAATTTGCCTACAAGGAATGTGTAACCATTGCAGGTCCTAAGGGAGTTATTGAAAGAGTTAGGATTTTAGGTCCATCACGAAGCCATACGCAGGTTGAAATATTAAGAAGTGATTGTTTTAAGCTGGGTATTGATGCACCGTTACGCTTATCCGGTGACATTGAACATACTCCAGGTTGCACAGTAATTGGTCCAGTGGGCTCGATTCAGCTAAATAAAGGTTGTATAGTCGCTAAACGACATATTCATATGAGCCCAAGTGATGCTAAACATTTCGGTGTAGAAGACAAGCAAGTTGTTTCTTTGGAAATACCTGGTGAGCGTGGCGGCATTATCCATAATGTTATTGTTCGTGTGAATGATAACTTCTCACTGGAATGTCATTTAGATACCGAAGAAGCAAATGCCTTAGGACTAACAGGGCTCAATAAATTACGCATTATTAAGTAAAGGAGAAGGAAATATGACTTCAGAAGCATTAGGCATGATTGAAACAAAAGGCTTGATAGGCTCAATAGAGGCTGCTGATGCTATGGTAAAAGCTGCTAATGTTACCTTGATTGGCAAGGAACACGTAGGTGGTGGTCTAGTTACCGTTTTGGTTCGTGGTGATGTTGGTGCAGTAAAAGCTGCTACTGATGCAGGTGCAGCCGCTGCCCAACGTGTAGGAGAGTTAGTCTCTGTTCACGTCATTCCGCGTCCACATGGTGAAGTAGAAACCATTTTACCACACTAATATAAGTAAAGGAGAAGGAAATATGACTTCAGAAGCATTAGGCATGATTGAAACAAAAGGCTTGATAGGCTCAATAGAGGCTGCTGATGCCATGGTAAAAGCTGCTAATGTTACCTTGATTGGCAAGGAACACGTAGGTGGTGGTCTAGTTACCGTTTTGGTTCGTGGTGATGTTGGTGCAGTAAAAGCTGCTACTGATGCAGGTGCAGCCGCTGCCCAACGTGTAGGAGAGTTAGTCTCTGTTCACGTCATTCCGCGTCCACATGGCGAAGTAGAAACCATTTTACCACACTAATATAAGTAAAGGAGAAGGAAATATGACTTCAGAAGCATTAGGCATGATTGAAACAAAAGGCTTGATAGGCTCAATAGAGGCTGCTGATGCCATGGTAAAAGCTGCTAATGTTACCTTGATTGGCAAGGAACACGTAGGTGGTGGTCTAGTTACCGTTTTGGTTCGTGGTGATGTTGGTGCAGTAAAAGCTGCTACTGATGCAGGTGCAGCCGCTGCCCAACGTGTAGGAGAGTTAGTCTCTGTTCACGTCATTCCGCGTCCACATGGTGAAGTAGAAACCATTTTACCAAAAGTAAAATAAATTTTGAGGAAGAAGAGCTCATCTGGTTTGGGGTGAGCTTTTCTAAAAATAGTAGGTAATTTCTTCTCGAAGAATTGGGGAAAGATTAAAAAATGTAGGGAGGAAGGAATATGTCACATCAAGAAATAATGGATGGTAATATGGCTGCGGCATACGTAGCATATGCTTTTAGTGATGTTGCAGGTATTTACCCTATTACACCCAGCTCTACAATGGGAGAATGGATTGATACTTGGCAGGCAGAAGGTAGAAAAAACTTATTTGATCAGACTGTAAATGTTGTTGAAATGCAATCAGAAGCGGGAGTGGCTGGCTTCGTGCATGGTTCATTAAAAACTGGAGCACTAACGACTACTTGTACCTCTTCTCAAGGATTGTTGCTAATGATACCTAACATGTACAAGATTGCAGGAGAATTACTACCAGCAGTTTTTCATGTTGCTGCACGTTCTGTAACGACAAATGCCCTCAGTATATTTGGTGATCATAGTGATGTTATGGCTGTACGACAGACAGGCTTTGCAATGTTGGCAGAAGGTTCCGTTCAAGAAGTAATGGATCTGTCACTTGTAGCTCATTTAGCAACACTAGAATCCAGTCTTCCCTTCGTTAATTTTTTCGATGGATTTTCGACAAGTCATGAACTACAAAAAATCACTGTTCTAGAATATGATGAGTTCAAGCCTCTAGTGCATGAAGAGGCGCTCAACATCTTTCGTGGTAGAGGAATGAATCCCAACCATCCAACGGTGTCCGGAACCAATCAAGGACCAGACACCTTCTTCCAACAGCGCGAGACAGTAAATCGACACTATCAAGTTCTTCCCTACGTTGTACGAAAGTACATGAAAAAAATCAATCAACTTCGTGGAACAGATTATGACCTAATGCGATATTATGGACATCCTGATGCAGAAACTATTATTGTAGCAATGGGATCCGTATCCTCTACAATTTGTCAGACTGTTGATTACTTGATGGATAACAATAAAAAAGTGGGCTTCATTCAGGTTCATCTCTATCGACCTTTTCCAATAAAAGATTTTTTAGAAAAAGTACCCAAGACAGTTCAAGCTATCGCTGTTTTGGATAGAACCAAAGAAGCAGGAGCCACAGGTGAACCTCTTTTCTTAGATGTAAGAACTGCGTTTTACGAAAGTGAGCGACACCCCATTATCATTGGGGGAAGGTATGGATTGGGTTCAAAAGAAGTGAGACCTAACCAGATAATGGCTATCTTTGCTGAGTTGGAGAAAGCTTCTCCAAAGCCTCATTTTACTATAGGAATAGAAGATGATGTTACCAACTTTTCATTAAAGGTGGGAGATTCTATTGATCTGACAAAGAAAACAACTTACCAAGTGAAATGTTGGGGATTTGGAGGAGATGGCACAGTTAGTGCCAATAAATCAATTATCCGCATTATGGGTGAACATTCTGACTCTACTATTCAAGGTTCCTTCTATTATGATTCTAGAAAACAGAATGGTCTCACGATTTCAAACCTTCGATTTGGTCGAGATAAAATTCAGTCTTCTTATTCTATATTAGAAGCGGATTTTGTTGGGGTTACCATGCCTGGATATTTAAGAAAAATAGACTTGGTAGAGGGATTAAAAAAAGGGGGAATATTTCTATTAAATACCACCTGGTCCCATGAAAAACTCAGTCGCTTACTTCCAAGCAAACTCAAACGCTACTTGGCTGATAACGAGATTCGCTTTTACACCATAAATGCCTACAAAATTACACAAGAAGTAGGATTGTATGGTAAACCAGGCATTTGCATGCAGGCGGCTTTCTTTAAAATAACAGACTTTTTATCGGAAGAAGCAGCAGTTGATGCCATGAAGAAAGAGATTGTTCAGGCGTATAGACATAAATCACCAGAAATTGTAGAACAAAATCTACGAGCTGTTGAGATGACTATTGCTTCTATAAAAAAAATAGACATTCCAGCCGATTGGAAATTATGTAGAGAGGAGCAAAACGCCCCATCAACCAATACTTTGAAGTATATACAGAAGATTCAGCAACCTGTTCATCGTCTGGAAGGAAATTCTGTGTCGGTTGGTCAATTGATAGAAAATGGTCTCGTCGCAGGAGATATTCCCTTGGGAATTGCGCCAGTAGAAAAACGCAGTACGGCTTGGGAAGTACCAGAGTGGAATTCAGAATTTTGTGTGCAATGTAATCAATGTTCATTTGTCTGCCCACATGCTGCCATTCGTCCTTTCCTAGTTGAACAAGATGAGTTGAATCAAGCTCCTGATGGCTACAGGGTTAGAGATTACAAGGGAAAAGATGGACTGATGTATCGTATTCAGGTATCTGTTGAGGATTGTACTGGTTGTGAACTGTGTGTAAAGATCTGTCCTGCCAAAGGCAAGGCTTTAAAGATGATTGAAGTGGATGACGAAGCTTCAGGTAAGTTTAAGGAAGAAGCCATTCATTGGGCCTTTTCAATGACCTTACGTGCCAAAGAAAATCCAGCAAAGCCAGGAACTATTGCACATACACAATTTGAACAGCCTCTCTTGGAATTTTCAGGTGCATGTTCAGGATGCGGTGAAACTCCGTATGTAAAACTATTAACTCAGTTGTTTGGTAGTAGGATGATGATTGCTAATGCTACAGGTTGTTCTTCCATCTGGGGAGGGATGTTTCCTATCACACCGTTTAGTACCAATTCACTTGGGCAAGGTCCTGCTTGGAGTAATTCTCTGTTGGAAGACAATGCTGAATTTGGATATGGTATGTTAATGGCTACGCAAACGAGGAGACACTCGCTGATTGCTGATATGCTCGCAGCAAAAGAGGAAGCAAGTTCACTTTTGGTAGAGCTGATAGATAACTGGATTGAAAACATTGATAAAGGCTATGGGACAATTGCACGAAGCAAAAAGTTGATAGACTTGCTCCTTGTTGAAATGGATGAGACAAAACCATTCTTGACAAAACTTTACGAAAAACGTGATTTATTTGTAAAACCCTCACAATGGATTATCGGTGGAGATGGTTGGGCCTACGATATAGGTTATGGTGGCTTAGATCATGTGCTTGCTAGCGGAGCGGATGTAAACATACTGGTACTTGATAATGAAGTATACTCTAATACTGGTGGCCATGTTTCAAAAAGTACACCGACATCAGCTATTGCAAAGTTTTCAGCTTCAGGTAACAGAGGAATAAAAAAAGACTTAGGAATGATGGCGATGACCTATGGTAATGTCTATGTAGCTCAGGTTGCAAGTGGTGCGAATCCAGTTCAGGTGATTAAAGCATTTGAAGAAGCAGAAAAACATCCAGGACCATCACTTATCATTGCCTACGTCCCATGTATCACTCACAAGATAGCAGGAGGAATGAAGGAAAGTCTTCAGGAAGCAAGACAAGCAGTAGAATCTGGTTACTGGTCCTTGTACCGTTACAATCCAAAGCTAGAACAAGAAGGAAGAAATCCGATGATTTTGGATTATAAGCGCCCAAATTTTGATAAAATGATTGATTTTATGATGAAACAAGAGCGATTTTCTTCCTTACAACAATTTAATCCTACTGTAGCTGCGGATTTATTTCATCAAACAGTGGAACAAGCCAAACGGCGTTTTATAAACTATGCCAAGTTATCTGGAGACTTCGACAACTATATGAAAAGAGTGCAAAAAAATCAGACAAAGAAAAGTAGCACAATACAGGAGTCTACATTAGAAACGATTATACATAGTTTAGATTTTTAATACTATACTAAAAATAAATACTATCTCTTTGGGGATGGTATTTATTTTTAGTTTTATCAGTGAAATAGATATTTTATACAAAATATTGAATAAAAATTTAAAAAATTATTGACAAGTGTATAAAAATGAATTAAAATGGAAATATATTCTGAAAAAGTAAAGAAAATATAGGAAAACAACCTATTTTCATACTTTCTAGGAAAATAGAATTTGAAAAAGAAGGTATTTAGGAAACTATGAAAAAACTATTAACATTAGCAACACTGTTAGCAATCTTGACTCTGGTCGCTTGTTCTTCAACCTCCCCTCAATCAAGATTGGATGCCATCAAAGAAAAGGGAACCTTGGTTGTAGCAACCAGTCCAGACTATGCACCATTTGAATTTCAAACCTTAGTGGATGGAAAAAATAAAGTTGTCGGGTCGGACATTGCTTTGGCGCAGAAAATTGCAGATGAACTCGGAGTCAAACTTGAAGTTTCGTCTATGAGCTTTGATAATGTACTAAGCAGTATACAGTCAGGCAAGGCTGATATTGCTATTGCTGGTCTATCCTATTCAGAACAGCGCGCAAAAGTATTTGATTTTTCTGAAATCTATTATCAAGTGGCAGATACTCTTCTTGTGAAGAAATCCAATCTGGATAGATATACCGCCTTAGCTGATTTAAAGGGACAAAAAGTGGCTGTTCAAAAAGGCTCTACTCAGGAAGTTTATGCCAAGGAGAACATGACCGATGTCAGCTTGATTTCTCTTGGAGCAATGGGAGAAGCAATCAATGAACTGAAAACTGGTCAAGTTGAGGCTGTCTTGGTAGATAAACCTGTTGCTCTTGGCTACGCTGCACAAAATGACGATTTAGTTCTTGCAACGATTCCCTTTCCAACAGTTAAAGAAAATGGCAAAGCTATTGCCATGCCAAAAGGTAGTACTGATCTAAAAGCAGCTATTGATGCTGTAATAAAAAAGGTTGTCGAAAACAATGAGTATGAAACTTTCTTAAAAGAAGCTGCTAAATACACTGTCTCAGAATAAGACAAGAAGAGCAATGCTGAACCTTTGTGGAACCAATCGAAAAACAAGCTTCGTCAAATCTAAAATAAATGATTTCGGATTGGAATAATGAAAAACAAAAAACGAATGGTAAATAGCTAATGTCTTTTGACCTTGCTATCTTCATCCGTTTTTTTTATATGGTTATCTCAGCAATCAGAGAATTTTCTGTGATTCTAATATAGAATTTTGCTTATCTTGTGCGCTCCAAATAGAAACTGGTTAAGCGTGGAATGGTAATAGTTGCTCCGTTTTCATCTGGATAGAGGGTGAACGATTCCATCGGAATGGTGTTAGATGAGAAGACCAATTGATATTCAGAACCTGCTGGAAGGTCTAGGTGAACATTAAAAAGTTCTTGATCGTTGAAGTTGTGAACCGTTAAGATTTCTTGCTCGTCACTCATGCGTGAAAATGCGTAGAGACTAACTTCTTCATCAATTTTTATCCAGTTAAAGCCTTTTTCATAGGCTTGATAATCATACTTCCAGAAAGCATCATGCTCTTTATAGAAAGTGGAAAGAGTCCTCATCATCTGGTAGAAAGAATGATGGATTGGAAAGTTCAGTAGATTCCAGTCCATTTCTGTATGCTCATGCCATTCTCGGATATGCCCCCATTCATTCCCCATGAAAAGTAATTTCTTACCAGGATGAGCGAAGTAGAAGCTATAATAAACCCGCGCTAGGTGGAATTTATCATCATAATCTCCGTTCATTTTGTTGATGATTGAGCATTTGCCATGAACCACTTCATCATGAGAAAGTGGTAGTAAAAATTGTTCATTTTGGTTGTAGTACATACCAAAAGTGATTTCGTTAGAATGATACTTACGATAAATGGCAGGTCGCTCTACAAATTTTAGCGTATCATTCATCCAGCCTAAATCCCATTTCATATCAAAGCCAATACCACCCTCTTCAAGAGAATGTGTGACTTTAGGGAAACTAGAAGAGTCTTCTGCAATCATCAGTACACCCTTATAATCAGTATGAACCATGGCATTGACCCGCTTGATAAAATCTATTGCAGCGTGGTTTATCTTGTCTTCGTCTGTTTCCCCACGCCAATAAAGAAGATAGGATAGAGCATCAACACGAATACCATCAAAATGGAAGTATTCCAGCCAATATTTGAGGTTTGATAATAAGAAAGAACGTGTTACACCCTTACCTAGATCAAAATTAGCTGTTCCCCACTGGTGATTTTCACGGTCGTGTTCATTGGGATACTCATATAGCCAACTACCATCAAATTGATAGAGCCCGTGCGCATCTTTGCAGAAGTGAAGTGGTACCCAATCTAAAATGACTCCGATACCTGCCTGATGGCATTGGTCAACTAAATACTTCAGCTCATCAGGTTTTCCGTAGCGACTAGTTGGACTATAATATCCAGTTACTTGATACCCCCAGGATGCATCTAGAGGGTGTTCTGTTATTGGAAGTAATTCGATATGTGTGTAATGATTTTCCTTGACATGTTCAATCAGAAGAGGAACGATTTCCTTGTAAGAATAAAAAGTGGTGGTTGAAGAAGCCTCTTCGTTTTTATTGGCCAATTTTTGTTTCCAGGATCCCAGATGAACTTCATAGATGGATACCGGTTGTTGCTTAAAATCATAATTTACACGATTGTACATCCAGACATCATCTTTAAACTTGTAACGTGGATTGTAGGTTGTAGAGGCGGTATCGGGACGAACTTGGCTGAAAAATGCATACGGATCTGCCTTATACATTTCCCGACCGTCATGAGTGATAATGAGATACTTGTAATTTTCCAGCGATCTCAGTCCTTCGATATACAGTTGGAATGTTCCATCGATTTCCCACTGCATCTGGTGACTACGTTGCCAGCCGTTAAAATCACCAACTACAAATACTTCTCTGGCGTTGGGAGCATAGACACGAAATTGAGTACCAAGAATCTTATTGCGTAGCTTAATGATATGAGCACCCATTTTTTCATAGAGGGTGGTATGCTCGCCGGAGTTCATATAATATAAATCTAAATCAGTAAATTCTGTCATAGCAATCTCCATTGCCGAAAAGGAGTGGACAGTGGTCGCACTCCAGTTCAGTTCTAATTTTTATTCTAACCGCTAATTTCACGATAAAGCCAGATGTATTTTTCAGCAGAAGCTGTCCAACTGAAATCGCGCTTCATAGCTTGATGGACCATTGCATACCAATCTTCTGGACGGTCATAATAGGTTTGAAGAGCAAAATCATAGACTTGACGCATACTATAGGCATCTCGTCCACCAAAACTGAAGCCCGTTCCTTCTTTGGTATCTATATGGTAAGGTGTCACTGTGTCAACCAAGCCACCGGTTTCTCGTACCAGTGGTAGTGTGCCATAGTGCATAGAAATCAACTGGCTGATTCCGCATGGTTCAAACATAGAAGGCATGAGGAAAAGGTCGCTTGCTGCATAAATTTGATGCGCTAAAGGCTCATTGTAACCACGATAGAAGGCAAATTTTTCAGGGTAAGTATGTTTAAAATGATTAAAGGCATTTTCGATGTCTGCTTCTCCATTACCCAAGATAATAAATTGTACATGTGCCTGTAAAAGATGACCGAGTACCTCGGTTAAAAGGTAGAAGCCTTTTTGCCATGTCAAACGGGATACAATACCAATCATCAAGACATTTTCATCTTGAGGTAAGGCAAATTGAGCTTGTAGAGCTAATTTATTAGCTTTTTTGTCTCCAAGGGTTTCTAAACTATAGTTCTTTACAAGATACTGATCTGTCTGACTATTCCAACTATCATAGTCAATACCATTGACAATACCAACGAGGTCATGTCTACGTAGTTCGAGAACATGTTGCATATTTTCGCCGAATTCTTCTGTCAATATTTCACGAGCATAGGTAGTTGATACTGTGCTAACTTTATCAGCGTAGAGAATACCCAATTTCATAAAGCTGATACACTCGTCGTGGAAGCGTGCGATACCATCCAGATAGTAGCTGTAATCCATACCGAGAGCTGACCAGAGTGCTTGCTTATGGAAGATACCTTGGAAAGCAAGGTTATGAATTGTAAAGACATGCTTGATATTTCGAAATTCCTCACGGTAGCTATAGAAGGTGCGGCAAAGGAAAGGAAGAGCAGCGGTATGCCAATCATGAGTGTGCATCACATCTGGGAAGAAGTTCAACGCTTCTAACAAGCGACAAGTAGCATGTTGGAAGTAACCAAAACGCATGGCATCATCATCGTATCCATACAGCTCATCACGTTCAAAGAAATCACGGTGTTCGATGAAGTAGAAGGTCACACCGTCAATGACTTGGCTATAAACATTGGCCATGGACTGAATATCACCTGCACGTACATCAAAGCTAGATACATAGTCGAAATCAGCATGATTGGCCATAGCAATTTTTTTATATAGTGGCAGGACTACGCGGACATCCAAGCCTTGTTTTACCAATTCTTTAGGGAGAGAGCCGATAACATCAGCTAAACCACCGGTTTTGATAAATGGAAGTCCTTCAGATGCCACAAAGAGAACAGATTTTTTTGCCATATTAGCTCCTATATGATTTGATATGGTTTCAAGTATGAAGGCGATGTTTCACTTCCTTTTATATCAATTGGATGGATGATTTTTGTTGCCTTATCAATAATAGCATTTTCAATGTTTGCACCACTTTTAATCGTTACACCATTGAGAATGATTGAGTTTTTGATGACAACACCTTCTTCAATAACAACGTCACGGTCAATAACAGAGTTTTCGATTTGACCATTGATATTGGCACCATTGGAAATCAGGCTGCGTTTGACCTCAGCAAGGGGACCATATAGACATGGCGAACTATCGCTTGTTTGAGTATGGATTGGCCAATCGTGTTTAAAGAGCAATTTGCGCGTATCTTGGTCAATTAACTCAATTTGAGTTTTGAAATACGAAGCAGTAGTATTGATACATGCGACATAGTCTCGGTGTGCATAGCCCATGATTTTGTATTGATCAACTGTATCGCGCAGTATATCTTTTAGCCAATAGAGAGATGAAACCTTATTTGCACGTCTAATCAGATCAATGAATGTTGTGCGTTTCATAATGTAGGCCTCAAGAGAAATTGGACGGTTTTTATACTTACCATGGTTTTCTTCAAAAGCGACAATCCGTCTATCTTCACCAAACTTAAGAGTTTGACATCCAATGAAATGGTCTTTAGCATCGGAAACATTCTTGTAAAGAACGGTTATATCTGCACCAGTTGCAAGATGTTCGCTCATAACTTTTGAAAAATCCTGACTGTAAATGAAGTAGGATGGTGCAATCAACACGTACTCTTTATTAGAACTTTCAATGTAGTGGATATTTTCTGAAAATGCGTTAATATCATGACGGTAAACGCTGCTTGGATCTGTTGCGCTATTTAGCAAGCGAAGAGAGCCACGTTTACTATTGATATTGTAATGTTTACCTGTACCGACGTGTTGAATGGTAGAACGCATCTCTGTAGGCATGTAGACTTGAAATTCGCTAATTCCAGAGTTTGACATATTGGATAAGACAAAGTCAATGAGGCGGTAGCGACCCAAAAAACCAAAGGCTTGCACGCCACGATGTCTCATCACATCGCCAAAGTGTACATTATTTCCTTCAATATTTACAATTCCGAGGGTATTTCTTAACATAGCAGTCCTTTCTTACTTAGTTACGTTCTTATCAATCAAGAGGATATTGTCCACATCGCCTGTCAGTTTGATACCATCTGCGATTTTAATGTTTTCAGCTACGATAACATGATTGAGTTCAGCCCCTTCACCAATAATGGCTCCAGGCAAAATGACAGAGTTTTTAACAATTGCACCTTGGCTGACCTGGACATCAGTTGAGATAACAGAATGTTCAACTGTTCCATCGATAACAGCGCCCTTATCAATATAGGCAGATTTTACGGTGGCAGTTGCACCGATCACTTGGGCAGGAGAGCCTTTGTCCTCAGAATAGATCCTCCATGACCGATCAGAAAGATCCAGATCCCCAGCATGGTCAATCAAGTCCATGTTAGACTCCCAAAGGCTATTAACAGTACCGACATCTTTCCAGTAACCTCGGAATGGATGTGCTACAAGAGTACGACCATCTTCTAGGTACTTTGGAATGATATCGTGACCGAAGTCGTGAGAAGAAGTATCTAGTTTATCGTCTTCTTGGAGATATTTTTTCAAGGTCTTCCATGTGAAGATATAAATACCCATGGACGCAAGATTGCTCTTAGGATTTTCTGGTTTTTCTTCAAATTCTTCAATACGGTAGTTTTCATCTGTATTCATGATACCAAAGCGAGAAGCTTCCTTGATTGGAACCTCTATAACAGCAATAGTAGCATCTGCTTTCTTCTGAATATGGGTATCAAGGAGTTTGTCATAGTTCATCTTGTAGATGTGATCACCGGACAAAATTAGTACGTATTCTGGATTATGAAGGTCAATGAAATCAATATTTTGAGTAATGGCATCTGCGGTCCCCTTATAGAGTCCAAAACCTTCTATTTTTTCACTTGGAGGTAGCACAAAGATACCAGAGCCTCGGACATCTAGTCCCCACCGTTGCGATTGAGCAACATATGAATTCAAGAGGACAGGTTCGTACTGAGTCAAAACTCCGACAATATCAATACCTGAGTTGGCACAGTTACTGAGTGGAAAGTCAATAATACGGTATTTTCCACCAAATGCAACCGCTGGCTTGGCAACTTTTTTGGTTAAACCTTCTAGACGAGTTCCACGTCCACCTGCAAGAATCATAGCTAACATTTTATTTTGAGCCATCTAACCACTCCTTAATATATGTGATACATGTATTATAGCATAGAATACAAAAAAATGAAAGCGTTTCCTAGGGGTGAAAACGAGATATTTTCATTTTCACTTTCAACATCTTTCATAAATATATCATAGCATATTATTTTGTGTTTGTCTATATAAAATTGTATTTATTTTTGAAGTAATCTATCGGTCTACCTCTGATTTTTGACACATAAGTTGAGCGTAAAAGGAGCGATGGGGTCTAACAAAGTCGAAGGTGTAACTTTCATTTTAAAATTTGGTGCATTTATCATAAAATCCATCGGAGAGACTGACTTGATAACCTATTGGTTTGCTATTAACCTTCTGGTACTTCTTAGGTGTTCAGTCTATTGTAGCAATGACAAATACTTTTTTAACAAAAGTGTAAAGTTCTACTATGCAAATATTAAAATGCTATAATAGAATTATAAAAGTAAAGGAAGTGATTGGTATGAACACAATCACAGCTTACAACTCACGCTGATTATGTAATCAAGCGTGAGTTGTAAAGTAGAAAAATAGGCTTTTTCACATATTTGTAGAGAGTTTTTTGTACTGTTTGCCTGTCACTATGCCTAACCATTTTTCAAATGAAGTTGATGGGCAATTAAGGTTTTACAAAGATTATCTTCCATCAACTGATGTTAATCTTTCAATAGACGATATCTTCACTGACTATACTGATTTATTACATTGGAAACTCAAAACCACATGAAAAGTCTAAGAGAATCTGATAGCCAGTTTTATCGTAATGAGCTATTTCTTGATACCACTAATGGAGAAACGTTGGCAACTACGGAATTGAAAGACTTGATTATTTCTGAAAAGGGAGCTAAATTGTTTTTGCAATGGAAAAATGTTTTAACAGAAGTAAAACAAAGGAGTGTGACCTCGCTTTAACTTATTCAGTTTACAAATTATTGATGAGCTGAATTTATTCAATAAACCAAAAGGAACTGGACAGAAAGGTCATCTATAGTCAATAGTTTTTCAAAAAGGCTTGGAATCAATATTTTTTAGAGGTGATTCCAAGCCTTTTATGAATTTATAGTGCAAACTGATATATGATTCCTTTATTTTTCATCAAATTTTACTTCTTCAAGTAAGTAGTTGATGAACTTTTCTCCCATGTCCGATAGGAGGGATTTTTCATGCTGAATATAAACTAATTCGATTTCATCGTCACATTCAAGAGGGATGGAGACGATATTGTCTCCGTTTAGATTTGAGTTTAGGATACCGGTAGCGATGGTATAGCCATTTAGACCAATGAGGAGGTTGAAGAGAGTAGCTCGGTCAGAGACAACAATGGATTTTTTGTGGTGTTCTTGGGCTAGAATTTCTTCAGCAAAGTAGAAGGAGTTATGAATCCCCTGTTCGTAGCTCAGATATGGGAAGTCAGATAATTCATCCAGTGTGATAGATTTTTTTGAGGCAAGGGGATTGGTCTTGCTGATGAAGACATGGGGGCTGGCTGTAAAGAGATGGGTGTAAGAAAGACGATTGTCATCTAGGAGTTTTAGCAAGACATCGCGGTTGAAGTGATTGAGAAAAAGAACTCCAATCTCAGAACGAAAGTTCTTCACGTCATCAATGATTTCCCAGGTCCTAGTTTCTCTCAGAAATAGCTCATAATCTTCCATCTCCGTCTCTTTTAGCAGAGAAACGAAGGCATTGACTACGAATGCATAGTGCTGAGATGATACACTAAACAGTTGACGCTTGGCGGTTGGATTTTTGTAACGATCTTCTAAAAGCTCAGTCTGTTCAACGATTTGGCGAGCATAAGAAAGAAACTCCATTCCATCCTTTGTCAAAGTAATGCCCTTGGAATTACGGAAAAAAATCTTGATGTTCATTTCTTTTTCCAAATCACGAACAGCATTGGAAAGGCTTGGTTGGGTGATAAAGAGTTGCTTAGCCGCTTCGTTCATGCTACCTGTTTCTGCAATCTTGATAATGTAGTATAATTGTTGGATTCTCATATTTCTATTGTATCATGATTTGACAAAATATTTGAAAAAATGTATAATGCTGAAAATATATCCTTTAACTGAGTCCAGAGAGGCGAAGAAGGGAACGTGAATATTGGGGCAATTATTGCCTTCTTTTCGTGTGACCTTGCTTAGCTAGCAAGGTTTTTTCTCTACATTGACTTTCTTGTTTTCTGTGCAACATAGAATTGGAGAAAAGATGATTTTAAAAGAACAGATGATGATTGTGGAACAAGTTCAGTTGGCACCACGGATATTTGCCATGACCTTAAAAGGAAATATGGTTCGAGAAATGAAAATGGGACAATTTATCCATATACGTGTTCCCGATGATTCTATGCTCTTGCGGAGGCCGATTTCGATTTCTGAGATTGATGTAGAAAATTCACAATGTCGTATTATCTACCGAGTTGAAGGTCAAGGGACAAATGTTTTTTCAAAAATGGTTTCAGGACAGAATTTAGATGTCATGGGACCACTCGGAAAGGGATTTGATACCGATTTTCTCAAAGAAGGGGATCATATCCTCCTCATCGGTGGAGGAATAGGAGTGCCTCCCTTAATTGAAGTAGCCAAGCGAGCCGTTCACCGTGGTGCAAAGGTTACGTCAGTCATTGGTTTTGCCACAAAAGAGGCAGTTATTTTAGAAGAAAAATTAGGCCGCTATGGACAGGTCTATGTTACAACGGATGATGGTTCCTACGGGAAAAAGGGGAATGTTGCTTCGGTTGTTAATCACCTATCTGAAGGATTTGCTGCAATCTATTCCTGTGGTGCACCAGCTATGATGAAGTATGTTGACCAACGCTTTCAGGATCATCCACATGCCTATGTTTCTCTGGAAGCTCGTATGGCTTGTGGAATGGGGGCTTGTTATGCCTGTGTTGTCAAGCCCAAGCAGGGACCAGAACATGAAAATAAGCGGGTTTGCAAAGAAGGTCCAGTCTTTGCAACAGGCAGTCTAAATTTATAGGAGAATGGTATGAATAAACGACTAGCGATTTCATTGCCGGGATTAGAGTTGAAAAATCCTATCATTCCTGCTTCGGGGTGTTTCGGTTTTGGTCAGGAATATGCAGGCTATTACGACCTAAATCAACTTGGTTCTATCATGATTAAGGCGACGACTCGTCACCCACGTTATGGTAATATGACTCCTCGGGTTGCCGAGACTCCAGCAGGAATGCTCAATGCCATTGGATTACAAAATCCGGGTGTGGATGTAGTTTTATCTGAAAAACTACCATGGCTTGCGAGCAACTTTCCAAGCCTACCCATCATTGCCAATGTAGCTGGTTTTTCAAATGAAGAATATGCTTATGTTTCTGGCAAGCTGTCCAAAGCTTCAAATGTAAAAGCCATTGAGTTAAATATCTCCTGTCCTAATGTCGATCACGGGAACAAGGGGCTACTCATCGGACAGGTTCCAGAGCTTGCATATGCTGCTGTAAAAGCAGCGGTCGCATCCTCGTCCGTTCCTGTTTTTGTCAAATTGACACCGAGTGTAGCTGATATTACTTTGCTTGCCAAAGCAGCAGAAGATGCAGGTGCTAGTGGACTGACGATGATAAATACTTTAGTTGGTATGCGGTTTGATCTCAAAACGCGTCAGCCAATTCTGGCGAACGGAACAGGTGGTATGTCTGGACCTGCAATATTTCCAGTTGCTTTGAAGCTCATTCGTCAAGTTGCTCAAACGACGAACCTGCCGATTATCGGTATGGGGGGAGTTGATTCGGCAGATAAAGCGATAGAGATGATGATTGCTGGTGCATCTGCAATCGGTATTGGTACAGCAAACTTTACAAATCCCTTTGCCTGTCCTACGATTATTAAAGACTTACCAGAGTGTATGGATAATCTGGGTATCAGTAGCTTAGAAAAATTGCGCCAAGAGGTCAAGCTCAGCTTGGGCTAGCATTGACAAATATAGAATAAAAGAATAAGATAAAAGAAAATATCTCCTTTAACTAAGTCCAGAGAGGCTGAAAAGGTGTCATGTAAAAAAGCTTGAGGCACTGTTCTCAGGCTGGTTTCGTGTAACCCACCTCTGTCCAATCTGGCAGGGGTTTTTGTGTAGATGAAAGGATTTTATGAAAGAAAAACGACCAATCATTGCCTTAGATTTTGCTAGTAGAGAAGAAGTTAAGTCTTTTCTTGAACAGTTTCCATCACAGGAAAAGCTCTATGTGAAGGTGGGAATGGAATTGTATTACGCGGAAGGGCCAAACATCATCGCCTATCTGAAAGGTTGTGGTCACAGTATTTTTCTAGACCTAAAACTTCATGATATTCCAAATACCGTTGAGGCAGCAATGCGGGTCCTAGCTGGAATGGGTGTTGATATGACGAATGTTCATGCGGCCGGTGGTGTGGAAATGATGCAGGCTGCTAAACGAGGTTTGGGGACAAAAGCAGTCTTGATTGCAGTTACTCAGTTGACATCAACATCGGAAGAGCAGCTGAGGAATGACCAGAACATCCAAACTAGTCTACAAGAAGCAGTGGTTCATTATGCCAAAAAGGCAGCTCAAGCAGGGCTAGATGGTGTTGTTTGTTCAGCTCAGGAAGTAGCTATGATTAAGCAGGCAACTGAGCAAGATTTTATCTGTCTGACACCGGGAATTCGTCCGATAGGTAGCGATGTAGGAGATCAAAAGCGAGTTATGACACCGGCAGATGCAGCACGTATTGGTAGTAATTACATAGTGGTTGGTCGTCCTATTACAAAAGTAGAAAATCCTTATCAAGCCTATTTAGACATCAAGAAAGAATGGAATACAGAAGTGGATAAGATGGGGCAGTAAGAGGGGAAAAGACATATTAAGTAATTACACATTATAAAGTTGATACGGGCTCACGTATCAAGCATTCTATGGAACTTATGAGGTTATCTGGCGAGATAAGCTTGGAAAAACAGAACACGCATTATATGAGGAGGTCTATTATGACACTAGCAACGGAAATCGCATCACACTTGTTGGATATTAAGGCAGTTCATCTGCGTCCGGAAAAGCCTTTTACATGGGCATCGGGGATCAAATCGCCAATTTATACTGACAATCGCATTACGCTTTCTTATCCTGAGACCCGTAATCTGATTGAGGATGGGTTTGTTCAGCGTATTGAAGAAGAATTTCCAGAAGTTGAAGTAATCGCGGGAACAGCGACAGCAGGGATTCCGCATGGAGCCATTATTGCTGATCGGATGAATTTACCATTTACCTACATTCGTAGCAAGCCCAAAGATCATGGAGCCGGTAATCAGCTAGAAGGACGTATTGTCAAGGGACAAAAAATGGTCATTATTGAGGATTTGATTTCTACGGGTGGTTCGGTTCTTGATGCAGTTGCTGCCGCAGAACGTGAGGGTGCAGATGTGGTAGGTGTAATTGCTATTTTCACTTATGAACTGCCACGTGCAGAGCGCAATTTTGATAATGCTGGTGTGAAGCTAGTGACACTTAGCAATTACTCGGAACTCATCAAAGTAGCTAAGGTACAAGGTTATATCAATGCAGATGGCTTGAATTTGCTTAAAAAGTTCCGTCAAAATCAAGAAACTTGGCAAGAAGAATAGAATCTAGAACCTCAAGGTGTACGATTTTTAGGAACTAATTCTGTAAAATGGTATAATAGTCACTGAGTACTTTAAAGTACAAAAATGACAGTATGAGGAGAAAATCATGATTTCAGTTATCGTGCCTTGCTTTAATGAGGAAGAGGTAATCCCTTATTTTTACGAGGCCATGGAAAAAGTCCGTAGGGAGATGGAAGAAGAGTTTGAGTATCTTTTTGTTAACGATGGATCAAAAGACGGTACTCTAAAGGTTCTACGTCAGTTGGCTACTGAGGATACAAAAGTTCGCTATCTTTCCTTTTCACGAAATTTTGGGAAAGAAGCTGCACTCTATGCTGGTTTACAAGAAGCCCAAGGAGATTTGATAACAGTTATGGATGTTGATCTTCAGGACCCACCGGAAATGTTGATAGAGATGAAGGCGCTACTTGAAGCCAATTCTGATTTGGATTGTGTGGGGACCCGCCGTGTAAGTAGAGATGGGGAGCCGCCGATTCGTAGTTTTTTTGCCAAGCTATTTTACAAGTTGATGAATAGGATTAGCCAGGTGGAAGTAGTGGATGGTGCTCGTGATTTTCGTCTGATGAGACGTCAGATGGTGGATGCAATTTTATCAGTCTCAGAGTACAATCGCTTCTCTAAGGGAATCTTTGCATGGATTGGTTTTGAGACGAAATACCTACCTTATAAAAATGTGGAACGTGTTGCTGGGGCCACAAGCTGGTCTTTTTGGAAGTTGCTATCCTATTCTGTTGAGGGGATTATCAATTTTTCGGACACACCATTGAATCTCGCATCTTACACAGGTTTTTTCACTTTCCTACTATCCCTTGTTTTGATGGCTCTAATCGTCTTTAAAACTCTGGTATTTGGAGAAGCAACTATCGGCTGGCCTTCAACCATTTGTATTATCCTTTTTTTAGGTGGATTGCAGTTGATGACGATTGGTATCCTTGGTAAATATTTGGCAAAAGTATTCTTAGAAACAAAAAAACGTCCGATTTATATCATTAAGGAAAAAAGTTCTAATTAGGAGTTACAGTATGAAACATTCGGCTTGGCATGACTTGATAAAGGCCCAGTTGCCAGAGCATTATTTTGGAAAGATCAATCAATTTTTAGATTATGTTTATGCTGGTGGAATAGTCTATCCACCGCGTGAGAAGGTTTTTGCAGCTATTCAGACTACAGCTTTAGATAAGGTTAAGGTCGTTATCTTGGGACAGGATCCCTATCATGGTCCACAACAGGCTCAAGGCTTGTCTTTTTCAGTACCGAATACGGTTCCTGCGCCGCCATCTCTTCAAAATATTCTCAAGGAACTAGCTAATGATATTGGTATCAAGGAGGAACATGACTTGACCTCTTGGGCTGAACAAGGTGTCCTTTTGCTCAATGCTTGTTTAACTGTGCCAGCAGGGCGAGCAAATGGACATGCTGGTCAGATTTGGGAGCCTTTCACAGATGCAATTATAAAAGTGGTTAATCATCTAGAACAGCCGGTTGTATACATTCTATGGGGCTCCTATGCTCGTAAAAAGAAAGCTTTAATTACCAATCCCAAGCATTTGATTCTTGAGTCAGCCCACCCGAGTCCCTTATCAGCCCATCGTGGCTTCTTTGGTAGTCGGCCTTTCTCGCAGACAAATGATTTTCTAATTGCTCAGGGGTTAGTTGGTATTGATTGGTTGAAATAATCAATGCCCTAATTCCTCATTTTTAAACTCGGGTTCTGAGGAATTTAGAAACATAGAATCAGGCTCTGTAAAATTGAAACTATACTTTGTCAACCAGCTTTTCCGAAGCTCAGTTTTATTTGTGGCTTTATTTCTTCATCTGGTTTTGATTTTCATTTGGTATCTTCCATTTATTTTTAACTAGATTTGCTTTAGGCAGTTTCGTAGCTGTTGAGGTGGCTATTTCTGATTTTTATTTTAATAACAAAGGAGAACATAAATGTTTTTAGTAAAGAATGGTCGGGTGATGGATCCCAAGTCTGGATTAGACAAGGTTTGTGATATTTTAATTCAAAATAAAAAAATCATTAAGATAGCAGAGAAGATTGAAGGTGATTTTGCACAAGTTCTGGATGTGACGGGATTAGTAGTTGCGCCGGGTCTAGTAGATGTACATGTACACTTTCGGGAACCGGGGCAGACACACAAGGAGGATATTCATACAGGGGCATTAGCTGCCGCAGCCGGTGGTTTTACCTCAGTTGTCATGATGGCCAATACCAATCCGACCATTTCAACCGTTGAGACCTTGCAAGAAGTACTGGCTTCAGCTCAGAAGGAAGCGATTCACATCTATAGCGTAGCGACAATTACAGATTGTTTTGATGGACAAAATTTAACAGATTTTTCAGCCTTATTAGAAGCAGGAGCAGTAGCATTTTCAGATGATGGTATTCCACTAACAAATGCTGGTGTTGTGAGAAAGGCTATGAAGTTGGCCAAGGAGCAGAATTGTATCATCAGTCTTCATGAAGAAGATCCGGATTTGAATGGTATTTTAGGACTCAACGAACAAGTGGCAGCCAAGCATTTTCATGTATGTGGTGCGACTGGTGTAGCAGAGTATAGTATGATAGCGCGAGATGCCATGATTGCTTATGAAACGGGTGCGCGGGTTCATATCCAACATTTATCGAAAGCTGAGTCAGTCAAAGTAGTGGAATTTGCCCAACATCTTGGCGCTAATGTAACAGCAGAGGTAGCACCTCAACACTTTTCTAGAACAGAAGATTTGTTGTTGACTAAGGGGGCTAACGCAAAAATGAATCCGCCTCTTCGCTTAGAAAGTGATCGGTTGGCTGTTATAGAAGGGTTAAAATCTGGAGTCATTACCGTTATCGCAACAGATCATGCACCACATCATGCTGATGAGAAAAGTGTAACCGATGTGACGCAGGCACCTTCTGGTATGACTGGACTAGAAACCTCCCTTTCTTTGGGCTTGACCCATCTGGTGGAAGAAGGTCACTTGACGCTTTTGGAACTACTAGAGAAGATGACCATCAATCCAGCTCAACTATACGGTCTTGATGCGGGTTATTTAGCTGAAAATGGACCAGCAGATTTAGTTATATTTGATCCAGATGCAGAACGAATTGTTGCTTCGGATTTTGCTTCAAAAGCAGTCAATTCACCATTTATTGGAGATTGTTTGAAGGGAAAAGTTTCCTATACAATAGCGGATGGGCAGGTTGTTTTTGGAAAATAGAAAATGAGCGAATTAGATTACTAATTCGCTTTTGTCGAACCTTTTTAAACCGTAAGCGATTTCAATGTTTTGATTTTGAGGAATAAAAAGTGTATAATATATCTATCAATAATGCCAAAGGAAGGTTGGTTTATGAAAAAGAAAGATTTCCTACTGCCGGTATTGTCCACATTACTGTTGTCACCATTTATTTTGACTCAGCAAGTGCAAGCTGCCGAAACCGCAACGACCCCTCAAGCTAATCAAGCTACCACCCCTGCCCCGAGCGCGAGCACTGCAGAAGCAACAACCCCGGTAGCAGAGGAAGCTGTGGAAGGTGTTATTATCCACACAAACGATGTTCATGGACGTATTCTTGAAGAACGTGGAGTTATTGGAGATGCAAAGGCTGCCGCTGTCATTGAAGAGGAGCGTAGCAAGGTCAAAAATACTATCGTTGTAGATGCAGGAGATGCTTTCCAAGGCCTACCGATTTCAAATTCTACTAAGGGCGAGGATCGTGCCAAAATTATGAATCAAGTCGGCTACGATGCGATGGTAGTCGGTAATCACGAGTTTGATTTTGGAATGGATCAAGCAATTAAGTACAAGGAAACATTAAACTTTCCGTTGTTGAGTGCGAATACTTATGTAAATGGTGCGCGTGTGTTTGAAGCTTCAACTATCATTGATAAAACACCGACAGTTGCAGGAGATGAATTTGTTGTTATCGGTGTAACAACTCCTGAAACAGCGACCAAGACCCATCCCAAAAATGTCGAAGGAGTAACCTTTACCGATCCTATCACAGAAGTCAATAAAGTGATTGATGAGGTAGAAGCTCGTGCTTTGGCAGATAATCGTGTTTATAAGAACTATATCATTTTAGCTCACTTAGGTGTAGATTCCACAACTCCTGTTGAGTGGAGGGGGTCAACATTAGCGCAGGCTCTTTCTGAAAACAGTAAACTTGCAGGTAAACGTGTCATCGTCATTGATGGTCACTCACATACAGTTGAAGCAACTACCTATGGCAAGAATGTTACTTATAACCAAACCGGTTCATACCTGAACAATATTGGTAAAGTAACTCTAAGATCTCAACAATTGTTGGGAGAAGCGAGCTTGATTTCTGCCGATGATGCAAAAAATATCACTCCAAATCAAGCCATTGCCAAGCTTGTTGAAGAAATTAAGGCAAAATATGAAGCAGACAATGCTCAAATAGTGATTGAAAAGAACAATGTTGAATTGAATGGTGATCGTTCAAATGTTCGTGTTCGTGAAACAAACTTAGGAAGTGCTATTGCAGATGCTATCTATGCTTATGGTCAAACAGGATTTTCAAACAAGACCAGTCTTGCAGTAACCAATGGTGGAGGCATCCGTGCAACAATCGCTAAGGATTTACCAGTTACAAAAGGTGATATCATTGCAGTTTTGCCATTTGGAAACATCATTTCACAAATCACAGTGACAGGTCAGCAGATTGCAGACATGTTTACCAAGTCCTTGTCATCTACCCTGCAAGTTGATAAAGAGACAGGTAAGATGATTCTGGATGAAAATGGCATGCCCCTTTTTGAAGCTAGCGGTGGATTTCTTCACATCTCCGGTGCACAAGTATTTTATGACCCAACTCTTCCTGCTAAAGACCGTGTCCTCATCATTGGTATTCTCAATCCAGAAACCGGTAAGTACGAGGAATTAGATCTTCAAAAGACTTACTATCTAGCAACAAATGATTTTCTTGCGGCTGGTGGTGATGGTTATACTATGCTTGGTGGTGCACGTGAAGAAGGTCCTTCAATGGACAGTGTTTTTGCAGAATACTTGAAAACTGCTGATTTATCAGTTTATAAAGTTGTTAATCCATATTCTCGGTTGCTACCTGTTAATTCGAGTTTGGACACAGATGGTGATGGTTATCCAGATTTTATGGAAATGTTATTAGATACGGATCCTGAAAATCCTACCTCTAATCCGGATGTGACACCTGAAGATAAATCTGACACTGTACCTCATCAAGTAGAAACAGTATCTATTCTTGAAAAGAATGATCAATCCAAGGTTTCTAAAAAATCAGATACAGTACGTACAGCTAAGACCTCAAAAGCGACGACATTGCCAAATACAAGTAGTCAATCCAATGTGGTACTCAGCTTGTTTGGTTTCGGTCTGGCTGGTCTAGCTGTAACTGTTCGTCGTAGAGAGAGCAAATAAATCATCATCTTAAACAGAGTCCTTGGGCTCTGTTTTTTGTTGTTGAGGAGGCATTTTATTTCAGTAATCTTGCTGTGGGTACCTTTCTGTAAAAAGGTATTCACTATCAGTTACAAATCTTGTCAAGAAACCAAGGATGATTTAGGTATGATGTGTTACCTAGATAAATATAACAGTTACCAATTATTAAGATAACTGTATCCATCTTTACAAAGTTGTAGAAGTTCTGCGGAATACTAATAGCATAAACTTAGAAGAATATAGAGAGGCAAGATATGAGGAAACAAGGCAATTTGTATTAACTATAAACTGCTTACCAGCAATCTCTAGCAATACTTGTAGAATTAAAGATCGTAGGTCAGATTAGATTGTTCAAACCGGCTATACATCTACACTATATAGCCCGTCTAAATAAAAGTGAATTTGCTTCTGGATGATCTTTAGTGAATTGTTTTCAGTTGTGTCTATAACCCCAAATGCTCGATAATGATTTTTGAAAAGTTCTTTATAGTTGATATGACTGCCGATGATGATAATGTTCGCTAAATCGGAGTGAGCTCGTATATCTTGCAGGTAGAAGGCCATCTGATCGGATGTTAAAAGCCTTGACTTTATGATAAAATAAGTGGTAGGTACATCAGATTTATAAGGATGATAGTATAGGGATAATTTGGACTTTTTCCGGATATTTTTGATGAGAAAATAGGCTTTAATGACAGTTGTTACGAATATACTGGTTAGGGAATTTGGAAAAATTTCAATCATACTGTCTTCTTCCTTCTAGAGGTTTTTTGACTCTATTTTATCAAATATGGTCTGGTAACTAGAGGATGTTTCCTGAATGGTCATTTAACTTTCCTAAATAGTATAACAAATACCATTTAAGATATTCTGATGACCGTTTGGGATTTTAGAAAGCGTAAATATCCATTTCGTGGTATCTCAGGTAAGGCAAGAGGAAGATACCAATGAAATCCATTATCGTGCAAATAAAACAAGAAACTACGAACCATTATGTCGTGTCCAATCAAACCTCACTATGTTTAAATGATTACCGAAGAGAAAACCTATGAGTTGCTGCAGCAATTATAAAACATTGAAAAACTATATCCCGAAGACTTATTAAGATGTCATAGAAATTGTTTAGTGAATATCTCAAAGATGAAGGCAGTCAATTTTCAAGAAAAACCATTTATCTTAAGGAGAAAGGACAGTATCAAGTCGTTTTTTCAAGACGTAGCCACCAACGGATACTAGAACGATAGCTGAATAAAGGAGATTGGTAAGATGAATATATTTGTACTAGAAGATGATATTATACAACAAACAAGGATTGAAAAAGTGCTTAACAATCTTTTGGAGAAACATAAAATAGAGCCCAAAAAACTTATAATTTCTGGGAAACCCGAACAGTTGATTGCTTCAGTGGAGGAGAAAGGGGCGCACCAGTTGTTCTTTTTGGATATTGAGATAAGATCAGAAGAACTTAAAGGTCTTAAAGTCGCTAAACAAATCAGAGATATTGATCCTTATGCTATTATTATTTTTGTGACGACGCATTCTGAATTTATGCCTCTCTCTTTTCGTTATCAAGTATCAGCATTAGATTATATTGAGAAGGAACTAGCAACGAGAGAATTTGAATCTCGCATAGAAACAGCTTTACTGTATGCAGTGAGTAAAGATAGTAAAACAGTAGCTGAGGATTCTTTCTATTTCAAATCTAAATATGCCCAAGTTCAGTACCCATTTGATGAAGTTTACTATGTTGAAACGTCTCCAAGACCACATAGGGTTATCCTTTATACAAGAACTGATTGTATGGAGTTCACCGCCAGTTTATCAGATATTTTAAAGCAAGAAAAGAGACTGGTACAGTGTCATCGTTCGTTTCTTATCAATCCTGCAAATGTTATCAAAATAGATAGACAAGCCAAAGTTGTTTATTTTCCCAATGGGACACATTGTTTGGTTGCAAGAAAAAAATTAGATGTTACTTTGGCGACTATAGACCAGTTGCACTGAGTGAGGAGAATGTATGAATGTTATCCAGTATATCATGGAAGTTGTTGTATCTAATAGCTTGATGATAGGGTTATTTTTCAAAATTAACCATATAAGATTTACTGTTAAATCAATTTCAATGGCGTTTTTTCTTAGAGTGCTGGTCGCATTTGTAATAGCTACCTTAAATAGTGTCTTATCAAGTCGTTTTTTTAACTATTTCGACGATCCTCTGTATGGTCTCTTATTCTCTTGGTTCTTTCTGAAACCACAGTCTAAAACACTACTTATTTTCTATGGTCTCTTTACACCTACTTTCTGGGATATTTTTAATCGGTTGATTGTATTTTTTATTATTCCCTTTTGGGGACAGCCCAAAGTTCTATTAGAAGATAATCTGTTCTCTTTTCTCTCTCTTTTTTTGAGTATTTTATTAACTCTTATTTTCCTTAAATGGCTTCGGTATGATTTTGTTGCACTTAGAGCTGAGATGGTTGATTTAAAAGAGAAAAAGCTATTATGTGTCGCCAATTGTGCAATGGTCATTTATTATTTGCTAATGCAAGTATTGACTTACTTTGAGTATGAGCATGCAGTTCTTACTCAAAGCTATCGCCAGTTTATATTAGTAATCTATTTGATACTATTTATGGGAATGATCAAGCAAGTTGATACTCACTTGAGGGAAAAATTACAGGCCAAACTGACTTTTCAACAGAGTTTACAACTCAATGATTTAGAGAGATATAGCAAGCACATAGAGGGGCTCTATCGCGAGGTGAGAGGCTTTCGCCATGATTATACCAATTTATTGACGACATTACGTTTGGGTATTGAAGAAAATAATATGGCACAAATTAAGGAGATATATGATTCCGTACTCAAGGATTAACATAAAAAGTTTAGACACCAAAAATACGACATTGGTCGTTTGATAAATATTCAAGATTCCGCCTTGAAGAGTTTGCTAGCTGCTAAGAGTATTCAAGCTGATGAACATGATGTGGCGGTAACCTTGGAAGTGCCGGAGGTTGTTAAACTCCAAGATATGGAGTTGATTGATTTTATCACGATTGTATCTATTCTTTTTGATAATGCCTTAGAAGCTGCTGTGGATACTAGCAGTCCAAAGGTAAATGTTGCCTTTTTAAATATAGGCGATAAGCAAATGTTTATTATTGAAAACTCGATTAAAGAGGAAACAATCAATATTTCAGAAGTTTATTCTTTTGGTCATAGTTCAAAGGGGAGTGACAGGGGGATTGGTCTATATAATGTGATGAAGATCATAGAACGTTATCCAAATGTATCGCTTAATACTAGAAGTCAATGCCATGTTTTTGGTCAAATGTTAGAAATTGGAAAGAATAAATAAAAATAAGTAGGCATAGGGAGTTAGTTCACACCTACCATTTTATATTAGTTCTATACTTATTTTTTATTTATAGAGACTGTAATTTTCTTGAGAAAATCAGCCCACCAATCTCCACCAGAGATACGGTTAAGTTCTGAGTCAGTTAGTTCGGTAAACTGAGTGAATGGTTTTTCTTTGTCCATTTTTGGACCTCCTTACATATTTGTTTATTTTATTGTATACAAAAACAGATGATTCTTTTCTTCAAATCCTAAATGGTCATCGAAACGTCCTAAATGGTAAAGTTAAAAAAATAATTTTCACAAACTCTTCCTAAACGGTCATTTTAAAGCTTTGAACGAAAAAAATTACCATTCAGGAAAGTTAAATGACCATTCAGGAAATGGAGCAAAAATTTTTTGAATACGTGGTATACTAAATTTGTCAAGGTTGCAACCCGACAAAAATAAAAAGCATATAGGAGGTCTTCGTTGTGAATACACAAGTTGTACATGATTTTACTACTATCAATGAGCTTGAACTTTCTGGTATTGAGGGAGGTAAGAATAACTGGCAGACTAATGTTTGGGAAGGCGGATCAGCAGCTGTTAGTGGCTGGGGCTTTGGATCAGCAGTTTGTGGAGTTCTTGGAGTAACTGCTCCCCTAATGCCAGCTTGTGGCTATATTGGAGCTAAATTTGGTGTAGCACTATGGGCAGAGGCGACAGGAGCAACGGGCGGATTTTAATAGAGGGAGACTTATATGAAGATTTATAACGATATAGAGGAAACTAAGTTGAGTGAAATCTGTGGTGGTAATCCCGCGGGAGCAGCAGTTGTCGGTGCTCTAGGTTGTGCAGCGGGCGGCGTGAAATTTGGCAGTAAATTAGGACCTGCAGGAGCTATAATTGGAGGAATTGGAGGAGCAGCTGTCTGTGGTTATCTTGCCTATAAAGCTGCAGGAGGGTAAACATGCAGTATGTTTTTCCTATAGTTATTTTTATTTTTCAAGTTTATCTGATCTATTTATCAACAAAAGGTTCTGATAAAAATAGCAGCATTGTTGAGATTACCACGTTGAACAGTTTCTTTATTTTATTTTTAATTTATGATAAATTGATTTTTCTTTTTATAGGGTACATTGCTTTGATAATTTTTGTTTTAGGGCATTATAAAAGACGATAAAACTTCAATAGTTACTTCTGAAATTTATCAAGTACGTTGGTGATATCAATAGATCCAATATTCTCTTGGAAAACAGCATAAATACTATTTTTGAAAGATACCCTGTTACGTATCGGTCACTATATTGTTACATTTAACATCAAATATCTTTTAGATGGCAGTGGTTTATTGTCCTAAACGGTCATTTTAAAGCTTTGAACGAAAAAATTACCATTCAGGAAAGTTAAATGACCATTCAGGAAATGGAGCAAAAATTTTTTGAATACGTGATATACTAAATTTGTCAAGGTTGTAACCCGATAAAAATAAAAAGCATATAGGAGGTCTTCGTTGTGAATACGAAAACAATGGAACAATTTGAACTTTTGGATAACGACAAGCTTGCCAGTGTTGCAGGTGGTGGTGCTTTACAATGTGTTACGGGGATACTTGGTTCAGCGGGACTTGGATTTTTGGCGGGAGCAAGTGCGGGAACTGTCACCATTCCATTCATTGGTTCTGTTCCTGGATCAGCTGTGGGTTTATGGTCAGGCTGGTCACTTGGTGCAGCAACGTTCTGTAATTGATAATATTATGAAGATAAAGTGGATAACTACTATTCCCTTGCTTATACTATTAACGATGGGAATAATAAACTTATTTCGAGTGACAGACTATTTGCTGTATATTCTAAATATACTGGGTTTGGTAGGAGTATTATTTCTGTGTTATCATACATCTAAAAAGAATAATCGGAATTAGTTGTAACGGATAAAAATGTAAAATACATAGGAGGTCTTCGTTGTGAATACGAAAACAATGGAACAATTTGAACTTTTGGATAACGACAAGCTTGCCAGTGTTGCAGGTGGTGGTGCTTTACAATGTGTTACGGGGACACTTGGTTCAGCGGGACTTGGATTTTTGGCGGGAGCAAGTGCGGGAACTGTCACCATTCCATTCATTGGTTCTGTTCCTGGATCAGCTGTGGGTTTATGGTCAGGTTGGTCACTTGGTGCAGCAACGTTCTGTAATTGATAATATTATGAAGATAAAGTGGATAACTACTATTCCCTTGCTTATACTATTAACGATGGGAATAATAAACTTATTTCGAGTGACAGACTATTTGCTGTATATTCTAAATATACTGGGTTTGGTAGGAGTATTATTTCTATGTTATCATACATCTAAAAAGAATAATCGGAATTAGTTGTAACGGATAAAAATGTAAAATACATAGGAGGTCTTCGTTGTGAGTACGAAAACAATGGAACAATTTGAACTTTTGGATAACGACAAGCTTGCCAGTGTTGCAGGTGGAGTAAAGATTGCACCTGGTGCGTATTGCAAGACTGTGAATGGTAAAACAAGCTGTTCGGTAGACTATAAGGAATTGTGGGGATATACTGGTCAAGTTATTGTTAATGGATGGATAAATTATGGTCCGTGGCATGCAAGACCAGGAATTGGAGTGATTATTCCATAATGAAAAAAGAATTGATAGAAAAACTAGAACAACTTTGTGAAGATGAAAGTGTCGTTCAAGTTCCTGATTTAATTAGCCTTTTTCAAACCAAATTAAAAGATATACAATTTTTAACTACAAAATATCAGTTGCTAAAATTTTCTGCTGAACTGAGTCAAGCGATATCCCTTTATTTAATGACACATCATTATCAAGCGCCTAAGTCGGTTATTGATTTTGGTGTTTGGATAGCCAGAACTTCCTCTGAATATAGAGGGCAGTTGTCATTTTGGCAAATGCTAGCCTTAAGTCTCTCTGGAATGATAAAATAGTATCAGATTATAATTTTTATTATTGAGGAACTGAAGAAAGATTTTTGAATACGTAGTATACTAAATTTATCAAGGTTGTAAGCTAATAAAATAGAAAAATAAGGGGGTATTCGTTTTGAATATAAAAACAATGGAATACTTCAATATTTTGGATGTTGATAGTCTTGTTGACTACTCCTAACCGATATAACGTAACTCCGTGGAGTACTAATTTATAATGTAAAAATGGGCCTCATACACCCAATCAAATGTGGATAAAGTCCTGTGTTGCTGATGCATGGACAAGTATGAATGATTAAAGCGATAGAAAAAAACTAATGGATACGGCTGTAATCCTAAGAAATATTCAAGATATGCTGAAACAATTAGAATTAACTCAAAAATAGGGAATAAAATTTTAATTGTTTTAGCGAAGTTTTATCAGTCAACCAGTCTTTTTTATTGAACCAGAGCAAGTAAAATTTGGTTCAGAATTTTACAAAGCAGAAGGAGAGTGTGATAAGTTTCATTTTCCAGAAGCTGTAGTGACCATTACACTTTTGTAAAATCACTAGTAGCTGGTGTAGTAGCTATTTTTGCTGTTGAGTAAATCAATAAAAAAACGACTGTAGGTATCTTTTATAGTCGTTCAATTTATCTTTTATTTATCTAGCGAGCGGAGCCAGAATTAAAAAGATTTTCAAATTAAAAATTCTTTATTATCATCAATAAAAAGGCGAACAAATCTGGGAGAGTTTATCAAACTAAGTCTCAACATGTTCGCTTTTTTATAATATTAGTAATCTGTTTTATATAAGTTCGATCGTTCTTGAACAAGCTTCCGCAACTTCTGGATCATGTGTCACAATCAGAATGGTTTTACCATCCTGATTTAACTTGCGGAGCAAGTCCAAAACAATTTCTTTATTCTTCCTATCTAGTGAGCCAGTAGGTTCATCGGCGAGAATCACTATACTTGGTTTTAGAATAGCTCTAGCAATAGCAACCCTTTGCTGTTCTCCACCAGATAGTTCAAAAATGTTATCATTTTCGTAGCCTTTTAAGCCGACTTGCTCTAATGCCTGACTGATTCGTTTCTTTTTTTCATGTTTGCTTAATTTTTGGTAAAAAAGTGCCAACATTAAGTTTTCTTCGACAGTCTTTGAATCCATCAGCGCAAAATTTTGAAAAAGGTAGGATATTTTATTTCTGATAATGCTACTAGCTTGGCTACTGTTGACCTTGATATTTTCCATACCATCAAATTGATAACTTCCATTTTGAAAATCATCAATCAAGCCAATGATATTAAGTAGGGTGGATTTTCCGCAGCCGCTAGGACCAGTTATTGCGACCATTTCGCCTTTTTTTATTGAAAGAGAAAAATCCTTTAATACATTCTTCTTTCCGAATGACTTGTTAATTCCATTTAGTTTAAGCATGCTTACTCCCCTTTCAAAATTTGTAGTGCGTTTTGATTTTCCAGCTTTTTAATGTTAAACATTGTGAAAAGTGTATCGACCAAAATCAAACCACCAAAAAGAATAAGAACTAGATGTGATCTGGAATAAATCAGCAGTGATAGCAAACCGATAAGATATAAAATCGTAAAACTGTAAAAGTGTTTGCGGTAGCGATCTACAAATGTGAAACCAAGTAATTTTTTTATCATCAAGTTAGATTTATTAGAGTGGAAAATAATGCCAGATAGAGCAAGTGAGACAAATAGTTCTATGCCTGTAACTAGCAGTAAGATGAAAGAGACAAAAACCAGGGCAATTTCTTGAACGTTCACATTTCCAGCTAAAATATCTTTTAAGATGGTGAATTTCGGAATAAGATATTTTGATTGAGAGGAAATGTTGGTTTCAATTGCTTCCCCTAATGTCTCACGATAAGGAATCTTGATTGGGTTATTTAATGCCCCTACATTCCCAAGAAACTGTTCCTCATGAAATAGCATGTTTTCACCAGTAAGGACGGTGAAGATTGGATTGTTGATTTGTCTATGTTCTTTGTCAAATGAAAAAATATTTATATTTTCGTTGTAGTAGATGATTTTTGTTTTAATGCTGGTAACATCTAACTTTTCTTGTTCCTGACGGTGGTATCGGTTGTACAGAAGATGCCGAATAGCTTCTTGTATATTCGTGTTTTTGTATTTAATGGGGACTAAGAATAGACGCTCGGAATTAGTTTGACCGTCAACTGTTAGTCCTAATTCTGACAAGTAATTGGAGTTGATAGTCATTATATTATAGGAATCATCAGCAGTGAAATGGATTGTTTCATCGTAATCATAAAACTTTTGTCCCTTCTCTATTTTTTCATAGTGAATATAAAAGGCATTTTCATTTTTTTCTAGAATTGAAAAGAGACTACGAAGTTCTCGCATTCCCTGGGTTCCACCACTTGAAAAATCTGCTTCACCAAGAGTGGTTAAACGATAATTTTCCAGTGTTAGGTAGTTGGAGTAGGGAGACCAGGCTATCTCGGTTTCTCTATCTTGTTTTAACTGTTGAAATGTAACGGACATGCTAACTAATATCAATGAACAGATGAGCAAGGTAATAGCTTTCAATCCATACATGATAAAGGTTCCGATTTTAAAATCTGCAAAATTTTTAAGTAACTTGCTAATGGATAAATTTCCTACGATGAGATAGACAAGCACCTGCAAGAACAGATAGAAACATAGGATTGACAACTGGCTAAGAAAAAGATGAAAATAGAAGTTATCAGGAGCTGTTTGTAGGGATAATGAGAAGTAGGTGTTAGTCAGAATCATAGCAGCTATGAGAAACAGCAGATCAACTTTTGCTCTAGATACCATGATTCTAAGATCGGAAAGCCCCATCATCTTCATAACACCTATTTCCTTGATTTTGCTAATGGTATCGTAGATCGTGAGAACTGCAACTACCAGCGCTAAAATAGCTAGAACAACAGAAAAAATGATGAGGTAGCGGTTGACAATACTAGTTGCTTCAGAACCACCTGGGGTTGAGAGCATGGCTGGGGAAATTTGATAAAAATCACTCAGTTCCTTGATGATACTGGTTACATCATAGGCATTTTCTGAAACAATGGTATAGTTGCCATTCACCGCTCGATCTTTATTTTTATAATATTCTTCTAAAGAGGTGATTTTTAATTTATTTAGGTAATAGAAAGATGGAAGAGTTTGTTTTTGTTTTGGGTTTCCAGTCGCAAAGTTTGCGTAGAAACCATCAGAAAAATCAATTGTTTTGATGTCAGGGAAAACTGATGCTGGGAAGGTATCAGAGTGTAAGAGGATGGATTTTCTGATGACCCCATCTTCCATATCTGTGCGAAGGATAGAAACCCTGTACTTTTCTTTTATGCTAGACAGAAATGAAAGGTGATCAGTCGTTGATACTGAAGAATTGGTGATATAAAACTTGGTCGTTTGCCCCTTGCCTGCTTCTATGTCTTGGAGGTTTTGATAGTCCTTGGTCTGATAGATATTAAGGATAAATAGACTGGCCAGCACAATCAGCAAGGAGTTAAAGATATGTAAAATTTTTTTCATTAGTTTCCTCCTAAGCAAAAAGGTCAGTTCAATGAGATTAGACTGACCTTCCGTTCTAGATATGATTAGTAAGTATTCCAGTAGTAGGACATTCTAGTTGGTGGAAATCTATAATAAACACTCTTGGCCCAAACACCTGGTTGAGCGCGACTTGATGCTACAACTTGACCATCAAATTTGATAGAAGAACTGTGTGTTTTAGAGTTGTGCAAATAGTCTGAATATCCGAAGTTTCCACTCCATCCAACTCCATAATTCCAATAGCCACCTCCAACCTCAACAGCTAGGACAACAACTGGAATTGTGAGCATTATTGTTAGGAGGCTGGACAAAATAATTTTTTGAAGTTCATGCCAATTCTCCTCATAAAAATGTAATAATGAAATAGTCGTATCGGAAGGATTTGCAATATAGTTTCCGGATTATTTTCCTCCTTTCTAGCAAACCCTCCATATCATCTTCATTATAGCATATAAAAACTTAACTTATCAAGTAAAATTAAAATGATTAGTGAAGAATGGTTGAACAAAATAAAGTGATGTAAGCGGCTGTCTCTCGCTCCAAAATTAAAGAAACAATCAAGAAGAGGTAATGGACATAGTAGTTGACTGTCCTGTTATAAAATTTGGAGAATTTTTGTACTGTAAACAACGGTAGTAATATTTTGGGCAAAATAATGGTATAATATAGACTGATTGGATTTTTTAAATCGGTACCAACGTATGAAAGAGATAAGGTGTTTAAACCTTGATATGAAAGGAATTTTTTAACATGGCTACTATTCAATGGTTTCCCGGTCACATGTCAAAGGCTCGCCGTCAGGTACAGGAAAATATTAAACACGTTGATTTTGTGACGATTTTAGTTGATGCACGACTACCCCAATCCAGCCAAAATCCCATGCTAACCAAGATTGTTGGTGATAAGCCCAAGCTGATGATTCTCAATAAGGTGGACTTGGCCGATCCAAGTCGTACTAAAGAATGGCAGAGCTATTTTGAATCTCAAGGGATTCGCACCCTTGCTATCAACTCAAAAGAGCAAGCAACGGTGAAAAAAGTCACCGACGCAGCCAAAAGTCTGATGAAGGATAAGATTGAACGACTACGCGAAAGAGGAATTCAAAAGGAAACCTTACGTACGATGATTATCGGTATTCCAAATGCAGGCAAATCTACCCTGATGAACCGTCTTGCTGGTAAGAAAATCGCTGTGGTTGGAAATAAACCAGGAGTCACCAAAGGGCAACAGTGGCTCAAATCTAATAAAAACCTAGAAATTTTGGATACCCCAGGAATTCTCTGGCCTAAGTTTGAAGACCAAGAAGTAGGGTTGAAGTTAGCCCTGACAGGCGCTATCAAAGATCAACTTTTGCCAATGGATGAGGTTACCATTTTTGGTTTGGACTATTTTAAAGTTCACTATCCAGAACGCTTACTAGAGCGCTTTAAGGGAATGGATTTAGAACAGGAAACACCTGAACTTATCATGACTTGGACACAGAAATTGGGCTTTCGTGATGACTATGATCGTTTTTATCATCTTTTTGTTAAGGATGTTCGAGATGGGCGCCTAGGTACCTATACATTGGATAAGGTGAGTGATTTGGATGGCAACAATTAAAGAAGTGACAGCTCTGCTGGCTAGGGTGGACAGTCTAGAAAGTCCGATATGGTCTGACTTGGCTCTGGATGAGCGAGCAGGTGTTCAGGCTGCCATTAAGAAACGCCAAAAGGAGCTGAAAAAAGAAGCAGCAGAAGATGCTCGCTTAGAAGCTATGCTATGTTACGAAAAAAAACTCTATGAAAATGGGGTTGAGTGGATAGCTGGTATTGATGAAGTTGGTCGGGGACCTTTAGCGGGGCCGGTGGTGGCAGCGGCGGTCATCTTGCCAAAAGGCTGTAAAATTCGTTACCTCAACGACTCCAAGAAAATTCCTAAGTCTAAGCATGAAGCTATCTACCAAGAGGTAATGGAGCAAGCAGTAGCGATCGGTATTGGGATAAAGAATGCTGAAATAATTGACCAAGTGAACATTTATGAAGCGACTAAATTGGCTATGTTAGAGGCTTTAGAAAAGTTAGATAAAGAACCCCAGCACCTCTTGGTAGATGCTATGAAGCTGGATAGTTCCATTCCTCAGACATCCATCATCAAAGGCGATGCGAATAGTCTATCCATTGCAGCAGCTTCTATTGTTGCCAAGGTGACACGGGATAGGCTGATGGCGGATTACGATAGAGAATTTTCTGGCTATGGCTTTGCTAAGAATGCTGGCTATGGAACTGCTGAACACGTAGAAGGTTTGAACAAACTTGGCATTACACCTATTCACCGTAGAAGTTTTGAACCTATCAAGTCTTTGGTAGAAGGAGGAGCGAGCTAGTGCCTGTTCTTATTGGTTTATTTTTTCTATCTTTGGTCGTCTTTATCGCTCTTTATTTTATTGAAAGACGATCTATTTTTATATCACTTTTTGCTCTAAATATCTTCATTTGGACTGTGGCTTCTGTGATTTCTACAGGAATTTTAGAGAGCAATGAAATCGTGCGACTATTAGCTATTGCGGTGGCTATGGTATTATTGCTAATCTTGCTAAGTGGTCCTGTCGTTCTGCTTCTTACTCTTTATTTAAATGGTTTTCAGATTTTGAAAAGAGAAGGTTTTTGTTTCCGTAATTTCCTGTCAATAGGATTGGCAGTTGGCTTAACATTCTACTTTTTTATCGCACCGTTTGTTGTTCGGTCTCTTTCTGATATTAGTTTTTTCAATATGCTTTTCATCTATGTTGGGTTCCTAGTGTCCTACGCTATTTTTATTAGCATTCTTTATACAATTTCTAGTTTTATCAATCTGATCAATCTATTTTCTGGGAAGCTAGACTATGTGGTCGTATTGGGAGCAGGACTGATTGGTGATAAGGTAACGCCATTGTTGGCTTCGCGGATTGATAAAGGCATAGCAATTTATCAGAAACACTCAGGCAGCAAACTAATTATGTCAGGCGGCCAGGGGGCTGATGAGCTCATTCCGGAAGGTCAGGCTATGGCAAATTATGCTATGGAACAAGGAGTTGCTGCCGAAGATATTATTATTGAAAGTCAATCTATCAACACAGAGGAAAATCTAAAATTTTCCCAAACCTTGATGAAGAAGGATAGTCGTTTTGCGCTTGTAACCAATTACTACCATGTTTTTAGAGCTCTCTTATTAGCTCGGAAATTGAAAATGAAATGTATTGGCTATGGAGCTAAAACCAAGTTTTACTTTAGTCTCAATGCCTTCATTCGTGAATTTGTAGGCTACCTAGTTATGAGTCGGAATGTGCACATAATCTTTTTAGGCATTGTATCAGTGATTTATTTGCTGGGAATGGTTGTTAGTTTGATGTATTAAAAGAGCCTAGACACATCAGTCTGGGCTCTTTTTCAGAGTTCTAATCACCTGTTAACGCAGTGGTTAACTGGCAGATTTGTTTCCAAATCAAGTCTCTACGGCTGTTGTGAATAGACCTTCGTTTTAAATTATCTACTAAGCAATTTAAGTACATCTATCGCGTATTTTATACCTATTTATTACAGCATAAAATATACGATTGCTACATACTGTAAGGCAGAAGCTAGAAGGATAAAAAGGTGCCAAATCATGTGAAAATAAGGTTTTTTCCTAGCATAAAAGAACGCTCCAATAGTATAAGATAGTCCTCCAGCTAACATGAGAACTCCAAAAGTCAGCCCTGTCTTTTGGAGAATAGAAGGAAGGATAAAGACAACCAGCCATCCCATAAAGAGATAGAGAAAGAGACTAAATTTTTCGTTGATTTTTTTAGCAAAAATTTTGTAGAGAATTCCCAGAATTGTTAATCCCCACTGTAAAATAACAATCAGATATCCAAGCCAGCCGCCAACCAAAGATAGGGCTACCGGTGTATAGCTTCCAGCGATGGCAATGTATATCATACTGTGATCTATGATGCGTAGGATATATTTGTGGGTGGATGCGTAGGGCATAGAGTGGTAGACAGAAGAAGAGAGGAACATTAAGAAGAGGCTGATGACAAAAATGGACATCCCCACTGTAGCTGTAAGATTGTAATCTTTGAAGGAATGTATGGCGGTAATGGGGAGTAAAACCAGCATGAACACAGCTCCAACGGCATGAGTCACACTATTTGCAACTTCTTCTCCAAAGGAAAGAGGGAGGCTGAGTTTTAAACTATTCTTCATGAAAACTCCTTTCTAGTTCAAAGGCAAGTTGATGTGTTTGATAATAGAGTTTGACAGTTTGACAAGCATGACGGATAATATCGGGAGTTTCCTTGCTGTCTTTATCTTGCATACAGTCAATAAAATGATTATATAAGGTTGCTGAGTCGCTAGATAGAAGTAGCATTTTAAGGGTTTGACTGATTTCCTGAATGGAAAACACATTTTTCAAAATGGTTAGGGCTATCAAACGGGCTAATTGATGCTTTTTATATTTTTTCTTAATCGGTTTTTCAATCTGTTTATGTTTGACATAATTATTTATCATGGCAGCAGTTAGAGCTTTTTGCTCCAAACAATATGGAGCTTTTGTTGCTTGATTAACATACATGAGAACCTGATCAAGGTACAAGTCTAAGTCAGGTAGCTCGTGCCAATAGGGTAAAGAATGATTCATAATTACCAGCTTTCTTTTATCTAGTATCGATAACTAGATTTTATGATATTATTTATCTGAAGTCAAGAAAAAGCTTCAACAATTTGAAGCCATAGTATTTTAGATTGTGTGAACATTTCGATTAACTTGTTGGTTAATACCATTAAGATTTGTTATTGACTTTTTTTAAAGCTAGTTATACCATATAGAAAATATATTGATAAATACAAGTGAGTACTATTCTCTTTGAATAACACAATGAAATTAGTCATTGCTTGGAAAGTTTAGACTTGTAATTGATATCTATCTAATCGTCCAAAGATTGGACTGATTACAAAAAATAGGAGTTTTTATGCTCACTGAGAGAGAAAAAATGCTTGCTGGTCAGCCATATACGGCCGATGACTCAGAACTGAGACAAATGAGGATGCTGGCCCGCCAAAATATGCAAAAATTTAATAATGAATTAGACGGTGAAAAGCGTTCTGAATTGATCAAGTCTTGGTTTGGCGGGACAGGTGAACGTCTCTATATGGAACCGAATTTTTGTTGCGACTACGGAAGTAACATTCATGTTGGAGAGGATTTTTATGCTAATTTTAACTGCACCATGTTGGATGTCTGTCCGATAACAATTGGAAAGAATGCCATGATTGGTCCCAACTGCCAGTTTTTGACGCCCTTACATCCGTTGGATCCCATTGAACGCAATTCTGGTTTGGAATATGGTTCGCCGATTACTATTGGGGATAATTTCTGGGCTGGTGGTGGAGTTATCGTTCTGCCAGGAGTAACCTTGGGTGACAATGTCGTTGTTGGTGCTGGTTCCGTTGTGACCAAGTCTTTTGGTGATAATGTCGTTTTAGCGGGCAATCCTGCGCGTGTCATCAAAGAAATACCTCAAAAATAATTCTTCCATTTGGGAGAATTTTTTGTTTTCATTACGAACAATATGATTGAGGTGAATAATATGAATAACTTTGAACTATTTAAACTAAAAAAAGCTGGACTAACTAATCTCAACATCAACAAGGTCTTGGCTTATAGAGAAAAATATGGTAAACAATTGTCCATTCGGAATATTGCTGTTGTCTCAGAGTGCAAGAATCCAATTCTTTTTATGGAAAATTATAAGAGTTTAGATTTAAAAGCTTGCAGACAAGAGTTTAATAAGTACCCATCCCTATCCATCTTAGATGATAACTATCCCTTAGCATTAAAACAGATTTATAATCCACCCGTCCTCTTATTTTATCAAGGTGATTTGGAACTCTTAGACAAGCCCAAGCTAGCTGTGGTAGGGACACGAACTGCCAGTAAAAATGGTATCCAATCCGTCCGAAAGATTCTAAAAGAACTCAACAATCGCTTTGTTATTGTTAGTGGTCTAGCGAGAGGAATTGACACAGCAGCCCATATTGCCAGCCTAAAGAATGGCGGACAAACGATTGCTGTTGTTGGAGCTGGTTTGGATATAGTCTACCCAAAGGAAAATAAGGAACTACAACACTATATTGGAAAGAATCATTTACTCCTAACAGAGTACGAACCGAGTGCCAAACCTCTCAAATTTCATTTTCCAGAGCGCAATCGTATTATTGCTGGTTTGGTTGAAGGTTTGGTAGTTTGCGAAGCCAAAATGCGGTCTGGTAGTTTGATTACCTGTGAAAGAGCTTTGGAGGAAGGTAGAGAAGTTTATGCCATTCCAGGATCTATTTTAGATGGAAAATCGGATGGTTGTCACCATTTGATACAGGAAGGTGCCAAATGTATTACAAGTGGTTTGGATATCATTTCAGATTATCAATTTTAAAATAAGTTTTTTTATAGGAAAATAAAAATCTTGACACTGGTTGAAAAATAGTATATTCTTTGTGAGGTTAAAAATATTTATTAGGATAAAAGAATGGCAACAAAATCAGTGAGCAAGAAAAAGACAGCAGCCAAGAAAAATTTAGTTATTGTTGAGTCGCCAGCTAAGGCCAAGACAATAGAGAAATATCTTGGTAAAAACTATAAAGTGGTAGCTTCGGTTGGGCATATCCGTGACTTGAAAAAATCCAGTATGTCCATTGACTTTGAGAATAACTACGCACCTGAGTACATTAATATTCGTGGTAAGGGACCTTTGATCAATTCTTTGAAAAAAGAAGCTAAAAGTGCCAAGAAAGTCTTTCTTGCAAGTGACCCGGATCGAGAAGGAGAAGCTATTTCCTGGCATTTAGCCCATATTTTGGGTTTGGACGAAAACGACAAGAATCGTGTTGTCTTCAATGAGATTACCAAGGATGCGGTAAAGAATGCCTTTCAAGAACCTCGGACCATTAACTTTGATCTGGTTGATGCCCAGCAAGCTCGTCGTGTTTTGGATCGTATTGTTGGATATTCAATCTCTCCTATTCTATGGAAGAAAGTTAAGAAAGGATTGTCTGCAGGGCGCGTTCAATCTGTTGCTCTTAAACTGATTATTGATCGTGAGAATGAAATCAGTCAATTTAAGCCAGAAGAATACTGGACTATTGACGGAACCTTTAAAAAAGGTAGTGAGAAGTTTCAGGCGTCATTCTATGGTTTGGATGGTAAAAAGACTAAAATTGAGAATAACGAGCAAGTGCAGAATATTCTGTCTCGTCTCACTGGGGATGACTTCTTGGTAGAACAAGTGGAGCGTAAAGAGCGTAGACGTAATGCTCCACTTCCTTACACGACCTCAACCATGCAGATGGATGCAGCCAATAAAATCAATTTCCGTACTCGCAAGACCATGATGGTTGCTCAGCAGCTTTATGAAGGAGTCAGCTTGGGAACAGGTGGGACGCAAGGTCTGATTACCTATATGCGTACAGACTCAACTCGCATCAGTCCTGTTGCTCAGGCTCAAGCAGCGGCATTTATCACAGAACGATTTGGGGTCAAATATTCTAAACATGGGAATAAGATTAAAAATGCAAGTGGTGCTCAAGATGCCCATGAAGCTATCCGACCTTCAAATGTCAATCTAACACCAGAATCAATCGCAAAATACCTAGATAAAGACCAGCTGCGTCTCTATACGCTCATTTGGAATCGTTTTGTAGCTAGTCAGATGGCTGCCGCAGTATTTGATACCATGAGTGTACGTCTAGGACAAAATGGCGTTATCTTTGCTGCTAACGGAAGTCAAGTTAAATTTGATGGCTATATGGCAGTTTATAACGATTCTGATAAAAATAAGATGTTGCCAGATATGGAAGAAGGGGATACGGTTGTTCGCCTCTCAACAAAGCCAGAGCAACATTTTACCCAACCACCGGCTCGCTATTCTGAAGCTACCTTGATTAAAACTTTGGAAGAAAATGGAGTTGGTCGGCCGTCTACTTATGCTCCAACCATTGAAACAATCCAAAAACGCTATTATGTTAAATTGGTATCCAAACGATTCGAACCAACAGAATTGGGAGAGATTGTCAATAAGCTAATTGTTGAGTTCTTCCCAGATATTGTCAATGTTAAGTTTACAGCAGACATGGAGCAAAAGCTAGATGATGTTGAAGTTGGAAAAGAGCAGTGGCAGAAGGTTATTAACAGTTTCTACCTACCATTTAAGGTTGAATTGGCAAAAGCTGAGCAAGAAATGGAGAAAATCCAAATCAAGGATGAGCCAGCAGGCTTTGCTTGTGAAGTTTGTGGACATGAAATGGTTATCAAATTGGGACGATTTGGAAAATTCTATGCATGTAGTAACTTTCCAGATTGTCGCAATACCAAGCAAATTACAAAAGAAATTGGGGTAACTTGCCCCATCTGCCAAAAAGGACAAGTCATTGAGCGTAAGAGCAAACGCAATCGTCTCTTTTATGGCTGTGACCGTTATCCGGAGTGCGAATTTACTTCGTGGGATAAACCAGTAGGCCGTTCTTGTCCAAAATGTGATCATCATCTTGTAGAAAAGAAAGTTCGTGGTGGTGGCAAACAAGTTGTTTGTCCTAACGGAGATTACGAAGAGGAGAAAGTCAAATAATCAGTGTTTGGGACAAAAAGATTTTCAATTTTGCAAATCTCAAATATCAAGTCCTTTAGATTTATAATTAAGTCAAAAAGCGAACAAACCGATATTCTGATTGTCAGAAAACTAGTTTTGTTCGCTTTTTATATATGAGGTCGGACTATTGTTCCAACCTCTTTCAAATTTTTAAAAAAATGAGAAAAAATTCTTGCTTTATTTGAAATACTGTGGTATGATTATTTAAGTTTGAAAAAACTGACCTAAGACAGTAGGGGAGCTAGACTCGTAAACATCCTACCGAGGCACAAAACGATTATTGATATAAACGTATTTGTACTTTCGTGTCTGGGTTTGGATGCGATTTTTTTGTGTCCAACCAAAATAAAAACGGAGGTAAAGAAATGAGTGAAGCTATTATCGCTAAAAAAGCGGAATTAGTAAATGCCGTTGCTGAGCAAATGAAAGCTGCAACATCTATCGTTGTTGTAGATGCTCGTGGTTTGACAGTTGAACAAGATACAGTTCTTCGTCGTAACTTGCGTGGTGCAGAAGTTGAGTACAAAGTTATCAAAAACTCAATCTTGCGTCGTGCTGCTGAGCAAGCTGGTCTTGAAGGTCTTACAGAATTGTTTGTAGGTCCATCTGCAGTTGCATTCTCAAATGATGCAGTTGCTCCAGCCAAAACAATTTATGATTTCGCAAAAACTGCTGATGCTCTTGAAATCAAGGGTGGTGCTGTAGAAGGTAAAGTTTCTTCTAAAGAAGAAATTGAAGCACTTGCTACATTGCCAAACCGCGAAGGCATGCTTTCTATGTTGCTTTCTGTACTTCAAGCGCCAGTTCGCAACGTTGCATACGCTGTTAAAGCTGTTGCAGAAAAAGAAGACGCTGCTTAATGTGTCAGAGTGTGGCTGCTTAGTGCTACAAACGAATTAAAAAACCTAAATTGGAGGAAAATCACAATGGCATTGAACATTGAAAATATTATTGCTGAAATTAAAGAAGCTACTATCCTTGAGCTTAACGACCTTGTTAAAGCTATCGAAGAGGAATTTGGTGTAACTGCGGCTGCTCCTGTAGCTGTTGCTGCGGTTGGTGGTGCTGCAGAAGAAACTAAAGACTCATTTGACGTAGAATTGACATCTGCTGGCGATAAAAAAGTTGGCGTTATCAAGGTTGTACGTGAAATCACTGGTCTTGGTCTTAAAGAAGCTAAAGAACTTGTTGACGGTGCACCAGCGCTTGTTAAAGAAGGTGTTGCAACAGCTGAAGCTGAAGAAATCAAAGCTAAATTGGAAGAAGCTGGCGCTTCAGTTACTCTTAAATAATAGAGTATCGCAATTTGAGAGCGATAAGCGATTGATAGAAACTGATAAATTGATTTGGTTTCCTGCCAAAAATCCTGCCAAAAAATCTTTGGCAGGATTTTTGTTTTATATAGATTTATTACCTATGTTGCTGAGAATGTAACCTAATTGATTATGTATTAAGAAAGGTATTTCATTTTAAAAAATGTTGGAAAAATCAACAATTTTTGATCATTTTTTGCTATAATGTAGAAAACCAACAGGAGACTGAACATGAATAAGCGTGAGAGATTAGATGAAATTACACGTCTGGTGAATAAAAAAGGGACTGTACGAATATCAGAAATTGTCGAATTATTGAATGTGACAGATATGACTGTCCGCAGAGATTTTGTCGAATTGGAAGAACAGGGAGTATTGACCAAGATACACGGGGGAGCTAGAAGCAATAAGGCCTTTCAGTATCGCGAATATTCCCATTCTGAAAAGCATATCCAGAATAAGAGAGCAAAGCAAGATATTGCAGAGAGAGCAGCTCAACTGATTGAAGATGGTGATACCGTATTTCTAGGTCCAGGGACAACGGTTGCTTTCTTAGCAGAAGCTATAAGGAATACACATCTGACAGTCATTACCAACTGTATGCCGGTCTTTACAATTCTTTCTCAAAAGAAAACAGATGATTTTCATGTTTTTCTACTCGGTGGAGAATACAGACAAGTGACGGAATCGTTTGTGGGAGAAATCACAAATACAAGCTTAGAAAAAATGCGATTCAGCAAAATCTTCTTTTCAGGAAATGGGCTCAAAGGAAGAGATGTCATGACATCCACTCTAGCAGAAGCCTATACTCAGGATTTAGCAATCAAACATTCTGTTGAAAAATATTTATTGCTTGATTCCTCAAAAATCGGAAAAGATGATTTTACAGTATTTTGTGATTTGAAGGATGTAACAGCCATCATCACAGATGTAAAAACTGGTGATGAAAACCACCAATTGCTTGAAAACTACATTGAAGTCATTAACGAATCAGACTAGATTGGAATGCCAATATATAAAATGTTGGCTTTTTGTTTTGTTTTTTTAAAAAAAATAACATTTTTTGCACAAAATAGTTGACTTTCTGTTTGATTAGCTATATAATTTAAACATAAAAAGTGAAAACGCTTTTAAAAAATGTAAAATCAATTAACTTTCTATTATGTTAGGAGATACGTTATGACAATTATTATCGGTGCTGATCCAGCAGGTGCTCAACTAAAGGAAGTCATTAGGCAGTATTTAGCTGAAAAATCATATGACTTTAAAGATGTCAGTGATGGAAGTGATTTTGTAGACACAACACTTGCTGTCGTTGCAGAAGTCAACAAAAATCAAGAAAATCTGGGAATCGTAATTGATGCTTACGGAGTTGGACCATTTATGACAGCAACAAAGGTAAAAGGTATGATTGCTGCAGAGGTTTCTGATGAACGCTCAGCCTATATGACAAGAGGACATAATAATGCTCGCATAATCACCATCGGGAGTGAGATTGTCGGAGCGGGTATTGCTAAAAATATCGTTAGGGGATTTGTTGAAGGGAAGTATGATGGTGGTCGCCACCAAATTCGTGTCGATATGTTAAATAAAATGTGCTAATAGTTTAGAATAAAGGAGCCTAATGATATGAAAATTGCAATCGGATGCGACCATATTGTCACTTATGAAAAAATAGCTGTTGTAGATTATTTGAAGAATCAAGGGTATGAGGTATTAGATTTTGGAACATATGACAATGTTCGTACCCATTATCCAATCTATGGTAAAAAGGTTGGTGAAGCTGTTACCAGTGGGCAAGCAGATTTGGGGATCTGTATCTGTGGAACTGGTGTAGGAATCAACAATGCTGTAAATAAAGTTCCGGGTGTACGTTCTGCTCTTGTTCGTGATATGACTTCTGCCTTATATGCTAAGGAAGAATTGAATGCGAATGTTATCGGTTTTGGCGGAAAAATTACAGGTCAATTGCTCATGTGCGATATTATAGAAGCTTTTATTAAGGCAGAATACAAACCGACTGAGGAAAACAAACGCTTAATTGAAAAAATTACAGCTGTAGAAACAGCCAATCAGGAGCAAGCTCATCCAGAATTTTTCAATGAGTTTCTTGAAAAATGGAATCGTGGGGAATATCATGATTAGGAGGGGCTTATGATAGTAACGATTACCTTGAATCCGTCTGTTGATATTTCTTATCACCTAGATTCATTTCATTTTGATAGGGTAAATAGAGTAGAAAAAGTCCGAAAAACTGCTGGTGGCAAGGGACTCAATGTGACTCGTGTTCTTCATCAAATTGGCGGAGAGGTAGTAGCAACAGGATTTGTTGGTGGGCAACTAGGAAATTATTTAAAGCAAGATTTAACAATAAAAGGTATCGAACATTCATTCGTTGAGATTGAAGGTGAGACTCGAAATTGTATTGCTATCCTCCACGGTGGTCAGCAGACTGAACTGTTGGAACAAGGGCCAACTATTCACGGGCATGAATCCTTAAATTTCATTCACCACTTGGAAACTTTATTAAAAAATAATGCTGAGCTTGTGGTTATCTCTGGAAGCCTACCTAAAGGATTGCCTGTTCATTTTTACGTAAAGGTGATGGAGATTTGTCAGAGATATAATGTAAAAGTGGTTTTGGATTGTTCAGGTGAACCACTGAAGAAAGTACTGACAAGTGCTAGTAAGCCAGTGGTCATTAAACCTAATATCGAAGAACTTTCTCAACTCATTGGAATAGAGGTAACCAACAATATTGAACAATTGAAAACAGTTTTATCAGAGAAGCTGTTTGAGGGAATTGAATGGATAATTGTTTCCTTAGGAGCACAAGGTGCTTTTGCCAAGCACAATGATACATTTTACCAAGTCAAAATACCTAAAATTCGTGTCGTGAATCCAGTAGGATCAGGAGATTCCACTGTAGCTGGAATTGCAGCGAGTTTAGTACACAACTCATCGGATGTTGAATTATTAAAGAATGCGAATGTTCTGGGGATGCTGAATGCTCAAGAAGAACAAACAGGCTATGTTAATACAAGTAACTCGGAGTCTTTATTGTCTCAAATTACAGTAACGGAGGTTTAATGATGATAGTATCAACTGATAAAAGAAAACAGATGGATAAGGTAAGCAATGAAATGGGCGTTATCTCTGCCTTAGCCTTTGACCAACGTGGCGCTCTTAAAAAGATGATGGCTAAGTACCAAGCTGAGGAGCCAACCACAGAACAAATAGAAGATTTGAAGGCGCTTGTTTCTGAAGAATTGACACACTATTCTTCCTCCATTCTTTTGGATCCTGAGTTTGGACTTCCTGCTTCTCGTGTTCGTAATAAAGAATGCGGATTGCTGTTAGCCTATGAAAAAACAGGGTACGATACAAATTCAACTAGCCGTCTTCCAGATTGTTTGGTAGAATGGTCTGTCAAACGCTTAAAAGAGGAAGGAGCAGATGCTATCAAGTTCTTACTCTACTATGATGTGGATGGAGATCCTTATGTTAACCTTCAGAAACATGCCTACATTGAACGCATTGGTGCGGAGTGTCAAGCTGAGGGGCTTCCTTTCTTCCTAGAAATCCTAAGCTATGATGAAACCATTGCAGATAATGCAAGCCTAGAATTTGCCAAGGTAAAGCCTCATAAGGTAAATGGTGCAATGAAAGTTTTCTCTTCTGAGCGTTTTGGTGTTGATGTCCTGAAAGTGGAAGTTCCTGTCAATATGAATTTTGTAGAAGGCTTTGGAGATGGGGAGGTTGCCTATACGAAAGAAGAGGCTGCCGAATATTTCCGTCAACAAGAAGAAGCAACTCAGCTACCATATATCTATCTCAGCGCAGGAGTATCTGCTAAGCTCTTCCAAGATACACTAGTATTCGCCCATGAATCTGGAGCCAAATTCAACGGTGTCTTGTGTGGACGTGCAACTTGGGCAGGAGTTGTTCCAGTATATATTGAACAAGGAGAAGAGGCAGCACGTGAATGGTTGCGGACAACTGGACGTGAAAACATTGAAGGACTGGATGCTGTTTTGTCCAAAACTGCAACTTCTTGGATGGAAAAATCATCATTTTTCTTTAAGTAAGGGTTTACATTTTCCAAGAATGTGCTATAATGAGTTTAATTAGTAAGAATAAGGTGGATTGTAACTAATTCGATTAGGCAAGACTGCAAATGGATTAGAGAATAGTGCATTCTCGGTTTGTTTGTAGTCTTTTTTGCTTCATAAATGTAGGAGGGAAGTATGTTTAGAATTATACAGCCGCTAAATAATAATGCCGCTCTGGTAAAAAATGAAAGTGGCGAACAGGCAGTTGTGATGGGATTAGGGATAACCTTTCAGAAGAAAAAAGGAGATCTCATTGCCAAAGATAAAATAGAAAATATTTTTTCATTGAAAAATGATGAAGCCAAGGAAAATTTTTTAACCTTGTTAAAAGATATTCCTCTCGATTTTATCTCTATAACTTACGCTGTCATTAGCCACCTAGTATCTACTTATCATTATCCTGTTCAAGAGTACCTATATGTGACATTAACCGATCATATTTACTGTTCTTATCAAGCCCTATTGAAAAATACTTATCAGGAGAGCAGGTTACCAGATATATCATCTGAATATCAACTAGAATATCAGATGGCACGAGAAGCTTTGCAGCTATTTCGTGATAAGTTGTCAGAAGATTTTCCGGATGACGAAATTGGAAGAATTGCCCTACATCTTATCAATGCCAAAGGAGAAACAATCTATCATACAACTGAAGAATACGACATCAGCAAAAAGATAATGACAGAAGTTGAGCGAACCCTTTTTGACAACGGTATAAAGAGAACGAAAGAAAATAGTAACTTTTACGATCGCTTTATGATTCATCTATCTTATTTTTTAAATTACTTAGATCGTCCCGAACAATCAAATGATTCCATCACTACCTTAGAGAGCTATATCAAGCTACATAATCCTAAGGCCTATCAGATAGGGGATCATATTTTTGAGATGATTAGAAATCTGGTGAGAGAGCCAGTTAATGATAGTGAGCGTTTTTATATTGTATTGCATATTCAACGTTTGTTATAAGTTTCGCTCCACATAAATCAAATATAAAAACTTGTTGACTAAAAACACCTACTCCTTGTAGAGAGATTTTTTGAATTTGATGTTTATTGAGTATCACTATAAAAAATAGAGGAGGTCCATATTATGAATAGGGAAGAAATGACGTTACTGGGCTTTGAGATTGTGTCTTATGCAGGAGATGCTAGGTCAAAGCTTATGAATGCTTTGACTGCTGCGCAGGAAGGGGATTTTTCCAAAGCTGAGGCACTCGTTCAAGCAGCAAATACATGTATTGTTGAGGCCCATAATGCCCAAACCAGTCTGTTACAAAAAGAAGCAGCGAGGGAAGATTTAGCTTTTAGTGTCACATTGATGCACGGTCAAGATCATCTCATGACAACATTGCTCTTAAAAGATATGATGAGCCACATGATTGAACTATACAGAAGGGGTAATTTATAATGAATACTTTGATCAATGCCTTAGAAAAACAAAAACCGTTATTTGAGAAAATTTCTCGGAATATTTATCTTCGCGCTATTCGTGATGGTTTTATTGCCAGCATGCCTGTCATTCTTTTCTCTAGTATTTTCCTTTTGATTGCTTTTGTTCCAAATATTTTTGGATTTACTTGGAGTAATGAAGCTGTTGCTCTGTTGATGAAGCCTTACAACTACACCATGGGAGTTGTTGCTTTGCTTGTGACTGGAACAACAGCCAAGTCATTGACAGACTCTGTTAACCGTGGTATGGAAAGCACAAATCAAATCAACTACATGTCCACCATGTTGGCTTCTATTACAGGCTTCTTATTGTTGGCTTCAGACTCGATTGAGGGGGGCTTTGCTAATGGATTCCTAGGTACTAAGGGGCTGTTATCTGCCTTTCTTGCGGCTTTTATTACAGTTACGATTTACAAAATTTGTGTTAAAAACAATGTCACCATCCGTATGCCAGCAGAGGTGCCACCGAACATCTCTCAAGTCTTCAAGGATTTGTTCCCATTCTCTTTCTCAATCTTTGCTCTTTATGGTTTAGATTTACTTGTCCGTAATACCATTGGGACAAGTGTTGCTGAAGCTATCGGTACGCTTCTTGCGCCACTCTTTACGGCTGCAGATGGTTATCTAGGTATTACTATTATCTTTGGAGCCTATGCTCTCTTCTGGTTTGTTGGTATCCATGGTCCATCAATTGTTGAGCCAGCGATTGCTGCTATTACTTATGCAAACATTGAAACCAACTTACAATTACTTCAAGCAGGTCAACATGCTGATAAAGTTTTGACTTCAGGGACACAAATGTTTATCGTTACCATGGGTGGTACTGGAGCTACCTTGGTAGTGCCATTCATGTTCATGTGGTTGACAAAATCAAAACGCAATCAGGCGATTGGGCGGGCATCAGTTGTTCCTACTTTCTTCGGTGTCAATGAACCAATTTTGTTTGGTGCGCCACTCGTTCTGAACCCGATTTTCTTTGTGCCATTTATCTTGACACCAATTGTAAATGTTTGGATCTTCAAATTCTTTGTAGATACCTTGGGTATGAACAGTTTCTCAGTAAACCTTCCTTGGACTACTCCAGGGCCTTTGGGTATTGTTATGGGAACCCAGTTTGCAGCCCTATCATTTGTTCTTGCAGCCTTGCTTATTGTTGTTGACGTTGCCATCTACTACCCATTCTTGAAAGTGTATGATGATCAAATTTTAGCAGAAGAAATTGCTGGAAAAACCAACGATAGCTTAAAAGAAAAAGTTGCTGCAAACTTTAATACAGCTAAAGCAGACGCTATTCTTGAAAAAGCTGGTGTGACAGAAAAAACATCCGAAACAGAACTCACTGAGCAAACCAATGTCCTCGTCCTTTGTGCGGGTGGTGGTACCAGCGGTCTCCTTGCTAATGCTTTGAACAAGGCTGCAAAAGAGTATGGCGCTCCAGTAACGGCAGCTGCGGGCAGCTACGGTGCTCACCGTGAAATTTTACCACAGTATCAATTGGTTATTCTTGCTCCTCAGGTTGCATCTAACTATGAGGATATCAAGGTCGAAACGGATAAACTTGGTATTAAATTGGCTAAGACTGAAGGCGCTCAATACATTGGTTTGACCCGTGATGGTCAAGGTTCACTTGAATTTGTTAAGCAACAATTTGATAATTAAATAATACGAAATGGAAGGTTGGGGGAGCTCAGCCTTCTCTTTTGCTTAGAAGAATTAGTTTTAGAAGAGGAACATGATGACAAAAACATTGCCAAAAGACTTTATTTTCGGTGGAGCGACAGCTGCTTACCAAGCAGAAGGTGCAACAAAAACAGATGGTAAGGGACCGGTTGCCTGGGATAAATACCTAGAGGAAAATTATTGGTACACAGCAGAGCCAGCAAGTGATTTTTATAACCGTTATCCAGTTGATTTAAAATTAGCAGAAGAGTTTGGTGTCAATGGCATTCGGATTTCAATTGCTTGGTCACGCATTTTTCCAACTGGGTTTGGCGAGGTCAATCCCAAAGGTGTTGCATACTATCACAAGCTTTTTGCAGAATGCCATAAACGTGGGGTAGAGCCATTCGTCACACTGCACCATTTTGACACGCCAGAAGCCCTGCATTCAAACGGTGACTTCTTGAACCGTGACAATATTGACCACTTTGTGAATTACGCAGCTTTTTGCTTTGAAGAATTTCCAGAGGTTAATTATTGGACAACCTTCAATGAAATTGGTCCAATTGGTGATGGACAATACCTGGTTGGAAAATTCCCTCCGGGTATTCAATATGATTTGGCTAAGGTTTTCCAATCTCACCATAACATGATGGTATCACATGCTCGTGCTGTTAAGCTTTATAAAGACAAGGGGTATGCAGGAGAAATCGGTGTGGTGCATGCTCTACCAACTAAATATCCCTATGATCCTGAAAGTTCAGGTGATGTCCGTGCAGCAGAACTAGAAGATATTATCCATAATAAGTTTATTTTAGATGCAACCTACTTGGGGCATTATTCTGAAAAAACTATGGAAGGTGTTCATCATATTTTAGCAATGAACGGTGGTGAGTTAGACCTTCGAGATGAAGATTTTTCAATTTTGGAAGCAGCTAAAGATCTTAATGATTTTTTAGGCATCAATTACTATATGAGTGATTGGATGCGTGCCTTTGATGGAGAAACAGAAATTATTCATAATGGTAAGGGGGAAAAAGGAAGCTCTAAATATCAAATTAAGGGAGTAGGTCGTCAAGAAGCACCTCTAAATATCCCTAAAACAGATTGGGATTGGATAATCTATCCACAAGGTTTGTATGACCAGATCATGCGCGTCAAAACAGACTATCCAAACTATAAAAAAATCTACATCACTGAGAATGGTCTCGGATATAAGGATGAATTTGTAGATGGCACGGTCTATGATGACGGTCGTATTGATTATGTGAAGAAACATCTTGAAATTATTTCTGATGCGATTGCGGATGGTGCGAATGTCAAAGGATACTTCATTTGGTCTCTTATGGATGTTTTCTCGTGGTCTAATGGATATGAGAAGCGTTATGGTCTTTTCTATGTTGATTTTGAAACGCAGGAGCGTTATCCAAAGAAAAGTGCTTACTGGTATAAAAAAGTGTCTGAAAGCCAACTCATTTGTTAAGAGAGGACAGAGCTGGTAAGTTACAAACTCTCAAAGAACTGCTTTCATTTCAAATAAAGTAGTTCTTTTTATTTTCAGACAATTTTTGGTATACTGGATAAGTATTACATAAAGAAAGGTTCTGTTTTGGGGTTACCCTATGGGGATTTGATAGTGTGCCGCTGAATTGTGTCTACATTTCATTTTCACTAAGTAATTGTCCCAGACAGTAGTCAGAGAGTATCTGACTAGAGGTATTAGTCTATTGTCTCAATCAACTGCAAAATATATCAATGTTATTGGAGCTGGTTTAGCCGGTTCTGAAGCTGCTTACCAGATTGCCAAGCGGGGCATTCCTGTGAAATTATACGAAATGCGTGGGAGCAAATCGACTCCCCAGCATAAGACAGATAAGTTTGCGGAGCTGGTTTGTTCCAATTCTTTTCGTGGTGATAGCTTGACCAATGCGGTCGGTCTCCTCAAGGAAGAAATGCGCCGTTTAGATTCGCTGATTATGCGAGCTGGCGAAGCTCACCGTGTGCCCGCTGGTGGTGCTATGGCTATGGACAGGGAAAATTTTTCGCAAGCTGTCACAGATGAAATTTACAATCATCCACTGATTGAGGTAATTCGTGAAGAAATTACGGATATTCCTAAAGAGGCTATTACGGTGATTGCAACAGGTCCATTGACTTCAGATGCTTTGGCGGAAAAAATTCATGCTCTCAATGGTGGTGAAGGCTTTTATTTCTACGACGCAGCAGCTCCGATTGTTGATAGCTCAACTATTAACATGGATTTGGTTTATCTCAAATCTCGCTACGATAAGGGAGAAGCTGCTTATCTCAATGCACCGATGAACAAGGAACAGTTCACCGCCTTTTATGAAGCCTTGATTTCCGCCGAAGAAGCACCACTTAACTCCTTTGAAAAAGAAAAATACTTTGAAGGTTGTATGCCGATTGAAGTTATGGCTAAGCGAGGAATTAAAACCATGCTTTATGGACCAATGAAACCGGTTGGCCTAGAATATCCAGAAGATTATAAGGGGCCGCGTGATGGGGAATATAAAACACCGTATGCTGTTGTCCAGCTCCGTCAGGATAATGCTGCTGGCAGTCTCTACAATATCGTTGGTTTCCAAACTCACCTTAAATGGGGTGAGCAAAAGCGGGTCTTTCAGATGATTCCAGGACTTGAAAATGCAGAATTTGTTCGTTACGGTGTTATGCACCGCAATTCTTATATGGATTCGCCAAATTTATTGGATCAGACCTTTGCGACTCGTAAGAACCCAAATCTCTTTTTTGCTGGTCAAATGACTGGAGTAGAGGGCTATGTTGAATCTGCGGCTTCTGGCTTAGTAGCTGGTATCAATGCTGTCCGTCGTTTCCTAGGTGAAGAACCTGTCATCTTCCCCCAAACCACAGCTATTGGGGCTCTGCCTTTCTATATCACCCATACCGAAAGCAAACACTTCCAGCCTATGAATGTTAATTTTGGCATTATCAAGGAGTTAGATGGACCTCGTATTCGTGATAAGAAAGAGCGCTATGAGGCAATAGCAGAGCGTTCCCTCAAGGACTTAGAAGAATTTTTGACTTACTGATATTGGTTGAAACCTTTTCCTGTCAGATGAGAACTTCACACACTTGTCTAATAATTGACATCTAAGTTTGCGGTTTTATTCATGTTTTGACAATGATACCAAGGCAATGGATAACTAGTTTTAAAGAAAAAATATACTGATTTAAGGACACCTTCGGGTGTCTTTTATTATGGCTTCGAGCCAGTTTTTCCCGTAGAGAAAAACAAGAAAACCACCAGCTATGCCGGTGGCTGACAAGGCTTTGAGTTTCCATTTCTTTTTCCTGATATAATCTAATTGTTCAGGTTAGATAAGAGGAAAAAGAAATGGCTAAAACCAGTTACAGTTTATCACATACTAAATGGATGTGCAAATATCATATAGTTTTCATACCTAAGTATAGTAGAAAATCTATCTACTACAAAATAAGACAAGACTTGATTGATATTTTCCGTCATCTATGCAAATATAAAGTATAAGTATGGAAATCGAAAGTTTTGGGCAAGGGGTTACTACGTCAGTACAGTCGGATTAAATGAAAAAACTGTTGCGAAGTACATTCGCAAACAGGAGAAAGACGACATTACACTTGATAAATTGAGTGTGAAAGAATACGAAGATCCCTTTAGGGATAGTGGCAAGTAATACTAACGCCTCTTTAAGAGGCGAGTGACGAGTCAAAAGCGGTTAGGCTTGAACAAAGTGAAAGCCAGCGTCTTTAGGCGCTGGCTGGTGATGTGGGCTTATAGCCGGTGTACAAGCCACCCGTTTTCACGGGTGGTTATGACTCTGCCAGTTTTGATCAACTTTTGCTCGGTTATGAAAAAAAGGCCAACCCTTTCTTTGATCCTAGCTATATTCGGAAAATTTATACCCTGACTGGTATTATAAAACCGACAGTCTTTTACAAGGGACGACTGGTAGCTACTTGGCGATGAGATAGGGGAAGGATTGTATTGGATATTTTTGAAGATCTGACCAATCAGGAGAAGAAAGAGATTGAATCCTACCGCCATATCTATGAAGAGGAGCTACGTGACTAGAGAATTTTGTTCGTAAAATCCGAAAATTACGAACGAATAACTAAATTTTCTGAATATTCCGCAAAAACTATGATATAATACTTAGAATAACACCGAGAAAAGGATTGTATATGAATAAGTCTTATTTTTACCTAGATGTAAAGTCACATGACTTAACCGTCCCTTTTACAGGAAGAAAACGCCGTGTGCGAGTATTGTTACCCAAAGGATATGAAGAGGATAAGGAAATGAGTTATCCAGTTGTTTATTTCCATGATGGACAAAATGTTCTCTATAGCAAGGAAGCTTTTTCAGGGCATTCTTGGAAGATTATTCCAGCAATTAAGAGAAATCCTGATATTACTAAAATGATTGTTGTTGCAATTGATAATGATGGTGCAGAGAGGATGCATGAGTACGCAGCATGGAAATTTAGTGAGATGGGGATTCCTGGTATTCAATTTGGTGGCAAAGGAACCTTATATGCAGAGTTTATCATGGATGTCGTGAAGCCATTCATTGACCGATACTATCGTACTAAGTCAGACAAGGAACATACGGCCATGATTGGTTCATCTCTCGGAGGCAATATTACCCAATTTATGGGATTAGCGTATCAAGATAAGATTGGCTGTCTGGGTGTTTTCTCATCCGCAAACTGGCTTCACCAAGCTGCATTTGATCGCTATATTGAGCGGAAACAACTTGATCCAGACCAACGTATCTACATCTATGTCGGTACAGAAGAAGCAGATGATACAGATAAGACCCTAATGGCTGGAAATATCAAACAGGCCTATATCAATTCATCTCTGACCTACTATCGTCAATTGGTAGCAGGTGGTGCTAAACTGGATCATTTAAAATTGGAAGTTATTTCTGGAGCTGTTCATAATGAAGAAGCTTGGGCAGCTTATTTGCCAGAATGTTTGCGTTTTTTAAGTGAAAAATGGTAGAAAGAAGGTAACAAGCTATGCATGTAGAATTTTTAAGCCACTGGTCAGGAAATCTTGGTCGTGAGATGCATGTCAATCGTTATGGTCATGCAGGAATTCCAGTTGTTGTTTTTGCTTCATCAGGTGGTTCCTACAATGAATATGCTGATTTTGGTATGATTGAAGCCTGTCGCGGCTCGATAGAAGCAGGGCATGTGCAATTTTTCACACTTACTAGCTATGATAAAGAAAGCTGGCTAGCTGATTGGAAATCTATTCATGATAAGGCTCAGGCACACCGTGCCTATGAACACTATGTAATTGAAGAGGCTATTCCTTTCATTAAACACAAAAGCGGTTGGTTTGATGGGATGATGGCAACTGGTTGTTCCATGGGAGCCTATCACGCGCTTAATTTTTTCCTTCAGCATCCAGATGTTTTCAATAAGGTGATTGCGCTATCGGGAATCTATGATGTACGGTATTTTAATCATAATCAGGACTATGGTCACGACGATGTTGTCTACCAAAATTCTCCGATAGACTATATTTGGAATCAAAATGATGGTTGGTTTATTGATCATTATCGCCGGGCGGATATTATTGTCTGCACTGGTTTGGGAGATTGGGAGCGAGATGGCTTAGAATCATTTTATCATCTTAAACGTGCTTTTGAAGAGAAGAATATTCCAGCTTGGTTTGATACATGGGGAACAGACGTAGCCCATGATTGGGCTTGGTGGAGAAAGCAAATGCCTTTCTTTCTTCACACACTAGGTTTGTAAGAAAGGAGACTCATTATGAATTATCTTGTCATTTCCCCTTTTTATCCAGAAAATTTTCAGCCCTTTACGATCGAGCTATCTAAGAAGGAAGGAGTTACGGTTCTCGGTATTGGTCAAGAGCCGTACGACCAACTTTCTGAGGAGCTCCGCAATGCCCTAACAGAATATTTTCGTGTTGAAAATCTTGAAAATTTAGATGAAGTGAAACGAGCTGCTGCCTTTTTGATATATAAACATGGTCCAATTGATCGTGTTGAATCACACAATGAATATTGGCTAGAATTGGATGCCAGTCTTCGCGAACAGTTTCATATCTTTGGCGCCAAACCTAATCATCTTAAAAAGACAAAACTCAAATCTGAGATGAAGAAATACTTCACAAAAGCTGGAGTACCAGTTGTACCGGGAATGGTTATCAAGACCGAAAAAGATATTGAGAAAGCTGTGAAAAAAATCGGCTTTCCAATGATTGCTAAACCTGATAATGGCGTAGGGGCATCAGGGACTTTCAAATTAACTCAAAAAGCTGATTTGGAAACTTTTAGGGCTACTTGGGATGGCCAGACAATCTATTTCTTCGAGAAATTTGTCAATTCAAGTATGATTACGACCTATGATGGTTTGGTTGATAGCAAAGGAAATATCGTTTTTGAAACAAGTCTAACCTATGTTCATACACCTTTTGAATTGTTGCAAAGTAAAAAAGATAACGCTTATTATATCGAAAAGGAATTGGATCCAAGGTTGGTAGCCTATGGTAGGGCCATTATGAAGACTTTCGGAATGAAAGAACGCTTTTTTCACATTGAGTTTTTTAAAGATGGTAATGACTACATTGCAATTGAGTATAACAATCGTATAGCTGGTGGTTTCACAGTAGAAGCATATAATTATGCTCATTCGATTGATCTTTTCCGTGATTATGCCAATGTAGTGACTGGGGGTGCCGTTGAAGAACGTCATTTTGCACCGCAATATTGTTTGGTGGTAACCCGTCGCGATACAACCAATTATGTCCACCCAGTTGATGAGCTTCGTAATCGCTACACCGATAAACTAAAAGCAATAAAACGTATGCCAGATGCTTTTGCAGGATTGCAAGGCAATGATGCCTATTTACTTGTAACAGATAGCAAAGAAGTACTTGACGATATGATTGCCTTCATTGGTGAAGTAAAATAAGATACCCAAAGACACTTGGCAGTGTCTTTTTTGCTTCCCTTACAAAGCTGTAAGTTTGCGGATTAGAATTGTAAGAGTAGGAACTTCCAAAAAGTTTATAATAAAATCAAACATTAAGGAAAGAGAGGAATGAGCTATGTTATTCAAATTTTTACGAGTAAAACAAGAGCGAAAGCAAGACTTTACCGAGAAGGAAAAAGTAGCAATGATGAAACAGATTGAGTTTCTAAAAGATATTTCTCAAGATTTGCAAACCATTCGATTTATGGCATACTAAATGGAGGGAATATGAAAAAGAAGATACTAGGCCTGATCGCTATAAGCAGTTTCGTCTTTACTTCTTGCTCCTCATCCTCGGCTGGAATTAGTTTTAATGAGACATACCAAATCTTCCATTACAAGGGCAAAAACTATGCTATTACCAAACAAAGAGTAAAGGGAGATTCTATTCGGACAGCAGAAACCAGATTTATGGAGTGGCCTGTTGTCAAAGAGAAAGGAAGAGTAAAAGAAACAGTTTCCCTTAATAACCTCTACGTGACAAGTAGTGACCAGTGGGTAATCGGTATTCAGGGACACTATTATAAAGTGGAACTTGCGAGTAGAGTTGCCGAGTCAGATCGTATTGATTACCAAAAAGTGCTAGATGAAGTTGATAGTCAAAATTATTTAAAAGATTAGAGCGATAGAATCGTTATGGTATCTATAGCAGAAATTGTAGTTCTGACCATTATTGCTTATCAGGAAAAAAGAAGTAAGAAAAAATAAAAGAAAGGAATTGAATACAGCTAGCAAATCTAGAATTGAGATAAACAGGTTGTGTGTAAACACGCTTTGCCAATATTTCAAAATGTTGCTAGGTTGTTGTTCGAAAGAGTATAAGTAAGTATGTTATTAGAAATCAATCATTTAGAAAAAATCTACCGCACACGTTTTTCAAAAGAGGAGACACGTGCCCTTCAAGATGTGGATTTTAAGGTAGAAGAAGGCGAGTTTATCGCCATTATGGGTGAAAGTGGATCAGGTAAAACGACCTTGCTCAATATTTTGGCGACTTTGGACAAGCCAACTAGGGGGTCGGTTATCTTGAACAATCAGGACATTACGAAAATCAAAGAGGGGAAGTTAGCAGATTTTCGCTTGCGCAATCTAGGTTTTGTATTCCAAGATTTTAATCTTTTGGACACTCTATCCGTTCAAGACAATATCTTTCTACCTTTGGTGTTGGCGCGTGAGAGTCACAAAGAAATGGACAAACGATTGGTGGCACTAGCTCCAAAACTTCGTATTCAAGATTTGTTGAAAAAACGTCCTTTTGAGCTATCGGGTGGGCAAAAGCAGCGCGTGGCTATTGCACGAAGCCTGATTACCCAGCCGCAGATCGTCCTAGCTGATGAGCCAACTGCTGCCTTAGATTACCGCAATTCAGAAGACTTACTCAGTCTCTTTGAACAGATCAATGAAGGTGGGCAGACTATCCTTATGGTCACTCACTCAGCCAATGCTGCCAGTCATGCCAAGCGAGTTCTCTTTATCAAAGATGGACGCATTTTCCATCAGCTCTATAAGGCGGGTAAGAACAATCAAGATTTTTCAAGGGAAATCTCACTCAATATGTCTGCCCTGCTAGGAGGTGAGTAGATGTTTTATTTCAAACTCGCCCAGCAAAATATCCGCAAATCCATTAGTGTATTTGCTCCCTTTGTTCTAGCTAGTTTAGTCCTATATACCATCATTTGTTCTATGTTTCTACTCATGTTGAGTCCTGTCATGGAATCCATGAAAACTGGTGGTATTGCCCTCGGACTTGGTTTAGTCGTTTTGACTATTTTCTCACTGATTATGGAAATTTATAGTTTTAATTTCCTTATGAAGCAACGAGCCAGAGAATTTGGTCTTTACAATATGTTGGGAATGAACAAGAAAAAAGTTTCATTGATTGCTAGCCTAGAGCTCATCATGATCTTCTTAATCATTGTTCTGATTGGATCTATCCTTAGTAGTATCTTTTCCAATGTTCTTTATTTGATCTTTGTTAATTTGCTAAAATACTCTGATTTACATTTTAGCACTGCTCCGTTGGCCTTTGTCATGACTGCTCTTCTTTTTGCGGGTATTTTCCTCTTCTTAGAATTACTTGCTATTCGGAATATCAGCAAGACCAGCCCTCTCATTCTCTTTAGAGCTAGTGAGAAAGGAGAGAAGGAGCCTAGGGGAAATATTCTTTTGGCAGTTTTGGGAGTCTTAGCTCTGGGAATAGGGTATTATCTCTCATTATCTTCTAAAGTACAGGGTGTTGGGGTTATCTATCGCTTCTTTATAGCTGCGCTTTGTGTCATTGCCGGTACCTATCTTTTCTACATTAGTTTTATAGCTTGGTATTTAAAAGCACGCAGAAAAAATAAAGGTTATTTTTACACCCCAGAACATTTCGTCACGACTTCACAGATGATTTTTCGGATGAAGCAACATGCGACAGGTCTTGCTAATATCACTCTTTTAGCGGTGATGGCTTTTGTAACCATTGCTACAACGAGTTCACTCTATGCCGGTACTTCAGGTATTGTAAACACTCTTTATCCAAAGGAATCCTCTATTTCCCTCCGTACTTCGGATCGCCAAACAGGTAAGCAAACCTTGCAGGATGTGGTACTTAGCCATTTTCCAGGAGAAAGAGTAGAGGATCATCTGACCTATTTGACCTATGATACTGCAATCCAATATGATAGCGGGGAAAAACTTGTCATCAATTCTGAAACTGTATCCAGTCCTGATTTTACAAAGATGTTTTATGTTTGCTTTATAACACAAGATGACTTTAGAGGATTGGGAAATAAGTTGCCAACATTGGCAGCCAATCAAGTCGCCTTTTTCCAACCAGGTAAAAAATATCCTTTAAAAACACTATCCATAGGTGATAAAATCCTTGAAAATGTGATTAGTCTGGATAAGGCGACCTTTCCAGATAGTGTCAGTACTATCAATCGTGCAGTCATTATAGTGAGTGATGATAAGGCTCTATTAAATATTCGTGATTATTATGAAGCGAATCACCCTAAAGGGTATCCCACAAGCTTGAACTATCGGGTTTTCATGGATTTGACCCAAGAACAGGTAGAGAGTATCGGTGAAATGATAGGAAATATGTTCATACTTTCTGATTCAACTGGTGAAAGAATCGGTACAATCATCCAGAAAGCAGATTTTCAAAACACAATGTTAGGCTTTACCGGGGGCTTCCTTTTTACAGGTTTCTTGTTAGGGATTAGTTTCCTTCTTGGTGCGGCTTTGATTATTTACTACAAGCAGTATTCTGAAGGATACGAAGATAAAAAATCCTATAAGATCTTGCAGGAAGTGGGCATGAGTCAGCAATCTGTCAAGAAAACCATCAATTCGCAAATACTGTTGGTCTTCTTTATGCCACTGGCTATAGCTACTCTACATTTCCTCGTTTCACTGGTTATGCTCAGACAAATGTTACTGATGTTTGGAGGAACCTCCTCCACCGTAATCTACACTGCCAGTGGGGTCACTCTAATCTTTATTGCTTTCATCTACTTTATCATTTATAAATGGACCAGTAGAACGTATTACCGGATTATTGAGCGGTAGGAGTAGAGCCGAGAAGTGATTAGTGATTGTACTAGACTGGAAGTTTGGGTTGAAAATAATTGACACATAGTAGTCAAATCAACCAATGTTTCTTAGGTTGTTGATCACTATAAGGAAGTAAGACTGGGGTCACCTCCAGTCTTTTTATACTAGAAGAAAGGCGGAAACTTTGATAAAATAAAGCTATGAAGAAAGAAACGATTTATATTGTAGAAGATGACGAAATGATTGTGCAGCTCTTGACACAGCATTTGGGGAAATCTTATCGAGTTGAGAGCGTACAAAATTTTCGAGCAGTTAGTCAGGAAGTAGCAGAACTCCAGCCAAACTTGATTCTGATGGATATTAACCTACCATATTACAATGGGTTTTATTGGACGACTGAAATTCGTAAGACTATGACCATGCCAATTATTTTCATTTCCTCCAGTGATGATGAGATGAATGCTGTAATGGCTATGAATATGGGCGGTGATGATTTTGTGTCTAAACCTTTTTCATTAGGCATTTTGGATGCCAAAATTGGAGCCTTTCTTCGTCGAGTCAATCAATTCAATAAAACAATGCAGCTAGAGCTTGATCATTACCTCTTGAGCTTGGATGGCTATTTTTCCAATGAATCGGACAAGGTTCATCTCTCTCCAACAGAAACCAAGATTTTAACGACCCTGTTACATCAGCAGGGACAAATCGTTCGTAAGGAGGATTTACTGGAAAAGCTCTGGGAAAATGAGGAATTTATTGATCAAAATACGCTCAATGTCAATATGACCCGACTGCGTAAAAAAGTCAGTGAATTAGGTTTTAACCGTATTCATACGGTTCGTGGTGTGGGGTATATTGTCAAATGATGATTGCATTTATTCGAGAATACCGGAGCTTGTATTTTTCTTACGTAGTTTTGGCAAGTAGTTTTATTTTACTTTTTTTCCTCTATCGCCTACCTGTAGAATTTTTGGGACATGCTCTGATGTTGTCTGTGACACTCCTTATCATCTTGACAATTGGGCTATATTGGAAATTTTACAAACGCATGAAAGCCCTAGAGGATTATGTGGATGAAAAGGACCTGCCCTTGCTCAACAAACCAATAGATTTGACCTACCTGCATTTAATTGAGTTGGAAAAACAAGCTACACGTGAACAACTTTTGGAATACAAGTCCAGAGAAGAAGATCTACAAGCTATGGTTAAAATGTGGTCCCATCAGATGAAAGTCCCCTTAGCAGCTCTGTCCTTGATGAGCCAGACCAGGAATTTAAAGCAGCAAGATGTCAATTACCAGCTTATGCGTCTGGACAATTATATGGGGAATCTTCTTAACTATCTCAAATTAACCAATCATAATAGTGATTTTCGTTTTGAGCAAATAGAAGTGAGAGAAGTAGTGATTGATGTAGTCAAAAAATACCGCAATCAGTTTTTACAAAAGGAAATAACTGTGAGCATAGATGGTACATGGATGTTGAAAACGGATAGAAAGTGGTTGAGCTTTGCTCTTTCACAGATTATTGACAATGCTCTCAAGTACAGCAAGTCAGGGGGCAGTGTGACAGTCATCTTAAATCAAGGAATTTCAATCAAAGATACAGGAATTGGCATATTACCTGAAGACATCCCAAGACTGTGCGACGAGGGATTTACAGGTTATAACGGGCGTGAACATCAGAAAGCGACTGGCTTCGGACTTTACTTGACCAAGCGGGTTCTGACACAATTAGAGTTGGATATGCGGATAGAAAGCCAAGTGGAAATTGGAACAGAGGTAGTTATCAATAAGCGGAGAGACTAGCCTATTTCTCCTCTTTTTTGAAAACGTTTTTAAAATATGTTATACTCAATCTAGTTTGATTTAGGAGGAAACTATGTCACATCATGTTTTACAGAATGGGTCAGATATTCGAGGAATTGCTATTGCAACTGATGAATACGCTGTCAATCTAACAACTCAAGCGACCCAAAATATTGTCCGTGGTCTCATTCATTGGTTGATTCAGGATCCCGAATTAGCCCAAACCTACCAGCAAGGTCAACTGACAATAGGTATTGGTCGGGACAGTCGTTTAAGTGGCCCTGATTTAGTATCAACTTTTACGGAAGAAGCTGTTCGCCTTGGAATTCAGATGATTGATTTTGGCATTGCCACTACACCCGCTCTCTTCATGAGTACTCAGTATCCGCAGTTCAAGTGTCATGCTGGTGTGATGATTACCGCCAGTCACCTGCCGTATTATTTTAATGGTATTAAGATTTTTTCAGCAAATGGCGGAGCAGAACACGATGATATTGACTTTATCCTCTCGCACTATGAAGACTTGCCAAGTTCACGCTTGGGAAGTGTGACTCAAGCAGATTTGATGACACCTTACGCTCAAGATCTAGTCACAAAAATCCGTCAGGCATGCAAGGGGCAGGAAAAACCATTAAGCGGTTTGAAGATTATTGTTGATGCTGGAAATGGAGCTGGAGGATTCTTTGCGGGAAAAGTTTTAGCAGAACTAGGAGCAGACACGACAGGGTCGCAATTTCTTGATCCAGATGGAACCTTCCCGAATCACATTCCCAATCCTGATAATAAAGAGGCAATGGAAAGCATTCGCCAGGCTGTCTTGAAACAGGGAGCAGATTTGGGCATTATTTTTGATACAGATGTTGACCGTGCAGCTCTTGTAACCAAGTCTGGCTCCATTCTCAACCGCAACAACCTGATTGCTGTTCTCAGCCAGATTATTCTAGCTGAACACCCGGGGACTAGTATTGTGACAAACTCTCCAACAACCGAACACCTAAAAGTGTTTATTGAAGGTCTTGGCGGCAAGCAAATCCGCTATATTTCAGGTTACCGCAATGTCATCAATAAAGCCCTTGAAACGAATAAGGCTGGTATCGACTGTCAGTTGGCGATCGAGACTTCTGGACATGCAGCATTCAAAGAAAATTATTTTCTTGATGACGGTACCTATGTCGCAGCAAAAATTCTCATGTTATTGCCAAAGCTCCAAGCGCAAGGGCAGTCTTTGGACGATTTGATTGCTCAGCTCAAGCAACCTGTAGAAACTCAGGAGGTTCGATTTAAGTTAGAATCACCAGATTACCGCAAACTTGGTGAGCAGGTAATCGCTGCTCTTCGTCAAACTCAGTTTGAAGGTTTTACTTTTAACCCAGAAAACGAAGAAGGAGTACGCTTTGATTTGACTGCTCCTTATGGCGAAGGCTGGTTATTGTTGCGAATGAGTCTGCATGAGCCATTATTGGTCTTACAGGTTGAAAATGATCAAGCAGGTCACATTCCAGCTGTTTTACAGACTATCTCTACTTTTTTAGATAAATATCCAACTGTCAATCAAGAAAAGTTGAAGGAATTGATGTAGTTAATTCGATAGTCTAAAAAATAAAAATCGAACAAATTAGTTTGCTAAACTTGCCCAATTTGTTCGATTTTTTATTTTATAGGCTAATAAGTAGTATGTTTTCTTTTTCAAGGAATTTGTAAACAGAAAGTTTTTCTTTATAAACTTTTTACATAATTTATTTTATGCAAAATTATAATTTATCCAAAGCATTTTTCTGTTCATCATTGACAATGTGAGTATAGAGGTCTGTAACCTGAGTATTGGCATGACCTAATTGATGACTAACAAGAACTTGTGACTTTGTGGCATCATAAAGGCGTGTTGCAAGCGTGTGTCGGAGCTTATGGGGAGTCACACGTATTTTAAAATCTGAGGAGTATTTGGCTACCATTTTCTCAATAGAAGAAGCGTCGATACGATTAGGAAGCCCACGGTATTCCGATAGAAAGAAGGCAGTATCTGCTTTTTCAGCCTTGTAGCGTTGCTGACGGATACTCATATAATTCTCCAAATAGGGCTTGGCAAAACCGGCTACATTTACTGAGTCGCGCTTGCCACCTTTACGCGTAACTTCAATCATCATCATTTTGATATTAACATCACGGAGATCTAAATTGACAGCCTCGGATAAACGGACACCAGATGCTAACAGAAGGGCTAGAATTGCTAAGTCTCTTTCTTTATTTTTTTGAAAAGAAGAGAGGGCTCGTTTGGATAATTTAGCTTGATATTCATTTTCTACATAGTCCAGGAATTCCATGGTCTCATCACCTAAAAAGAGCTTTTGTTTGATGTTTTCTGCCCGTGCTGCTAAGGTTTCTTTCTTTTTCTTGGTGGATACCTTTTTCATAACATTGCGGTAGAAGTAGGGTTCTCCTTGCTCATTCTCCACCTCTTCAGTCAAATACTTGAAGAGACTAGAAAGTGCCGACAGAGTACGGTTAATGGTGGTCTGCGACACGCCATTCTGCGTGGTGTTAGCATTTAATAAAGGGCGCTCTCGTAGATAAAGAATAAAGGCCTCCATATCTTTCTTTGTCAGATGTTCAAGCGCCTCCAATGGGATGTCAGCAATCTGTCTAGCAGACACCAAGGCAGAATCTTGTAGCCATTCAAAGAAACGTCGATATTCTTTCAAGTATTCGTATAAAGTTGTAAAGCTGTAAGGAACAGTTAGCTTAGATTGATAATACTCCAGCACATACCAAGGCATGATGGCTTTTAATTGCTCAATTTTCTCTAATAACAACTCACGTCGCATAATTTTCTCCTGATTTTTTACTTATTGGTAGTATAGCATAAGTCTATATAAGTTTCAAGAAAATTATAGTTTTTCGGAAAGATGTTTGTGAGTAAATTACTATCATAACCAAAAAAATTTTTTTCACCGCTTTCACTAAAAATGTACAAAACTAGGACTTATAATGACGGGAAACCGGATTTCTCAATATTTCCCATTTCGAGTAAAATGTACATAATCAAACGGAAAACTAAAAATTTTTTTAAAGTCCATTTTGAAAAAATGTACATTTGAATTTTATTTTTGCTTATGACTAAAGTATTTTGTAACGTCTCAATTATAGTCTCTATTTATTTCTTATTATATTTAGAATACACACTTCTAAACTTATTCCTTTAGGAAGGAGTGCAATTTTCTCCCCATAGTTTTGGTTCATCAGGAAATATATTATCATGTGTCTTAAAATAATACTCTCTCACTACTTCAACCCACTTATTTATCATATTAGCCGCCAACAATGCATCACTGGAAGGGTATAAAGTTAAAAATAGGGTTGTAAGTTGTGCTAAAGTAATAGCCGAATGTTCACCTGGAGTCGTTAAACCAAAATCTGTGCGCCCGACAGTAATGACCTCCTCGTTTCCGATTGTACCAAGTCTATTAAAGGTGCCTTGAGATGAGGGATGTATAACTTCATTGGCTAATTGATATTGATGTTGCCACAAATTTGCAGGAAAACTTGCTTTATTCTTTATATCATCAAAACGAATAAATTTCTGTTTAGAATCAAATTCACCACATGCTTTAGCCCAATCATACCTGTCTTCTGAATTGCGGGAAGAAATAAAGGACTCTGCTACTTTTTCTCCATATTTTGAGATAAATGATGCAATAATATTTAATTCATAAAGTGAGCGCCATCTAGCATAGGCACCATCAGCAAAACCATTCTTCATTAACGTAATAATCTCTAAAAATTGTTGAAGCCCTCTTCCGTGGATATATTTTAAGGCAGTATATGTCTGAATTGACTTCTCTTTTTCCTCAGCGTCTAATTCATTTACAAATTCAGAATAATCTCTTACAGCTTCTAAGACCATCATATACATAGCTTCAGAAGTCACAAAAGCACTAGACCATTCTTGATTTATTCGTGCAAGTATTTCTGTTTCTTCATTTCTAAAAAATAGTGAATTCTCATGCATTATCGTTTTAGCATCATCCACCATTTGATCCGAAACGTCAATAAGCATTGTTTGATATAAATCTGAAAGGTCAGCCTTTTCGTATTTCTCTAAAAAATTATCAATTTCTTCTTGATTAGTTAACGTACTTATTTGTTCTTCAAGTACCTTATTTAATGTATCTGTAAAAAACTTTTCGAATCTATCAGCCATTATTGCTCCTACTGCTTAATTCTCTAAATATAGACTGCTCTATACTCTTGCAACTTCTTGTTTAAAAATCTACCCACTTTAATGTCATGATTGTTAATCTGAGATAATCGTTCATCATCTGATGAAATTTGGGGTTTCTGAATGAATTGCAAATCTTTAGAGGATAAATTTTCTCTTAGAAATCTATTGAATTTTTCTCTTTCAAAATCATTTTCAAAAACTAAAATAACTTCTAAAAATCGTCTCTTTGAAATCGCAGCCTCATGGTTATCTGAATCAAATAAAAATTCATGTATATCCCATTCAATTGAGTCACGAGTAAAGTATCTATACGATAAGGAATCTTTTGTAATGCGAGCATTATCTAAGAATTCCCACTTAGGTATGGAAGTCATATATCTTCCTGAATCCATAACAATCATTTCATCCTCATACAATATCGTTTGATGGTATTTAAATTGATATTTTTTAAAATAATGATTTGAATTCATTTGTGTATGAGCATAAAATACATCTCGATTACGATCTTCAGAATCATTGTCTTCTTCAAATGTAAATTCAGGAAACAACTTATAGTATTTTCCGTTTGAATTATTTTCCCAAGAGCTCCTATCTTTTATATAACTGCTTAATTTATCAAAAGGTAAGAGATCTAGCCCAAATCTTTTACGCCATAATAATTCAACTTCATGAGAAGAAGCGATGCTACTAATTGGAGTATTGCTATCTTGTCTTCTAGTATAAATAACTCCTGGTAATATTTTTGATTTATCTCGGGTGAATTGTTCTTCAAGATAATAAGGAACTTGTTTTGAGTTGTATATAACTAAAACATCAATTTCATTATCTTCAATCTGAATAGTTTCTAGTTTAACAAAAGGAGAGATACCGCCAGCAAACTTTTGATTTCTAAGCATATCGACAATGTCAGCTTGGCTCTTTCTATTTTCGTCATGAGAAATACCTTTTATTTCTCCATCATCTGCAACACCAAATATTAGGTATGCATCTCTATTAACTAAATTATTTGCTAAACAAATAATATCATGAACAAACTTTGCATTGTTAGAATGATATTTTTCTTTATAATCCCAGTAACTTCCTTCTCGTTGCATTTTAATTAAAGAAAGTATTTCATCTTCAAAACTAGTATCCATTTGTTACCTCATTTCATAACATTATACACTTCTTATTATACCACTAACGCAGTAAAAACATATAGACTATATCACTACGGTACTCCTCTAAAATCTACACAATATTATCTTAAAAAATGTACATTTGAACTCACTAACTTCCTAATATTTTCTACTTCATTTTGTACAATTGAATCTCTAACCAAGCTACAATCTCCTCATCCAATACTGTACTTTATTAGTGTTTAAAAAAAAGTACAAAATAAAAATAAAGTACATTTTTTAATCAATGTACTTTATGCTTCTATCCCAGTATTATCAAGGGTTTAGACCATGTTAGGTCAATTGTTCATAAATTTTTAGTTTTTTAACATTCTAAGCTCGTGTAATAACCTAGAATTGGGTTATATGTCTTTTCAGGTTTCAAGTTATTTGTATGCTTCTAGAATCTGATTTTAAAATGCTTCTAAGCAGATTGTCAGCGGTCTTGTGACCCAAATGTTATTATTTGTTTGAGCGTTCTAGAATGGTTATTTTATCTACTGTTAAAATATAATGTTCCATCAGTTGCTGAATAGTTTTCTTTGTAGTATTTTTTCTTGTAAATTGTCATAGGAACAACGACCAGTAAGTTGGTTTTTGTTGATAAGTCATTTCATTTATAGTATTTAATAGGTAGCTTATCTCCAGATTACGAAATCATCATATAAAGACTCTTTTCTATTTTTATAAAAAATTACATAATATATATTATGTAATTTTTTAAAGTATCAATAAACCATAAACAATCAAAACACTAATAATGCTAAACAAAGAGCCGATTAGATAATACTCAGCAAATGCTTGGTTCTTTGAAATTTTATCGTAACGTGCAATGGATTTTGCTGTGAAGACAAGACCGATAGCAGTAAATTGTCCAAGAAGCAAAAAAATTCCCATAATCAAGCGTTCTAATTGCCCTATCAAGGCTCCTGCACCGCTAATTGTTGATTGATTAGCTTCCACTTCTTCCACCTGAACCTGATATTTACTGAAAAATAGCTTGAAAATAATGTTGACAGGCTTGGTAAGTAAGATGATGAAGAGGATTCGGACAAGCAAGAAAGCGCTAGAGTTCCAAAAAGAATGCGTAGCTACATTTACCCCTATCGTTTGATAAAGAATGAAAATGCAGCTAATATGCAAAAACTGATCCAATAAGAAAGCTACAGGCTCCCAAGATGATTTTATCCAATGATGTTTGTTGAGGAAATACTTGAGGTAATCAATCGCAGCGTGACTTAGCCAAATTTGGAAAAATAGATCTCCATTTTGATTTGGTGTGAGGATTGTTAAAATAAAAAGAGGAAAGGCGACAAGCAATAGATGGATAGCGAAGGCAGTAAATTCTCTTTTTTTCGCATCTGCTAGCCTTTGGCTTTGCAATGTGAAATCACTCAAAAAGTGTGCGATAAGAAGAGCAACTAGAACTGGTTCTTGGATTAAATAGCTAGATATAATAGAATAATTCATGAGCTTACCCCTCTTTTTGGCTTAGTTGCAAGATTAGATTCATAACAGTTTGACGATTTCGTAGATAGATTTTTATCCCACTTGATTTTAAACGTTTAGTAAAAGCACTTGGGCTCAGTTTCATCTTTTCAGCGATTTGTTTTTGCTTAAAATCTTCCTGGTAAATGTTATTGGTCAATAAGGTTTCAAACAATTCCGCCTGGGAAGAATTCCAGGCTGCTCTTATGAAATCGCTGGAAGTCAATAAAGGATTGATAACGTGGTCAATTTGCTTGTATTCGGACGAAAATGCTAGCTGACTGGTACCATAGTCATTATTATCATGGATAAATTCAATCGCTTTGCGTGCTTCCCAGTAAGCTGGACCATCTGCTCCGATACTTTGTCGAGGGTCAATCGTTGTTAAAATACCTCCCAGGCCAATTCCAAAGCGAATCTCTAACTCCCCTCGAAAAGCTATTTGTATTCGATCAATCATAAGAAAGATGTAAGGATTTGGTTTGCAGAGTGCCTGAAACTCATCTCCCTTTGTAATAGTAAATGGAGAGGCAAATTCACGAGAATAAGAAAAGTTGATTACTTTTAACACATTTTTTAAGCGTTCTTGAACGGTAGAACGATTTGAAGTCTGTTTTGAGTTGATAATATCACCGATAATGGCTATATAATTCATCAGATGTCCTCCATTCTTCTATATATGTCCATTTTACCAGACATTTTCTGATTTGTCCATCAAAACGGACATTTTCTGGTTTGTCCATCAAAACGGACATTTATTAAAGGGCTAAAACATTAAAATAACTTTTCAGCTACTTCTACTTTTCATTTTTGAAAAATATATTGCAATCATGAGATAGGATATCTTAAAAAAGAAGAGATTTATGTACTGACCCCAAAAAGTTGGACAAGAAATATTATTGAAAGGATTTAGTTCTGTATTGAACAGGGCTAATTGAGCTGTTGTTAGGAGAATATCTAGTCGGAATCCTCCCTCAACCATTTCTCTAATTGTTTCTGCCTTTCTCTCGCTAAGGCTTCGTCCCTGAGGCGCAGTTCCCTCAACTTTTTTAGATAGGCCACCTCAGTTCGTAGACGTTCATTTTCTTCCTGAAGTCGCTCCAGTTCTGTCATTTCTTCCCAAGTTTTCTTTGGTTTACGTCCCATTTTAGGTATCCTTCCTCTTGGTTTTTCAAGAATAGTATACCCGTTTTTCTTGTATTGCGCTATCCAATTAGGCAGTGTCCCTATATTTGGCAGTGCATAATCCAGTGAAACGTCTAGTTGAGAACGGCCTCTTAGTAGGACTTCGTTGATGATTTTCTCTTTCAGCTCTGGTGAATAGTAGTTGTTTTTCCCTTTTTGGGCACAGTCTAAACCATGTTTGTCAATCAGTCGGACCAAGTATTGTAGATGAACCTTAGTCACATTAAATCTTTGGCTGAGTTGTGGCCAAGTCCAACCTAATTGTTTTAAGTGATAATAGATTCCAACTTTATCGTTAGCGTTTAATTTCATAAGAAAAGCACCCCAAACGTTAGATTTTGTGTCTAACTTTTGGGGGGCAGTACATTATTTTCTCTTCTTTTTTGCTTTTTTAATTTTATTAGCTTGGCGCTTCATGGCTTGTTTCATGGCAAATTGTCCTATTTTTCCCTTCAGACCTCCGCCAAACATTTGAGACATATCAGGCATATCAGAATTCCCCATCAATTGACTCATGTCTGGCATATCAGCTCCTCCCATCATTCCCTCAAGGGCTGACATATCCATACCATTCATATTAGGCATATTTTTAGGGAGATTATTAGGATTGATTCCCATCTGTTTCATCATTTTATTCATATCACCAGACATGACACCTTGCATCATAGTCTTAGCCTGATTGAAGTCTTTGATAAACTTATTGACTTCTACAAAGCTGTTTCCTGAGCCATTAGCAATACGACGACGACGGCTAGGTGTCAATAAATCTGGATTTTCCCGTTCTTCTGGTGTCATAGAGGATACAATCGCACGCTTACGGGCAATTTGCTTTTCATCCACTTTAAGATTTGCCAAGGCAGGATTGCCAGCCATACCAGGAAGCATCTTTAAAAGTTCTTCCATAGGTCCCATATTTTGAACCTGATCCAACTGGTCAATGAAATCATTGAAATCAAAGGTATTTTCTCGCATTTTCTCAGCAAGTTCCAATGATTTTTTCTCATCATATTCTTTGCTAGCCTTTTCAATTAAGGTCAGCATATCTCCCATACCAAGGATACGTGATGACATACGGTCTGGATGGAAGGTTTCGATATCAGTAATTTTCTCGCCTGTACCAGTAAATTTGATTGGCTGACCAGTAATATGGCGAACAGATAAGGCTGCACCGCCACGGGTATCCCCATCAATCTTAGTCAAGATAACACCGGTAATAGCCAGCTGATTATTAAACTCACGCGCAACATTAGCAGCTTCTTGACCAATCATGGCATCCACAACCAAAAGGATTTCATTTGGTTGTGCAAACTCTTTGATTTCTTTTAGTTCAGTCATGAGAGCCTGATCAATTTGGAGACGACCGGCCGTATCAATCAGAACATAGTCATTGTGATTGCTCTTAGCTTGTTCCAAACCTTGACGGACAATTTCAAGAGCAGGAACTTGGTTTCCAAGCTCAAAGACAGGAACGTCAATTTGTTGACCGAGCGTTTTTAACTGGTCAATGGCTGCTGGACGATAAATATCAGCAGCAATTAGCAACGGACGTGCATTTTCTTCCTGTTTGAGTTTGTTAGCTAATTTTCCTGTAAAGGTCGTTTTACCAGCACCTTGCAAACCAGCCATCATGATGATGGTTGGAATTTTGGGTGATTTGATAATTTCTGATGTTTCAGCCCCCAAAATAGCTGTTAATTCTTCATCAACAATCTTGATGATTTGTTGGGCTGGGTTCAATGTTTCAATGACTTCGTGTCCAATCGCACGCTCACGAACTTTTTTGATAAAATCCTTTACAACAGGCAGAGCAACGTCGGCCTCTAATAATGCCAGACGAATCTCTTTGGTAGCCTCTTGAATATCACTCTCTGCAATTTTTCCCTTACGGCGCAAATTTTTAAATACATTCTGTAAGCGTTCTGTTAAGCTCTCAAAAGCCATATTTTCTCCTTTTACTCTCTATTGTCAATACTATTTAGAATGGTGATTTTTTCCTTCAAATACGTATCATTGGGATAGGTATTAAGAATGTCATCAAACACCTGACTGCGAACGACATAATCAGAATACATGTGCAATTTCATTTCGTAGTCTTCTAGCAATTTTTCTGTTCTCTTAATATTATCGTAGACTGCTTGACGACTTACCTGAAATTCCTCTGCAATCTCCGCTAGACTATAATCATCTGCATAGTAGAGTTCAATGTAATTCATCTGTTTGTCGGTTAGCAAGGCAGCATAAAATTCAAATAAGGCATTCATTCGATTGGTTTTCTCAATTTCCATAAGTTCTATTATATCAAAAAATCTGTCTTTAATAAATAAGAAATGGCACAATCCTTTTAACAGAAGTTCTTCCTTTCACAAGTAAACAGTGAAAAACAAATATTCGCTACAGAAAAGAATAGTAAAATGGCAAATTGTATTGTTTTTACATAATTATTATTACGTTAATTATTTTCCAAATAAAACTCAAAACGTTCGCCTACATATTGGCTATTTACAAACTCAAATGCTTGACCATCTTCCAGATAGGAGACCTGTTTCAGGGCAAGAATCGCTTGGTTCTTGGCAATTTGTAGGTACTGAGCGACCTTTTCATTTGCCAATCGAGCAAAAATTGTCTGCTTGCTGGTACCAATCCGGTAACCATTCTTTGTTAAAGTTTGAAAAAAATGGTTGGTTACTTCTTCTTTTGGAACATGTTTTATCAACCGTTCAGGAATACAGGCCACCTCGTACACTACGGGAATATTATCTGCGTAGCGAACACGCTCCATCCGCACTATATATTCACCCTTTCCTAACCCTAGTTGTTCTATCTCTTTATCTGTTGGCTTGGTTCGGACATACGACAAGAGTTTGCTCGTCGGTATTTTCCCTTGAAGCTGGACAATTTCGGTAAATGAGGTCGTGCCCCGCATCTTTTCCTGCACCCTCGTATTTGCTACATAGGTACCGGATCCGACTTTTCGTTGCAAGATTCCTTCTTCAACAAGCAGGGTAATACCTTGGCGAAGGGTCATTCTAGAAACACCAAATTCTTCTGCTAAGTCGCGCTCGCTCGGTAAACGTTGTCCAATTTTCCAAGTTCCACCGTCAATTTGATCTTTTATCTTATCGTGAATAGTGATGTATGCTGCTTTCATTTGTCTAGCCTTTCTAGCTTCTAGTTTACCAAAAATAAAGACGTTTGACTAATCTAGACTGGTTTCTATTTGGAAAAGATTGCTAGACAAACAATGTGAGTAAAAGAACTAAAATAAACGGTGTAAAACTAAGAAAAATACGAACACTCAATTTAAGAAAATCACTCATAGTTTGGAAAACAGATATTTAACAAATATGGTTTGGAAAATGTTCGTTTTTATGGTAGAATGAGTAACGATATTTGAATTTTATTCAAAATAAAGGGGTAAAACATGACAAAACAAGATGTTCAAAAAATCATTGTTCTGGATTATGGTAGCCAGTACAATCAGCTCATTTCACGTCGCATTCGTGAATTTGGTGTCTTTTCAGAATTGAAAAATCATACTATTACTGCTGAAGAAGTTCGTACAATCAATCCAATCGGTATCGTTCTATCTGGTGGCCCGAACTCTGTTTACGCAGAAAATGCTTTTGATATTGACCCGGCAATTTTTGAATTGGGGATTCCAATTTTAGGAATTTGCTACGGAATGCAATTGATTACTCATAAATTAGGTGGCAAGGTTGTGCCTGCCGGTGAAGCTGGTAATCGTGAGTATGGTCAATCCAACTTGCAGCTAGAAGCTGAATCAAAACTGTTTGCCGGCACTCCTGAGAAGCAACTAGTTCTCATGAGTCATGGTGATGCTGTGACAGAGATTCCTACAGACTTCCACTTAGTTGGTTTATCTGCTGACTGCCCTTATGCGGCCATTGAAAATACAGAACGTCATATTTACGGTATCCAATTCCACCCGGAGGTTCGTCATTCTGTTTATGGGAATGACATCTTAAAAAACTTTGCTTTTGCTATCTGTGGCGCTAAAGGTGACTGGACGATGGAAAATTTTATTGAAACAGAAATTGAGAAAATCCGTCAAACAGTTGGAGATAAGAAAGTCTTGCTTGGTTTATCTGGTGGAGTAGACTCTTCTGTCGTTGGTGTCCTTCTTCAACGTGCTATCGGAGACCAGTTGACCTGTATCTTCGTTGATCATGGCCTACTTCGTAAGAATGAAGGGGATCAGGTTATGGAGATGCTAGGCGGCAAGTTTGGTCTCAATATTATTCGCGTTGACGCTGCTAAGCGTTTCTTAGATTTACTTGCAGGTGTGTCTGATCCTGAGAAGAAGCGTAAAATCATCGGAAATGAATTTGTTTACGTTTTTGATGATGAGGCAAGCAAGCTGACGGATGTCGAATTCTTAGCTCAAGGCACTCTCTATACAGACATCATTGAATCTGGTACAGATACGGCTGAAACTATTAAGTCCCATCACAATGTTGGTGGTTTACCAGAAGACATGCAGTTCAAATTGATCGAACCATTGAATACCCTTTTCAAAGATGAGGTGAGAGCACTTGGTACTGCTCTTGGTATGCCGGATGAGGTTGTTTGGCGCCAGCCATTCCCAGGACCAGGTCTTGCTATCCGTGTTATGGGTGAAATTACCGAGGAAAAACTTCAGACAGTTCGTGAGTCTGATGCAATCTTGCGCGAAGAAATCGCAAAAGCTGGTCTAGATCGCGATGTTTGGCAGTATTTTACGGTTAATACTGGTGTACGCTCTGTAGGAGTTATGGGAGATGGTCGTACCTACGATTACACTATCGCCATTCGTGCTATTACTTCCGTTGATGGTATGACCGCTGACTTTGCTAAACTTCCATGGGATGTCCTTCAAAAAATCTCCGTCCGTATCGTAAATGAAGTTGAACACGTCAACCGCATCGTCTACGATATTACAAGTAAACCACCCGCAACTGTTGAGTGGGAATAATATAAACTATTCGAGAAGCCTTGTGAAATAATGTCTACAAGGTTTTTCTTTTATTTTTGACAATAAATTTGACATAAAATCCCCCTTAGCTGTGTCTCGATGGTGCTAAGGGGGAACCTTTTTTGAGAATCAACGCATTTGTATGTGTTTCCTAAGAGTTCTTTTGGCGAAGCAACAGCACTATTGCGACTAGTAAAAATGGCAAAGCTGCAAGCATGCCCATCGGTGCAGGTCCTAGTAATCGTGCAGAGCCAGTATTAGTAAGACAAACGGACAAAGGTAGAGCTGCTACTGCATTGATTGCACCGTGGAAAAGTGATGGTATCCATATACTTTCGCTTTTTTCATACAGCCAATCGTGCAGAATTCCCCATCCAACCGTGATGGCACAAAAGAGAAGCATACCAACAATAGGAAAACCAATATACCCATTTTGATTTGCTGTAGCCGCTCCATATTCATAACCAACTAGCCAAATGAGAGGCCAATGCCACATTCCCCAAATGATACCCCCTATAATCCATCCCATTCTTCTCCCTAATTTGGCTTTTAATTGAGGATATAAAAATCCACGCCATCCAATCTCTTCGCCTAGTGCTATAACCATATTGACGAATGGTGCATAAGTAATGCTACTGATGAAGCTCATTATGATATATAGGGGATAAGAAATACCTAGCGACTCCATCTGCTTAATAGCCTCTACGCCTCCAGTTACTACCAGATATTTTCCACTTATATCAAAATGCGTAGGAAAAATCATGAAGTATAAGCAAGCTCCGAGCGTTACTAGGACGATTGGAGCAAACCATGCTATCATAATGAATCGAAGGTTCTTCCGAAACTGCACCTTCCAGCCCATATCGCCTAACTTGACTCCTGAAATTAGCGCACCAATTGTAGGAACAAACATCATTCCTGTAATGATTAGTTGAGCAAATATGGTATTACCATTATTATAAATAAACGAGGCACCTATCTGTATGGCGTATGCAAGAAGAAATGTCCATATCAGATACTTCATCATCTGAATTTTATTGTATCTTTTCATTATGTGTCATCCTATCTCTTCTTGTGATTCGGCAGCAATCTCCACGCAGAAACCGTGATGGTTACAAGATGAACAAGTGAGTTTTCGCGTGGTATAGGTATGCTTGGCCCATAGTCCTTCCTTAATGGTTGGCTGAAAAACTGTATGACATTGTGGACAGATATAAGCCATCTTTTTGAAATACCAACGGCAAAACCAAATGATATATGGAACCACAACAATAACCCAGACAAGGAATAGCCACCAGATTCCCTTTGTGAACCATAAGATAATTGATGCCCACTGTAGAATACCGAGTGGTAGCGCACCAACTATCATAATGAGGCGGAGATTCCTCAGTTTCTTCCTGTTTGTCATAGTATATGCTATGTCACCGATAAATTCGATGGAAAATTCACTCACATTTTTAAGTCTGGTCTTCAGTTCGGAAATTTTATGTAGCTTCTCCTCCCGCTCGATAACCTCTCTCTTCAATATAGCTTCCTGCTGATTTAAAAGTAGAGAGATAATGCTACCGGGATCTTCCTCAGAAAGAATCTGTCCGATTGAGTCCAGAGAAAGTCCTAGTTCACGAAGAAAGCAGATAATTTTCATACGCTTTACATCATCTTCAGAGTAGAGCCTTCGTCCACCTTCTGTCAATTCACTCGGAACAAGAATACCACGGGTATCATAATATTGAACTGTTCTGACTGTCACTTCACAAAGTTTTGCAATTTCCCCTGTCGTGTATTTTGACACAGCTTTCACCTCCTTTATGCTAATAATAGCATATAACCTAGCGTCACAAGCAATACCTGACGTTAGGTTATGTTATATTTATTTGGAACACTTGCAATCACTGTCAAAAAGTAATTGTCTTATTAGGACATTTGTAACCTGCACTGCATACCTTCATCTTGTTCTGTATTTTTTATAAGGAAAAAGTACAAGTTGTTTTTCTTATCGTTTCATTATAGCGTATCATTGAAAGCTGTGTCTATATTTTCCTAGTAATTATTGCTAAAAAACGAAAATAGAACTTAACTCTGTCTAGCAACAGAACTAAGTTCTATCTCATTTTATGATTAGACAATCGCTATTGAATAATTTTTATCACCTGTTTATAAATAGCATTTGCAGTTAGTCCATATTCTTCCATCAGGTAGTTTTGTTGTCCGACCTGTCCGAATCGTTCGTCAACGCCAACACGGTAAACCAAAGTATCTTTAACTGTTGCCAGTAGCTCACAAATTGCACTGCCTAAACCGCCGATACGATTGTGATTTTCTGCTGTGATGACAGGTTTTCCCACAAGAAGATTTGTTACTTCTTCGTGAATTGGTTTAATACGAAAAAGATCTATCACTTGTACAGATATTCCTTCTTCTGCTAAACGGTTAGCAGCGAGTATAGCCTGTTCTACCATAATACCGCTAACGACTATAGTTGCATCTGTGCCGTTGCGTAAGATGGTATAGCCCTTACTGAAGTCCTCATCTCCTATATAAAGAGGAAATGGCCTTTTACGGATAGTTCGGATGTATTTGAGACCACCTATCTCTAAGGTTTCCTCCAAGATAGCTCGGAATTGAATGTCATCACTTACTTCATAAACTCGAGCATTTGGAATCAGGCGCATCAGTCCTAAATCTTCAAAAGGCATATGGGTGCCACCATTCATTTCAGCAGATACTCCAGCATCTGAACCAATAATAGTCGCATCAAGCTTAGCGTAACCAAGTGATAAGAATACTTGATCATAAACACGACGACTGGCAAACGGTCCAAAGGTATGTAGATAAGGCTTATAACCTAAAACAGATAATCCCGCAGCCACACCGACCATTTCCTGCTCCATAATGCCTACATTGATATAGCGACCACCATAAGTAGATTGTAATGTATTGGTGGACATAGAACTAGACAAGTCTGCTTCTAAGACAATGACCTGTTCGCTCTCTTTGCATTTCTCAGCTAAGAAATCACTATAGATTAGACGCATTTCTCTACTTTCTCTCATGTCCTACCCTCCAATTCCTTCTCCAAATCCTGCGCAACTTTCTCTAAATCTATTAGTAAATTGCCAGCAAGACGTAGGTGGTGGTTGTTTTCCATATTTTCAAGGAGAGGGACCCCTTGTCCTTTGATAGTATCAAGTACGATACACTTTGGTTTGTTGGAACGACTTGTTTTTACGGTTGTGATAGCATTTAAAATCGCTACAATATCACTGCCATCCACTCGTACTGCTTCCCAGCCAAAAGAAATAAATTTCTCCACAAAATCAAAAGTTTGACAGATATCTACTGTACGACCATCTAGCTGTTTCTTATTGTCATCAACAAATAGAATGAGATGAGATAATTCATGGTGAGCTGCAAATTGAGCAGCCTCCCAACATTGTCCCTCATTCAACTCACCATCTCCTACCAATGTATAAGTATAGTAAGGGAAGTTGGCAATTTTTTGACCGTAAGCAACTCCTGTGGCCACACTCATTCCTTGGCCCAAAGAGCCAGTTGTCATGTCAATCCCGGGAGTGAGATTACGATCAGGATGTGAAGGTAGACTAGTCCCGTTACGATTGAGCGACCACAAAAAATCATGATCAAAGAACCCTTTCAGATAAAGTGCGCTGTAGAGTGCTGGACCTGCATGCCCTTTAGAAAGGATAAAATGGTCTCGCTCTCGAGATGAAAAGTTTTGAACAGTGATATCCATTATTTCACCATACAGAACTGCTAAAACTTCCACGATAGATAAACTGCCGCCATAATGACCAAATCCAAGCTGGTTGAGGGTTGCTATTGTATGATAACGAATTTCATCCGTAAATTGTCGTAGCCTCGCTAGCTCTGCTGCCATATTAAACCTCTTTCTTATTTTTGGAAATAATAGTCAGTACTAGCATTAGTGCAAGAACAGCGAAAATACCAATAGATATTGTTGCCATACCACCATTTTTGGCTAAAACACCAAGGAAAATACCTGATAGCCCAAAATCTGCATCAGAGAATGTAGAACCTGCAAAGCCGAGATTTCCCAAAACTGGAAGTAAGAAGACTGGTAAAAAACTCAATAAAATACCTTGAGCAAAAGCTCCAACAATAGAACCACGAATACCACCAGAAGCGTTCCCTATAACACCTGCTGTTGCGCCGCAGAAAAAGTGCGGCACCACTCCTGGTAAAATCACTACGCTGCCTGTTACAATCATAACTGCCATACTGACCAAGCCACCGACAAAACTAGAAATAAAACCTATCAATACTGCATTAGGAGCGTATGGATACACAATTGGACAGTCAAGAGCTGGTTTGGAGTTCGGTACCAATTTTTCAGAAATACCTTTAAAAGCAGGTACAATTTCTGCCAATATTAACCGTACACCAGAAAGAATAACGAATACACCGCCGGCGAATGTACCACCCAATTGTAGTGCATAAACAAGACTGTTTGTACCATTACTCAATGTTGTTTCAATCCAGTCACCACCAGCGAAAAGAGCAACGATAATGTAAATAATTGACATTGAGATAGCGATACTGACAGTTGAATCACGTAAGAAGGCCAAACCTTTAGGGAATTTGATGTCTTCAGTTGATTTTGACTTGTCGCCAACCAAGCTACCAATGAAACCACTGAGCCAGTATCCTAAGGAACTAAAATGCCCAAGAGCAACTTTATCATTGCCTGTCAATTGAATCATATATTTGTGAACAAAAGCAGGTGACAAGGTCATGATAATTCCTAGAGCTAAACCGCCCATAATAATGAGTCCTGCTGATGTAAAACCTGCTACCGTCATGATGACAGCAATCATACAGGCCATGTAGAGGGTATGATGACCTGTCAAAAATATGTATTTAAAACGTGTAAAACGTGCAATTAAGATATTAAAAAACATACCAAGAAGCATAATGAGAGAAGTTGCTGTCCCGTATTCAGTCAATGCAAGTGCTACGATAGCTTCGTTGTTTGGAACGACACCTTGTAAATGAAAAGCGTGTTCAAACATGGTTCCAAATGGATTGAGGGAAGTTTGTAAAAGTGTTGCTCCACCACCAACTACAAGGAAACCAACAAAGGTCTTCAAGCCACCTTTAATTAGTTCGGATGCGGGCTTCTTTTGAAGTCCCAATCCTAAAACTGCAATCAAGGCAACTAGAATTGCTGGTGTCTTTGCAATATCAATTAAAAACTTTAACATACTCTTCTCCTTTACAATTTTTTCACTTAAATCAAATCTTTTTCCTGACAGATGGTGGTTACAAGCTCTCTCAGTTCATCCATATCAATAATGCTATTGAGCGAACGAACATCCCCAAGATGACTAGCAGAATCTGCCAAGTCACGACCAACAATCCATACATCGGCATCTTGTGCTGTTGCTCCACCAATATCATAATGCTCGACTTCAACATCTGCTATGCCTAAATCACGCAAGATTGATTCAATATTCATTTGAACCATAAAACTTGATCCCAATCCTGAGCCACAGGCTGCTCCAATTTTTAACATTTACCGTTCCTCCTTTAATAAATCTGCAATCTCAATGAACTCTTTTGAGTCAGTAAGTTGTTGAATAGTTGTTGTTTCTCTTAATATAGCTGTCAAATGTGACAAAGCTCGCAGATGGGTGTGATTATCTACTGCCGCAATGCAAATCAGCAAGCTAATCTCATGAGTAGGATCGTCTAATAGGTGAATGGGATATTTTAGGCTCAGCATAGACATGCCGACTTCCTTAACACCATCTTCTGGACGTGCATGAGGGATTGCTACTCCTTTTCCTAAATCAATAAATGGTCCTAAATTTTTTACCTTATCAATCATGGCATCAATATATCGTTCTTCGACTTTTCCCTGCTCAACCAGAGGTTGTGCAGCTAACGAAATAGCTTCCATCCAAGACAATTTTTGTTCTGTGTAACGGTAGGTGTCTACCGTAATCAATTCAGCTAACATCGGACTCCTCTCCCTTCCATTAGGTATTCTTTCATTTAAAAATTGTACAAGTTCATACTTTAGAGCTGGCTCGCGATGAACAGTGGCGTACCTACTGATAATGCTAAGCAATCGCTCAATCTCGATAGGAACATAGCCAGCGTTAACAAATTGTTCACTGACTAAATGAAAGAGCTCTCGCTTTTGTGCCAAAGTCATTAGAGTAGGAACTAAGAAAAAAGGACGTTGTGTCTCCAACTTAATTGTTGAAAAAATCATATCATAGTTGTCTTCAATGGCTCCTTCAAGATAGGCTAAAGAATGTAGGTCTGAGAAGCAAATATTAGGAAAAAGTTGTTTAAGATGCTCTTTCACAATCAAGGATGAACTTACTCCATTAGGACAGACCACCAAGGCTCGATAATGAAACGACCGGTCTGTAGCGGCTTCTATATATCCTCCAAAATGGATAACGAAGTAAGATACTTCACTGTCTGGAACATCAAATCCTAAATGATTTTCTAAAGGTCGTAAAGCCTTCTTAACAATTTCGAATAAATCCTTGTGTTCTTTTTTTACCACATTGGTATAAGCATTTACATTGACTAAACGTGATGTCAAACGTGCATAGGCCGGTATTAAATGTCTCTCCAGTCCTTGGATTAACTCCTTGCGATGCTTAAATTCAATCAAAGACAAACGTTCCATTTCATCAACAATTTCCAATGTTAATCGATGGAAGAAATCATTTTCACCACTAATTTGTCCCTCTAAACATCCCTGTAATAGATGGGTTAGATAAGCAACCCAAGATTCTGACAACTCCTGATGCGTCTCTAATCCCCTCCACAGTTCACGCACAATATCCTGAGGGAAGGGTGAAACTATGTCTGTAATATCCTTGTCTACTCGTTTTTTGCGGATAGAAAGATATTGAAGGAAATAGAGAAACTCATCCAGGCGGTCTTCCAAGGCTGACAACTGGTAAAAATGACAAAGGTGCTGACTAATCTGTTTGAGATTTGTAATGTGATTTTTTTCCTGCCAAGCCCTGAGAAGATAGTCCATAGCCCATATCCCAACGGAAGATCGTAAGCAACTACTAATTGCATAAAGTGCTAGACGATGTTTATTTTCTTCCTGTCCGATTAAATGGTAGCCGTCCGATCGAGTATAGGCAAGAAAAATATCAAAGCGACTGCAAACATTTCGCACAGCTTTAATATCAGCTAGAACAGTGTTGCGACTAACCCCCAACAAATCTTGAAAATGATTATTGGAAACAAATTCTTTTCGGATGAAGGTATAAAGGTAAAGAAGCATTTGTCGCTCCTCTTGCGACAAATAAATCTCGTGGCTCCGCAACCATTCAAAAATCTCTCGCTGGTACGATAAAAGTGTTTCGGGAACTTGATATAGTCCCCCTTTAAAATAGATGGGTTCATATCCTTCTCGCTCTAAAAGTTCGTTTACTTCTCGTAAGCCAACCAATACATTTTCCTTATCAACTCCTGTCTGAACACTTAATTCATAAAGACTCATTTCTTTATTAGCAAATAACTCTATGATAACAGCAATGGTACGATTATCCATTTCTCTCACCTCTTATTTTCATTTTATTCTTTTTTGAGCCCCTTTTCCAGTCTCTTTGAGTCCAATTTACACTCGTTTAGAAAACGCTCTCATTGTACTCAATAGAAATCGAGTAGAAAAATTATTCTCTTTCGTCTGTAAATAGCTGACTAATTGCCGAAATCCATCTCTATTCTCATTGTCTTGATATGTTGAATGATAAGGTCATAGAGGGAGACTTTATATCAAAACGACAGAAGATATAGTGAACACAGTTTGTATCAATGAGTCATAAACACCATCTAATATTTTTTTGAGTTCAAGCATTAGCTTAAAATAGATGGCAAGATGAGTTCAAATATTAAAGTGTCTCCTCATCTGCTAGAGAGAGCCATAAAGACTAAACTAAAAAGAAACAGCCCATGAGACCGTCTCCTTATCTTAAATGTATAATTCCGAAGCCCTTTATTTACATATGTCTGTACGCTTCAGGACAATTTTAAGGTTGATAGATAATCTGGTAACCAGCATTAACAATCACTCCGTTTTGATAAACTGTGTAACGGGTGTTATCGTTTCCTTCCAAAACATTGTAAGGTATAGACTCCGTTCGTGTATAATTCCCTTCGGTTACCCTCCAATTGTTCTTGCCTAAAATCCTATTTGCGTAATCAACTGTTTTGGGACCACTCTCTAATTGAACACCTGTTTCAGTATTTTTTAGTGGATCTATACCGCTATTAGCTGAATTCGATAGACGATAAAAGGCATCTGCATCAGCGCCTAACAATCCATTTTTGGCCACAATTCTATCACGGGAAGCATCTGTTGGGGCTGTCACTCCACTTGCAAGGAAAGAAGAACTCAATGTGGTACCTTTGGGAATCATAAGAAGGTCAACTTCTCCAACGCTTGAATCAACATAGCCAGTTTCAAAAATCCCATCCGTTATTTTTCCACGACCTAAAAGATTACGATTCTCATCAACTAAACCTTTGCTATTAAACACCAAGGTTTCCCCTTTACTATTCTGCCAAGTACCGAGAATGCTGTCATAATTCCCCTGCATTAGTGCATCAATATCCATAGAAAGTAGTGATAACTCTCTGGGTACAGTGGATGAAATACTTGAACTAGTTGACTGATGTTCAGTGTTTGATGAACTTCTTGTTGTCTTTTCTTTTCCCATGTGACAAGCAGAAAAAACGATAAGAGTAAAGAGTCCCAGTAATGCCAGAGGATATTTTTTCTTCATCTTGTCCTCGCCTCCTTATTCCCTATGAATCGTAAAACCAGTAGCCTGCTTCGTCGCCATGATAGTCATATCTGAAATCTGTACATGCTTGGGTTGATTGGCAACAAATAGAGTGCAGTTGGCAATATCTTCCGCTTGTAGCGCTTCGATTCCCTTATAAACAGTAGCTGCCCTTGCTTTATCACCATGGAAACGAACCTGACTGAAATCTGTTTCTACGATACCAGGTTGTATGGTAGTGACCTTAATTTGCTTATCAATTGTATCAATGCGAATACCATCTGATAGGACTTTTACAGCTGACTTTGTTGCAGCATAAACTGCCGCTCCTGCGTAGGCATAGATTCCTGCTGTTGATCCGATATTGATGATTTGTCCATCGTTATACATAACCATTTGGGGCAATAACTGATGCGTAACAGCAAGCAAGCCCTTTATATTAGTATCGATCATAACCATCATATCCGTCAAATCATAATCTTGGAACTTATCCAATCCCAGAGCTAGACCAGCGTTGTTAACCAAAATATGAATCTGACCTACTTTCTGTAAAATACTCTGACAATGTAGGATAACCTGCTCTATATCTGTCACATCAAAAGAATAAATATAGACCTGAACACCGTACTTATTTTCAATATCTCGTTTAATCGCTTCCAATTTGTCAAGTCTGCGCCCCGTGATGATAACATTATCACCATCTTTAGCAAAAGCATAAGCAATCGCTTTACCAATCCCACTGCTTGCACCTGTAATCAACACATTTCGTTTCATCACTTTGTCTCCTATTCTCCTATTATACTACATTTTTGATGAGATTGTTTCAAATACATATTCCGAGAGGGGAAATAAGACTGTTCGTACCATCACTCCTGATGATAAATTGATCCGATACAGATACCTGCTACCTATTGTCAAAGGAAAGCTGAGCGACACTTCAGGCATTTATCAGATAAGAGCATGTCTCCAACAGAAAAAACTCATTTCTCATGAGTTTTAGACAATTTAAAATAAATTTATGAATCGCATTAAATGCATATTAAAGCGAACTTGCCGTGCATAGTAGATGTTTCCGCCATTTACATATAATTTTCCACCATTCAGCAAGGCGATTGGGTGGTAGTAGGTATAGGTTTCCTGTGTAGTATTGCCTAGACTTGGTGCCACCACGTTTTTTGAATATTCTTCTGCTAAGGCAAGAGTATGCTCGCCACCATGTTTAGCAATATAATCAATATAGGCAGGACCGAAATTATAGGCTTGTACAGCGGTCCAGACTCCTACACCTTTTTCCTCTGCTAATCGTAGTTTTTCGGTAAGATAGACTATTCCTTGACGGATACTTTCTTTACTATCTGTAATGGTATTGGCAGAACCGCTTGCCGATTCGCTGGACTGCATGACATCAACTTCTCGTCCTTTGGTTTCTGTATAAATCATTGCTAAAATGAGCTCTTCATTGGCTGATGTGTCATTTTCCGCTAATATTTCTCGAACCATAGGTTGATAAGTCATAACTTGCTTGACTGTACGATACGTTTGAAAACATTTATAGCCAAGAAAGATTAGTAAAAGAAGCATTAGTATTTTTATCAATTTTTTCATTTACTTACTCTTTATATCTTCAATATTTTTGATAAGGATGGAATAAGTTCCATTATCATTTTGAATAAATTCGACCGCTTCCGCATCTTCATAGATAGCATTTGGTACAATCAGTTCAATACCATTTGATAAAGACAACTTTTGATTTTCAAACTTTTTGAGCTGGCGGGTCTTATCAATCTCATCAAAAGACACCTTGTCTGGAATGACTTCTTTCAGCTGATCAACAAAATTCAGACGAGCAGTTAAGTTGGTATCGAACAACTGATCTGCTAATTTCTCTGGTGATAATTCGTTACCTTCTTCCAAATTGTTAAAAATAGCTGATTTTACCTTGGAGTGGAATTGGAAATCATCTTGATGAAAACTATCTGCAATTTTCTGAGCAGTTTGTTCGACAGCTTTGATTGATTTTTTAGCGGAAATAGCTGGTGTGACCTGCAGAAGATTATCTGAAAAGTAATTGAGAAAGGCACCGTTGTGTTTGATTCGTTTCTCAATCAGATGATACCTATATGTCTGAAGATTGACAATTAAGGCCTCATCTGGTGCGGTTCCTGCTCCTGGCAAGTTATTCTGTGTAATTTTTATAGGACTCCCGCTCTCTGCTCCTACATGAGCCAGACTTTCACGTAAAGAAATTCTTAAGAATGCAAAATGTTCGATACCATTTTTCTCAAAAGTGATGAATATGAGGTCATTGGTTTTGAGGTTTTCAGAGATCGAAAATTCTTCCTTCCAGAGATTTGCAATCTTGACAGAATTGGTTAGTAAATCTCCTTTCAAATAATCCAGAAAAGGATGGTTTGCTTCAAATTGTCCTGTCTTAGCTTCATCAGAAAAGACACGCTCAATTTTCTTACGCAAATATTCTTCTATTTTAGGAGTAACAGTCAAAAGCTGGTCGGCAAGGACCAGCTCAGTATCATCAGAACTAAATTGATGTATTAGGGCTTTTTTTACAAATATATCCATTATAAACCTTCGTATAGAGGGAATTGTTCTGTCAAAGCACGAACTTCCTGACGAATTTCCTCAAGAACTACTTCATTATCAGCATTTTCAAGTGCTTTGATAGTTAAGTGGGCAACCTTACGAGCCTCTTCAATACCAAAACCACGAGCAGTGATGGCTGCTGAGCCAATCCGAATGCCACTGGTTTTGAATGGTGATAATTTCTCGTAAGGGATTGAGTTTTTATTTAGAGTAATATTTACTTCATCCAAAAGATGTTGGGCAACTTTACCATTTTCAACAACTTTGGTAACATCAACAAGGAAAAGATGGTTATCCGTTCCACCTGTGATGACTTTAAAATTCGGATTAGCAAGAAAAACTTCTGCCATAGCCTTACTATTATCTATGACTTTTTGAGCATAATATTTAAAGGAAGGATCCAATACCTCTTTAAATGCAACTGCTTTGGCAGCGATGACGTGCTCTAGCGGGCCACCTTGAATACCAGGGAAGATGGCTGAATTGATTTTTTTTATGATTTCTTCATCATTTGTCAAGATCAAACCACCGCGAGGACCACGTAGAGTTTTATGAGTTGTTGTAGTAACGATATGTGCATGCGGAATTGGACTTGGATGAAGCCCTGCTGCCACAAGACCAGCAATATGGGCCATGTCAACCATCAATTTTGCTCCTACACTATCAGCAATCTTACGGAATTTAGCAAAATCAATAATACGGGAATAAGCTGAAGCACCAGCAACAATCAATTTTGGCTGAACTTCTTTCGCTTGCTCCAAAATAACATCATAATCCAAGAAGCCCGTTTCTTCATCAACATTATAAGCTACAAAGTTATAGGTTTGGCCTGAGAAACTAACAGAAGCACCGTGAGTTAAATGTCCACCTGCAGCCAAATCCATTCCCATAACAGTATCTCCAGGCTCAATCAAAGCCATATAAGCTGCACAGTTGGCTTGACTTCCTGAGTGGGGTTGAACGTTAGCAAACTTAGCACCAAAGATTTCCTTTGCACGCTCAATCGCTAAACTTTCAACAACATCTACGCACTCGGTACCGCCATAGTAGCGACGGCCCGGATAGCCTTCAGCATACTTGTTGGTCAAGATAGATCCTTGGGCAGCCATGACAGCTTTAGAAACAACGTTTTCAGAAGCAATCAGTTCGATGTTATTTTGTTGACGAGCTTCTTCTGCCTTAATTGCATCCCATACTTCTTTATCAAAGTCTTTGTAATCAACTGTATCAAAAATCATGTGCGGTACTCCTTTATAAATGATGGTATTCTATAAAAATAGATGCGCTGTTCAATGGTTATTTTATAGAGTTTTAATAAAACGCTTCTGCAGCTTATCTGATATATAGCCATGCTGTTCGTAGAAATGATGGGCTTGTTTGCGATGGTCGGCTGAATTCAGGCGAATAAAAGTATATCCATTTTCTTTAGCTAACTTCTCGGTAGCTTCTAACAAAGCTGAACCAATTCCTTGTCCTTGAAAATTGGGTAAAACAGCTAAACCAAGGATATTCAATCCAGTTTCAGAATAGAGACTTTCGTAAACTTGAGCATGGATGTAACCCAGCACTCCTTGGTCTGCCTCATTTTCATAAACGAGAAAGAAATGTCCCCCAGCGTTGGAACAACGTTGAAATTGCCTTTCTGTTTTTTCCAAGGAAACGTCATATCCTAAGGAAACAGCGTTAATGGCTCTTATAGCTGATAAATCTGTTTGTTTTAGTGATCGAATCATAGGCTTAGTCCTCGAATTTTATTTCAGGAATAGCTGTCTCAATTGCCTCACGACTAATAGCGCCTTGACGAAGAATACGAGCTTTCTGTCCGGATAAGTCTAAGATAGTTGAATCCATACCTGTTAGAGCTTGATCATCTTCTATTCCTGCTAACTGTTCTGGAAACTGAGTCATCAGAAAGGCGAACTTTGTGCCACTTTCTTCTCCAGAAATATTGGCAGACGGTCCAATTAAAGGGCCAGTTTCTGAAATCAAACGTAAGGTTTTTTCATGGCTAGGAATGCGAAAACCAACAGTATTTAGCCCTGAATTGACCCAAAAAGGAACGTTTTTATTTGCTTTCAATATAATCGTTAAGGGACCAGGCATAAATCTATTATACACTTTTTCTAAAAAATTGGGTGGATTTTGACTAAAATATTGTATCTCTTCTAAGCTGGAAACATTTAAGTTCATTGCCTTGTCCCTAGGACGCCGTTTTAGACGATAAACATGATTAACTGCTTCTTCGTTCAAGGCTTGAGCGAAGAGACCATAGACTGTCTCGGTGGGGAGAACAACCGCGCCTCCACTTTCAATAATAGCTCGAATAGTATCTATTGTCATCTGCTACGACCTTCCTATCCTGACCAAACTGGTCTTTGAGAACTCGGACTCGTTTTTCAGGGAAATGCAACGCTAATAAATCAGCAACAGACTGCCCTTGCTTATAGCCAATTTCAAAGTATATTTTTCCATTATCCTTCAAAAATTGTCTTGCCTGCTCTACAATTTTTCTATAAATAACTAGGCCATCTTCCTCCGCAAATAAAGCTAAATGAGGCTCTGATGCGAGTACGTTAGTACCGACCTCATCTTTATCATTTGGTGAAATATAGGGAGGATTGGAAACAATAATATCAAAATTACCCGAAACTGCTTGGAAAAGGTCTGAGTGTAGAAACTGAACAGAAACTTGATTGCTTGCTGCATTTTCTACGGCTACTTCTAAGGCATCAGACGAAATATCGACTGCAACCACTTCCCAGTCAGGTCTAGCTTTAGCAAGCGAAATTGCAATTGCACCGCTGCCTGTTCCTATATCCAAAACTCGTAAATTTGCTCTGCTATTTTCCAGCAAAATCAACTCAACCAACTCCTCAGTTTCTGGTCTGGGAATCAAAACTCGCTCATCTACAGCAAATCTGAGTCCGTGGAAATCAGATCTGCCGATGATGTACTGAGCTGGTCGGTGAAGGGCAAGCTGATGGTAAATCTGGTCAATGAGTTTGCGGTCAGTGGGAGTCACTTCCTGACGAAGCATGAAGAGAAAATCTGTAAAATCAAGATTTTTCAAGCTACGATAAGCGAAGGATAAACTTTCTGCTTCTTCACCGATGGCTACTAGCTGTTTTTCATAGTCAGCAAATAATTGCGCATAGTTCATTATTTGCTAAGTTCTTCTAGTTTTTTCGTCTGATCGTAAAGAACAAGGGCATCAACAACCTCGTCCATCTTGCCAGACAAGATGGTATCTAATTTTTGTAGAGTCAAGCCGATACGATGGTCTGTCACGCGGTTTTGTGGGAAGTTGTAGGTACGAATACGCTCAGAGCGATCTCCTGTTCCGATGGTTGACTTTCTTTCAGCATCTTGTTCATTCTGTGCGATTTGCGCAAAATGATCAGCTACACGTGCACGGATAATTTTCATAGCCTTGTCACGGTTTTTTTGTTGTGTCCGTTCTTCCTGCATTTCAACCTTGATGTTAGTTGGTAGGTGAACGATACGAACAGCTGTGGCAACCTTGTTGACGTTCTGTCCACCAGCACCAGAGGCATGGTAGATGTCAACACGAAGGTCTTTAGGATCAATATCATACTCTACTTCTTCTACTTCTGGCATGATAAGCACAGTTGCTGTCGAGGTATGAACACGCCCCTGACTCTCTGTCACGGGAACACGTTGCACACGGTGGGCACCTGATTCATATTTAAGTTTTGAGTAGACGGATTGACCAGATACCATGGCGACTACTTCTTTGATACCACCGACACCATTATATGAAGCCTCCATGACTTCAAAACGCCAACCTTGACTTTCTGCATATTTTTGATACATGGTCAGAAGATCTCCGGCAAAGAGGGCAGCCTCATCACCGCCGGCTGCTCCACGAATTTCCAAGATGATATTCTTGTCATCATTTGGGTCTTTGGGTAGAAGAAGAATTTTAAGTTTTTCCTCGTAGGTTTCTTTGTCAGCCTTGGCTTGTTTGAGTTCTTCCTTAGCCATCTCTTCCAAATCTGTGTCGCCAGAAGATTCTTTAATCATCTCCTCAGCATCCACTATATTTTGCAGAACAACCTTGTATTCACGATAAGCTGTGACTGTATCACGAGTTGCTGCTTCTTCTTTTGACAAATCCATAAAACGCTTGGTATCGCTGACCACATCCGGATCAGAAAGCAATTCTCCAAGTTCCTCATAGCGGTCTTCAACCGCCTGTAATTGATCATAAATATTCATAATAAAAGATACAAAGCCCGTAAGGAAGCGATGGAAAAATAGGGGACTGATGAAGTGCGTCTACACGCAAGGCAGTCTATCTTTTTTTCGTAGCTTTCAGGGCATGTTCGATTCCTTTCTAAGATATTAAAGGGCATAAGCGAACTGAGAAAATGAGAGGTTCTGACGAAGGATAAAACCTCCCTAGGAAAAATATCTTTTTGTACAGCTCGTAACCCGTATTCAGTTCACTCTAAGATATTAAGGGCACTAAGCGACTCAAAGGAAATTAGGAATTCGGACCTAGAAACTAAAGTTTCTGGGAAGAATTATCTATTTCCACAGAGTCGTAGCCCGTATTCAGTTCCTTTCTGTAAAATAGTTGGAATGAATTCTTCCACATAATTAACTTGTAAGACATGCTCAGTTTTTCTGTGAAGTATTCAAAATAATACATCTTGCCTGAATGGCTCATATCTCGGGTGAGAAGTAGTGCTTGCGGCAAACAGGAATATAGGTTTCATTACCACCAATCTGAATTTGTTCTCCCTCGTAGGTTGGTTTCCCATCTTGAGTCCGCAAGACCATGGTTGCCTTTTTGGAGCAATACTGACAGATTGTTTTAATCTCATCCAACTTATCGGCCAATAAAAGCAGGTATTTGGAACCTTCAAATAATTCGTTTCGAAAGTCATTTTTAAGACCGAAGGCCATGACAGGCACATCCAATTCATCTACGACACGTGCGAGAGCATAAACATGATGACGTCGGAGAAATTGAGCTTCATCAATCAAGACGCAATAGGGACGTGTTTCCATTTTTTTGATAAAACCAAAAATATCCATTTCATCATCAATCGCTACTGCTTCTCTACGCATACCGATCCGACTGGAGACAACACCAAAGGCATCACGAGTATCCAAGGCTGATGTCATAATGACAACAGGCTTTCCTTGTTCTTCATAATTGTGTGCAACTTTCAAAATCTCGATGGTTTTACCAGAGTTCATTGTGCCGTATTTATAATATAATTGTGCCACTTTTTCTCATCCAATCTTAAATTTCACTCCTTCCATTCTATCACAAAATATGCTTTAAGGGAAACATAAAAACAAGCTCCAAAGAGCTTGCTAAAAATCAGGGCCATGTTAATAAATTCCCGATAATATCGAAAACAATTCGTGCAAATTTTGGTCTCCACTTATAAAGCATAACCAGGCCATAAATCATACTGTATAGGAAAAAAGTGATAAAAACCGGTCCTTCCCACGTACTCTGGGCAAAAACTGTTGCAGCCAAATATAAAGCCAGACAACCTAATAAAAACGACAAAATCATACGATTTCTGTGATTCATTGCTATCGACCTCCTATCTTAGATCAGAATACCATTTTTTGTAAACGCTGTCAAATAAGGGCTATGTGCTTATCGCTCGCAACCAATTCCATCACCGTCACGATCCAAATGCGGTCCATAGCCTGGTTGCCCTCTATAAACTGGAGCTGCTCCAGCTTGTCTAGCTGCCTTACAATTTGGATAATACACATTTTGTGAAGTATTTCCAGCAAATTGCTGGATTTGATTTTGCACTCTTACTTTAGTCTGCCTCTTAGCTTCGGCAACGATTCTTGCTTCTTCATCCTTAAGTGCCTTTTCAGCAATGGCTTTTTCTGCATTCCAATATTTAATAACTACTTGGCTATCTTTTTTAATAACTTTATCATTGATGTCACTGAAGACCTTACCATCAATTTCAACAGCAATGACTTGTCCATTCTTAGAAATTTCATTAGTATCTGTAGCTACTTCTGTTACTTGTGGGAAGCCACCGTCTATAAATAATTTTTTGGTATCTGCGATTTTGGTTGTTGAAATAGTGGTTGGTAATTCTGCGAAACTAGAAAAATCAGAATAAGCAATCACAATCGGAGTCTCTTTTTTTATAACAATTTCTTGCTTAGTGCGTAGCCTAAGTTCTACACCACCCAAGGTTATCTTTTGAATTTTCTCATGATTAGACTTATCTTTATCTGCAACAGCTTCCCATTTAATATCAGTAAAACCTGCTACTTTTATATGTTTTTCAAGTTCTGATTTACTTTCAGCATCAATTACATTTTCTGGCACCCTGATATTATCCTGACTAACATCAAAATAAGTCAACTTGACTGGCAAACTGGCAGAGTAAAAATATCCTGTTTGATACAGATGATTACCAATTTGAAGAGTGTCTACCCTATCTTTCTTATCTTCATTGCCTTTCTCTATCAGTAGAATAGGAATCATATCAATCTGCTTAAAGCCTAATTTACTTAGTTCTTTTTCAACATCTGCAATTTTACTAGAAGGCGAAAATTTCACCTCAACAGTATCTTCCTTAGGAGCATGATAGGAGATGACAATAGGAGCATTTTTTCTAACCCAGCCTTCCTTCCACTTCTCTCCGTCAACAGAGACAACTTCAACAGGATTATTTTCACCAATTTTTCCAAATTCTAAATCATTGATCTCCTTCCCCTGTATATTCTCGAAACCTGCTTCTTGAAAATGCTTTACAACTGTTGCATATTGTTGACCATAAAGTTTCTCTTTTTTAGGGAGTTCAGCAGTCGTTAATTGACCTGTAATAAAAATAATAGCTAATGTAACGCCCGCTATAATACCTGTTTTTCGATTAAAAAATTTACGCGATTTTTTCAAAAAAACGCTAGTAACTTTTTGAATAATTTTTCCAGTAAACATAATTCTCCTCCTTAATTCCATACACTGTTATTATAACAAAATATAATAGGTAATTGCAATGGTTTATAAGAATATCCTTGGAAAACAGTAGAAACTATGATACAATAAACAAAAAAATACTGGAGGACTGTCATGCCATTTGTACGAATCGATCTGTTTGAAGGACGCACCCAAGAGCAAAAAATAGCTCTTGCACGTGAGATAACAGAGGTTGTGTCTCGCAATACTAATGCACCTAAGGAAGCCATTCATGTCTTTATCAATGATATGCCAGAAGGGACTTACTATCCACAGGGGGAAATGAAGCATAAATAAAAATACTCTCGCAATTCACATTTGCGGGAGTATTTTTATCTTGTACTTTATTTCGTATTCAGCGATAACGTGATTACTTTTTCTCATCGTCATCCATGCTGAGAACGCTGAGAAAGGCTTCCTGTGGAACTTCTACAGATCCTATTGCTTTCATGCGTTTTTTACCAGCTTTCTGCTTCTCAAGGAGTTTTCGTTTCCGTGAAACATCGCCACCGTAACATTTTGCCAAAACGTTCTTACGAAGAGCCTTGATGTCACTACGGGCCACAATTTTATGACCGATAGCTGCCTGAATAGGAACCTCAAACTGTTGACGGGGGATAATTTTTTTGAGTTTATCTACAATGATTTTTCCACGCTCGTAGGCAAATTCCTTATGGACAATAAAGCTGAGAGCATCCACCTTATCTCCATTGAGGAGAATGTCCATCTTAACCAACTTGGAAGTGCGGTATTCAGAAATCTCATAGTCAAAGCTGGCGTAACCACGCGTTGAAGACTTGAGTTTGTCAAAGAAGTCAAAGACGATCTCAGCGAGCGGAATTTGATAGATAACATTGACTCGATTGTCGTCAATATAATCCATTGTTACAAAATCTCCGCGCTTGCGCTGGGCCAATTCCATGACCGCTCCAACGTACTCTTGGGGAACCATAATTTGTGCCTTAACATAAGGTTCCTCAATGGTTGCAATCTTGGTAGGATCTGGAAATTCTGAAGGATTGGCAACTTCAAGCATCTCACCATCTGTCATATTGACATGATAAACTACAGATGGGGCAGTCATAATCAAGTCAATATTAAACTCACGCTCGATCCGTTCTTGGATGACATCCATATGTAGGAGTCCCAAGAATCCACAGCGGAAACCAAAGCCTAAGGCTTGTGAAGTTTCTGGCTCGAACTGTAAACTAGCATCATTGAGTTGGAGCTTTTCTAAAGCTTCACGTAAATCGTTGTATTTGTTAGAGTCAATTGGGTAGATACCAGCAAAGACCATCGGATTCATCTGCTTGTAGCCTGACAAGGGCTCTGCTGCTGGATATTCTGCCAAAGTTACTGTATCACCGACACGGGTATCAGCAACAGTCTTGATAGAAGCTGCAATATAGCCCACATCACCAGTTGCTAAAAACTCACGTCCGATAGCTTTTGGTGTAAAAATACCTACTTCTGTGACATCAAAGGTTTTACCATTACTCATCATTTGGATGGTATCACCTGGTTTAACCACACCATTGACAATCCGAACTTGCAAGATGACCCCGCGATAAGGATCATAAACAGAATCAAAAATCAAAGCCTGTAATGGAGCCTCTACATCACCAGTTGGTGCAGGAACTTTCTCTACAATTTGCTCTAAGATTTCTTCAATACCGATACCAGCCTTAGCAGAAGTCAATACTGCTTCTGAAGCATCCAAGCCAATCACATCTTCAATTTCCTGACGGACACGTTCAGGATCCGCTGCTGGTAGGTCAATCTTATTGATAATAGGCAAGATTTCCAAATCATTATCCAAAGCTAAATAAACATTGGCAAGTGTCTGGGCTTCAATTCCCTGTGCCGCATCTACGACCAAAATAGCACCTTCACAAGCTGCTAGAGAGCGAGACACTTCGTAGGTGAAGTCAACATGTCCTGGTGTGTCAATTAGGTGAAAAATATAGGTCTCACCATCTTTAGCCTGATAATTGAGTTCAATAGCATTAAGCTTAATGGTAATACCGCGCTCACGCTCTAGATCCATGCTATCCAGTAATTGAGCCTGCATTTCACGGCTAGAAACTGTCTCTGTCTTTTCCAAAATGCGGTCTGCTAAAGTTGATTTACCGTGATCAATATGAGCAATAATAGAGAAGTTCCGAATCTTCTCTTGACGTTTTTTTAAATCTTCTAAATTCATTATCCATCCTCTACAAGGGTACTGCTCTTTATTATATCAGATTTAGCAAGAACTTTCCATAGCAAAAGCACCCAGATAACCTAGGTGCCTGCTCTGTTATTCTCTCAACCAGCATCTCTAAGTTTCGGATTCAACATTTATGAGAGAATGAAACCCGTAATTTAGCTCTTGGGGGCTATTCGTCTTTTGATGATGACGAATAAATCTCTGCTAGATATTATCCAAGATAGCCTCCCATGCTTGGTCGTAACCATGGCGAGTCTCAGAAGAGAAGACGACAAACTGGTCATTCTTATCAAAATCTAATTTCTTTTTAATAATGGATTCATGTTTATTCCATTTGCCACGAGGGATTTTATCCGCCTTTGTTGCAACGATGATAACAGGAATTTCATAGTATTTTAAGAAATCATACATTTGTACATCGTCTGCAGATGGCTCATGTCGCATATCTACTAAACTGACGACGACCCGTAAATTATTGCGGCTAGTCAAGTATTCTTCAATCATTTTTCCCCACTTGGCACGCTCAGTTTTTGAGACTTTGGCATAACCGTAGCCAGGAACGTCAACAAAGCGGATTTTGTCATCAATATTGTAAAAGTTTAATTGCTGAGTCTTCCCTGGTTTTCCCGAAGTACGAGCAAGATTTTTTCTCCCTAGTAAGGTGTTGATAAAAGAAGATTTTCCGACATTCGAACGACCTGCTAGAGCAATCTCTGGAATATCATCAGCAGGATATTGGGATTTTGAAACTGCACTAAGCAAAATTTCGGCATTATGTGTATTGATTTCCATTTTTTACCTTTCATAAGCAAGGGAGGGAAATCTCCCCCCTCGCTCCTCCTAGTTTTTCCTTAAGCAGTTTCTAGTAGTGGCTTTTCCTTGCCATTTACTGCAGCTTTGGTTACTCGAACACGCTTAACCTCATCTTGACCCGGCACTTCAAACATGACATCCAGCATTGTTTCCTCAATAATGGAGCGAAGACCACGAGCACCTGTTTTACGCTCAATTGCTTTTTTAGCAATTTCCTCCAAGGCATCCTCGTCAAATTCTAATTCCACATCATCGTACGAAAGGAGCGTTTGGTATTGCTTCACCAGAGCATTTTTAGGTTCAGTCAGAATGCGAATCAAATCCTCTGTTGTCAGTTGATCCAGAGCTGCAAAAACTGGTAAACGACCAATCAATTCTGGAATGATACCAAATTTTTGAATATCATCAGCGATAATATGTTGCATGTAGGATTCTTTTTCATCAATGGCACGATTATTCTGACCAAATCCAATAATTTTTTCGCCGAGACGTTGTTTAACAATTTCCTCAATACCATCAAAAGCACCACCTACGATGAAGAGGATGTTCTTGGTGTCTACATGGATCATCTCTTGGTTTGGATGTTTACGTCCTCCCTGTGGTGGTACGCTAGCAACTGTCCCCTCGATAATTTTTAGGAGAGCCTGCTGAACACCTTCACCGGATACATCCCGCGTAATGGACACATTTTCACCTTTTTTGGCAATTTTATCAATTTCATCCACATAGATAATTCCTCTTTCTGCACGGTCAATATTGAAATCTGCCGCCTGCAAGAGTTTGAGAAGGATATTTTCTACATCCTCACCAACATAACCTGCTTCTGTCAAGGCTGTGGCATCTGCAATCGCAAATGGCACATTCAAACTTTTAGCGAGAGTCTGTGCTAAGAAGGTTTTACCAGATCCAGTTGGTCCAATCATGAGGATATTTGATTTTTGTAAATCAACATCATTATCATCACGACTGTCTTGAAAATTGATTCGTTTATAGTGGTTATAAACCGCCACTGCCAGCGCACGTTTCGCCCGGTCTTGTCCGATGACATAGTTGTTTAGGATATTTAATAATTCCTGTGGTTTTGGCGTATCAGCCAAGTCTGTTAGAACTTCTTCTGCCAATTCCTCACGAATGATTTCTTGTGCTAATTCGACACATTCATTACAGATAAATACATTGTTTCCGGCAATAATTTTTTTGACTTCTTCTTGATTTTTTCCACAAAATGAGCAGTAAATAAGCTCATGTGTATGCTTAACAGCCATATACTTCCTCTTTCATACCTCATTATCTAAATAAAAATCCATAAATAGCGTGAATGCTATTGACCAGATTGGTAAAAGCGTTCAATAAAAATAGAATCGCTAAACCAAAACGTTTCTTTCTAAAAGCCTGAACAGCACAAAGAACGCAGATTCCGCATAGAAACGCTGTAAATAGACCAAATAAACTTCTCTCCATGCCTTACTTTTCTCTTCTTTCGTAGGTTTTGATTGTGAAATCAAACAGATTGACTTGATCTTTTTGTCGTAGGTGACTACTTTTAAGCTTAAAGTTAGCGAGTGAGAAACTATCTGGGAAAAAGACATCACCATCAAATTGCCCATGAATATTTGTCACAATCAACTCCTCTATGTATGGTTCAAAAACAGTAAAAATCTGACTTCCACCGATGACAAATAGATTCTTATCTTGCTCTTCATACCAATCAAGTACTTCTTCAACACTATGTACCACAGTAACGCATTCATTTTCTACATGATAAGACGGGTCTGTAGTCAGTACGAGTGATATACGATTGGGAAGGGCACGTTTGCCCATACCATCAAATGTTACTCGTCCCATGACCATAGCATGACCACTTGTAGTCTCTTTAAAGTGGGCTAAATCAGCAGGCAGGAACCAAGGCAACTTATCTCCTTGTCCAATCAATCCATTTTCATCTTGAGCCCAAATCGCAACAATCTTTTTCGTCATTATCCTCTCACTTTCCGTTTTACCATTCTATCAAAAAATCATAAAAAATGCACTTGCCAAGTCGACTTCATGCACTGATGACCTCACAAAACAAGGAAGTGAACAACGAAGGTTAGAGATAAGCAGTGCGCAGTTCACATCAATAGATTGGGGAGCAGCTATATGAAATTACCAGATAACCCAACAGTTGATATTATCTAGAAAATATAATATAAAAACGAAATCAATCGGAAATGATAGAAAAATCTTTCTAAATTATCCGATTGACCCGTTACATCAAATCTTAGTCACTTCAATAGTCAGTGAAGTGATTAGTGAGGATTGGAGGTAAAAATTAGCAATAATTCCTTTACCGCTTAAATTGTCCTGAGATTGTAGATAAAAAGAATAGCGTTCTTTACTACCATCTGATTAAATCGCTAAATCGAATTTTAGTTGCGGTTTAACCGGATGATAGTTCACTAATTCGAAATCTTCTGGCTTAATATCAAAGAAATTGGTACCATCAGGTACATTCAATATCAAATGTGGCTCTACTTCTGCCGATGTTCTACGAAGCAATTCTTCTGCTTGTTCAAATTGGTTATCGTAGATATGGAGATTGTTGATGAAGTAGAAAAACTTTCCAATTTTCCAGCCAAAATGTTTGGCAATCATCATCTGCAAAGCAACATACTGCATAGCATTGATATGATGAGCCACCAACATGTCATTTGAACGCTGTGTTAATGTTGCATCCAAGTAAATATCCCCATCTACTCGGCGAACATCAAACATAGTTTGAAAGGCACACGGCAAGAGACCTTCTGATTGTTCAAAAGCCTCATAATCCCAAAGTGAAATCACATTGCGGCGGTTCCAAGGATTTTCTTCTAACTGTTTGAGAATTTTGGAAATAATACTATGTTTTTTGACAATGGCTCCGTAGCGCTCACCAATGGTACCTGTTCCCTTGACCTCCCAGTCATTCCAATAGCTAACACCATACTTGTCCTGCAAGATGGATAAATCATTGGTCTGATCCTGATAGATCCAAAAAATCTCCTTGATGGCTGATTTTATAGGGATAGGACGCAAGGTGGTAATAGGAAATTCCCCCTTAGAAAGATCGTACTCAGCGAAACTTCCAGTTACGTACCTAGAGTTGGCAACATTTCCATCTTTATAACGAGGACGAGCATTTTCTGAAAAAACGCCCTCTTCCATAATCTTACGAATATTGTCTTTGAAAATCTTATCTGCTTTTGTCATGATTTTAGTATAGCATGTTCCAACCAAAAACTCCAGTTTGCACTGGAGTTTTCAATTATAAAGTAGCAGGTAGAAGTCCAGCTTAAATAAACCAGATGAAGCAATAGCTAGGTCCAAAAATGGAATGATAATGAAATGCAAATTTGCAACGCCAAACCATTGGTCAGTTGGTAAAAAAAGCAAAACTAAGAAAAGAACTGCAATGCTATACAAAACCATATTCAGTCTTTTTAATACAGTCATATTCATAAGTTGCTCCTTCTAGGGACCAAAGATAAGATACCCTAGACCGAAGATTAAGGGGAAAGAAATAATCAGAAATATACTGATTAAGCCTGTCCAAAGTTTCTTATAGTAGATAGACAATATAAGAATCAGAGTGCCAAGCAGGGGAAGAATCAACATAGTCGCTACAGACCCCCAGCTTGATGGAAAGAACCAATCACGGATCCAATAATCCACGAAAAATGTAGACAATAAAACCAACAAACCAAGTATAGTCAGATAATCAATTATTTTGGATATATTTAGCTGTTTCATAAACCAATACTCCTTTTCTTCACTATCAGAGTACGCTTTCTAGCTGTAACTTTCAATATATTTATATAAAATACATGTGACAGCGGATTAGAAAAAAGCAGAGTTCTCCTCTGCTTTCAACGATTATTTCAATACTAGTGATGCTGCACCAAGTACACCTGCATCATTACCACGTGTCGCCAATACAATCTGCGTACTTTCTTTAATTTGCGGGAAGCTGTTTTCAGCAAAGACCCTGCGAACACCATCCAACAAAAAATCACCTGCCGCAGACACACCACCGCCTAATACGATGTAAGCTGGATTGAGAACTGCTGCAATATTGGCACACGCTACGCCAAGATATTCGGAGAAATGACGGTAGACAATCAGAGCCAAACCATCCTTTTCTTTGGCCAAGTCAAAAACATCCTTAGCAGTTACTTCCTGACCATCATCAATCATTTGTTTTAGCTTGGCATCTCCAGCATATTCTTCTGCATAACGACGGGTTAGATTGACAATACCTGTTGCTGATGCAACGGTTTCCAAACAGCCTTTTTTACCACAAGTACAGGCAAATGGGTTCTCAAAATCAACAGTGATATGTCCGAGTTCACCGCCAGCTCCCTTAACACCACGAATCAAATTACCAGCAGCAATAACTCCACCACCAACACCAGTTCCAAGGGTCATGAAGACAACGTTTGGATTATTATTTCCTGCACCAACCCATTGCTCACCAAGTGCAGCCACATTAGCATCGTTATCAATAAAGAAAGGCAAACCTAGTTCTGCTTCAAACTGCTTCTTGACTAACTGCAATGTTTTCCAGTTAAGATTATAAGCACCGATTACCGTACCCGCTTCACTGTCAACTACTCCTGGTGATCCCATACCAACGCCTAAAAAATCATCTTTGGTCAAGCCATGGGTTTCAAAACGATGTTTGATACTCGTAATAATATTAGGAACGATATGGCTTCCCTCATCCAAAATGTCTGTTTTAATAGACCATTTTTCTTGAATCTCACCTTCAGTTGTTAAAATTGCTAGCTTAACAGATGTTCCGCCAAGGTCAATACCAATAATTTTTTTAGACATATCTTTTTTCACCTCAAATCAGTTTTCTTTATTATACCACAATGAAAAGGTTTGCGTAAAGCCCTTTCAATCGTTTGTTAGTCTTTTAGGGCTAGCTCTAAAAGTTCGTCAGATAGAGCGAACGCAGTTCGTTTTTAAAAAGGTGCAGGATACATCAGACAAGTTTATAACGAAACTAAAAAGCTTGATGGATGCTCCTATCCTATCTAAATAGATAGAGCAAGATTAAAAATTGAATGTGCAAAATAAATCGGCCAACACTAAATAGCATAATGATTGTGAAATTGCTACCTTCTTTAGTTCCATTGTAGAGAAATAGGGTTGAAATAAAAGTAAAACCAAGCGCAAATCCCAGCATTTGCCAGTCCTGATAAGAATGAGCATAAAAGGATGTGCTTATCGCTAATAAAGCTAAAGATAGCACGGTCAATAGCAAACGTAGAATCGTCATTTTTTTAGTCTTGAAATAACTAAAAATCGCAGCCATCAAGGTCACCAACAAATAAATGATCATATAGGATATGACAAGAATCTTCATCCTAGCCCTCCAATTCACTCAAATACTCGAAGCGATCGTATTTTTCTAGCAGTTGATCATTTTGGGCATCCAGCTCCTTTTGCAAGTCAGATAATTTTGTAAAATCACTACCACAGGTCAACATCTCTGCCTCGATAGCTTCAATCTTCTCTTCCAACGCTGCAATTTCATCCTCAATACTTGCCCACTCCTGCTTCTCAAAATAGGACATCCGCTTCTTATCTGTCTTAATTCTCTCTGTTTTTTCCTTTGCTTTTTCTTTGGAAATTGCAGAGCTAGCAGTTAGAAAGGCCTTCTCATCAAGATAGTCGGTGTAGTTACCGAAAAAGACTTGAATGTCATCCTTCTCAAAAGCAAGAATCTTGGTTGCTACCTTATCCAAAAAATAGCGGTCATGACTGACAGTAATAACCGGTCCCGCAAATCCTTGCAAGAAATGCTCTAATACCGTCAATGTTGCTATATCAAGGTCATTTGTTGGCTCATCTAGCAAGAGTACATTCGGCTTTTCCAAGAGAATTTTCAGCAAGTAGAGGCGTTTTTTCTCCCCACCGGATAATTTTTCAATCAAGGTACCATGGGTATTTCGAGGAAAGAGAAATTGCTCCAAAAGTTCTGCGATAGAAACTATGCCAGAGCTAGTCTTGGTCTCTTCCGCCACCTCTTGCAAAAAATTGATAACCCGCTTGCTTTCGTCCAACCCTCTAATAATTTGTGAAAAATAGCCGATGCGGACAGTCTCGCCAATATTCACTTTTCCACTATCGACTTGCAGCTCTCCTGCTATCAAGTTGAGCAGAGTCGATTTTCCCTTACCGTTATCCCCTACAATACCAATCCGATCCTTGTTCTGAATAAGCAGGTTAAAGTCAGATAAAATAGACTTATTCGGATAGGAAAAATAGACATCTTCAAAATGAATGACCTTTTTACCAATGCGCGAAGTTTCAAAGTTAATTTCTAAATTATTATCGTCAATTTTATGAGCAAGTTCACCCTTTAAATCCTGAAAACGATTGATTCGAGCCTGTTGCTTAGTAGCACGAGCTTGTGGTTGACGGCGCATCCAAGCAAGCTCTTGCTTGTAAAGTTGTTCTTTTTTGTGACGAAGTGCCGCATCACGCTCATCTTGCTCAGCTTTCAAGCGTACATAATCTTGATAATTTCCCTGATACTCGGTCAAGCTAGCACGATCTAGTTCAAAAATACGTGTCGCTACATTATCCAAGAAATAGCGATCATGGGTAATGAATAGAACGGACTTTTTTGTATTTTTCAAAAAAATCGTCAGCCACTCAATCGTTTCAATATCCAAATGGTTGGTCGGCTCATCCAGAAGTAAGAGATCTGAATCACCTAAGAGGACTTGGGCCAACTGAACCCTTCTACGCAAACCACCAGATAGCTCTGCCACTATTTGGTTACTATCTGTTAGCCCCAGTTTCGATAGAACCGTTTTCACCTGACTTTCAATTTCCCAAGCATTGAGGGCATCCATTTCTGACATAATTTTTTCCAAATGCTTTTGGCTAGCTTCATCGTAATTTGTCAAGAGCCGTTCATATTCGCGGATAAGCCGTATTTCTTGTAAATCAGATGATAAAACAGTATCAAGTACCGTCCTACCTTCATCAAAGTCAGGATCCTGAGTTAAATAGGCAATCTTGTAGGAATTTTTACTATAAAAAGGAGAAATATCACCATCAAACCCTATACGACCGGCCAGAACATCTAAGAGAGTTGTCTTCCCTGTACCGTTAACGCCGATAATTCCGATTCGATCACCCGGATGAACAATGAAAGAAAGGTCAGAAAAAACTGTCTTATCACCAACTGATTTGGTAAGATGTTCAACAATAAAATCACTCATTCTCTAAAATCCTTTTCACAAATGCCATAATTGCTGCTGTTTCATTAGGCAAATCCCCTTCAACAATCTGATACTCAACTTGTTTGAGTACTTTTCCAAGCAGAGGTCCTGGTTTTAAGTTGCATTCACTCATGATATGCCCACCATTAACCACTATTTCTTGCCTATCATAAATAGCCAGTTCACGATGTATTCTGTCAATTTTGTCAAAATCTGTGCTCAACCCTTGAGCATGACGTAATTCTTCAGCCAAACACAATAAGTCTTTTCCATACAGGAAACAGATTTGCTTGGTGATAGATCCTGTTTGACGAAGTTGATAAATCTCAACCAATTTGACAACCTTGCGCTGGAAATCGTTACTGGTTTTCCATTTTTTTAGGAAGGAATGGGTATTTTTTAACTCCAGACAGATAACAAGCATAGCCCAAGCTTGTTCAGAACTTGAAAAGTTAAAGCTTTCCTCTATGCTAGCTAACAATTTTTCCAAGTTTTCTCCCTTTCCTGCTAGGTCAGGTAGATGATTATAAGCCTTAGAATCAATCATAGCGCGTAGGCCTTTTCGCCAAAAATTTGCCACTAAAAGTTTGTCAAACTCAATAAAACTACGTTCCACGGAAATTTTTTCCAGTAGGGGAGCAGTCTCTATCATAGCTGTAAACGTTGAAGGCTCTATCTCAAAGTTTAAGGTGGCCGCAAAACGAAAACCACGCATGATACGCAGAGCATCCTCATTAAAGCGCTCAGTTGGAATACCAACTGCTCTTAAAACTCGATTTTTTAAATCGTCTAAACCATTAAACAAATCCACAACGGTCGCTGACTCATTAAGTGCAAAGGCGTTGACTGTAAAGTCACGACGTTTAAGGTCTTCTTCCAAAGAACGCACAAAAGAAACCTGACTAGGACGTCGAAAGTCAACATACTCCTCTTCAGTCCGAAAGGTTGTAATCTCATATTCTTTCCCTGCCTCAAGCACCAAAATGGTTCCGTGCTCAATCCCCACATCAATCGTTCGTGGAAAGATTTGCTTGGTTTCTTGAGGGTAGCTGGATGTAGCAATATCTACATCATGAATGGGTCTGCCAAGAATGGCATCTCGAACAGAACCACCGACAAAGTAGGCTTCAAAACCAGCAGATTTAATTTTCTCTAAAATCGGTAAAGCCTCCTGAAATTCAGAAGGCAAATTGTTTAATTTCATAATAATTGTTCCAAACCATAAACGAGTTGTGAGCGATTAACGACCTCTTTGATACCGAGATTGACACCGCTCATAAAGGAAATACGATCATAGGAGTCATGACGAATCGTCAACCCTTCACCTTGAGCACCAAAGATAACCTCTTGGTGGGCAACAAGTCCCGGCAAACGCACCGAGTGAATACGGAAACCATCAAACTCTGCCCCCCGAGAACCTGCAATCAATTCTTCTTCATCTGCTACACCTTGAATATGTGATTGCCGCACCTGAGAAATTAACTCTGCTGTTTTTATAGCAGTTCCACTCGGTGCATCTTTTTTCTTGTCATGATGTAACTCAATAATCTCAAGATTTGGGAAATACTTGGCAGCCTGTGCTGCAAATTGCATAAGAAGAATGGCACCGATTGCAAAATTCGGAGCAATTAGCCCCCCCAATCCCTTTTCTATGGAGAGGGCTATCAATTCCTTGATTTCTTCAGGTGTAAAGCCTGTCGTTCCCACTACAGGTGCAAAGCCATTCTCCAGTGCAAAACGAGTATTTTCATAGGCAAATTTCGGTGTGGTAAAATCCACCCAAACATCTGCATCAAGAGTGGTCACTTCTTCTTTTGTATTGAAAACAGGCACACCATCCAACTCTGTTTCAGATGCAAATGGGTCTATCAAAGCTGCCACAGCCAGTTCTGGATCGCTTTTTACCATATCCAAAGCTGTAGAACCCATTTTCCCTTTAAAACCAGCGATAATTACCTTGATTGTCATGCAAACTCCTATTCAATAATGGGAGAAATACCAAACGCCACTGCTCCTTCTCCAAGATGGGTTCCAATGACCGAACCAAATGAAACGATTGGCAAATCGCTGCCTATCCCTGCTTCTGCTAATTGTTGCTTAAAACGAATCGCTTTTTCAGGTGCATTGGCGTGAATAATGGCAATTTGGTACTGTCCTTCTTTGGTCTTCTCTTGAAGAATCTCTAAAAGCCGTCTGATGGCTTTTTTCTCTGTACGTACTTTCTCATAAACCTCAATTTTCCCTTCGCCTGTAAAGTAGAGAATCGGTTTTATACTGAGAAGATTTCCTAGCAGAGCTGCTCCATTTGATAGACGTCCACCTTTTACTAAATGATTCAGATCATCAACCATGATAAAAGCTGTAGTTTTTCCTATCTCTTGGTCTAATTTTTCTATAATCTCTTCAAAATCAAGACCTGTTTCAGCCCACTTGAGAACATTTTCCACCATCATTCCTAAAGGAGCAGAGGTAATTTTCGTATCAGGAAAGGCAACAGTTAAGCCGTCAATCTCATCTGCTAAATACTGGATATTTTGATAAAAACCTGAGATTCCAGATGACAAAAACAAACCTAGAACGTGCGTAAAGCCTTTTCCTTTCAGACTAGTTAGAATTTCTTCTAACTCTAATAAGCTTGGCTGACTGGTTTTGGGCAACTCTTTAGAAGAGGCCATTTTCTGATAAAATTCCTCAACTGTCAAGTTCTGCCCTTCAATATAATTCTCCCCATCTATGCTAACCGGGATACTCAAGACAAAGAGATTCTCTCTTTCCATACTTTTTGTATCCAAAACTGCTGATGAGTCAGTAATAACTGCTAACTTCATACTAAAACTCCAAATTTACTCCCGGGGCATCAAATGCAATTTCTGTAACGTCATACGTCATTCGCTTCAATATATCCAAAAGTGGCTCGACCAAAATGCGCTTGTCTTCGTCAGTAAACTCCGTTGGTTCTTCTACCAAGCGATGAGGTAAGTGAACTGCTTGACTCATGGCACCAGAAATAACAAAATGTTCCAATACAATCATGAAGCGTAAAATGGTCACCATAGATGTTCTATTTTCGGAACGATTTTGCTCAATCAATTGAAAGTCAACTTTCAATTTCGTTTCTGGTACACCGTTTTCTTTCTCCCATGCATGGTTTCGAGCGTCAAAATGATACTGGTTAACAAATTCTTTATCGCGAATGATTTCCATTTCAATTTCTCCTAATAACAATAGTACTCACATTATATCATAATTCGCTTGAGAATTGCGAAAAAACCTTGCTAGCCGCAAGGTTTTTCAGTGATTACTTAGATTGGCGAAGTGCTCCATAAAGGATACCTGAAACAACTGCACCAATTACTACATAAGCAATGTAAAGAAGTGGATTTGAAGTAAGGGCGATAACGAAAATACCACCGTGTGGAGCCATCAATTGAATACCTGACAGACCAACTAAGGCACCAGCAAGCGCAGAACCGGCGATAAAGCTTGGAATTGCACGAGCAGGGTCGGCAGCACCGAATGGAATGGCTCCTTCTGTAATGAATGAAAGTCCCATAACGATATTTGTCAAACCAGAGTTACGCTCTTCTTGAGTAAATTTATTCTTGTAAAGAAGGGTTGCTACGAAAACTGCCAATGGAGGAACCATACCGCCTGCCATTACCGCAGCCATCGCAACAGATCCACCATTAGAAACAGTCGCAGCAAGTGTACCAGTCCCAAAAACATAAGCTGCCTTATTAACTGGACCTCCCATATCAACTGCCATCATACCGCCGAGAACCAGTCCGAGTAGAATTGCCGAGCTACCTTCAAGACCACCAAGAAAATTATTCATGCCTGTATTGATAGCGGCCATTGGGATATTTACGAAAAACATCAAGAAACCAGTGATGGCTGTTCCCAAAAGTGGCAAAAGCAAAATTGCGTTCAGACCTTGCAACGATTTTGGAAGGTTACGTAACAGATTACGAAGTCCAAGAATGACACCACCAGCGATAAATCCACCGACTAAAGCGCCTAGGAAACCAGAAGACACACCAGCAAGAGCAAGTGTTGCTTCTCCACCGGCTGCATAAGGAATCTTACCGAATGCTAGACCACTGCTAGCTATAGACCCTGCTACAAAACCAGCTACCAACCCCGGTTTCTCAGCGATTGAGTAGGCAATATATCCAGCTAGAAGTGGCAACATGAAACCGAATGCTGCACTACCAATCTTCATAAACATGGCAGCAATTTCATTGTAAGACCCAAGGCTGCTTAGGCTATCACTTGGGACACCAAGTAGATTATCAAATAGAAAGGCCAAAGCAATCAAGATACCGCCACCAATTACGAATGGCAACATCTGAGATACCCCGCTCATCAAATGTTTATAGAAGGCTTTACCAAGGCTAAGTTTTTCTGTTGATTCCATTGTTTCTGTCCCTTCTTTGGCTGTATAGGTTGAGACATTTCCGCCTAAGACAAGATTGATGAGTTCTTCGGGTTGCTTGATACCAGCCGCAACTGGACGAGATAGCACTGGTTTGCCATTAAACCGTGGCATATCAACCGCCTTATCTGCTGCGATGATAACACCGACCGCTTTCCGAATATCCTCGGCAGTTAATCTATTGCCGATACCTGATGCTCCATTCGTTTCAACCTTAATATCCACACCCATTTCTGCCGCCTGCTTTTTAAGAGATTCCTCTGCCATATAGGTATGAGCAATGCCCGTTGTACAAGCAGTTACAGCTACGATGAATGGACGATCGCCACTTGCATTTAGTTCAACAGCTACCTTCTCAGCTTCTTCTGCTTCTGCCGCATCAAAGACTGCTAGAACATCTTCTGGAGATGAAACTTTGCGAAGTTGATCAGCAAAACCAGGTTTCATCAAGTATTTTGATATTTCTGCAAGAGCTGCTAAGTGGGTATCGTTAGCTCCTTCTGGAGCGGCAATCATAAAGAACAGATCAGTTGGTTGGCCATCAAGACTGGCATAATCCACACCCTTGTTTGACTTAGCAAAGAGAACGGTTGCTTCCTTAACGGCTGCATTCTTAGCATGTGGCATTGCAATACCATCTCCCAGACCAGTTGTTGTCTGTGCTTCACGATTTAAGATGCCTGTTTTGAAAGTCTCAAAATCTGTCACAACCCCTCTATCAACCAGACTAGTAATCATTTCATCAATGACCGCTTCTTTTGCTGTAGATTGCAAATCAAGAAGCATAACTTCTTTTCTTAAAACATCTTGAATTTTCATAGTTTTTCTACCTCAACTTTTTCATAAGTTTCCTTGATAAATGCAATGCTTGCCAAATCATCTGAAAAGGCAGTTGCTGTACCACATGCAACCCCCCACTTGAGGGCTTCAATTGGATCTTGCGAGCGAACGTATTCCCCTGTAAATCCTGCCACCATAGAATCACCGGCTCCAACAGAATTTTTTACGATTCCTTTGATTGGGCTAGCAAAGTAGGTTGCATCTGGAGTGACCAAAAGAGCACCGTCTCCTGCCATAGAAATAATGACATTTTGAGCTCCCATCTCTAAAATTTTCTTAGCGTAGTTTTCAATGTCTTCAATACTATTCAGCTCAACATTAAAAATAGCTTCTAGTTCATGATTATTCGGCTTGACCAACAAAGGCTGGTACGCCAAGGAGTCTAAGAGAGTTTGACCTTCAAAATCACAAACAACCTGCGCACCTGTTTGCTTGGCTACAGGAATCAATTTGTTATAAACTTCATTCCCTAGATTGGCTGGTGCAGATCCTGCAAAGACAACGGTATCTTCTTTTGTTAATCCTGCAAAAATCATCTCGAGCTCTGCTAATTGCAATTCAGTGACAATTGGTCCCAGACCATTGATTTCTGTTTCCTGATCTGCTTTTATTTTCACGTTAATGCGTGTATCTTGATCAACCTGTACAAAATCCGTATCAATACCTTCTGCAACCAATCCATCCTTGATAAATTGGCCGGTAAATCCACCGAGGAAACCAGTTGCTGTATTTGGATAACCTAAACGCTTCAAAATGCGGCTAACATTGATTCCCTTACCGCCGGTATACTTATCATCGCTTTCCATCCGATTGACGCTCCCCGTCTCGACATGGTCCAAACGAACGATGTAGTCAATAGCTGGATTGAGCGTAACTGTATAAATCATACCTCAATAACCCTCGTTTTCTCTTTTATAATGTCCAACAAACTGCTTTCCGAAGATTGACAGATAATATTGGCTTTTTCGATAGCTGCAACTTTTACAAAGGAAAATTGACCAATCTTTGAAGCATCCGCTAGAATATAGCTTTCTTTTGCATTTTCTAAAACAGTACGCTTAATGGTCGCTTCTTCAATGTCTGGAGTAGTCAGGTAATGTTTATCAATACCATTCATTCCCAAAAATGCTTTGTCAAAGTTAAGTTGCCGAATCTGTTCTAGTGCTACTGCACCGATAGAAGCGTCTGTTGACTGTTTGACAAATCCACCAATGATAATGGTTTTTATCTTGCGATCAACTAGCTTGACTGCGTGGTGGACAGAGTTTGTCACGACTGTTAGATTTTCTTTTTGGAGATAGTCAATCAATACACCGGTAGTTGTTCCTGCGTCTAAAAAAATCACATCTCCATCTGCAATTTGTTTTGCTGCTCTTTCAGCAATCTCTCGTTTTTCCTGAACGTTTTTGACAGATTTTTCAAGAATAGACTCTTCAAGCTGCAAGTTTGCTGGTGCTTGAGCTCCACCATGTATGCGACGAAGCTTTCCTTCGTTTTCTAATTCATCCAAATCTCTACGGACCGTGGACTCAGAGGTCTTAAGAATCTCGACCAACTCTTCTAAACGGACGAATTGTTGTGTCTGTATACGCTCCAATATCGCTTGTTTTCGTTCTGATTTGAGTATGTCCAACACCTCCTGCAATCGTTTACAAAATCTATTATACACGAAACTCAAACCTTGTCAATCATTTTCTATCAAAAACAATCAAAAAACTTCATTTTAGATCAAAAAGGCTCATAAAATCATCTCCACATTTCTCCGAAACAAATAAAAACACAGTCTAGTCAACTGTGCTCTCTGTTTTGATTTTTTGAAAAATAGCCGCTTCTTCGGCTGTAAATGGATAACTTTCTAACAAATCTGGACGACGGTGGTAGGTCTTTCGAAGACTTTCTTCTAAGCGCCACTTGCGAATATTTTCATGATGGCCACTCATCAGAACATCCGGCACTACCATCCCACGATATTCATAAGGGCGAGTATATTGCGGATATTCCAAAAGACCTGATGAGAAACTATCATCCGTATGACTGACTTCCTTACCAATCACCTCTGGAATCAACCGAACAGTCGCATCAATCATCGTCATGGCTGCCAGTTCACCACCTGTCAGAACATAATCTCCAAGTGATATTTCATCTGTTACTAAAGTTTTGATGCGCTCGTCATATCCCTCATAATGACCGCAGATGAAAATCAACTGCTCCTCCTGAGCCAATTCTTCTGCATAGGCTTGATTAAAGGTCCGTCCGGCAGGATCCAACAAAATGACTCGGGGATTGGTCTGCTCAATACTATCCATGGTGTCAAAAATGGGCTGAGCACGCAGTAGCATCCCCTGACCACCACCGTAAGGCTCATCATCGACATGACGAGCTTTCTCAGCTTTCTCACGAAAATTATGGTAAGAAATTTCTAACAAGCCCTTGTCACGTGCCTTACCGACAATCGAATGCTCCAATGGGGCAAACATTTCTGGAAAGAGGGTCAAAATATCAATTTTCATCATCTAGTCCTTCAAGCAATTCCACATCAACACGATGATTGGCAATGTCAATATTTAGAACAACTGGCGGGATATAAGGTAGGAGCAAGTCTTTTTTCCCTTTACGCTTGACAACCCAGACATCATTAGCACCCGGCTGGAGAATTTCTTTGATTTGGCCGATTCGTTGATCATTTTCATAAACATCCAAACCGATAATTTCATGATAGTAAAACTCACCCTCATCCAAATCAGCCAAGTCTTTCTCTGCAATTTTCAGACTGAAGCCCTTGTATTTCTCAATATCATTGATATGGCACATACCTTTGAATTTGATAATATCAAAGTTTTTTGCCTTACGATGACTAGCAATCTCCACTTCCATTACGAATTGTTCCTTATCGTTAAATAAGGCCAACTTAGCTCCTTTTTTAAAACGTTCTTCCGCAAAATCTGTCACAGAAAGTACACGCATCTCTCCTTGAAGACCTTGGGTATTGACAATTTTTCCTACATTAAAATAATTCATGATCTCTCCATTAGTATTTCTATCTCCTTATTCTATCACGAGCCAGACGATTTCTCAAGTACGGAAAAGGTAACCACAATCTCCAGCTCTTTAAGCACCATGGTGAGGCGGAATAAGGGATGATATTTTTTTCAAACGGAGATTAAGAGCAACACCACAGACAAAAATTCCTGCAATCAAACCAATCCAGTAGGCCTCTGGTCCCATTTTGAAGCATTTCTCTAAGAAAAAAGCGACGGGGAAGGTCATAGACCAGTAGGCAATCAAACCAAGGAGAAAGGGTACTGTCGTATCTTTGTAACCACGTAGAATTCCCTGAATTGGTGCGGTATAAGCATCAGCCAACTGGAATAAGAGTGCAAATGTCAAAAATTGTGATGTCAGTTTAATAAATTCTATATTATTTCCATAAAGAAAGGCGACTTTTGAACGGAAAAAATATAAAAATGTAAGTGTTAAGCCAGCAAAGCCTAAGGCAACAAGTCTCCCTAAATGGCTATAAGCTTTTACATCCTTGATGCGTTCTGCTCCTACTTCATAAGCAATCACAATAGCCAAGGTCGAAGAAACAGAAGAAGGGAATGCATAAAGTAAAGTAGCAAAATTCATGGCTGACTGGTGCGCAGCAATAATCTGAGCAGAAAATTTTGCCATATAAAGACCAACTACTGCAAAAATTGCCACTTCTGCAAACACTTGCAAACCGATTGGGACTCCTACTTTCAAGCCTTCCTTCAATAAAGAAAGATTGATTGGACTCCATTTCCAAACACTATAGGATGAGATGGTCTTATTTTTGAACATAACACAGATAATAACTACTAGAGTTGCCCAGTAAGCCAAAGCAGTCCCTAGTCCCGCTCCTGCTCCTCCAAGAGCTGGTAGGCCCATTTTCCCATAAATCAATAAATAATTAAAAAAGCTATTAAAAGGAACAAGAAGCAGCATGAGGTACATGGATAGACGAGTCAAGCCTAAAGCGTCAAAGAAGGAACGACAAACGCTGAACAACAAGAGAGGGAGGATGCCGAATGAAATGTAGAGAAGATAGTGTTTACCAACTTGGAAGACACTGGCATCCAAGTTGAAACGTGCTAAAACTGGAATCGCTACAAATAAAATCACGACTAGAAGGATACCTGTTAATCCCAACGCTAAATAGACAAACTGGTGAAACTCCTCACGAATCCTAGTGCGCTCACCACGTCCCAAGTACTGTCCAATAATGGGAACCATTGCTGAAACAATTCCTGTCAAAAAAGAGAAAAAAGGATTCCAAAGACTGGTTGCCATTGAAACACCTGCTAAATCCATGGTACTATACCGCCCTGTCATCATGGTGTCAATAAATGAGGCAGAATAGTTGGCGAATTGATAGATCAAAATTGGTAAAAATATCTTAATAAAAAGCCAGAGTTTCTCTGTATTGGTCTTAGTTGGATACATAGCTCATCCTTTTCTATTTTAATACAATTTATTGTAACAAGATTGCCCTTATTCTGCAAATACTACAAAAAGAAAAGGCCCTGCTTGCAGCCCCTTCTCATCCTTAAATCGAATCGCCATTCCAGATGGAATTTTTAACGATAACATAATCTACATGCTTGAGGCTGGTAATATCACGACCACCAGCATAGGAAATAGAGGACTGTAAATCCTGCTCCATTTCTATCAAAGTATCTTTCAGATGCCCTTTGGCTGGAAGTAAAATTTTCTTACCTTCTACGTTTTTGTAGGCACCTTTTTGATATTCTGATGCAGAACCATAGTATTCTTTGAATTGTTCACCATCTACTTCTACTGTTTTCCCTGGACTTTCAATGTGACCTGCAAAGAGCGATCCAATCATTACCATACTAGCACCAAAACGGATGGATTTGGCAATATCACCGTGAGTGCGAATACCGCCATCCGCAATAATCGGCTTACGAGCAGCTTTTGAACACCAACGAAGAGCCGCTAGCTGCCAGCCACCCGTACCAAAGCCTGTCTTAACCTTAGTAATGCAGACTTTACCTGGGCCAATACCGACCTTGGTCGCATCTGCACCAGCATTTTCTAACTCACGAACTGCTTCAGGGGTGCCAACATTACCTGCAATCACAAAGGTTTCTGGTAATTCTCTCTTGATATGCTGAATCATCCTGATCACACTTTCTGCATGCCCATGAGCAATATCAATCGTAATAAACTCAGGTGCATCTGCCTTCAAGCTAGTCACAAAGTCGTATTCATAATCTTTTACACCTACTGAGATAGAGGCAATCAATCCTTGCTCATGCATGCGCTTGATAAATGGTATCCGTCCCGCTTCATCGAAACGGTGCATGATGTAAAAATACCCTTCTTTAGCCAGCATTTCTGCTACATCTTCATCAATAATAGTCTGCATGTTAGCTGGAACAACTGGTAACTTAAAAGTGTATTTACCCAAAGTAGTCGTCGTATCCGCTTCAGAGCGGCTATTGATAATACACTTATTGGGAATAAGCTGAATATCTTCGTAGTCAAATACCGGAGTCTCGTTGAACATGATTTTACCTCTATTTTCGTATATTTTTCTGCGGCAACAGAATAATTTTCGTTTTTAAACGATTTTATATCATTTATTATAAAATATTGTTTGGTTTTTGTCAATTATCTAAACTTTTACAAGACTATCATTCGTCTATTTCCCTTATTTTGGATGATTATTATCTTTAACATTCGTATCATTCACGAATTAAGTGTTTTTTCCAAAAAAATTCCTAGAACGTTCTGGATTTTCGCCATATTTTTTATAATTTAAGATAAAAAATTTTAAAAAAACAGAATTTTTTGTTTTTAAAATAAGATTAGAATCATACAAAAAGACTAATCAAGTAGAACCTCACAACTTGACAACGCTTTCAAAAATATTTATAATAAATACATAAAAACATGAGTAATATCGTATCAGCTAACTCATTATTCCATTGATTTATATTATTTTAGAGAAAAAGAATTATAGATAAGGAGTATGTTATGAAACGTGTCTTTGTACTATTTTCAAACTTAGTGCTTTCTATCTTTTTTGTATGGGTATTTTCGATATGGTCTGACACTTTCGTCTCCTACCACTATCCGTCTGTTGTTGTTAGCGAGGCAAACTCACAGGTCAACTATTCTCATGTAAAGACTGCCTTGACCGATCTAGCTCATCGAACAGATAGCTTAATCGCCATACAGCACCAGGAACCAGGAGAAGATGGAAAAACAAGATTTTCCTATACCCCCTTTGGCAATGGCGATTTGCCTGAAGACTTGAAGAAAAAGGAGATTCAAGATCCCTCGACTGTCGGAGTGGAAGCCAACTATTTTATTCTAAAAGGATCAGTCACTACACAGAAACTCAGAAACACTTTGAGTCAGATAGGTATGACGAATCTATGGATTATTCAACCTACACCGCTTAGCAATCTGGCTAGAATCTTTACCAATGGTTTTCAACTGCTCAGTGTAGCAATATTCTTCTTGACCTTTGGCTCTCTCTGTCTCATCACTCAGATTAAGGCGCTTCGGTCAGCGGGAATACGGCTGATTTCAGGTGAGAATCGCTGGAAAATTTTTCTTAGTCCACTCCGCTCTGATTTGTTTAATGCTGTGGGAGGATTTGCCCTAGGGACTCTTGCCTTCTACATTCTCAGGCACATCTTTTCCCTCCCTAGCCTATCCATCTATACCGCTAGCACTGGACTATTGGTCTACAATCTTTTACTGTTGGGCATTGCTTTGTTCTTTGCAGTTTTATTTGCTACAGGGATTAAGAAAGTCCATCTGATGAGCGTTATCAAGGGAAAAATCCCTGTTAGAGGAATGATCAGTCTAATCCTCATCGGTCAGTTATTAGCAGTGATTATCGTCTCCTTTAGTATGTCACAAACACTAACTTACACCGCTGCTTGGAAACAGCAAGAGCAAGGACAAGTCGCTTGGCAAAAAGCTAAAAACTATATTACCCTTTCCGCGAGTCGTGAAGCCATAGATGTAGGTAGTCTAGATCAAGCTAGACCAAAACAAATCAAATGGTTAGAGTTTATGAAGCAGGCCGTAGCCGAAGACAAGGCGATGCTGGTACGCCATCATCTTGTTGATCGTGATCGAGGAAGTGGTCCTAACTCAAAGGTGCTAACAACCTCCACTGTCTGGCAGGACTATAGCCCTCAAGGTAATGTCTTGATTGTAACTCCCCAATATATCCGACAGGAAAATATCAAGCTCTCCCCAGCTACTAGTAACAAAGTCAACAACCTAGCTCTGGGGGAATTTGTCCTCCTCCTACCTGAGCAACTCCGGTCTGAGGAGTCCCGCTATCGGGCAACATTTGAAGAGTCCATGACAAATCTGATGTCCACAAAGTCCCTAAACATGACAGCTACAGTGGATTATTTACCAACTGGGCAGAAACGCTTTGTCTATAACACAACACCTATTTCCTATCAACAATTTCTGACAGATCCGATCATCATTGTGACTACTCCAACATCAACTGGACCGGATGCTATCGACTTTTGGAACAACGCTTTGCAGGATTATTTTCTGTTCAACAATCTCGAAACAGCACAGGCACTGATCAAACAAGCAGGATTTAAAACTTGGGTGAACGAACTAAAATCAGGCTACCATATTTATAAAACACTACTGGATAACCTTAAAAGAGAAGTTTGGTTTACAATTGCTGGCGGTATTTTGGGAATAGCAACCTCTATCCTGATGTTTAACACGATGAACCTTCTCTATTTTGAAGAATTTAGACGTGACATATTTATTAAACGGATAGGTGGCCTCAACTTCTTTGGACTTCATAAAAATTATTTATTAGCGCAATTAAGTGTATTGCTACTAGGTTTGATAGTCAGTCTTTTGCTAACGACTAACTTTGCTGTTTGTCTATTGGTAGCTACCCTCTTTGTTATAAATTCTATCCTACTTCTGTATCGGCAAATGAGACACGAAAATAGGATGTCTATGATTATTTTGAAAGGAGCTTAATGTGAGATGATTCGATTGGAAAGCGTTAGTAAACAATTTGGAGATCGTGTTCTTTTTTCTGATTTGACAATGACATTTGAGCCAGGGAAGGTGTATGCACTGATTGGTTCAAGCGGTAGTGGGAAAACAACCCTGATGAACATGATGGCAAAACTAGAGACTTACGATGGGAATATCTTTTTCCGTGAAAAGGAGCTGAGAAAATATAAGTCTAGTGAGTTTTTTCGCGATGAACTTGGCTATCTTTTTCAAAATTTTGGTTTGCTAGAGAGCCAGTCGATTGATGAGAATTTAAAGTTGGGTTTGATTAAGCAAAAAATGAGCAAAGAGAAACGAAAAAAGCTTGAGCTAGAAGCCCTCGAACGTGTTGGATTGCATTATCTTACTCTTGATAAGCGTATATTCGAGCTGTCTGGTGGCGAAGCCCAGCGTGTTGCACTGGCAAAACTGATTTTGAAAAATCCACCTTTCATTTTGGCAGACGAACCGACGGCCTCCATTGACCCTGAAACAGCTAAGGTCATCATGTCCATCCTATTATCACTGAAAAATGAAGACAGGACGATCATTATCGCAACCCATAACCCCACAATTTGGGAAATGACTGATGAAGTAATTGTTGTGGATCAACTTTAACCTCTATGTTCCTCGTAATAGATAAAAAAGATCTATGGTGTGTCTCCATATATCTTTTTTATCTAGATACTTTTAGTCAAAATCATATAACTGTGGGAACTTTTCACACTCAGGATTTTTAGGATGACAGACCTCACGTCCAAAATATATCATGGCTTGATGAGCCGGAAGCCAGAGCTCCGGTGGTAAAACTTCCATCACACGCTTCTCTGTCTCTAATGGTGTTGCAGATTTTTTCACAATATCATGATGTTTGCAAATACGTCCGACATGAGTATCTACGGCGAAGGCAGGAATACCAAAACCAACACTCATGACGACATTAGCAGTTTTGCGACCCACTCCTGCTAGAGCTTCCAATTCCTCACGTGTCTGCGGAACGATTCCATCATGTCGGTCTAGTAGTTGCTGGGCACATTCCTTTAAAAACTTAGCTTTATTGCGATAAAGACCCAAACGAGAAATATAGGGCTCGATCTCCTTTGTTTCTGCTGCTGCCATTGCCTCTGGAGTCGGAAAAGCCGCAAACAAGCCAGGAGTCGCCTTATTAACTGCTGCATCTGTCGTTTGAGCAGATAGAAGAACAGCTACTAAAAGTTCAAAATGATTGCGAAAATCTAAGCTGGGTTTAGCATCAGGATAAAGAGCAATAATTTCTTCAATAACTTTGCGTGCGCGTTTATTTGATAATACCATATACACATTATACCATGAAAGAACTCATTTTTCTCAGATGAGATTCCAGCTACAGGGGTAATTTTGTATACGGAGAAAAGACAATAAACCTCAGTAATTGACAAGACTTGCGCCACTTTATTTTCTGCATATCAAGTACGCAATACATGATACAATATAAGAAAACGATCAAGGTGATGAGTGTTATGAATCTGCAACAACTTTGTCAGCATGTCATCCAAGCTAGGCCACGTGATAGTCATAAGGGCAGTTTTGGGCGTGTCTTGCTTGTTGGTGGTCTCTATCCCTATGGAGGAGCTATTATCATGGCCGCCCTTTCTACAGTCAATAGCGGAGCTGGTTTAGTGACTGTTGCTACCGAAGGCGATAATATCTCTGCTCTACACAGTCATCTTCCTGAAGCTATGGCTTTTCCAATAGAAGATACCGCCTTATTCACTGAGATCTTGACCAATAGTGATTTAGTGTTGATTGGTCCGGGGTTAGGAGATAATAGCAGAGCAGAACAGTTATTAGATTTTGTATTAGAACAACTTACCGAGTGGCAAACTTTGATCCTTGATGGTTCTGCATTGACCTTAATTGCAAGAAAACATAGAAAAGACTTTCCTTGCAAACAAGTCATCCTTACGCCTCATCAGAAGGAATGGGAACGACTATCTACCATCCCTGTGACTGAGCAAAATTCCGAAAAAAACTTGCAGGCTCTAAAAACTTTCCAAGATTATACAATCTTGGTTTCTAAAGGCTCTGCTACACAAGTTCTCCAAACTCAGCCAGAGCGTTCCACTCCCATAATGGTCGGTGGTCCTTATCAGGCTATGGGAGGGATGGGAGATACCTTAGCTGGTATGATTGCAGGTTTTGCGGTTCAATTCCCACATGCTCAGCTCTATGAGAGAGTCCTTGTGGCTACCTATCTACATTCTTATATCGCAGATCAGTTGGCCGAACAGCAATACATTGTCAAGCCGACCGACATCTCCAAAGAAATTCAGCAAACCATGCGTTACTTTCAAAATCAAGAATAATAGAGAGACTATCAAAAAGGCTTAAAATCAATGTTTTACGAACAAGATTCTAAGCCTTTTATATTATATAGAGTTTTTATTCACGCTATCCGGAATAATCTTTCCTGAACATCTACTTTATAATAAGCTTAATCAGTTTGTCCCGAATCTGATGCTCCAAATTCATTATTCCCCTAGACTTTCTTTATCTTGTTTTAAATCAAAGGGAGCTATAAGAGTGCCAAACAGCATGAACAGACCGACCAATACAACTGTATTAGAAGAATCTCCTGTGCTTGGTAGTTTGCTTGCTCGAGGGATGTTGACAAGACTAGTTGGATTTATCAGGTGAGTAATAGGAGGAGCTAACTGTGAGTCCCCTGTCTCTGTACTAATCGGATGATAGACCAGATTTGATACTTTAATCACTGGTAACGGTTGTCCACTATCGACCTGCTGTTGCTCTTTTCCTGATGGAACTGCTATACCATCAAGATTTGCTTGAGCACTTGTCAAACTAGCAAGTGCTTGATCTACGCTCTCCTGACTCGCTTGCTCATCGGCCAGAATGGCTTTCGCTGTTTCAAGCGCTTGATCATAAGCAAGTTTTACATTGTCTGAAGCATTGAGATACTTAACATCTGTTGCTTTCAATACAGATGAAACAGAAACAGCATTACGAAGTGCAGTAAAGTCTGTCTTTTGTCCATCCAAATCTGCCTTGGTCGCTAATAAGTCTGCTAGTACTTGATCAATTTCAGTCTGAGTTACTTTTTCCTTGCTCAGTATCAGTTGTGCAGTACGAATAGCTGTATCATAAGCTACCTGTCTGGTAGTTTGAGCATTGTAGTAAATAAAGCTTGACTGGATTGATGGATAAGCTGCTACTTCCGCTATTAAAGAACCAGTATCAGTGGCTTTACCATTTAATTGTTCCTTTGCAGCGACCAGATTTGCTAACACTCTATCTACTTCTGCTTGATGATGTCTATTAGCAAGTACAGCATTGGCTTCTTCTAATGCCTTATCATAAGCTGCTTGAAGATTCATAGCTGCATTGTAATAAGTATCTGTAGCTTCTATCTCTGAAAGCTCAGAAATCAAGTCTTTTAAGGCAACCTTGTTAATCAAGGTTAATTTTTTAATATTTGATTGATTGGCAAGGACTGCTACATCCAATTCCTCTAAGAATTCATAACCATCTGGAAGAGTAGAAACAATAGTATAGGTACCTACCGGAACAAATTTACCATAGTCTGTCTTAGAATATTTCGCATTTGGCAAGAGGATCGTTTGTCCATCATTTGTTTTTAGCTGAATCATTGAACCAGTAGGTAGTAGTTTATCAATGTCTACAAGTAGATTAGCCTTATCTTTCAAAACGACATAGAAATTCACTTCTGCCGTGCTATTTTCTTCATTGATTGTAACTACAAACTTAGTCTCACCAGCTAAGACTGACCGTTCTGTATCATGGAGAAAGAGTTCAAAGGTATAAGTACCGAAAGGTAGTTTTAGGATACTACTATTATCAGCATAGCGTGGCAATTCAGCAACTATCTTGCCAGTTGCATCTCTTACAGAATAAGTAAAAGGAATTTGAACAGTTTTGTCGGTATCCTTATCCAGTATGCTTACTGTGACCAAACCTTTATCATTTCCTATGCTAATCAAATTCTCTACCTTTTCATAACTAACATTACCTGCATAATCTTCCACAGTATAGTAGAATTTTGAAATATCAGCCAGATTGAGCGGTAAAGTAAAGGAACCATCCTTATTTTGTGGGACAAAGACCTTATTATCTGCAACAACCACATCACCATTTTTTTCCAATGAATGGACTGTTGTCATACCATTGCCATCTGCTACAAGATAAAAGACTTGCTCTCGGAAAATACCTGATTCACCTTTTTCAATTGCCGGACGTGGTTTGAATGTGAATGTTGTTTCATCATAGGTTGCTGTTGTAATAACTGGAGCTTTTCTATCAATGATGACATCAAAAACCATGCTTTGTACTTTAGCTCCTGGAACTTCAGGAGAGTAGGTCAAAACATATTGGTACTTGCCATCTGCAAGGGCATTCCCAGCACTATCTGTTCCCTTCCATTCAGTTGGATAAATAATCGTTGATTTTGGATTCTTTTTATCATTACTATAAAAATTCTTATCACCACCTTGCGGCTCACTTGACCAAAGCGGTGTAGTCCGTTCTGTATCAGTTGCAGCATAAACATTTGCTACCAAATCAGTATAGTTTCGTAAGAACACACCTTTAAAAGCTAACGAGTCTTGATTACGGTCACCATTAGGGGAGATAGCTAAATGAGGCTTTCCTTCTTGATCTAACCGCAATACAAAGTGACCTGACTCATTTTTGAATGTTCCTAAAGTTTTGGTGGTAAACTCTGTTCGCTTACCCGTTGAGTAGACTAATTCTGTACTTCCGGTAACAAGACCTGTATAGTGTTGACGAATATCAACTGTGTCTGGTTGTTCTGCAACTGGCTCAAAATAGAACCCACCCTTTCCATCTGCAATCAGATTGTAAATCGGCTCTTCTACGACAGATAAGTTTTGAAATTCTCCACGGAAGCTAACATAAGGAATACTGACAATTTCCCCACTATCAACCACATTAGTGAATCGAACAAAACCTTCAAGATAATAGCCATTCTTCATCAAGTTTGTCAACTCTTTTGCAAAACTTGTCGCATCTACCTCAACGGAAATAGTTGTGGAGGAATTTGCCTTAACAGTAACACTACCGCCAGGAATTTCTTTTAACAAACGTGGTGCTAAGGTGATCAGTCCTTTTTCATCAACTGTATCGGTGGTTAATTGGGTAGAGTAATTCAGTGTCTTGTCTTCATTGGTGATATTATGAAGAGTGACAGTGAAATTAAATCTATCTCCAACATTGCCTAAAGTAATGCTACCATATCCATCTTCACCAGTCAGGTATAAACCTGTAGAGATAGCCGCTGCGGTGTCTATAATACCAGCACCTTGTTGACGTGGCGAAGTATAAGCTTTTGTTTCTTTGTTGATGTGTGCTTTCGCGGTTGACATTAACAGGTACTTGATAAGTGCTTCAACTTCTTGAGGTGTTTTTGTTGGATAAGTAGCTTGTATGTATTGCTTTACCAAAGCTGCTGCCGCAGCTACATGGGGAGCGGCCATACTGGTTCCCTGCATGCTAGCATAGTCATTGTCGTTGATTGCTGCATAGATAGCTCCACCAGGAGCAGCCAAATCCGGTTTCAACTCACCATCTGCTGACAATCCCCAACTTGAAAAGTCGGACAAAAGCCCGGCTTTAGGGTTAGGCTGAATATCGGTCTCGTTATTAAATACAATCTTGTATGAATTGGCAGCCAAAGCCTCACCAAATTTCATTGGGATAAATATTGAAGGGATGGCAATGGCTGTGTCATCCAATGCCATACTTACATTTGCCTCATCTGGAAGATTATTAAAGACAACAACACCCGTTGCACCTGCGGCAGTTGCATTGGCAATTTTTTCAGTGAAAGGAATGGAACCGCGTTTAATTAAAGCTAGTTTACCTTTTACATCTAGATTTTCAAAATCTTTTTCTGTACCAATTCCTGCAAATGCATACTCGTACTCTTTACCCAATTCAAATTTCACAGAACTTTTATCTGGATTATCAAATGTACTCTTACCATAGTTCAAATCTGCCCTATCCTCAAGTCCGACAATGTTGATAACCTTGCTACCAATGGTCGTATTGTTGTAAGAAGCAACTGAAATTGCATTACGAGCTGTAGAAGGTGCTCCTACCAAACCGTAATCTGGATTTTCTGCTGACGGATTGGAATGACCTGAGCCAAATGTTCCATCATTACCGGCAGCAATTACAACTGACACCCCTGCACGACGAGCAGCTTCTATGGCAGCAGTCACATTTTCATTCATATTGACAACAGAACCATTTGCTCCACCCAAACTGAGGTTAATGCTATCTGCACCCAATTTTACTGCATCTTCAATCGCTTTTACGTACAATGCTGCGCTGGTTGTAGACTGAATATCAGAGAAGACCCGCATGAACATGACCTGCGCTTCTGGAGCAACACCGTACATCAACTGTCCAGCTACAGGTTGAGTCGGATTCCCCGTTGCAATGCTTGTTACATGCATACCATGAGAACGCTGGTCTTTCTCCTTTAAGACAGTATTGGCATCAACATAATTATAACCAAATACAACCTTATCACTAAACCACTTACCATAAGTAATTCCTGCGGCTTTTTTAGCAGCTTCTAATTCTTCTGCTGTTTTATATTTTGCAGTTGAAGTATCTGAGATACGCATCGTATCATGATCAATATCCAAACCAGAATCAATAATCGCAACGACTGTTCCTGCACCCTTATAACCATTTTCCCAAACTTTAGGGACGGTGACGATTGTATTACTGTCAATATTTTGTGGTTTGGCTTCTTCAGAGACGCCAATCAAAGATGCTGTTTTGGTCTCTTTTTCTTCAGCATTTTCTTTCTTACTTGCAGCACGTGTTTTCTCGATTGTAGTAGATTGTTCGGGACTGATAGAAATGTCACTCTCAACTGGTTTGCTTTCGCTAGTTGATGTCGCAGCTTCATTCTCAACAGTGATTGTTTCGACTGGAGTTGTTTCTATGGGTAGGTCAGTCCTTTCTTTCACTGTCTGATTTTCCTGCTCGGCATTTTCCTTTGTCTCAGCAGAAAGGGTGGCTTCTACTTGTGTAGGCGCCGGATTATTAATTTCATTAGCGGCTACGGACTGGACTCCTCCAAACAAAAAAACTGCACCCAAAAGAACAGACACAGTCCCAATTTTATGTTTTCTAAGTGAGAAGGTTTCCTTCTTTTTCATACTACTTCCTCCTAATTTACTCCTTCATTATTGGAAAAACCAATAAGTCTATTTAAACATAAAATTATCAGTATTGCAAGTATATTCTGAAAATTCTATTATTTAGAAAAACTATGGCTTGTTATAACAAAAACTTATAACTATTAAAAATGATGCAAAAAAATACACTGAAACAAAGAGAATTGTTTGTCGCAGTGTATTTTTATTACTTATTTACGATACATCTTAACTTGCAGGTACAAATCATTATAAGTACCGAGCAAATCCTTTCCTAAGTTATCATAAACTTCCATCTTCTTCATTGTTTCTTCTGATGGATAGAAGGCTTCATCATTCTGAGTTTCTTCATCAAGCATTGCTTTAGCAGCAGGAATTGGGGTTGAATAACCAACATATTGTGCGTTTCGTAGAGCATTTTCTGGGCGAAGCATGAAACTCATAAAGGCATAAGCTCCACTAATATTCTTGGCTGTTTTTGGAATAACCATATTATCAAACCAGAGATTTGAACCTTTTGAAGGAACAACATAACGGAGATTTTCATTTCCCTCTAGCATATCGCTTGCCTCACCCGAAAAACTAACTGCAATAGCTGCGGCATCCTGAATCATATACCCCTTGATTTCATCAGCAACAATGGCCTTGATATTTGGGGTTAGATGATAGAGATGTTCTGCCGCTTTTTTAATCTCTGACGGATTCTTTGAGTTCAAGCTGTAACCTAAGGATTGCAAACCAAATCCCATAACCTCACGAACGCCGTCAATTAACATGATATTATCACGGTATTCTTCTGACCACAAGTCTTCCCACTCCCGTGGCGGCTTGGTAACCATTGTTTTGTTATAAACAATTCCCAAGGTTCCCCAAAAATAAGGAATAGAGTAGTCATTATTTTTGTCGAAACTTAATCCCATAAACCGTGGGTCAATATTATTGAGTCCTTCAATTTTGGATTTATCTAGTTTGATGAGCATATCTTCTTCAGTCATCTTAGAAATCATGTATTCTGAAGGGATAGTCAAATCATAGGTTGTCCCACCCTGTTTGATTTTGGTATACATCGCTTCGTTGGAATCAAATGTCTGATAATCCACTTGAATGCCTGTTTCAGCAGTAAATTCTGCTAACAAGTCTGGATCAATATAGTCTCCCCAATTATAGATAACCAATTTATCCTTTGTTCCCTGGGCTGAATGAGCTTCTAATTTGTAACTAATTCCCCACAGGACTAAAATAATCATCAAGATCCCTAAAAAGAACGAATAGAGTCTCTTCATTAGTTAGCCTCCTTCTCACGTGAAATGAAATAATAGCCTACTACTAGTAGGATAGAAAAGAGGAAAACTAGGGTAGACAGAGCATTTATCTCCAAAGATATTCCTTGACGAGCCCGTGAGTAAATCTCTACAGACAGGTTGGAATAACCATTTCCTGTGACAAAGAAGGTGACTGCAAAATCATCAAGTGAATAAGTAAAAGCCATGAAGTAACCTGCAATAATAGCCGGAGTTAAATAGGGTAACATGATTTCTTTTAACATTTGTGGCTGAGTTGCTCCAAGATCGTAGGCTGCCGAGATCATATCTGGGTTCATTTCCTTCAACCGTGGCAAAACCATCAAGACAACAATCGGAATAGAAAAGGCAATATGACTTAGTAAAACGGAGATAAAACCTAATTGGAAACCAATAATGGTGAAAAGAATGAGAAAGCTTGCTCCAATCATGACATCAGGAGCCACCATCAAGATATTGTTAACGGACAAAAGAGCGTTTTGAAAACGAGGTCTGGCTTGATAAATATAGATGGCACCAAATGTTCCAATAAGAGTCGCAATCAAAGAACTCAAAAAAGCTAACAAGAAGGTTTGAGCTAAAATTAGCATAAGACGACTATCACCCAACATAGATGAAAAATGTTTAAAAGTAAAGCCTGTGAAACCATTCATATCACCGCCTTTATTGAAAGCATAGAAGATGAGATAAAAGATTGGCAAATAAAGAACGAGAAAAGCAATCGTCAAGTAGATGGTAGCAAATTTCTTCATTATTTCTTCCTCTCTTTCGTTACCCACATAATCAACAGCATGGCTACAATCAAGACAACACCAATGGTTGAACCCATTCCCCAGTTTTCCGTAATGAGAAAATGTTGTTCGATGGCTGTTCCTAGTGTGATCACCCGGTTACCGCCAATCAAGCGAGTCAACATAAAGAGACTCAAACTTGGAATAAAGACAGCCTGAACGCCAGAGCGCACTCCATTCATAGAGAGAGGAAAAACAACTTTTACGAACGTTTGCCATGGAGTCGCTCCCAAATCTCGGCTAGCATTGATTAGATTCTTATCTAAATCGTCAAGCGCATTAAAGATTGGCAAGATCATGAAAGGAATTTCGATATAAGCAGCAACTGCAATAAAAGAAAAATCTGTAAAGAGGATTTGCTGGGCTCCCAAACCAACAAACTCCAGAAATTGGTTAATTGAACCATGCTGTCCGAAAATCCCAATAAAAGCATAAGCTTTAAGTAAGAGATTGACCCAAGTAGGTAAGATGATCAACATAAGCCAAAGTTGTCTGTGCTTAAGTTTAGTCAAAAAATAAGCAGTTGGATAGGCTACCAACAAGGTTGCTAAAGTGATGACTCCTGCATAAAAAATAGAGTTAAAACTCATTCGCAGGTAGGTCATATTGGGAGAATTAAAATAGGCCTGATAATTGGATAGTGTAAAATTATTATGAATATCAAAGAAGGATTTGAAAATAATCAGGGCAACTGGTGCAAGGACGAAGAGAGACACCCATAGTACATAAGGAATCGCAAATAGCCTAGAGGTTTTCTTCATTACGTTCCTCCTCAATAGCATTGATTAGGCCATCTTCTACTTCTTCTACCTCTACATATTCTTCAATACGGGCATCAAATTCTTCCTCAGTTTCGTTGAGACGCATAATGTGGATGTCTTCCGGTTCAAAATTTAGACCAATCACCTCACCGACAATAGCTTTGCGGGTGGAGTGAATCATCCATTCATTGCCCAAATCATCGTAGGCAATAATTTCGTAATGAACACCACGAAAGAGCTGAGTATCTACCTTCACCTGTAATTTTCCTTCTTCCGGTAAGGTAATGCGTAAGTCTTCGGGACGGATTACAATTTCAACCTCTTCATTTGGACGCATACCACCATCAACAGCTTCAAAACGCTTGCCGTTAAACTCGACCAGATAGTCTTCAATCATGCGTCCCGGTAGAATATTGGATTCTCCAATGAAAGTCGCAACAAAATGGTTAATCGGTTCATCGTAAATGTCTACCGGCGTCCCTGATTGAACAATTTCACCATCATTCATGACAAAGATCCAATCGCTCATCGCTAGAGCTTCTTCCTGATCATGGGTTACAAAGACAAAGGTAATCCCCAAACGCTGCTGAAGCTCACGGAGCTCATACTGCATTTCTGTTCGCAGTTTCAAATCCAAGGCAGAAAGAGGTTCATCAAGTAAGACAACTCGTGGCTGATTGATGATGGCACGTGCGATAGCGACACGTTGACGCTGTCCGCCAGATAGTTTTTGAATGGAGCGATTTTCGTAACCTGAAAGACGAACCATCTGAAGGACCTCAGTTACTCTTTGTTCAATTTCAGCTTTTTCAATTTTTCGCAGTTTTAAGGGAAAAGCCACATTTTCAAAGACGGTCATATGCGGGAAAAGGGCATAAGATTGGAAAACTGTATGGACATCCCGTTTATTGGTCGGAATATCATTGATGCGTTGACCATCCAGATAAATATCCCCTGAACTGGCTTCCAAAAGACCAGCAATAATATTTAAAATTGTTGACTTACCGGATCCAGAAGCACCAAGTAGGGTATAGAATTTCCCTTCTTCTAATTCAAAACTAATATCCTTTAAAACGGTCGTCCCACTGTCTTCGAATACTTTGGAAACGTTCTTAAATTCAATAATTGGCTTTTTCAATTTTCATAAATTCCTTCTTTTTTTGTAGGAGCCTAGTGGCTATAATGTGTCAGCAGGGTCACCGATAATGCGAACTTCCCTCTCCAAAGTGATGCCTGAAGATTTTTTGACCATTTCAATCACATATTCAATTAAATCTTCATAATCTTTAGCTGTCCCATCAGCAAGATTGACCATGAAACCAGCATGTTTTTCAGACACTTCTACACCACCGATACGATACCCTTTTAAGCCAGCTTCCATAATCAACTGACCTGCAAAATGCCCCAGTGGACGTTTGAAGACCGAACCACAAGATGGATATTCTAGAGGTTGTTTGAGTTCACGGATATGGGTCAAGCGAGCCATTTCTTGTGAAATTACAGTGTGGTTCCCCGGCTTAAGAGCGAACTTAGCAGACAAAACGATTGCACCATTTTCCTGTAAGACAGACGAACGATAGCCGAATCGGAGTTCACGATTATCCAAGGTTTCTACATAACCAGCCGGTGTTAAAATTTGTGCAGACACTAAAATATGAGCCACTTCTCCACCATAGGCTCCTGCGTTCATATAAACAGCACCCCCAATACTTCCCGGAATGCCACATGCAAATTCAAAACCTGACAAGGAATGGAACAGAGCAACCTTAGTTGTTTCAATCAAGTTTGCTCCTGCTTCTGCTTCAATAGTATAACCTGAAACCGTCACAGAATTAAGCTTATCCATTCGGATAACAAAACCACGAATCCCACCATCACGCACAATGATATTACTAGAATTCCCAAGTACTTGCCAAGCAATTCCCTCACGTTTGGCAAATTCTACAATACGAACAATCTCGTAGCGATTGCGCGGAAAAGCTAAATAGTCAACAGCTCCTCCTACTCTCGTGTAGGTATATTCTTTCAAAGGTTCATCAAACCGAATATCAATACCTTCCAATTCAAACCTAATTTTATCTTTCATAATCTTCTCGTTTCAATTTAGGATATACATGATTTATTATACCAAAAATTAGAAGATAAAACGAATAAAAATCAACAAAAATACATTTATAAAAAATAGCCCCTAAGGGGCTAGAAAGATTAGAAAATTTGAATGCCTTTAGTATCAACCCGGAGACGATGAATCGTCCCATCTAAGGTGAGATTTTCAAGTGCCTTAACTATTTGATCTTCTTTTTCTTTAGGCGCTAAAATCATAACAGTAGGACCTGCGCCAGACAAATAAGTTGCATATGCTCCTAAATCCTGTCCAACTCGTCTAATTGAACAAAACTCTTTCACTAATGATTGACGGAACGGTTCATGGAACATGTCAGACTGAATAGCTCTTCCAGCCGTTGTCAAATCTCCTGCCATCAGACTAGCAATCGCTACATTAGCAATCGCACTTGCTGCTACTGCCTTCTTATAGCTCATTTGGTACGGTAGGACTCCTCGACTTTCCACTGTTCTCAGCGAATAACTTGGAATAAATGCAACAAAACTAGCTTCAGGAAACTCCGTTACAACCGCTTGAACCCTTCTATTTACATAGCTAGAGATAACCAGGTTCCCATAGATAGCTGGTGCAACATTATCCGGATGTCCTTCAATTTCTGTTGCCTTCTGTAATTTTTCATCTGTAGTCATCTTCAACTTAGCTAGTTGATTTGCAAGTTCAATACCTGCTACAATTACTGAACTAGAAGAACCCAGACCACGCGCTAAGGGAATATCACTCGTCATCCTGATACGGTGTGGTTGCAATTTTTTAGTAACCTTCAAGGCTGTTTTTATTAAAAGATTATTCTTATCAGTCGGAACAAATTCAAGATTGTGCTCAATAATCCATTTATCTGTTGGCTCAAGTACCTCAATCGTTAAATACCTTGACAAAGCGACTCCAACCGAATCAAAACCAGGACCAATATTGGCTGAAGTTGCTGGTATCATGATTTTCATAACTTATTCTCCCAAAACTTTAAGAATATTCAAGACAGTGAAATCTGTCTCTTGTGCCAATCTCACTGTCACATTTTCTAGCTGCGTTTTGCTCATCTCGTGTGTCACAATAACCAGACGAGCAGTGTTACCATTGACTCCCTTTTGCAAAATTTGCTTGAAGGAAATTTCTTCGGCATTGAAAAGTTCTGCTAAACGGAGCATCTTCCCATTCTTATCAGGTGTTACGATAGAAAAGTAATATTCGCTCTTCACATCGCTTGGTATAGCCAATTTAAGCGAACGGCTATATTCATTAAAGGCTTTACCGACAGTTCCCTCCTTAAGACGACGAACGATGCGGATAATGTCTGCTACTACACTGGTCGCTGTGGGTTTTTGACCAGCACCAGGACCATAGTACATTGATTGACCGATACCGATGGACTCGACAAAGACAGCATTCATAACACCACTAACGCTTGCTAGTGGATGATCTTTCGGTAAGAAGGTAGGGGATACTTCTGCAAAAATACCAGAGGCGGTTTCCTGAATATCCCCCACAAGTTTAATGACATACCCTAATTCTTGAGCCACTGCTACATCCTCTGGCGTGATATGAGAGATCCCCTTGTGAGCTACATGTTCAAAATCAACAGTCATCCCAAATGCAAATTGGCTGAGAATCACTGCCTTGTAGGCAGCATCAATTCCTTCGACATCATTTGTCGGGTCGGATTCAGCATATCCTAATTCCTGAGCAGTCTGCAAAGCCTTATCATAAGTCCAACCTTCATCCACCATTTTTGTCAACATGAAGTTTGATGTTCCATTCAAAACTCCCAGAATGCGGGTTACTTTATCTGCTGCCAAAGAATTAACCAAAGTACGCAATACAGGGATACCACCTGCAACAGCAGCCTCATAATAGAGGGCTAAATTCTTTTCTTCTGCCAAGGCACATAATTCACTGCCGTAAACAGCCAGTAAATCCTTATTAGCTGTAACGACATGTTTGCCTGCTTCTAAAGCGCGGGTAATGAATGTTTTAGCAGGCTCGATTCGCCCCATCAATTCCACTACGATTGCAATCTCTTCGTCCTCTAAAATTTCACCAATATCTGTAACAAAATGATAGTTGTATCCCGCAACCAAGAGACTTTCTTTTTCTGCATCATCCTTGACAAGTACTTTGGCAACTTCAATTCTATCTTGGGCTGCTTTTTCAATTTTCTCTGCATTTTCTTTCAATAAAAATGGCACACCGCTTGCTACTGTTCCGAATCCCAATAATCCTACCTTAATTACCATGCACTCTCCTTCAAAAGTTTTTCTCTCATTATACCAAATATTCTGACTACTTGGCAAAAATTTGGTATAATTGTCTTACTATCTATGTTATGGAGAAACAATATGAGACATTCAAGAAGAGCAATACGAAAACGTAGACAGCATGGTAAACTAATTGTCGGCATGGTCATTGTCCTATTACCGCTTATAGCTATTTCTGCATTTCTATTTTCCATGTCAAAAAAAGTGGAAAATTCTAGTACTTCTAGCCCAGTTCAAAGCCAGCAAGAAATTTCAACAACCACAACAGCTAGTTCTAGTTCATCGGTGCAACCCGAAGTCACTTGGGAACGACAGGAACAGCCTGTCAAATTCCCTATCCTCATGTATCATGCCATCCACATAATGGCTCCTGAGGAAGAAGCCAATGCTAACCTAATCGTTGCTCCAACAACCTTTGAAAGTCATCTGAAAGCCCTGCAGGATGCAGGGTACTATACCTTATCGCCTGAAGAAGCTTATAAAGTTTTAAAGGAAAATGTCTTGCCAGCTGGCAAAAAAGTTGTTTGGCTCACCTTTGATGATAGTATTTGGGATTTTTACAGTCATGCTTACCCACTCCTTAAGCAGTACAAAATGAAGGCGACCAATAATGTCATTACTGGTTTTACAGAAAATGGACGAGCCGGCCACCTCACTTTAGAACAAATGAAAGAAATGCGTGCTGCTGGACTTTCCTTCCAAGCTCATACTGTCAGTCATCCCGATTTGGAATACAGCTCGATCGAAACACAAACCGATGAACTTACTGCTTCCAAAGCTTATCTGGATAACCAGCTAAATCAGGAGACGATTGCTCTTGCCTATCCAGGAGGACGATACTCAGCAGATACTGTTGCTTTAACCGAAAAAGCTGGTTACAAGCTCGGTGTGACAACCAATTATGGACTGGCTTCTGCCAGTGATGGTTTATTGACACTAAATCGTATCCGTATACTACCAACAACCAGTGCTGAAAGCTTGTTGGCAGAAATTGCCCAATAATAGCATATCTCCCTTCAGATTGAAGAAAAAGTCTATTTCGGACAAGATCTTCAATCTTTTTTTGCGATCAAAAGTAAAAACTCCCAGAAACGTTAAAAAGTAACGTCTCTAAGAGTTTAGTTACAAACCATATCTCAAAATGATTTGTTTTATCTGCACTCTCACTTCCTTAACAACTAGGAAGCTATTTTTCATTTTAGTTGATGAAGCAGAAGTTCAGGAATAAAACTTAATGTTCAAGTAATAAATTGATTACACAATGAACATCAGACTAGCAAATGCAACAGTAGGTAGAACTGAAGCTTATCAAGTCAGGTAGATGAAGTCTGGTTTTGACTTTCAAAGAATATGAAATACTCTCCTACTATGTCACCTATCAAGACAAATAAGTCAGTATTTTACTACTTAGATTGACTAAATTGACTTTGGTAAAGATTGTAGTAAAAACCTTTATCTGCTAGGAGGCTCTCGTGGTTCCCCTGTTCGATGATTTGTCCATCTTTTAGAACCAAAATTTTATCTGCTTCTTGAATGGTAGATAAGCGATGAGCGATGACGAAACTCGTCCGTCCCTTCATCAAGTGTTTCATAGCCTTCTGAATCAGCAACTCTAGTCGCGTATCAACCGATGAGGTTGCCTCATCTAAAATCAGAATCGCTGGATCTGCTAAGAGAGCACGAGCGATAGTCAATAATTGTTTCTGACCTTGAGAAATATTGCTGGATTCCTGATTCATCTCCATGTTGTAGCCACCGGGCAATGTGCGAATAAAATGATCTACATTGGCAGCTTTGGCAGCTTCAATAATCTCCTCATCCGTTGCATCTAGTCGACCAAAACGTAAGTTTTCTTTAATTGTTCCTTCGTAGAGCCAAGCATCTTGAAGAACCATCCCAAATTGACGACGATAAGATTGGCGAGAAATGGTTCTAATATCTTTTCCATCAACCTTGATAGAACCAGAGGTCACATCATAGAAACGCATGAGAAGATTTATCAAGGTTGTTTTTCCTGCACCTGTCGGACCAACAATAGCTACCATTTCTCCAGGTTCTACTTGTAAATTAAAGTTTCGGATAAGCGGTTTGTCATCCGAATAACCAAATTCAACTTGTTCAAAACTAACTTGACCAGATAAACTTTCTGTCAACTCAAGCGCATTGGCGTCTGCTTCATCAAGCTCATCTAGGACCGAAAAGATGCGTTCAAGGGAAGATTTAGCTGACTGGAGTTGGGGGGCCAGCTGAGTCAAGGTTTGGACAGGCTGCGAAATCTGCCAAACGTATTGGACGAAGGCCTGCATATTCCCTACAGTTAACCTCCCAGCAAGAACTTTTAAGCCAGCAAGCAGAGCGACCACTACATAGGCGATATTAGAAAAGCCGTGTACTATAGGCATCAGTAAACCAGACATGAAGCTAGCCTTAAACCCGACTTCCTGCAAATCTGAGGTTATTTGTCGAAACTCCACAGTCGATTGTTCTTCACGTCCATATAGCTTGACAACATTGAAGCCTGTGAGGTTTTCTTGAACAAAACCGTTGAGGCGACCGAGAGCATCTGCCTGTTGTTTAAAGTAGGGTTGAGATTTACCCATGATAAATTTTGAGCCAAAATAGGTCACAGGCACTAAGATCATCACCACTAGAGCCAGCGAAACATCTAGCCAGAAGCACATGAAGAGGGCTAGGGATAGGGCTAGGGCTGCGTTGACCAACTGAAGAAAACTTTGCTGTAGAGCATTTGAAACCGTCTCAACATCACTGGTGAAGCGACCTAAAAGATCTCCATACTGATGTTTATCAAAGTAAGATACTGGAATTTTGTTAATCTTATGACTCAAGTCATGACGAAGTTCCTTGGTAGCTCCTTGGACTGCCTTGGTCATAAAATAATTGGAACCGTAAGCTCCGATTTCATACAAAAGAGCTCGAAAAGCATAAATAGCCAGCAAGATAGCAATGTAGGAAACATTGATTTCCGCTCCAACTACACCATTGGCAATGTCAAGAAGATTTTTTGTCAGTTCTGTAATGATAAGTCCTAATACAAATGGTTCTAGCGCATTCATAACCGCACTAATTGTCTTTAGAAAAACAGCTAAAAATACAGAAGATTTATAATGACGTAGATAGTCCCAAACACGAGTAAATACAAATGTGTTCTTCATGATTCCTCCTATTCTTCTGTCAGGGATTGACGATTGAGCTGAGAATTTGCGATTTCACGATAAATCTCGTTATTTTCCATCAATTCATTGTGAGTACCGCGACCAACGATTTCTCCTTCATTCAGAACAATAATCTGATCTGCATCCATAATAGTTCCAACACGTTGGGCGACAATTAAGACTGTTGCATTTCCTGTAACTTCTTTCAAACGACTCCGTAAAAGGGCATCTGTCTTATAATCCAAGGCTGAAAAAGAATCATCAAAGATATAAATATCAGGCTGCTTAACAATGGCACGTGCGATAGAAAGGCGCTGTTTTTGTCCACCAGATAAGTTGCTTCCCCCTTCTGCAAGATGGGTATCGAACTGCTTCTCTTTGCTTTCGATAAACTCCTTGGCCTGCGCCACATCTGTTGCTTGATGAAGTTCCGTGAGACTAGCATCGATTTTCCCATATTTGAGGTTTTCTGCGATTGTTCCGGTAAATAGCAGAGCTTTCTGCGGAATAAATCCAATCTTGCTACGGAGAGCCTTCAGATTATAACGTCTGACATCCACACCATCTACTAGGATACGACCTAAGGTCACATCATAAAAACGTGGAATTAAGTTCACCAAAGAAGATTTACCCGAACCAGTTGAACCGATAAAAGCAATCGTTTCACCAGGATTAGCTTTGAAGGAAATGTTATGAAGAACTGGAGATTCTGTTTCACCCGGATAGGCAAACGTCACATTCTCAAATTCTAAATAGCCATGTGTATCCGTTTCTGTCACACCATCTTCATTCTTTGAAATAGAAATCGGCATGGCCAATACTTCTCGAATTCGTTGGCTAGATACAGACATGCGCGGATACATGTTAAATAAATTAGCAAATAGTAAGAATGAAAATAGAGCATGGAAGCTGTATTCAATAAAGGCTACCAAATCACCAATTTGTAAATTACCTTCTTTCAAAGGTTTTAAAGCAAACCATACGATGGCTACAATCATAGCAATGATAATCTGCACAAATAAGGGTTCTGTCAGACCGGTTAAATGAAACAGTTTTTTAGACGTTTCTGTGTATTGTTCATTGACTTCTTCAAAGCGTTCTTCTTGGAATGCTTCGCGTGTAAAAGCTCGAATAACCCGTAAACCCATCAAGTTTTCTCGCACATATTGGTTAATGGTATCCAAGCGCTTCTGTTGCTTTTCTGAGAGCGGACGGGTCTTCGTTGCTACATAGATGATAACCATGATAAGGAAAGGCGTAGCAACTGCTACTGTCCATGCAAGACTTGGACTAGTCACCAGAGTCATTACTACACTTGCAACCATCATTAACGGGGTAATAATACCTAGTTTTAAAATCATCTCTGAGAATTGCATTAAAACAAAGGCATCATTTGTCATGCGAGCCACCAATGAGGAAACACCAATCTGTTCATACTCATGATGTGAATAATCTTGGATTTTCTCATAAAGGTCATTACGAATATCTTTGACAATACTTGTTGTCAGTTTTCCAGCTGCATAGGCTAATGTTACCCGTCCTACAATACCGAGCAACACGATAAAACCCATCATGATAGCCCAATAATAGAGTTGGTTGACATTATTTTTGGTGATTCCTTGGTCAATCATTCTAGCTAGAAAAGTAGGTAAGCCTAGATTCACTACTACAAACAAGAAAGCTCCCAATAAATCTAGGGCAAGCCATTTGGGATATTTTTTTAAATAAGTCCAAATGAGGTTCATTATTTTCGTCCTTTCTATATGCTAAAAAGGGGCAAGCCCCTTCCTGATACATTGATAATAAAATTCCTCACTCCCTTTCAATCAGACAAGCGATGATTGGAAATAAGAATAAGCTTGCTAGATTGGATACAACTCACACTAGGCAAGCCAAAATGATAGTAGCAAGAGACTATAAAAGCCACCAAATGGTGACTTTCCTATTCTCTTTCGTCAATCACTAAACGAACTTTCTTACCACTTGTTGGAACAGAATAAACAATCGTCCTGATTGCAGAAATTGTACGTCCTTTCCTACCAATGATGCGACCAATATCAGACGGATCTAAATCCAAATGGTATTCCAAGAATTCAGGTGTATCAACGATTTTAATCGTCAAACTTTCAGGTTGTGAAATCAATGGTTTCACAATTGCAATAATGAGATTTTCAATCATGTCCATAAGTGTTCTCGCTTACTATTCTTATTTAGAGAATTTTTGCTCGTGGAATTTTTTCAAAACGCCTGCGTTTGAAAGAAGGGAACGAACAGTATCAGATGGTTGTGCACCTTTTGCCAACCACTCAAGTACACGCTCTTCTTTAAGAGTTACTGAGTTTTCAGCCAAAAGTGGGTTGTAAGTACCAACAGTCTCGATAAAACGACCATCACGTGGTGCGCGTGAGTCTGCAACGTTGATACGATAGAAAGGTTTCTTTTTAGAACCCATACGAGTTAAACGGATTTTTACTGCCATTTTTAGTATTCTCTTTTCTTTATGATAGTATTCGGTGAAATAGCAGAGCTATTTAGCACATGTTTTATTATATCATACTTCTATCAGGTGTCAAGAAAAAAACTTGACACTTTTAATTATTTTTCATATTTCTAGCAAAAATGTCTATTTTTGAGTCGGATGAATTTTCCCAAATTATCTATAATAAAATCCGGCCAGTACTTGTACTGTAACTAACTTATCAGACATCTTACTTAAAATAAATTTTTTATCATACCATCACGTATTTTCTTTTATTTTTTCTATCCATTTCATTTTGAGTATTTTTCATATTCAAGGGCAATTACAAATAGACATAATTTTTTTCGAGGAGTCCCATCAATGAGTCGCTCCTCCAACTATTTTCATATCTTCTTTCCCTGCATATTCTACAATAGTCTCTATTGCTACTTGGACCCCTTTTACGATAACCTCCAAAGACATTGAAGCAAGTCCGGATTTGCCAATAACTTGTTCAGGTATAAAAGGGATATGTAAAAATCCAGCCCTAGTCTGCGGAAAATTCCGCTCAGCCAGATAAAGGGATTGATACATAAGATGATTGCAAACAAAAGTTCCAGCAGTATTGGACACTGATGCAGGAATCCCAGCTTTACGAACAGCTTCTACCATAGCCTTGATTGGTAGCGTTGAAAAATAAGCAGGGGCCCCATTTTCACGAATAGCCGTATCAATCGGCTGTTGCCCGGCATTGTCTGGAATACGTGCATCATCTTGGTTGATAGCAACCCGCTCAAAAGTCAATTCCATACGACCACCAGCTTGACCGAGACAGAGAACAGCATCCGGCAAATGCTTTGATAACTGTTCTTCTAAAACACTGGCAGATTGATAAAAGACAGTCGGTATCTCAGCCACTATAATCTCTGCACCAGTGATATGCTTAGGCAAGCGCTTGATCACTTCCAAAGCAGGATTGACAGTATCACCACCGAAGGGATCAAAACCAGTTACTAAAATTTTCATTTTATCACTTCTCCTATAGTATTATTTCTCCGTAATGAAATTTTTGATTGGGTCGTATGTGACGAACAAAACCTAATTCCTCAAAAATCCTATCTCTAAAATGAGCTTTTAAAATAATTTTCTCTCTGGCAACCCGTTTGGCTTCATGGAGAATGTCCTCATTCAAGCGACTAACATTTGCCAGACCAGCCAGACCAGCTAAATTTTGTGATTCTTTTATTTTTTGTGAGAACATAGGATCAAAGTAGATTATATCAAAAGATTTATCTGGTTGCTCCCTTAGATAAGTCAGACTATCTGTCCACAAAGTTTTGACTCCTCGCATGGCTTGGTTGATAGATTCATCACCACTATCAAAATCCTGCAAACCTTGACGAACGATAAAATGAATCAGTTGAGAACTTTCCAGAGCTGTAACCCGATGGCCTGCACTAGCCAGTACAATACTATCAGAAGCAAGCCCCATGGTACAATCTAAGACTCTTTTTGCGCTAGCTCCTACCAGTTCTACAAGTGGGTCTCGCCCCGATTTAATCCGCAAAATAGCTGTATCCGGATGAAAAAACAGTCTTTGACCGTTCTTCTGTTCCAGAGTGAGTTGTTCTTGATAGACAACTAAGATACCATCTACCCTCCTTAATAAGGCAGAAACGGACTGCTTCTTGCGTTCGACATACCGAACCCCTAGGCCTCCAGCTATCTGCTTAGCTTTTGCGACAAGGAGTTCGTTCATTCTAAGACTAGTTGTAACAATATATTGCATAGTTAGATTATAACAAAAAGATGACCTCTTGCGAAATCACCCTCTGTACTAAATGTTGCAAATTCAATCAATAAACCAATTTAAAATCATGATTTATAAAAAATTGAAGACAGCAGGCATACTCTCTCTTCTAGATTGCCTGAGTCATAAAACTACGACTTTCCAGCACTTTTACCATTGCTTCTGCTGTATCAAGCGCTGTGAAAAGAGGAATTCCTCCTTCAATAGCAGATCTACGGATCATTTGACCATCTCCATCAACTATGCGCTTTTTGCTAACTGTATTGATGATTGCTTGAACTTTTCCTGCCCGAACCAAACTAGGGATGTCTGGATATTCAGAATCACCTAATTTACCAACAGGTGTCACGGATAAGCCTTTATTGACGAGATAGGCTGCCGTTCCTGCTGTTGCAAATAGACCATACCCCAACTCATGGTAACGTTGAGCAAGTCCTAACGCTTCTTCCTTATCTTCATCCGCAATGGTAAAAACGATATTCCCAAACTCCTCCAGATGCTGATGGCTAGCCTCAAAAGCCTTATAGAGAGCTTTTTCCAATGTCTGGTCTGAACCCATGATCTCACCAGTAGACTTCATTTCAGGTCCCAAAAGACTATCTACTTTGGCCAATTTAGAAAAGGAGAATACCGGTGCTTTCACATGAACTTGTTGACTTTCAGGATAGAGTCCCCCCTCATAGCCCAATTCAGTCAAGCACTTCCCTAAAATTAGCTGAGTCGCTACCTGAGCCATCGGGATATCGGTTACCTTTGATAAAAAAGGTACTGTACGACTGGCACGAGGGTTTACTTCAATAACATAGACCATCTCATCTTTGATGACAAATTGAATATTCATCATACCAATACAATGTAGACCAATCGCCAAGCGTTTAGTATAATCTGCAATTGTTTCTTGAACCTTTTTAGACAAACCTTGTGGAGGATAAACTGCCATCGAATCACCCGAATGGACACCTGCACGCTCGATATGCTCCATAATGCCGGGAATAAGAACATCGGTACCATCCGAGATAGCATCTACTTCACACTCTCGACCAAGAATATAAGAATCAACTAAGACCGGGTGTTCAGGTGATACCTTTACCGCAGTTCGCATGTAAGAACGTAAATCATCTTCATTTTCAACAATTTCCATGGCGCGTCCCCCAAGAACATAAGAAGGACGCACGAGTACTGGAAAACCGAGCTTGCAAGCTGCCTTGATGGCCTCTTCTTCAGTGGTTACAGTCTGACCTGGTGGCTGGGGAATACCTAATTCTTTCAATGCTTTTTCAAATAAATCTCTATCCTCTGCACGATCTAAATCCGCTACCTGAGTCCCCAAGATCTGAACCCCAGCTTTTGCCAATGATTCTGCCAGATTGATAGCTGTCTGTCCACCAAACTGAACAACGACACCTTTTGGTTGCTCCAAATCAATAACATTGAGAACATCTTCTAAGGTCAGTGGTTCAAAGTAAAGCTTATCTGAAATAGAAAAATCTGTCGAAACAGTCTCTGGATTTGAGTTCATGATGATAGCTTCATAGCCTGCGGCTTGAATAGCCTTAACCGAGTGAACCGTTGCATAATCAAACTCAACACCTTGACCAATCCGAATTGGACCCGAACCTAGAACCAAGACAGATTCCTTTTCTGATTTGATTGACTCATTTTCCCATTCATAGGTTGAATAGAAGTATGGCGTTGAGCTTTCAAACTCCGCAGCACAGGTATCGACCATCTTGTAGACTGGAATAATCTTGTTTTCCATCCGAACACGACGAATATAACTTTCTGTTCTGCCCCAAAGCTCTGCAATCTTACGATCCGAAAAGCCATATTTCTTGGCTTTTTTCAGAACATCAATATGATCAAAGTTAACTGCCAATTCCTGCTCTATTTCCAAAATATGAAGCAATTTATCGAGGAAAAATAGATCAATCTTCGTTAACTGTGCCAATTCTTCTACTGTATAACCGCGTCTGAGTGCTTCCGAAAGATAGAAAAGACGATCATCCTGCGCCTTGACAATTTTTTCGACCAGGGCATCATCCGACAGCCGGCTAAGTTCCGGCATTTCATTATGATAGACACCAATTTCAAGCGAACGGCAAGCCTTTAGCAGACTTTCTTCAATATTACGACCAATCGCCATAACTTCTCCCGTTGCCTTCATCTGTGTTCCCAAACGACGTTCGCCTTTTTCAAACTTGTCAAATGGAAAACGTGGAATTTTGGCTACTACGTAGTCCAATGCTGGTTCAAACATGGCGTATGTTGTTCCTGTTACAGGATTGATCATTTCATCAAGTCTGAGGCCAACAGCGATTTTGGCTGCCAATTTTGCAATCGGGTAACCAGTTGCTTTGGAAGCTAAGGCAGACGAACGAGATACACGAGGATTGACCTCGATAACATAATACTTAAAACTGTGTGGATCTAGTGCCAGTTGAACGTTGCAGCCGCCCTCGATCTTCAAAGCTCGAATGATACTAAGACTGGCATCACGAAGCATCTGATTTTCAATATCTGAGAGGGTTTGAGTGGGAGCAAAAACGATAGAATCTCCTGTATGAATCCCCACAGGATCGAAGTTTTCCATGTTGCAGACAACAAGGGCATTATCTGCAGCATCGCGCATCACTTCATACTCAATTTCTTTAAAACCAGCAATAGATCGTTCAATCAAACACTGAGTGACTGGAGAGAGCTTCAGACCATTCTTGACAATCTCACGTAATTCTACTTCATCGGTACACATTCCACCACCAGTACCACCTAATGTAAAGGCTGGACGAACAATGACTGGGTAGCCAATTTCACGAGCAAAATGCAAGGCTTCTTCAACAGTTGTTACAATAGTAGATTCTGGAATAGGTTGCTTCAATTCCTCCATAAGTTGCTTAAAGAGGTCACGATCTTCGGCTTGATCAATAGCAGATAACTTAGTTCCTAAAAGCTCTACACCCAGCTCTTCCAAAATCCCAGCCTTCGATAACTCCATCGCCATGTTAAGACCTGTCTGACCTCCGAGCGTTGGCAAAAGAGCATCTGGACGTTCTTTGCGTAAAATACGAGTGACAAATTCAAGCGTAATCGGCTCAATATAGACCTTATCCGCAATCTCCTTGTCCGTCATGATAGTTGCTGGATTGGAGTTGACAAGTACGACACTATAGCCCTCTTCTTTCAGAGCTAAACAAGCCTGAGTTCCAGCATAATCAAACTCGGCCGCCTGACCAATAACAATCGGACCAGACCCAATCACCATAATTTTTTTAATATCTAAACGCTTTGGCATAATTTATGATACAAGGCCCGTTAAGTAAACAAAGTCAAAATAAGAAGGCTAATACAATATCAACAGATACTAGAAACCTTATCCTTTTGACACAGCTTATAGGGCGTGTTCGAACCTGAAAACCAAAAAGTTTTCACGAACCTGTATTCTCCCCTTTCTATTTGTCGCCTCACAGGGCGACATTAAATAAGATTTTCGACACGAGAAAATAAGTCAAGATTAAATCATTTTAAAAACAAATGCAAGAATCGGCCACCTCTTGAAGGGAGGACAAGAAACTTAGCTTCTACCTAACTTGCTGTCTCATGGAACAGTACAAAATCCTTGCTAGTTTTCCTTCTTAAAAGAATCTATTAAGTCCATAAATTCATCAAAAAGGTAACTAGCATCGTGCGGACCGGGTGCTGCATCCGGATGGAATTGGACAGAAAAACCTGGGTGATATTTATGTCGCACACCTTCAACTGACCGATCATTGATCTCTTCATGCGTAATCATCAGACATTCTGGTAATTCCTCACGTGCGACAGCATAGCCATGATTCTGACTAGTAAAATCAACACGCCCCGTTGCAATCTCACGTACCGCATGGTTAAACCCACGGTGCCCAAACTTCATTTTATAGGTCTTTGCACCATTGGCTTTTGCAAAGAGTTGATGCCCCATACAGATACCGAAAATTGGAATTTTTCCAAGAATACCACGAATCATATCAAGTGCTTCAGGCACATCATCAGGATTCCCTGGTCCATTGGATAACATGACACCATCTGGATCTAGGGATAGAATTTCTTCAGCTGTTGTGTCATAAGGCACAACAGTTACGTTGCAATCACGCTTCGCTAATTCTCTGAGAATAGAATGTTTGAGCCCAAAGTCAACCAACACAATGCTGCGACCAATACCTGGTGCAGGATATGCAGTTTTGGTAGATACCTGCTGGATATTATTAGTTGGTAAAACGGTCGCCCTCAACTGATCTGTCAGATGTTCAACAGAATCTCCTACATTGGCCAAGGTAGCTTTCATGGTACCGTGTTGGCGAATAATTTTTGTAAGTGCACGCGTATCAATTCCTGAAATCGCAGGAATATTCTTAGCCTTTAAAAATTCATCTAAAGTCATTTGATTGCGCCAATTACTAGCTCGACGAGCCCATTCACTGACGACAACTCCCTTACAAGTCGGCTTAATTGATTCATAATCATCCCGATTTATACCATAATTCCCTATCAAAGGATAGGTAAACGTTAAAATTTGACCATTATAAGACTGATCTGTAATGGACTCTTGGTACCCCGTCATACCAGTCGAAAAGACCAATTCTCCTGTCACATCAGTAGTTGCACCGAAGGCTTCACCTTCAAAAATTGTCCCATCTTCTAAAATTAAACGTCTTTTTGACATAATAATAAGATATTAAAGGCGTTAAGCAGACACAATCAAAATAGGAATTTATTTGGATGAAAAACAAAACCATTCAAGGAAAAACTATCTTTTTGACTCAGTCCGTAGCCGGAATTCAATTACAAAACCCGGATAGAATAACACCCCTTCTCCTTTCTATTTGTAGCCTCACAGGGCGACATTAAATAAAACTTTTGACACCAGATCCAACTAGTACAAGATAAGCTCTTACACGACTCGTTCTTGACTAATAATATATTTTAAGCCTTCCCATTCACAATGGCTTCCAAAATCGCCATACGAACAAAAACACCATTTTGCATTTGGCGAACAATACGTGACTTTGAAGCTTCTACTAAATGATCATCAATTTCTACATCACGATTGACAGGAGCTGGATGCATGACAATGGCACTATCTTTCAAGCGTTTGTAGCGCTCATCTGTCAAACCATGCATGCTGTTATAGGTTTCTTTTGAAAATCCACCAGCACCATCGTGGCGCTCATGTTGTACCCGGAGCAACATCAATACATCCACTGTTTCAACAATATCATCAATATTCAAGTGCTGTCCATAAACATCAAAATCCTCTGAATACCACTCTTCCGGACCAGTAAAGAAAATCTCTGCACCCAAACGCTTCAATATCTGCATGTTGGATCTAGCAACACGCGAATGCGTAATATCTCCAGCAATAGCAATCTTTAGCCCCTCAAACGTTCCAAATTCCTCGTAGATAGTCATCAAATCAAGCAAGGATTGACTCGGATGCTGCCCAGAACCATCACCACCATTGACGATAGATGTCTGAATAGTCGGACTGTCGATTAGCTGTTTGTAGTAATCAACTTCTGAATGGCGAATCACGCAAATATCCACTCCCAAAGCAGACATTGTTAAAATGGTATCATATAAAGTCTCCCCCTTATTGACAGAACTTGTACGAGCATCAAAATCAATCATTCCCATATCCAAACGTAGCTCTGCCATTTCAAAAGACTTATGAGTTCGAGTTGAATCTTCAAAAAATAGATTAGAAGCGAAATACTTTCGATCCAATTCCACTCGTTCTCCGCGTTTAAAAGCAATTCCTCGTTGGATGAGTCCCAGCACTTCTTCATTCGAAAGAGTTTCCATTGTAACCAAGTGTTTGAGTGAAACTTTACCATTTGTAATTGTCATGATGATACCTACCTTTATAGTTTGGGTGTAAAATAATGATTTGTAATATTCTCTGGCAATCAAAAGGATAGCCTAGCAACTTATACCCTTATTAGCCTTAGATAGTCTACATTGATTTTCATCAAATATTGGGAATGACTATACTCCTTCAACGAGGAGCACAGCATCTTGTCCATCAATTTCAGTCATGTGGACAATAATTTCCTCCGCGTGACTAGTCGGAATGTTCTTTCCAACATAGTCCGCTCGAATAGGTAATTCCCTGTGTCCGCGATCTACAAGAACAGCCAGACTAACACGAGCAGGACGTCCCAAAGAAACTACATTGTCAATTGCTGCTCGAATGGTTCGACCTGTGTAAAGAACATCATCTACTAGTATCACATCACGATCATTAACATCTGCAGTTATACTTGTCGTATCTTCTTCTACTTTCATATCATCTCGGAAAGGCTTAGTATCCAATTCTCCCAGTGGAACATCTATACCTTCTAATTGTTTCAACCTTTCCTGAATTCGTCTGGCTATAAAGACACCACGTGTCTTGATTCCTGCAAGAACAATGTTATCCAAGTTCTTGTTGCGCTCAATAATTTCATAGGTAATACGGGTGATTGCCCGCTTCACCGTCACATCATCAACAATTTCTTTCGTCTTCATAAGACCTCCTCAAAATAAATAGTGCATTGATACACAGTTTCCTAAGATCTGCGACATCTTCAAACCTGTAATCACTAAGAAAAGAGAGGAACGGTGTTCTCACTGCCGTTCAAACTACATCAATTTCTCTAAGCTCTGTTGCCGTCGCTAAGAGAAACAGAAAAGTCTCCTTTTTACAAGGAGACCATGAAAACATAGACTAGTATAAACCAGTCTGCTTAACACACGACTCCTTGTCTGCCTCTCTGGACAGGTTTTAAAGGATTATTAGGCATAAGTATAGCATAAAATTTCAATCTTGACAATTTTTTTCTGAAAAAAATGAGAATTCTTCGTGTTTTACTGAGTATCAGACTTGATAGACACAGGACGTTGAAGGTTTAGAGATTTTATTGCCACCAATAAGAAACCACAGAGCAGGTAAGCTACAAAGATTGTACCCGCGTAAGTCAATACATAGGGCCAACCATACTTTGGAACATTGAGGAAAAAATAGGCAAAAGGACTATCCTTAGCGTCCGGAATAGGAATCTTGATAAAAAAGCCATTGATTAAACCAAAAATCATATAAAAGACTGGCAATGTTGTCCACCAAATTGGATCAAACCATTTGTACTGCCTTTGACGATCCACAATCAGAGTATCCAAAAGAAAATAAAGTGGCACAATGTAATGACAGAGCATATTTTCCACACGCCAGAAATCTTTAGCTAAGGGAGCTAGCATAAAATGATAAACCACGCAGGTAATCATAATAGACATGGTAACAGCCGCTTTGATTCGAAGGAATTTGTGATTTTGTAAATCAATATCCTTTCTCATAGCATAGAGCATATAAACTGCAAATATAGATACCAACAGATTGGACTGAACGGTATAGTACATAAGCATGCCAACACCGTATCGCATAATCTCCAATACCGTGCCAGTGATAGCTAAAATGGTTAACAAACAGCGACTATAAAATAAAATACTTTGATACTTCATACTATCCTTTCATATATGACAAAAGACTGGAATAGGCCAGTCTTTTACTTAGGCAATAAAATCTACTAGATTTTCTTAACAAACTCAGATTTAAGCTTCATTGCACCGAAACCATCAATCTTACAATCAATGTTGTGGTCTCCTTCAACGATACGAATCCCCTTGACACGTGTACCTTGTTTAAGGTCTTTTGGAGCACCTTTTACTTTCAAGTCTTTGATAAGCGTTACGGTATCACCATCAGCCAGACGGTTGCCATTAGCATCAATAGCTATCGGACCATTTTCTTCCTCAGCTACATCTGCTGGATTCCACTCATAGGCACACTCAGGACAAACCAAAAGCGCACCATCTTCATAAACATATTCAGAACGACATTCTAGACAATTTGGTAAAGTTTCCATTTTCACTCTCCTTACATTTTCCGTGTTCTAGTATAACATGTATTGGAAAAATGGGCAAGATGATAAGGTTTTCACTGGTGTTCAGTCCGCCGTAGTCTCTCTAGAGTCTCTTGAAAAATAGCTGGCGCTTCTGCTGTAAATTCGATGACCTCTCCTGTTCGCGGATGGGTAAATCCAAGTGTCCGGGCATGGAGAAATTGCCCCTGCCCCTTCAAAGTCTTACGTGGACCATAAACCTCATCACCAGCAACGGGATGTCCAATATAAGCCATATGAACACGGATTTGATGGGTACGACCCGTTTCCAAAGTTAGTTCTACTAAAGTATAAGTTTTAAATCGCTCCAACACCTGAAACCTAGTCACGGCTTCCTTACCCTTAGCGGTCACAGCCTGCTTCTTACGATCTTTTTCAGAACGACCAATCGGTGCTTCAATCTTACCACGATCATTTGGTAAATTCCCATGAACGATTGCCCAATATTTGCGAAGCGATTTTTTTGACTTCAATTCTTCAGCTAATCTCACATGAGCTTCATCATGTTTAGCAATCATCAACAAGCCAGATGTATCTTTATCAATCCGATGAACAATCCCCGGACGAAGAACACCATTGATCCCCGATAAATCCTTCACATGATAGAGAAGAGCATTTACTAATGTGCCAGAAGTATGGCCTGCTGATGGATGAACGACCATACCTTGTGGTTTATTTATAACAACAATATCTGCATCTTGGTAAACAATTTCTAGCGGAATATTCTCGGCAACATAAGAAAGTTCTTCAACCTCAGGCATTTGATAAGAAATGATATCACCGACCTGCACACTATACTTGGCTTTCTTTAGCTCACCATTGACCAAAACCTGGCCAGCTTTGATTTGCTCATTAGCGATTGATCGTGACAATTCTGTAAAATCTGCCAAAGCCTTATCCAGACGTAAACCACCTACTTCAACTCTTACTTCCATTCTTCTCTTCTTTCAAAATACAAATAAATAAAATACCTACACCAACAGTTAAACAAATATCTGCAACATTAAAAACTGGGAAATTGATAAAATCTAAATGAAACATATCTACAACATAACCTAGTCTTACACGATCTATAAAATTCCCCAAACCACCAGCCATAATCAAAGAGAGGCTGAACAAAATCCAAAAACTACCATTGATTTGTTTGATAAAATACCAAACTAACCCTACCATGACGATAATGGTTACAATGGTAAAGAACCATTGCTGATTCTGCAAAATGGAATAGGCTGCTCCATAATTCCGTAGATAGGCTAAACTCATAAAGCCGGGAACAAAATCTCGCACAGTATCTAACTCAATATTAGCAACTGTCCACCCTTTCACAAGTTGGTCTAAACCAATCAAAACAGCTATCCAAAGCGGAAATCCAATTTTACGCATTCTCATCCTTCTTCCTATCGAAATATGCCTGCATCGCTTCAATAAAATCTTGTGCACAGGTACTCAGCTCATCAGCAGCACGTTTGACATAAACCATACGATTGTCCCTCTTTCCTTTAAAGGGAATTACCGTAATACCATTTACACTCTCTTTGTCAAGGTAGCCTGAACCCGTTGCATAGGCATCTGTTCGTTCTAAAATTCCATTCAAAGTGGCACGATCTGTCACATCAAAAATAACTGAGGAATCAGAAGTGTCAATCAAATTTTCTGAATAGTAGAGATAAGCTTCTTTTTCCTGTGTAAATCTTACTGTAGGCAACCCCACCAAATCAGAAGACACAATCTCATCCTTCATCGTCAATGGATGATCCTTACGAAGATAAATGTGAGTTTGAAAAGATGCCAACTCAACCGCCTGCAACTGAAGCTTGTCTAACTTCTGCATAATCCCCTTGGTATTTCTCTCATTTAAGTAAATGATGCCAAGTTCACTATACCCTTGCGCAACCTCATCCAAAATCTGAACCGTTGTCGATTCAAAGATACGAAAATGTGGATACTGTGGGTGCTGACGAGAAAATTCGGTCATCAATGGCGGTAGAAAGTCATAATGCTGACTAGAAATTGAAAAAGTTTTCTCCCCCTCTTCCGGTTGCAAATAGAGGTGTTCAAACTGATCAAAGCCCTTGACCAACATCTGAGCCCTCTCATAAAATTCCATTCCTTTTTGTGTTAAAAATGTGCCTGAACTGGTTCGACTAAAAATCTGGAAGCCCAATTCTTTTTCTAAATCACGAATGGAAATTGACAAACTCGGTTGAGAAATATACATCTTCTCTGCCGCTTCTCGAAATGTACCACTATTGGCAATTGCCACTACATATCGTAATTGTTGAATATTCATCTTTGAACCTCCAAAACTGCTCTACTCATTATACCAAAAAAAGTAGGATTTGCCGACCTCCTACTTCTTTCGCATATAAACAATCTGCGTCTGCTCTGTAAAACCTAAGTTTTTATAAAGTGACCAAGCTCCAGCATTTTCTTCTTCAACTGCAATTTGAAATTTTCTCGTATTTCTGTCAATCAAATCATTGATGACTGATTTGACCAAAGCAGAACCAATCCCCTTTCCTCTCATATCTTCAGTAACAGCAAGACCATAAAGATAATTATAGGAGGTGGAGAGATCCACTGTACAGGAAGCAAAAATCTTCTCTCCTTTTTTTATAATATATAAAAGACTATTCTTATCATAGACTGCTTCTTTTGCATACTGAATGCTCACCTCCAAACTTGTTTCAAAAGTCTGAGACTGAAACTGCGCAATCGCTTCAATATCATCTGCTGTTGCTAACAAACATTCCATATCTGGCAAATAAACTTCCTTAAAAGCTTTTCGTTCCCTACTTAACCAAATCTCTTTCTCTTCCTCGGCTACTAACTCCATATTTTCTAAAAAATTCGGATTCTGTTGCAGAAAAACTTGCTCAGTAACAAAAAGCGGACCTAATAGTTTATGCTCCTCTTGTATCAAGTAAAATTGATCCAAGAGTTGGCTAGCAATTCCCTTTCCACGAACATCGGGCCTGACCATCAGACTAACTTCAGCTAGTTCTTCTCTATCGTCTGCATAAATGGCCAACAATCCTAGCAATCTCTCATCCTGATAAGCTAAAAGAAAGGCTGGCATATCTTTATCAAAATTGAGCATGTTAGACAAGTAAGGTTGACGATAGGTCCCATCAACCTCTCTACAAGCTGCATTCAAACTATGACAGGCCTCTAACTCAGCTTTCGATAGATTGGTTCGTGTTTTTATTATACACCTTTTCATAAAAAGTCCTCACTCACATATAAATTCCTATCTTTTATCATATCAGTCTATACAACTTTAATAGGATTGTCAAGAAGAAAATGAGTTCCAGATGATGGTAAATAGATCAAGAAAAAAGCTCTCCGAAATCTCGGAAAGCCTATTGTTAAGCCATTTTTTGACTTATTTTGCGATTGGGTAAACAGATACTTGTTTCTTATCGCGTCCTTTACGTTCAAAGCGAACAACACCTTCTACTTTAGCGTAGAGGGTATCATCTCCACCACGACCTACGTTAACTCCTGGATAGATTTTAGTACCACGCTGGCGGTAAAGGATTGAACCACCAGATACAGTCTGACCATCAGCAGCTTTAGCGCCAAGACGTTTTGCCTGTGAATCACGACCGTTTGACGTTGAACCTCCACCTTTTTTGTGGGCCATAAATTGCAAGTTAGCAAGATTCAAGTTTAACATATGTTATTCCTCCGAATTTCTGTAATGATTGTCTCAAGCTATACCAATTAAGCGTTGATAGCGTTGATAACAACTTTTGTGTAAGGTTGACGGTGACCTTGTTTACGGTGGCTACCTTTTTTAGGTTTGTACTTGAAGGTAACAACTTTCTTTTGTTTACCTTGTTTTTCAACAGTACCAACAACAGTAGCGCCAGCTACAAGTGGAGTACCAACAACAGTTTTCTCACCACCAACAAGAACCACTTCTTCGAAAGTTACTTCTTGACCTGCTTCAACGTTCAATTTTTCAACGTAGATAGCTTGACCGACTTCAACTTTAACTTGTTTGCCGCCAGTTTTAATGATTGCGTATGTGCTCATTATGCACCTCCTATGAAAGATATGGGCTCATGCCCGATTTTTTGTGAAGACTCGCCTAGTACCGTGGGACAAACCTCTTTTACTTAATAAGCCTAAGTGACGGTAATCGAGCGGTTGCACAGGCTGTGCATAGTCAACACTCCCACTATACCAAAAATCACCTGCAAATGCAAGTGATTTATATCTAAATTTTTTGGAAAGTCTAAAATCTCCTCAATAACTTAAGAAAACGTGTATTTCTCTGACTTAAGAAAGGCTAGAATAACGTTTTCTTTTACCTTCCCCTTCCATTACATTTCAAAAACTTCACTCTCTTGTTTATTTGGTAAGAAAAGAGAAAGGATAATACCTACGACAGCCGGTAAAAACCAAGCTAAAGATTGTCCCGCCAATGGTAAAGATGAGATGAAAGCTGAAACGGCTGTCCAACCCAATTTCCCTGCTAGAACTTCTACCAAAGATAAAATAGTTACTACTCCTACTGTCATCTGCATCCCATAGGTTGATAGTGGTGCAAACTTATTAACAATAGTAATCAAAACAATACAAATCGTAATCGGATAAAGAACTAATAAAACAGGCACTGAGTAGGTAATAATATTATTCAGACCGAGATTAGCAATCCCAAAACCAATCAAAGTAAAGATTGTCGCATAAATTTTATAACTAAAGCGTGGAAAACGATCAGCGAAAAACTCACCACTTGAAACAATTAGTCCTGCAGTTGTGGTAAAACAAGTCACGATAACCATAGCTGCTAAGAAAATCTGAGCACTTGGACCAAAAATCGCTTGTGTTGCTTGCGACAAAATGTAAACGCCCTTGTTTGTATCCGAAGATAAAACATCAGCCGGAACTGGGAAATGGTTTCCAAGGAAGGCCAAGCCGATATACAAAGCAGAGAAAGCCAAGGCTACAACAAGTCCTACCGACCAAATAGTAGATACATATTCTTTTTTACTAGAAAAACCAAGCTGTTTCAAGGTGTTGACAGCTACGACACTAAAGGCAATAGAAGCAAGAGCATCCAGAGTATTGTATCCTTCAATAAAGCCTGTACCAAAAGCCTGTGCAGTCGAATAAGCTGCAGATGCTGGTAATGGGTTAGTTGAACTGTATTTGAAAAAACCAAGAACAACTAAAATAACAATCAACATAGCAAATACCGGCGTTAAAATCCGGCCGATACTGTTCAAAATTTTAGATGGATTCAAGGCAATCAGGTACGCTGCAATAAAATACAAAGCTGTAAAGAGCAAAAGCCAAAATGAAGGATTACCATCTCCTAATAAAGGGGCAATCCCAATCTCGAATGAGGTCGTTGCTGTACGTGGAATAGCAAAGAATGGACCAATTGCCAAATATAATGCTACTAGATAAACCGTTGCAAAGAATGGAGAAATCTTGCGTGAAATTTCATAAACATAACCTTTAGGATTTAAGGTACCGACAATCAAGGCAATAACAGAAATTCCAACTCCTGATACCACAAAACCGAAAATAGCCGGCCAGAAATTTTCACCAGATAAAACTCCAAGTGCTGGAGGAAAAATCAGGTTACCAGCACCAAAAAACATACCAAACAAAAGTAAACCTGTTAAAGCTCCTTTTTTCATAACTCCTCCTCTTAAAAGAACTTTGTGATTTTTCATTATACCATGAAGCGTCACTATTTTAAATAATTAAAATCAGAAAAACCGGATTAGCAAAATCTGTAAAAATATCTTTGAAAGTAATATAATTCAATAAAATCAACACCAGATATTCCGATAGAAACAAAGCTGATGAAGATTAGAGATATTCCATTCAGGCTGGACAACTGCTGAAAGGAAAAAAGGGACAGAATTTTTTCAGAATGTTATAGCAATTCCTCAATCAAGCTCTCCACTTCATCTTGAACATCTTCCCTCGGTGTGATGTCACTTACGATAATACCTGCAACCGCCCTTTCCACCAAAGCTTCAACATCCATACGAGACTCATATTGTTCCACATTTTTGATTTTAGGGTTGGTTTTTGGACGATCCGGTGCAAAAATAGTACAACAGTCTTCAAATGGCTGAATGGAAATATCAAAGGTATCAATTTCTTGAGCAATTTCAATAATTTCCAGCTTATCCATTGTAACAACCGGACGAATAATAGGCGTATTAGTTACTGCATTGATAGCCTGCATAGACTCTAAAGTCTGACTAGCAACTTGTCCCAAACTTTCACCATTGACAATTACCATGGCACCACGCTCCTGACGGACACGATCTGCAATCCGCATCATAAAACGACGTGTCAAAGTCATCAAATAGGCCTCTGGTGCTTTTTCCTTGATTTCTTCTTGAATTTCGGTAAATGGCACTTCAATGAAAGTGATATTACCACCAAAAGCAGTCAATTTACGAGTCAAATCATGGGCTTTTTTCAAAGCACCAGGACTTGTATAAGGTGGACTTGCAAAATGGAGAGCTTCAATCTCCACACCACGTTTGAGTGCTAAATAACCTGCAACAGGAGAATCAATACCACCAGATAACATAAGCATCCCTTTACCGGATGTCCCGACGGGTAAACCACCCGCTCCTCTAATTTCTTCATGAGAAATATAGGCTGCATCCGAACGAATCTCTACCCGCAAAGCAATATCAGGTGACTTCATCTTGACTTGTACAGTCGGAATGGCCGTAAAAACTGCATCTCCTAAAACTTGATTAAGATCACGACTATCTAGTTCAAAGCTATGATCACTCCGACGTGCCGCAATCTTAAAAGTCATGCCTTCACGGTAAATCTCCTTCATAATGCCTTGAACAGCTTGCTTAAGAGCCTGAACAGACTTTTCTACCTTGTAGGAAGGAGCAAAACTCTGGATACCAAAAATCTTTTTCAAAGAGGTGGATACTGCTTGATAATCTGCACCATTCAGATAGACATGTCCACGATCTCGATCAAAATAAACTGTCACTTCTGGATAAACCGAGAGGATATGCTTGATATTATTGCGAAGTTTATTAACAAATCGCATTTTATTTTTACCTTTGGTTGATAATTCGCCATAGCGAATCATAATTTCTGAATAGTTCATATTACCTGACTTTCTGTGTATTCTGATAAATTTGCTTAAAAATAGTCAAAAATTGTTCGATTTGTCCCATATCATTTTCATCATCCAAGCTGATACGAACGGCAGTTTGAGCCAATTTCTGAGGAACTCCCATGGCAATTAAGGTTCCCGCTGGCTTTCCAACTTTGGATGAACAAGCCGATGTCGTTGAGATATAGATTTGGTGTTCCTCAAGAGCATGGACAATAACCTCGCCACGAATATTTCTAATACCAAAAGTTAAAATACTGGGGCTAAAACCATCCATCTCTGAAAAAACAATTACATCATCGTATTTGCTAAGTTCATCAAAAAGAATTTTCTTCATAGCAACAAGCTGCTTTTGACTCTCAGCTTCCTTATCTAGTATTAGGCGGAGCGCCTTAGCTGTTGCGGCTATTCCAGCCACATTTTCTGTTGTCGATCGTTTATCATTCTCCTGTCCACCTCCTGTCAATAACGGAGTGATTTTCTTTCCAGATTTGACATAGACAAAACCAACTCCTCGAACAGAATGGAATTTATGACCTGAAAAACTTGCAAAATCAACTCGATCTGTCAAATAATCTTCTGTTGGTACTTTTCCGATAGCTTGAACTGCGTCTACATGAAAAGAAATTGTTGGCTTATCAGCCAGAAGCTGAGAAATTGCACCAATCGGTTGAATTGTTCCAATTTCATTGTTAACAGCCATGACAGATATTAGAATAGTATCGGAACGTATCAAACCTTCCAAAGCTTCAAGATCCACAAAACCTTGAGAATTGACCGGAGCCACATCAACCTCAAATCCTTGTGTTTTGAGCCAGAGTGCTGACTCTTTTACCGCTGGATGCTCAATAGCTGACACGATGATGTGCTTACCCAGATGTGCCTTTTCAAATGCCACTCCCTTGATGACCCAGTTGTCACCTTCCGTACCACCTGAGGTGAAAAAGATTTCTTTGCTATCCTGGCCAAGCAATTCTGCGATTTGCTTGCGAGATGCTTCCAAAATACGGGTTGCTTGACTGCCTAGATGGTGCAAACTAGAAGGATTTCCCCAAATTTTTGTAACAACTTCTGTATAGGTCTTAAGAACTTCTGGATAGACCTGTGTCGTTGCCGCATTATCAAAATAAATCATTTTTTATTCCTTTTACTACAATAGTCCTATTTTATCATGTTTTACATGGAGTTTCCACTCTTTAAAATAGTTTTACAATTTGTTTTCTTAGCTGGAATCGAAGGTCAATTTTAGGTGTATACCAAAAATAACATACAGCAAAAATCATTAGTCTATCTGTTTTTTAAAAATTCTCACTTCTATCAACTCTATACTCTAGATAGGATTAAAACCTATATAAATAAACAGATAGTCTCTCTTGTGATTCCAGTCAATAGTACATCATCACCTAATGGTAAAATTCTTTTTATTTCCTTATAATCGCATCCAGATAGGGAACCCACTTGTCTCCAATCAATTCCGATAAGGAGCCAATCCAGCGGTAGGCAGTATGCTCTTCGGGATCTAATTGAATAGGCAAATTTGTAAGCAATTTTCCACTATAAACTAGCCGAGTGAAAACCATCTCCTTTGATACATCATATTGACTATCCTCATGGATAATAGCAAGCAACTCCACTTGTTGACCTGTTTCTTCAAACACTTCACGAATTGCTGCATCTTGGGGAAGCTCACCAACTTCTACCCCTCCTCCAGGAATATCCCAGAAGTTTGGGTAAACATTCTCTTGACCTCGTTTTATCATTGAGCGTTTGGTAACTAAATATCTTCCATCTTCCTCTAATAATACATGAACAATAAGTTTGACAGGCATATTTACTCCATTTCAAAAAGATAAAAACTCCTGTAAAAACAAGAGTTTCTAACGTATGTAGTCCACCCTGAGGGAATCGAACCCCCATCTCAAGAACCGGAATCTTGCGTGATATCCATTACACTAAGGGTGGAAAGGAAAAACTTGCGTAGAAGCAAGTTTTTATATCAATTACAATTCAATGTCACCGAAAAGGTCAGCCATTGAGAAACCAGATTGAGTTTCTGGCAATTCGTAATCACGTTTGTCTTCACGTTTTTGACGACGTGGACGTGGAGCACGTTTTTCAGCTTTTTCTTCACCTTCAACTGCTGCTGGACGCTCTTCCAAAGCTTTGATTGAAAGTGATACACGCTCATCCGCTGCATTTACTTCAAGAACCTTAACAGTAACTTCTTGACCTACAGACAAGGCATCTTTTGGATTTTCAACACGTTTGTGTGAAATTTGTGAGATATGTACCAAACCATCGATACCTGGCAATACTTCAACGAAAGCACCGAAGTCAGTCAAGCGTTTTACTTTACCTTCGATGACATCGCCAGCTGCCAATTTTTGCTCAACACCATCCCATGGACCAGGTTGTGTAGCTTTCAATGACAATGATACACGACCTTCAACTTCATCAATCGCAAGAACTTTAACTTCTACTTCCTCACCAACTGTTACAGCTGATTTAGGAGATACATTACGCTCATGTGACAACTCAGTCAAGTGAACCAAACCATCAACACCACCAAGATCAATGAATGCACCAAAACTTGTAATACGTGCAACTTTACCAGTTACAACATCACCAACTGACAACTTACCAAATACTTCGGCGCGCACTGCTGCAGCTTCTGCTTCAACAACCTCACGACGTGATAAGATAAAGCGGTTTTCAGATGGATCAACTTCCTTAATTTTTGCTTCTAACTCTTGACCTACAAAGCGCTCAGTATTACGAGTGAAACGGCTATCAATCATTGAAGCTGGAATGAAACCGCGAAGACCTTCAAATTCAACTGCAAGACCGCCTTTAACAGCGCGAGTTACTTTAACGGTAACAACTTCTTCCTCACGACCAACAAGCTTGTCCCATGCTTTACGTGCTTCCAAACGTTTTTTAGATACAAGATATGTAACAGTGTCTGTATCTTTGCCAACAACTTGGCGAAGTACAAGCAATTCAAGCGTTTCACCAACTTTAACAAGATCGTTGATGTCAGCTTCACGGTCATTTGTCAACTCACGAAGAGTCAACACACCCTCTACACCAGTACCCGAGATTGCTACATTTGCTTGACCAGCATCAACTGTCAATACTTCTGCAGTTACCACATCACCAGGTGTAACTTCATTTACACTGTTCAACAAATCTTCAAATTCGTTCATTAAAAACCTCCGACAATCAGGTCTCTCGACCCAAAACAAAATATATTTTATTTAAGGCACACGCAAGGACAAACAACAAATGGACATCTTTGACGAACTAGAATGAAACCTAGTACCTTTACTGGGGTAGCTGGATTCGAACCAACGCATGAGGGAGTCAAAGTCCCTTGCCTTACCGCTTGGCGATACCCCATGAGTATTCAAATAAGATATAAATTCTTCAAGCTGAACACGGACTAAAATCCTAGTGAAAAAGATAAACTTCCTCGTGCGTTGCACACATTACGTCAGTTTCCTATTTTCATACGGATTTATTAACGTTCTTTGTATCCTGCTTTATGGAGAGAGAGGGATTCGAACCCCCGAACCCGAAGGAGCGGATTTACAGTCCGCCGCGTTTAGCCTCTTCGCTATCTCTCCGTGCATCAACAGTCATTATTCTAACATAAAATAACGACTATTACAAGCCCTTTAGTGAGTTAAATTATAATTTTCAATAATATTTCCGACTGCTTTTTCTAGTTTTTTGTAAAAGCTTTCGGTATTTCCATTTTTTACAACAGCAAAATTGTTTTCAGCCAATTCAGCAATCTCACCAATAACTTTCTTGCCGATTACAAGGCGATAGCCAGAAAACTCTTCTTTATTTACCAAAACCTTACTATCTTCAATTTGAATTTCAATTTTTTTATCTTTTTTGCTCATTTTTTAACCTCACTTTTACTATTCTACAAAAAAAGAGAAAAGCTTGCAAGTACAAGCCTTATGAAATCAATCTACTTCTACAATCCAGCCTGCGGGTGCTTTAATATCCCCAAACTGAATACCTGTTAACTCATCATAGAGTCTACGAGTAATCGGTCCTACCTCCGTCTCACTGTAAAACACATGGAACTTGCCTCCCATTTGAACACCGCCAATTGGGGAAATAATAGCTGCTGTACCACAAGCACCCGCTTCCACAAACTGATCCAAATCTTTAATATCGATTTCTCGTTCCACTGCCTTCATACCCAGATGATGCTCTGCCAGATAGAGAAGAGAATATTTAGTAATAGATGGTAAGATTGATGGCGAAATTGGTGTGACAAATTCATTCTCCGCTGTGATACCAAAGAAGTTTGCTGAGCCGACTTCTTCTATCTTGGTATGGGTAGCTGGATCTAGGTAGATAACATCTGAAAACCCCTGTTTTTTTGCATACTGCCCTGGCAGAAGAGAAGCTGCATAGTTACCACCAACTTTGGCCGCTCCTGTTCCATTTGGTGCTGCACGGTCGTATTTGTCTTGGATAAGAAAATTAGTCGGAGCGAGACCACCTTTAAAATAATTGCCAACAGGCATCGCAAAGACTGTGAAGATGTATTCTTCTGCTGGCTTGACACCAATAATATCACCAACACCAATAAGGAGCGGACGGAGGTAGAGAGTTCCACCTGTTCCATACGGAGGAACATAGTCAGCATTGGCTTTAACTACCTGTTTGCAGGCTTCAATAAACAAATCTGTCGGAACTTGAGCCATCAGTAAACGTTTGGCTGTCCGCTGAAGACGTTCTGCATTTTGATCCGGACGAAAAAGTTGTAATTTCCCTTCCTTGGTACGGTAAGCCTTCAACCCCTCAAAAGCCTGTTGACCGTAGTGAAGGGCTGGCGAGCTTTCAGAAATATGAAGAATAGCCTCCTCTGTTAAGTCTCCCTTACTCCACCGACCATTTTTATAATAAGCAATGAAACGATAGGGTAATTTCATATACGAAAAACCCAGATTTTCCCAATCAATTAACACAGACATATCTACACTCCCAGATTACTTTCTATTATTTTACTACTTTTACAATGGATTTTCAATTAAAAATTCAGAAAATTTTGTGAATACAATAAAAACCCGCCATAGCGAGTTTGTTTCTAATCAATCCATGCTCTGAAAACTTCCTCATCAGAAATTGTATCTGAGATAAAGCTGCCATTGCTAGTGCGCTCTGATAGGCTGAGCTGAATGAGATCTATTTGATGGACTTTACCAGTTTTGGACTGAACATGGAGCATTTGACTCGATGTTTCCTCTTCGACTTGACTGGTAAATAAATCAAAATCTCCTTGATCTGTCAGAATCGGTCCAGCTGCAAAGACACGATGGGGCTTCGCTTTGAGCTCACGTAAAACTTGTAAACCACGCTTAGCACGGCTGGTCACCGGAATATCATTCGTCGCCATACGCTTTAGACTACCACGCTGAGTCAAGATATAACTTGAACTAGTATTGCTGATAAAAGCTGCAACCACCGTGTCTTTATCTTTGAGATTGATCGCCTTGACACCGGCTGCCTTAGCACCGATGACTGGCACTTCTTCGATGTTGAATCGCAGAGCATACCCTTTTTCTGTGATGATCATCATGTCATCCAAAACCACTGGAGATACTGCGATAACCACATCTTCTGCATCTTTTAATTTAGCATACTTGGTTGATTTTGACTTGTAAGTCCGCCAAGGAGTGAATTCCTTACGCTCCACACGCTTAATCTGACCATACTTGGTTGCCGCAAAGTAAGTCCCCTCTTCAAAATTCTCTAACAATTCAGCAAAGATAATCTCTTCATTAGTTTCAAAATTCATCAATGTCTGACTGAGGTGTTCTCCAATATCCTTCCAACGAATATCTGTCAGTTCATGAACTGGTCGGTAGATAACATTACCAAGATTAGTAAAGAGTAAGAGATGCTGAGTTGTCTTAGCATTCTGTAAGAAAATTAGCTGATCATCATCCCGTTTCCCCATTTCTTCAAGCGTTGAGGCATTAAAAGAACGTGGACTAGTTCGTTTAACATAGCCCGCCTTGGTTACGCTGACGAAGGTCTCTTCTTCAACAATCAAGCTGGCCGTATCAATTTCGATGGCTTCTGCATAATCTTGCAATTCACTTAATCTAGGATTACCAAATTGTTTCTTGACATCACGCAACTCTTTTTTCATGAGGTTGAACATAGTACGCTCATCACCGATAATAGCTGCTAAAGTCTGAATCTGCTCACGTAAGGCAGCTTCTTCGTTTTCCAAGGTAACAATATCCGTATTTGTCAAACGATAAAGTTGTAAGGTCACAATTGCTTCTGCTTGTTCCTCACTAAATTCATAGCTAACTTTTAGGTTTTCCTTGGCATCCGACTTATTCTCAGAAGCACGGATTAGGGCGATAACCTCATCAAGAATCGAAATAACTCGAATCAAGCCTTCTACAATATGAAGTCGTTTCTCAGCTTTTTCCTTATCAAACTTGGAACGTGCAATGATAATCTCTCTGCGATGGGTAATATAGCTGGATAGAATTTTCTGCAAGCCGACCTGACGCGGTGTAAAGTTATCAATCGCAACCATATTAAAGTTATAATTGATTTGTAAATCAGTGTACTTGTAGAGATAGTTGAGAATGGTCTGTTCATCACTATCCTTTTTTAACTCAATAGCAATCCGCAAGCCTGTACGATCTGATTCATCCCGAACTTCTGCAATACCAGGTACTTTATTGTTCACTCGAACATCATCAATCTTTTTAACTAAAGTAGCCTTATTGACTTCATAAGGAATTTCAGTAACGACAATTTGTTTCTTGCCAGCCTTGAGCTGTTCAATCTCACAACGACTACGGACAACGACACGCCCCTTACCAGTTTCATAGGCCTTCCTGATTTCATCAGCCCCTTGGATAATAGCACCTGTCGGGAAGTCTGGTCCCGGCAGGAACTCCATGAGTTTTTCTAGTTTCGCTGTCGGATGATCAATCAGATAAACAACAGCATCAATAACCTCTGCCAAATTATGCGGTGGAATATCAGTCGCATAGCCTGCTGAAATCCCCGTTGCTCCATTGACCAAAAGATTTGGGAAGGCAGCCGGTAGTACTGTAGGTTCTTTTTCTGTATCATCAAAGTTCCATGCAAAAGGCACCGTCTTTTTCTCTATGTCAGCAAGGAGATAGCCAGCCATTTCCGACAGGCGTGCCTCAGTATAACGCATAGCAGCAGGTGGATCACCATCCATAGAACCATTGTTCCCATGCATTTCCACCAGAATCTCGCGATTTTTCCAGTCCTGACTCATGCGCACCATGGCTTCATAAATGGAGGAATCACCATGTGGATGAAAATTCCCCATGATATTACCGACTGACTTAGCAGACTTACGATACCCCTTGTCAAAGGTGTTACCATCCCTATTCATAGAATAAAGAATCCGGCGCTGAACGGGCTTTAAACCATCACGAATATCAGGAAGCGCACGCTCCTGAATAATGTATTTGGAGTAGCGACCAAAACGCTCTCCCATGATGTCCTCAAGGGACATGTGTTGAATGTTACTCATAAGATACCTCAATTAAATATCTATACTATAGAATTTTCTTACTGCCTAGTCAAACATTTCGTGATCTCTACAATTTTCTCAGAAGTAAAAATCAATCATACGAGTAGGAAAAATGTCTAGGAGCAAGGCCACAATGGTAGGGAAATCACTATTTCCCGTTGTTTCCAATCTCAAATAGTTACTCCTCTGACTGTTTGATCTGACCTTAAATCACTTCAATCTTGTTCAAAATCAATTCCGACCTTTTGATACGATAAAAATGGGTGAACAATGTTCAGATTAGCATATTTTTCAACAATATCATCAAAGGTCTCACGAGGTAGCTTGTCGATATAGTTTAAGGATTGCTCTAAAAAATACGTGGTGCAATTTGACAGCAATCTTGGGCGACATTGGTGTGACGAATTTTACCGGCAAAACCATAAATGCCTTCAAGTTAAAACTCGATGAATTTGAGAACGTCTTAAACATTTCTCAATTTCTATCTTGAATAGTCAAGCAATCTTGAATAACTGAACAACCTTTTTCTAGCTTCTCCGCTCTTCAAGACGAGCTAACCATAGTTGCATTCCTAGTTCCTAGTTTATTTTCTAAAGCCATACCCTGCCTCAGTTTATTTGGTAAATGCTGTAGCTTCTTCCAAAGTAAACTTGACATTATCCTCAATCCATTTGCGGCGTGGTTCAACCTTATCGCCCATAAGGACGGAAACACGACGTTCAGCACGCGCTAAATCTTCAATCGTTACACGAATGAGGGTACGAGTATCGGGATTCATGGTGGTTTCCCAAAGCTGGTCTGCATTCATCTCACCTAAACCCTTGTAGCGTTGCAAGGTAGATCCCTTGCCAAATACCTTACGAAGATCTTCAAGTTCGCCATCTGACCAGGCATAGGCAATCTTCTCTGTCTTTCCTTTACCCTTGGACATTTTATAAAGAGGAGGAAGAGCAATGTAGACACGACCTGCCTCTACTAATGGTCGCATATAGCGATAAAAGAATGTCAACAAGAGAGTCTGAATATGAGCTCCATCCGTATCCGCATCGGTCATAATGATAATCTTGTCATAATTAACATCTTCAAGAGTAAAATCAGAGCCAACACCAGCACCAATGGTATAAATCATAGTGTTGATTTCTTCATTTTTAAGGATGTCTGCCATCTTAGCCTTGGCGGTATTGATAACCTTACCGCGCAGGGGAAGAATGGCTTGAAACTTACGATCTCGTCCCTGTTTAGCAGACCCACCAGCAGAGTCTCCCTCCACGAGATACAGTTCATTTTTAGCTGGATTCTTGGATTGGGCTGGAGTCAGTTTTCCTGACAATAAGCCTTTATCTTTCTTATTCTTCTTACCATTTCTAGACTCATCACGAGCCTTACGGGCAGCTTCACGGGCATCACGAGCCTTAATAGCTTTGCGAACCAGATTAGAAGCTAACTCGCCATTTTCTAAAAGGAAGAACGTCAACTTATCCGAGACAATGCCGTCCACAACTGGTCTAGCCAAGGGACTTCCCAACTTGTCCTTGGTCTGTCCTTCAAACTGCAAATGTTCTTCAGGAACGAGAATAGACAATACCGCAGACAGACCCTCACGATAGTCAGAACCTTCCAAGTTTTTATCTTTTTCCTTTAGTAAATTAGTCTTGCGAGCGTAGTCGTTCATAGCCTTGGTAATAGCTAATTTTAGACCTGTTTCATGGGTACCTCCGTCTTTAGTACGGACATTATTGACAAAGGACAGAATGTTATCTGAGTAGCCATCATTGTACTGCATAGCCACTTGAACTTGAAAACCAGAGTCTTCTCCTTCAAAGTAAAGAACGGGCGTCAAAGTCTCCTTGTCCTCGTTTAAATAAGAAACAAAATCCTGCACACCGTTTTCATAATGGTACTCTTCGTGCTCACCGGTCCGCTCATCTGTAAGAGTCATGGTGACTTGTTTGAGCAAGAATGCTGACTCTTTCAAGCGTTCGGAAATGGTGTTGAACTTGAAATCTGTCGTGGAAAAGACAGTGTCATCAGGCATAAAAGTGACCTTCGTACCAGTTTTTGATTTTGGTGCGGTACCAATTTTTGTCAAGGTTGTAACTGGATTTCCACCCTGCTCAAAACGCTGTTTATAGATAGCACCATCACGGGTAATTTCAACTTCCAACCAACTAGACAGGGCATTGACCACTGAAGACCCCACCCCGTGCAAGCCGCCCGACGTTTTATAACCACCTTGACCGAACTTACCACCTGCATGTAGAACGGTGAAGATGACTTCAACAGTTGGCTTTCCTGTGACATGCATACCAACCGGCATACCACGCCCTCGGTCAGTGACTGAAAGACTACCATCTTTATTAATTCTTACATCAATACGATCACCAAAGCCAGATAGCGCTTCATCAACAGCATTATCAACAATCTCCCAAACCATGTGGTGTAGACCATTGCCATCTGTTGAGCCAATATACATGCCGGGGCGTTTACGAACCGCATCTAAACCTTCCAACACCTGAATGGCATCATCGTTATAATTATTTACAGTAATCTCTTTTTTAGCCAAAACTGACCTCCATACTTATCATCCTTTCTATATTACAAGTTTTTGTTTATTTTTGCAAAAAATTTCTGTTTTCTATCCGATGAGACAACTTACTCAAGGATATTTTAGACAAAATTGTCTGAGAATATGCTATAATGAGAGCATGTTATTGAATTTTATTTTACTACTAGTTGCTTATTTATTGGGCTCTATCCCGTCTGGTCTCTGGATTGGTCAATTCTTTTTCAAAATCAATATTCGTGAGCATGGTTCGGGCAATACTGGTACAACCAACACTTTCCGTATCCTTGGTCCAAAAGCCGGAACAGTGGTGTTTGTAGTGGATTTCTTAAAAGGTACCTTAGCAGCTTTACTGCCTGTTTTCTTCCATGTTCAAGGTATTTCTCCGATTGTATTTGGGCTGATGGCAGTTTTAGGACATACTTTTCCTATTTTCGCACAATTTAAGGGAGGAAAGGCAGTTGCAACTTCAGCCGGTATGCTTTTGGGAGTGGCTCCAGCCTTTTGCCTCTATCTGGTCATTATTTTTGTGACTTCCCTCTACCTGACTTCTATGGTATCCTTTTCTAGCGTTTTAGCGGCTGGCCTAGCTATCTTGGGAGCTTTGTTATTTCCAGCGATTGGTTTTCTATTGATAGGATATGACTGGTTATTTACATTGATTATCATCTTCTTGGGATTATTTGTCATTATTCGCCATAAAGAGAATATCAGGCGCATCCTCAAAAAGGAAGAGAATATGGTTCCTTTTGGGCTCAATCTAACCAAGCAAAAAAAGCGAGCGTAAAAACTCGCTTCTATTCTTATTCCACATCAATTGACACAACCTCAATCCTATCACCACCAAGTAAAATCAAATAACAGTCTACACGATTTCTAGTGTAGGCTTTTTTTAATGCTTCTGCATAGAGCCCCATCTGTGTCTTGTAACGGTCACACAATTGACTGGGATGATCGTATTTATCCGTCTTATAATCAAAGAGAACAATATGATCAGCATAAAGCAGATAGCCATCAATAATTCCTCGAAGGACAAACTGTTCCTGCGAAAGAGGATCGATTTGCAGGCTAGCAAATGGTGCTTCACGATGGAGCTTGTCTGTGTTTGACAAAATTTCTTTCCCCAAATCTGTATCAAAGAAATCCAAGATTTTTTGAATATCAATCTTATCCTTTACCTCTTGCTCTGCTTGAACCCCCTGTAGGGCTTGGAAAACTGTGTCTTCTGTCACTAACCAAGATAAATCAAGGCGCTGCATCAGTTCATGAACTGCTGATCCGATTTGTGCACTACTAATGGTTAGTTTCTTAGAAAAATCTGGTAGATCAAATTTGACTTTTGGCCGATATGTCTCCATGATTTCCAAGCCTTCTTGCTCCAAAACAGGTTCATAAAGCTTTTTGATTTGACTTGGTGTTCGCAAGCTAGGTAATTCAATAGCAGACTTGTATTTGGTATTTAAATCTTGGACAGATGACAACTGATTCAAGGCGGTTGTCATATCTTCTGACTGACGAATATGTTGTAAACTGGCGCCCTCTAACTTATGTTTAACCACTAGTTTTCCAATCTTGTCTTCAGTCAAATCTTCATCGGTAACAAATACTTTCTTAAAATGAAGATTTTCTTCGGAAAAAGCTGCATCAATGCCCAAGATCCAGTCCTGAAAGGTTGCCATACTTTCCCTACTTGATTTGGCCAGAACACCATTTTCTCTCTTGCCATCAAAGCGATTGGCTAGTTTTTCTGCATTCCCTTTTCCAACCAAGTATAGCTTTTTCTTCGCACGAGTCAAAGCTACATAGAGTAAACGCATCTGCTCAGATAGATTGGCAATTTTCAGTTCTTGAAGATTTTGTCGATAAGGCAAGGTGGTCATTAAAACACGGACCTGTGGCAGCGGACTGTTGACTCTGGCTTTCATATCCGCTATATACTGGATACCCAAACCATTTTTCCGACTAATAATGACCGATTGATAGTGATCTTCCAAATTAAAACGCTTATCACTATTCATCAAGAAGACATAGCTAAATTCTAACCCCTTTGACTTGTGAATCGTCATAAGTTGTACGGCATTCTGTGGCAAAAATTCTTGGACATCTGCTAAGTCCTTATTATTGGCCAAAGCTCTGTCAATCATGGCTATAAAACGAGCCAGTCCCTTATAACCAGTCTTTTCAAATTGATTAGCACGAAGACCCAGAGCATAGAGATTGGCTTGACGCTTGCTACCATTTGGAAGGGCACCAACATAATCATAGTAGAATTTTTCATTGAAAATCTTCCAAATCAAGTCATAGATAGAATGCAGTTTTGCATAAGATCGCCAGCTGTCTAAAATAGATAGAAAGTCTCCAATTTTCCTTTTGAAGATATTATCAATCAATTCTGGATGCTGACCGGTACCGGCTTGAGCCAGTTTCATTTTTTGGTAATAAAAACCTCTGCTAGCCTGTAGGGCAATCCTCGTTAATTCGTCCTCATCAAATCGAAACATCGGTGATTTGAGAAGAGCGACTAAAGCATAGTCATTGAGTGGATGGTTAATGATACGTAACGTATCCAACATAACCATAACTTCCAAGGATTTTAGGTAGGAAGCTGTCCCTCCATCTGCTACCAGTGGGATCCCATGCTTGTCAAAAATGGACATAATCAAGTCATTATGGGTTCGCTTTTGCACCAAGAGAGTAATATCCTTAAACTCAACTCCTTTTTCATTATGGAGGCGAATGATTTCCTTGGCAACGACTTCTACCTCACCAGCAGTCAATGTAGCCTCATCAATAGTCTCCTTGCTTGATGGGCGGCTTCCTTCCTCATTGTCATAAATCAAATACTCCATCTCATGCTGGGGTTGAAGAAGCTTCTGACTCGGACTACCTGCTACCAGATGATGTGTCTCGTCATACCTGATTTCCCCAACTTCACGATCCATCAATCTTGTAAAAATGGCATTGGTAGCTTCTAAAACCTCTATCTGACTACGGAAATTTTCCTTAAGCAATATCAATTTCCCAGCAGATGGATTTTTCTGATAGGTTTCAAACTTCTCCTGAAAAATCATAGGGTCGGCCTGACGGAAACGGTAGATGGACTGCTTGATGTCCCCCACCATAAAGCGGTTATGCCCATTAGAGAGTAAGTCTAGCATCCGCTCCTGACTATGGTTGTTATCCTGGTACTCGTCCACCATAACCTCATGGTATTTTTCTTGGAAATGCTGGCGTATCTCCGCATTTTCCTCTAAAATCCGAATAGCAAAATGTCCAATGTCTCCAAATTCAAAGGCCGCTTCACTGATTTTCAAGTCCAAATAAGCTTGTGAAAAATCTAAAACAAAATCACGTAATAATTCCAGCAATGGAATCGCCTGACTCTGGTATTCTTTCAGCAAGTTCAGCTCGTAAACTTCTTGCCTTATATCACGCAAGTTAGCGATGATTTCACTCTTTCCTGCATTGTATTCTTCTTTGAAGGCAACCAAATGCTCATCCTTAGGACGATTAGCATTGGTTAATCCCTTACCACGTGACTGGTCATTGATAAGGAGAATGGTTTCAACCCGTTTCGTCAACTGCTCAGTATTGAGATGTTCTAAATCGGACAAAAGATGAACCACCTCTTCTACCTTGGCAAAATACTTAGCAGAACCAAAATCTCTCCTCCCCCATTCTACATGATGACGGAAAAAATCCTCAGCTTGGTAAAGCTGGTTTAATACCCTATCCTTAACACCTTGATTAAGTTGTTGCTCAATCTTCTCTGGACTATACATATCTGCCTGAACGGCTATACGTGTTAACCATTCTGATGGATTGCTGGTTGATTGACTGAATTCATAAATCTGATAGACCACCTCACGAAAGCCACTATTATCCTTGTGATTGCCAGAAAAATTACGAACTAGCTTGCGAAAGTTCCCAGAAGTATCCTGATCAATATACTGCTCAAATAACTGACTAAAAACTTCTTTTTTGAAGGCTGCTTTCTCTACTTCGTCCTGCAAGATACGAAATTGAGGTGAGATTCCCAGACTGTAGCCATAGGTCGTGACCAATTTCTGAGTAAAGGCATCCATGGTTCCAATATCTGCCTTGGTAAGATCTGCCAGTTGAGCAGATAGATGTCTACGCAAGTCCATATCACTTATCTGGGCAATAGTCTCATTGAGATTTTTCTCAATCCGTTCCTTTAATTCGCCCGCAGCTTTGACTGTAAAAGTTGAGATAAAGAGCTGGTCAATCCCAACACCACGCTTGAGCTTGTCCAATATCCGCTGAACCATCACAAAGGTTTTACCAGACCCTGCGGATGCAGAAACCAGAATATTTTGTCCATACGTATAAATAGCTTCTATTTGCTCAGGGGTTCGCTTTTGTTCCTTATCAGAAACAAGTTCGGCTGCTTGTAAATCTGCAATTTCCTCAGGGCCCAAAAAGCCTTCAAATGTCATTTGTTCTCTCCCCCTTTCATCCGTTCTATCCAATCTTGCCTCTTCGCTTCCCTAACCAGGCGCCGAGCCATTTTCATGTGTCGATCTGCTTCAAATCCAGTGATAGCTTTCAACTGATCACCTACTACTGAACGCCCATCTTTCGTGTAAGGGTTAATAGCAAAGCGGCCTGCAAGAATATCTTGAGCTGCTTGTTTGTAAAGGTGCTGATTGTAAGCCAACAAGGTCCTAAATTCATCTTCTGTGTAGAGCTGATTGTACGTCTGATATAAACTATTCAAACCAATACTCTGCTCTTTTAAATACAAGCCTTTGTAAACTAAACTGCTATTCGCAATCCCTTCCAGTTGCTCCATGCTCCTCGTATCTTTTAACTTAACAATCGGATCCTGCAAATGCAAATACATAGCACCAAAAATAGGTTTATCCTTGGTTTCTTCCAACTCCTGCAAGGCCGCTAAGTAGGTTACCAACTGAGGCTTTAAACCGTTGTAAAAATCAGCAAGAGAAAAAGTCTGATCACTAGACTTGTAGTCTACAACACCAATCGCCTGATTATTCTGTAAGGTATCTAAGCGATCAATGGTACCATTTATATGAATCTGCCTTCCAGTTTCCAAGCATAAGGAAAGAGCTTTCTCTTGACGGAAACTTTTTTCCTGACCATCAATAACGATTGTATCATTATCCCTTAAAACTGTTGCACTGGAGCGTGCAATCTTATCCAGAACCTCTTCTGTAAAGCGAGCCTCCGCATCCTGATTGTAAAACATGGCAAACTCAGCTTCCGAGCGAGTATTAGTGATTGCCATCTCCAGCTTCTCATCAAAGCTATTATCCGTTTGATCCATTACCAGACGCTCAAAAATCCTATGCAAAAATAAACCGTGCTGAAAAGCTGTTGGATGGATGGATTCCTGCTCTCTCAAACGTAGTACATTGCGGACAAAATAGAGATACTGGTTATTGTAAAAATTGGTCAAACTAGAGGCTGAAAGATTCAAAGGCTTATCTTCCGGATAGAGGATAGCTAGAGTTTCATCTGCCAGTTTTTTAGAAGAAATGTCTCCTGTAATGGTCGGAATCTCAATATCTTGCGACTCTAGTTTTTTCTTTAAATGCCGAACTAGAACCATCCAAAAAGCTGCTTGTCCTTCCCATTCTTCCCCTTCAAGAGCTGGATTTTCCAATTCCACCACTCGTGATAAGAGACTCTTATAGTGACCAATATCTTGTGGATGAAGTGTTTTATTGCGACCTCGTTCTTCCACTTTTAAACCCATCTTTTGTAAAATTTTGACGTAGGGAGAATGACTATTTTCCTCTTCTTTGTAAATCTGTGGCGTTGAAATGATTAGTTGCTCTGTTGCAGCATTCAACAGAGACATCATGGCAGCGTGATTCTTCTTGATATTTTCCCGACTCACCAGATCAAAACGTGATGAAGTGGCTGATACAAGATTAACCTTTTCCATCTCTTCTTCCGTTAGAAGACTAGTGTTTTTGACAACCTTTGGAAAGTTAGATTGTCCCATACCGATAGCATAGACATATTTAGCAGAATGAGGCTCAATCAAGTCATAGGACTTAATATTCACCACGTCAACAGTTGCAGGAACGGTCCGATAATGACTAGCCTGCATGCCTGCCCGTAAAATAGCTAAAAAGTCAGCTAGTTTCAGCTTTTCTTTACCAAAAATCTGGTGGAAAGAATGCAGGATATATGTAAAACTTTTCCAGACCTGCTCTTCTTTTTCCCGTTCAACTTCATTTAGTCCTCGAGATAGTTTTTCCATATTTTGAGGGAGATGAACAGCCTCTAAGAAGGCCATAAATTTCTCCAGCAAATTGGAACCGGATCGAACACCTGTCTTAAATAGATCATTCAAGGGCTCCATAATTTTTGCTCGCAAGGGTTCTAAGATATTCAAATCATAGACAAGTCCTCTATCTTTTATGACAACCTTATCATAATCTGCTCTGCTATTGACCGAAAACGCACGCGAAAAAGCAGCCTGACCCTTTATATCTGCAAAAAGAATATAGGATTCAAAAAGATCCTGCTCTTTTTGAGGAATGTTGGCATATAAACCTGATTTAAGGAGATTGAGCAAATCTTCAGCTCGAAAACGATACCGTTGCAATCTATCCAACGACTCAATAAAATGAACGAGTGGGTGGTGGCTCATTTCTTCTGCCTTGCCAAAATAGTAAGGAATTTCGTACTTATCAAAAATCTTCCCAATCTGCAATGCATAGCTATCCACATCACCCAGAAGTAACAAAATATCCTTATAACGAACTCCCTGATGCAGGTGCTGACGGATGGCCGTTGCAACCTGCTCCACCTCTTCTTTCTGATTGACCACATCCCAGAGTTGAACTCTTTTCAGATCTTCATCTGTCAAATCCAGCACAGAACCACTATAGTCATAGTAGGATTCCATGTTCTTAGAAAGTTTGCTTAAGCCATCCAAAGCAGGATCTTGTCCAACATAGGTTGCCTTGACACCGAATTGAGCGGACAACTGTCGCAAAAAGTCAACACTGGCTTGATAGACATTACCCTCTATATAACTAGCTTGAATCGCCTTTTTACTGGCATAAACACCGATAAAGATTTCTTTTACACGACTGTTCAAAGCCGCTACCAAAGCTTCTTCTTCCGCGGAAAAACGGGAAAATCCATCTACAATTAAAACAATGTCCTGTAGTTCCTCATCTAGCTGATTGGTTTCGAGCAAAGCTGTTAACTGTGCCAACTTAGATTGGTGTTCAAATCCCTCTTTAGATAGCAGTTCAGTCACTGCTAAAAAAATCCGAACGAGATCAGCCTGTTTGTCTGGAGAACCCATAGCTTCTAAATCCAAGACAGACATATTGGCACGTTGCAATTCTTTGTACAAGGCAACCAGCTGATTGATGAAAGCAAAATCAGTCTGTAAGCGCCCATAAACCTTCAGCTCTCCATCTTCAAATTGCGATAAGACTCTGAAGAAAATCATAGCCAAACCAACATCATCAATTGCTTGACCTGTTCCTATCTGCTTGATCATCAAGTAGCGTGTCAATTGTTCAAAACGTGTCACAATAATATCAAAAGAAGCCTGTTCTTGTAGATTTCTCAAGACCTTACGTTCCATCTCAAAAGACAAAGAGTTGGGTGCAATATAAAAGACACGCTTCCCTTGTTTAGCATAATCTGCTGCAATCTCCGTTAAAAACTGCGTCAGAGGGTTTCGTATATCTGTATAGACTAATTTCATAAGAAACACTCATACTTTCTAAAAATATCCAGTCAGTCTACATCAAAATTGACTAGATATGCTCTGATAAATCCTTGGTAATCTTCAATACTTACTACAATCTCTCAAAAGATTCTACCATCACTAGTATATCAAAATTCAGAATATAATAAAAAGGAAAGATGAGACTTTCCTTCTTCTTTTCTATGCGTCTTGCTCTTTTGCCAAGCGCTCCCGTTCCAAGCGTAATTTACGATTAGGGTTAAGCTTGTTAAACAATTCTTCCAATTTTTCAGCATTCCAAATGTCAGCCGCTGAAACAAAGTTACCATCTTTATCCTTGAAGGATATTGGTTTATCACCCATAAATACCTCCTCATAAATCATTCTTCAAATCAGAAAGAACACGACACAAAGGGCGGACAATTGATACTATTTATCCAGAGTGAGTAAGACAATTATCGCGTCTCCCAATGTTTGACCCAGGTTAAAACTGGACATTCTTCAGCTTCTGAGCTTGCACCTAGAACACTGCTATGTGGTATCTTAGTCTACAAATTCAAACTCAAACTTACCGATACGAACAATATCTCCATCTTTTGCTCCACGCACACGGAGGGCTTCATCAACCCCCATTCCTCGTAATTGACGAGCAAATTTCATAACGGATTCATCACGATCAAAGTTGGTCATGGTAAAGAGCTTTTCAAGTTTTTCACCAGATAGAATCCAACTTGCATCATCTGCGCGACTGATGTCAAATGCTGGTTCATCTGGATTAAAGCCATAATAAACTTCTTCTTCCTGAAAATCTGAAGCATCGTAGAGCAAGAATTCTGGTGTTTTTTCTAGCAACTCTGCAGTGGCTTCCAGCAGATTTTCCAGACCTTGGTGAGCGATTCCTGAAATAGGGAAAATCTTAGGCAACTCGTCAAATTCATCGTAGTTAGCTGCCAATTTTTTCTGAAATTCTTTCAAATTATCAGCTGCTTCTGGCATATCCATCTTGTTAGCAACAATAATCTGCGGACGCTCCATCAGGCGCAGATTATAGGTCTCTAGCTCTTTGTTAATAGCTACATAATCCTCGTATGGATCACGTCCTTCGCTCGCAGACATATCTAAGACATGAAGGATAACACGAGTCCGCTCAATATGACGGAGGAATTGTGTTCCCAAACCAACTCCCTGACTAGCTCCCTCAATCAGTCCCGGTAAGTCCGCAACTGCAAATGATTCACCAGACTTGGTACGAACCATCCCTAAATTCGGTACAATCGTCGTAAAATGGTAAGCACCGATTTTGGGCTTGGCAGCCGTTATAACACTGAGAAGGGTTGATTTCCCAACCGATGGGAATCCAACAAGACCGACATCAGCCAAAACCTTCAATTCTAATTCAAGATTGCGTTCCTCGCCTGGCTCACCATTTTCAGAAATCTCTGGCGCAGGATTCTTAGGTGTCGCAAAACGAATATTTCCACGACCACCACGACCACCGTGAGCAACAATAAATTCTTGCCCATTTTCAACCAAGTCTGTGATAATCTTTCCAGTATCTGCATCACGGACTGTTGTTCCTTGAGGGACTCGTACATAAAGATCCTCAGCACCGCGACCATGCATGCCTTTTGTCATCCCTTTTTCACCAGCATCAGCCTTGAAAGTACGATTGTAACGGAAGTCCATCAGGGTACGCAGACCTTCATCAACCGTAAAGATGACATTGCCTCCACGACCACCATCTCCACCCCAAGGACCGCCATTTGGTACATACTTTTCGCGGCGGAAGGCAACCATGCCATCTCCACCTTTACCAGCCTTGACCTTTATCTTAGCAGTATCTAAAAACATACTCATAATTTAACCTATTCTTTCCTAGAAAAAAACGCCTAGTAGCGTTTTACTTCATCAATGCATTGATTGCCGGTAAAATCAAACCAGCTAGTGTCACGACGACCATCACGACAACAATCGCTAATGTTACCTTTTCAAACGTTGTTTTTTTATGTTTTTCTTCACCAAAAGCCATTGCTTTCTCCTTATTTCAGTCATTGATAACCTATTCTACCACATTGTAAGATAGTTTTCAATTCTGATCCTTGGGCGATAAGCTTTCTTTCACTCTCTCTGCTACCTTGTATGGTACACCGACATCAGCGATTTCCTGTAAACTTGCTGCCTGAATTTTCCCAATGGATTTGAAATGTTTCATGAGTGCCTGCTTGCGTTTGGGACCCAACCCTTCAATACCATCTAATTTGGAAGAGAAAGAATTTTTAGATCGCAACTGACGATGAAATTCAATAGCAAAACGATGAACCTCATCCTGAATACGGTGAAGCAAGAAAAATTCCTGGGAATTACGAGGCAAGCTCACCACTTCTAGTGGATCTCCAAACAACAATTCATGTGTCTGGTGTCTGTCATTCTTTTGCAAACCAGCAATCGGAATAGCCATCCCCAGCTCTTGCTCAATAACCTCTTTTGCTACATTGACTTGTCCCTGACCTCCGTCAATGATAATCAAGTCAGGAACGATCAAACTTTCTCGCTGAACTCGACTATATCTACGATAAAGAACTTCACGCATAGAAGCATAATCATCTGGTCCTTCTACCGTCTTAATCTTGTACTTACGGTACTCCTTCTTATTTGGAACACCATTTTCAAAAACGACCATAGCTGACACAGGACTGGTTCCCATAGTATTGGAATTATCAAAAGCCTCTATCCGAAGAGGTGTCGGAATCCCCAAAAGTTGACCAATATTCTCGATAGCACCATAGGTCTTCTCCAGGTTCTTCTCCAAAAGGTTGAACTTCTGCTCCAGACTAACACGCGCATTCTTAGTCGCTAAATTGATAAGTTGCTTCTTCTCACCACGCTGAGGCTTAAACACCTTTGTATCAACCAAGGCTTCTACGGCTTCTTGGTCAATATCCTGTGGTATCAAGATTTCAGACGGTATTAAATGCTGCTGGTCTCTATAAAACTGACCGATATAGGTCAAAAAATCTTCGTCCGCATCGTTATAATAGGGAAAAAGATTGACATTCCGCTCAATCAGTTTACCCTGACGAACAAAGAAAACCTGCACACACATCCAGCCCTTATCCACATAGTAACCGAAAACATCCCTATTTTGTAAATCATGAGCCATTACCCGCTGTTTGGTCCGCAAGGTGGATATAGATTGTAAAACATCTCGGTATTCCGCAGCCTTTTCAAATTCCAGATTGCTGGCAGCTAGCTTCATCCTTTCTTGGATTTCCTTGACAATCTTATCATCGTTTCCATTCAAAAACTGAGCGACTTCCTTTGCCATCCTATCATAATCGGACAGACTAGGTAAATTTTCCCCGTGGGCTAAACATTGCCCCAAGTGGTAATACAGACAATACTTATTCTCAGGCAATTTGCATTTGCGAAAAGGGTAGAGACGTTCCAATAACTTCAGTGTCTGATTGGCTGCGCCAACATCAGGATAAGGACCAAAATACTGACCACCATCCTTCTTAATCTGTCGCGTAATGATGAGTCGGGGATGGCGTTCCTTAGTAATCTTGATAAAGGGGTAAGATTTGTCATCCTTGAGCATGATGTTATAGCGAGGCTTATTTTCTTGAATGAGATTGATTTCTAACAAAAGCGCCTCAATATTGGAATCAGTCACAATAAACTCAAAATCAGCTATCTCAGCCACCAAAGCCTCTGTCTTGGTGTCATGAGCACCACGAAAATAAGACCGAACCCGATTGCGCAGATTCTTGGCCTTGCCTACATAAATGATCTTTCCATACTTATTTTTATGGAGATAACAACCAGGGCTGTCCGGCAATAACTCCAATTTATGCTTGATGATTTCATTCATAGGATTATTATAACAAATTTTCCTGTTTTCTACCCTCGTATCCAACTAAAACCTTATCAAAAAGACTTTCTCTTTTATTTTATAGTAAATCGTTTTTTATCCTAGCATAGCCTTATAGTTATAAAAGCTAAGTCAAAAGGTTATACATTAAGCAATACTGAATCTAAATTAAATAGCAAAAATATTCTCAAAACATTTATAAAGAACTATTGCTTTTGTACTAACTCAGTAGTATAATGGTTATAATTTATCATATTTTAGGAGGTTGTTATGATTCAATTTGATCACATTACCAAAGCCTATGGCAAGACTATTGCACTTGATGATTTGAACCTAACCATTCAAAGTGGTGAAATTTTCGGATTGATTGGGCATAATGGAGCTGGTAAGACAACGACAATCAGTCTTCTTACTTCCATCATTGAAGCCAGTCAAGGTCATATCATAGTAGATAACCTTAACCTAGCAGAACACCGTGATGACATAAAAAAACGTATCGCCTACGTTCCTGACTCACCAGATATATTTCTTCATTTGACAGCTTTTGAATATTGGCATTTTCTGGGGAAAGTTTATGGTGTGACTAAAGAGGAAGTGGATGAACGCATCAGTAAGCTATCTACTCTCTTTGATATGACAGCACGCCAACATGAACCAATTGATAGTTTTTCACACGGTATGCGCCAGAAAACAATTATCATAGGAGCTTTGATTCCTAATCCTGATATTTGGATTTTGGATGAGCCCTTGACAGGTTTGGATCCCCAAGCATCTTTCGACCTCAAACAAATGATGAAAGACCACGCTCAAGCTGGTCATACAGTCCTATTTTCGACCCATGTCCTTTCTGTTGCAGAACAGCTCTGCGATCGTATTGCGATTTTAAGAAAGGGACAACTCATTTTCGTCGGAAGTTTGGATGAACTCAAATCTCAATATCCAGACAAGGACTTGGAAACTATTTATCTTGAGTTAGCTGGTCGGCAGCAAACGAAGGCAGGTGAGGAGGTATGAAGAAATCCATCATCTGGGAGCTAGTCAAGATCAATATTCTTTACTCCAATCCTCAGCTCTTGGCTTCTATTAAGAAAAAACAAAACAAACGCAAGACAGCTTCCTTTTCGGCTTATAAAAGCGTCCTTCGGCAGCAATTATTATTGACTTTAACCTTTGGCCTTATCTATTCTTTTCTCTTTATGGGTGTGGATTATAGTCGTTCTGTCGGCTTCTTCTCTCTGCAACTAGCACTCTTTACTCTGATTGCTATTGTCTATGGCTTTACCGGATTCTTTTCGGTTTTCTACGATAGTAAGGATACTAAGCTCTATTTGGCTCTCCCCATAAAAGCACAGGAAGTTTTCATCGCTAAGATTTTCTCCGCTCAGGGTATGGTTTTACCTTTCCTCATGCCCTGCTTGGCCTTGCTCCTTATTACCTATTGGCAAACTCGAGGCTCACTCTTTGCCTTACTGGCCATTCCATCTTTCTTAATCTTATGGTTATTCGTCAATATGGTTAACCTAGTTATCATGCATCTTGTCGGAGCAATTCTCACAAAAAGTCCTCGTAAAACCATGATTTCGACCATCTTGATGACAGGCTCTTCCTTGTTGGCATTTGCTGCTATCATGTTCCTCCAATCCCAACAAACCGTATCCTTGCAGTCTGGAGGATTCGTGAATTTTTCGATTATACCACTATTCGTTGGCTTCCATTACGTGATTAGCCAGACAATATCAATCGGAACTTTTCTACACTTTGTCATTCCTCTAATCTTGATGATTGGACTGATTATTTTTGCCTTTAAAGCAATCATTCCTAATTACTTCAATCAGATTTTAGCGATTGAAAATGTTTCTACCAAGAAGACAACCACTAAGCCTGCAAAAATTCCTAGCAATCTCAAACAAGCTCTCATTAAACATCACTTATCTACTTTAAAAGACAGCAACCTCATGGTTCAAACCTTGATTCAGCCCATCATTATGGGGGTAGCTTTATTTCCAGCATTCAGTCGTATGTCTGCAAATGGTAGCTTAAGTGCCTTTGACTGGAAGTACTTTGGTATCGCTATGTTAGCTGGCTTTCTATTTGGTAATCTCTTTTCCGGCTCGACAACCTTCATCGGTGTGGCCATGTCATTGGAAAAAGAAAACTATCACTTTATCCAAACACTTCCTATCAACTTCAAAAAGTTTATTATCCAAAAATTCTGGGTTATTGTGGCAGTTCAATTTTTCTTACCAACCCTACTCTACTTCGTTTTAGCTATCGGTCTAATGAAACTCAACCTTATCCTAGCACTCTTTTTCATTATCGGCATCATTATAGCTTCCCTACTCACAGGACAATTGTACTATTGGCGTGATCAACGCTTGCTTATGCTTAGCTGGCAGAATAGTAACCAACTATTTGGCCGTGGTAGTGGACAATGGCTGATTGCAGGTAGCATTCTTGGAACCATGTTTTTAGGGGCTATCGCTATGGTTATGAGTATTATCTTAGCTGGTACAATTGGGGCAATTTACGTTAGTTCTGCCCTATTAACACTGCTAGTTGTGCTATCAGCTGCTCTTCAATTTTATATTTACAAGGCCTATTGGCAAAAACTATAAGAGGTTGGGACAATAGTCCAATTTCATATATAAAAAGCGAACAAACCAAGATTCTGATTGTCAGAAAACTAGTTTTGTTCGCTTTTTTTGTTCAATTCTAGATCTAAAGGACTTGATAATTGAGATTTTCAAAATTGAAAATCTTTTTGTCCCAAGCTCATTTTTATAGTCAACGCAAGATCTTAAAAATCTGAATAGCTAGTAATGCTAACTATTTAGCTACCTCATACCAGTCGCTTGATCTCACAATTACCTTTAGTAATCCCCACCAGGAACACTATAATATTCTTCTAAAGTCAATCCTGAATTATAAATGTCTGTCGCTTCTTCACCGATATAGCGAACATGCCAAGATTCTGCCATATAGCCTGTAATGTGTTCTTTCCCAGGAAGATAACGAACAACAAAACCGTAGTTATGTGCATTGGTAGCTAACCACTGGGATGCTTTCGGTTCTTCCAGCAAATTGCCACTAGTATCTAGTAAATCAAATGCCAATCCTGTTTGATGTTCGCTGTAACCGGGTCTTGCAGAATAGGTATCTGCGGCAGCTTGGCCTTCTTGATTGACATACGACTGATAGACACTAGCTTGGTGTGCATATGAACGAAATCCACTATAGCTATTAGAAATACCGAATCCCAATGCCTGCATATCCGCCATCAATCGCCGAAATGCTGCAGCAGCTGTTGGATTTTCACCTGGTGCATAATCAGCCGCAAGTGGGTGCTTTTTATTAGCAATAATGACTTCTCCGTATTTTCCTTGAACGCTATAATAGGAACCATTAAAATGCGCTTTAGTCACTGTACCAGTATTTGTAGTTGTTTCTTCTCGGCTCTTCTCAGTCGTTGTAGAATCACTAGTAGATTGCTCTGTGGTCGTTGTCGAGTTAGTAGTTGAAACAACCGCTGAAGAGCTACTATTTGTGGAGGAGCTACCAGTAGTTGTCTGGCTTGCTTTTTGATTGCAGGCAGCCAATAATAGTACCATCGGAATCATCAATATAAAGCTACGTTTCATTTCTATAAACACCCCATTCTCCTTCATATCTATGTCTATTGTATCACAATCCAACAAAATAATCAGAATTTCCCTTAGTCTCCACTTCCTTTACATAAGGTTATTATAATAACTCTAAGAGTTCTTGATAACTATGGATAATATAAGTCGGGACAGCCTTACTTTCGTTCATTAGTCTGGTTGGATTGTACCAAACTGTATCAATACCTGCATTATTTCCTCCTTGAACATCTGCAGTTAAGCTATCTCCTATCATCAAAGCTTTGTCAGGACGAAAATCGGGTATCTGCTCTGCTATTTTTTCATAAAAAGCAGCCTCAGGTTTCTGTATCCCCATCTGCTCGGAAATAAAAACTTCTTTGAAATAAGAGCCAAGAGATGAGTGAAACAAACGATTTTTCTGAATATAGGTAACACCATTAGTAGCAGCATAAATATGATAACCACGCTCAGTAAGTTCTTGTAAAAGTGTGTCCGCTCCTGTAAAAATCTGCCCCTGCCGCCCAATGAACTCTTGATAACGAAGAGCCATTTCAGCCCCATCCACTTGATGTCCAAAGTGTGCAAAGACACGAGAAAAGCGAGTGTTAACCAACTCTTTCTTGGTAATGTTCCCCTTTTCCAAGTCCTTCCACATGGCCTGATTTATGGAACGATAAATATCTTTAAAGGTTTGAATATCATCTACAGCCATTGAAGTCAGAAACTCCGTTAGAGCCACTTCTTCTCCGCGGGTAAAATCAAGGAGTGTGTGGTCAAGATCGAAAAGTAGAAATTTGTAAGACAATTTAGGGATTTTCCTTTCTAGGGGGGGTGCAAATGGCTTTAAGGGGGTGCAAAATTACCCGACCCATTCTATAACTTCATTATACCACAAAACAAAAAAAGCGGTCACACCTACTAATGTATGACCGCTTCCCTTTTCTATGCTACAATATCTAATCCTGACTTAAATCTAATGAATATTATATGCTATTTACCAATACAAAAGGGCCCCTCCAGGATCACAAGGGGACGGTTTGAAGTGACCCCCTTGTGTTGTAACTATGGTTTTAGCTTCATATAATAATCCCTTTGCTCTGGATCTAGTTTTTCTATTGCCATCCGGAGGGTCACCCGGGGCATGGACTTCCCGTGTTGATCTAGAAATGCCAACAATTTCTCCCTGTCCTTCTTGCCTGCTTCTCTAATCCAGCTACCTACAGCCTTGTTGATGAGTTCATGTTCATCGTATAAGAGAATTTCAGCAATCTTAAAGGTATCCTCCACCTGTCCTTTCTTAATGAAGGCGTAGGTGCTGACAATTGCCGTTCTTCTCTCCCAGGGGTCATCAGATTCGGCAAGCTGATATAGGATTTTTCTATCCTTATCAATCAGATACTCTCCAATTATGTTATAGGATCCCCGATCTACAAAATCCCAATTGTTAAGTCGATCATGTCTTCTTAAATAGAGATCAAAGAGTTCTTTTTTCTTCTCGGGTGTAGTCTTCTTGTCCTTGGCTTGATAATCCATAATGCTTACTGCACCCATTCGGATTTCGTAGTATTTGCTTTCGAGAAGCTTTTCAATTTCTTCAATAGACATAGACTTATACTTTTTAGCGATTTTAAATACATCCCCAAATTTCACCCCAAAGGCTTGAGTCTCCTTGTCTTCTCCTTTGAAATACTTCTCGAGCTTCTTGAGCTCTTTTTCCGTCTTAAGCTCCTTTAGGGTATCGATAAAAGCCTCGGCTGTAAGCACTATATCTTGATTTTCTTGCTTCTTAACCATATCCTTTCTCTCCTTTTTTCATTTTTATTTTTATTTTTTACCCTCAGTTATAAGCTTTATTCAACTGTTCAATCTCAAGCTTCTTCATCTTTAAATCAATATCAATGACCCTTTTCACACGATCTTTGTCTTGGTCCTGAAGATATTCAAATAATACCTAAAGAAAAATTTTCCAACAGCACTTGTCTATCTGAAATAGTATACACTCGACATGATGTGTCTTTAGAGAATCAATGATACTATTTAACGATTTGACACTTTCTAACGATTAATTTTGAATAAATATTATAAGATGTACTACCATTACAAAAAAGTTTCCTATCATCCTTAAGAACAGCTAAAAAGCCTTGAAACCAAGCTATTTCAATGGATTTTAATCGTTTATTTGTATCATTTAACTTCTACAAATTTCGAAAAGTAGAAATTTGTAAGACAATTTAGGATTTTTCCTTTCTAAAAGCATGACATGTTCATTTTATCAAAAGTCAGGAAATACTATTGATCCTATTTACTCCTATTGCATAGTCTGGATAAAAATATTCTGAAACTGTAATCTGTCTAAAGAAACTAAAGAGTTCAGACTTGCTTTTTAGAGTTACCCTCTCAAAAACTATTCTTCCTTACTAATCGGCGCTAAACTTGCAAGAACTTTTTTAAGTCCCATTTCTGGGAAATTAATTTTCAATTCTTGATTGTTACCTGTGCCTAAAACTTCAAGGACTGTGCCAGGGCCCCATTTCTTATGGATAGCAATATCACCGACTGACCAGTTAATATCTGAATCTGATGTTGGATGATTGGAAGCAAAAGGCATGCTACCACCTAGCTTGGCAGACGGTTGTAGAGTCGCTTTTCGACTCTGCATGGCCTCCTGCAAACTCATCCCTTGTCCAAACTGAGAAGCTCTGCCATTGATATAGGATGCCTTAAAGCTAGTATTAGCTGGACGGGCTAGACCTTGATAGTCAAGGAGGTCACTGGAAATTTCACGGATAAAACGACTTGGTTGGTTGTAGTTGCTCCGCCCAAAGAGGAGACGAGAATTTGCATTCGTCAGGTAGAGTCGTTGCTCCGCCCGCGTAATACCAACATAGGCCAAACGGCGCTCCTCTTCCAGTTCTGCCTCTTCTTCTGCCGATCGGCTAAGAGGAAAGACATTTTCTTCCATACCAATCAAGAAGACAACCGGAAACTCTAAACCTTTGGCTGCATGAAGGGTCATGAGAGTAACCTCTGAAGATTCCGTATTGCCATCGTCTGTATCCGCAATTAAGGCTAAGTCATTAAGAAATCGACTGAGCTTTTCAAGACCTGTCTCTTCTTCCTCTAAACTTTTATCATCAAAATTTTTAGTTACAGATAGAAATTCCTGAATATTTTCAATACGAGCATTGGCTTCAAGCGTATTCTGAGTTGCAAGGAACTCTATATATCCTGTCTGATCCAGAACTGCTTCCACAACTTGGGTAACTGTTAAGGTATCCAATTGACTCCGAAGGTTATAAAGGAGATTGGCTAAGTTGTACACTGCTTGCGCTGCTTTACCCTTGATTGTTGACAGTAGAATATCTTGTGATGCTTCCAAAAGAGACTGCCCTCTGCTATTAGCAAAATCACGTATCTTGTCAACCGTTCCTGGTCCTACACCACGCTTAGGTTCATTAACAATGCGTGCATAAGAAATATTATCTGCTGGATTAGCAATGATGTTCAGATAGGAGATAACATCCCGAATCTCTTTACGACTGTAGAACTTAGTTCCACCAACCATGGTATAAGGAATGTTCGATTTAAGCAAGGCTTCTTCAATCGTACGAGACTGGGCGTTGGTGCGATAAAGAACAGCAAAATCTTTATAACTTTTACCTTCTCTGAACAATCTATCAATCTGACTGGCCACAAAAATGGCTTCATCATTCTCATCCTTTGCTCGATAATAGGTAATCAAATCCCCTTGTGGATTTTGGGTCCAGAGTTTCTTAGGACGACGGTTGCGATTATTTTCAATCACTTCATTCGCAGCCTGTAGAACCGTCTTGGTTGAACGATAATTCTCCTCCAAGAGAACCACCTTGCTTTCTGGATAGTCTTTCTCAAAATCAAGGATATTCTGCATATCTGCACCACGCCAACCATAGATAGATTGATCCGCATCACCGACCACACAAATATTTTTAAATCGTGAGGCTAAGAGCTTGACTAACTGATACTGGGCATGATTGGTATCTTGGTATTCGTCAACATGAATATATTGAAATTTTTGCTGATAATAGGTGAGAATCTCTGGATTTTGGTCAAATAGGCGAAGCGTTAACATAATGAGATCATCAAAGTCAACAGCCTCTGACTGGCGCAGTTCTTTCTGGTAGGCGGTGTAACACTTGGCAACAATCTGTGCATAGAGATCACCTGCCTGAGCAGCAAAAGCTTTATCATCAATCAGATCATTTTTAGCATTGGAAATAGTGGCTAGGATGGACCGCTCACTCCATTTTTTAGGATCCAGATTGAGGTTCTTCAAAATACGCTTCATGAGACTACGTTGCTCACCAGGATCTACAATCGTAAAATTGCGATTATAGCCAATATGGTCGGCATCTCGTCGCAAAATCCGAACACACATGGAGTGGAAAGTTGCGATCAAACTGTCCTGAGTAGCTGGATTGAGGGCATAAGCACGCTCTTTCATCTCACGTGCGGCCTTGTTTGTAAAGGTAATGGCAAGGATATTCCAAGGATTTATCATCTTCTCATCAATCAAGTAAGCAATCCGGTGTGTCAGCACTCTAGTCTTACCTGAGCCTGCCCCTGCCATAATCAAAAGCGGTCCTTCCGTTATCTGTACCGCTTCCGCTTGTCTGTCATTCATTCCTTTTAATAATGGATTCATATAAGATACATGGGGCTATGAAACAACCAAAAAATGACTGTTTCAGGTTTGAAATAAGGAAAGCTAAACTCTCCTTAGTATTCGCCCGTGTTCAGTTCGTTAAACCAAACACTCCTTTCTTTTCATCATACCTCCCATTATACCAAATTTCACCCAATCTTGCTTCCAGAGACGATAAAAGACCGAGATTTCGCTCGGTCTTAGCTTTGTTATTCCTACCCTAATTTTGCATTTCTAGCATAGGGATGAGGTTCTTTTATTCTTTTGCTGAAAGTGCAGCCATGGTGATGTAGTTATATGGCTTGTTGAAATGTGGCAAGAAGAGAATATCAAGAAGAGCTAATTTCTCAATCGTTACGCGCTCTTGGATTGCCAATGAGAACATGTGCATACCCATAGAAATATCTTCTTTAGAAGCCATTTGAGCACCTAGAATAACACGAGTATCTTTATCATAAACGATACGGATTTTCACTTCATGGTTGTCATGCTCTATGAACTCTGGTTTTTGCAAGTCTGAGAAGTCAGTTGCTACAGCATTGTAACCGAAACGTTTTGCTTTCTCTAGGGTCAAACCAGTTGAGACCATCTTAAGGTCGTAGATAGAGATACCGTTAGAACCTTGTACACCAGCAGTTTCAAGCTCAGTACCACATGCATTGTGAGCTGCAACGATGGCTGTACGAACAGCATTAGTAGCTAAAGCAATGTAGTTTGTATCTTGAAGAGCGTTATCATAGACAGTTGCACAGTCACCGATAGCATATACATCAGGAATGCTTGTTTCGCCTTTTTTGTTTACAAGGAAGGCACCATTGCGGAAGAGTTCAATCTTACCAGCACCAAGTTCAGTGTTTGGACGGAAACCTACAGCCAAGATGACCATGTCAACGTCAAAGGTTTCCTTATCTGTCACAAGACGCTCAACTTTACCATTACCTTCAACCGCCTGTACAGTTTGACCAAATGCCAACTTGATCCCATGCTCTTCCAAGTTTTTGTTCATCAAATCTGTAAACTCTGGATCGTAGTAACCACCGAGGGATGATTGAGCAATATCCACCAAGATGACTTCTTTATCAAGACGCTCAAACGCTTCGGCAAGCTCAACACCGATATAACCAGCACCAACAACTGCAACACGTTTGATGTCTGGGTTATTGAGTTTCTCAATCACTTCTGCTGAGTTTTGGTACAATTTAACGAATTGGAGATTTTCAAGAGTTGCCTTAAATTCGCGTGAACCCTCTTGGATTTCTGCCCCCTTGATTGGTGGCAAGATCGGCTGTGAACCAGTCGCTAAAATCAACTTATCATAGCTTTCAACATGCTTCTCACCGTTAACGATAGCTGTTACTTCTTTTTTATCATAATCAATAGACTCAACTGGTGACTCCATGTAAACTTTTGCACCAGCTGCCTCCAATTTTTCTTTGTCTGAATAGAAAAGACCTTCTGGACCAGAAATTTGCTTACCAATCCACAATGCCATACCACATCCCAAGAATGAGATGTTGTTGTTTTGGTCGAAAACGACAACTTCGTTTTCTGCACCATAATTGTTCAGGATCGTATTGATTGCTGAAGTACCGGCGTGGTTTGCACCGACAACAACGATTTTAGCCATAATGTAAAATCTCACTTTCAAAAATAAATTTTTTCCAGTTTATATTATACAACAGGCTTGGTACCGATTTCAAAAAATATGCTCAAAATATCACATTTTTTTATAAAAAACTTTTGATGGCCTAACAGTGCTATAATAAAGGGTATTCACAAAACAAAAAAACCTAGATTTCTCTAGGTTATAGCTTAGCGTACTTGCTCGAAACGCAGATGAACAATCATCTTATCAGCGTAGCCATTGCGTTCCAAATCACGTTGCAAACGGTATGAAATATAGTGCTCAGCAATCGTAATATAACCAGCATCCAAAAGGCGATGCTCCACCTGCGACTGAACCATACTAATCGTTGGGCGCTCTGTATGAGCTTCTTCCAAGTCAAGCACTACCTTTTTCGTTACCTGAGCAAGATTTTTCCGCCAAGTCTCATCAATGACATAAACAGTCTGTGCTGCCTTTAGAATGGCTTGGTAGATTTTATCCGGGTCAAATTCAACAATCTCTCCACTACGTTTAATGACTTGCATAAAAGCTCCTTTCTGGTTTTCAGTAAACCCTTTCATACTTCTATTATCTAGGTTTTTCACGGTTTTGTCAAGTTTCTTTTTCCATTCTATGGTATAATATCACTATTAACTTAAAAGAAAAAGGAGAAGCCAATGTCAAATGCAATGCCAAAGCGTCATGAAATAGACGTCCAGCTCACTTGGGATACCCATCTAATTTTCCCAGATAATCAAGCTTACAAGGATGCACTCGTATCCTACAAGACACAAACTGAACATTTTGAAAGAACCTATAAAGGAAATTTAACAAGTCTTGAAACAATCGTAGCGGCTCTCAAGGACTATGAAGGCCTCTCAATCCTCGTAAGCAAATTGTCTCACTATGCTTTTCTTCCGCTTGAAGTGGATAAGATGAATACTGAACTTGCTAGTTTATCTAATGATTTTGATTTAACACTCGCCTATACTACTCCTAAATTGTCCTTCCTTGAAACAGAATTAGGCTTGCTTGATCAAGAAGTTTTAGAAGATGTTATTACGAATCAACCGCAATGGAAAGCCTATATTGAAAATATTATCCGTCAGAAACCACATCAGCTTCACCCGCTACAAGAAGAACTTTTGGCCAACTTTGCTCCAACTCTCACCCAACCATATAACAACTATGGCGTAACCAAGTTTGAAGATATGACCTTTGATAGTTTCGAGGCTAACGGTGAAACATTGGGAAACAGCTATGTTTTATTTGAGAATGACTACGAAATTAGCCACGATACGGAAGTCCGTCGTCGTTCTGCTGCTGGTTTCTATTCTACCTTGAAAAAGTACAAAAATACCACTGCTGCAACTTACTTATCTCATATCAAAAACGAGCAAATTGAAGCTCGCCTGCGTGGATTTGATAATACGATTGACTTCCTTTTGCATCGTCAAAATGTGTCACGGGATTTGTTTGACCGCCAGATTGACATCATCATGAAAGAATTGGCTCCTCATATGCGCCGCTATGTGAAATTAGTTGCTAAGGCGCATGGTTTAGATAAAATTACCCATGCCGACTTGAAAATCAGTCTTCCATCTAAATTCAACCAGCGGATTACTCCAGAAGAGTCAAAACAATTTTTGATTGACTGTCTAGGTATCCTCGGTGAAGACTATGTTAAGATGATTGAACAATCATTTGATGAGCGCTGGATTGACTTTGCTCAAAATGAAGGCAAAGCGACAGGTGGTTTCTGCGCCACTCTTTACGATGGACCATCTTATATCTTGCTTTCATGGACTGGCTTGATGAATGAAGTTCTGGTACTAGCTCATGAATTGGGGCATGCGGGTCATTTCCAATTGGCTAAAAAACAAAGTGTTCTTAGCTACGAACCATCACTTTATTTCATTGAGGCACCATCTACTGCCAACGAAGTCTTGACATGTAATACTCTTCTGAAAAATAACCAAGATCCGAACTTCCAGGCATACTTGATTAGCGAATTGATTAGTCGCACTTACTTCCACAATATGGTTACCCATCTGCTTGAAGCAGCCTTCCAACGTGAAGTTTATACTCGTTTGGATAATGATGAATACCTCAATGGTGACATCCTCTGCCAAATCAAATTGGATATCATCAAAGAATTCTGGGGCGAAGACTTTGAAATCGGTGATGATGCTGGTCTTATTTGGATGCGCCAGCCACACTACTACATTGGTCTTTACCCATACACTTACTCAGCAGGTTTAACAATTGGTACTGCTATGGCAAAACAACTGGAAAAAAATCCAGAAGAAGTCGTTGAGAAATGGCTTGAGACCCTTTCACTCGGAGCCAGTCTTTCAGCTCAAGACTTAGCAAAACATGCGGGTGTTGATGTTTCGACCGACAAACCACTAAAAGATACTATCACCTATGTTGGCTCTTTGGTAGATAAATTAGAATGTTTAGTATAAATGGAACAGGATATCCTGTATTTCAGATTGAAGACAAAGTCCATTTTGGACGAGTTCTTCAATCTTTTTCTTTGCAGCCAACAGCAAAAAAACTCCCAGAAACGTCGAAATAATAGCGTTTCTAAGAGTTGAAAGATGAACAACATTATCGTAGGTTTTCAAAAGTTATTACATTTTAAGGGTTTGTCTACGCGCTGAGCAGTTTTTCCTGCTCTTTATTTGTTAATAATCGGGTCTTACAACTCCAGTCACAGTCGCTTTTGTTGCTTCATAATCTCCATCAACCACAACCTTAATAATACGTTTGGCATCTTCTTCTGGACATGGAACCAAGGGCAGGCGAAGCGGACCAACTTCAAAGCCCATATAATTGAGAACCGCCTTAACTGGCGCAGGACTGGGATAAGAAAAGAGGGCATTAACTTTAGGAATGAACTTACGTTGAATGGCCGCTGCGGTTTTGATGTCCTGTTGCTCGATAGCCACAAACATGCGATGCATCTCATCTCCATTAGTATGAGATGCCACAGAAATAACACCATCTGCCCCAAGATTCATTGCATGAAAGGCGTCTCCATCTTCACCTGTATAAATTAAGAAATCTTCTGGTTTATGCTCAATTAAATAAGCCATATTGGCCAGACTGGTACACTCTTTGACCCCGATAATATTTGGATGCTCGGCTAAGCGAAGCATGGTTTCAGGAGTCATCTCTACTACAACACGACCCGGAATATTGTAGATGATAATCGGCAAATCCGATGCATCAGCGATGGCCTTAAAATGCTGGTACATCCCTTCTTGTGATGGTTTATTGTAGTAGGGAACAATAGCAAGACCAGCAGCAAAACCACCAAAAGCTGCAACTTCTTTGGCAAATTCGATGGAATCACGTGTATCATTGGTTCCAATTCCAGCAATCAATGGCACGCGCCCCTTAACAATTTTTTGTACAGCAGCGAATAATTCTAATTCTTCCTCATGAGTCAAAGTGGGACTTTCAGCAGTTGTTCCGGCTAGTAGGATAGCCTCTGTATGGTGATCTAAGAGGTATTCAATCAGTTCGGGCAGAACCTCGTAATGGATAGAACCATCTTCTTTGAAGGGGGTAATCATAGCTGTGATGATTTTTACATTGCGTAATTCTTGGATGGACATCGGTTTCCTCCCTTTTTTATTGCCCCAAAAGACTATTAAGAGCCCTTTTTATGTTCATTTAATATGCCAGACTTATTGCAATTCAAACTTTAATTCCATGGTTGGACGGACAAGACCACGTTCATGGAGGGTTTCAGCAATCTGTACAGAATTCCAAGCAGCACCTTTGAGTAAATTATCTGAAACGACCCACATGTGGATCCCATTTTCCTTATCCAAATCTTTACGAATACGACCAACAAATGTATCACGACTACCGACCGCATTGATGGCTTGTGGATAGATTTGATTAGCTACATCATCCTCCAAAACCGCACCTGGAAAGGCCGCAATAGCAGCTTTTACTTCATCAATCGGTGCCACTTCCTTGGTTTCAATGTAGACAGACTCAGAGTGAGCTGACAAGACCGGAATACGGACACAGGTCGCAGAAACAGCAATGCTATCATCTTCCATGATTTTCTTAGTTTCTTTTGTCATCTTCATCTCTTCGTAGGTGTAGTCATTATCTGTAAAGAGGTCAATTTGTGGCAGAGCATTAAACCCGATTGGATAATGCTTCTTATCTCCACCTGAAGGTAAAATATTGGCTTCAACCGCTTTTGGTTCAACACCGTCATTCAAGATGGAACGAAGCTGATGTTGGGTTTCTAAAATAGCTCCCATACCTGCACCAGAAACTGCCTGATAGGTCGATACGATAATCCGCTCCAGTCCCCACCTCTGGCGAACTGGTTCCAAAGCTACCATCATCTGGATGGTTGAACAATTTGGACAAGCAATGATACCATTATGCCCCTCAAGTGCATGAGCATTGACCTCTGGAACAACCAGAGGAACATCTGGATTTTGACGGAAATATGAGGTATTATCCACAACAACTGCTCCCGCTTTGACTGCATAGGGAGCATACTTAGCAGATGTAGATCCCCCCGCTGAAAAGAGAGCAATATCAACACCTTCAAAAGCTGTTTCCTTTGTTTCTTCAATGACAATATCCTGACCTTTGAACTGTAAAGTCTTGCCCGCAGAACGTGCAGAAGCCAAGAAACGAACTTGTTTAATCGGAAGTATTGATTCTTCCAACATTTTAATCATCTGAGCGCCAACTGCACCAGTCGCACCAACGACAGCCACTACATAGGCCATAGTTACCTCCTTAAAAACAGCGTTGTGAAATCCCATGATAGGTCAGTACCTTCGTCTTACTCAAGACAAACACAAATAGTCTTGTCATATAAACTAGGTCCAGTTTACTTCCAGTCTCTTATACTCTATCACCAGACTATTAGAGCAAATCAGAAAGGTATTTCATCTAACTGAATCATTCTTCAAAATTTTCTAACTATTTATACCTACTAAGTATATCACAATTTTGCTAAATGAACAGTCCTAAAAAAGTATTTTCTCAAGTACAATCATTTTTTATGAATGAACATGGAATTGATTTTCACTGAACATTAAATAATAAAAAGAGGCATTGAAGACATTACTCCTAAAACTAAGATGAGCTTGGGACAAAAAGATTTTCAATTTTGAAAATCTCAATTATCAAGTCCTTTAGATCTATAATTGAACAAAAAAAAGGCGAACAAACCAAGATTCTGATTGTCAGAAAACTGATTTTGTTCGCTTTTTATATATGAAATTGGACTATTGTCCCAACCTCATGCTTAATGATTTATCTACCTCACAAAACCGGAAAAATACTATCGAAATATAGAGATAACCCCTTATTATTTTCCTTTTCGGCGATGCGAAACGGCTACGACTGTTCCTAGCAATGCCAATCCTACCAAGGAAAGTACGGAGATAGTCTCTCCTGTTTTAGGTAAAATTGCGGCTGTTTTAGGCAATTCTTTAGCTGCGCTAGCTACAGGTACACTTAAAACGCTATTTTGTGCTACTGCCAGAGATGATTCTTGTTCATCATTGATTGCTTTTGAAGTGCTATTGGTCTGCTCAATATTTTGTGCGGTTGCCTGATAGATAACAGCATAATCACTGAAACTTTTCGCAGTAAATTCGACAAAACGACCAGATTGTCCCAAATCCTGAACAGTGAAATCAAGGGAATGAACTTGTCCTGATTGTGGCAAATAGAGTACTTGAGCGACTGCTTTATCGGTAGCAACCGGTAGAGATACTCTAGCAGTATAAGCCATCTTCACCACTTTTCCTCTGCTATCAATGAGATCAATATCATACATTTTATAATCTTTACCTGCTAAAACAGATTGGGTCGGCAAAGAAGAGAGTGATTTTGGAGTAACACGTAGAGCAACAATTTCAGATGATTCTTTCTCTGACAATACTACTCTAACACCAGTTGGTACATCAACCAATTCACGCTTAGTAGAACTAGTACTACCATCCTCATTTTTCAATGTTGGTGTATTATCCTTCTTGGTCTCTGAATTTGGAACTTCAGGATCTGGTTTATCTGCATCTTTTTCTGGTGTTACATCTGATGGCTTATCAGGAGTAGATGGACTGCTACCTGAATCTGGTTTACCGTCTTCTTTCTCTGGTGTTGCATCTGATGGTTTATCAGGAGTAGATGGACTGCTACCTGAATCTGGTTTACCGTCTTCTTTTTCTGGTGTTACATCTGATGGCTTATCAGGAGTAGATGGACTGCTACCTGAATCTGGTTTACCGTCTTCTTTCTCTGGTGTTGCATCTGATGGTTTATCAGGAGTAGATGGACTGCTACCTGAATCTGACTTATCGTCTTCTTTTTCTGGTGTTGTATCTGATGGTTTATCAGGAGTAGATGGACTGCTACCTGAATCTGGCTTATCTACTTCTTTTTCTGGTGTTACATCTGATGGTTTATCAGGAGTAGATGGACTGCTACCTGAATCTGGCTTATCTACTTCTTTCTCTGGTGTTACATCTGATGGTTTATCAGGAGTAGATGGACTGCTACCTGAATCTGGCTTATCGTCTTCTTTCTCTGGTGTTGTATCTGATGGCTTATCAGGAGTAGATGGACTGCTACCTGAATCTGGCTTATCTACTTCTTTTTCTGGTGTTACATCCGATGGCTTATCAGGAGTAGATGGACTGCTACCTGAATCTGGCTTATCGTCTTGTTTTTCTGGTGTTACATCTGATGGTTTATCAGGAGTAGATGGACTGCTACCTGAATCTGGCTTATCTACTTCTTTTTCTGGTGTTACATCCGATGGCTTATCAGGAGTAGATGGACTGCTACCTGAATCTGGCTTGTCTACTTCTTTTTCTGGTGTTACATCCGATGGCTTATCAGGAGTAGATGGACTGCTACCTGAATCTGGCTTATCGTCTTCTTTCTCTGGTGTTACATCTGATGGTTTATCAGGAGTAGATGGAGTGTTATCAGAATCTGGCTTAGTCGGTGGTTCCTCTTGTTTAGGCTCATCTTTTTCCATTGGCTCTTGAGTCTCTACCTTAGTATAAACCACTTGGAAAACTGCTGGGGTAGCAGAGAAATAACCTGCCATACCGGCCATAGCTTCTGTCAGATTTGCTTTACCATTAACAGTATAAGTATAGCCTTCTCGTGCCAAATCAGTATCTGATACCGTAAAGCGAATTGCTTCTCCTTCTAAACCAATAGCTTGGTAAGTTCCACTAGCCTCACTAGCTGATTTCGGTAGTTTTTCCAATGGATCATTCTCAGACACAAGCTTGGCTGTCATTTCTTTAGCATAAGTAACCTTGACCTCTTGACGGGCTGATTCCAATCCCAGCACACTACTTGTGACCTTCTCTTTATCTCCAGCCTTTTCTGGACTGATAGACTGAACCTTATGACCTGTTACTTCAGGATAAGAGACATCATCGGTCCTTTCCCATACTTGACTGAGCCACTTCTTCTTATCTGTTGTATAGTTTGATGGAACCTCAACTCCCTCTGGTACCTCTTCAAGCAAGCCAAGCTGCGTTCTTTTTACCCATTTGACAGTATCAGAATCAACAGGTTTACCATCATCACCGATAGTCACATCAGAAAGATTGAGGTTTACTTCAATTGGTCGTCCATCCTTAGACGTAGCAACATAAACATACTTCACTGTTGGTAATGTTTTTGATACCTTATTAACAATATTTGAAGCATGGCCTAAGTCGGTTGGTGCAACTGGAATTTGGGAGTTTTCAAAACCAAATTTCAAGTCTGGAGCTGGTTCTTCAACAGTTAAGAAGGTCACTGCTTGTCTATGTGGATCCGATACCTGATTCCCCTGACGGTCAACATAACTTATCACACGTTCTACAGTTTTTAGCTCTGTTGCTTTAGCAGGAGCAGGAATAAAGAGAACCGTTGCAGACAGTGGATCAACTGTTAGCTCTTTTTGACCAACTTTTTGACCAATCTTGTCATAGAGACTCTTGGAATTCGAAGTCACGATAAAAGCATTGCTGAAATCATTAGTGCTATTGATGCGCCCTCGATTTCCTTCCATATTTTTAAATTCATTAAGTTTCTCATTACCTCCATAATACCACTGGTTACCACCAAGCGTCAGTGAAGATTTACTATCGCCATTATTGTTATTGAAAATAACGAGATACTTACCATTTTTGTTTTCACCTTTACCATCGAGACGGAGTTCATAAGTGATGACACCTGAACTACCTTGGGCATTTGTAACAACCATCTTCTCGTTAATATCATTATAGTCAGATAGTTGGAAGAGCGGTTCTGCCAATCGTAATTGGGTAATTGCTTTGGAGAAATTCACTGCATCTGCATGAGTTTTCACCAAATTCCAATCAATTTTATTGTATTCATCACCGCTGTTATAAGTATTAACGGAATTATTTTTTGTTCTCAAAAATTCTTGTCCATGTTGCGAGAAATGAATCCCTTGCGCTAAGGCACTCATGGCTGTCGCCAACTCAACACGATTCAGGTGAATCTTTGGATCACGTGTGTCAATGACATTGTAACGTTTCAAGAGGTCACTTAGAGTCATACCATCATGGCATTCCACATAGTTTAGTTGTTGAGAAGCGTTTGCATATTTCTTACGATCACCACCTAACAGACTGTCCGCTACCTGTGTTGCATTAGCAATGTTAGGATTGTTTTCTCCCTCATTGACAAACCCTTTGGCATCTAGATGGTCATTGTGAGCATGTCCAACGATAGCATTGCGACTCGTTGCATCGAAGAAACCGTAAGTCGGGATTTTCTTACCTTGAACATCGCTACCTGCCTCGCCTTTCGGCAAGTAGGTTCCCATACTATCCCAACCTTCACCATAGGTCACTATATTAGGACCAACCTTATCTAGAGCCTTACGAACTTCATTCAGTGTCGTTACATCAAGATCGCTCATGGCATCGAAACGGAAACCGTCCATACCATATTCTGCTGCCCAGAAAGCAGTTGAATTGACGATATAGCGTCTCATCATTTCAGAATTAGAGCGCACCGCATTGCCCACAAAAATATCGTTATTCATCACATTGGCAGGTTGGTTGATGGCATAGTAATACCCAGGAACAGTCTGCTCAAAGACATTCTTTTGCCCATGATAAAGGTGGTTATAGACCACATCCAAGGTGACATTAAGCCCTGCATCATGAAGCTTTTGCATCATCTCTTTGAGTTCTTTGATACGGTTTTCTGGGTCGCTTGGATCTGTAGCATAAGATCCTTCTGGAACGTTGTAGTTCTTAGGGTCATAACCCCAGTTTTGTTGGTTATTATGAACACCATCTGGTTCTGCTTTTGATATAGTGGTATTTTCTGGATTGTCCTTATCTAACTCAGGAACAGTTTCAAAATCATTAAGAGGCATCATTTGGAGATAATTGGTGCCACGATATTTTAGATAGTCCAAACCAGTCATCGTGCCATCGTTCGGATTTTTAGTACCTGACTGAACAAAACCAAGATAGTTCCCACGATCTTTTTTGTCAACACCAGATGATTCGTCAATAGAAAAATCACGGACATTGACTTCTAAAACACTAATTTCTGAATTCGTCTTAGCACGTTTATTGTTTGTCACCTGAACTTTTGGACCAACCTTGCTTGGGTCAAGAATGACAGACCGTGTGCCCCCTTGAATAACTGCTACAGAATACGGATCTTGAGTGGTGACCTCACGGTGATTGTGTTCCTTAACGACTATAGTATTATCACCATTCCCTTTTCGCTCAATTACATCCCCAGCGTAGAAGGCTGCTACTTCTTCACGGGTAGCCTCGCCATTCTCATTCAAAACTTTACCACTGGCAGAATTTCGATAAATTTTAACTTTTTTATCTCCCTTTTGTTGCTCCTCTACTTGTATAAAGTGCGCATTTGGCAGACTAAGAGTATAATCATATGCTAATTTTTCAGCAGTATCTACGCCCAGCTCTCCCAACAGTGATTTATCAAGTTTATAGGTCCATACACCAACGGTATTTTGGGTATGGTCATCTGGATTAGCAACTGTCCCGCGGGTCATATTGACCGTTTTATCAGCATTCGCAGTAGGGGTTAGAGTCTTATAAAGATTGAGTTTAACTTCCTTGGCTGTCGGTGCCCAGAGATTGATAGTCGCTGTGCCATCATCGTTTAAGGTCGAACCAAGTCGTCCCAAACTACCAACTGTTTTGAACTTATCTGGCTCAGATGCATCTACAACCTTATCCTCATAGCCAAATTTTTTATCAAATTCAGGTGTTTGTATGTTGGAAATTTGTGAGTAAAAATTGTCTCCAACATAGATATTTGTTTCAGTGTAAGGATTGACCGTTGCAGTCATATCACCAGTCTTTTTATTGTCCCACCCCGTTCCTTTTTTAATGATATAGTTAAAGAAAGTCGCATCAGCCTTAGGTGTAACCGTTACCTTCCACTGATCACCATCTTTTGTCATTTTGTGATCCTGTCCAGCTTGCCCATTTTCCCAAATATGTGCATAATAATCATCACCATTATCCGTCGGCTTGTAGTAAATATGAACCGGCTTAGCTGTTGTCACATCAACCTCATGCCGCGCTTGATGCTGATCATCCTTGACTGTCACATCTTGAGCCTGGTCTAAAAATGATGAATTAGACTCTTCAGCAGATTCAACACTAGAAGAGACACTACTATCCTCTTCTATCTTTGGTGCAGGTGGCTGCTCTTCTCCAGAATCCGTACTCCGCAATTCTGTTGAAATTGGTGATTCAACAGGTGTCTCCAGTGCAAGCGCTTGCATTTCGCCGCATAAAAAAATAGCTGTCATAGCTCCAAGACCAAATACCCATCGCTTCCCTGATTTCCACATTCTAAAACCTTTGGCTTTTAGAACAAGTTTTGGTTTCTGTTGCATAACAAACTCCTTTTGTGTTATTTATTTATCTCTATTATGCAACCGTTTTCCTAAAATGTCAAGTGTTTTACTAAGATATATCAAACAAAAAGTACACAGGGTGTCGCCCACCTTATCTCCAAGATTTAATAGACTGAGGTATAGCATATCAAGAAGATACCTATCTAAGTATCTTACCACCTCAGTTTTAGCATATTTCAAGCAGCATTCCAGTAGTTTAAATACCCCTCAAATTTTTTACTATAGATGGAAAACAATAGTCTCAAAAACTTCACCTAAATAGATTATTAGATTGTTTGAATAGGTATCCACATCTTTAAACGGTAACACTCTAAAAATCATAGCAAATGAATTCATAATTTCAAACAGCAGAAAAACTCCTAGATAGCAATAAAAAATAGTTCATACCAACTATTAACCAAACTATAACCTGCAAAAAAGCCCACCTAAAGAGTGGGCGAGAGTACTATTTCCAGTAAAGATAACCTTTTAATTAAACGAAGGTCCTCCTAACTTTAGATGCGATAAGGTCAACACTTGATCGGGCATATAAGGCTGTTCCATCACACTTTCTAATGTTAACTGAACTACTGCAATTTCTCAGAGCAATTGATTATCTATCTAAAGAGCGAACATAGTAGTCAACAGCCAAAAGAGCTTCTGCTACATCCTCGGCTGAAATAGCAAATGGCATACCATGGATAGTTTCCCCTGCGATAGTCGCCTGTTGCCCTACCTTCAGCAAATCTTCATAGCTAGCGTCTGCTAAATGCAATCCTGCTAAGGTAGTCGGCAAATTCAAAGCTTGGTAGAATCGGATATATTTTTCCAATTCTGCTTTCGGACGATTTTCCAAGAAAAGTTGTGTCAGGGTACCGTAGGCAACTTTTTCACCATGTGTTAAATGATGTATGTCACCTTCTAAAGCTGTGAAGCCATTATGGATAGCATGTGCTGCTGCCAGACCTGCACTCTCAAAGCCCAAACCACTTAATAGCGTATTAGCTTCAACAATATTTTCTAAGGCAGTGGTGACAACTTTAGCTTCACAACTTGCCATAGCTTGTAGTCCATAATCAAAGAGCACCTTCTCACAGGTCTGTGCGATTGCAATGCCTGCAAGGGTTTGAGCACCACCAGCCATAGTAGAACCATTACTCTGCAAAATAGCACGTGCCTCCACCCAAGTTGCCAAACCATCGGCAATACCTGAAGCCAGTAAACGTGGTGGTGCTTGACAAATAATGGCTGTGTCTACCAGAACAAGATCTGGATTTTTCTTATAGAAAATATAGCGCTCAAATGCTCCTTCCTCAGAATAAATGACAGACAGAGCAGACGTTGGAGCATCTGTGGAAGCGATTGTTGGAGCAATGACTACAGGAACCGCTAGCAAATCAGCAATAGCTTTAGCAGAATCAATTGTCTTGCCACCACCCAGGCCGATTACTACATCACTCATCTCCTTTTTTCCAATTTCCACAACACGCTGGATTTCTTTGTCTGATGCTTCACCATTAAAAGCAACTCGACAAGCTTTCATGTCCTCTCCAGCTAGATAGGATAGAAATTTCTCTCCTACAATGCCATAAACCAAATCATCGCAAAGCACCAGGGGCTTATCCCCCAATTTTCCAATTGCTTCTGCACCTTGAAACAGGACATGTTTTCCCTGTATATAACGTGATGGACTTGCGAATACTTTCATAGGAATTCCTCCTTATTGTTAGATAATAACTATTTTTATAGACTAATTCATCGCTAAAACTTGTTCAATCGCACATTGAACTTCCTCATCCTTTATTCCTAGTGGTTTCAGGTCTTTTCTTATAACATTCAGCAGTTCTAAACGATCTATTTTGTTGGAGAATGGTAATAAATGAAGCTGCTTGCACCATTGAATAATGGCTGTCATTTTCTCTTCTGACTCATGGTTCAAGTAAGTAAAAAGCAACAGGATAAATGCATTCCTTCTAAGCGATTCATCTAGCCAATTTAATTCTATTTTTGCGAGGTTTGCTCCTAGTTTCTCAACTAAAGACCAAGCATCTGTGCTCAGACAATATCCGTTTAGCACCGTGAGAACCTCTAAAATATCTTTCAGCACTCTTGATAATGTCGAATTTTCAAAATCAACTATAGCTTGAGAAGCATCTTTTAATAAAACGCTTTCACAACCTTTGATAAGAATACCATCTACCAAACTGGATAGATGATGATTGTTTATTTTTTTAATAACAGCTAGGTAAAGCAGAGAATTTATTATACCAGCCTTCAAATCTGAAACAGGCTGAGCCAGAAGCAAATCTCTATCCACTATAATGAGCCGAACTGACTCCTCCAGTAAGATTCGTGGATTTTTCCACTCCTCAGCTACTACAAATGGCAAACTTGTAGAAGGAAGTGACAGAGAAGTCGGAATCAAGACAAATGGCAAGCCCAGCAGATTTGCAACAGCCTTCGCACACTCCATCGCGACATTGGTACCAAACCCAATAACAAGATCTGCACGGTGCTGAAACCCCATTTCTCCAACTTCTTCAATCAAGGCTTGACTCATCTCTGTCAGACAGGCTACTTTGGTAATTAGCCCATGACAGGTTAGATGTTTCACCAAACCTTGTATATCTTTATTATACTCCCACTCTACACATAAAACAAGGGGACGATGACCTATCTTCAAAATATCAACCGCACAATTTTCTAAGAGATTATTCCCCTGGATGCTGCGTGAAAGACTTGAGAATCGTTTCATAATGTCCCCCTTATTTTTTTATTATATATAGCCTAAAAGTTCCTAGATGGATTTTTTTCCATAAATGGCTGACCAATCGCTGGCAAAGTCATCCACTGCCTTTTCAATAGCTGGCATAGCGAAAGCTGCTTCAAATACATCTACACCTGCTGTAACAGCCTGTGCACCGTGCGCAAATGCTTGATTGACTTGATGAACATTTTTAAATGAAGCTGCCAGGATTTTACTTTTCGAACAATCTCGATCAATAGCCTCTGCTAGTTGAGCAATAACTGCATTCGAATCAATGTTCAGATTCGCCATACGATTATAATAGGGCGCTAAGTAATCTGCACCAGCTTCAATAGCCAACAAACCTTGAAAAACACTGTAGATGGCCGTTGCTGTAATCTTATACCCTTCTGCTTTCAAGATTTTCATAGCAGCTAAGCCAGCAGATGTTACTGGAACCTTAATATAGACATTTTCTGGTGCCAACTCACGAATTTTTTTAGCATCTGCCAAAATACCTTCGTAATCTTTTGCCACAACTTGTACATGCAGTGAAGCTGTTGGTCCGATTAGATCACGAATAAAGTGCAAATGTCCGAAAAAGTCAATGCCCCCCTCTTTCTTTGCAATGGTCGGGTTCGAGGTCACTCCTGCAAGCGGAAGGACCTGAGCCCATTTTCTTATCTCCTCTATATTGAGGGTATCCAGCATAAATTCCATAATAAGTAACCTCTTTTACAATGTATGTTCTGTACGACCGATAATGTCGTCCTGCGTTGCTCTAGACAGTACATTGAAGAACGCTGAATAACCCGCCACACGGACAATCAGGTCACGGTGTTTTTCAGGATGCAACTGCGCATCAATCAAGGTTTCTCTAGAGACAACGTTGTATTGAATATGATAACCATGCAAGCGGTTAAAAAATGTCCGCAGTAGAGCAATCAATTTTTGTTTATCCTCTTCTTTTGCAAGAGTTTGTGGATTAACTTTCTGATTGAGCAAAACTCCTCCAACAATTTCATGTGTTGGTAATTTTGCAACAGACTTCAAAACGGATGTTGGTCCATTTTTATCCATATTATGAGATGGTGAGCAACCTTCTGCAAGTGGAGTCCCTGCATTCCGTCCGTCTGGAGTCGCTAGCGTGCCACGACCTTGTCCCACATTTGCAGAAATAGATGATGTACCTGAATAGCGAATACCACCAATAGGCCCCCTGCCAAAACGAGTATTTGGATACTTAGCAATCTCATCAATATAGATATCATAAGCTGCTGTCACCAACTGGTCTGCATAATCATCATCGTTACCATATTTTGGTGCATCCTCAATCAACATCTCTTGGATTTCTTTACCACGCTCACCAGCATAATCTGTTTCCAAAGCATACCACAACTCCTCTGGGGTCAGCCTTTCTTCTTCAAAGACCAGTTTCTTGATGGCTGCTAGAGAGTCAGATAAATTAGCAATACCAACCTGCAAACCTGAAATATAATCGTAAATCGCTCCGCCTTCTTTCAAATGCTTGCCGCGACCAATACAGTCATCTGTAAGGGCGGAGCACAGGATATCTGGTACCTCTCTTTCCAGAGCAAGGTCAATTGCATTTTCTACAATAACACTCATACGTGTCAAGTGGCGGAGGGTTTCTTCCCAAGCAGCTTGCAACTCTTCAAAAGATTTCATATCTTTGAAGTGGCCAAAGGCAGGAGCAAAGCGTTTCCCAGATGCCGGATCAATACCATTGTTCATGGCAATCAACAATACTTTCGGGAAGTTCATGTAGCTCATCCCTGTACAACGATAGCCCCATTTCCCCGGAACTGCTGTTTCTACACAGCCAATGGCACTGTAATCATAGGCATCTTCTTCCAAGACACCTTTGTCGATAAAGGATGGAATGATAATCTCATCGTTATTAAAAGCTGGCATACCAAAGCCAAGTTTCATTACTTCGATACATTCATTCATGAAGCGAGCATCCAGACCTGCATGATAGCGAACCGTTAAGTTTGGTTGTGGTAAATGCGTTTGGGCAACAGACTTCAATACCAGATAAGAAAGAGGATTGACCGCATCCTTCTTATCACGTGTCTGTCCGCCAATTGTGACATTTTGATACAACGGACTACCTGCAGATGAGAAGGTGTGGGACTGACTGCGAACCTTGTTGATAGTGATGGTCTTAATCCACAAGTTGGTCAAGCGTTCAACAATACTATCTTCTGTTTCACGACCTGCTTCCAAATCTGCTTTTACATAAGGATACATGTACTGATCAAACCGTCCATAAGATAGAGAATGTCCATTTGACTCAATTTGTAAGATACACTGAATAAACCAGACGGATTGTACCGCCTCTGCAAAGGTCTCAGCAGGCTCATATGGAACTTTAGAGCAAATGCGTGCAATTTCCAACAGCTCCTCACGGCGTTTAGCTGTCGGTGCTTTTTCTGCTAATGCTGTCGCCAAGGTAACAAAGCGATCTGCGTAGGCCTTTACAGCTTTAATGATGATGAAAATAGAGTCATAAAAGTGATACTTATCAATACTTGCCGGATCTGTCAAGTCAAGGTTTGACTTCGCTTTATGCACCCGTTCTTCAAAACCACGCAAACCCTGTTCTAATACTTTTTGGTAATTGACAGCCAAGTGCGCATCACCTGAGTTCATCTTACCTTCCATACCAAAGAAGCCAGTTTCCATATACACCTGAACCTCTTCTGGAAGTAGAACCCCAGCTCGTGATCGAAGATTGTTCTTTTCCCAGAATGGCGCAATATTTCGTAACTGCTCCTTGGTTTCTTCCGTAATATAGAAGACATCCCCATCCCGTTTTTCAAATAAATCCAATTCATTCAAAACAAATTCCAAGGTATACTCAGGGAAAATCGGAGCATCTTTGTTGGAAGAAGCTTGGTTTCCTACAATCAAACTTTCTTCTTCAATGTAGAGCGTCATGTTCTCCAATATTTCCTTGAGCATATAAGCTCTTTTTAACACATTAGGCTTTTCTCTATGCTCTTGATAAGCTCTTGTTGCTAGAACAGCTCGTTCTGCATCAATATAAGGTTTTTTATCAAGAACATCTTCTCTGTATTTGTTCATCCGATCTGTCAGACTTCCAAAATACTCTGTTTTAATGCTGGTGCTAGCTACTTCAGTTACTGTTTTCATAGTTTTATCCTTTCTTTAGAAACAGTATTTAGTTTCGTTTGTAAGAATAGTATACTCTGTAATAGAGCCTATTGTCAATTATAGTTAGTTAAAGCTAGGATTTCTGAGGCAACTTGCACATTCTTGCAAACTTTTTAAGTAGCATTCTTGGCTAAACTGCTTCTTTCGTCTCATTATCACAAGCTATCTTATCTTGAATCTTAAAGAATGGAAAATAAACAAGTGTTGATACTGCTAAAATAAGAATCTGAACAACCGCTCCCTGCCAGCCACCAACCATAAAACCAGAGATGATGGCAGGAGTGGACCAAGGCAAGGTGACACCTGAGAATGGCTGCATAAAGCCAATTGAAATAGCACCGTAGACAATGAAGGCTGCCAAGATTGGCACCAAGACAAACGGCAAGAACATCACCGGATTCATCACAATTGGGAAGCCAAATACAACCGGTTCATTCACATTAAAGAGTGCAGGAAAAGCTGCTACTTTACCGAGTGCTTTATACTGTTTTGACTTCGCTGCAAATAACATGGAAAACACGATACCAAACGTAATACCTGAACCTGACATAATCAAAAAACTATCTAAAAACTGCTGGGTCACAATATGAGCTCCATTTTCTAAAGATAGCTTATCTGCTGCTAGAAGAGCCTTATTAGCATCAAGGTTTGATAGAAGCAAAGCGGTAACAACACCATTCACAACTGACTGTCCGTGTACACCAAACCACCATAGGAAAGAAATGAAGAAGGCAATCCCGATGGCACCTGGCAATGAACCTGTTAGCCCTTGAAGAGGCACTTGGATTACATCGTAAATCATTTCAATGAAAGTACCACCATTTGTCACTATCTTAGAAATGATATAGACAATGAGAATATAACAAAGGCAGGGATCATCGCCTCAAACTGTTTAGCAATCGCCTGAGGCACTTGTTCAGGCATTTTAATAACAATATGACGCTGAATAAAGGTCGTATAAATAGCACCTACTACCAATCCGATGATGATTGCACCGATAATCCCCTGACCACCAAACCAAACTTTTGCAACAGCATCACTAATAGGTTCACCGCTTGCTGGAACATAAGAGGATTTCAAAAGAATAAAGAATGAAGAAACTGATAGCACACCGGCTGGAAGCGGTTCTACACCACTATTTTTCGCATAAGAGTAACCGATTGCAAAACAAGAAATCAAACCCATGATTGCAAATGTTCCACTATAAACCTGCATGAAAGGCTCTGTCCAATTAGGACCAAATAAAGAAGCAATTGCAGCATTCAAATCTGCAAAAGGTAATTGCCCTAAAATCAAGAAAATACTACCAACAACTGTCAAAGGCAAGATGGCTAACATACCATCTTTTAGAGCAATAATTCCTTTCATATTTACAAATTTCATGATTGGGACAATAATTTTTTGTGTATCAATTTGGGACATGACCATACTCCTTTATGAAACCATGCTGAGCGCTAATTGCAGAACTTTTTTGCCATCCAACATACCGTAGTCTGCCATTGGAATTACGGCAATCGGAATCTGTTTCTCATCGCAGAGAGCTTTTGATTTATCAAGTGTATAAGCCACCTGCGGGCCCAACAAAGCAATGTCAATTTTATCAAGGTAATCTGCAATTTTCCCTTGAGAGTGTGCAGTAATTTCAACCTCCACACCAGCATCCGCTGCAGCAATTTTCATATTGTTGACCAACATACCTGTAGAAAAGCCAGCAGCACAAAAAAGAGCAATTTTAACCATTTCGGTTTCCTCCTAAATATAAAATATATTTTGTTTTAATTAACTTTTTGTAGTTCTTTTCTCAAATCAATAATTTCTTTAATTAAATTGATTTCCGTAATGGATGTCATCAAATGGTCTTGAGAGTGGACAAATAAGGCAGTAATATCTGATTTTGAACCTCCTGCTTCTTGTGCAAGGAACTTGGTTTGCATATTGTGAGCTTCCAATAGTGCTGCATCTGCAAGTCTCAATTCTTCTTCAGCCCCTTCCTCCTCACCAGCTTTGACAAGTGAAAGAGCTTGATAGGCATGACTCTTTGCATCTCCAGCATAAATAATCAATCCCATGATCAATTGATCAGCAACAATCATTTCCATTGTTTTTTCCTCCAACTTGTTTTATTTGTAAGTAAATATTTTTCTTTCGTAACCAAATCATATCATTTTCTATAAATGGAGTAAACATATTTATGGAACATTTTCTGTTTTTATATATTTACGCACTTTTGTGCAATATTAAGTAATTAAAAAACACCCAAATCACATCTATAGTTGATTTAGGTGTTTTAAAGGTTACTCTTGCCTACTACTCCAACTGAAAGTTGGAAGCTTGATCAAGTTCCAAAACTTTCACTATTGTTCGTTCATCTGTCACCAAATGATGAATATATCCAGCACGTAAAACCGCTAGAATAGCTTGAGCTTTTTGATCTCCGTATGCCAACGCCATCGTGTCTGGAACCTCTTTCAAATCTTCTAAGGATATAGCAATGGTTCTTTTTTGCAAATCTTCAACAACTTGTTTCCCCTGTTGGTCAAAACAACGACAACAAGTTTCACCAACTGCTTTTTCAACTGATAATTGCTGGAAATCGTCCGCTGTCAACATATCTAACCACTGGCGATTTTTTTCATCAACCCCACCGCCAATTCCTACTACTGCAACATCCAACTGTTTCCAATCTGCCCGTAATTCCTCAAAATATTTAGAAGACAGAATACCATTGGCAAGTTCTTGATTTTCTTGAATGATAGTTGCATTGATAAAACGACATTCTCCGCGAAATTTGCTAGCCATGTTATAAATCAAGGTATTGACATGATAACGTGCGTGAATATGACTAGGCCCACCAGCAATAGGAACAAACTTGACTCCTTTCATGCGATGATGCCCGATTTTATCTACGATAAGACTAAGACTTCTTCCCCATGAAAATCCAACCTTCTTCTCATCATCAATCAGATTGGTTAGCATATCCGCAGCTGCTTGAGCCAAGCGATTTTCCAGATCAAACAGATCCTCATCTGTACTATTTTCAACCAGTTCAAGGCCTTTCAGACCATACCTATTCTGCACATACTTCTCTAGTTGATAAAGCCGCCTATCAAAATCTTGAATTTCAATCTTTACAATACCTTCCGACTTAGCCTTGGTCAGCATTCTACTGACCGTTGTTCGATAAATCCCTGTTTCAGTAGCAATTTCTGCCTGACTTTTTCCCTCTACATAATAAAGATAGGCGATTTTGGCTAGCTGCCTTCTTTTTTCTTGTTTCATCCTACCCTCGCACTAAACTATTGTTACCTTTACATGAGCTTGTTGTAATTCAGTTAGGACTGTTTCGGTGATAGAAGCATCTGTAATCACCTGCGCAACTTGACTCAAGCTAAATCTATGTACGGTTCCACGCTTTGTAAATTTACTAGCATCTGTCAGGACAATCATCTCTTCAGCAACCTCTGACATATATTGAACAACTTCACTCCGCATTAAATTCTTTCCAGTGAAGCCATGCTCGCTATCAAAACCATCTGCTCCTACAAAAGCTTTGTCAACATGGAAAAACTGAATCATTTTACGCAAGAGTGGCCCAACCGTCACTTGAGAATCTTTCTGAAATTCCCCACCTAGTAAAATAATCTGACAGCTATCATATTGTCGTACGAAATTCGCGATAAAATATGAATTTGTAATAATGGTGACATTCCTCTTGGTTTTACAAATCTCCTCAGCTAAAAGTGCACAAGTCGAACCAGACTCTATCATTATCGTATCGTTATCTGCAACCAAGTTAGAAGCTTCCTTAGCAATGCGTTTTTTCACATCATAGCGAAAAGACATACGAATATTGAGATCATCTCCACTATTTAAAACAGCATAACCATGCTCTCTCCGCAATAATCCTTTCGATTCTAGCTTATCTAAATCCTTACGGATGGTCACCTTAGAAACTTCCAACTGCTCTGCCAAACTGTTAACATCAATTTTCTCATGCTGTGATACTAACTGTATAATTTTATCTAAACGTTCCATTTTTATCACCTCATATTCATTCTACCAAATTTTTGCTCTTTTTCAACTATTAGCAGTCTTTTTGTTACGTTCGTAATTGTAAAACTTTCTTTTGTGTGATAAAATCAAATTAAATCGAAAAGGAGTGCGTCATGAACATAAGAAAAGGTATTATTTTTAACATCCAGCATTTTTCCCTCCATGATGGACCCGGTATTCGGACAACTGTTTTCTTAAAGGGTTGTCCCTTACACTGTCCTTGGTGTGCAAACCCAGAATCTCAAAAGCGAAAACCCGAGCCTATGTTAGATGCTATTAGTAAAAAAACAACTATCATAGGAGAGGAAAAGACAGTTGACGACATTATGATAGAGGTCATGAAAGATATTGATTTCTATGAAGAATCTGGAGGTGGTTTAACACTTTCTGGTGGAGAAATTTTTGCCCAGTACGAATTTGCTAAAGCCATTCTAAAAGAGGCAAAGTCACACGGTCTTCATACTGCTATTGAAACAACTGCCTTTGTTGAGCACCATAAGTTTGTTGATCTCATTCAATACGTTGACTTTATTTACACAGATTTGAAACACTATGATACTATATCCCATCGGAAAGTAACTGGGGTCAATAATAATCTTATCATCCAAAATATCCAATATGCCTTTTCTAGTGGAAAAGAAATTGTCCTTCGCATTCCTGTTATCCCTGAGTTCAATAACTCATTAGAAGATGCCGAAGAATTTGCTCAGCTCTTCAATCAACTCAATATAGACAAAGTTCAACTCCTCCCTTTCCATCAATTTGGTGAAAACAAGTATAAGCTCTTACATCGCACATATAGTATGTCTAATGTTAAAGCTCTTCATCCTGAGGAATTGAAGGAATACCAATCTATCTTCATAAAGCACAATATCAACTGTTACTTCTAGCAGTTAGGATGGAAAAATTACCATTCTACTACCTTGATACACTGCATCATCCTTGCTGGTCAAATCTTTCTCAATAAAAAAAAGCCCACCTAAAAGGTGGGACGGGGCATCGTATCCGATGAGAACAGAAGGTTCACACAACTATTCAAGGTCCGCTCCTGCGTTTCAATTAAATGAAGACCTCCCCAGCGTCGAACATGACAAAGTCACTATTCGGCTCATCGCATAAAATCATTTTATCATATCTCAAGATGGTTGTAAACTAAACCGATCTCTAAAATATCATCTGCTTATTTGATTACTACCTATTTTCCATATTGATGACATGTCCGTTATCATAGTCACAGGTTTATCTAAATATATTTGGAAGCCTCACGAATCGAAAGACTTGCCATCTGATTACGGTACTTATTGATAAACATCCGTACCCAATCGGGATTCGTTTTGGAATAATCTCGCAGACTCCAACCGATTGCCTTATTGATAAAAAATTCTGTTTGGTTGAGATTGTTGACAAGGATCTGTTCCAAAAGTTCTGTATCTGTATTCTCCTTTTCCAGTAACTGATGGTCAATCGCAAGCCGTCTCAACCAGAAATCATCATCCACACTCCAATCCAAAATAACCGTTTTAGCCTCTGGATGATTCAAAACAATCTTTCCGACCAGTTTGTCTAGTCCATCAATACTATCCCACCAAGATTTAGTTTGAGCCAATTTTTTTAAACGTGGTAAATCCTTCAGGGCTAGATCCTTCTTTTTTATCACCAAATAGTCAATCGCCACATATTGAAATTCACGATAAGGCTTGTCCCAACAAGCCTCTACAAAATCCCAATCAATCCCTTGACTCTTGCTTTTTTTAAACAATTCCCTTGTAACCTTGCGGCGATCTGGCGTGCGGACACCTAGGAAATCAAAATTGTTTTTCATATACGCTCTCATCGGCTGAACCTGATGAAAATCCGCAACAGCCAGTAACTGCTCTTCTAATTCTGCAATATTCATTTTACATTCCTTTTTGTAGTTTTTGTCTGTGCAGGGTACTTCTTTGTTTTCGGGCGACCAGCTGAAACAGTCTAACCCCAGACTGTATGGGCGCTTCCCTATTTTTGGGCGACCAGCTGAAACAGTCTAACCCCAGACTGTTTCAGTCCTCCACCAACGATTTTTGAAGCCAGACAACATCATGCCAGTTCCCAAACTTATAACCGACTTTCTTTAAATGAGCTACCTGTTTATAGCCCATTTTTTCATGTAGAGCAAGAGAAGCAGGATTAGGTAGGGATATACAAGCCAAGAAATTCTTAAAACCACGCGCAATTAGCTCTTTCTCCAAGTGACTATAAAGCAAATTTCCAATTCCCTGACCACGTGCCTTTTGACTAATATAGATTGACAACTCAACAGTCCAATCATAAGCTGCACGAGGGTAGTAAGTTGAAGCGTAAGCATAACCTAAGATTCTACCTTCCTCTTCCGCTACTAGATAAGGAAATTTTTCCAAAATCTTCTCTATCCGATCTGCAAATTCGGTAGCTGTAGGAACTTGCGTTTCAAAGGTAATAACTGTTTCTTCAACATAAGGAGCATAAATGGCAACCAGCTCTTCTACATCAGATGGTCGTACTGAACGAATTTCAATCATTTATTTCTCCAACAATGCACGATCATAAATCGTATAATCACAACGATAAATAATCAATCGCTTGCCATCAATCAATAATTCAGATGTTTTGGGTGCATCTGAAGCGTATAAAGACACCTTATCACCTGCGTAAGTCGCAAGCGGTGTCCCATTTTGCGAACGAATCAAAACAACCTTTGCCTTTCCTGTAAAATCATTTTGTAGGCTAGATACCATTCGATTAACAAGGGGAATTGCACGGTCGTAATTAGCAATGTTCACCGTGGTCTGATACTTGGCATATAGGTCTTCTAAACCTTCTTCTGCTGCAATCAATGACGAACCTACGTGATCAATCTCATATTTTCCAAGTGTTACTTTCAAAACAGAAGAGTCTGCCTTCGAGTTCCCTTCCCTATCAACAGAATCAAATTCTGCATTCCTTGAAATGGAGAGAGACTTACCAGCCATCTCGTCAATCAATTGGGAATTTTCATCAAAAGTTCGAACTGTCATCTCCAGACCAATCCACTCTTCCTTTGTATTCTTCCACCAGTTGGAGATAGATTGACAAGCTGATAAACTTATCAGGCACAGACTAAAGACTGTTAACACAGCCAACTTCTTTTTCAGTTTCATATAACACCTCCCAAGTGTGATACCTTATTGTATCATGGAACAAGAAAAAATTCCAAATCCAGTAACTCCTATAATGAGAGACACATCCAAACAACAAGGGTCTAAAATATAGTGTTATAATTATGTACAAAGCTTTTCAATTCATCGTCAATTAAATGATATTTTAGCTAGCATCATCGTCTTATTTAATTTAGAAAAATAATGCAAAAAAACGCACTCCAAACTTTGACGAGTAAGGATTACGGTTTTACTATTTTTTACTCTACTAACTTTGCGTCAGCATTGAGAAGAGGCAAATTCCAGTAGGATTTTACAAGAGTTGACAGCTTTCCTTTAAAAGATAATTAGCACAAAATCTTCTTTAGAAATTGAACACATCATTCAAATTCTCAGCCATGGTTGGATGGGTAAAGATTTGCGTTTTAAAATATGTATACGGAATCTTGTTATCAATTGCCATAGCAATTAAATTTATCAATTCCTCCGAATTGCGACCAAAAAGGGTTGCTCCCAGAACCAGCTTAGTTTCCTTATCAACAATTACCTTGAAGATCCCCTTTAAATCATTGTTGACATGGGCGCGTGGCATATTGATTACTGGAAGCTCATTGGTAATATAGTCATATCCTGCTTCTTTAGCCTCATTCTCCGTCAGACCAACACGTGAGAGAACCGGTGTGATGAAGACGCTCGTTGGAATAGACTTACGCTGACTTAGACAATAGTTACCAGTGCCAGTTAACTTACCAAAGACAATACGAAAATCATCTAGAGAAGTATAGGTGAATTGTGGACCACCGTTGACATCTCCAACAGCATAGACACCTGATACAGTCGTTTCACAGTAGTCATCCACTTTGATGGCTCCATTTTCTGACACGGCAATGGTAGTATTCTCCAAACCCAAGTCAGCGGTATTTGGCACACGTCCTGTCGCATAGAGGACTGCATCAAAGACGGTTTCTTCCCCCTTAATCGTCACAGCAACCTGTTCTCCTTTTGCTTCCACTCGCTCAATGCGTGCATTCATCTCAAAAGTCACACCGGCCTCTTCCATGTATTCTTTTGCTAATTTAGCGACTACTTCTTCTTCCTTTGGCAAAATGGTAGGACTAGCTTCATATACCGTTACCTGACTGCCTAACTTGTTATAAAGTCCGGCAAATTCTAAACCAATATTTCCGCCACCAATAATAGCTAGTTTATCAGGGCACGTTTTTAAGTTCTGGATGCCTGTACTATCATAAACATGGGGCGTATCAAGCAATCCAGGAATCGGAAGAACACGAGATTTAGCACCCGTATTGATAACAATAGTTTCTGCGGTCAACTGAATTGATTCACTTCCTGCAGACACTTCCACAATCTTATCTGCCACAAAACGAGCATGACCTTGGTAGAGATTTGCACCACTACCTTTTAAAACCGCTTCATTTTTATTACGCAGTCGAGTGGTAACCGTTTCTTTTTGATCCATAACCTGCTCAAAAGTCCAATTTTTATCCGCAGCTACTAAAAGTGTCTTGGTGGGAATACACCCAATATTGATACAAGTGCCACCAAACATTGCAGGATTTTCCTCAACCAGAGCGACCTTTTTGCCTGCCGCCGCTAACTTACCTGCTAGAGTCTTACCAGCTTTACCAAAGCCAATTACTAATAAGTCATATTGTTTCATACTATATTCCTCTTGTAATCTATTTTATTACTCAGTGTATCACAAACGGATATTTTTAGCACAATTCTGCTACGGTAAAGACTAGAGGGGCAAAAAGACTGCTAGAACAGACCAATGGCTGCTCCATCCTCCGCCACATCCATATTGAGAGCAGCAGGGGCTTTGGGAAGTCCTGGCATCGTCATAACATCACCTGTTAGAGCGACAATAAAACCAGCTCCCAATTTGGGAACAAACTCGCGTACAGTAATATCGAAATCAGTCGGAGCACCAAGAGCAAATGGATCATCCGAAAAACTGTATTGCGTTTTAGCCATACAGACCGGTAAGAAGTCCCAGCCATTCTTAGCAAATTCAACCAATTGGTTACGCGCTTTCTTCTCAAAAACAACACCTGAACCACCGTAGATTTCTGTAACAATCTTGGTCACTTTTTCTTCCAGACTATCTTCTAATTTGTAGAGCCCCTGATAGCTAGCAATCTGATTGTCAATAGTTGCAACAACTGTCTCAGCTAATTCGACACCTCCATCAGCACCATTTGCCCAAACACTAGCCAGTTCAACAGGCACACCGATTTCTTCACAAAGTGCTTTTAAGGTCATAATTTCATCTTCTGTATCTGATACAAATTCATTGATAGCAACCACTGCTGGAATGCCATATTTCTGTACATTTTCTACATGGCGTTTTAAGTTGACAAAACCAGCTTTTACAGCTTCTACATTCTCAGTCAAAAGCTCAGTTTTAGCTACACCACCATGCATTTTCAAAGCTCTCAAGGTCGCAACAATCACCACTGCATCAGGAGCCTTAGGTAGATTTGGCACCTTAATATCAAGGAACTTCTCTGCTCCAAGATCAGCTCCAAATCCTGCTTCTGTCACAGTGTAGTCCGCCAATCGCAGAGCTGTTGTGGTGGCAAGAACTGAATTACATCCATGTGCGATATTAGCAAATGGCCCACCATGAACAAAGGCTGGCGTACCATAAATAGTTTGAACAAGGTTTGGTTTTAAGGCGTCTTTCAAAATGAGGGCAAGAGCACCCTCTACAGCCAAATCACGCACATAGACAGGACTGCGATCAAAACGATAGCCAATCACAATATTGGCCAAACGCTCTTTCAAATCATTGAGATCAGTTGCCAAACAAAGAATTGCCATCATTTCAGAGGCTACAGTGATGTCAAATCCATCTTCTCGTGGAATGCCATTGAGCGGTCCACCCAAACCAACTGTAACCTTACGCAGAGCACGATCATTCAGATCCACCACGCGCTTCCAAATAATACGGCGTGGATCAATTCCAATGACATTCCCTTGATGGATATGATTATCAATCAGAGCAGAAAGAGCATTGTTTGCAGTTGTGATAGCATGCATATCACCTGTAAAATGTAGATTGATATCTTCCATCGGCAGAACCTGAGCAAAACCGCCACCAGCAGCTCCACCTTTAATCCCCATCACAGGCCCTAGAGAAGGTTCACGAAGGGCGACCATGGTCTTTTTGCCAATCTTTGAAAGAGCATCTGCTAAACCAATGGTAATCGTAGATTTTCCTTCACCAGCAGGAGTCGGGTTAATAGCCGTCACGAGAATTAACTTGCCGAGTTTGTTTTTCTTAACTGCATTGATTTTTTCAAAAGATAATTTTGCCTTATATTTCCCATATAATTCAATATCATCAAAATGAATTCCTACTGTTTCAACAATATCCGTAATGGGTTTCAAGGTAATACTTTGAGCAATTTCTATATCTGATTTCATGAGAATTCCTAATTTCTTTATTATTTTGATATTATTATATCACACAAAACTTATTTTCGCACGTTATTTGTATTTTTTTAAAAAACGTACGGTTTTTATAATTATTTGCTAATTTATTACCCTAATATAAGAAAAAATACTCTATTTTTCTGTTTTCGCATATAAATCAATTATTTTGAATGCAAAATAGTATTCCGTAAGCTTTACGAAAAATCAAAATTCTAGTACAATATGAGCATGAAACTATTGATTACATCCGGCGGGACAAGCGAAGCAATCGATCAGGTCCGCGCCATTACCAATCATGCCTCAGGTAGCTTAGGAAAAATCATTGCGGAACAGGCTCTAAAACGCGGTCATCAAGTCACTCTAGTTACAACAAAACAAGCTCTTAAGCCTGACCCACAGGATTGTTTAACTATCATTCAAATCACAGATGTAGACAGTCTGAAGACAACGTTGGAACCCTTGGTCAAGTCCCATCAGGTTCTCATTCACAGCATGGCTGTATCTGACTATACACCGATTTACATGACCAGTTTGGAGGAATTAGAAAAAACGGACGACCTCTCTTGTTTACTCCATAAAAAAAATACCGAAAATAAAATTTCTTCAAAAGAGGACTATCAAGTTCTCTTTCTAAAAAAAACTCCAAAGATCATCTCCTATGTCAAGGAGTGGAATCCAGCAATTCGACTCATCGGTTTCAAGCTATTGGTTGCTGTCTCAAAAGAAGAATTATTGGCAGTTGCTCGGCATAGCCTTGAAAAAAATCAAGCCGATTATATTTTGGCTAACGATTTGGTAGACATAGAAGAAAACAAACATGTTGCCTACCTCGTTGATCATGCTACAGAAACACAGGCAAATACTAAAGATGAAATTGCCCAGCTCATCTTAGAAACCTTAGAAAAAGGAGGTTAGAATGGCTAATATTACCCTCGCAGTAACCGGATCCATCTCAGCCTATAAGGCTGCCGATCTGACTAGTCAACTGACTAAGCTTGGACATCAAGTAACCGTCCTCATGAGTCAATCTGCCATGGACTTTATCACCCCCTTAACTTTCCAATCTCTGTCAAAAAATCTAGTCCATACAGATGTAATGATTGAAGAAAATCCCAGTCTGATTAAACACATTGATATAGCAAAAGAAACAGACCTCTTCCTAGTCGCTCCTGCTTCTGCCAACACCATTGCAAAACTAGCAAACGGTCTGGCAGACAATATCGTAACAGCAACAGCTCTTGCTCTTCCCGATAGAACGAAGAAATTAGTTGCACCAGCCATGAATACCAATATGTACCTCAACCCTGCTACCCAGAAAAATCTAAGCAGATTAGCGGATTACGGATTTGAGGAAATCAAACCACGTAAAGCCTTACTCGCCTGTGGTGATTTCGGAACAGGAGCTTTAGCAGAAACTGAATATATCTTGGAGAAAGTGAGTCAAACCCTTTATGAAAAACAATAAATCCAATTTTGTAGCAACTATTGCAATTTTCTTTGCTGTCATGCTAGTAGTCCATTTATCTAGCTCTATCATTTTTAATCTTCTACCCTTTCCAATCAAACCTACCTTGATACACATTCCTGTGATAATCGCCTCCATTCTTTATGGTCCTCGAATCGGAGCCACACTCGGTGGCTTGATGGGGATGATTAGCGTTGTGACAAATACCGTGATTCTCTTACCAACTAGCTACCTCTTCACTCCTTTTGTTCCCAATGGAAATATTTTGTCGCTTATCATTGCCATCGTACCACGTATTTTGATTGGTATAACACCCTATTTTGTACACCAATTTATCAAAAATAAATTAGGATTATTGATTGCTGGTGCAATTGGTTCTATGACGAATACTGTTTTTGTATTGGGAGGAATCTTTGTTTTCTTCTCATCAGTTTACAACGCTAACATCCAGCTTATGCTAGCTGGAATTATAGGTACAAATGCTATTGCTGAGATGGTTATTTCATCTATCTTAGCACTTATAATCGTCCCAAGAATATTAAAATTAAAAAATCAGCACACATCTTAAACCATGTTTGTGTAGCCATCATCCATAAATCAAACAGTAAAACTCTTGAAAAGTTTAATAGATAAGCAATATCAAGAGTTTTTTTATCTGTAAAAAAGAAACCCAAGTCAAACTTGAGTCTCTGTATACTTTAAGTAGTGTACTCTGTTCTTTTAATTTCGCCCCATACCTTCTTCTTTTTTTTATAGCCAATAAAGCTTGTCAGACGAACGTAATTTAAAATCCAGTGTAAGCAACAATATCTAAAAATAGAAACAACCGCTGCCTTACATAAATCAATGGGAGTAATAAACAAATCTTGAGAATAGGCGCGTTGCAAGAATGATGTGAAGGTCACAAGAGAGCAAAAAACAATATGGAGACAGAATAACGATACTAAAAACGAAGTATTTAATTGGTGAGAAAAGAAAGATAGCAAGATAATAAAACAACCAAATGTTTCTATAAATGGAGCCAAAAATTCAAACAGCAAGTAGTAGATATATGCAAAATATCCCACCACACCAAATTTTACTCTTGACAACATTTTATAGTATTTCTTCAAGCATTGATATAGACCTAAAAACCATCTGCGACGTTGCTGGCATAAATCTCCTAGAGAATTTGGAGCTTGACTCCAGCAAATAGCGCTTGTCTCATAGCAAATACGATAAGAAATATTATTATTACGACAAAAATAGTGCAATTTCATAACCAGTTCCATATCTTCCCCGAGAGTTTGCGTATCATAACCACCAACAGCTATTACATACTCTTTATGAAATAAGCCGAATGCACCTGATATAATTAAGTTAGATTGTAGATAATCAAATAAAATTCGTGTCCCTAAAAATGCACAGTCATATTCAATGGCTTGAGCACATGGCAGTAATGACCAAGGTAGTTGATAATTGTTGACTTGATCATCAACAATTCGCACTCCTTGTGCTACTTGAACGACCCCTCCAACGGAAATAACATTGTCCCACTTCTGCATTGGACGAACCAAGTTTTTCAAGGAATCTTTTTGGAGTATAGAATCTGCATCAATACACAAAAAATAATCATGGTTTGCTGCATTAATTCCAAGATTCAGAACATCCCCCTTGCCTCCATTCTCCTTTTCGATTAAGGTCAGATGTACGGAACCAAACCACTTCTCTGATATTCTATGATAAGGACGACAGGATAAGCGATACTTGATTTCACAATGACATTCTTCTAGTTGAAAATACTCGCGTACTAATTTAGCCGTTTTATCTTTCGAACCATCATCTAACACAATAATCTCATAAACAGGATAATCCAACTTGAGCAATGATTGTATGGAAGAAATGATTGTCACCTCTTCATTATAGGCTGGTACCAATATAGAGATGGGAGGGTAACTCTTTTTACTTTTCTCATATTTCTCACGATTTTTATAGCGCTCGTGGAGATGGACTCCTCCAGCAATGACCGAAAACATAAGAAAACTAGCATATATAGTGAGGTGTCCCAAAAACAAAGTTTGTGAAACCGTTAAAAAACCTTTTAACCAAACCATTTCCTTTTCTCCCCTTAACTAATGTTTTTTCTTCCATTGAACATAGGAGCGCTTGATAATGTAGGACATATTAAAAATAAAAATTGCGATACAAATAATGATATAAAAATACAAAAGATTATGAACCATCTTTATTCTCCTTCCAATAGTTTTTCAATATCGTATACGATTCCTTTAGAACACCAGTGACATTAGGTTTATTCCATTTATTGATACGATAAAACGCTATCGGTATATTATTATTTTGTCTCAACTGGCCAATTCCAATTCCAATCTGGTCAATGCGCATTTCGGAAACACCATAATGCATGTAGTAATCATCGTGGATTTTCCCTTGAGCAGGATTTGAAAAATTTAATAACTGCCATGGAATTCGTACTTCTACCACATCTTTACCAAAATAAATATCTGATCGTGAATCAAAATCCTCAGCCCCTCTTTGGCTATTTCCAACTCGTAGCTTACCAGTTTCAAAAACAGGATTCCATTTGTCTTGACGTGCCGCTTTCTCTAAATCATCAAAGATGCGATTATGCTTTAAAAGTAATGAGACAGGATGAAAATGTGACGAATCTGACTCAGGGATATCTACAAATGGATCTATTCCCTTTATTTGTTTTAGGTAATTAGCTCGAACAGCATCGTATCTATTTTGCACCAATAATTGACTACCATTTGTACCATCTATACTCAGGATAAAATCCACCTTACTTTGGAAGTTCAACTTTCCATGTTCCCAATACAAGCTCCCTGTCTTAGGTGTTATATCCAATGGAAGAGTCCATTTATCTTGTGGTGTTAAACCTTCTTTTTTTATAGCAAAATACAGATAATTTTCATCACTATCTACACTTAGTTTAGCTCCATCATGCTCTATTAAAGGCTGAATATTCCACTCTGTCAACTTTCCATCAATCACATGATTCTTGACTTGATTTTCAAAAGCTAATAATCCAAATCCTTGATTATTGGATTGAACATCCCCCCATTGGAAACGACTGTGTCTATTTGTCGTAAAGGAGGTGTTCCAAGTACGAGCTCCCCAATCATCTTGCCATGTTTCAACGAGAGCACCAACTGTCCCTGCTTTTAGAAATGATTGATAGTCTCGAACTAATAACTCACCTTGTTGTTTTTCTGATAATGGTCCTTCAATTCCTTCCTGACTAAGCGCAGTAATACCTCTGGAAGTTGAATACCCATAAGAGGAGATTAATACAGGAACACGATGATGACTTTTTAGAAGATGAGTATAGTTCTCTGGGTAATTTTTTTGTTTTGCCACTTCTATTACTTCTTGAGAAAGATTTGAACGATCCGCAATCACATAATCCAAGGCCTTTGGATGGTAGTCCAGTAACTGATAGGAAGCAAATAAACCTGTCTTCAAACGGCTAGTTGGAACTATATGTTCAATATCTAGCTGGGCATATTTTGAAGTCTGAGCTGCAAATGGTTTTTGATATATAAATGGATCTGTCAACGCGGAGCTGCCAAAGGTGATTAGGTGTTGCCAACCATATTTCTTTGATTCATACGCTACCATCTCATCCATAACTTGTGCTAGCATCACTTCAAAAGGTGTCACTTCTTTGATAGTACGAATATATTTTCCCTCATATGCTTCCTTCTTGACTTGATGATTTGTATAAGCAATTGTTGAACTATTCCACTGATCTCCAACTGCAAAACCAAGTACCCATTTTGAAACATCTTTTTTATAATACTGACTACCTAGATTTGTATTCCACACTTTTCTTCTACCATGTATTATATCTACTGCATCCTTTACATCGTGTAGCAGTTGTCCACGATAGTACTCATGAAAAGCATCAATAGCACTATTGTCTCGATAATCATCTATACGTACTCCTTGCAAAAGATACAGAGGATACTTTGAACGATTATTGTGTTCATCTAGCGCTTCATAGAAAGCAACATCCATAATCGATTTTACACGGATTGTATTGGCTCCCATCTCAGAAATTTTCTGCATCCAAGAAAGATATCTTTCCTTTCCTATCGCAAAGTCGTTCTCATGATAGCCTGCTATGCCGCTCCCCATATTTACTCCTTTGACGATGAAGGGACTATTACCTTGTTTTGTTTTTTGAATCAACTTCTGATTTTGAATTTGAAAAGTATACTGAATTTGACTATCTGAATACATTTGAGGCAAATATAAACTTCCATCAAAATAATAGAAATAATATCCAATACTTAAAAGGGCTGTTAGTAAACTAACTACAATAAGATATTTTTTCACAAGTCCCTCCTAATCTACTAATGTATTTGTGTTTTTTGATGGTGCACAATATTGATAAAGAGTATCAATGTGCTTGTCTAACCATTTTCCTCTATCTTCAATGAACTTCTTTAAAACATGAACAGACTCTCCGTAGCTAGTTTGATTTCTTTCAGGAGGCTGTAAATAATTCCTAGAGTCTACTTTTTGTACTTGAAATACATACCCCCACTTTTCATTATTGCGTTGGATAGCTGAACCTAAAAAATCGACAGTCTGATCAATATAATTTTGAAGTCTTTGTGTACTTAATTGATTTTTTCGCAAATGATGATATTTCTGAACCACTAGATCTACAAATTCTTTATCCTTCAACATCATGTTAAACCATGGAACATCTAGCATGGAAAAGCCAGCTTGGTCATAACTGACATCAATATGGTTATCAAAAGCATTATTAAAATCCCAGACAGCTATCTTCATTTTATCGCGCAAATCCTTATAAAGATAGGTTGAAAAAATCCCTGCATCCGTATTACGAAAGAACTCATTAATAATAAAATAGGTCGCAAATGCATTTCTATCAATGTATTGAGAGTATTTCTTTAAATCATACGAATACAGGATTCGTTCAATTTTACTAATATCTCGTTGAATAAAATCCTTTTGTTCTTTTGTGATATTTCTAATATTTGGATAGCGAATATCTAATGCTGAAATACCAGCCTGGTGAGTATAGCCAACAAAGTTATCAACAGGATTTTTTGCCTTATGTGGCCGATCCCAGACAGCAATATAGGATGTTAGAACCGCACGTTTATTACTTTTTTCAATAGCTATGCGATAAGGACCTTGTTCTATGCTTTCAACAATCAAATAAAGACCTTGGTACTCTCCATTTACAATCAATTCACAATAGCGAACATTTGGCGCATACTCCATTAGCTCTCCTGATATATTGTAAGAAAGATAATTCCGCACCAAAGTTCTGTCTAGAAATGGACCGTGCAATACCCACTCTGATTCTTTTGGCATACCAGCCACTGTATGAGCTACATCTTCACCATTTTTATTAACAAAACGCAACTTGATTGATTTTTTATCAAAATGTCGTGAAGAATTTCCACGATAGGCAACATCTGCCAAAGATTCTATACGAGCTTTTGTTGCCAGAGTATTTTTTTGATAAAGATCATCATGTAGACGGATTGTACTACGAACAGATTGTTGCCGAGTGGAACCTTCATTGAGACCTCTGTCTTGAGGGATTTCTTGCTTATTTTCCGTATCAATTTCAACAATTGGTAAATGGCTTGTTAGATATTCGGTAGAGTTGATAGGTTTATGAGAAACAGCTATTGTATGATGATGAAATCGTTCCTTAGATGGACGAAATTGAGCCACGTATAAATAGAAAATTCCTATTATCAAGCAACTTAAGGTCAGCAAATACATTAACTTTAACTTCATGTTTCTCACCCATTTATATCATCACTTTGTGTCACGATATTAAAATATTCAACTTCACCAAGTCGATAAACTTGATCAACCAATCCTTCCTCCTTTGTACAAGATTTATCATATACTCTTCGATTTACCTCAAATATTAACTCTACCATATCAGATTTAGTGTTTTTTACACGCTGAACTATTTGTCCACTAAAATATCGGAAAAAAAGTCCTTCCAAAGAAACCTCCAAATCCCGAGTAGCTCGTACAATCAATAACATACGATTCTCATTTTTTACCCTTCCCCAGAATAGTAATAATAAGAAAATCACACTACTACCAATCATTGCAACAATGTAATCACCAACTCCACAACAAATACCCACTACAATAGTCCAAAAAATATAAGTAGTATCACGAGAATCTTTCACGGCTGTTCTAAAGCGAACAACAGAAAGGGCACCGACCATACCTAGAGACAAGGCAACATTATTTCCAATAACGGTCATAACAGTGGCAGTTAGTACAGTAAGAGTCATAAGAGAAATGTTAAATTTCTTACTGTAAGTGGTACCTACATGAGTATAAGCATAGGAAATATAAATAACCCCACCTAAAAGCGCTGCTACTAAAATATGCATAAACATATCTTGTATCGTCAAAGTTCCGTTATGTTCTAAAATCTTTCGTAACAAGTCTTTCATTTTTAACCTTTTCCTATTTAAAATTGATAATGTTTACTAATCATTCTTCCCATACAATACTTGCTAGCACTTAGTTCACTACGATCCACCTCAGCTAGAAGATCTTTTATATAAGACAACAAAAAGCCATTAAACTTTACTTCTAGAATTACCAAGTGAGGGTCTAATAGCGTATATTGCAATAAATCATCATCGAAAATATCATGGGACGCTTCGGTTCCTTTTACTTGCCAATCAAAAGTGACACGGATGTCATTTTCAGGTGCAAAAAATGCTTTACGTCTGTACTCAATAATAGTTTTAGGTCGGTAACAATACTGATTCATACGATAATAAGACTCAAGAGCCAGTTGTTCAGAATGGCATAACAGTACAGAAGTATCCCCTAAAATTAGAGCCTGAGCTTCATCTTTCGGCAACAAAAGAGAGCGCTTTCTTTGACTATCTCCTTGTTTCTGCTTCATTTCTAATTTTGCATACGGTGAATTACCACCGTAGTTTCTCAGACGAATTTTGCGCCGAACTTCAAGACCGTCCTCTTTTTCTTGCCAATCCACATCCTCAAGCGAATCAAAATAAAGAGAACGTACACGGTAACCATCTCCTTTTCCATGGCTATCTGTCTGCATTATTCTTTCTAGTTTTAATGACAAATAATAATAAGCTTCTAACGGAATCAGGTATTTTTTTTCTTTCCGCAAGACTTCATTAATCACTGCATACTCCTTTCTAATAATACACATGCACAAAGAGAAAACAAAATTTACTTTCTAGTGCTTAGCTTTTTATCTAACTCACTAGAAACGGCTAAGGCTTGCTTCTGGTTGGCTGAGAAATCTTTTTTCTCAGATTTAAATATTAAAAAAGATTTCTAGGTTCATTTTCATTATCTTCTAGTGTGTTTTTTTATTGCTGCAAACAACAACAAATTCCTATCGATAACATTCATCTACATCCTACAAATGTTGTTGAGACATTTTTCAATTGCCATCACATATTCCTCCTTTATTATTCTCATAATAAATGTCTCCAATAGATATTATCCCCCCCCCCCCCCGAAAAATCAACTACTTCTTCTGTTTTTTATTTGTTTTTTATTTGTTTTTTAATTAGATTTTAATTAAAAAATAGTGCAATAAGTTACTTAAACAGTATGATAACATATGCTCTTAAACATGAGAAATCATACCTATTTTTGTATCGAACCCTTTAAATTCACACAATCCAAAACATCGATGAAAAATATTATTGTAAAAATTGATTTCAATGATATGACATCTATGCATTTCTCTATCTTCATTATCTTAATCTTGAATAGAATAACCTGAAAAACTGAATTTTTCTTTTTTGCAATTATTATCAGAAAACTTCTCTTTGCTCAAATATAAAAAATTTATTCAAATGAATCGCAAGATTGAACTTATAAATTTAGATGTAAAGATCACTTTTGCTGCAGACAGACAATGGCGATAAGGAAATTTTGAAGATTTAAAACCTTAAAAAATAAAGAAAAAATCACATATAAACGTGCTTTTTTTCATTGAAAATGATATAATGAAAGCGATTAACAAGATTTTTCAGAAGGAGAAATATATGACCTATATAAACAACTACCAAAAATGGCTCGATTTTGCAGAACTTCCGGACTACTTGCGCAAAGAATTGGTCGCAATGGATGAAAAGACAAAGGAAGATGCCTTCTATACAAACCTTGAGTTCGGTACAGCAGGTATGCGCGGCTATATTGGTGCTGGTACTAACCGTATCAATATCTTTGTTGTCCGTCAAGCTACCGAAGGCTTGGCTAAATTGGTAGAATCTAAAGGTGAAGAAGCAAAACAACGCGGTATTGCTATCGCTTACGACTCTCGTCACTTCTCACCAGAATTTGCCTTTGAATCCGCTCAAGTCTTGGCTGCACATGGTATCAAATCATACGTGTTTGAGAGCCTCCGTCCAACACCTGAATTATCTTTTGCAGTTCGCCATTACAATGCCATTGCAGGTATTATGATAACTGCTAGTCACAACCCTAAAGAGTTCAATGGTTACAAAGTCTATGGCGAAGACGGTGGACAAATGCCTCCAGCAGATGCTGATGCCTTAACCAATTACATCCGTGCTATTGATAACCCCTTCGCTGTAGAATTAGCCGATCTGGAAGCAAGCAAGGAAAATGGACTTATCACCATTCTCGGTGAAGAAACAGACCTAAAATACCTTGAGGAACTCAAAGACCTCACCATCAACTCTGACCTGATTGCCGAATATGGTAGAGACATGAAGATTGTCTATACCCCCCTTCATGGTACAGGAGAGATGCTGGCTCGTCGTGCACTTGCTCAAGCTGGTTTTGAGTCCGTACAAGTTGTCGAAGCACAGGCAACACCAGACCCAGACTTCTCAACAGTTGCCTCTCCAAATCCAGAAAGTCAGGCCGCCTTTGCCCTTGCTGAGGAATTGGGACGTCAGGTTGATGCCGATGTTCTATTAGCCACTGACCCTGACGCTGATCGTGTTGGTGTAGAAGTTCGCCAAGCTGATGGTTCTTACTGGAATCTTTCCGGCAACCAGATCGGTGCAATCATTGCAAAATATATTTTGGAAGCTCACAAACAAGCTGGTACTCTCCCTGCTAACGCTGCTCTCGCCAAGTCAATCGTATCAACTGAACTAGTTACCAAAATTGCTGAAAGCTATGGTGCAACTATGTTTAACGTTTTGACTGGTTTCAAATTTATTGCTGAAAAAATTCAAGAATTTGAAGAAAAACACAATCATACTTACATGTTTGGTTTTGAAGAAAGCTTCGGCTACTTAGTTAAACCATTCGTTCGCGACAAGGATGCTATTCAAGCTGTACTGATGGTTGCGGAAATCGCTGCCTACTACCGCTCACGTGGCATGACCTTAGCAGATGGTATTGAGGAAATCTTCAAAGAATACGGCTACTTTGCTGAAAAAACCATCTCTGTTACCCTTTCTGGTAAAGATGGTGCTGAACAAATCAAGGCAATCATGGCGAAATTCCGTGAAAACTCTCCAGAACAATTTAACTCAACGGATGTTACAGTCTTTGAAGACTTTGCCCTCCAAACCAAAACGGACAAGACTGGTAATGTAACAGCTCTGACAACTCCTCCATCTGACGTTTTAAAATATACACTTGCTGATGATTCTTGGTTTGCGGTTCGTCCTTCCGGAACAGAGCCAAAAATCAAATTCTACATCGCAACTGTTGGTGAAACCTTAGCTCAAGCAGAAGAAAAGATTGCCAACATTGAAAAAGAAATCAACGAATTTGTTGGGTAAAATTGGGAAAGAGTCCGAGAAAAGATCCGTTCTTAGTCCAAAATAGATAACCAACTGTACTATAAAAGACTTGAAATCAAGGTTTGTTTAAACCAAATTTCAAGTCTTTTCGTTATTTTATTAATTTTGGCAGCCTCTTTTTCTAAATCATTTCCCCTTAATATCTTAGACTGCTGCCCTGCCACTTAGTTTTACAAGTTTGATAATCATATCAAACTCTATAAAATCAATGCCATTTTTTATGATGAATTAACAACTTTACTACTCATTTACTTCTGCCATACCAGCCAATTGCTTCACGGACTATAAATCAGTAATATACTCACTCACAACCAGCAAAACTTTCCATCGTCTAGCGTTTGACTAAACTAGAGAATATACCTTTGTTTTGCCCACTATCTTTTAATCAATACAGATATATCATAACTAAAAAATTTATTTATTTTTTAACATAGAAAATAGCGGAATCAATTATTTGTGATATACTAGTGATAATAAAATGTTATCGGTAGGAGAAGTGTAGTGAATGAAAAGCTAGATTTAGTTGAAATAGAAAAGTTTTATAATGAACACGAAGCCATTTGGTATGATAACTGGTATCGATATACAAATAAATCGATTGAATTATTTTTAAAGAATAATTGCTCTTTTAATAATGATGATATTATTCTAAATGCTGGTTCTGGGGCAATACATATGGTTTATCGGGTCATACAATCCATATGGATATAGCTGAGAAAACCTTAAGTAGAATTTCTGACAAAATTATCGAAATATTGAGAATATTCCTATGAGAGATAATTACTTTGATCATATTGTTTGTGTAGGTTCTGTAATAAATTATTGTGATGCTAACAAAGTAATCAGTGAATTTGAACGTGTGTTAAAAGTTAAAGGAACTTTGTATTTAGAGTTTGAACCTAGTGATAGTTTTGAGTATTTCGGAAGTAACAAATACAAAAAATCCGTTTCAATTATAGAAACGGATTACTTAAAGACTAGGCATAGTAATTGGATATTTTCGGTAAAGTATATTGAAAATATATTAAAATCTCAGGGTTTCAAATTGATACCAAGTATCAGTTCATATAATAAGTTCTATCATCCTTAGAATAACGAATAACTACGATCTTGCAGCAAAGTTCACTGGACTAGATAAGATTGTTAGATTTTTTCCAGAATGCAACTGTTCTAGCAATATAATTTTGAATTACTAAATTCACTAGCAGTATTTTTTTTAGTAAAAATGGAGTATCTAACATTATGCTAGATTAATTATTGAGTTTAGTCAGCTTCGAATAAATTAATGATTAATCAATATTAATATAAATATAGATGTTAAATTATAGTTTAGTTTCTTTTTATGCAGTACTTTAACGTATGCATTTTGATTTTATCTTATTAACTTCAATAAACTGCAGTGTTCAGGTAACTCTTCAAGTTTATTTTGAATACTGAAAAAAGTATTTTGATCTGATTATTATATCGAAGTCTCTCACTTTCACTAAAAAATGTACATACCAATTTATATAGTATTCAAAATATAAAGATTGGATAATTCTAATATAAGTCTCTTTGGAATCGTCTTTATGTTAGTATTAGAATTAATCATTAATTTAGCTTCGAAGCTGCTAAACTCATTATTAATCTAAAGATATGTATAGTGAATTCTATAGTAAATTTCATAAATTTATATTATAGAACAGTTCATTGAAAAATTAACATCTTATCTAGTCATAACTTTGCTAAATCGTATTATTGTTATTCTAAATGATAGAACTTATTATATAAACTGATTCTTAGTATCATTTAAATAGCTAAGTAAGTATTATTTTTTCTGTATGCATCTTCGACAGCTATATACTCTAATTACAACTGTTTTAGTGGATTTTAAGTATGTACACATTGCTAGGCTCAATATTTGTATCGTTTAAGAAGAAGAGAAAAAGTAGCTCTCAAATTCTACAATTTTATTATCTAGCACAATATGTAGCTCGTATTATGTTTGTTCTATATTTGAAGTAGTAACTCTTAATTTTTCAGCTATATCATATGGATTGTATGACATAACTATGTATTGCAGAAAGCATTTGAATAATAATCATTTTAACAGAATCAATATAGTCAGTATCGGATGATGTCTTAATTAACTTAATTTTGTAATTATTTTCAAGATACTGGTTGTTCATTTTCACTTCTCCTACCGATAACATTTTATTATCACTATACAAAATGACTAAATCAGTTTATAATAGCGTAATTATTGATAAAGGAGACATTCATGAATTACACTATTATTTCTACTTACTTGGACTACTGTAAAAACCATAGACGTTTAAGCCAACATACTATCCGAGCATATAAAAATGACCTCAATCAATTTTACAATTCCAAACAGGAAAATATAGAAAATTATGTCGAATACTTAACAAAATCAGATATTAAAACGAGTACCTTACGACGAAAAATCGCGTGTCTAAAAGTTTTCTATAACTATCTAAAGTCCCAAAATATAATCAAAGAGAATCCCTTTAGTAAGTTACGCTTTCAATTTCGACCGGAAAAATCCTTGCCCAAAACTATTCCTTGTAGGGAATTAAAAAAGATTTATCTATATCTAAGCAAGAGGTGTCTAACTACCAAAACACCTTATCAGAGACAAAAAGCCGAGCGAAACTTACTTATTATCTCTCTCCTACTATCAACTGGCATAAGGATTTCAGAACTTTGTCATATTCAAATTTCAAGTATCAATCTCTCAAATCGTACTCTACATATTATGGGTAAAGGAAAAAAAGAACGAATAATATTTTTAGGGGACAATACCACTTTTATCCTATTAAAATCATACATAACAGCATATTGTAATGAGTCGGATAAGTTTTTATTTCCTGGTAATACTCCACACAGGCCACTATCCGATCAAAGTATCCGCTTAATCTTAAAAAATATTCGAGAGCATATTCATCTGAATATTCCTATTACACCTCATATGTTTCGACATAGCTTTGCTACGATGTTATTAGATAACGATGTAGATATTCGTTACATCCAACAAATACTTGGACACAGTTCTATTTCTATAACCCAAATTTACACCCACGTATCACAATCGAAGCAAAAAGAAATCTTAAGTTTATACAATCCAATCACCTCTATTCTTCCCAAATAACATGCTTAAGCTGGCGTGAAAAACTTTGAGCAAACTCTATTGTAGAGCCTTTTTAAGCATAGAAAAAACTTACGGACTAACCAAACTCCATTAGAAAATTATATGGAATTTAAAATGTTCTACAGCATAGGCGCGCGTTAAACTTGAAATCTCCTATTCGATGAACTGATTCCTCTAAAGAACTATGATGCTAAACATAAATGTCGCGTAAACAAAGGAAATAACTACGATGATTGCTCACTCCATCTCAAGAGTAAGTTACTCTCTGTTGACTAGCAACTAACTAATTCATGACATCCGTTATTATAAGTATAAAATATTAAAAAAGGCATGAATCCCATGGAATATGGAAAAACATACCTTTTAACTATCTAATTTAATTGAAACTTAGCAGATAACCTTTCTTATTTTCCACCAGAGACTTTCATCTCTGTGCTCTTTCAATCTACTGAACTCGACTTTCCTCTACAGCACCCCTAACTTGTTCTGCTGTCTGCCCTAAAACCTCTCCAGCCTTGGCCGCTTGTTCAGAGACAAAATCAGTCGTTGCCTTCCCTGCCTCTGTTACACGATCCTGAATTGTTATGGATTCTTTTTCAAATTCACCACGTGTCTTAATATCTACAACATGGACATTAACTTCAATGACTTCTAGATGGGTCATACGAGCGACTTCTTCACTGATAATTAACTTGATTGTATCAACAATTTCCGGAATATCACGACCGTATTCTACAACAATTCGCAAATCAGTTGCAACTTGCTTTGTTCCAACTTCAACATTAACCCCTTCAGTAACATCATCACTGTTAATAATTTTGTTTTTAAAATCCGTCAGGAATCCACCACTTACCGAAAGTAGACCTGGTACTGTCTCCAATGATTTACCAATGATTTTTTCAATAACCCTGTCACTGTACGTGATGTCTCCTTTAAGACCTGCTGCTTCATGTTGTTGCGTCAAGTTGTTAGTTGTTTGATTTGACATAATGAGTTCCTCCGCCTATTTCTTTAATGTATTACTTTCCTGCTTCATCATTGTCCGTGTGTTTTTTGACACCATCAATGATGCCTTCGACAGTACCCTTGACATCCGCTGCTACTTCCTTGATCTTACCGGCCACCTTATCAACAACACCTTCTGCCTCAATCTTTTTATCATCAGTCAGTTTTCCGACAGTCTCTTTGATAGTGCCCTTTGCTTGATCCAATTTTGCATCGATTTTTTCAGTCATATAATTTCCTCTTTCTACTTTTAACCTAGCTTATTACTACTAAATTACACGTGGTTCATCTGATTCTGTTAGGTTTTGGATTCCCTTAGCAGCTTTGTTATAATGGGCTGAGGCAAACTCACCAGTTGTTTGAGCAACTTCAGTGATTCGTTCCTGCAAACTAATCTTTTCTTCTTCATACTGCTGGCGGGTCTTAATATCTACGACGTTAACATTAACTTCTACGACATCTAAGTTTGTCATTCCCTTAACTTCTGTTTCGATGACCTTTTTAATATCTTCGAAAATTGTTGGAACATGTTTTTTGTACTCAGCCACAATATTCAAATCCACTGCAACTTGTTTTTTCCCAACTTCAACATTCACACCATCTCTGGTTGAGTCTGTATTAACCAATTTTTCTTTAATATTGGATAAGAAACCACCATCCACTCCCAAAAGACCATCTACGGATTCGAGAGCTAGTCCGATGATTTTTTCAATAACTTTATCATCATAAGTTAAATCACCACGGATAGTTTTTGCTTTTGTTAGTTCTACTGCTTGAGTCATACATTATACCTCTCTTTATTAGTTTATGTTTGCACTACTTATTTGAACAACTGTTTCAAAAGCTGTGTTTTTTGTAAGTAATTAGCAATGAAGATACCGCTTAGCATAAAAGCTACAATTAGTAACGTTTTTAAAAATCCAATTTGTATCAATAGTACTGCCACGAGTAAACCGACTAATGCACCTGTTATTGAGTATTGATAATGACTAAACCATTTTTTCCAGTTCATAATGCCTCCTATTCTACACGACTAGACGTTCCTTTCTGCTTAGGCTCGATATGAGTGACAGCTACATGGTAGTCTAATTTCTTGGCAATACCAAAGAATTGCTCCAATCCTGCCCGAATTTCTTTCTCTAGGGCTGCTAGTTTTGCGGGAACATCAACCTTTGGAACAATCCGTCCACTCGCGTAAACCTTGAAGCGATTACGAAACATCTTCACTTTGACAGCGGGTGAAGGCATGATTCCTTCTTCCTGAATCAAAGTACGAATATAAGATTCAATAGCATCTTTTTTGATTTCTAATCGTCCAGATTCTGTATCCTCCAATTCAACCTCTGTATAAAGTCTTGGATAAAATATCACTACCAGAATGAACATTAGGAGAAAGATTAGCACCGCCGTTGCCGTCCAAAAGATATAGGGAGCTAAGGTACTTTGTAAAGCTGACTTGAGATATAAGGAAGTTATTAGATTAGATACTTGATCCGGAAACCTTACCTTATCCACAGTCATTAGAGCCAATATTCCAACTAGAAGACTTAGAAGAAATCCGAAACTAACGAAACTTATTTTTTTGACCCTATTCATAAATTTCTCCCTCTAGCGAGATTTTCCTAGAAAGAAGGAAACGACTGCGACTACAATAACAGCTCCAAGAATTGAAGGAATTAAAGCCATGCCTGCTAAAGTTGGTCCCCAAACACCAAAGAGTGATTGGCCAACCGAGGCACCAATGAGCCCAGCCAGAATATTAGCTATCCATCCCATAGAGCCACCTCTTTTTGTTACAGCTCCAGCAACAACTCCGATAAATGCACCTACAATAATTGACCACAACATATTCTATGTTCCTTTCTGTATAGTTGCTAAAATTGACAACTATTTTTTTAATATATATTGTCATTTTACAGATTTTGAAGATAGTTGTCAACACTTTTGCTCATAGTTGCAACATTTTTTAAAAAATAAGTTGTCAAGTTTAGATAAAATAAATATCTCAAAAAAAAAAAAAAGACTAGGACACAAATCCTAATCTCAGCTCTTTAGGGAACCATCACCCTGATCCCCTCAGGCAGTACAGTCAATTTAACAGGTAAATAATCACTTTTATCTCCATCAATTCTTGTTCGAGCACTTCTGTAGCGTCGCTTGTATTGTTTAATCGATAGTTCTGAAGTACGAAAATGTTGAAGCTCTTGTAGTTGAGCGACTTCCCCTCTGAAAATACGAGGCAGACGAAGCAACCATCGCCACAAAGAAACATCTGAGAAGAGATAAACACTCATCAAACCATCGTCAAATTCAGAAACGGTATCAAATTGGGTTATGCCACCGATTGACTTGGTCAAAGTAATGAGCAAAATCTTAGTTTTATACCTGACGAGCTCTTGCCCATATCTTAGCTCCAGATAATAATTCCTATTTCTAAAAAGAACCCGTATCGTATCCTTAAGATAGGCTAACGGTCCCCATTTTCTTTTTTGTGCCGATGTTACCTTAGCTGCAATATCTGCCATAATGCCCAGAGTCAAACTCGAAATGGCGTATTGCTGGTTGACCTGGCATAGTTTTACAGCTTTAACCTGCCCCTTCAAAAGGTTTGGAATAGCTGCTTCTCCAATAGGAATTCCCAAGGATTTAGCAAAATTATTAACAGTCCCTGAGGGTAATATTCCCAGAACAGAATGGCCACCACCTTCATAGATACCACCTGCTATTTTATTTATGGTACCATCACCACCCATGGTAACCACCAAATCAACCCGTTCTTCAGAAGCTTGTTTGGCCAGAGCTACCGCTTCTTCAATACTTTTAGGTTCATGCAAGCAGATATTTTTTTCTTCTACCCCCTCACCTGCCAGATAGGTTGTCAATGTTTTGATTAAGCTTGTTTTATCACCAGAGCCTGACTTAGAATTGTAAAGAACCAATACTTTCATCTGCTTCCTCCCTTTCCTATCATTTATTATAACAAAATTCAGAAGAAGTTAGGAATCTAGTATTTCGCTTAGCGTTATTAGTAAGATATGAAAAGGGAGAATAGATGAGGACAAGGGAGGCTTCTCATTGGAATGAAGCAAGGTAATTACTATGAACTTAAAAAGACACTGTTGTTTATTTTTTATATTGTCTATTTTTAAAAATATCACTATATCAATAAGAAAAATAACTATAAATCACAAAAAGTGACAACAACAAATAAAAATATTGTAGCTTATTTTACTTTTCTAATCAATCCATGATATAATAATCGTAAAATCAGAAAATAAGAAAACGGAGGTTATAATGCCTAACAGAAAATTGATTAAAACATCAAAATTTCAGAAAATCGCTGTTGAAGTGGCTAAAAAAATCGCTATCGGTGATTACCCCGTAGGTTCAAGTATAAAATCTCGCTCAACACTCTCAGCCACTTTCGGCGTTTCTCATGAGACCATCAGGAAAGCTATGAATATCTTAGCCGACCTCCACATTGTAACCCTTAAACAAGGTAGTGGGGCAACTATATTATCAAAGGAGCGCGCAATTGAGTTTCTTGATGATTTTGAAAGTACTAATGATATCGAAACTCAAAAAAATAATATTCTAGAACAAATCAAAGAACAAGAAAGGCACCTAAAAAAATTATCCGGCTTGGTTTCTATCTATCTGGAACAGACTAAATTAGTCAACAAAAAATATCCCCTTGATCCCTATGGTCTCCGTTTATCAGCGGATTCTGAATTTATAGGAATGCAGCTCCTTGATGCTCAGATTTGGCATAAGACAGGGGCCACAATAGTGGCTATCGAGCGAAATAACGAACTCCTTCTCTCACCTAGTCCTTATCAGACATTCCAGAAGAATGATACAATCTACTTTATTGGTGAAGAACCTAGCTATGCTCGCATGGCTAATATCTTTAACCTTTCATAGTTTCACCTATGCTAAGAGCACAGTATAGAATTTCTCAGCTACTGATGAAGCCGAGACCAAACAAAAATTTTCAACTTTTGGCCCCCTTCTTCACCTATTGCTGTTCAATGAAATGACATACATAAAAATAAACAAAAAATGTGAAAAGAACCACTTATAATGCCCAGTATAAAAATTATATACTGTGCTTATCCAGAGGTTCTTTTTTCATAGCTGAGAAAGTTTACAATGTATTCGCCCATCTTCACTCTGTATTCCCTAATTAAAATGAGGAACTGTCTATCCCAATCATTTGATAAACTGCTATTGACCTACTGGTGAAGCTTGTCAAAAACCATTAAGGCGATAAAAAGATACAAACAGGCCATATCTATTTACTCTGCCACTATTAGTCTTAGAAATCAAAGGTTAACAATAATTTTCATCTAGAAACTCCATTACGACAGAAAAATTTAGATTTGATAACTATTTATATTTTTCTATACTTCTACTTCTGTTCCTTCAAGAAATCAAACGGTGATGTCTTCATCAAGACCAATAGTGATATGGTCTAGCACTCAACACAGATCAAGTGCCAAACTCTATTTGGTTCTACTTAAATACCAGGCTGTAGTGTCTATCAAGCAGGCGATTTTCTTCTAATATTCTCTCCTACTTATCATCAAGCAATTCAATGTTCTCACTTAAAAGCTCCAGTGCCTTAGAGTATTTCTTTGTACAAGTAGCTACTTCCTCCTAATATGATAACAACTGTTACAAATCTATCTATCCTTAGAGGAGAGACACCATCTTCTGAAATGACTAGATTTTTATCAATGAATCCCAGCCTCTATCTAATTTATATAAAATAATTATACTCTCTATGCTTATATAAATTCCAGTTTTCCACTTATACGTGACTTTCTTTCCATAAATTTCAATAGAAGAGAAGTTACGAATATGAAAGAAAAACCTAAGGCTAACTCTTCATAAATTAGTCCATAATATTTAGAAAGGCTATTTCCTTCTACTAAACCTTGAGCAATCTGAATAGATCTTGTCAAAGGTAGAATATTAGAAAACCATTGTAAAATATGAGGTAATTTACTAATTGGAAAATTAGCACCGGTAAAAATCAACAACAATCGACTTGCTAAATTCAATACAAGATTTGTCTCACTGGTAATTAAAATAAAACATGAAAATATATATCCAAAACTCATGGCTACAAAAGAGGAGAGAAAAAGAACTACAACAAACGAAGAAATCATTCTTATATTCCAACTAATTCCTAAAATAAAACTAACTAATGTCACTCCTATAGTTACAGATAGCATACTCGTAATCATTGTGCTAGTGGCACTGGAAAACAAGATTGAGCTTAACTTAGTTTTGGAAGCCATTAGAAAACTCAGTGTCCCATTGTATTTCTCTACCATCAGTTGTGTTCCAACACCAAACAAAGCGCCAAAAGAGGCAATGAGTATCGCATTTCCAATCATCCACTTTTGAATGTAATCCGTTCCGTAAATGTATCCGGCAACCATAGAGAAAAACAAGGTTTGTGAAATGGGAGGAATCAAGTCAAACATCATGTATGTTTTCCAATCCGACATTATTGAGGATTGTTTGTAAGAAAAGACAATCCTTCTAAAAAATCTTAAAATACTTTCCATTTAATACACCTCCAAAGTTGCGTCAATTCTACTTTTTTTCTCTACACTGACAAAGGCAAAGTAAGCAATTATAAAATTAAATACGGTAAGTAAGGAGAGAATTGATATAACAATAAATATCTCTTTTAAATTCCCACCGTATACAGCCAGTTCAAATCCTTCCATTACCCATGTTGGAGATAAAATATACGAAAACCACTTAACATATTGAGGGATAACATCTAAGGAAAAAACCATTCCGGTTACTAACAGTAGCGGATACTCTATTAAGTTCATTAACAACCGAGCACTTCTTGATAAAGTAAATGCTGAACACATTAGCATCCCTATACTGACAAAAGTCAGTACTGCCAAGACAATCACAATTACTAATAAGCTAAAATTTTTAACAACCAAAAAACGATTAAATAATATGGTCACAAAAAATACATTCAACAAAAATGCTATTACTCCCCAAAGACTGTTACCAAGTAATTTACCAAAAATAATCTTTTTAAAACCTGACGGTGATGTGAATAAAATAGGTAACGTCCCTAAATACTTTTCTCTGTTTATATCTGCCGCTGATGAAAAACAAATAATCGTCCAAAATGAAGATAGAGAGGTTCCCAAAATAGCATATAAAGTAAATTCTTGATTGGATCTATTACTATACATTAGCCCTAAGAGAACAGCATTACACAGAGGATTTAAAAATAGACAATAGCGAAACATACTTCTTGCTATCGCTTGCTTCATATGTACAAGAGCACTAGAAATAATAACTTTCATACTCCTGTCTACCTCACCAAATTCAAATAAATGTCTTCCAGTGTTACATCTATTTCTTTTTGTTCTTTCACTTTATCTTGAAGAATTTTTGTTCTATCTTCATCTGAAATTAATGATGCAATTTCTGGTAATGTACCACAGGTTACAATTTCGCCTCGATTAATGATTGCAATTCTATCACAAAGTTCCTCAGCTTCAGCCATATAATGGGTTGTTAAAAGAATTGTTTTCCCATTTTTAGCTAGCTCTTTTATGATGTTTCTCAACTCAAGTGCTCCTACTGGATCAAGACCAATACTCGGTTCATCTAAAAAAATTATCTCAGGATCATTTAACAATGCTCTAGCAATCTGAAGACGCTGCTTCATACCTTTTGAGAATGTCTCTACTCTACGTTTTGCAACACTATTCAACCCAACCTGTTTAAGTAAAGCTGGAATCAAAATCAGTTGCTTCTTTCGAGGTATCTTATATAAATCTGCAAAATAAAACAAATTATCCTCAGCAGAAAGTCTAAAATATAAACTTCTTTCTCCTCCAAAAATGAAATTTATTCTCTCGCGAATTTGTTGCTCATCTTTATAAATATCAAATCCAGATATTTCTACTTCACCTGATGTAGGAAGAAGCATTGTTGAAAGAATTTTTATTGTAGTTGACTTGCCTGCACCATTCGGACCTAATAAGCCAAAAATTTCTCCTGGATAGATTTCAAAGGAGAGGTCCTCAACTGCTTTAACAACACTAGGGTTCTGTTTAAAGAAACTCTTCTTTTCTGAATATTCTCTGCTCAACCGTTGAACTTTAACTACTGAATCCATAAAACCTCTTTTCTATTTTCATAAAAATCGATACACATCTAATTCGATTTTAATAGAATTTTATTTTTATGTCAATAAAAAAAATGTGGCTGTTACACCACATTCTTTATATTTACAGGTCAATCGAAAAGTCCTCAAGTAATTTCTTTAGTACTTCTTTCATTTTTGTTTCTGATATGGAATAATACTTTGAATTTTTAACCGGCTCCTCATTGATCAAGCCTACATCTTTCAAAAGTGAGATATGATGTGAAACAGTTGAAGGTGCTAGTTGCAACTCACGACTGAGCTCCTTACTATTCAAAGGAGAGGTGTGTTGTAATAGCTTCAAGATTTGATACCTGGTCTCATCAGAAATTATTTTGAGAACAGGCAATAAAGAAATCGTACTAAACTGAGGCTGACTGATATTATAAATCAAGATTTGCTTATTATTGCTAGTTCCATCATTATAGAATAATCTTACACATTTCCTAAAAAGTAAAAGTGTTGGTACAAAATAATAATGGTCATAAGGGCCTACGTTTTTAAACTTTTTTCCCATCATGCGTTGTGACACTTCAAATGAACTTTCATTTTGAAGATCCTGTATTAAGTTGTTTTTAAAGTCCCAAAACTGTTTTTCACTAGAGACCAGTTTTTCTCTCAAGGCATCATTTATCAACTCTCTTGATAAATCGAAAAATTCATTCAAGTAGCGGTCATTTTCTCGTAAAAAACAAGAAAAACCTAAAAAGTTAGAGCAACTTTCTTGCACAGTAAAAAATAGACTATTTAAAATTCCATCGTCGCTAAGAGCCTTTAAAATGGTTTCCGAAGCTATGCCACAATCATATGGCCAATCAATTAAACGGTAAATTCTTTCTCCCTTATTTAACCTAGCAATACTTGATTGAATCGAGTCTAGACTAAGCTCTTCCGAAATGCTATCAAGTAAAAAATCAAGAATGGAAATATTTGTTAAATCCTTTACCGCATGAAAGGTTTCAAATAAAAAGCGATAACGTTTTTTCCAATCTTCAATTTGGGCTTTAGAATAAAAATTTAGAGCAAGAAAATCATCTTCATCGTGCAACAAATAAAGACAGGCTAACATTGCCTCTATATCCTCAGAAACTGTATAGATTGCCTTATCCGACATCACTTGATAATCAGTCATTTTTCCTCCATGTAACCCTCAAAGCAAGAGTCTCATTTCAATTATACCACCTTTTCTCTATCTATACATATAAAAATCACTTAGTCATTTTCTATTCCCCCATACGCACAAATTGTTCCTTTCTTGATTAGTCGTCTGATAGTTTGATTGTTGGCATCATAAGTCTCTATCTCAGTATCCTTAAAGATCATCTTACCAAAAATGGAAAAGTCAGAAGAGAGCTTGGTTTCAATGACGGTAAGCCCCATAGCAACTACAAGCTCTGTCACGTCAATCTTGGTAGGTGACTGTAGTATTTGGCTAGAAAGGCATTGGTCAACTCATCAAAGTCTGCCTTTTTGATGTAGGGGACACCTGACCGACTAAGGGCTCGGCTACACCTTCTATTTTGTTCTTTCAGGTCAACTGACTGAATAACAAAAGACTGAATACCATTATCTAAGACAACTTCTGTGACCAGCGAGAGCCAGATGGTTTTCTCATCTACTTCAAGCTCTCCCTTATACCGCTCGCTCACTTCCACAAAGTCAGTTACCACAATCTTCATCTCTAAACGGTTATTGTCTAACATAGAGGTGTAAATAGCATAGACATCAATATCTATCAACTCGATATAATTTCTGGGATTTCGGATATTTCTAGTTGATAAATCAATCTCCTCTCTGTGTTCAATCAAAAATGCCCTGGCCTTAGCAAAAAGGAGGTTATAATACTTCTTTTAGATATGGGTTTCAAGAGATGGTCTGGACATGGCAGGACTCCTTTTCTTTTATCTTAAATTCTATTATAGCCTATGGTACAATTTGTCAAGTTATAAAATGACAAATGAGAAAAAGAGGAATTACTGATGTTCTCACCCAGTAAACTAAAACACTATCGATTAGCTAATAACCTATCTCAGACGGCTATCGCAAATAAACTAGGTGTCACCAGAGCAACTCTCTCAGCTTGGGAAACAGACAAAACTGTTCCCAATAAAAAACACCTTCAAGAACTAGCTCAACTCCTACACACTCACCCAGATAACCTGCAGGAAGAACACCCTCATCTCACTCTTTATAAACAGCTCAACAAGACAAACAAAAAAAAGTCGATGAACTCACTCATGACCTTCTCATGAAACAAAAAGTTGTCCCACTCTTCTCTGTTCATGTCCTTGACAACGTGGCTCTATCAGCTGGGTACGGTAACGATATCTGGGATGAATACGAAACTAAGGAAGTTTTCACAGATAGGGAATACCTCTACGATGTAGCGACATGGATTGACGGTCACTCTATGGAACCAGTTTATCAAGATGGAGAGGTCGCTCTTATAAGAGAAGGTGGTTTTGATTACAACGGTGCAGTCTACGCCATTGTCTGGAACGATCAAGTCTACATAAAGAAAGTGTATCTTGAAAAAGATGGCTATCGCCTAGTTTCAATCAATGACTCCTATCCAGATAAGTTTGTACCAGCCGAGGATAATCCAAGAATTGTAGGGAAAATAGTTAGAAACTTTATGCCTATAGAACAGTAAAGAGCTTGGGACAAAAAGATTTTCAATTTTGAAAATCTCAATTATCAAGTCCTTTAGATCTAGAATTGAACAAAAAAAGCGAACAAAACTAGTTTTCTGACAATCAGAATCTTGGTTTGTTCGCTTTTTATATATGAGATTGGACTATTGTCCCAACCTCTTTTGAGTACTGCTAGTATTTCTTATATCACATAACTAAATGGTACTTATTTCAAAAGGTTTTTCCACTGAAATTGCATGTTCAAACACCCTAATCATCACATCCAGTAAATTACTACCATTTAAAGTGATGAAATAATCCGATAGTAGTTTAATTTCCGAGCAAATTTGATTTCCCCAAGGAGCAGATTCTTCTAAGTTCTCAAAATCCCAAACATTGTCATAAGACGACAACTTGCTAAACTCTATTCGAATATTCTGCAGTTCAAGTAGACAATCCTTTAAATTATACACTGAAACTCTACCATAATACAATTCATTCATAAGGATTGGATATCGACTACCCCATTTTGAATTTTCAAGGCGTATAAATACAGTTGAAAAAAATGAATTAAAGAACCCAACTGATCCAACAGTGTAATAGCGCAGACCAACTTTTAATGCAACTGACATCTCATTCTCCTTTAAAGCGCTATTTTTAAAATGGTATATTAAACAAGACTAAACATTTTTGCTTTGATATTTTTTCTTAGATATAAAAGATGACACCAAGAACACTATGAACAACAGAACATCAACAACGTACAAAGACCTACTCTCAAGATATATTCGGATAGCATTGACCAAAAAAGCTATTGATAGAACGAGAAAAACGTACGGTATGGATTTTTTCATGAATTTCAACCTCCTCAATATCAGTATACTGAAGTCGTAGTAAAGAATCATGAGTAAAAAGGGTAATTATTTGATATATCCTAACTTTTGAGCCTTTATAACCGCCTTTAAAGTTGAATCCACTTCAAGTTTTTCTAATATATTTTGGATATGGTTTGTTAAAGTCCTATCAGAAATATAAAGGGATTTCGCAATATCTTTTCGTTTTTCACCATTGCCTAAGTGCATAAGAATCTCTTTTTCACGTTCTGTTAGTCCATCTATAAAATAATTCTGATTGGGAAAATAGTCTTTCTCGCAGGAGATATCTTTAATAATTTGAATTAATTTTTTAGAACTTATATTTTTAGGAACAAATCCTTTTACCCCAATTCGTTGAGCTTGATATTCATATACAGGTAAATCAAAGCCTGTTAATAGTACAATCTTACAGTCGCTGTATTTCTCTAAAATATCTTGAGCTATTTCAAAACCATCTGAACTAAATTTATTGTCTAAGTTAATGTCTAACAATATCACTCGGTATTCTGTCAAAGTTGAAAACAATTTTTTAAAATCATCCTCATTAGTCACAATATCAATGTGAATGTCTGACTGATACTGATGTATAGCTAAGGCTAAACTCTCTGCAAACAGGCTATGGTCATCTATTAATAAAATTTTCAATCGCTTTCTCTCCTTCCATCATCAGTTTAATATCAACTTGCAATCCATTAGAATCAGCTTGTTGAAAGGTAATAGCTCCTCCTACTGCCTTTACTTGTTCTTCCAAAACTGACAACCCGTGTCCGTGTTTAAAAGGCTTTAGCTTTTGATAACAACCATCATCAATGACCGACAAAGAGAGCTCCCGTCCATCTCTAACCAATGTAACAGTAATCGTTTGGCCTCTGGAGTATTTATAGGAGTTATTAACGAGCTCTCTTAGCCATCTGTAAATTAGAAAATCATAAGGAGGGTAGATTACTAAATCTTTTGCTGAATAAAATGCTAGAGAAATAGCCGTTTCAGGATAACGTTTTTCAAACGATTTTAGCACCATACGATAATTGTCATATAATGATAACCCTTTGAGTAACTGAGGACTATACTGATTCATTCGCTCACGGACAAAAATATTGAGATACTCTAATCTTTCTTCTATCGTTTTGACAGCGATACTTGGATTATCCAATCGAGACAACTGAATCAAAGCGTTTATATCCTGAAGAATATTATCATGCAAGAAATTCGCAAACTCTTGATTCAAAGCTTCCTCTTTCAAAACTGAACTAATCCCTACATAATCAGAATACGTACTTCCAGTTATTAGTCTGTAACTTTCTCCAAGTAACTGTAAGAAGTACTGAGTATATACAATAATTGTTACAATTTCAAGAACAACTAAACTCCTTCTATTTAAAATTAGAATAAACAGAACAATATAAAATAAAACTAGAAAGATAATCGTTAGTAATTGTTCTTTTTGCCTAAATACTGCGTCATTATGATAAAACAAGATGAGTACTAATCCTGCAATTAGAGCTAAAAAATAAAATAGCCATAAACCAGAAAATAAAACTGATGATTGAAAAAAAATGAAACCGATAGAAGTGAAACAAATTATGAGATAAGAGATTAACACCATTAACCAATAAAATCTATTGGAATCATTTCTATAAAACGTTTGCTTGCTCCTTAGAAAAACAATTAAGAGAGCCATCACGAAAGTGACAACCAAATAAAGCGAAAAGGCAAGACTAGTCAATTCTGGAAAAAATAAGCTTGTACCAGATAAAAGTCCTACTATCATCATGAACAGATAAAATGAAGTCTGTAACTTTTGAAAAAACAAGCTAAGAGATATGGATATTAATGAAGAATAGATTATGATGCCAGTTAAATATTGTAACCAAATAGGAACTGCAGTCCCCCCTATGACAAATAAAATAGAGTGACACTGACCAAATCTAACTAACCATACAATAAATTTGCTAATTTTAGACCTAATAGAAATTGTTCTATGCAAAATAAAATCCAATAGTAATAATACATTTAAAACAAGCAAAAGCAAGCTAGTTTCGATGTTATCTAGAAATCCTTTAAAGGACAAATAAATAAATCCTGTAATAAACAAAGCATAATACGCTGTACTTAACAAATTTCTTCTCATGTTTTACTCAAATCTATTCTTTTTCCTAAGTAGTATTATACCAATAAAAGACAAAGAAATGATTAGGAAAACAGCTAAATAGTGGATTGCAGCAAATGATTTAAAATCAGCCACATAACTTAAATAAGAGTACGGGTTAGCAATCCATATGATTTGTCCTAAAGGGAGACGTCCGAGGACGACTCCTACAACAGCTACTAAAATTGGTAATACATAAGTCCCACTGAACTGATGTATCAGCAGACTAATATTGACAAGTGCAACGATGCTTAAAATTGATAGGATCAAAAATAAACTATTATCAATAACCACGTTGAGGACACTCTCTCCTCTCAAGGCAACAAATACTAGTGGAATAAAAAAGTGACAAAGAAATATGAGTGGTATTACTATCCAATAAAATTTCAATATGGAGAACTGTATCTGTTGGCTAGAGATTCCTTTTATTGTTAAGTTTTGAAAAGCAGTATTCTCTACTTCACGGTAAATAGAAATGATTAGGAATACAGGAATCATCACTGGTAGTAAAAGATTACTGTATAAGTCTAGACCTGTCACAAATAAAACCTTTGCAGGAATCTCTTTGATTGTATATCCTGCGTAGCTTTGAAAAATGACTAAAAAGATACCTATCCCTATAAATACAGGAGCTAAATAAGTTCTCTTATACTTTAAAAATTCTAATTTCCACATAATTATAATCATTCCTTTCGTTTCACTCAAGGCTAAACACCGAATGAAAGGGTGCAGTTCCTTTATTTTTCCTTTATATTATAAAATGAGAAGGCCTATTACGACTACAGATCACGGAGAGATGAGTAGGTGAGTAGCTCTGTCTCCACCTTGAATTTTATAGGTTTAGCTCATCCCATCAAGCACAACTAACTGTGACGCTGTACACAGAAAACCAAAACAAGACAATGTCTATTCAAAACGCTATTCGCTTCACACAACAACACGGATTCTCTGTTGCTTAGTTTTCAAGCCTTCTTTTTAGCGTGCTCAAAATTACGATAAACCAGACATAAATTAACTGTTATTTTTTCAAACTTACCTACTAAAGATGAAATTTTTTAGTAGTGACTAAAAGAACAGCACCACTCCATATAATATTCCCTAGAGTGATTAGTAAAATTATCATTGGATTAAGAGCACTAGAAGTTATCAAATAAGAAATGCCATTTATTGGAAACACATAAACAAAAATCGGATTAGAAGCAAAAAGAGTTTGCAACAAAATAAGAATAATAACACTGCTTAGGGCAGATATACTGTTTTTTATTAACAGATGGGTACAAAACTGAAGTGTCATCGTGAGTAAGCTGAAAAATATAGTGGACGATAAAACTAAGAATACCATAGACCAATCAATTACTAACGATAAGTTGGTCTGTGTAACAATAACAAAGAAAATAGTTGACAGTAACTGATAAGAAATTAAAGACAGAATAACTGTGAAATATTTTGAAAAGAGAATTTTATTTTTCTTGCCTATCCCTAAAAGGAGTAATTCCCAAGTATGGTTATTGTGCTCAGTTGAAGTAACAAAATAGTTAATAATCCCATTTACCACTAAACTCACTAATCCAGAAAAACCCAAAAAGATCAGCATAGCCTTCTGAAAAGGTGTTTGCGCTATTTCCCCAACTCGCACATCTAATGATTTGAAGATAAAAACTGTTCCTAGTAATTGCAAACAAAAAGTAATGCCAAGCAATAACAAAGCTGTGGGAGTTCCCGCAAACCTCCTTATTTCATTTTTTATCAGCGTGACCATACACTTCATCTCCTTTCGTTAAGTCTAAGAAGATTCTTTCTAGATTTTTATTTGGTGAAACCTCCAAAATATCAACTCCTTCTTGTACAATTTCTTTTATTAAAACTGGTATATCTTGCTTGGAAGTCTTTATTTCAAAATGAGTTTCTTTTCGAACAAAAGAGATATTTCGGGCTTTCAAAACATTTTTCAGAACATATGGATTTGCAACTTCCAAATGATATGAGCTTTCCCTCTTATTATAAAGTTCAGAGAGGGGACCCTCAAAAATGAGTTCGCCATCATGTATTATACCGACCATATCCGCAATTGTTTCGATTTCACTAATATGGTGGCTTGATATAAAAATCGTTTTCCCTTCTTCTTTAGCTAGTCTGTATAAGAGTTCTCTGATTTCCACAATTCCTTTCGGATCTAGTCCATTCGTAGGTTCATCTAGTACCAGTATATCTGGATCATTCAGAAAAGCAAATGCTAAACCAAGGCGTTGTTTCATACCAAACGAGAATGAAGAGACTACTCTATTGCAGGCTTCACTTAAGCCCACTAAATTTAAAACTCGATCAATTTCTTCTTTCGGTTTTTTGAGAACTTCTTGTATAATAGCTAAGTTTTCATAAGCCGTTAAGTTTTTATAGTAACTTGGTGTACTAATAAATGCTCCGAATGTTGATTCCTGATTTTTTAAGTCTTTAAGACTTACCCCATCAAAGTATACGTTACCTTTTGTTGCAGGTAATAATCCTGTAAGGATTTTCATCGTTGTGGTTTTACCAGCTCCATTAGCCCCAATAAACCCATAAATTTTCCCTGAAGGAATCCTAATAGTAACATCTTTTAAAATGATTCGATCACCATATTTCTTACTTATATGATTTAAATGTATATCCATTTTCTTCCACTCCTAATTCTAATAGTTTTGATCCAGGTTTGATTAATTCTTTATCATGTGTAATAATAATTTTAGTTGCTCCAAGGCCATCAATAGCTGCCATAATGGCTTTAGCGTTTTCGGAATCCATATTACTTGTTGGCTCATCTAAAATAATAACTTTATATTCTTGCAAAAATAATCTTATCATTCCTATTCTTTGACGTTGACCAGTTGAAAAATTAGTACCATTTTCTAATATAAATAAATTTTCAATATTTAAAGCATGAGAGAACACATCTGAAAGATTTAGTTTATCAATTGCTAACATTAATTCTTCAACAGTATAGTTTGGACAGAATAATTTCAAATTTGACTTCAAAGTGCCTTTAAAAAGAATTGACGGATGTGATATATAGCAAACATCTCTTCTTAAATCTAACTTTTGGCTTAGAGAATTAACCCCTCCAATAGTTATTCTTCCCTTATTACCTGCTCCGCTAATACTTTGTAAGCCCAGTAAGATTTTAACCAAAGAGGTTTTACCGCTACCTGATTTTCCAGTTATAAAAAGAGTGTCTCCGTCCTCAAGAGAAAACGAAAGATTTTTGAAAAGATAAGCCGAATTATTATCATATCGATATGATAACTCATCAACATCAACTATGCCATTTTGAAGCTTTGCAAAGGTTTTAGGAGGTTGTTCTTCTCCTACTAAATCAATAAGTCTTTCAATATTTGGATACAGACTAGCTGCGTTAATAAGACTACTTACAATTCCCATCATGGGAGAATATAATATCATAGCCATAGAACTAATCAAAGCCACTTCTCCACTTTTTTCAGGACTCAATATAACTATAACTAGACTCACAATAGAAATTAAAAGAGAAAAGAATGTCGACGTAGTTTGCTGGAATGTAGTCGATTTAGCTTCTGCAATTCCTCTATCAATCTGCGACTGTACATAGTCTAATAAACTACTTTTAATCTTCTTTAGATAACGATGGGTAATCCCTGATCCAATTAAAAAATTATAAGCTAGGATACCATCACTGGCAACACTTCTAAATATAGACCGTTTATAACTTTCATTTTTAGATAATTTTATTAAATCAGTAATAAATATACAGTTAATGATAGCGATTAGTAAAATTAGCAAAATTATCATACTGGCGTAGATTCCAGCATTTAATATTAGATATAGACTTGCTAAGAAAATAAGCATTGTTGAGATAATCATATTGGGTACTTCAACTGCCAAAAATCTACAGATTTGAGGATTAAGCGATATTCGTGACATAATATCGCCACTATGATATCTAGCTATCTCAGATTCAGTTAAACTAAATAATTTCTCATAGATATTAACTGTTGATTTTTCTTCAAGAATTATAGTTTTTTGACTCCGTAATTTTTCTAAAATATAATTCAAGACAGCTGTTAAGCATATTACACCAATTAAAAAGAACACTCTGTGTATATTGATTTCTCTTGTTGACAAGTTATTAATTAATTTACTTATTAAAATAGGTGTCATTAATAAAAATATATTGTAACTCGCCAAAGCAATAGAATAGGTTTTACCAAGCTCAAAATTCCAAATTTTGGTATTTCTGATCCTAGATATCTTATTTATTATGGATAACTTTCGCTTAATAAAAGATTGATTGGGCTTTAGCTCCATACAATAACCTGAAAAAAATGTTATAAATGTATCTTTGTTAAGAGTTTTTCGACCATAATTAGGATCAAGTATAGTTGCCTCTAACTCATTGTACTTTTCTAACACTACAAAATGTGAGAAATCCCAAAAAAGTATTGCTGGAAGAACTATTGATGACATACCTTTCATATCATCTACTCTAAGCACAACAGCATCTACACCGAATTGTTTTGCAACATTCTTTATATCTCCCATGCTCCACCCAACAGCAGTATTCTTGTATTGATATAGTTCTGATAGCTCAACATCTCTTCCTAAATAATCCAAAATCATTGCTAAGCAACATGGTCCACAATCATTTTGCTGGGTTTGTAACTTTTCTCTTATTTTTTTCATTGCTCTTTACCTTAAAATCCTAGAGTAATAACAGAACCTCTAAGTGTTTTTTTTCGTTTGAGATAGTAGAGAAATCCTGATATTCCTGTAAATAGCGATATATCTTTTTTCAGAATGTTATTGTTATTGGACTTAAAAATTAAGGTTTCCTCCAACATTTTCAGTTTCTTCTGATACTCGTCAGAAAGTAAATTATCTTGATTCAATACTTGCAAGAAATCCAATCCGCCTAAAAATCCATGGCATAATGAATAATCCTCAGTCTCACTTAACTTATTCATTAGATAATCAATATTAGATAACACTTTATCAAGATATTTAGAGTCGTTACTTATTTTAAATAAAATATATTCAGAAACAAGATATCCTGTCAAACCGTTGCACCATCCCGATCCAGGGTATAACATAATATTATCCCGACTCTCAAAGTATTTAAATCTATTAGCAAACTCTGAATTATCTGGTAAAACAAGAGAACATATTTTATAAATAACTTTTATACCAGTAAACCCATGTGCAAACCCCACTTTAAACTGTTCCTGGTCTTTTGTTAATTCTAGAAAAACTTCTCCTAACTTCTTTAATTCAACAATATCTACAAATTTTGGATTTTTCAAAAATATCAAATATTTTTGTAAAATTAAACCACCGACTCCATCAATTATATCAAATTCAGTAAAGTCTAAATTGGGAATTATATCATCTTCTTTTATTGGAGAATTGCTTAAATTTTTATAAAGCAATAATGAAGCATAGCCATCAATTAGGCCTACGTCTTTTGAATTGATAATTTGTTGTTCAATAACTTTTAAATCAAATATTTCTTCCAATTCATCGTAAGATAATAACAATCCTAACTTCCCTTCATACAATCCCAAATTAGATTCTCCATATATGTAATTCCCATTAGGATCTTTCTGAAGGGTAAGAGCATACGGCGGTGTATCACTAAAGATTGACTCTCTTACTAATTTTTTAACATCTGCTTCAAGATGATTATTTCGCACTTGAGAAAAATTGTAATTATCAATATTTAAACTGACTCTAAGAAGATTTAATTGATATTGTAAATCTGCTTCAGACATACAATTTAACTTAAAATCTATAGAATCGTACAGACTCATAAAATTTTTTGCGTCAGTCATTGAAATAGTTCCAAAGTTACCAAATGTAAACAATGGAACTTCACCATTAACCAATTGATCAATTTCAATCATGATGTACTTCTTTTCATGACTATTAATCACAGGTATTTCTTTTAAGAAACTTGTTAAAATATTTCTTGTTTTTAGCTCGTCCATCAATAAATCTGGTACAGTTATTCGATCAATAAGTGCTGAATATATAGACGTATTTCTTAATACCAATCTACACTGTAAGACATTTTTATACTTTAAGATTACTGTTTTTAAAATTTTATAATAACTTCTTAACCTTGAATAACCAAAGATGAATCCAGATTCAATATCACCTAAAAACTTATTAGCCGAGACATGAACATCATCAAGCACTGGTAAAAATTCTTTAATATCTTTAAATTGATGCTCTTTTAATATTAAGCGTACTTCTGAACTAAACGGGTTTATTTCTTCAAAAATTTTTTTTACAACAATATTCTCTTGACCTATACTACTACAGTCAAATATTCCATCAAAATTTCGTCTATATTTCATGGGTAATAACCCAGTTGAAAAGATACTGTTTGAAATTTTTCCCTCTAGTTGAGACACAGGATTTATTAACGTTTCAAAATCGATTACATAGGGATGTTCTTTACAAGCAATAATATTTTCATTGTGCATATCATTTCCATTCAACACATACGTAAATGCTAGAAGTATTCCCATATTTCTATAAAATAAATGAATTTGATCTTTATCATGACAAGATAAATTGTCAATTTTCTCTTGAATCATAAAATTGTTACCAACAAATGTATCAGGAAACTTGAAATACTTGGAGTCGAATACTCTACGATTTAATTCATTCAAAATTGGATACAGAGTATATCCTGAAGTTTTATAAAAAAATGATTTACTTTGAAGTTGAAAGCTTATATTCCTATTACTACCATGATTGTCTCCCACTATTGATACTATTTTAACATTTATATTTTCCTTATTCAGGTCAAAATTTTCTATAATTTCATTATAATTTTGGCTTAAATTTGCTAAAAAACATTCAATACTCTGCTCATAATTGTCCTTTAATAACTTTAATCTTCTTTTTAAGACTGGATATTTATCAAGAAAGTATAATCCGTCATTAAGTATACTGTTACAAAATTCATTGTATTCTTTATATTTTGAATTGGTTCCTTTCTCTATCCTAAATAAATTAATTTCTTGGACTAATACAGGAAGTAGTATTTTTCTGAACTCCTCTTTAAAACTATTAAAAATGCTGTCAGAAAAGGAGCACACTCCATTAAATTTTGAAGTGGCGAATGAAAATTCTTCTATAACCTTCGATATGACTACATCAAAACTTCTTTCCTCTGCTATATTATTTGCCATATATATTACCTCTAAATAGAATAACAGGAAATGCCCTATCAAAAAATATGATAGGGCATACATAGCTACATAGCTACAAACTAATTTTTATTTTAACAGTTTTTACAACCAGAGATGAATCCAATGTTTACACAGATATTTGATAAAAAGCCTGGGCAATCTTTGGTTAAAGTCTTAACAAGCCCACTTCCAGCACCACCGACTAATAATGCAATTTCTTGATCAGTTGCAGTTTGAACATAAATTTCCGGATTAGTATTATTCATCATAAATTCCTCCTTGAATAAGTAATTATTTGTAACTATGTTTCCCTACAACTTCATTATAAATCGATTAGTGATGTAAAGCATGAGTAAAAAAGGCAAAAAATAAAAATTTTTTTGGTTCCAAATCTAAAAATATCGAAACATAAAAATAAAGTAAGCGTCCAATAACAAGGTATCTAGAAAATCCTCGAAACTTATGCCTCGAGGATTTTTGAATAGGGTTAGCTTGCTTGTAAGCGTCTAATAACGCTAACCGCCCCATAACGAAGTATATAGAAAACATCCCAAAGTCTATATTTGACTCTGGGATGTTTTTCTATTTACAGTTCCGTTGAATGGTTTCATTCCATGGTAAATAAGCCTCTAGCACCTCCTTTTTTACGAGTGTCTCCTCGTTAGGTAGATTGTCTAGAAGATAGGTCATATATTTCTCTGAATCAAGGCCGTGTCTCTTGGCTGTTTCCAAAAGACTCAAAATAACGGCTGTCGACTTGGCGCCCTCAAAGCTTTGAGAGAACAACCAATTTTTACGTCCTATAACCAAGATCTTCATAGACCTCTCAGCCATGTTGTTGGAAAGGACTAAGTTACCATCTGAGAGAACGGTTCGGAAGGTGGGTTCGTAGTTGAGACTATACTCAATCGCAGCACCCAATTCGGAACCTGGCAAGACAGCCTGTTCACGACACCAGTCAAAGAACTCATCCATTAAAGGGGCTAACTCTGCCTATCGGTTGTACAATCGCTCCTCAGCTGATAATCCCTCCCATTCCCTTTCAAGACTAAACAATTGGTCACAATAAGCTAAGCCTTTCGCGCCTAGAGAGCTCGTATCCGCCTTCTTGGGAGTTGCCTCAAAGAATTTCCGTCTCACATGTGCCCAGCAACCGACTAATGTGGCTTTGGGTAATTGTCGGTAGGCACTCCACATGTCACAGTGAACATAACCCTCATAATCCCCAAGAACTTCCTGAACAACCAAACCACTTCGGCGCTTGTCATGGTGATAGAGGGTAATCCCTTGCGCTTCCTGTTTTCCAGATAAGAAGGTCCAATAGTAGGTTAACTGACGATCACATTCTAAGACCTTGTAAGAGGTTTCGTCCGCATGAAGAATGGGCTGCTCCAGCAACTTCTCATGTAGAAGGGCATAAATCGGCTCGAAATAATATTGGCTAGACCTGATATGCCAGTTGGCTATTTCCTTGCGACTAATCGGTAAGCCCAGCTTGTTCCAATCCTCTTCTTGACGGTAATTCGGCACTTTCAGATTGAATTTCTGATGAATAGTGTGGGCGATGATAGAAGCTGAACCCAAGCTGTGTGCTATGGGGGCCTTAGGGACAGGAGCCTTGATAATCTTATCGCTGAGATTCTTCTGACTACATGCCTGACACCTATAGGCATGTTGGATATGGTCAACCCGTTTTAATTGCGCAGGAATAAAGATCAACTCTTGACGTTGAACCGTTGTGCCAATCTCCTTCAACGGCCCCTGACAGTCTGGACAAAGGCAATCTTCACCCTGTAATTCGTGATGAACTATCTCTGGAGTGAATTGGCTTAAAACACCCTGACGCACTCCCTTAGTTTTCTTACGTTTATAGGTAATCATTTCTGTCTCAACTGGGTAAGTCAGCTTCTTCTTCAGGGAGACTTTCTTCACCAAACAAGCTCAGCTGACCGAGTTGATGTACTACCTTTTCGGATGATTTTCCGTAGAGTTTCTGTCTCAGATATTCAACCTGCTCACGAAGGAGGGTCAACTCGTTGGTAAGTTGTTCAATCGTTGAGGTCTGTTGTTTTATAATTGCCATTAACTCATCCATACGATTGAGCCTCCTTCTTTTTATCTTATTATACACAAAGAAAAGCCATCATTTCAATAGAAATCACGACTTCTTGTAGGTTTTATGTTAGGACTTATCGAAAATCCTTTCATGAGCCAGTCCCCCTGCTCGGAAGTGAGGGCTTTAACCTCCTCTTCATTGTTTGGCCAAGTCAATTTCCCATTTTCAAAACGTTTATACAATAACCAAAATCCCTGTCCATCCCAGTAAAGAGCTTTGAATCGGTCTTTTCGACCTCCGCAGAAGAGATAGACCTGACCTGTGAAGGGATTTAGATTGAATTGACTTTTGACAAGGTAGGCGAGGGAATCAATCCCTTGACGCATATCTGTTTTTCCACAGACCAAGTAAACTTGTCCTAAATCACTGAGTCGGATGGTCATAGGCTAGTACCTTGTCCAAGATGGTTTCCAATACTTCATGGTTGATAGAATGAAAGAAAGTGAGTTCTACTTTTTCGGGACGAATTTTCAGCAGAGTAGCGTTTCTGTTTTTTCTCTCAAAGTGACGAGACTGTGGGGGTGAGTTTAAGGGGACGATAGGTGTTGGCATAATGAAAAAACCTCCATTTCTGTTTTCTATTAACAGTTTAAAAGAGGTTGGATTATTTTTATAGATACTTCGTTATTGGGCGGTTACATTTGACAGTGTTACTTCAAAAATGCTTTTGTAATGTCAAAGAGCTTATGTACAAGAAGATTTTAAAATTATACTTCCTACTCGATAAATAAGAAAATCTCACCTCAATCTATTCAGTTATCATTGAATAAATCAAGAAGAGACCTTTTTCTATCAAAGACAATAAGGGAAGCAACACGACCCAGTTAATACTCTGTACTGATATGAGAGTTTTTATAGTAAAATTAATTGATAATAGTCAATTCCAAACATCAACTTTAGAATAGACTAATCAACTATAGGTTAAATATTGAGTAAGGTATTTTTACGCAATTGCTTGTGCGTTCACTATTAAAATAATTATTTTTTATAATCGATAATTGAACGCGATATATTTTCTGCTTCTACCATAAGCTACTTACGAAATCTACTAAGATCCTCAACCTAGTTATAACTAACAGCATAACCTACATTATAATATGAAAATTCAGCACTCAACATCATTGGTTCAGCTTTAATTGATAAGCGTTTTAATAATTTATGAGTCCCTTGAGGACGAGACTTATGTTAGAATGTGCAATACTTATTAAAATTTGCCTTATCGGAATACACTTCACCTAACTAATAATTAGAAGGCCGCATAATCTGATTTCTTCTCAACTCAACTTTTACTAAAAAACTGAAATTTTCCAGTTATTGGTATAGATACTCTGGTATTGAATGAACTTCCGGAACTTTTTAATTTTCATAACATCCTCTTAACAATTATAATATAGATTATCATTTACATTATTTCAAATTTTTTCAAAGCTTTATTATTATAAAAGATAACTCCTGAGATTAAATATGGTAGCCCAATCAACAAAGAAATTAATTCAATATTCCAATTAAATACTATTCCAGCAACGATGCTTCCGAGTGGCATACCTACAGATATAAAAGAGTCGATTGTTGTATTTACTCTAGCTAGCATTTTTTTAGGAGGGATTTGTTGATAAATTGAATTAAAAATAATATTATACACTCCCTTTGATAAATAACATAGAAAAAATAAGAAAAGCGAAATAATATAGTTTTTAATTGTTATTGCTAATATCCAACTTATTGCGTTCATGCAAAGAAATATTCCGATAATTTGATTTGGGCGTAAATACTTCGCTATAATTGGAGAAAGGATATTCCCAAATATTCCACCAATCCCTGTTACAGTTAAGAAAGCACCATAAAAAATTGGTCCATTAAAGAAATTCGTTGAAATAATTGGAACAACTACCGTCTGAAAAGAGTTAAAAAAATTGATTAATAATAATAATTGCGCTGACTTCAATAACAGATCATTATGTATTATATAATTTGCTCCTTCAATCATTTCATTTTTATAGATTTTTATATTAAACTTACTCGAGCTTAAATTACCTTTGGATTTAAAGTCAAAAAATAATATTAAAACTAACGCTATTACAAATATACCAATATTTACCTTTAATAACAAAATAAGCCCAAGCATTGCTTGCAATACTGAAGATAGTGCATTAAAAAGCGAATCTAATACCTTATAAGATATACTGAATAATGAATTTGCAAAAATAATCTGATTATATTCAACAATCTGAGGAATAAGTACGTCTTCTATAACATAACTTATCGAACTTGCTAAAACAGAAGTAAATACTATAAGCATCATCCAACTAAATGGTATAGAATTTCTAAACGCTAGGAAAAGTATAACTGAAGTCAATTGAGTTAAAATTGATATGAATAAAACCTTTCGAGGATTTGATCTATCAATAATCGGACCCAAAAAAACTAAAAATATATCTGGTAAGTAATTAATTGCTACAAATACCCCTAATAAAAAACTTGATGAATAGTTATCATTGATATACCATAGTGTAGCAATATAAAAAATACTATCAGCTAAATTAACAACTAGCCTAATTAATAATAGTTTCAACAAATTTTTCACTTTTCATCTCCCCGCAAAATAATTTATAAAGATCATTCAATCCCAAGTGTTAATAATTTTTATATCTTGACCAATGCAAAGTTTTCAAGAAAATTGACTTACGGAACGGACTCATGGTCGTTTCTTTTTCTCAATGTTGCTTAAACTCCACATTTAGTTTTTTACCCAAGACTTGTCCTTGCTTTCAAAACACCAGCTGTTTCCTCTAGCCCCAGAATAATCTTATTCGAATCGTTGAGGTTAGGTATTTCTGGAGAAACCTAGGGTAGTAAAGTGATGTTCTAAATCATGAAATGTTTCGACTATATCTTGAAAAATCAAATAAAGTTTAGTCAATTTTCTCTTGACTATTTTCCAAAAAGTCTACTTCAAATTCGCTCAATAGAAAAGCCATTAAATAATAGTTAATTCCTTTAAAAACTCCTGGACAAATTTTAAAAATATAATTATTAGTTTCTAGTATCCCAAAATACTCGACAGTTAAATTTCTAAAACCAAAACTATTTCTTGCATGCAATGATAACCCAAATTGTTGAAATTTTGAACTTAACCACTGAAAAAATATTTCAAAATCTTCTTTCTCTTTGTCTATTAGTTGTATAAATACAAAAGGAACTCTACCCTCATATCGAATTAAAATACCTTTTTTCCTTTGACAAATATTTAAGATTTTCCTATGGAATTTTTTTGTAGTGTTTAAAACCAAATCTGAATAATGGTCACCATGCGTTAAACTTAATGAGTTATCAATTAGACAAAATTCATAAAAACTCAAATTTGAACCATGTGCATTTCTAAATTTATTTAGCTCCTTTTCAATAAAACTCCCTAATTTTCCTAAATGATTAGGGACAAATACTTCTACAATGCCACCATTAGTCAATTCTAAACCTAATTGATCTAATTTTATTAGAGAACGTACTACAAAAACAATTACATTTGAATTCTTATATACTCTTAAAAATTCCGCTAGATTAAAAGCTAATCCTTGATATGATATATCTAAAATAATGATCTTTAACTTATTATTTTGAAACTTAACAAGTTGTTCTACATAACGAAAATCTGTTGCTTGTAACGTTAAGTCGGCCTTATTAGGTTCAATGATAAATACATTAAATAGATTCAACTCATCATTTTGATTATCTAGATCATGACATTCAATTCCTGATTTCGCCAAATTATTTAATAGAAATTTTGTCTCATAATATCCAACAGAGTATGCTAACTTTTTAGGTTGAGATATAATAAGGGAATTCATTAACTCAAAACATAAATTTATTGCAGACATTCCATTCGCAGTTAGTGTATTATATGAAGTATAGCCATCTTCTTTTCTAATATGTATTGAACCATTGATAAAATATCTCTCGTATTTTGAATCAATTTTATTTCCTCTTAAGGTGTCCATTTTAATATCAGCTTCTATCAATGGAGAAGAAAGATACTTATATGTATGTTGAAAACATGCTATTTTCCATTCTGATCTAATTTTACAAGAATAGTCAAACAATAATTGTTCATTTCTAACTAAGTTAGCAATATCATCATTATCAAACGAAAAAGTAAAATGAAATTTTTCGGTTGAAAGTCCAAAGCTATCCCTTATATAATCCAGTCTAGAAAATTCCTTTTGCTGCTCATCTAATATTTTACTTTTCTTAGAATTAATATACCTTTCTGCTCTTATTATCAGCTCTCTGTTTGTGTCCATAAATAAACCTCAGACATAAATTTATTACTGTGTAGATTAGAATGATTACTTTTTACATATGCTCCCATTGGAAAAAATACCAAACTGCTCTCCGTTGATACTTTAGGTAAATAAATTTCTTCACTATACTTATCATATTCGAAACAAGTATTCCCATATATTTTAGAATGTATTCGATTAGTTGACGTTGGATTCAATGTAGTAATAATTTTTGGAGTAAACCATAATGTATTAGTGTATATTGAGGTATTAACTGTAATTATTTGTTTACCACTTTCTTCACTAACATTAATTGGCTTAGCAACCATATATCCTGAAAATTTAACCAAAGCATTACCAGGTTCAATTAGAGTAACAATCTTATCCTCAATGCCAAACATTTTATACAGTTTCATTAATTCGAGAAAGAAATTATTCAACTGATTGCTCATTAGCAACTGAATAAAGCCTCCCCCTATGTTAATTTCTGTAATATTTTTTAGCTTATCCATTTTCTTAAACTGAATTAATGTATCCTCTAATTTTCTAATAAAGTTTATGTTTTTTTCACCAAAATGAAGATGTAATCTTGTTATATTTGCTATCTCAATACTGTGAAAATAGTTATCATCAAATATATTTATACCAAATCTACTCAAAGAATTATTTTGTTCATCAACCTCCATAATTCTAATACCAATTTCACTATCTTGAAAATTATTTATTAGATATTCCGGGTAATTTATATCCGTTCTATATCCTTCACGATTTAATAGTTTTATATCCTCACAGGTAAATGCTGGTCCATTTATAGAAATTTTTTCTGAACTAAAAAATTTTTTAGCTATTTTCAATTCAGCTAATGAGGCTACATCTACTCCGTCGATTCTATCAGATAAATATTTCAATATTTCCTCATTTGCATTTGCCTTAATTGCATAAAAAAATTTATAATTGAAATTTTCTGGAATTTGTTTTTTAAATTCGAATAATACCTGTTCTAACAAACCAAAATCATAGACTAAACAGGGAGATTCTGAGTTACTGTAGGTAGTCACATACTTATTTATTGAATCAAACATTATCTTTTGTAATTTTTTATAAAACATTTTTTCCTAATACTCCCTAATTGTATAAAACTTATTCGAAAACAATAAAGCACAATACTAAAGATATGCAAAAAGCGAATCAATTTTACCCTGAAAACTTTAAATTGTTGATTAGCTTCAAATATGAAGCTTTCAAAACCATGATTTTCTACCTTAAATTAGCTCATATCACCAAGTACAGAAAAGCGTGGTGACAAAAATCTTTAAATCTTGAAAAAAGCTAATTAAGTAGAAAATACTAGTCATACTTCTGACCTTTTTTAATGAACCATATATAATCATTAAGTGTATCACACAGAAAGTCCAATTCAGCTCCTCAAAAAAAAATAAATTATTTTGGCAAAGGAAAATGAGACAGTCTCAAAATGCAATTTTTTTATCAACTAAGCACTCAACGAGCCCGTAATTGCCTATTACAGCTGGTCATGTCCAGAATTTTTCACTTTTAAAAAAAACCTCTCCTATGTATATTTTAGATGATTTGGTATCCTACAATACAATCTAACTACTTTCATTTCAGCGATATCTTCTAAACATCATTGTTTATTTAATAGAAAAAAATAGTCGAAAGTCGAAAGTTCATACCCCTCTCATTAAAATATATTACTCTAATGAGAAATTTAAACTTTTATATAATTGCACAACAGTATCGTAATCGAATAACATGTTTTGACAATCGCTCTGAGTTAATTTGCGGAATTATCAATTTTGAAACAATCCAATTTCCGAACAAGTCTATTTTAAAAGCTATCGGAGTCACAATTTAAATCCGATAGCTTATAAATATGTGATAGTTACGCACATAGTAACTTATTAGCAATCTTTATCAACAAAAACAATAGCCAATGCTTCCTGAGTCAATTCTTCCAAAAGCATTTCAACATCAATCACAGAATTTTCCATGTTACTCTACTCCCTTCTATATTTTTTTAACGAGTAGTTTTTAGTGTCCCTCTCCAAGGACAATTTTTTCAATTGATAGAACTTCTCGAACTAATGCTTGTGGTTGTAGCATAGAACACATGGAATCAGTTGCTTTTCGTAACCCTACTTCATAGCTTCGTTTAGATTCAAGTAAGAAAAAATGCCCTAATTCTTCTAAAATTGATACATTTTTTTGTACTATAGGATTATTCCACATAGTACTATTCATATTAGGACAGAAAATTATACTCTTAGAAAAATTCAATACACTTGATGTTACCAAATCGTCAGCTATTCCATTAGCAATTTTACCTAGTACATTAGCTGTTGCTGGTAATACCAGAACTAGATCTGTTTCATTTGGTAATATAACATGAGGAACAACTCCTTCAATAAATAATTGATCATATACCTTATCGCAAAAATAACTGACTAAATTTTTATTTATAAACTGCTTAGAATTTTCAGAGAGAATTACAGTTAAATCATAAAACTCTTTTAAATAGTATAAATAGGCATCAAGGTTGCTTGCACCAACCGAACCTGTCACAAGAATTAATAATTTTTTCTTCACTACTTCACCATAATATTTGCAGGCCCAGGATCAATTCCATTCATTGGTTTAACTTTATTCGTTCCACCTTTACCAATGGCTAAAATTAAACCTCCTAACAAAGATATAACAATGAGTTTCTTTAAAAACTTCCTCATAAGTATCTCCTTTAATTTTAATAGGTTTATTTTAACAACTATAAATTCATTTGTCAATATTTTTTATAAACTTATTTTATATTTTTTATATATATACTTTTTTGTATTTTGTCCAAAAAAGAAAACGATGCCCTTGAACATCGTTCTAGTATCTAATTTCGAAATTTATCTGCAATATAGTGCTCTACTGTCAAAGCCATCTCTTTATTACCTTCAATTTGCTGATACAAAAAAGTGCAGTCTCAAAGTAGCTTTTAACGGTCGATTTTTCTGAAAAATTTTGACTTAGATTTCCCAATAACAAAAATGAATCTGCTAATAAATAAGTTGTTCGATAATCTTGACATAGTTTTATAGTAGTGGTTACTTGTTTAATAGCAACCTCTATATTTTTTTGAAAAGAACCCCTTATAATGGACAGTATAAAAAGTACTATACTGTTCTTATAAGGAGGTTCTTTTCATGTTATCACAATAAATTTAGGGAAAAGAAAAAGGCTATCGGAAGCACAACCGATAACCTCTGAAGAATACTTAAAAATAAAAAAGAGGAGGACTGACGCATCAGACCCTCCCAGACGTGACTAGCACGCCCCAATTCGATACGACTATGATACCACTAATTTCGTTTTTCGTCAATAAATTTACTTAATTGTTGAATTGATGTTTTTCTATTTGTACTGATAATCTTAAAGAGAATATCACGATTATTGAGCGAAACATCAAATCGTTCAACAATTTCATTGAACTGATTGATATAATTATTGAGGACTACTGTATCAAATTTTAAAATGTTCAAAATCCAAATTAGTAGAATGAAATAATCTTCAATGAAAACACAAGTGAATGTCGATAATCCTAAATCTTGTTTTATCTGTTTTTTGAGTGCTTTAGATACACCGCTTGAAAAATTAGCATCAAAAATCGCACTGTTGTGCATGGTAGCATTTCTTAACTCAATAAGAGCATTGACAACTAACTCGAGAGAATTTGACCTATTAGGAATGATCGTGAAATCTTGATTTAATTTTTCACGACTTGACTTAGATAAACTTCCTAAAAATCTACTAAACTGTCCCAAAGTAATAACTTCAAAATAAGCCCAGAGAGGAATTTGATAATCACTTTTTAAATAATGCTTAATGACCTCATTTTTATCTGAGTAATAGTCAATTGTATCCAGTATATTTTGCCTTGTTTCATTATACTGATCGAGTTTATTACTATATTTTTCGTGGTCTTCAGGATAGTCCATGTAACAAGCTAATTGATGTTCTAATATATCCTCTATCCCACTACTAGATTCTGCTACAATTGAATCGATAGTCCGATTTTTTAATGCTGTCTCTACAAGCATCACTATTGGATAAAAAAGTCCTTTTAACTCCATATCAAAATTGTAGATTGCTTCAATTTCCTTAAATGAAGAAACGGGCAGAATCCCATCTGAATTAGATTTTTTAACAAATCTATATCGTTTATACCCATGATAATATCCCATATTTAAGAGTGTGACAGAGTCATCATCTTGAATATCTATTTTATGATTTTTAAAGATATGGTCAACTAGATCCCCAGAAGTTAAACCAGTTTTCGACTCTTTTTTCATTCTTTCAATAATTGTCTCCATTTAAAATATTCAGTAACCTCTCCTTAGTATTATACCATATCACTAAACTTTTCAAAGTAACTAAAAGGTAGAATTTCTAACGGATTATTTACAAAATAATGAGTCCGAGACAAAAGTCTTCCTCAGCTCAAAAAACAGGCTCTTTGTCAACCGTAGTGGGTAGATGAAAAGCTAACACCTAGAGAGGACGAACTTCGTTCTCTCTTTCTTTATGTTCAAAGCAATCAAAATGCGTTTTTTAAAGTTTTCAAAGTTCCTGAAACCAAAGGCATTTCTCTTAATGCCTTTGATGAGATTATTGCTAGCTTCCAGTTTGGCGTTGGAATAAGGCAATTCTAGGGCATTCAAAACCTTGTCTTTATCCTTTAGAAATGTCTTAAATCCCGTCTGGAAAATAGGATTAACAGTGGCTATTTCCTGTTCGATGAGGTCAAAGAAATGGTCTGAGTTCTTCTCTTGGAAATGGAATAAGAGCAATTGATAGAGTTCATAGTGCTGTCGTAGTTCCTCGGAGAAAGACAGGAGTTTTTCCAGTATTTCCTTGTTAGTCAAATGCATTCGAAACATAGGGCGATAAAATCGTTTATCGCTGAGTTTACGACTATCCTGTTGAATCAATTTCCAGTAGCGTTTCAAGGCTCGGTATTCCTGCGATGTTCTGTCGAATTGATTCATAATTTGAATACGAACACGGTTCATAGCACGGCTAAGTTGTTGAACAATATGAAAGCGGTCGAGTACGATTTTTGCATTCGGAAAAAGCTGTTTAGCAAGTTGATAATAGGGACTAAACATATCCATGGTAATCACTTTGATCCGATTTCTAACCTTTCTAGGATAGCGTAGAAAGTGGTTTCGGATGGTTGCTTGAGTTCTTCCGTCGAGAATGGCGATGACATTTAGGGAGTCGAAATCTTGAGCGATGAAGCTCATTTTCCCCTTCTTGAAGGCATACTCGTCCCAACTCATCACCTCAGGTAGGGTATTCCAATCCGTTTCAAACTTGAACTCATTGAGCTTTCTCATAACTGATGATGTTGAGATAGATAGCCTGTGTGCAATATGTTGCATTGCTTGATTTTCGATGAGTCATTGAGCGATCTTCTGGCTAACAGCGACGGAGATTTGGTGGTTCTTCTTGACAAGAGGAGTTTCAGCGACCGCCATTTTCCCACATTCTTTACACTTGAAACGACGCTTTCGAAGACGGATAAGTAAAGGGTAGCCAGCAGTTTCTAGGTAGGGGATTTTAGAGGTTTTCTGATAGTCGTACTTAGCCATTTGTCCCTTGCATTCTGGACATTTAGGAGCCATGTAATCCAAGTAACCGTGGAGTTCTAAGTGAGTTCCCATATCATATTCATCAGTGATAGTGATATTTTTGTCTTTAATTCTGAGAAAATTTGTGATAAGATTTAGTTGTTCCATATGAGTCTTTCTAATGAGTTGTTTAGTCGCTTTTCATTATAGGTTATACGGGACTTTTTTTCTACACTCAAAAAGGCTCCATAATCTCCACGGTGGTTTTACCCACTACAGAAATTATAGAACCTGTTTTTTGAGCTGAGGAAGACTTTTGTCTCGGACACTTTTTACTATTTCCATTTATCAAAGAGTTCTAGGCTTTCACCAGCAAACCAACCACCTCGACGTGTGCTGAGAGCTTTCTTCTATACTAATAGACGAAAGGGGGTGAAGGTGATTTTAGAATGATACTGTGGAACGGAAGTTATAAAAAAATTATTTCGTAAGTAAATCCTCTAGTTCGCCAATCAACCTCTCCTTTACAGAACCGAAATCAATACTCTGAACTGCTTCCAAGCGCCATTTTACTTTTGATTGAGTATTATAAGAATCTAACTCATCCTGATTGAAAAAATCTAAACCACTATATCTACGTATAGAGATAAGATTTTTATCATAATAAACTAGCATTTTAATAGGATTAGCTCGAAGTACCTCAGCTAATCCAGAATCCGCAGTTGCAAAATAATGAAGATATACAACTTCTGTATCTGCCATACAATCAAACAAAATACTTTTCTCTAATAATCTTATATGAAAAATATCCCATGCTATATTATGTATTTTATTTACTAGCTGCTTAGCCCCAATCTGCAACTTTTTAAACACTTCTTGAACCGAACTATCATTTTTCAAATACAATATTAGTAGAGGCATTTCCAACTCTAAAAATACACATAATTCCTCAAAACAATAGCGTTTGAATTCAGCTATTTTAGATTCTGTAGAAAGATTTTTTGTGTTTTTCAAAATAAATGCTTTCAATATATAACAACAAACCGCCTCATAATGTTGTATTTCTTCATCATTGTCTAGATAAGTGTGTGCATCATCCCAAATTTCTCTCATCCAAATATATTTGTCTTGCTCTAGAGCCTGAGGTACATTTGATTGAAACACATCAAATTCAACACTATCAAAATAAACATAACTTTCAATCATTTTAGCTAACAACTCCGAATTTACCGGGGTAGTATATCTTTCCATTAATGCCGTTGAGATGTTATTTGTTAAACGTTTTGTTTTTATTTCATTTAAAAATTTAATCAAATTTTCCTTATCCGGTACATTTCTTCTCCGATACAAATCGTTTATATAGGTGAATACATTCAAGTCATAGTTAACAATTCTAGCAACAGGTAACACATTGTCCCTCGTATTAGAGGTATTTTTATCAATAACCCAAATTTTTTGATAGTCGCCTATGCCAATCAAATTAAACTTTCCGTAACAAAGTGATTTACCTATATCTCCAAAATTTGATTTTTCTTCATCAAATAAAAAAACTCTACACTTACTCAGGTTCCACCTATTAAAGACTTCCATTTTTTGTATAGTAGTTTCACAATCGATCATCTCTTGAATAAAAGGATATAAGTTCAGCATAGCAATCTAACCTCCAGCCAATACTACATTATCTTGTTCAAAACGGATAACTTCCACCCAATAATCATATTCATCATTAATACACAAAATGACATTAAATAACTGGAGAAACATTTTCTCTGTTATTTCTTCTTCCCAACGGCCATGACCAATCATGTGACGATTAGGTTCATCAATTGTAAAACGTTTAGTATCTTTGAAAAAATTATATAGCCAATACATTAAACCGATATCTGTAAATGATTTATCAATAAATAATTCATCAATTTCTTCAACAGCATTATGACCAACCGGTATTTTCTTTTTTGAAGAAATCATTTCTGAAACTCTGTTGATAGCTCCATCAATTGCCAAACTAGCAAGAGTGTACGCAGCATAGAAATTCTTATTCTGATAACTGTCAACCATTGACTTTATTAACGGGTCTGAATAACATTTTGAATTTTGTAATTCAGCTGTAACATCTTTGTCCGCTAACCTTTCTCTCAATATTACAAACCACTTTTCCTCTATTTCAATCCAATCCTCAGTACAAATTCGGCGATAGATATTACTTTCCTGGAAATAGATAACCCAACCGTCTTCAGCTAATTGCTTTACACGTAGGGTAATTTGTTCAATTTCCTCCTTCGTATAAGGTGAAGGAAGTGACTTTAGAACTTCGCTTAAATTACTAATTATCTTAGAATAATCAATTTGATAGCTATCAATCAATCTTTTAGCAGATTCAGTAATACTCTGAATCGCTTGTAAATGCTCACTGGACCAAACCTTATTATACGAAGAAACAACTTCCGATATTGCATTAATAGCACTTTTATTTATTTGAATGGATGAGCTGAGTTTTTCAAAAGGGAGAGTTAGGTTAGCAAGGTTTGCTAAACTAGATGTATTTAACGCATTAGAAGCCGCTATAACTGCTGATAAATTTGTCTTATTGATTACATTTTGAAAGTTACTAAGCGAATTTGTCAATGCAGAGATCATCAGCGAGCTTTGTTCTAATCCTATTTTTTCAGGTAAGTTTGTCAAACTATCAACATCCATTTTAATAGAATCATGCTCCACCTTGCTTACATCATTATTATCAATCATCCTTTACTCCCTTAATATTTATTCTATTTAAACATTTTATGTAACCATGATTCAAGTTCATGATGTTCTACTTCGCTAATCGGGTACCGATTTCTATATATTTTCTTCTCACCATCAGTCAAGTAAGATGTTGTTACAATTATACCTTGATTAAAATTTCCATCAATCACGTCGAAGCAGAATGACTTAACTGAGTCTACAGAAACAGATCTATTTTTCCGATATCTTTTACATTGGATGATAGTTACTGTCTCTTCAATTTTATTTCTTGCAATCATATCTATACCACCATCATTCCTGCCCTTATTTAAAGTAATTTCGTATCCCTCACGAGAAAAAAATTCAGCTACCAAACCTTCAAATTGTCTCCAATGAATTGTTTCCAACTTATCTTGGTTCATTGATAGGTAATTAATAAAACGTTGATCAAAGAAACTTTTTTCGGGTAAATTTTCACTTTTAAAGAGTCTATCCAAATCAATAGGGTCTTCAAGAAGTCGTTGTGAAAACTCACTCCCAATACTTTCATTCAAATGAATAGACATTTTTTCCAAGAAAAGAAACACTGAGAGCTCACTCACACCATATTCATTTACTGCTTTATCAATGAATTCCAGACCTAATGGTTTTTCAATGCCAAATTCTTCTCTATGCCATTCCAATAACTCGATACTATTTTTGCACACTACCTCAAAGTCTTTAGAAAGTCGTTCATTATTTGCAATAAAATTTGTTATAACTAGACCATCTCTGTCGTCAACATCTCCAATATTTCTTCTTATCTCATTGATTAGTTCTTGTAGTTCCTCAGGCCTAAAACCAATTGTTCTAGAGTCACTTTTTAATAAATCACTTGCAAAACTCAAGTTTGATTTTTTCAATAATTCATCTAAATCACTCTTTTGTAATATAAGCTTAGACTTGATAATAATAGTATCAATGATGTAATCTTTAATTTGTGGTACAGTTAAATGAGTTCTCATATATCTTCCTTTTCTCATTGACAAGCTTGATACAATTAACTTTTTCATCCTCAATTATACCACAAAAACGCAAAAAAAGGCTGTAACCACAATGGTTTCCCACTGTCGTTACAGCCTTTCTTTTTTCTATAAATCTACTTCAGTTCCTTCCAGGAAGCGAACCGTGATTTCGCCATCAAACCCAATGCTGATATGGTCTAGCACTCGACACATGTCTGAAGGCTTGAAATCGATCTGGTCCTGCCTAAGAAGTTCCCCTAATGCCATGCTGTAGTACTTATCAAACAAATCAACGTTCCCACATTAGAGATTAAATGTAAAAATTATTGGATTGTTTTACTTAAGTGGGGAACATCTGTTCCCTCATACTCCTACCCCCATGTCCCCACCATACGTCTACGGAAATAAATCTCTCTCAAATCCCCCAGCAACTCAATTACCTCAACTGAGGTAGTTACTCTGATACTACCCCACTCCAAGCTAAAAAGCCTTGTCTCCAAGGCTTTTTAAGATGCTTTCGTTCAAAGGTTTCTAGGCTTTCACCAGCAAACCAACTACCTCGACGTGTGCTGAGAGCTTTCTTCTATTACTAATAGACGAAAGAGGGTGATAGTGATTTGGGAATTATACTGTGGAACAGAACAATATCCCTGTCAACTATTCACTTTTCAACCGACTAACCGAGGATAATCATGACTCAACAACATAAAGAAGACCGTAAGGACAATGGTTGCCCACTGTCGTTACAGCCTTTCTTTTTCTTTATAAGTCTACCTCAGTTCTTTCAAAAAATCGAACAGTAATTTCTCCATCAAGCCAAGCGACGACCATATCGTAATAATATTCAAATCAATTGATTCGAAGGTTATGCTCAATCCGCAGGCACATAATGTTTGAAGTTGCGCTCACGCTCCTCCAAAGTCATATTGAAATAGCGGAAGTCTTTATCGAGAGTATGGATGCTTGCCATTTCTTCCTCGGTCAAGGCAAAGTCAAAGATAGCGATATTTTCTTTTAGATGGTCAGGATTGGTTGTCTTTGGAAAGACAGCATGTCCTGACTGAATATGCCAGCGTAAAATAATTTGTGCATTGGTCTTATTATATTTTTGAGCCAATTGCGTAAAGACTGGCTCATTGATTAGAGTGGCGTCACCGTGTCCCAGCGGATACCAACTTTCGATGATAGCACCAATACCTGCAATCCGTTCTTTTAGCTCACTTTGCTGGAAATAAGGATGGCATTCTACCTGCAAGGCTGCTGGCTGAATGGTTGCTAGCTCTAACATTTCTTCCAAGCGGTCCGATTCAAAATTGCTGAGCCCGATAGAGCGCACCTTGCCAGCTTGAACGGCTGCTTCTAGATTTCTCCATCCTGCCTTGTAATCACCGATTTCCTGGTGCAAGAGCACAAGGTCAATGTAGTCCATATCTAGACGTGCCAGCATTTTGTCAATGGCTTCAGGATCTGCATAATCGCTCGGCCAGAATTTTGAGGTGATAAAAAGTTCGCTGCGTTCCAATCCAGAAGCCTTGACTGCCTGGCCCACCTCACGCTCATTTTGATAAGCATGCGCCGTGTCCACATGGCGATAGCCCAATTCAAAAGCGTCCAGTACATTCTGTTTGGTATCAGTTGGGGCAACGAGGTATACACCTATGCCAAACTGTGGCATCTTGTAGCCTGAGTTAAGTCTTAAGTAGGTTTGTTCCATGATCGTCCTCCTTTTACATTAAACAGCTTTCACATCTGTGTACACGAAATAAGACGTTCTCTTAGCAATCTTCCATTGACTATCAACTTTCACGTACTCATCTTCATAGCGAACACCTTGCGTGGTTTGGATACGCTGGCCCTCCTCGTTGGCACCAATCAAGACTACATGGCAGTAAGCTGTGCCACTAGCCTTGTTGCCATCAATGGTGACAAGCTGTTGTCCGTTGAGGTGGTAAACTGTATCGAATAATGCCAAGAAATTTGCACAGGCTTCTTCGATAGCCTCTCGCCCCTCCTGCTTGAAAACCTGGTCCCCATTGTGCGAGGTCAAGGTGGCATCTTCCACAAACAACTGGGCCTGTGTCTTGGTATCCTTACTGTCTGCCAAATTTGAAAATGTATCTAGCAGTTCTTTTAATTCCATCTTTGCAATCCATGTTTCTGTAGTCATATTTTTACCTCTCTTATCTTTTATGCAACAATTTGCCATTGGCCATCTATGTTTTGAAAGTAGCGATTTCCTGGGACAGACCAAGTCCCCTCACTACCATATATCTTGGCATGAATCCGCTGTTTGACCTGCATGAGGACCCGATCACCTTCTTGTGAAAAGGTATAGGCTGTGTCTAAAAAGTCATAGTAATTCATCTCGCCATTTTTGATGTCAGCTAGCCATTCCTCCTTGGTCTGGGTTCGCCCGGTGACATGCACCGCCACATAGTCATCTGGTAAAATAGCATCTAAGGTAGCCATATCCTTATCAATCATGGCCTGGCGCATCTGCTCAAAAATTGCAATCATCCTATCTTTATCTGCTTGTGTCAGCACGGTTTCCTCCTGCTTATTCGATTGACGCTGATCTGTCCTTATTTGCTCCGCTTGTCCAGTTTGTTCTTGCTGGTGACTGCACCCCATTAGCAACAGGGCAAGCAGAAAAGGCATTATTCCAAACTTAGTTTTCATTTGCCGGTTGCCACCTCCCTTCTATTTTTTCAAAGGGTAACTCAAAATCCATGGTCCAGACCTTCCGAAATCCATAAATGCGTGCATCCGTCTTGGCCTTAGAATGAAGAATCGCTCGCTCATCACTGAGTAGGCGCACCGTCTCCGAAATAGGCTCATAGGTGTAATATCGGAAAGTCCCTCCTCGAATATAGTCAAAGTATTCCTCCCGTGTCTGGCAGTAACCACCAACATGGCGGAAGAGATGATCCTCTGGATAGAGTTGATTGAGTTTATCAAAATCTTGTGCAATCATCGCTTCCCAAATTTCGTGTTGGAGGGCGATAATCTCTCTTTCTGCAGTTTGTGTCATTTAGTCTCCCTTCATCCGAATCACCTTAGCTGGATTCCCACCCACAATAGCATTAGCTGGAACATTCTTTGTCACGACTGCACCACTGGCTAACAATGCGTTGTCTCCAACCGTCACACCTGGCATCACTTTAACGCCTTCGCCAACCCAAACCTTCTTTCCAATCACGACAGGCTGGCAACGTAGGACCAGAAGATCTTCCATATCGTGATTATCCGTCACAATGCTGACGTTGGGCCCAATGAAGCTACCATCGCCAATCGTCACACCACCGATTGACATAAGGGTCAGACTGTGATTGATAAATACACCTTCTCCTAGGTGAACATGTTTTCCAAAATCAATTTGTGACGGACTCATGATATTAGTCGATGCAGGTAATTTCCTTCCAAGCAAATCACTATAGAGCTCATGAATTTCAGGAGAGGTTGGCTGGGTTTGATTGATTTGAAATTGTAGGTCTCGACAGCGATGAAACTCTGCTAGCACCATCTCTTGATAGTCCTCTTCCATCATATTAACCGCATCTCCATCAGCCAAACGCTTCCAAATATCCTTCATTATCGTACCTCCTTTTGTTCTATTCTAAGTCCATTATAAAAGCCCACTGTGAGAAACACAATGGGCAGTTTTCTAAAAAGGTGGCTTATGCCACACATGGGCTAAAAACGTGGCAGAATATTATTTTAAAAGGGAATTGACACCAGCAAGGGTAAGGAAGTTGGCTGTTTCAATCACATCATCAAGAGGTGTTTTCTTCCCCTCTTCGACCCATTGGCGATAAATAGACAGACCCGTTGTTTGAACAAAGTTCAGGAGACTGATCTTCTGAAAATCACTGAGTTGATTCACTTTTTCTGACTTAGACCAAGTAGAGGCCATGACCATATCAATCATATCCTGACGAATATCCCTGTAAGAAGATTGGCTGATGGTAATCTTATCATAGGCCTCTCCCTGCTGGGCTGAAAACTCAAAAAAGGCGCGCTGCATTTTTTCCAAATCCTCAGGCAGAGAAAAATCCTTAATCCTGTCAATATAGGCCTTAGAATACTCTTCCTGCATTTCAGCTAGCAAATCATCCAAGGACGGGTAATAGCGATAAAAGGTTTTTTTGTTAATCCGAGCACGCTTAGCCAGCTCTGTCACTGTGATTTTATCATAATCTAGCTCACAAATGAGCTCCTCAAAAGCCTGAGAAATAGCTGTAACCGTACGCTGAATCCGTAAGTCTTCAAAACCAGTTAACCTCATGACGTCTCCTCCTCTTGTATGTATCAAGCTTTTATAGAGTGCACCTAAGTAATCCTAGATTTTTTCCTTCATAGCCTTTATGAAAAGCAATACAAGCCTAATCGATATTTCGACTACACAATTTATTTTTTCTATAAAAACACCATTCACATCAATATACTTTTTTGAAAAGAACCACTTATAATGGACAGTATAAAAAAGTTGTATACTGTTCTTATAAGGAGGTTCTTTTCTCATGGCCAAAAAAGGAAGCAAGTTCACCAACTATCCACCCGAGTTCAAAATACAGGTAGTGGAAGACTACCTCAGCGGAAAGAGCGGAGGGATGCCTTCTATTGTTAAAAAATATGGGTTAAAATCAGACAGCCAGGTTCTAACTTGGACAAGAAAATACCGAGAAGACCCTGTTTTACTCACACAGGATTTACGAGGTAGGAAGTCCACTGGTCGTCCCAAAACCAGGAATCTAGAGGAGATGACCCTAGAGGAACAGAATACTTATCTACGAATGGAGAATGCGATTTTAAAGACCTTAAGGACTCTCCTCCATCCGTGAGAAGAGTCCACCTCTATCAAGTAGTTGAGCGGTTGAAAGATCGTTACTCCGTCTCCGCTTTATGTGCCTATTTCGGCTTCCCCAGGTCTTCCTACTACCTTTGGTTGAGCAAGGGGAGGCCGGTCTATAAGCGGTTTGATGCGAACTTAGCCCAAAAGATTACAACTATCTTCCATGACACTCAAAAGGGCTATCGCTTCATCTCTTATCAACTGAGAAGACACTATCAACTTTCCCCTAATCCTAAAACTGTCTTGCGCTATATGCGTATTCTTGGTCACCAGTCTCCTATTCGGAAGAAGCGGTATCACTCCTGCACGCAACGAGAGATAAATGAAAAGGCAAGACACGTCCACTACAATGTGCTTGCCCGAAACTTTAAAGCAGAACGTCCTCTCCAAAAACTGACAACAGATGTCAGCTACGTTTACCACAAACAAGGGAGGATGTTCTTAAGTGTCATAAAAGATTGTTATGACAATTCTATTTTAGCCTATACACTATCAGATTTCAATGATAACAAGTTAGTTTTTGACAATATCGACCTGGTCTTTCATGATTCCTGGGATTCGACCAAAGTCTGTGTCCTTCATTCTGACCAAGTTTTTCAATATACCAATCAACAGTATCTCCGAAAATTAGACCAATATGGTGTGACCATATCTCATTCTGGCAAGGGAAATTGTTATGATAATGCAGTATGTGAGAATTTCTTTTCTCACTTGAAGAGTGAGTCCTTGACACTATTTCCACCTGAGAATAAAGAAACCCTCGTCCATCAAATCAGGGAATACATTGACTGGTATAATCACCACAGACCACAAGAAAAATTAAAAGGTATGACTCCCTTAGAATTTAGGGAAGCATACCTTCTAAACACCTAACTTTTTTAACTGTACATTTTATCTGGGGCTTGACATTTTGAACTTTTTTTCATTATTTTACCACAAAAAAGACTGTAACCACAATGGTTTCCCACTGTCGTTACAGCCTTTCTTTTACCCTATAAGTTTACCTCAGCACCTTGATACTACCCCACCCAAAGCTAAAAAGCCTTGTCTCCAAGGCTTTTTAACATGCTTTCGTTCCAATGTTTCTAGGCTTTTACGAGCAGAGCAACACACTCCACGTGATGCGTATTCGGGAATAGGTCAACAGGTTTTACCTTAGTTAGTTTGTAACCTAATTCTTCATAGAGTTTGACATCACGCGCCATAGTGGCTACATTGCAGGAAATGTAGACAATTTTATCTGGTTGAACAGAGGTGCTTGCTTTGATAAAACTCTCAGTTAGGCCTTTTCTAGGAGGATCTACGAAAATAATTGTCGGCTTGATTCCTTCATCTACCCACTTTTTCATAGCAGACTCTGCACTATCACAGATATAGGTGGTATTGTCAATACCATTTCTAGCAGCATTCTTCCGACTATCAAGTACTGCTTTCTCAATTACTTCCACACCGTAAACATGCTTGACTTGTTTGGCAAAGGAAAGTCCAATTGTCCCAATACCAGAATAAGCATCAATTGCGACATCATCTGCTGACAAGTCTGCAAAGTCAATAGCAGTCTGGTAAAGTTGCTCTGCCATTTGCGTATTAACCTGATAAAAAGACGGACCAGAGATTTCAAACTCATTACCTAGCATGGTATCTACAATAGTCTCTGAACCATACAGCAGACGAAATTCTTGACCAAAGATGGTATTAGTAGCTCGATCATTGATATTTTGGATGACAGAAACAAGATTGGGAAACTGACCAGTCAAGTGTTCAATCAATGTCTCTACTCGGAAAATTTTAGGACGAGTTGTCACTAAAATCAGCATCAATTGTCCTGAATAATGTCCACGACGAACCACTAGATTTCGAATCAGACCAGTTTTCTCCCTTTCATCATACGGCTTCAAATCCAATTTACGTAAAAGATCGCGAGTTGCCACAATGAGAGAATCAATTTCTCTATGCTGAATATAAAAATCCTCAATTGGGATTAAATCGTGGGAATTTTTACGGAAAAAACCTGTCTCTAACTGCCCATTAACACGACGGACAGGAACTGCTGCCTTATTTCTATAGGCTACAGGGTTTTCCATTCCTAGTGTATCCCCTACTTCTATATCTGAGATTCCAGCAATCTTACGTAGGCTGGTTTCAACTTGTTTTCTCTTGAAAACTAATTGGGCTTCATAGGTCAAATGCCCCAAATCAGCAATACCTGTTCGCAAATAAGTCAAGTCTAAATTTTGATTGCGGTCTAAAGAATGAATTAGATAATCTTCCACTTTCCCAAAACCAATATTTTTCTTGAGCTTCAAGACACGCATAAGAATTTTCTCACCGGGAAGAGCATTTTCTATAAAAAAGACAAATCCATCTAATTTGGCAATCCCTTGCCCTTCATGTGTTAAATCCACAATTTCTACTTCAACAATATCATTTTTCTTTAACATTAGTTCTACTTTCTATTTGGCACTAGTCCCCTCTGAGAATGACAATTAGATAAATTCTCAAAGAGTTTACTCATCACGGTAAGACAAGACCCATAATACTGATTCGCAAAAACTATAAAAAGTGACCGAAGCCACTTCCATAATCAAGTGAAGGTATCGTCAGAACAAGGAGCTAGACTATAACCTATCATAGCGATCCTACGAGCTACGATAGACTACTCCTAGCGCAGACCCAACTCAGCCAAGCGGCGCTTGTATTTTTCAAAGTCGACACGCAGGGCCATTCCACCATACATGTCATAGTCATCAATCCAGTCGCCATTCTCCGGTATAGTCATTCGTTCGACTCCATTGGCAGCATCTAAAATGATTCCCGGTCCCTGTAACCACATGAAGCTTTGTGGCACAGTTGTAGGAGTCATAGCAACTACCTTTCCAATCGCTTCAATACCAGAAAACAATTTCATTGGATTTTTTGCCTGTGTCATCACAGCTGATAAGACTTGCTGCTGACGCTTAGTCCGCCCAAAATCTCCTTCATCATCTGAACGGTAACGTGCGTAGTTAAGCAAAGTTTTTCCATCCATTCGCTGCAAGCCAACCTGAATCGTCTGGTAAGCCGGAGCATTCTTCTCCAACTGTAAATCATTGGGTACCTCAACAGATTTGACTACTTCACCATTGACGGTAGAAAACTGAGCATCAATACTTACTCCTTCAGGGAATAAGGTATCAATGGTTGTTGCAAATGTTGCAAAATCAACCATGGCATAATATTTAATATCAATCCCAAAGTTATTTTTCAAAGCCTTGCGAACTTCTTCTGCTCCCTGCCGATTATCTTGTTCTCCCAGAGTATAAGCAGCATTAAGCTTATACTCATAGCCCTCAATATTTACCAAAGTATCACGCATAAAGCTGACAAGTTTCACCTTCTTGTCTTTATTATTGACATTTAAAACCATGATAGTATCTGTCCGTGTCTCGTCAGAGCTTTCACCAACACGCCCATCCGTACCTAAAATCAATATGTTTGTACCATTTGCTGTATCTACTCCATTGAAAACTTCAGGTACAGGCCTTTCAGTGACACTATTCATCCCTTTGAAAAAATGATAACCCATTGCGACAATGAGACAGACAAATGCAAGCAACAAAAAGCCAACAAATCGTTTCAGTCTCCCTTTTTTTCGAGGTTTCTTAGCTTTTTTTACTGGAGGTTCAAACTCCATTTTCAAAGGTCGAGCTGGAGATACTTGTCGACTTCTCTTTCTATGTTTGCGGTCAGGATATTGAGGCAAAAGCTCCTCTTCTTCCTCAATATACTCCTCTTCAAACAACTCATCCTCAAAATCATCTTCACTTGCAACTGGTATAAAGTTACGTGCAGACTGACTCAAGCTTCTGTTCGAGCTTTGTAATTCTTTTTTGTATAATAAATAATCCAGTTCCCGACTTTCTTTGTCGTTTAGATAATGGATATTTTTCTGTAAATAATCTAACCTCAACTGCTCATGATGGGTCAAGGCGCTATTGTTTTTATTCATTTGCTTACTTTCATCCTAGTTGGTGATATAGACTAGATAATTCCCTAGTATTTTACATGATATTCCCAAGCTAGTCAATTCTTCTTGCGCATAGGCCAGTAACTCATCAGATTGGCGGTCAATATCCAGTATAAAAAAATACTCTCCTAAAGCAGTTTTCAAGGGACGACTTTCAATTTTTGTCAAATTGATCTCACGCCATGAAAAAACTGACATAGCCTTATACAGGGAACCAGGTAAATTATCAGGCAAAGTCAAAGCTAGGGTAACCTTTTTCCCTGTTTCCTGCAATTGTAAGCTCGGTGCTTCATTTCCTAAAATCCAAAAACGTGTGAAATTCTCATTTATTTCTTGAATATTCTGGGCAAGCATTTCTAAACCATATTCCTTCGCTGCTGCCTGTGGAGCAATAGCTGCAAATGGTCGAGTAGGATGCTCAGCCACAAAACGAGCTGCATAAGCTGTGCTAGCTGTCATTTCTAAGCGAGCTTGCGGGAAATACTTCTGAATGTACTTCTTACCTTGAGCTATGGCTTGAGGATGAGAATAAATGGCTTCAATCCTTTGCCAACTCTTTACAGCCAAAAGTTGTTGGGCAATAGGCTTCACAACCTCAGCTACCGCACAAATATCAGCCTGATGAAAAAGATAGTCAATCGTTTCATGAACGCTTCCCTCAATAGAATTTTCTACTGGGATGACTGAATAGGCAGCCTGACCTGTCTCATAGGCCTTTATGACCTCTGTAATAGTGTCAAATGCTTGCAAATCAGCCTCCGGAAAAGTTTTTTGAGCAACTTGATGGGTAAAGGATCCTTTCGGTCCTAAATAGGCTACCTGCATAAAATATTCCTTGCTACTTGTTCTGGACTTAAATGATCGGTGTTGATGATGGTATTCGCTAATCCTTGATATAAAGAGATGCGTTCCATATAGATTGCTTTAACTTCTTCTTTACTAAGTTGTAAAAAAAGTGGACGTTCAGATTCTTTGTCTAAACAAATCCTCTTATAAGCAACTTCAAAGGAAGCAGTTAAAAGGATATTATTCTCCCTGTTTGCTACCAGCAACTTTCGATTCACTTCGGATTTAATCACACCACCGCCAGTCGACACAAGACAATCTTCTGGTAAATTTAACAATTCTTGCAAAACTTGAGTTTCCCGTTGACGAAAGGCAACTTCTCCCTCGTGATCAAAATAATCAACAATCGACATCCCAATTTGTTCTTCAATAATACGATCCATGTCATAGACAGGGAGAGGTAGTAAACGTGCAACAGTTGTTTTTCCAACTCCCATAAATCCCAGTAAAACGATTGGCATTGTCTCTCCTAATCTATCAAACAATCAAGGTGATCAAAGAAGGAAGGATAGCTAGTGTTGATGGCTTCAGCTCTTTCTAAAGCAACCTCTCCATCAGTAACCAAAAGAGCTGCAATGGCAGTCATCATACCGATACGGTGGTCACCGAAGGTATTAACAATGGTTCCATGTAGTTGCGTAGGCCCATAAACAATCATGCCATCTTCTGTCGGTTCAATAGCGGCTCCCATACTATTTAGTACATCAGCAACTACTTGGATTCGATTTGTTTCTTTGACCTTCAATTCTGCTGCATCACGAATAGTCGTTGTTCCAGCAGCCTGAGTAGCCAATAAAGCGATAATCGGCAGCTCATCAATCAAGCGTGGAATTAAATTCCCAGCAATTTCTATTCCCTGCAATGCAGAACTTTCAACAGTTATCGTCGCGGATTTAGCTAGTTCATCTATATTAGATAAAGTAATATTTCCACCCATAGCCCGAATGACATCAAGAATACCTGTCCGAGTCTCATTAATGCCAACGTTCTCAAGTACTATCTTAGAGTTGGGAACAACCAATCCCGCCACCAGCCAAAAAGCTGCACTAGAAATATCCCCCGGAACTATAACATCTTGAGCTGTAAATTCCTGACCTCCTTGGATCCGAATTTCTTTGCCAGAAACTGTCAGTTCCCCACCAAATTGCACAATCATATCTTCCGTATGATTACGGGTAATTTCCTTTTCAAGTATAACTGACTCACCTTCAGCTTGTAAAGCAGCAAATAGCAGAGCCGACTTGACTTGTGCAGAAGCGACTGGCAACTGGTAGCTAATCGGCTTCAGACTCTTGTTTCCTTTAATCGTCAACGGTGGCATATCACGCTCTGTCTGTCCAGAAATCTTGACGCCCATTTCACTGAGTGGGATTGTTATACGATCCATTGGACGCTTGGATAGAGAGTCATCACCAAACATGGTTGCTTCAAAATCTTGACCTGCTAAAATGCCAGAAATTAAACGGATAGACGTCCCAGAATTCCCCATATCCAGTTGAGTTTTGGGAGCATGAAATCCATCAAAACCAACGCCATGAATCTCAACAATATCATCCTTATCTTCTATCGTTACCCCAAGCTCACGAAAGACCTGCATAGTAGAGAGAACATCTTCTCCGTGCGAAATATCATAGACACGGGTTACCCCTTTAGCCAAAGCTCCAAAAATGATAGAACGATGACTGATAGACTTATCGCCCGGTACTCGAATAGTACCAGATAAGCGCTTGATATTGGTTTGTAATCTCATGAATTACCCCCAAGATAGTAATACTATTATTTTATCATAATTTTATAATATTTTCAGAAAATTTCGTAAGAAATATAGAAAAACCAGCCTCAAGACTGGTTGACAATCAATAAGCGAACCAATACAAGTGGTATAAAATCAAGGATGATTCCTACTTATTTTTACAAACTATAATTGCTGATAGATGTCAGCACTGGTCGGGTAAATCAAGGAAGTACCAATCTTCTCTACCAAAATAATATTTAAGCGATTCTCCAAATTCTTTTTATCAGCCGAAATAAATGGCAAAGCGGACTGGATCACCTTCTTATCTATATTTGTCGGTAAATGAAAAGCTCTTAGGAGTTGTTCAATACGCACCGCATCTGCCTCTTGCAACATTCCTGCTGCAATGGCCAATTGGTTAGCAGCCACCATTCCGATAGAAATGGCTTGCCCATGTGAATACACTTGATAGGCTGTGGCGCTTTCTAGGGCATGGCCAAGTGTGTGACCGTAGTTGAGTTTGAGGCGTTCTCCAGTATCACGCTCGTCATCCTCAACCACCTTCCGCTTAATGTCGCAACAGATATGAATGATTTCTTCAATCTGCTCCATAACAGCCTGACGATTCTCCAGTCTCTCTAGCAACTCGAAAAGTTGCAATCGTTTGATACAGCCATATTTAATGACTTCTGCCATCCCATCATGAAAGAAATGATCTGAAAGAGTATTCAATACCTCTGGATCAATCAAAACCGTTTTGGGTTGATAAAATGCACCGATTACATTTTTACCTTGTGCCAAATCAACCCCTACCTTACCACCAACACTTGAATCAACCTGAGCCAGAAGTGAGGTAGGAATTTGAACAAAGTCAATACCACGAAGATAAGAAGCTGCAATAAAACCTGCTAAATCACCTATCACACCTCCACCAAGAGCAATGATTAGATCACTTCGTGTCAGTCCAAAGGCTAACAAATCCTCGAAGATAGGTTGCAGATTAGAAAAATCCTTGGTGCCCTCTCCTGCTGGCAAAATCTTAATCCCCACTTCAAAAAACTTAGACAGTTGAGCTACCAAATCTTGCCCATAATGAAAGTGAACATGTTCATCTGTTAAGATAAAGACACGCTTTCCCTTAACAAAGGGATGGATATAGTCCACAAAGCGATGACGAAGCCCATTTTCAATATGGATGGTATAACTACGAGAACCTAAATCAACATAGATTTCCTTCATAAATCTACCCTCTATTAGCCAAGTTTTTTCTTTTCAATATCAAGAAGAATCTTAATAACTGCCATCATGTCATCAAATTGATCTGGTGTCAATGCCTGCTGACCATCTGACAGAGCATTCGCTGGGTCATGATGAACCTCAACTGTAATACCATTGGCACCTGCCATCACACCTGCTTTAGCCATTGGCTGCACCAAATAAGTATAACCACCAGCATGTGATGGATCAACAATGATTGGCAAGTGTGAATTTTTTTGAATAACTGGAACAGCTTGCAAGTCGAAGAGATTGCGAGTGGTCTGATCGTAAGTACGGATACCACGCTCGCATAAGATAACATTGTTATTACCACCAGCCATAATATACTCTGCCGACATCAACCATTCTTCATAGGTCGCTGCCAAACCTCGCTTGAGTAAGATTGTTTTTTGAGTTTGACCGATAGCTTTTAAAAGGTCAAAATTCTGCATGTTCCGTGCACCAATCTGGATGACATCAACCATTTCAACAAACTCATCCAAATGATCTGTCCCCATCAATTCAGACACAATTGGCAGACCTGTCTCGGCTTTAGCTTGCTGTAAAAGGCGTAAACCTTCTGTTCCCATACCTTGAAATGAATAGGGTGAGGTACGAGGCTTGTAAGCACCACCACGTAGCATGGTCGCACCAGCAGCTTTTACACGATGAGCAATCTGCATCAACTGTTCTTCTGATTCAACTGAACATGGTCCAGCAATCATTGCAAAATGGTCACCACCAACCGAAGTTCCGTCAACTGTAAAAATAGAATCTTCTGGATGCATGGCACGGCTCGCCTTTTTATAAGGAGCAGATATCTTCACAACACGCTTGACATCCTCAAGCGATTCAAAATGTTTGACTGGAACTTGTGTCGTATCACCGATAACTCCCAAAATCAAATCATTGACACCATAGTTTATATGAACCTCACAGCCACTTTCTTCCAATTGACGAATGATATTCTGAAGTGCCCAATCTTTGATCAATTTATGAACAATAATAATCACACTATTTCTCCTTATTTATCTTGAAACACTAGTTTTCTAATGTAGTCGACAGGCATTTCTTTCCCTGTAATCAAGCGGAAAGCTGCTGCACCTTGATGTAAAATCATACCCAAACCATTGATCGTTTTTCTAGCCCCTTGTTCCTTAGCAAAGGCAAGTAACTTGGTTTCTCTAGGTGTATATATAATATCATAAACAATTAACTTTGGATGAATAATCCCATCGGTTTCAATTAAACTCTCAGATGCCAGTGGTTTCATCCCCACACCCGTCGCATTGATGAAAATAGTACTTTCCTGAATAGATTGATGGAAATGCACTTGATTTTGTAAATCAGTTAGGCTTACTGCACAGTTCGTCACCTGATTAAGCTTGTCAACCAAATCTTTGGCAGCTTCAAAATTCTTACCCTCATTGTTGAAAATACGAATTTCCTTTGCACCGTCTAAAGCTGCCTGAACTGCAATCGCACGACCTGCTCCGCCAATTCCTGCTAGGGTAATAATTTGATCTGTGATGGCTACTCCTTCTTCTCGGAGTGATTCCATAGCACCAATCCCATCTGTATTATGTCCAACTAAATAACCTTGACCATCTTGATTGACTACCGTATTGACAGCTCCAATCAATTGAGCTGATGGTGAGATTTCATCCAGATACCCCATAACAGCCTGTTTATTCGGCATAGAGATGTTTGCCCCACGAATGCCTAAGGCTCGCATGCCTTTTACTGCATCCCCTAATTGCTCCACTCCAACCTCATAGGCTAGGTAAACATAATCCAGCCCTAGTTTCTCATAGGCTGCGTTATGCATACTAGGCGACAAACTATGTTCAACTGGGGATGCTAAGATACAAACTGTCTTGGTATATCCACTAATCTGCTTCGCCATTTCTCCTCCCAAAGTCCCACTACTGTCTTCAGCTTGTTCAGTCTATCATTACTTTACAAAATCATTTCATCATCGGTCAACTTCTCACCGCTATTCTTGTAGAAAAGATCCATCAAATTCTGGACGGTAAGATGCTTCTTTTTCTCACCTTCTACATCCACAACAATTTGGCCACGATGGAGCATGACCAGACGATTTCCATATTCAATAGCATTTTCCATGTTATGAGTAATCATCAAGGCTGTCAATTGATGCCCTTCAACGATTTTCTTGGTTAATCCCATCACCATATCACTCGTTTTCGGATCTAAGGCTGCTGTATGCTCGTCCAAAAGGAGAACCTTGGGCTTTACCAGTGAAGCCATCATCAAGGTTAGAGCTTGACGTTGCCCACCTGAAAGAAACTGTGTATCTACTTTCATACGATTTTCTAGTCCAAGCCCAAGCTCTTTCAAGGCCTCCTTGAAAATAGCACGTTCACTATCTTTTACTCCCCAGCCTAAACCACGAGAAAGGCCACGACGATAGGCAATAGCCATATTTTCCTCAATAGTCAATCGTGAAGCAGTTCCCATTTTAGGATCTTGAAAAACACGACTAATATTTTTTGAACGCTTCGCCGCTGAAACATGTGTGATGGATTTGCCTTCTAGGAGAATGTCCCCTGAATCTACCATCAAAGTTCCAGCTAAGGAATTCATGAAGGTTGATTTACCAGCACCATTGCCACCGATAATAGAGATAAAATCACCTTTTTTCACATCCAGATTCAATCCACGCAGGACATGGTTCTCATTGACCGTACCGGCTTCAAAAGTTTTATGAATATTTCGGATAGATAAAATTGTACTCATGGCTTTCTCCTAGACATTTCCATTTGATTTTGGACGACGGATATTGGCTTTTCTTTGCCATTCTGGCACATATAGAACCGTCGCCAACAGCATCGCTGAAAAGAGCTTTACAAGATCTGCGTCCATGCCTGGAATCTCCAAAATAGCAAGGATAATCAAGCGATAAATCACTGCACCAAGGACAACAGATAACAACCTCCATCCAAGACGTAAATTGCGTAAGATGACCTCTGCAATAATGATCGAGGCCAGTCCTATGACAATGGTACCTGTACCTGAGTTAAGGTCTGCATAGCCATTATTTTGAGTCAATAAAGCTCCGCAAAGGGCAATCAAACCATTTGACATCATATAACCATAGATTTTCATCCTATTGACATGTACACCGTTGGCCTCGCTCATTGGAATATTATCCCCTGTTGAACGAATTGCAAGACCAACCTGAGTATTCATCAATAGCGTTAAAATCCCTACTACAGATAAAACAAAGATGAGAGCAATTATAAACACTGCATTTGTTTTTCCAAAACCGAGACTTTGTAGTTGCGTCACTAGAGTTTCCTGTTTGAGAAGAGCCACATTGGCCTTGCCCAAAATCTTCAAGTTAATGGAATAAAGACCTGTCAAAGTGACAATACCCGTCAAGAGAGCAGGAATTTTCAACTTTGTATGTAGAAAACCTGAAATCAGACCTGCCCCCATACCAGCCAAAGCTGCGAATAACGTTGCTAGAAGAGGAGGAATCCCATTTACAATTCCTGTAGCACAGACAGCCGCTCCGAGAGGATAGGCTCCCTCAGCGGTCATATCTGCAATATTTAAAATGCGAAATGTCAAGTAGACACCAAGCGCCATGACTGACCAAAGCAAGCCTTGCGAGATACTTGATAAAATAATATCCACGATTTTCTCCTTTTAAGTTTTCTATAACCTTTTGAAATGGCTTGGATACCACACCATTTTCACCCTATTTGACTTTAGCAGTCTCCATATCTTAAAAATCAAGAAAATATGTAATGACAGTCGTAAACTAGATCCTATTTTACCACTTTTATCAAGATACAGAAAGTTTAGCTGCACTTCTTAACTCTTTTCTCACCTTATATGGAAACTGGTCGTTTCCTAGTACCCAATAGCATCGTAAAACTCTATCAATTTTTATTTTCTAATGCTTTCATCACTCCAACATCAATACCGATGGCCTTTGCCATGTCTTCATTCACAGTGATAGCTGCTGTATTTGGTTTTTCAACTGCTAAAGTCGCAGTTTTTTCTCCTTTCAGTATCTTCACAGCCAATTCTCCTGCCTGAACACCAATCGCATGGTAGTCAACACCATATGTAAATAGAGCTGCATCAATAACTGCTGCATCACTTCCTATAGCTGGTACTTTTGCTTCTTTTAAAACATCACCAATTGTAGATGCAGTTGAAGCAACTGTATTGTCGGTCGGAAGATAGATAGCATCGACTTTTGCTGCTAGGGAAGTCATAGTTTGTTGCACATCATTAGTTGATGTAACAGTCATCACTTCAACCTTCACTCCCTTAGTTCTAAGGGCTTTTTTGGCCTGCTCTGCTTGAACTTCTGAGTTTACTTCACTCGAATTGTAGAAAATTCCGACTGTTTTTGCTGATGGCACTACCTTGAGCAACATTTCAATTTGCCCTTCAACATCCGTTGTATCAACAGAACCAGTCATGGAACCTCCTGGCTTATCTAACGACTCAACCAAACCAGCCTCCACTGGATCTGTCACAGCAGTAAAAACACTTGGTGTTTTACGATCTGCATTGAGCATAGCTTGTGCTGCTGGTGTTGCAATTGCAAAGTTGAGATTATTTCTTCCAGCTAATTTTTCTACCATTGTTTGTAGATTTGCCTGATCTCCCTGTGAATTTTGCAAATCGATTATCAGATTTTCCCCATCCTTGTAGCCAGCTTTTTCAAGAGCTTCTACAAAGCCTTTACGAGCTGATGACAAGGCTTCGTGCTCCGCATATTGAATGATGCCAACTTTTACAGTCTCAGAATCTGATAATTTGGAACGGCACGCAACAAATACGACAAGGGCTAGAAATGCTACAAAACTCAGAATCATTTTTTTTGAACTCATAATTTTTCTCCTTAAAATAATATATGTAAATAAGAAAGGGACCGCTTAGAAGATACTCTAAACGGTCCCAATCTTTCAACTGTATCAGAAAAACAGACTGAATCTTCTGTGCCATTTAGATGTATCATCTATGAGGCACATGTCAAAAGAACTACAGCCACATAGATACAAACTTCACGTTCCCGGGTTTGCATCCATGTTTACCATGTCTACAAACACTATCTAAAATAGCCATAGAAATAAGTAGGTGCAACTGTTTGCTTTTGACGAATGAGTGACATATCTATTTTCCTTTCGCTTTTATTTTGTAACCATCATAACTATTTTTACACCATTTGTCAATAGGTAAATGGCATATTTTTCAACTTTTTTGAATATTTAAAAAATTGTCGAACCAGATAGGTGTTTATCTCTCAAAACGTTTCACACCATCGAGGTAGGTTGCCTGCAAATGGCCTTCATCATCCACTACGATAAAATCCGCTGCTCGTCCTTCTGCAATGCAGCCACAAACATGATCAATATTGACAGATCGAGCAGGCGCTAGCGAGGCCATCCGAAGGGCATCTGGTAAGCTAACTAAGCCCCATTTTACCACATTTTGTACCGCCTCAATCAATTCCAAAATGGATCCTGCCAAATTCCCACTCTCTTTCAGGCGTGCTGTCCCATCTTTGACAATCACTTCAAACTCACCCAATCGCGACTCTCCTTCGCCTATGCCACCTGCTCTCATACAGTCCGTAATGAGAACAGTTTCCTCAGCCCCGCGAGCCTTCACAACAATTTCTGCTGCAGCTGGATGTACATGATGGCCGTCACAAATCATCTCAGCATAGACATTTTCCAAATCCAAGGCTGCTCCAACCATACCTGGTTCCCGATGATGAAGACCACTCATACCATTATAGACATGGACAAAGATGTTAGCCCCAGCTTTTACCGCTGCCTGAGCCTGTGCATAGGTCGCATCACTATGGGCCAAAGCAGTGTGGATAGCCTTACTATTGGCAAAAGCAATAAACTCCTCCACCCCTTTACGCTCAGGGGCAATGGCGATTTTATTCACCAAACCATTAGATAGACTATGCCATTTTTCTAACTTATCAATGGAAGGGTCGCTCATATATTTTGTATTTTGAGCTCCCTTATATTTTTCTGTAAAGAATGGCCCTTCTAAAAAGATACCTTGGATTTTTGCTCCCTGTTCCTCACCAGCGTGCCTTCCTATCGTTTCACAAACCGCATTTAAATTTTCAGTTGTGTCTGTTAAGGTCGTTGGTAACCAAGATGTTACACCACAAGATAATAATCTTTCTGATATTACCTTAATTCCCTCAAAATTATTATCCATAACATCATGTGAAGCATATCCGTGGATGTGTGTATCTACTAAGCCAGCAGCCAGATGAAAATCCGAATAATCAATAATTTCTCCTTCCGGTTTTTCCGTCAAAATACGTCCAAATTGACCCTCATCTGTAATTTCTAAGTAAGCAGACTCTACTTCTCTATCTGACAAAATAATAGACTTTGCTTTAACAAATCGTGCCATATTGTCTCCTTTAACCGATCTAATTCTAAATTGATTATAATCATATACTAATTGTAGTTTAGTCCTATTAAAGTAAATTGTCAAGTTATTACCATACTATTCTGGCAAAAATAAAATTAAGTTTTTGCTATATAATTATGGTACAAATAGTAGAAATTGAGCAGAAAAATTGAGCTTCTTGGAGAGCTATTTTCGTCATATTGTTGACAATAAAAAAAGCAAGAGAGAGCAACAAATAACAGTCACTTTCTCCTGCTGTGAATAAGCTTTACTGGGCCCAAAGGCTATCTTAATAGCATTGGCCCTACAGCTGCTTTTTATAATAGTTCATTCAACGGTTTAAAAATTATGCGTTCCAAATCTGCAACATACGTACCAAGTTGCTGTTGTTTGTTGAAGTATTCTGTCAACAGTGGGGTGGCTTGAACTTTCTTATTGAAGTCCAACAATTTCTCCTGATCTGCCTCAGTTGGAATCTCGCCAGCTTGTAACTTACCTTGAATATCCTTTTGAAAAGAAATATAATTTTCCAAAACTTCCTTGGCTTCTGAATTTCCCTCAACTGAAGCTTTTACAGCTTCTACTGCCTTGTATTCAGGCAGATTGCGAATAGCACGCTCCAATTCATTTGCAATATCATAGATATTTACTGACATAAACTTTCTCCTAATCTAAGTAAATTTGGTAAGTCGTCTGCTTGCTCAAGCGTTTGGCAGCTTCTTCCAAATTTCCTTTATTTTTAAACGTAATTTGCAAAACACCGTGTATATCTTCACGATTTTCCTCATTGATACGGATATTAACAATAGAGATTCCACGTAAAACTTCTAAAACATTCAAGATTGTATCATCTTTATCTGGAATGTTGATAAACAAATCATAAAAAGAGTCAATTCCTGCTCGCTTGTGAATTTCCATTGCCTTGCGTGTCTGCCTACCTTTGTCAAAAAATTCCCAAATAGCTTCCTTGTTGCCAGATTTCAGTAAATCTGATACCGCAATCAGACGACTTTGAAACTCCTCAATTCTATCAATAATTGCTTCTGGATTGGTCATAAGGATACTCGTCCACATACTAGGCTCAGTCTCAGCAATCCTAGTCATATCTCTAAAACCACCCGCAGCAAAGTGATTCGTGAAAGGATGAAGCTGGGCATACTCCCCTGCTTGATGAATCAGGCTAGAAGCCAAGATATGTGGAAAATGAGAAATTTGACTAGTTACTTGATCGTGCTCTTGTGCTTCCAACTGAACAAAGCGAGCACCTGTTCCAGATAACAAATCCACCAGTGTGGGTATAGCATTTGCCTTGGTAACTTTGCAAGGCGTCAGAATATAATAAGCGTTCTCAAAGAGATGAATATCTGCAGCATCTACACCAGATTTATGACTACCAGCCATAGGATGTCCACCGATAAAATTAAGCTGCTTGGGAGCCAAGTACTGCTCAGCAGCAGCCATAATTACTGACTTAGTGGAACCAACATCCGTAATCAAGACTGTATCCTTCAAGGAAAAAGAACTCAACTCCTCTATCAAACCAATACAGACTTGGATAGGAGTACAAAGAAAGATAACATCTGCCTGATTAGCCAAGACCTCAAGATTTGTTGACACTTGATCTACCATTCCACTATCTAGAGCAATTTGCCAGGAATGCTCATTCGGATCAACTCCAAAAATTTGATAGTCGGGATGTTGTCTACGAATACACAAGGCAAGTGAACTCCCAATCAGCCCTAATCCAACAATCAAAATATTCTTGCTCATTTGATACCTAGAAATTTCTTATATGGTCACGATAACTTGCAACCGCAACTTTCAATTCTTCCATATTGTCTGAAGAGAATTTATCCAAAATCTCCATTGCAAGAGTTGTTGCTACAACAGATTCCATAACTACTCCAGCGGCTGGAAGAGCTGTTGGATCTGAACGTTCAACCGTTGCCTTGTAGGGTTTATGGGTATCAATATCAACAGACATGAGTGGCTGATAGAGTGTCGGAATCGGTTTCATGACACCACGAATGATCAAAGGTTGTCCATTGGTCATTCCTCCTTCAAAACCACCTAAATTGTTGGTTCTGCGAGTATATCCTTCCTCTTCAGACCAAAGAATTTCATCCATAACTTGACTCCCTTTAAGGTAGCCAGCTCGAAAACCAACACCAAACTCTACTCCTTTGAAAGCGTTGATGGAAACAACAGCTTGTGCTAGTTTGGCATCTAGCTTTCTATCCCATTGCACATAAGAACCAAGACCTGCTGGAACTCCTCCAACAATCGTTTCAACGACACCACCGATAGTATCACCATCTCGCTTAACTTGATCAATATAGTCCTTGATTTCCTCTTCACATTCTCGGTTCACAACTGAAACTTCTGATTGTTCAGCACGCTCACGGATTTCAGCGATGGTTAGACCATCTGGTATATCCATTTCCTTGCCACCAAAAACAACTATATGGTTGGCAATTTCAATATCTAGCTCCGCTAAAATACGCTTGGCAACTGCGCCTACAGCTACTCGCATGGTTGTTTCACGCGCACTGGAACGCTCCAGAGAATTTCGTAAATCGTCAAAGCGATACTTCATCCCTCCAACTAAATCTGCATGTCCTGGTCGAGGATGCTTGATTCGGCGCTTACTTTTTAACTTGTCCTCAATATCTTCAACAGACATAATATCCAGCCATTTTTGATGGTCCTTATTGGTGACATTTAGAGTGATGGGAGCACCTGTCGTCTTACCATGACGAACACCTGCAGTAATCTCTACACGATCTGTCTCAATCTGCATACGACTACCTCGACCATAACCACCCTGACGGCGTTCCAAATCAATATTGATATCCTCGGCTGTCAATGAAAGACCAGCTGGTACTCCCTCTACAATAGCTGTTAGTCGCGGACCGTGAGACTCACCGGATGTTAAGTAGCGCATACCTTAATTCTCCAAAATTTCCAAAAACTTACGAGTATTCCCCAGAGACATTTGACCCGGTGCAGATGTTTCATCAAGACTAGCAAATGTCCAACAAGAACCCGTAATTCCCCCTGCAATACGAGTCAACTTGCCCAATTCTCCCATTGCAAACGTAGCAAATTTTTGCTCTGCATTCAAGGACTTGAACCCACGAGTATAATTCATAACATCCAAGACATCCTGTTCAGTATTAGCCATCACAGCCATCTTAACAACAGCTGGTGATAGACTAGTTAATTCAGACATAATCTCCAAATAATTAACAGGCGTTTCCTCAAAATTATGGTAGCTCAAAACAAGATTCGGAAAATCCAACATCTGCTCAAAAACAGCCTGATAGGAATAATATTCAAAATCAATATAATCCGGCTGATAAAGAGCTGCAACTTCCTTAATCAAATTTACATACTCTTGATCTGCCAAATCCAAATGGCCACCCTCACGTGTCGTCCGTATAGTGAAAATCACTTCCTTACCATTACACTTCTCAAATATGGCTGGGGCTACTCTTAAAATATCATCTTTTGGGAGGTAATCAGCCCTCCACTCAATCAAATCAGCTTCTGCCAGACGCTCTACATCAATGACCTCTACATCTTCCAAGCTTCTAGGCATGATAGGAACTACTATTTGCATTTGTCTACCTGTATCGTAAAGACCTTGAGGTAATTACTACTTTCATCATTTTTATTGATTACAAAATCGGCTGGCAAGCGATAACTTGCCACATAACGGTGCTTTTTAGGCCCAAATCCTTTTTCGATTTGTCGCTTGAATTTCTCTACCGAAACATTGGCTGCATTGGTCGAAGCAATGATAGTTCCACCTGTATTTAGTATTTCTAGGGATTGTGCAATCAATTTATGATAGTCCTTAGCCACTGAAAAGGTCTGTTTCTTGTTTCGAGCAAAACTCGGAGGGTCCAAGATAATAACATCGTAACTTAATCCTTTTCGTTTGGCATACCTGAAGTACTCAAATACATCCATCACAATAAACTGGTGAGCCTTTACATCTACACCATTTTCTAAAAAATGCGCTTGTGACAGTTCGCGCGAGCGCTTAGCTAGGTCAACAGAAGTTGTCTGCGAAGCACCTCCTAAAGCCGCAGCAATGGAAAAGGCTGCTGTATAGGAAAACATATTTAGAAGTGACTTGCCAGCAGCTAGACCATCAACCAGTGAACCACGCACCTCATGCTGATCCAAAAATATACCGGTCATCAATCCATCATTCATAAATACCTGATAGCGAACACCGTTTTCTAAAACTGTAAAATAATCTGGAGCCTCTTCTCCATAAAGAAAGGCAGATTCAACATCTCCCCCTTTAAAACGGATTTTCTCATAACTCCCCTTGATTTCGGGAAATACGTTTCGAAAAGCTGAGACAATCCTATCCTTAATAGAGTAAATAAAGGTATTGTACCATGAAAAAACCGCATATTCACCGTACAAATCAACCGTCAAACCACCAAAACCATCGCCATCTTGATTGAAAACACGAAAAGCATCGGTCACCTCGGACTGGTAAAAAATTTGTCGTCTACGCTTGGCTTTAACAAATAAATTAACAAAAAAATCTATTGTTAATTCTTGATGTGATGTACTAAATACCCAACCTATTCCTTTATTTTGTTGGGATAAATAAGCCTGCCCTAGATGCTTTCCAGCCTCAGAATATAGACTAACCAGTGTGTCCTCATCAAGAGATAAGTCTGGAAAATCGGCACTTTCTAAGAGTTGAATTCCTCTATTAACCTTCTGTTCTACAATCCGATTCACCTTTATTTTCATAGAATGATTATAACATATTTCCACATATATACCAAAAAAGCTCCCCATTTTGAGGCTTATTAAAAAATTGTGGTATAATGAACTGAGATATTAGAAAGGATTATGAGCTTTTATCGTGCGAAAACTAATTGACTCTGTCAAGCCCCATGTACAGACTCGGCTTGGCTTCATCCTTACTTTGTTAATCATTTATTGGCTAAAAACCTTATGGGCCTATTATGTTGACTTCAACTTAGATACACAAGGATTTTTTCAAAATCTTATTGCTATTATCAATCCTTTACCAATCGGCCTACTCTTACTTGGACTTGCTCTCTATATAAAAAATACTAAGCTCTTCTATGGGTTGGCGATTGGAATTTATACCCTCCTTTTTATCTGGTTATTTTCAAATGCCATCTATTTTCGAGAGTTCTCAGATTATATCTCCATCTCTACCATGATGGCAACATCTAGCGTATCAGCAGGACTCGGTGAAGCAGCCATTAAGCTATTTAGATTGTGGGACATCATCTACTTTATTGATTTTATCGTCTTTGCTACCCTACTTTATCGAAAATCAATCCAATGGGATCAAAGAAGATTTCATCAAAAATCTAGTTTTGCTATTACTGCATTTTCTGTACTATTTTTCTCCATCAATCTATTTTTAGCGGAAATTGATCGTCCAGAATTGCTTACGCGTGGATTCTCCAATACTTATATTGTCAGGGCACTCGGATTACCTGCCTTCCTCGGCTACAATGCCAATCAGACATATAACACTCACAGGGATCGATCCGGTGCAACAGCTACTGCTCTTCCCCCTATCAAACAATATGTCGCGGAACACTATGCTCAACCGAATGATCAATATTTTGGAATTGCCAAGGGGCGGAATGTCATCTATCTCCACCTTGAAAGCTTACAACAATTTGTAATTGACTATAAGTTAAATGTTAATGGTGTAGAACATGAAGTAACTCCTTTCCTTAACTCCCTCTATCATTCTAACTCAACTCTTGCCTTTTCCAACTTCTTTAATCAAGTCAAGGCTGGAAAAACCTCAGACTCTGAGACAATGCTTGAAACCTCTCTCTTCGGGCTTAATCAGGGTTCCTTTATGGTTCAATACGGCGGAAGCAATACCCAGCAAGCAGCACCTTATATCTTATCAAAGAATGGAGGCTACACATCTGCTGTCTTTCACGGAAATGCGGCAAGCTTTTGGAATAGAAACAATACTTACAAACAATGGGGGTATAATTACTTCTTTGACCAGTCTTATTTTTCAAAAACTACTGCAGACAATTCATTCCAGTATGGTTTGAACGATAAAATCATGTTTGCAGATTCCATTCAGTATCTTGAACGCTTGCAGCAGCCGTTCTATACAAAATTTATCACTGTTTCCAACCACTATCCCTACACAACCAGCTTGACTGGAGATGAGATTGGCTTTCCACTAGCTAATACAAAGGACGAAACCATCAATGGTTACTTTGCAACAGCCAACTATCTAGATGCTTCCATCAAAGCATTCTTCGATTATTTAAAAGCAACTGGTTTGTATGAAAATTCTATCATCATCCTTTATGGCGATCACTACGGAATTTCTAATTCACGCAATCCAGATTTAGCACCACTAATTGGAAAAGACTCCCAAACCTGGTCAGACTTTGATAACGCTATGATGCAGCGTGTCCCATATATGATTGTTATTCCTGGGATGACAAATGGTGGTATTTTCAATACTTACAGCGGTGAAATAGATGCTCTCCCTACCCTCGAACATCTACTAGGTATTAAAGCAAATCATTTCCTTCAAGTTGGTCAAGACATACTTTCTAACCAGCACAACCAAATTGTAGCCCTAAGAACTGCGGGAAGCTTTATTACTCCTAAATACACTAGCTATGAAAGAAAACTCTATTATACTGAGACCGGACAAGAAATTACAAATCCGGATGAAACAACTCAAAAAGAAATCGATCATATCAAAGAAACAGTTGCAGCTCAATTAGCCGCTAGCGATGCTATTCAGACTGGTGATCTCATACGCTTTTTTGATAATGGTTTACCAGCTTTAGATATTAACCAATATAGCTACATAGACTCACTGGCTGCTGAAATTGCCATTGAAAATAAACTCGGTAAAAACTCGACCAGTCTTTATAGCAAAAACGGGAATAAATCTACTGTTGATTTGTTTAAAGCACCAAGCTATGCCGAGCTTTACAATAAGAATGGCTCAGTAAATACCGAAACAAATACGACAACTAGCACATCATCTGAATAAAAGAAACTAGGTTAATTCCTCTTGTTAGAATTTAGAACAAAAGTCAGACTCACCATACATTTAGTAGTCTGAATGAAAAGCTCCACATAAAATAAGGAGTTAAAAAGCTGAATATTTAAAAGGCATGATTCCCTCGGAATGTAGAGGGGCATGCCTTTTAATATGTCGCGATTTATCGTAGTTATACCAGTTACGATATATTCGATAATTTGATAGATGAGGCTCCCTTCTTTGAACGAGAGTAAACTCAGTGACTCATTCTTCAAATGAGAGAAAAAGTTTTATCATAACATGTCGTAGTTAAGGGGAGCCAATACTTCACCTGCTTTATCACCATAAGCTCTCGGAATTCTTGCATCATAAAATATCTGCAAAGTATCAAATTCTCCTCGTAATTTAGCATCACTCCAAATAGGTGAAATTTGATAAGCATCTTGCACTTGTCTCGCTGAATCAAATTTTGTAAATCCTACATAGCTACCGGGAGCTTGCATTGATTCCATTGTTTGCTTTGCATATTTAGAATCCATATATCTATAGCCAGTAGCTGGAAGGGTTGTTCCATCAGGTGCTACACAAAAATCTGTCTTGGGCGTGCTTTTATCGGGCCTAGAGACTTGTTGGACAGGGAGCGCATCCTTTTGTGAAGACACATCCCCCTTCTGTCCTTTAACAGTCTTGCTGGAGACACCTTCTGTTATGGCATTGATCGCTAGGTTTGTTCCAATGCTGGCTGGACTGATGTTGCCACCTTGGGCCGCATCCACAACAGTATCCACTGCGGTTTCAATGACAGTATCTGCTGCTTGGCGGCCCAGTGCATTCCCAATGCCTGAGGTAGCTCCTCCGAGTATACTGCTGCCTACATCCTTCACGATACTACCGGCTTGTTTACCTGAAAGAACGCCTGTGGTAAAGGCATAGGAGTACCATTACCTTTTTTTATAGTAACCTACTTATGTTCTTTACGCTTATTTATATATGTCAAATCTATCAATCGAACACTCTACCCAGTCCCCTGAAACAATATCTCCAGGTAATGGTCCGTCCAATTCTAAGACATAATCGAAGCATTGTATTAGTGGAATATCCCTATCTAATACTTGACCAACTACATAATGTTCAAAATTCCCAAGATATCCTAAGGAATAGGAATGTTCATCACTTCTAATTATCTCAGAACCTCCCATTCCCAAAATAACATTAAGTTTTTTCGCAATAATATCCAATGGTTCTGCATCAGTAAAACAGACCAACTTCTTATTATGACTATCCACCAAGGTAATTTCTCCCTCGTAACTTGCTTCATCAAGCCAGTTAACGTTGTGTATTTTTATCATATATCTCCTCCTACTCTAAGGTTTAATTCCTAAACTAGAATCCCATTCATACATTTTCTTAACGTTTTTTATATGATAGGTTGTTATTTCCCCAGTAACCCTATCAAGACCAACAACTGCATACTTTGTACTGCCTTGTCCATTCCCATCCTTACTGAAACCGATGTACTTATAATAAGCATTATTTTTAGAAGAGTACTCACCAGTTTGTATAACGTAATTTGCATCATCCAAATACTGCTCAATGGTATAAGTAGACTTATTCAGTGCATTCGCAACTTGCTGTCCGTGTTTATTATAATGATTCTCTAACTCGCCAGGTTTAAACGTCTTCTGACTACTACTTCCCCACTTCGCTCCATTACCTGTCGGTACACTTGAACTATACTTAGAATATTGGTAACCCGCAAAAGCTGCTGCACCAGCCTGCACGATTGGAATCAGTGGGACAAATGGCGCTATTTTCTTCTCTAAGTCAGTAGCTGGAGTACCATCAGGTCGTAGACCAGTTTCCGCAATGGTTTTATAGAGATTTAGATAGTGGTATTTATTCATCTCCGCAGCTTTAGCGGCTATCTTGGCTTCTTCCTCAGCTTTGAGAATCTTGTATCTTTCAATAACTGCTCTATTTTCACCATTAGCTAGTGGATTGAAATAACCTGTACCTATATAGGTACTGTAGTTTCCAATCACACTGCTGTACTTAGCTTTCAAGTCAGCCATAGACATTGTATCTATCTTAGTCTTTTCCGCTACCGTTAAGCCATATTTGTTGGCTTCCTCAATTTTGTGGAAATCCGCAACCCTGATGTTGGTTTTATTAGTGGTAACGCTCTGCACCCAGCGCTCGGCTGTTGTACAGACATGCGTTATGGTTTCCTCTAGGGATTTGGTCCAGTTGCGCGCAATATTGGTGGCCTCTCTTGTCCTTGAGGCACCCCAGTCATAGACCGATTGTCCTATGGCCTTGGCTTGTTCCCAAGCATTGGAAACACTTCTTTGGGCTTGAGCCTGTTGCCATAAGGTCTGCTGGTAGCTGGTTCTAGGAGCGTTATGAGATGGCGTGTAGTTGTAGGAATAAATCTGGGTCTGTTGTTGGCGAACCTGATGAGCCCTATGCTCCGGTGTGGATGGAGCGTACAAGGTGCCATCTGTTGGGTTCATCAGAGGTTTCGGTTGGCTGTACCCCCTGACAGGGCGACCCCTACCGCCTTCCATCATGGCAAACGGTGAACCATAATGCCCACTCGGGTCGGTATAGTTTGCTGGGTTATTCTGCACATAGGTGTAGAGGTTGTGACTGAGTGGGTCTGTCCGACTGCCCTGATAACTGTCCGCTGTCAGGAAAGTCCCCGTCTGACTATCGTAGTATCTGGCCCTTAGGTAATCCAAGCCCGTGACATCCCTAGCCTCACCATTGTAGGCGAACGGTTGCCCAGTCTGATCGGTGGTCTGCTTGGTGGCACCATAGAGACCATAGCTGCTGGAAGCGACTGCCTCCCCGTGCTCAGTCAGACCAGTCACAGAGCCAGATTGATTGGTTAGGTAGAAATAGCTCTTGCCTGTACTTTCATTCCTATAGTTGCTTCTTTCCCTACCATAGGTATAGGTCTCCCGCTTCTTGAGTTGTGCATCATAGGTCTGGAGGACCTGTGTGTGCTGGCGGTTGACATCATTGACATAGTTTCGAGTCTCGTAGTAGTGATAAGTGTCTTTCTTGGTCGTGTAAGGAATCAGAACCTCTTGGACCTCGCTTGAGTAGACCACTGGAGACTCTCCCGGCAGATGGTCTGCACTCGGTGGATGAACTACTAAACCTTCCTTGCTTGCCCGATCCTTTGCCACCTTCTGATGATAGGCGTTCGATACCGTATCGAAAGTCGCAATCCAGTCATAGCCCTCGCTAGTCGCAAAGCTAGAGAAGAACTGGATGACATTTTGTGTGAAACCATACCAGAAGAGACTGTGCTCTTTCCCGCTTGATGTGGTATATGGAGACTTACGCTTCTTATCCGCAGGCTTACGCTTGAAAAGTTGGTAGTGATGGGTCGCCTGTGTTCGACTAGCAGTGAAGACACGATTATGATCTCCATCATAGAGAGCCGCAAAGAGGAGACCTTCCTTATCCTTGACCGCAAGGAGACGATTCTCCGTATCGTAGATGTAGTTCAGCTTGGCATCCCCTTCGCCAGAAGCTGTGCGGTTGCCATTTTTATCATACTGATAGGTAGTGGTCTTATCTCCCGTCTTCATTTCAAGCAGACGATTATTGGCATCATAAGTATAGCTCGTCCTAGTTGACTTGCCCTCTACTTCCTCTGTGCTCGTCAGCTTGTTTCCTGCTTGGTCGTAGGTGTAGCTGAACTTACTTAACTCCTTACCAGCCTTGTTTGAAATCATCATGGTGGAGATTTGCCCCAAACTGTCGTAGCTATAGGCTTGAATGAGTGTTTCCCCATCCTGTGTGATGGTCTCCTTGGCGATATAATTACCATCATCATACTCGTAAGCATAGCTGGAGATGACCTTATGCTTCTTATCCCGATGGATCATTTCCTTCACCCGATGTGCCGCATCGTAGGTCAACTTGCTAGTCGTCCCATCTCCACGCTCTATCTTGACCATGTCCCCAGACTTATCATAGGTGTAGGTGGTGACGTTGCCATCACGATTGGTAACCTTAGTCAAACGATCAAGAGCATCATAACTGTAAGTTACCTCACTACCATCTGGATAGGTTAGTTTAGTAACATTACCATAGTCGTCGTAGGTGTAGGCAATGAGGCTGCCATCTCCCTGACGAACTCCTATCAACTCGCCCTCTTCATTATAAGCGTATCTAGTCTGACCCGTCAAGTCGCTCATAGCTACTCTGCGACCATCCGCATCATAGGCATAGAGAACCTGACCTTCCGACTTGACAGATGTCTTTTTGGTTAGGAGTTGGTCTAGCTTATTATAATCATAACGGATAGTCTGTCCATCCGCTTTCTTGACTTGAGAGAGTTGATTATTGAGGTCATAGGTGTAGCTTTCAACATCTCCCAACGCTGTCATCTTCTTGATAACATTGCCTAATTGGTCGTAGCTGTATTTGGTCACTTGACCATTGCCATTGGTAACAGAGGTAAGGTTGCCCACACTGTCGTAGGTATAGCTACTCGTTGAGGCCTTATCTCCACTTCCCTTGGTCGCTGTCAAGAGCTGGTCTTTCAGGTCATAGGTATAGCTAGAGATGCGTTTGCTTCCGGATAGAACACTGGTCAAGTTGCCATTGCCATCGTAAGACAGGCTGCTGCTTGCTCCTGTCGGGCTTGTGACCTTAGTCAGACGATTATCCTTATCATAGCTGTAGAGAGTGGTTTTCCCTCCCGTATCAGTTTCAGCTATCAAGCGATTGCCTACATCATAGCTACGCTTACTCACTTGTCCCAAAGCATTGACGACTTCCTGCAAGTTACCGTTTGGATCGTAGGTATAGGTTTCCTTCTGTTTGCCATTGATAGTACGTTTGGTCACTTGACCTACAGGGTCATAGCTTTGTTCCGTCTCACGACCTGTCGGTGTTGTGATGGTCTTGAGTTGGTCCAACTTAGTATAGGATAGGCTAGTCTTAGCACCACTTGGTGCAGTAATGCTTGCTAGATTCCCAGAAGCATCATAGCTATACTTCGTTTCAAGGTCCAGTGTATTCTTTTCAGATAGCAGACGACCAGCTATATCATAGGTGTATTTAGTCGTTCTGTTTGACTGGTCAGCCTCTGTGATGAGGTTACCTGAAACATCATAAGTATAAGACCTAGAAAGTCCTTGTGGAGCGGTCTGCTTCTCCAAACGACCAAGAGCATCATAGGCATAGCTAAATGTGGCTTGATTGGATAGAGTACGACGAGTCGCACGGCCATAGAGGTCATTGACATAGGTTGTCACTCCACCGTTTGGATCGGTCTCTGTGGCAATACTTCCTGTTTTATCATAGGTATAACTGGTTTTTCCACCTGTTGGCTTGGTCATACTAGCCAGACGATTGAGTGCATCGTAACTATAGATGGTGGTGTTACCCTCGCCTGTTGTTTCAGATAGACGATTACCCACTGCATCGTAAGTATGGGTTTGGCTGGCACCTGTTGGTGCAATTGTTTCTGTCAAGCGACCGAGTGGATCGTATTTCAATACCGTCTCTTGACCATTTGGATCCTTGTAAAGAATCAGATTTTCATTGGCATCATAACCGTAGGTAGTTTGATGCCCGTTGGCATCCGTTACACTTGCGACATGTCCCAACACATCGTATTCGTAACGAGTTTTGTGTCCTTCAGGATCTACCTTGGTGACAACACGGTTGAGCGGATCATAGGCGTAGCTGGTTGCCCGACCGAGATGGTCCACTGTCTTATTTAGATTACCGTTTTCATCATAATGATAGCTGGTCTTATGACCTTCTACATCTGTCTTTGTCACCAGATGACCGACCTCATCATAGGTATAGCTTTCGCTACGACCATCTGCATAGGTGACTGTAGTCAACTGATTATAAGCATCATAGGTTCTACTTGTCGTCTGACCGAGACTATTGGTCGTTGTGAGACGGTTACCTGCAGCATCATAAGTGTAGGTTTCATTTAAGGACTGGTTATCCTTAGCTGTAATAACACGGTTGGCAGCATCGTAACTATACTCGGTGATGAGTCCACTAGATTGACTTTGCTTCACCAAGCGGTCTAGGGCATCATATTCATTGAGGGTGCTTGTACCATCCGCTCGAATAATCTCTTTAACTTGAGCAGTCGGTGTATAGGTTAGCTGAGTCGCATGTCCATTTGGATTAATAACTTGCGTTACGTAGCCTAATTCATTGTACCGATAGACAGTCTTTCCTCCTAGAGCATCTGTTTTCTCTATCAAGCGCTCCATCTGATCGTAGGCAAAGTTGGTTGTGTGACCAAGGGCATCTACAACCTGTGCCACTTTATTCTGACCAGTATAACGGGAACTAGCGGTATAACCTGCAGCATCGGTCAAGCTATTCTGATTTCCATTGGCATCGTAGGTCATGTTTGTTGTTTGCCCGAGTGCATTTGTCGTACTGGTCAAACGGCCTGCGGCAGTATAGGCATAGCTGGTTTTAAGACCTTTGGCATCCACTCGTTCCAGAACATTACCCATGGCATCGTAGCTGTAAGAAATACTCGTTTGATCTGGATAGTGGATGGTCGTCACATTGCCAAGCGCATCATAAACATAGCTGGTCGTACGCTCTCCCAGACTTTCTGTGAGTTTATTGCCCACTGCATCATAGGTATAGGTTACTGTTTGACCGGCTTGGTCCGTATGGTTGAGGAGGCGTCCAAGTGAGTCATAGCTGCTAGAGGTGCTAGTGCCGATAGGGTACTTGGTACGAACCTGATTGCCCGCCTTATCATAGCTATAGGTGGTCACTTGACCAAGGGCATCTGTAACAGTCGCAATTTGGTTAACAGCTTCATCATAGGTGTAGGTTCTTGTCTGACCCGCTTCATTGGTTCGTGTCAAGACTCGCCCCAGCGCATCTCGACTGTAGGTCACGGTCTGTCCACCAGCATTCGTCTCTGTTAATAACCGTCCTCTACTGTCATAGCTATAGGTAGTCGTATGCCCTTCCGCATCCGTCTGGCTAAGGAGATTGCCCACCCCATCGTAGCTGTAACTATAATTACCTCCTTCACCATTATTGGCCGCAATCTTACGACCAAGCGCATCATAGCTAAAGGTACTGGTATTCCCATTACCTTCCGTCACAGTAATGACCTGCCCTGCTGGGTCAAAAGTCTGACTAGTACCAACACCATCCGCATCTTTTTCACTCAGTTTACGCCCTTCGGCATCGTAGGTAAAAGTAGTCACTCCACCACGTGGATTGGTAATGGTGGTGACTTGATTGTGAGCATTATAAGCAAGTGTGGTGACACCACCAGCTGAATTGGTCACTTTGACTAATTTAGCACCATCATAAGCTAGTTGAACCGTATTGCCACGAGCATCTTTTGTAGAAAGAATTCGTCCCTGCTCATCAACGGTATAGGCGATGGTTGAGCCATCTGCTAAAGTCGTAGAAAGAAGGTTGCCCTTATTATCGTAGGTATGACTAGTCGTATGCCCTGCAAAATCTGTGACAGAAAGGAGATGGTTGTTTCGATCATATGTAGAGGTCTTAACGGCACCATCAAAACGGGTCTCTGTGAGAATATTTCCTTGACTATCATAGGTGTAGCTAGTGGTTTGTCCCAACTCATTGGTTTTACTTGCCAAACGATTATTGCTATCATAAGTTTTTCTTACACTACTTCCATCCGGATAGGAAATCCCTTTTGTCCGATAAAATGTATCATAAGTATAAGTCGTCTGTTGCCCATTGGCATCAGTCGTCACTGTCTGTCCATCACTGTAAGAAAGGGTAGAAACTGCACCTGTGCCATCTGTTTGTTGGATTACACGGTTTTGATCATCATAGACATTCTCGACGATTTTGGTACCATTTGCATCATACCAGGCTGTCATGCGTCCCTTGTCATCATAATCGTAGCGAGTCTTAGCTCCTGCTGCATCTGTGTAGGCAATCAGATTACCGGCCTCATCATATTCATAGGCTAACGTTGCACCATTGGGTAACTGGATAGCTCCGATATAACCAGATTCATTCAGGATGATACCATATGTGATGCCTGTTGGAGATACAATCTTTCTTAGCTGTGCCTGTTCATTGTATTCTAGATCGGTTTTATTTCCTTTTTCATCAATCTGACGAATCAGTTGACCATGGAAATTAAAGATTTTTTCTTTCTGGTTGCTATCTTTGATATGGTATTCCTTGACTGCATATTCTTCCTCGCCATTGCCAAAATCAGCTTTTTTAGTTTCTAACTCTTTGACAGTCAGGGTCAAATCATATCCTTCTGGAGCCTTGTATGTATCACCTTCTTTAGTGAATATCAGGATTGAACCATCCATGCGTGTATAGTAAAGATTACCTTCCTCATCAAGGGATAGCTGTTCGTTGAAGGCAAAAGACCAGCCACGACCAAAGAGGGTATTCATTCCTGCGGCTTTGGAGTTATAATGACGAATAATGGCAAAATCTCCACCTAGGTCAGAAATAGCTACATCTGTCCGCTCTAGGAAAAAGTTCCCCGTATTGAGGTTAATCGGTTCAAAACCAAACTCACAGTGCAGTCCCCGTCCCATCAAAAGCATATCTACATCAGCCTTTGTCTTATCATTTAGGGCAGGCGGGTTGTAGGGAGTCTTAGCATTTTGCTTAGGATTACGGATAAAGAGGGTATTATTTTTAACCAGCAACATATCTTGAATCCGATTGTCAAAGGCAATCTGATTGAGAGAAACTCCGTAGTAGCTCGCTATCTTGGGCAAGGTATCATATTGAGTGACCTTGTAAATAATGAAAGAATCACTAGTTTTTTTCCCGCTAGTTTGTCCCTCCTTCTGACTTTCTGCATCAATAGTATACAAAGTATTGAGATCTGGCTCTGTAAAAGGTACCAAGGTCTGCCAGTTTGATAACTTATCTTTGTACTGAGTGGTTCCTTTTTCAAAAGCGGAGATAAAAGAGCTGGTATCAGGATACTTATACGAGAAACTAGCTGTACTCTGGCCACTATAATTCTTAGCAGGATCGCTCAATTGGTAACTAACTTGTGCTGCAGGACTAGTCAGACCATCCGCAAGGACTCCTTGAAACTGGAGCTTCCCAGACCTATCTGTTTTGACCATCGTTCGCAGGTTAATTGTCGTATCACCGATAGCATAATGAACATCTGCTGGATCGGGTACTGACCAATGAATCGTCAAACTTGGAGCCTTGTCAGAGGTAAAACCAATCTGTCCCGCATTGGAGGCAGTTGCTTCTGTCGTATAAAAAGCACCACCATCTGCATCTTCATCTGTAGCTGCAACGACCAAACCATAGTTAGGATAGAGTCCCTGTACCCATCCGTTAACCGCATCGCGAATATCAAAGTTGTGCATCCCCACTTTTTTAGTTGAAATAGCATTCTCGCCCGCAATTTCTCGACCTAGATTAACAGAAGAATTCCATGTCACTGTATTGATATCGAAGTCTTCTGTCATACGATAGGCACCAAATTGCGTTCCTTGATTTCCTGGAGCCGTGTACTCATAGAGATTTAGTGTAGCACTATCAATCTTAGCTTCTGATGGAATATGTTGTTTAAAGTCATAGTTTACTTTAAAATACATCCGACTACGGCCGATATCTTTGACATAAGGTACACCTGTCATCCCCATCAAGTCGACCGTCATATATCCTACATACCCATAGGCCAGACCTTGGTATTGACCATGAACAGTACTAGTAACAGAGTCAAGAATGTTTTCACGAGGAACTGTGATAGTCGGATCAATTCGTACAGGGTATTGACGAGCACTGTCTGCCAACCACTCTTTTCCAGCAACGACAGTAATCTGATAGCGTCCCTCTTTTTTTACTAATTCCAGTTTCAAATCTTGACTAGTCTCACCAGCCGCATCTACCATCATAGGTGCAGTCAGAACAAAAAGGATATCTTTTTTCCCCCTTTGACGAACCAAGACTTGATTGACTTCCAGAGACACATCATAGTCTCCCGCATCTAAAATATAGGTGAATCGGTTCTTTTCTTCCCATTTGGCGAGAACAATTTCTTCCTTGACCCCATTTGATTGGACAGTATACTGAACATCTGTTGTCCCATCAACATTATTGTAAAGGATAGCATTATCCTGCACAGTTGCATGTCCGTAAGTTTTATCCAAAGGGTAAATAGAAATCTTTTTCTCCTGACTGACCACATCAATCGGTGTTTCATTATTCACTTGAGAAGGTAAGACCACATTGACTGGGGATTCTTTTGGTAGGTAGTAGTGCTTCCCGTCTGCATGATAAGAGTAAAGACTCAAATCAATCGGAACCTCTTTCCCTTCGTGATCCAAGTAGGTCTTAGCCTGACTACCGATATGGGTCACAAAGCGAGTTTCATCCACCTTGTAGAGCTGTTCTCTCCCATTTTCGAGGATTGGAGCACCATACCGCTCACGCAGAGCCGCTTCTTCTGCACTCTGACTATCCTCACTAACTTTAGGCTGTTGGATGGCATCCCCTGCATCGTCCGCTGTTTCTTCCTGTTCTTGAGTCGTAGATGAAGGAGTTATCGTATTTTCATTACCAACTGTCGTCTTACGTGCTTCTTCCACCGACTCATTGTAATAAGCCTGGCGTTGCGAAGTTTCAACAATTTCCTGAATTTCCCTCGCATAGATTAGCGGGCTGTTAGTCAGCAGGAGGGTTGATAGCATCAGCCAACTAACTAGTTTTCTTATCTTTTTCATATTCATCATCCTATTATTTTCCAATTAAACGATATGCCGTTCCCAAGACAATTACAGTATCAACAGCACGCAACAGCAAGCCCGAAATGCTTGGTAAAATCAAACCTATACTAGTTGTGAAGATAAGTACTATTGATACAATAACCAGAATTCTCTGAAAGTTCTCCTCCTTCCAAGACAAGCTGGTTCCTTGATAGAAGCGATACAAAATAAACAACACAGTTACTTTCACCAGCGACTGAAACACACTAGTCACTAGCCAAACACCATTTTTTACATCTCGGTAGCTAAAGGAACTGTGATCATATATGAACTGCCCCAATCCACCAATCAGTAATCCTCCCAGAATGGCTACAGCGAATATCAAAATCAAGGTCTTAACAACACGATTGTCTTGATTATACTGCTTTATGAACCAAAGAGCTAATCTACCTATAATAAACAAAGCCACCCCTGATAAAAAAAGACCCACAATTCCGATTCCTAAAAGAAAGGGAATATTCTCAGACCAAGGTTTCAATAGACCGATTCTCATCAGCTCTTGACCTATCCCCAAACTGATAAAGCCAAACACAAACTCAGAAAATCGCCTACGTTTTCTAAAAATCTCCATATCAACTCTCTCCTTTTCTGATAGCATGGACAACAAAACGCATACCGTCATTTGCTGCATCACAAGTAGACAAAATCAATAGCCTATCCTCCGCAGCATCAAAAGGAACCGAACGATAAAAACCACCATATTCTCTTGATCTTGTCTCTAAATGAGAAACATAGGTTGCAACCTGTCTTGAATCACTCAGTCCATAGGTATGGTATAAATGATCATCTGTAAAAGAGTAGGCCGCAATAATTTGGTAAGAATAGGTTTTATCTTTTGTTATGATGGTCACTGTTTGAAATTCTTCAAATACAGAAATATCTGCAAAGTAATCCAAGCTTCCAAACATTGAATCATCCCTCATGGCGTGTCCATATAGAATAGTTGCCGGATCATCAAAACTCCTATTATTGACCTTCTCAGTGAAAATCGCACCGTAATTCGTCTCGTTGCCCTTTTCATCATGAGTCAGATAATACCGATCATCTGTCGGGTGTTGCAGGACAGGGTAGTTGATTTTCGTACCATCCACTCTAATCCAAGCATAGACATCCGAGTTTTGATGAAAACTTTGTTTCATCTGTTGTATCTGTCTTCGTATCTCTTCTGTCTTCTCCAAATGTAGCACTCCATGAGACAAGAGGAAAATCATACCACCAACTAAGGCTACACCCAGTAGCTGTCTAAAGTTCTTCAATTCAGTCTCCTTTTCTCTAATATTTTACCATAATCTTAATAGGAATAATAGCTTTTTACAAAAATTTATTTGGGAATTTCCTATAACAGTTAATGGACGAAAAAACGATAGTAACTTTAATGGAGATTCCCTACGTTCTAGATTGGTTACTCATTAGATACTATCCCTTCTGACTTTCAACTACTCTTTGGATACTTTTAAAATTTTCTATCAATAGGCTGAAATAGCTATTTTTCTATTGTTTTAATAAAACAAAAAAAGGAACCGATGACCAGTTCCTTTGCTACCTATGCCTTCTTGTCTTTTAGACATGGCTCTTCAATTTTTACTTACCTAATTTTGCTTTTGCTGCATCAGCAAGAGCTGTAAACGCTGCTGCGTCATTTACTGCTAAGTCAGCAAGCATTTTACGGTTTACTTCAATTTCTGCCAACTTCAAACCATGCATCAATTGTGAGTATGACAAGCCATTCATACGAGCAGCCGCATTGATACGAGTAATCCACAATTTACGGAAATCACGTTTCTTCTGACGACGGTCACGGTATGCATAGTAATAAGAGTTCATTACTTGTTCTTTCGCAGTACGGAACAAGAGATGTTTAGCTCCATAGTAACCTTTAGCTAATTTTAAAATACGTTTACGGCGTTTACGAGAAACAACGCCACCTTTAACACGTGCCATTTAATTTTCCTCCAAATAATAATCTAAATTCTAGTAGTCAGCTTATCTCAAACCTGTAAGCATTGATTTGATACGCTTAAAGTCACCTGCATGTACCATACCTGCTTTACGAAGGTGACGACGTTGTTTCTTAGTTTTACCATGGAAACGGTGTGAAGTATAAGCGCGGAAGCGTTTCAATCCACCAGAACCTGTACGTTTGAAACGTTTAGCTGATGCGCGGTGAGTTTTTTGTTTTGGCATGTTAATTCTCCTTTTGCTTAAAAAGCTTATTTTTTATCTGAAGCTGGGGCCAACTGCATAAACATTTGACGTCCGTCCATCTTAGCACGTTGTTCAATAATAGCAATATCTTGGGTTGCTTCGGCGAACTCAGCTAATACTTTCGCTCCAACTTCTTTATGGGTAATCATACGACCTTTAAAACGGATCGAAACCTTGACTTTATTTCCTTTTTCTAGGAACTTACGGGCATTGCGAAGCTTCGTATCAAAATCCCCTTTGTCAATCGTTGGACTTAGACGCACTTCTTTTACAGTGACAACACTTTGTTTTTTGCGTTGTTCTTTCTGTTTTTTCTGATATTCAAACTTGAACTTACCGTAGTCCATAATTTTTGCAACTGGCGGTTTAGCTTGTGGTTGAATCAATACTAAATCCACGTTTGCATTATCAGCAATGGCTTGAGCCTCATTGAGTGGTTTGATTCCCAACTGTTCACCCTCAAGACCGATAAGACGAACTTCACGCACTCGAATTTCATCATTGATGAACAAATCTTGCTTTGCTATGGCTTTTCACCTCATTTTATATTTTTCGAGAAAAACGAAACGGACTTGCTAAACAAGTCCGCACTACACCATTATTATTTCCGAAGAAATCTTAATCCGTAGAGCCAGACAACGTTAGTCGCAAGGCGAGAAGCTCTCACTTCTGCTTTTCTCAATACGACTATTTTATCACTTATCCGACTGCCTGTCAAGAATTTCTTTCGCTTTTTCTGTAATAAATTGAACAACTTCCTCAATTGATACACCTGTGGTGTCAAAAGTAATAGCGTCATCTGCTGCTTTTAAGGGGGAAACTGCTCGATTTGAATCCTTAAAATCACGAGCCGCAATCTCTTCTTTCAAGATTGCCAAATCAGTCTCAATCCCCCGCTCCATATTTTCCTTAAAGCGACGGCGAGCGCGTTCTTCTACAGAAGCAATGAGAAAGATTTTCAGCTCTGCCTGAGGTAATACCACAGTACCAATATCGCGACCGTCCATAACAATACCGCCACCCTCAGCAATTTTCTGCTGCAAACGCACCAATTCCTCCCTCACTAGAGGTAGAGCTGCTACTGCTGATACATTATTGCTCACCTGATTATCCCGAATAGGAAATGTTACATCCGTCTCCCCAACAAAGACCAGTTGTTGACCATTCTCATCTCTTCCGAAGCGAATGGGGTACTGGGTAAGTAGCTGAACAATCCTCTCTTGATCTGTGACATCAATACCATGCGTCAAGGCAAGGTAGGTAGCCGAACGATACATGGCTCCTGTATCTAAGTAAGTATAACCAAAATCTTTGGCTATCATCTTAGCAACGGTTGACTTACCACTTGAAGCCGGACCGTCAATTGCGATTTGAATTGATTTCATAACTCCTCTATCTAATACGAACTACATCACCAGGATGGGCAAGCCAAGAACCTGTCGTCATTTTTTCTGGATTCAGTCGTTCTAATTCGGCGATTGAAATGCCACCACGACTCGCTATCTGCCCAACCCCTTCTCCTGGTTGAACAGTTAGAGTAGACCCATCAGCAGCCTCAGCAACCTTAGAACTTGATTCTGTCGTCTCTGCCCCTGATGCCTCCGTAGAGCTAGACTCTGTCGTCTCTGCAATAGTTGATGAACTATTTGAAACGACCGCAGTGGTACTCGGATTATAAAATTCTTTTGTAGAATCCGTTCTACTACCACCTACAGATAGATAAAACGCAGTGACACCAATAATTAGCACAATGACAAAGAAAATGATTGCCAAGGTTGTAAAGACACTTGTGCTTGCCATTCCCTTACTCAAACGTTCTCTACGACTAAGAGATTCTGTGTGATAAACTTCTTCATTCCATGGCTCTTGTGACATTATCGGGAAAACTCCTTGTATTTTTATTAAAATATGATTACAATACTAAGTATGAAAATAAAACTTATTCCTGAGCGTTGCATTGCCTGCGGGCTTTGCCAAACCTATTCATCTATTTTCGATTACGATGATGAAGGCATTGTTGTCTTTTCAGACGATACAAATCTGGAAAAAATGGTTGAACCGACTCCAGAGATTCTTGCTGCCATCAAATCATGTCCTACAAAAGCCATTTTATCAGATTGATTTGGCTTTTTTTGTATAATATTCTTCAAAATAATCCAGTTTTATCAGGTGATCGACCAATTCAATTTCACCTTTGAAGTGACTATGAACAACCAAATGGTTCACAAAATACTTTTTCGGCCACTTGCGCATATAGTACACCTGACCGTTTGGTATTTCTTTAGAGAATATGCGAATCGCCAAATAAGTGACCTCTACTCGAGTTATGCTGGCAATTTCAATCTCCTGGACAGAAAATGGATTAGCCGAAACAATTCGTAAATGCTCTTCTCTTAACTCAAAGTAACGATGTAAGCCCAGTATGATCAAAATAAGGGAAAGGGCAACCAAAAAAATAAATAGTCTTGATATTCTTAATCGCTCCAGTAACAATATCATACCAACAAAAAGAGGGGTGAAGGCGAGTGACCAGTAAATAATAGCCCAAGATAACTCCGGCTGCCAATGGTAACGGATTTTACCGAAAATTTTAATCATGTCCAACCTCCACCTACTATTCTAGCATAAATAAAGAGATTTTCCTATGAAAACCTCCCCCTTTTGAATGTTTATTGCATTCACATGTCAGTTCAATTATGATGATAGAATAATTTAAATATACTCGTTACAAATCGCTAAAAATTAAGGAAAAAGAATCGATTTACCATTCTGTTCTGTCTTAACCATAATATATATCTTGAGATTTTTATACTAATTTTCGAGACAGACCAATAATAAGTCCTCTACTTTTTGTTAATAGCAATAAATTGAATAAGCTCCTTCAATTTAATTTCAAGTTTAGCCTGTTTTAAAGTCATACGATACTGATTGACAATCAACAAGAAAATAATTGCTAGAAATACAAAATTTGCAGGAGATTCAATACCTATCCAATCTGATAATTGACTAATTGCATTTGGCAAAAACGCAAAGACAAGTAAAACACCTGAGAAAAAAAACCAAAAAATACTATCCTCTATTTGAATCCTTGACTTGCGAATATTCATTAAAATAAAAGCTGAAGTAGACATAGCTGTCACAATAAGTAAAAATTGAAATTGGATAGCCATTATTTCCTCCTAAAGTTTTGAATCAATAAAATAGATGTAAACATATGTACCATATATTTTATAGAACGGGATAACGTCAAGTAAGATTGTCCAGCCTGTCTCTCCAGCATCTTAACTTGCACTTCTCTTATTTTATATCCTTGACGAATCAAGAAAGAAATAGTATCTGGTTCGGGTGTATAATTGACATTCAATGCAAAATCCCTGATAAGTTCCTTGTTAAACATCCTCATACCAGATGTGGGATCCGTAATTTTTTGACCAGTAGTTAGCCTGATAGACCAGCTAATTAAGCTATTACCTAACATTCTCAAAGAATAATTTTTAGGAGCAGATACGAAACGTGAGCCGATGACACAGTCATGTCCTTTTTTGATTTCCGTAACCAAATCACCAATATACTCTGGTAAATGCTGACCATCTCCATCAAATTGTATCGCCTGATTATAATTCATTTTATATGCGTATTTAAAACCAGTCTGAACAGCTCCTGTCAAACCAAGATTAACAGGAAGATCAATGATATTGAAGCCATTCCCATGACAAATTTCTGATGTACGATCTTTTGAACCATCGTTAATAACTACATAATCAAATTCAGGAAAATTGCTCTCCAGATTATTTACAACAGCCTCAATTGATCCTTCTTCATTATAAGCTGGAATAATAATCAACGTATCTGATTTCTTTTTAAACATATCTTCCCCTAACCATTTGATTCTTGACTTTTTTCATAAAAGTGAATAAGAATTCTTACCATAAATTCTGGCCAAAACAAACGATACATTTCCGTATCTTCTTTTGTCCGAACATTATCACGAATAGTATTAGATGTTTCTGATTCTTGATGAATACGGTGATACATCAGTTTTTCAGAAATATATCCAAAACTTCCCTTGTAATGCGTACTGATGTCATACCAAGCATACCAATCTAAGTTTGTTCTCATCTGTGTTTCAAATTGAAAACCAGATAATTTCTCCATATCATAGGTTACAGCAGGACAGCAGATGGCATTTCCAAAAGCTAATATGCGATTTCTCCAAAATCTCCAATTTGGGAATAAAGCTAGCGCTTGCAACATCAGCGTTTTAATCTTCAAATTGGTATTAGCTGGAACTTCCTGATTATCACGGTATTCTGCATAGTCTGAGTAAACTATTGTATTATTGGAATGACGAGAAAATTCTGCAAGGACTTGTTCAGCATAATTCTCTTTATAGAGGTCATCCTGATGTGCAATGGTTACATATCGACTACTGGCAAACGATAATGCATAGTTCCAATCTTCTCCAATCCCTCCACCACTACTTGTATGGTAAGGAATAGCATATTGCTTGCATAGCTGCTCAATATGTTTACTTGGTGTGGAAGTATACAGGATGATTTCTGATCTTACCGTCTGATTTTTCAAGGAAACAATACATTCTTTCAGGTATGGACTATCTCCATATGCGCAAATCACAAAAGTGTGATTGGTTTTCATAATTTTTTCTCCGATTTGAATACTTCTTTTGTGCTTCAAATGTTAATTTTATCAACAATCAAATAATATTACAATTCATTTTTTAGCGATTTCTTAATAAATACATAAATGCCGATACTTAGCAAAAAATATACCAGCATAGCTAGAGCAAAACTAATTGAAGCTCCTAGAATAGAGTAATGCTCAATAAAGGGAGTAGTAATTACTTTTGAAATAATAAAAGTTAAAATTGTCACTACTAGTAAATAGGACTGTTTTCTATGAATCGTCAGCAAATTATCTACCAATACTGAGTATACATTCAAGCCACCTCCAATGAGCAAGATCATAAATGGCAACTTATACTGTCCTAGTTCAACACCAAATACAATGCCTAACACAGGAAGGCCCAAAATGTAGCCTCCCAAGAGTACCACTAAATGAAATAGGGTCAACAATAAAAACAATTTCTTGACTTGTTTTTGATAGGATACTATTTCTCTCTTGTGCCAAAAGACAGATAGTTCAGTGAGCATAGGACGTAGAATATATACCAACAAACTCAATACAAAAGATGGCATAAAAATAATATTAAAGTCCCTCTGCAAACCTGCAAAATTGCCATTATTCTGTAAAACTGAAGAAATGACAAATTTAGGTTCAGAATAGATATAATTTACTAAAAACGCATTTATAAAAATTGGAAAACAATTGAACAATATGTCCATTACTGATTTAATATTCCGTATTGAAGTAAAAAGAGTATCTTCTGAAAAATATTTCTTCAAATAGTGTATATCTTGAATGATAAATAACAAAAAATTTACCAGAAGCATTGCAGAAACAGAAATATTTAGAGATTTGAACAACACAAGAGAAATGCTAAAAAATAGTATGGTACTTAAACTATGACCGAATAATACTTTTCCTGCTAAATCTGATCGATTATGTTGTTGAAAAAATCCCTGAAAAACATCCGAAAGCGCATCAAAACTTCTATGAAATGTTAAAAAAACTATTGGTAAAGTATAATCACTTGAAACTTTATTAAAATTTAAGTAAAAGCATAGACATATCATCATGCAGACGATAGTAAGTAATCTAGAAATAAAGTACTCTGAAAAATTATTCTTTTCAAGTATATCCGTTGATTGATACTGCCTTACACCAAATAATCCTACAACATACAATTGTTGCGCCACAGTAAAAGAAAAACTAAAAGTATCAGCAACAGCTGGAGAAGTCAGTCTACTCGCAACCATCAACAAGACAACAGATACCAAGGTCGCAAAGACTGTTCCAATAGTATTCCAAATTATCCCTACTTTTCCAATATTTCTGCTTTGCATCATTTATTCACCTTTACAATACAATTTTGAAAAGATAGGAAGAAGTTTAATTTTGTCTAGTAAATAAAACATAGAGACAATAAATCTATTTTTAAAACTCTCACCTTGGATAACTTTAGAAAAGAACATGCTTTTATACGCCATCTCACTATCCAAATAGTTCTTACCATTTTTAAACTGACGCATAAATTCCTCAGGTTTTGCCTTACTTCCAGAAAACAGCATGTACCATACCAAGTATCTATAAAGATAGTACTCTATCCTTCCCTTATCAAAGTCTCCGCTTTTAGATTTAATTTCCCTCATGACAACTCTCAAATCCAAATCCTCAGACAACCCGCGTTGATGAGTATTAGAGACACTAGCCTCATTATAATACCAGAAGTAGCCAACATATGGGATTACCTTTATCTTATTTGTTTTTGAGTATGCCACAATACTAAAAACAACATCTTCTCCAAGACCATAATTGAAAAATGTAATGGCATTGCTTAACAAAAAACTTTTCCTGTAGATTCTTGCCCATGGAGCTACAATAATATATTTTGACCACTCCGTATTGCTCAATACTTCTGTATGCAAAATTTTTCCACTCGAATTGACTCTTTGATAGCCTCCTATAACAATGTCCAGATTATTTCTTGTTATCTCTTCAAAAAAAATCTCTATATAATCTTCTCTAAAGTAATCATCATTATCTACAAACATGACATATTCGGACTCAGCAAGGGTTATTCCTAAATTTCGTGTTTTAGCAACGCCACAATTTTCTTGATCAACTACCCGTATATTTGAATACTTTTTAGCCCAATTATTCAATATAGACAACGAATTGTCACTTGACCCATCATTGATAGCAATAATTTCAAAGTTTTTAACTGTTTGTTCCAGGAGGGAACTCAAACATTTTTCAATCGTTTTTTCTGCATTATATACGGGGATAACGACCGAAACCATAGGTTTTTCCATAAAATATAATATTTCTCCTAGTTAAATCTGTATATAAAATCCAATACTTACTGTCAAAATAGTCAAAAATGATATCAATAGTTGTTGTATTTTACTAAAATTATCAGTATCTACAAGTTCACGATTGATAACACCTTTTGGCAAAATCACAGGTAAAAGTAAAGGTAAAAAACAAACCATCAGATAATAATATCGACCTTGAATACCGCCAACTAAAACATCACCGGGTTTGTAAACACGTGGATCTCCAGTTATAGCATAAACCATTAAAAATGATATACCTATGAAAAGAAATACTAAATACAATCGGAGTTTTTTAGGCACCCGTATCTGAAACTCAATGGAATTCCATATATATAAACAGATAAAAATAAGCATAGAAATCACAGCCAGAAACATTGGTTCGTGACTAACATATTGTAGGGGACGCGAGACAAAATTATTCAAAATAGCAGTCGGTGCATTTACCATCGTCCGAATAATTGGTAACGGATGTAGAAGGAAATAGGCCAAGCCCGGACTTTTACCAGTTACTGAAGTGGAGAAATTAAAAATATTTAAAATTCCAGTATAAACTAACCCTAAAAATAGGACTGGTATAAAAGAAAAAATTGCAAATAGCTTTACTTTCTTTGATACAAAGTATTTATTAGGTAACACTGCAAGCAAACTTCCCATCAATACAAATGGAAACTTAGAAAATACAAGCAACATTGCCAGACCTTGAAATAGACAAGAATATTTTAGCGTAATTTTTTCTTTTTCAGCCAAAACATTCGTCAGCATAGCAATCATAAGAAGACTAGCACCGTAATATAAATAATCATAATGATAACCTGAAACAACATATAAAGCAGAAGGTAAAGTCCCCATCAAATAAATCATATTTTGATAAACTCGACTTATTCTAATGGCCAAAAACACCAGTAAAGCATAAGCTAGCACATGAAAAATTCGACCAATATAATACGAAATATAGACTTTATTCGAAACTAAGCGACCAATATTCCATCCTATTGCTCCTGGTATAAAGGAAGGGTTATCAAAAGATGTTGGTGTCCCTGCAATTTTACTTTTCTGATGTTCTACATTATACCAATAATCATCACCTTTAAAATTTTGGGGATTCCGAATACTGTCATGTAAAAAGACAGAATCGTAATCTTTTAGCTGTTCATCAGAGTATTTAAATAAAAAACTATCTGAAATTCCTATAGCATTTGCTAAGTGTGATTCTTCATCCAAAGCATATTGAACAGGTCTAATCAAAGCAATAACAGTACCGAATGATAAAATAAGGAAAAAAGCGTTCCTAGCTAATTTCCTAGGTTCCTCCATATCAACTATTACAAAGTAAAATACAACAGCAATCACAATGTACCAAAAATTTTGATTGAACTTCCACTCAAAAAAAATCGGTAGAGTCAATTGAGCAAATAAAATCAAAAAAATACCAACAAGAATATTGCGTAGCTTTGTAATCCATAGACTGTTTGTCAGCATACTGTCATGAACCTTTCTTTTTTTCTAGTGAATAGCGTGAAATATCTTGATTGAGTTCAACAAGATTAGCCTGACGGATACCACGCCACTTTTCAATATGAAAAAGAGGGTTAATCGCTAGCCAATACAATTTTCGTTTCCAAGTATAATCATTATCTGAAATAATTTTCATACTATCTTCAAAACTTGACCTTAGTACTTGTTTCACCACCGAAAAAATCGATACCTTATTGGTTATACCACTATTCAAGCGGACATTATAAGCCTCATCAAAGATACGATGCCGGTACTCTGAAAGACGTACATCATTTGAATGTTCAACAATTGCTTTTGAATTATAAACCTTGATATAGCCCGCATCCAGTATATCCTTACCATACTCATAATCCTCTGAGTAAGCAACATTGCGGTAACCTATTTTTTCGATGAGAAATTTACGAGGGGCGGCAGAACATACATCGCTATAAAAAGACTCTTTAGTGTATTGCCCCTTCTGACTGGTATCCAATCTCTGCCAGAAAGTTAATGCATCCGCAACTCCTTGTTCATTGAAAACTGCTAAAATATCGTATTTCATTGCAGGAAAACAATAGTGACGCGGCTTTTGATTTCCGAGTACAGCTACAATATCTGGATGGATAGCAAACGGCCGAACCATTTCAACCAACCACTGCTCATTATGTGGTACAGCATCCTGACTAAGGTAAACCATTATCTCGCCTTGACTTAGTTCTGCTGCCATTTGACGAGTTCCACCATGAGAATACTCTTCTTTTTTCAGATGGAGGAGTTTCAAATTATTGTGCTTTTGGGCAAAACGATTGATAATATTGACTGAATCATCAGTGGAACCCGAATCCGTAATCAATACATCCCAACTGAAATCCGTTACTTGTCGATACAAAGCAGACAAAGTTTCTTCTAAGTGGTCATGTTCCCCATTGTAAACGGGAATAAATACCGTAGCTTTTATTTGATTAGTCATTCAAAACCTCACGACAAATAATCGTCTCCACTTTTTTATAACTTTCTTCCCACGAAAGTCCTGTATATTTTTCACTCATCGCCTGAGCATGCTCTGTAATATCCTGACGTTCAACAGCTTGACACAATTTATCTGCCAATGAAACAGGATACGCCTCTGTATAGAGAATGTCTTCAATTTCACCAAGTACCATGCGATTATTATCTCCATCATTCATGACTGGTACACAACCAGCAACTAGGAGTTCCAAAGGTAATAATGAAACGTTCGTCAGAGAAAGTACAAGGCAAGCCACACTTTCGTGATAAAGCTCTGCCAACTGTTCTTTATTCAAAATGCCACGATCTGTAAATTCAAAAGGAATATCATAATTTGACATATCTTGACCGAAAAACTCGATTTCATATTCAGGATGACGTTCTTTAAAAATGTTCAAAGCCATGACACCAATTTCAAAACCTCGACGTTCTGTATGAGCGCGAGCATAGAAACAAATTTTCTTTTTCTTGACAACAGTTTTTTGAGGTTTATAGATATCAATATCAGCACCAAAGTCAAAATAATCAGCCTGCATCCCATACTGACCAACTTTTTCTACAAGCCATTTTCCCGCAGTAATACCGTAAAAACCAAATTTATATGTAGCTTCTGCTAACATGTAACGAGAACCAACACCGAAGAAAATTGGCTCAAAATCCTGAACAAAATAAAACTTATGTAACTGTTCACCTTTAAGATTAAAAACAGCATATGCTGTTTCCCAGCTAGTTGCAAATACTACATCCTGATTTTTAAAATCTTGTAGCTCTTCTACATCTACTTCTATACCGTATGAGCGTGAAAAGATTTCCTGTGCTTCTTTAGCAGATTGGGGAATAGTATTATTATGGTGGATATAGAATGTAATACGATGTCCTTTACTTTGCAAATATTTCACAAAACGCGAAATCGTTGTATGACCTCCACCGCCAGGTCCAACTGGAGGTGACACCCAGGCAATATTCAGTTTATCCTTTGCCAGCTTTGCAGGCTTAATGTAAGGATTGTTGATATAGTCAGCACCAGCAATCTCTCGTATTCCGGGCATTTGCGGAAGCTTGTTCATATCTATTTTGGCAGGAATCGTTTGTGTCGCCAGAGGACTGGCTCCAGTTAATTTCTGTTTCACTTTCCTCGCTGTAGCGCGCCATCCCTCTTGTCTATAGCTTCTGATTATCTTATCTAACATTATAATTTCCTTCTTACCTTATTTATTTGAATCGTTTCAATAGACTTGATAATTTTCGTATTGGCTCAGTTATTTTCCATGAAAACGAGGCTTGTATTTTTTGAATTTCATCATTTAAACGATCAATATCATCGTTCAAACGCTGAATATCACCATGTAAGCTCTCCTGTTCAAAAAGTAATGTTGATATTCTATCCGTCTTTTCTCCCACAATTCTTTCAAAATCTGCTATCCGCTCTGCATCCCAGGCAACATCTCCTTCAAGCAAAGCCTTCTTAAAGGTAGATGACCAGGTATAGGCAAAAATACGAATCGCTGAGATATCCATTGGAAGTTTTTCTAGAGGTAGCGTTCGGAAAGTTTTATCATTCGAATACCCTGTAAAACTGCGGGCACGTTCTATCATCAATTCCCGAATTTCTTTATATCTTTCTGGATTTTTTAATGGCTCATCGAGTGGAAAGCGCTCAGGGTTTTCAATATACTCCTCATCTGTCAAGCTATGTGGTAAGACATCCAAGCCACCATATCGCGCAGGTTCATACTTTTCTGAATCCTTAATCAAAAGAACAGGAGTTTCAAAAGCCAATGAAGGCAAGAAACAATGCAATCGTGTCGTTACAACTGCGTGTGCTGACTGGTACAAAGCAAGCATATATTCAGCGACCGCAAATCGTTCCTCATTTTCCAAAAACGGGAAATGATAGACAGTCAATTCGATAATTTCACGATTAGTTGTTTCACGCATTTTTTCAACAACATTTTTCGGAACATCCACTGCTAAAATAAAGCCCTTTTTTTCAATTTCTGGATCACGCTGCAATGTCAATGTGAGACATCCTGAAAAGTAGGCATCTAGTCCATTTTGTTCAAAAAAGTCCAATGTTTGCTTATCGCGTGCACCAACTGGACCATTCTTCAAAAGGAACTTTAGACTTTCCTCCGATTCAAAAGCCTTTCTCACCTCATCATCTTTGGTACTTACATGTACGGAAGTGATAAGTGGTTTCAACTTTTCGGTATTCTGAGGAGGCCATCCCTTGGGTTCTCGATTGTACCAGCCATTCATAATAATCTTTGTAGGCTCTTTAGGTTCCCATTCTGCCAGCTTGTCACGATCAACATATTCATCAATATGTGGTAAAAAGCGTCTGGCAGCAATACTCTGAACCTCATCACCGATATTTTCAGTTGAGTACTTCATCAGTGCGAATTTATATTCCATAAAATCTCCTATTTTTCACTCCATACTCCCTGTGCATTAAACTGCCCGCTACGGGCAGGGTTTGACTCAAGGATATTGATTTTGGGTGGTTTTCCTTCCATCGTAATATCTTCATAGCCAAGGAGCTCACGTGTCTCACTCCAAAATGAAACATTAACCGAGTATTCCCCCTTCACAAATTGTGAAGCAGGAATCTTACATTCGGCTACATATTCACCTTTTTCTTTATCAAGAAGTTCCATATCTGCTATGCTACCGATACCAGCAATCAAATTATCCCCGTAATCGCGAAATGAGGTTCCAATTGTAAATTTTACAGGTTTATTTACCTTGTAACTCACCTCAACCCAAATATCATCTTTTAAATAAAAATTATTGGTTTCTTCTTTTGAATTTTTGGTCCGTATTGACACTATTTCTATGTCATTTTTACGTCTCTCTCTTTTATCATCTGTTTTTTTGATTTCTGTTCGGTGCTCGACATTTCGCAAGGTGTATTTTCCAGCAACCATATTGGGATCTCCGATAATGGATATTTCACCTGCATCAATCATCATCGCCTTTGTACAAAATCGTTGTACAGAAGCCATATCATGAGTTACTAAAATAACAGTTTTCTTTTGCTTTTTCAAATTCGCAAAGTACTCAAAACATTTTCTCTGAAATGCCTCATCTCCGACAGCCAGTACTTCATCCAGTACTAAAATATCACCTTCTGCCTTAATTGCAATCGAAAAGGCCAGACGAACCTGCATACCGCTTGAATAGTTCTTCAATTTTTGATCCATAAACTCTTCGAGTTCAGCAAATTCAACAATATCGCCGTACATATCATCAATTTCAGACCTAGTGAACCCTAGGAGTGCACCATTCAAGTAGACATTTTCTCTACCTGTTAATTCTGGATTGAAACCGACTCCGAGCTCGATGAAGGGAATGAGGGTGCCATTGACTGTCACTTTTCCTTTTTCAGGAACATATATTTGAGAAATGATTTTTAAAAGCGTTGACTTCCCAGAACCATTCCGACCAACAATGCCAAAAAAGTCACCTTTTTCAACTTCAAAAGATATATCTTTCAAGACATGCTGCTCTTTATAACCTTTTATCCCCCGAAAATAATTTACCAGCGTTGTCCTTAAACTATGGGTTGATTCGGTTGGTAATTTAAAATTTTTGCTGACAGAATCAACCTTTAATGCAATTTCCTTTTTCGACATTATAGAATCTCCGCAAATTTTTTAGAATTCTTTTTAAAGATGGTATATCCAACAACAAAAATTAGAATTGATAATACATAAGGAATGGCAACCATCCATTTAGCTTCATAAATATCCCATGAAATAGTTGCTCCATCATATACAATATGATGACGAAGATCTTGTACAATCTGAGCAATTGGATTCATCATCATCACCTTCGCCACTCCCGTATGACCGCGTTGGATAATATAGGTAATCGAATAAATAATCGGTGTTGAATACATCCCGGCTTGTAATACAACTTCCCAGATTGGTCCCATATCACGATATTTTACAAATAAGCTAGAAAGGATAAGGGCAACACCTGTCGCTAACACGATCAATTCCAAAAATGCGGGAATCAGCATCAATATACCAAAATCAAGTCGTACTCCATTGATGATCGCAAAAAGCATTACTACAGCAATGTTAATGCCATAGTTGATTGCAGCACCCACAATTGAAGAAATAACAATAAGTTCTTTAGGGAAGCTGATTTTGCGCAACAAGTCACCTCGAGAAACAATTGAGAGCATCCCCATATTGGTGGCTTCTGTAAAGAAGTTCCAAGTCACCATACCAAGAAGCAGACTTACCGCATAGTGTGGAGTACCGTCGTCAAACTTTAAAAATCTCACAAAAACCAAATACATAATGGTGAACATCATAAATGGCTTCAAAATGGACCAGAGGTGCCCGATTAAGGAGCCTTGGTAGCGAAGTTTAAAATCAGTTTTTACCATTTCTCTCAGGAGAATCTGGTTTTCTTTATTTAATAAGTTCATGATTATTCCTTATAAGCAAATTTTGTCACAATCAGTGTTGTGAATATAAATGTGTGAAAGGTTTTATTTTTTTTCAAACCATACTTACGCAAGGTTCTATAACGTTCCAGCATAGGCTTATCCATAATGGATACAAAGGCTTCAATCAACTCTCTATTCGACTTAGAAAGAGGCATCTCTAACAAATGACTAGCTTGCTTTTGACTGCTTTTTATCAAATCCCAATAGACTTTAAATAGAATATGAGGACGGATCCATTTTTTAAATCGTTTAGATAGAGTTCTCGCACCCAAAACATTATCAGAATGCTGCCGATATAGTTCGCCTGGCTGATCAATATAAACCAGTGTTCCAAATGCGGATGCTAGCAAAGCTAAATACCAATCATGCATGAGAATATTTTCTGTTACTCGCCACATTTGTGCTAGATGATGGTTGATCATGGCAACGCCACCGGTAACTGTATTTTCTGTTAACTCCTGAACCAATTCAGTATTAGCATGATGAGATTGGGAACGAATCATACTCTCGGTCATGACCTCTAACTGTTGATCAACCACTTTTAAGTCCATGTATACCATGAGTGGTTTATCCATCGGATACATCTGAGCTTTTTGTAAGCTAACTTCCAGTTTATCTGGTAGCCAGATATCGTCTTGGTCGCTGAAAAAATAATAGTCTGCAACATCGTAATTGACTAGGCGATGGAAGCTTTTGATAACTCCTATGTTTTCTCCTGGTTCCTCTTCGATAAAATGAATCCGACGATCTTGATTAACAAAATCTTGGATAATCTCTCTAGTCCGATCGCTCGAACCATCATCGCGAATGAAAAGCTCCCAATCTGTGTAAGTTTGTTCTTGAATGGAGCGAATCTGTTCTGGTAAGAACCGCTGACCATTGTAGGTCGACATGAGTATATTTACTTTCATTGTAGAAATAATTCCTCGTACTCTCGGACAATTTTTTCCCATGTATAGGATTCTTGCATGTGACTCTTTGCAATTTCTCCCAACTCCACTGCTTCGGATTGTCCGTCAATATTGTTTATAAGTTGAGCTAGATTCCCCTGCTCCTTACTCCAGTATCGTGCTCCATCTAAGGCAACTTCTCGGTTAAAGTCAATACCGAGAACTAGATTTTCATTGGTCTGAGCCAGAGCTTCCAGAAGACTGGGATTTGTCCCACCCACCTCATGACCATGGATATAAGCGCGACATTCTTGTCGGAGATACTTGAGCAGGTCTTGATCATAAACTGTTCCGATAAACTTGATGCGGCTATCCGTCTCAAAGTCAGTCTCTTCTTTTAGTCTTTGGAAATAAGCAGAGCCCTGATGATTGGCTACAATGACCAAATCACGTTTAGTAGAACTTGCCATAAATTCCTTAATGGCTGTTGCATAATTATTTTCTGGAACAAAACGACCGATGATGAGATAAAATTCTTTTTCCTTAATGCTCCATTTGTCAAAATGACTGCGAACCTGCTCAGATCCCTGTGTCAACTTTGTTGGACTTAAATCCGTACCATAAGCAATAAATCTTGTCTTAGTACCTGGGTATGTAGATTGAATATAATTCTCAATCCCCACATTATCTGCAATGATAAGATCAGCATATTTTGCCATCATCTTCTCAGAAAATTTTAGGTAGGATTGGATAGGTTTGGACCACTTAGCTCGTCTCCACTCCAACCCATCTGGATTGACAAATAGAGTTCCGCCTACAGAGTGAATCTTTCTGGCAAAAGGAGCAATAAAACCACCTATGGTATTTCCTAAAATATAGAAAATTGGCCTTTCTATCTGCTGTTCCTTGACTATTTTTAATGCATAAGTGATGGCCATCATATCATAAGCAATGACACGTGCAGGACCAAGTTTTGGGGGATTGATTGTAAAACAATCCGCACCCAAATAAGTTGAGTGCTGGTGGTGACTTGTATCCGATAGACAAGCCACGTGATAGCAAATGCTTTCGGACATCTGGTGTCCGACTAGTTGTTGGACAAAGGTCTCAAAGCCACCATATTGTGCTGGTAATCCACGACTACCGATGATAAAAATGTGTTTCATGATTCCTCTCCATCAAATTGCACTTCTTTTTATTATACCATTTTTTCGATTTTTTTCCTAATTCCATCCATGTTTTATCTGCAAAACTCTTCCTCATTTCTCATTCGTTTGAGACCCCAAAACAAGCTTCAAGTAGATTTTGAGTTATGGAAAAAATTTGATATGATATAATGTATAATATTGAAAATAAATAAACCTTAGAATTGTTAATCATTTATGAAGTCTATCAAATACCTCATTCACCTAATTGTCGTCGTGTTCCTATGTGGTTCTTTTTTTAAATATGTAAGCCTAATCCAAAATGAACTCGGATCTGCGGATAATAATGGAACTGTCCGTATAGTAGCTGATGAAAATCAGCAATACGTTTATGGAATCCAAATAAATGGAAGATATATCGTTGAAGAATACGTTGTCAAAAATGATTGGTACGTTGTCTCCCAAAATGTAGTAGATACATTCTATATTTCACAAACTGAAGAAAATATTATGGAGTTCAAGTTACCTACCTCGATAAAATCTGTCGCATTTGAATATCGAGTTAGCGAAGAACCAAAGACAATCAAGGTGTATATTGATAATAAACTAGTGAAAACTGTAGATACCTCAGATGGCAATAGTCATAAAAATATGGTTTTCATTGAAACTCCTCAGGTATCTATGCTGACAAAAGAAAATCAGTTATGGTATTTACAAATTGCTATTTTATCCATTGGACTATTATTTTATACACTGCATAATGCGACTTGGAGAATCAAACGCTATGAATTGCTTATCCTAGTTCTTCTACTCACTACTCAACATTTGTTAGTTTCACTTATTTTTCCCTATCTTTATCGAGATAGCTTAGTTTTATTTAACTCCTCTTTTAACCAAGTCGAGATACATCAACTCCTTGCTACACTCTCCCTATCAATATTTGCTAGCTTTTTGGGCTATAAACAACTTAAAAATAGTATAGTTAAGCGCCTAAGAGTCTTATTTCTCATGGCTAGTTTCCTTTCAGTGCCAATATTATCACTCTTTATCATAGAAAATAGCTACTCACAATTTTCAACATTGTCTATAGAGAGTATTAGAAACAATTTAATCATTATCGGAGTGTTGTACGGTATCTTTGCGCTCATAACAAATTTGAAATTTGCAAGTATTTTGGTACTAAGTAGCTCAGCAATAATTGGTATCAGTAATCAAATTATGATTACCAGTCGAGGAATACCACTACTGTTTTATAATATTCTCCAAATTGAGGATGGTTTGAATGTTGCTTCAAACCTTGCGCTGAGTTTTAATAATCAGATGCTACAAAGTCTTGTTTTTACCTGTATTTTAATCACATATTTTTCTTTTCTTCCAAAATTATCTATTTCTATTCCTCTCCCCAGTGCAGCATTTGACTCGAACTATGGCTACAGATGGATGAAGCGTCTTGCTAGAGTTATCACCGGATACATTGCTCTCCTGACAATCTTGCCAACAATGAGTCAAACTGTCGTTCATAGTGCCAATATTCCCTTAGATTATTGGAAAATGTATGTCACCTATGGACAATTCGGTCTACCACTTTCGCTTGCTTCTTTCTATGAAGATAGTAAAATTTCTAAACCAGAAGGGTACTCAAATTCAAAACTCCAAGAAGTACTTCGTGAATATCCTTCCGAGACGGCTCAACAGACAGTAAAACCAAATATCATCTTTATCCAGAATGAATCGCAAAGTGACTTTTCAAATCTGGCTGGACTGACTATGGAGCCAGATCCTTTGGCAAATCAGCACTCATTAGTTGAAAATACTATTCATGGTACACTAAATGTTTCTGTCTATGGTGGCGGTACTGCAAACACTGAGTACGAGGTTCTGACAAGCAATCCTATCAGTCTCCTCTCCTCCAACCTATTTCCTTATCAGCAAATTATCACCCAGGAACGGCCAAGTTTTGCTACTTATTTAAGGAATAAAAATTATGATACGATCGCACTCCATCCACAATCTGGCAACAATTATAATCGTAGAGCAGTCTACCCTCTCTTAGGTTTCAATAAATCCTATTTTCTGGATTCTACACCAGCAATCAGTAGTTTAGCACCGCTAACAAATGAGAGAGGCTGGCCATCTGACAGCTTTTTATTCAACGGAATCAAAGAGCTCTATTCTCAAAAGGCAGACAATCCTCTATTTAGCTTTGTAGTGACAATGCAAGGTCACGGAGGTTACCCAAGTACAGAGAGTGCTTATCCAAGAGAAGTTCGTATCAATGGTTCGACATCCGAATACTTAGCTGAAACCGAATTTCTGACTAGTATGAAGAAAACTGATGAAGCCTTCGCTGATTTGATTTCCTTCTTCCGTTCTTACAAAGAGCCGACAATCATTGTTATGTATGGAGATCATCAGCCAAGCCTAAGTCAGGAATTTTATTCTCAATTTATGGATGAAAATGACCCATCAGCAAAATATTCTGCTCCTTTTGTTATCTGGTCAAATTTTCATATCAAAGAGCGTGAAGCTACAACCATCAGCCCAAATTACCTTGTACCATACTTGATGGATATATTGTCCGAATCTGATTATCCTCTTCCTCGGTCATCATATCAGCAATTTTTAAGTGCTATGCAAAATCAGGCACCTGTTATTACTAGCTGGGGTAATCTAGATAGCAATGGACAACAAATTGAAAATCTGGGTACACTACCACTCTATCAAACATATTTACAATTAGAATATAACAGCGCTGTTGATAAGCAACCACTTTTAGACTTATATGAGTAACAAATAACCTCGCCCTAAACTGAGCGAGGTTATTTTACTGTCTATGTAGTTAATTATCCAAACGGTACAATTTATAACTTTCAATAACAGAACGTAGTTTTTCACCATATCGTGGATCAGTTGCATATCCCGATTGTCGCAAGGCAACAATAGCTTGCTGATAATCAGTCGCTTCTCTATAACCTTGATAATTCTTTGTTCTCCATGGAGTAGAGGTAAAGAATTTACCATAGTCAGCTATGCTTTCTTTCCATGAATTATATTTTCTAAATAACTGTTTTTCTTGTTTAAGCTCTCCGTTGCGGTATTCGTTGGTTACAATTTCGATAGTATCACCAGTCCATGTTTCGTCGGCCTTGATACCGAAGAGATTATTTCCCTTAGTAGCCAAATGAGACGTTCCCCATGCACTTTCTAAAATAGCTTGAGCTAACATGACACTTGGAAGAATAGAATGTACCTTGGAAGTTTGTTTGATGGCGGGTATTAAAACATCAATGAAACCTTTTTGCATATCAGAAATAGGTAATGATTCAGTCCCTATTGTCTTTCCCCCGACAGCACCATACCAAGCCATTACCCCCTCTGTCAAAGCTCTAGCAAGACGAGTATGATACGAATCTTGTTTGATAACCTGCAACTCGGAAGGATTATCCATAAAACCAAGTTCTACTAGAATAGCTGGAACTGCTGTTTCACGAAGCACTGCAAAGGTCTCCCTTTTCACCCCACGGTTTACTGCCCCAGTTTCCTTAATCAAGCTTGCTTGAACCTTATTAGCTAAGATTTCACTTTCAGCCAATCGGGTAGGATCATTGTGTTTTTCTTTGTTAATTTTTGGTTGATACTCAGGATCATACTTATACCAGTAAGTTTCAATCCCTTTCGTATCGGTCACCCCTGCTCCTGTCGCATTGAAATGAAGGCTAATGAACAGATCAGCATTGCTTTTATTAACCAGACTTGAACGCTCCGTACGATAGTCAACATCGTAATCACCGGTACGGGTCATTAAAACATTGATACCACGTTGTACAAGACTGTCTTTCAATTTATTTGCAACAGACATAGCGAGATTTTTTTCATGAATTCCACCGTAGGAGGCACCAGAATCTCTACCACCATGTCCCGGATCAAGGTAGACTGTGTAGGAACGTGGTGCTGAAGGTAAATCAACCGTGGTAGCATTCACATAGGTCATACTGCCATCAAAGCCTCGGTAATACAAGTGAACATTGTACTTGCCAGTGCCATTTTTGTGCTGAGATTTATTAACTTTCAGCAGGTAACTACCATCTGGTTGGCGATCTGCGGTGTGGTAAATAATATCATCCTGACCGTTGGTCTCTGTCCAAGTTGGGACCAAGACCTTACTGATACCTTGTTGGGAGGAGACATTGGTAATACGAACATCAAAACTACCTGTTTGATGGTTAACATTGGCAATACTCAAATTGCCCGTAGTAGAAACCTCTGACAAGCTAGTCGTGGTCTGTGCAACATAGGTCATACTGCCATCAAAGCCTCGGTAATACAAGTGAACATTGTACTTGCCAGTGCCATTTTTATGCTGAGATTTATTAACTTTCAGCAGGTAACTACCATCTGGTTGGCGATCTGCGGTATGGTAAATAATATCATCCTGACCGTTGGTCTCTGTCCAAGTTGGGACCAAGACCTTACTGATACCTTGTTGGGAGGAGACATTGGTAATACGAACATCAAAACTACCTGTTTGATGGTTAACATTGGCAATACTCAAATTGCCCGTAGTAGAAACCTCTGACAAGCTAGTCGTGGTCTGTGCAACATAGGTCATACTGCCATCAAAGCCTCGGTAATACAAGTGAACATTGTACTTGCCAGTGCCATTTTTATGCTGAGATTTATTAACTTTCAGCAGGTAACTACCATCTGGTTGGCGATCTGCGGTATGGTAAATAATATCATCCTGACCGTTGGTCTCTGTCCAAGTTGGGACCAAGACCTTACTGATACCCTGCTGAGAGGAGACATTGGTAATACGAACATCAAAGGTGCCTGTTTGATGGTTAACATTGGCAATACTCAAATTGCCCGTAGTAGAAACCTCTGACAAGCTAGTCGTGGTCTGTGCAACATAGGTCATACTACCATCAAAGCCACGGTAATACAAGTGAACATTGTACCTGCCAGTGCCATTTTTGTGCTGAGATTTATTAACTTTCAGCAGGTAACTACCATCTGGTTGGCGATCTGCGGTATGGTAAATAATATCATCCTGACCGTTGGTCTCTGTCCAAGTTGGGACCAAGACCTTACTGATACCCTGCTGAGAGGAGACATTGGTAATACGAACATCAAAGGTGCCTGTTTGATGGTTAACATTGGCAATACTCAAATTGCCCGTAGTAGAAACCTCTGACAAGCTAGTCGTGGTCTGTGCAACATAGGTCATACTGCCATCAAAGCCACGGTAATACAAGTGAACATTGTACTTGCCAGTGCCATTTTTGTGCTGAGATTTATTAACTTTCAACAGGTAGCTACCATCTGGTTGGCGATCTGCGGTATGGTAAATAATATCATCCTGACCGTTGGTTTCTGTCCAAGTTGGGACCAAGACCTTACTGATACCCTGCTGAGAGGAGACATTGGTAATACGAACATCAAAGGTGCCTTGAGCATCATTACGGTTCTCAACGGTAATGGTACCAGTAGGCTGACTAGCTATTGTTGAACCAGTACTCACCTGAGTTTGTGAAACATTTGATGACGCACTCAATGAACTTTCTGTTCTGCTTGTGGCTGAAGTTGTTGAATGACTAGCAACAGTCGACACTGCTTTCGCTCTTATATTGGTTGAAGCTGCTTGACTACCTCCTGAGGATGTTGGAGTACTTGCAACATCATGCTTTTCCACTTCCCATTTAAAACTATAATCCGTTAATTGTTGCGAGCTACCATCAGTGAGTTGTGCTGTTAATTTCAGTGTAAAATCTCGATCGTCTTGAGAAAAGTTTGTACGATCCAGAATCGCTACATATCTTCCGTATTCATCAATTGAAAATGTAAGGGGATAGCCAACACTAGTTTCTGAACTAAACTGAGCAGTTATGCCAATAATTTCTCCTGTGATCTGAGATAAGATAGCCTTCATTTGTCCTGCTTCTTCAACCACAGATAACTGACCACCAGTATTAGCCATTGCTGTTGAAGAAACATGACTTGATGGTGCGTCTATAGTATCTGCTTGAACAAGTTGACTAGATGATAGCAACGCACACAAAGAAAGAAATAATAAGGTTTTCTTTTTCATATAAAATCCGTTATCCTATTTTTTCTCTTGTTTATAAAATTCCTCTAATGCTTCTTGCCAGGTCGGAATGATAAAGCCAGTTGCTTTCGCCTTAGCTAGGCTCATAGTTGAATTAAATGGGCGTTTAGCTTTAGCAGGGAATTGACTAGAAGCCACCGGTAGTACCGTAGTATTGGTATCCTTGAGGATTTCTACTGCAAAGTCAAACCAGGTTGTATCTTCATTCGCGTCATTTGACAAATGGTAGTAACCAAATTCTTGCTTTGTATCCACTAGATGAACCATAAATTCCGCCAAGGTCCGTGTCCAAGTTGGGCGCCCATGCTGGTCGTTGACAACAGTCAAGGTGTCACGTGTCTCAGCAAGATTTTGCATAGTAAAGACAAAGTTTTTACCATAGTTACCAAATACCCAAGCCGTACGCACAGTGTAGAACTTATCGGCAAATTTCTCAACTGCCTCTTCGCCTAAGCGTTTGGCACGACCGTACTCAGACTGGGGATTTGGTTGATCATTGACCTGCCATTCTTGACCAACTGACAGATTACCATCGAAGACATAGTCTGTGGAGATGTAAACAAGAATTGCATCATACTTAGCAGCTGCCTTGGCAATATTTTCAGAACCGATAACATTTATTTTGTAGTTCAATTCTTTACCTTCATCTTCCGCCATATCAACTGCGGTATAAGCTGCGCAATGGTAAACGACAGTTGGCTTTACTTCTGCAAAAAATGTATCAACTGTTTCCGCATCTGTAATATCCATTTCTGCAACATCTGCGGCAATGTATTTGATACCACGTTCGTCCAAAAGGTAACGCAATTCAGTCCCTAACTGACCATTTGCACCTGTAATTAAAATCATGTTTGCTCCTTTGTTTTAAGAAAGGCTTGAGCACTTGCCCTAGCCTTTAGTTTATTCGATTACCTCTTGCGTTTTGGCGTAATTAGCTTCGACCGCTGCTTTTTCACCTTGCCACCATTCTTTATTATCGGTGTACCACTTGATGGTCTCTTCTAAACCTTCTGAGAAGTTGGTAAATCGTGGCTCCCACCCAAGTTCATCACGAAGTTTGCTAGCATCAATGGCATAACGTAAATCATGACCAGCACGGTCTGTCACATGATCGTAAGCATCTTTAGGTTGCCCCATTTTCTCTAAAATTAGTTCAAGAACTTCCTTATTATTCTTCTCACCATCAGCACCAATTAGGTAAGTTTCCCCTATACGACCCTTGGTCAAGATAGCCCAAACACCTGTTGAGTGATCATTGGTGTGAATCCAGTCACGAACATTCTTGCCTTCACCATAGAGCTTTGGTTTGATACCGGCCAAAATATTGGTAATCTGACGAGGAATGAATTTTTCAATATGTTGGTAAGGTCCGTAGTTGTTTGAACAGTTGGAGATAGTGGCCTTAACACCAAATGAACGCACCCAGGCTTTAACAATCAAATCAGAAGCTGCTTTTGTTGATGAATAAGGCGAACTTGGGTTGTAGTTGGTATCAGCAGTGAATTTCTCACCTGGTCCTTCACCATGCCCTGGTAAATCTTCACGTAGAGGAAGATCGCCATAAACTTCATCCGTTGATACATGATGGAAGCGAATATCATACTTACGAGCAGCTTCCAAAAGGGTGTAAGTCCCGATAAAGTTGGTATGGATGAATGGTGATGGATCATTGAGCGAGTTATCATTGTGACTTTCAGCTGCATAGTGGACAATCGCATCAGCGTTGGCTGCTAACTTGTCCACCAGCTCAGCATCAGCGATGTCACCGACAACCAACTCTACACGGTCACCCAGAATTGCTTCTAAATTGGCACGGTTACCCGCATAAGTCAATTTATCCAGAACAGTCACATGGACATCTGGATGGTTATTGTAAACGTAGTGCACAAAGTTTGAACCGATGAAGCCAGCTCCACCTGTGACAATAATATGTTTGAATTCTGACATGATTTCTCCATTTATTTTTTTATGTGCCATCTCAAGTCGTTCGGACAGCAATGATATATTGGTCAGGCTCGCTTTGCGCACCTTAGTTCTTTAGTGATTGACTTAGGTAGTCAATTTTTGCAAAATCTTTATGGTTATTTTGATCAGCTCGGTAAGAATCTTTTGAAGAGGATTGATAAATAGCCAAGTACTGCTCCAAGGTTGGTAGATAATAATGAACTCCTTTTGTCACTTGCTCTTCCAATTCTTCTAAGCGGATACCTGCAAAATCAGGGAGAGTATCTATGACACCAAACTCGATAGACAAATCATCCTTTTGATACTCGTGTTCATGACGGTCAACAAGCTTATAACCAAGCGTTACCATAACCTGATGAATGGCCTCAAACTGGTAAATCCGTTCTTCATCAGAGACTTGCCAGCCCCTTGGATCACCTGGCACGTGAATATCCAAATCTCTAGCTTGCCAGTCTTGAGCGGTCCTAAGTTCCAATCCAACAGAGCCCATTAACAAAGGAGTTATGCCAATCTTATTGAGCTGCTCTGCTATTTCCAAAAATACTGAAAACATTACAAATCCTCTTTTTTTAAGGGTTTAACATCCTTGAGCAAGGGGTGGTTCTTATCGGCTTCAGAAACTTCTGCCTCTGCCAGATTTTCCCAAGTGATGTCCAAACTAGGATCCGCATAGTTAACAAAGGCATACTTAGGCTTGAGCTCCAAAGCCCAGTAATCATTGACTAGATAGCTATAAGCTACAAAATCTGACAGTACTTGAAATCCGTTAGCAACACCGCGCGGTACAAAAATTCCCTTACTCGCATCAATGATTGTCTGATAGGTATTCCCAAAAGTGTCACCTTCACGCAGATCAACCCAAGTTCCTAAAACCTTACCACTATCTGCTACAGAGATGTACTTGTCCCAAGGCTCAGCATGAAGTCCCCTAAGGACATTCTTACGTGAAAAACTGACATTATTTTGCAACTTTCCTTCGGCAAAGAAACTTTCTGGAAAACCCAGTGGAAGCATTTTTTCCTTTTGAAAATTTTCCTTAAACCAGCCACGATTATCTCCGTGAACTGGAATATCGAATTCCAACATGCCGGGGATAGTTTCTACTGCACGTGCTGCTAATGTTTTTCCGAAAAAGTTTTCTATCATTCAGTTTCTCCAATCAAACGGAGCAGATACTGTCCGTATTCATTTTTCTTGAGTGGCTGTGCCAATTCATGCACTTGTTCCTTGCTGATATAGCCCATACGATAGGCAATTTCTTCTAAATTGGCAACTTGAACATTCTGCAAGCGTTGAACAGTCTCAATGTACTGCGCTGCTTCTAGTAAGCTCTCATGCGTGCCTGTATCCAGCCATGCAAATCCACGTCCCATTAGCTCAACAGACAAATCTCCACGCTCAAGGTAGGCTTTGTTGACATCTGTGATCTCAAGTTCTCCACGAGGTGATGGCTTGATATTTTTAGCAATCTCCACAACATCATTGTCATAGAAATAGAGACCTGTAACCGCAAAATTTGACTTTGGCTGCTCCGGTTTTTCTTCAATGGATATAGCATTCATATCTGAGTCAAACTCCACAACACCAAAACGCTCTGGGTCTTTCACTTGATAACCAAAGACTGTTGCACCAGTTTCCTTACTTGCTGCCCGTTGCAACATCTTGGTCAAACCATTACCATGATAGATATTATCTCCCAAGATAAGCGCAACAGGGTCATCACCAATGAACTCTTCGCCAATAATGAACGCTTGGGCCAACCCATCTGGACTTGGTTGCTCAGCATAAGAAAGCGAGATTCCCAATTCAGATCCATCTCCTAACATGTCCTCAAAACGTGGCAAATCTTGAGGTGTGGAAATAATCAAAATCTCTTTAATCCCAGCTAACATAAGTGTTGATAGCGGATAGTAAATCATCGGTTTATCATAAATGGGCATCAACTGTTTTGAAGCTGCACGCGTAAGTGGATAAAGCCGAGTTCCTGATCCACCTGCCAGAATAATACCTTTCATGTAAGAATACCTTCCCTAAATTAATATCAGTTCATTATACCATATTTCCAAAGACATTGTCAGTAGGAAAAAAACTATAAAAATAGCCTTTTTCAGAATTTATTCCACAGCAATATCCAAAATCACTTGGACAAATCCTGCCATAAAACCCAATAAATAAAATATGTTAGTAATAAACTGATAGGTAAATATTTCCTAAAATTTATCGACAGTTGTAAAGGTACCTTTACCTATAGTAGTTTATAAATGCCTAAATGGATTAGTCGAAATGGTTGAGGCTAAAATTTCCAACTCCCAATTCTCCTCTACCTTCCATTTTTCTAATAGACCTGCAATTTTAGTGATAAACAAGACTTCGATATGATGGCCGGGATCAATTGCCAAAAGTCCTTGAGTTAGCATATCCTGCCCTGTGTGGTAATAAATATCTCCTGTGATGTATACGTCTGCTCCTTTAGTTAGGGCATCTTGATAAAAAGAGCCTCCGCTACCTCCACAAATAGCAATGCGACTGACACGCTGTTTAGTTTGATGATTATAGGCAACCAGACGAACAGCATCCAAATCAAAGACGGACTTAACTTTCAAGGCCAATTCTTCCAGACTCTGCTCTGCTATCGTCCCAATACGACCGACTCCTTGACCTTCGGCAGTTTCATGCAGGTAAGTCGTATCTTTTATATCTAGCAATTCACAGAACCAATCATTCATCCCTCCTTCAACCACATCGATATCTGTATGGCTGACATAGACCGCAATATCGTTTTTGACCAAATCTAGGTATATTTTTGTCTGTGGGTTATCTTCCACCAAATCTTTTAGTGGTCGGAAAATTGGTGCATGTTTGACAATAATCAAATCAATCTGCTTATCAATGGCTTCTGCTACCGTTGTTTCTCGAATATCCAAGGCCACCATGACGCGTTTGACTTCTTTGCTGAGTGTACCGATTTGCAACCCCGAATCACCTTCCATGGATAAACTAGTTGGACAAAAAGCCTGATAGCGTTCGATAACTTTACTTGCTAACATAGAGAGCCTCCTCAATCTGTTTGATTTTATGAAAAATAACAAGTCGATCTTCACCGCATTCCAGTGGAATTTGTTCAAAAGCTACTTTTAACTTTTCCTGTTCCTTATGCCACTTTTTGATAAAAATCGAAGACTTTTGTTCTAATAAATACGGACCGAACCGATGTTCAATTTCCAATAACTTCATCTGCCCAGATTCTGCAACGAGGACTTCGTAGAATTTGCCATTTTCTTCCAGAATCTCTTCAGCAATCAATTTGAACTGATTTTTTTCAAGCCAGCGACGGACATCATCCTCACGATTATTAGGCTGGAGAATCAAGCGCTCAACGTTTGCTAATTTATCTTTTCCAGCTTCCAAAATATCGGCAATGAGCCTACCACCCATGCCTGCGATAGTAATTGCGGTGATATTATCAGCCACTTCTACAGCCGCCAAACCATTTGCTAAACGAACTTGAATCTTATCCAATTTCCCTGCCTGTTCCACATTTTGTAAGGCTGACCGATAAGGACCTTGAACAACCTCACCAGCTATCGCAAAATCAACTTGTCCTTGCTCCACCAAAAAAAGAGGGAGATAAGCATGATCACTCCCTACATCTACTAAACGTGCTCCTTTAGGCACAAAACTTGCGACTGTCTCCAATCTTTTTGATAATTTTGTTTCCATTTTACTCTTTCCAAAGATCCATCGCATCAAGAAAATCACTTGATACTGCTACATTCTTAGGTGTCTGAATCTCTCTTTCTGCATTCTTGGCTTCTACCTGAGCAGGAGTAGTAATTCCCTCCCGACGCCAATTTCGTAGAATAGCCTGGATATATTTCCAATTGGTCTTGTTATTAAAAACCGCTTCTTTCAAGGCTGCACGCACTAAATCCACAGAAGTCTTATCATCCTCAACAGTTTTCTGTAAGTCCTCAACCTCAAAAGGTGATAAGAAACGACCAAGTTCTCGTTCAAAATCACCAACTAAGGTCTTTAAATCATTCTCTGGCTGTATAAGTTCCGGCCGCTGCTTCTGTAACAAGAGATGATCTAGTCGTTCCAAAGCAGGAAAAGCATTAAATATCATTTCAATTTCACCTGCAATGCTGATTGTTTTAAATTCCAAAAGACCGGCTTCTTGTAGATTTTCAATAGCTTGGTTAACCTGAGCAACAGTCTTACCAGTTGCTTGTGCAATTTCACTTGGTGCTAGAGACTCCATGGATGATGAATTCTGATGAAAGAAAAATTGCCATATCAAAAAGTCATCTGCTGACGGAAAAAGCTCTTGGTAATGAAATAAGATGGCTGCAGGCAAAACCAGATACCCCTGCTGAAATTGCTGTGAATAGTTCATACTTCCTCTTTAAAGATTCATATAGTGCATCCCAAAGTCTAGAAAAGCTTGGGATATTATAATCTTGACAGCACTTGCCATAAACAAAACGTATGTTAAACAAGTGTGTTGACAAACCTATACGGCTGACTGCTTAAATGTCTGCCAGTTGTATGGAGTTTCTTGGTAAACAGCATAGTTGATCCAGTTAGTGAAAAACTGTGCTGCTGGCAAATTCCATGATAGAGAAGGTCTGCTTGTTGGGTCATCCTGTTTAAAATAATTTTCTGGTATGTGCGGATTTTTACCAGCCAGACAGTCACGTAAGTACTCCTTAGCTAATGTATCCCTATCATACTCAAAATGTCCAAAACTGTAGACTTCCCTCAAATCCTTACTAGCTAAGATTGACAAACCAACTTCTGACCCTTGTGATAAAATCATCAAGGTATCCAAATGTGAAATATCTTCCTCTTTTACTTCGGTATAACGCGAATGAGGCGAGCGAAACTCGTCATCAAATCCTCTCATAAGCGGACTGGTACGATTCGTTACTTCCTGCCAGTAGACACCTGATAGCTTGCGAGCCATACTATGCTTAGACACACCATAGCGAGCATACAAACCAGCTTGAGCCCCCCAGCAAATATGCAATGTAGAATAAACATGTGTTTTTGACCAGTCAAATATCTGTATCAGTTCTTGCCAATAATCTACTTCTTCAAAGGATAGATTTTCCACAGGCGCACCTGTTATGATAAGACCATCAAAATAGTTATCCTGAATTTGATTAAAAGTCTTGTAAAATTGTTTCAAATGATCTGAATGGGTATTTTTAGATTCATGACTAGCCATATGAAGAAATTCTACTTCTAATTGCAAGGGAGTATTAGCTAAAAGACGGAGCAACTGAGTCTCCGTCACAATTTTCTGTGGCATGAGATTGAGAATTAAAATCTTAATCGGACGAATATCCTGGTGACTCGCACGATCACTGTCCATAACGAAAATATTCTCTTCTCTCAAAATATCAACTGCTGGTAATGATTTTTCAATTTTAATCGGCATAGACAACCTCCTATTAGCTTATACATATTATAAGATAGGTTGCTATACAATTCAATTAGAAGAAAAATAGGACCAGTTATAATTTTTAGCTATATCTGAATACTAATAATGCATTAAGACCTTATAGTCATAATCTCCAATAGCTTCACGACCATTCAAATCATCTAGCTCAATCAGGAAGGCACAACCAGCTACAATACCTCCAAGTTTTTCAATCATTTCAATCGTTGCCTTGACGGTACCACCAGTCGCCAATAAGTCATCAACAATCAAGACACGCTGTCCTGGTTTTATGGCATCTGCATGCATGGTAAGTGTATCTACACCGTACTCTTTCTCATAATCTGCTGAGATAACCTCACGCGGTAATTTGCCTGGCTTACGAACTGGTGCAAAACCAATCCCCAATTCAAATGCAACTGGACATCCAACAATAAAACCACGCGCCTCCGGGCCAACGATCATATCGATTTGTTTATCAGTTGCATATTGTACAATCTCACGTATAGCATAGCTGTAAGCATTCCCATCAGCCATCAATGGGCTAATATCACGAAATTCGATTCCCTCTTTTGGATAGTTGGGAATGGTTGCAATGTAATCTTTTAAATTCATTTTTTTCTCTCTTTAAAAAATAATATTTTACTCTTCATTATACCATGAATTTGTATTTTGGTACACTGCACACCTAGAGAAAATAAAAATGATAGATAGCAACTCACTAATTTTCAAACCCATTGGCTTTTATCATCATTGTTGCCCTCTTCAAAAATTGCAAGTTTTGAAGAGAGATTAACTGAGGAATGTGTTAGTCAATCATCCTCGTCCGCATAGCCAATCATAGATTTCTTGAACTGTTCCAAGAGCCATTAGCTCTTGCTGGATGACTGTTTTTTTTAAGTTTTGATAGATTTGACTCTCCGAAAGTTCCTTCTTCTGGGCTGTTTTGTTAACACGCATTATACCATTTGTAATCGTGACAAATTCCAATTCTTGGAAAATTTGAATCATCTTGATTAACAGACTATCTTTGATTTTCAAGTAACCGGCCAAATCTTTTAATTTATAACGAACATCAAACTCATCGAACTGGTGGATAGTCTTATAGAGCCTCGCAAACTGATCTCGGCTGCCATAACCATCCAAATAGTAGGGTGTAGCCATTTCATTCTTAAAGTAGACCGCTTCAAATTTTGTCTTTTGAAAATAGCTGCGCAGACTCTCTATTTCCTCTGGTAAACTAACTAAGACAATGGCCTTTTCATCTGTAGGTGGATGTTCCAAATCCAAGATAGGGATGCCTGTTGGTAATGGATGCTGTTTGCCACGAATATTATAGAGTTGAATACCAACAACACGCGCGTCAACCAGCATCAATTGAAGACTAGTATTACCATTCCATTGATTGACAGACAAGGTAACCGCTAATTCTAACTGCTTGGCCTGAGAAAATTCCAAGGCTAGATTCCCTCTGCCGAATGCGACCACATCAAAAGTTGCTGTCCCTTTGGTGACCCGCAGTTTGAGATGGGCATTATTTTGTCCCATGGTTCGTGCAGATTCCACTTGAAACTCTTTGAGGTAAAAGACTGGTTTTTTATTATCCATACCGTAGGGAGCCAGTTTACCAAACGATTTGAGAGTTTCCATAGTCAGTTCTTCTAGGTCCAACTCTTCGTCTAAAACCAGCGGAGACTTACTAGGTTGATCCAAACTATTTTCTCTTATGTAGGTCGCTAATGTTTCAGATAGTACACCTAGTTTATCTACTTCCAAGGTCATCCCGGCCGCACCCGCATGTCCTCCAAAGGCGAGAAAAAGGTCCTGATGATCCTTTAGAGCTTGGAAAATATCAATAGCTTCAGTAGAACGAGCCGAACCTTTAGCCTTATCTGCTTCGATTGACAATACAATAACAGGTTGTTGTAATTCTTCCAGTAGACGTCCTGCAACGATTCCAAGTACTCCTGGATTCCAGCCTTCTCTAGCTAGGACTTGAACTGGTCTATCACTGCGAATCATGGTCCTAGCTTCATCATAGATAGCCTGAACCACATCTTTTCGCTCTGTATTTTTACTATCAATCAAAAGAGCAATTTCGTAGGCTTGCTCCTCATCAAAACCTGTCAATAATTCCACTGCCGGATTAGGGTCATCTAATCGACCAAGAGCATTGAGGCGGGGAGCGAGCTGAAAGCCAACGGTCTCTTCATCAAGACTAGCCACATCAATGCCTGCTATCTTTATCAGTTCTTGCAAACCAACACGTTCTGTCTGCCTAAGAAGAGACAAACCATACTTGACCATCACACGGTTTTCATCTGTTAGGCTAACCATATCAGCAATAGTTCCAATAGCCACAAGATCCAGCAAGTCAGCATGAACTGTCTCCAAAAGAGCGCAGGCCAATTTGAAAGCAACACCACAACCAGCCAATTGTTTGAAAGGATACGAACCATCTGGATGTTCTGGATGGATAATTGCATAGGCATTTGGCAGAGTCTCTTGTAAAGAGTGGTGATCAGTTACGACAACATCAACCCCTTTTTCTTGGGCATAAGCAATAGCTTCATGCCCTGCTACTCCATTGTCCACCGTCACAATAAGTGAGACTCCCTGCTGCTCAATAAAATACTTGTAAACTGATAGGTTAGGCCCATAGCCATCTGTAAAGCGATTGGGCAGATAGACCTGAACTTCTGCACCTAGTTCCTCTAAAACCTCCTTTAATATCGATGTTGCAGTCATGCCATCTGCATCATAGTCTCCATAAATCAGAATCTGTTCGTAATCTTCTATGGCCCGACGAATCCTATCAACAGCCTTGTCCATATCGTGAAGTAAATAAGGATCGTGCAAATCATCTAGGCTAGGGTGTAGAAATGTATGTAGATCTTCCGATGTATGAATACCCCGATCGTAAAGTAACTTAGCAGCTACTGGGTCCAGACCTTCTTTTTTAGCTAGTTTAGTAAATTGTTCACTGGAAGAGCTGGTCAACAACTGCCAGTCATATTGTGGTTTAATCACATTTTTACTCCTTATTCAAAAATGATATTTTTTTCAAGCTTCCTTATACATTTAAGAGAATTTTACCTATGTACGATTTGCCGAACAAACGTTATCTTCAGCTTTCTGGTGTTCATGGAAGATAAGCTGTCCTACCATTGTATCATTTTCACCTCAGAGCAGGGGCGAAATAATCCGAAATAAGGCTCCACTGAGGCGTTTATACCAAGAATAAGTCTTGTCAAAGGTCAGCAAATTGATACGTTGGGATTTTTTAAAAGACTGATTAAAATCTTCTTTTATCGCTGTTAAGACCGCTGAATGATTGTAAATGTAAAGACCACATTCAAAATTAAGATAGAAAGAACGAAAATCCATATTAACTGTTCCGACAGTTGCTTTTTTATCGTCAACCAGAACAACCTTTGAGTGGACGAAGCCTGGTTTAAACTCATAAATCTCAATCCCTGCTTCTAGATAGACTGGAAAATCCGTTCTAGCTGCCAGGTAAGCTGACTTCTTATCATAGATATGAGGTAGTAAGATCCGCACCTCTACCCCACGTTTTGCAGCGTAAGTCAGATTATCAATCATTTCATCATCTAAAACTAGATAAGGTGTCATGATGTAGATATAGTCTGTAGCTGATTGAATCATATCTAAGCATACCCGCTTAGCCACAGCTTCACCATCAAAGGGATTTTCACCATAGGGCAAAAAGAAACCTCCTATGTCAACGTTCCCTTTGTCTAACACTTTATAGGGTTTGAGGTATTTAAGGTCATCTGTCTCCCCCTTTTCATTGTAGTTCCACATTTGTAGAAACATGAGGGTAAAATTGGCAACCGCTTCTCCCTTAATCATAATAGCGGCATCCTTCCAGTAACCAAAGCGCGATTTTTTATTGATGTATTCATCCGCAATGTTGACTCCACCTGTAAAAGCAACCTTACCATCAATGATTGCAATTTTCCGGTGGTCACGGTTATTCTGAACAGTTGATAATGCAGGGATAATTTGTGAAAAAACCTTGGCCTTAATACCATATTTTCTCAAAGTTTTATAGTAGGTATAGGGAAGATTCGTCAGTGAATTCATACCATCATACATAAAACGGACTTCAACTCCCTGCGCCACTTTTTCCTTTAAAATTTCCAAAATGGAATCCCACATGTACCCCATATCCACGATGTAATATTCCATAAAAATATACTGCTCTGCTTTTTTTAATTCTTCTACTAGGACCTCAAACTTGGCCTGTCCCGTTGAAAAATAAACAGCATCTGTATTGGTATGGATAGGGTAACCGACATACTCACTCATATAATGGGCCAACTTTAGCTGCTCCCTATCTTCTCTCTCCAAAGCTTTCATCACCTGCTCAGATGTCTTACTATATTCTCTTAGACGTTGCGCCTGCTTCTGAAAATTTTTTCGATAGCGCTTGGTTTCAATATTTGATTGCAAAATAAAATAGAAAAGAGCACCGAAAATCGGAAGACCAATCACAAAGATGATCCATGTTAACTTAAAACTCGTATTCATGGGACGATTGATGATAGAAATAGCAACAACGATCGAGCAAAGTTGCATAACTATCAATAAAGCAGGGACATAAATCGCTGCAGAACCCACCAGCCATAAAACTAGAAAGATGGTCAAAGCTAGTAAGCTGATGACAATAAAGGCCCTACTGTAAATTATTTTCCAAATTTTCTCCATACATCGCCCTTCCAAGTTTTTTTTCCATTATAACAAATTTTAATCAAATATCCTATCTTAAATAAATGATCATATCAAGCAAATCTTTCCGAAAATTTTGAATATATAGATATATTCAATTAGTATTGTAAGCCCCTTTCTTTTTTGGTAAAATATATTTGAAAAATATCCCGTCCAATCTATTACACTGTACATTATTTCATAAAGGAGGAAGTTCCTATGAAACTTTCACATAAAAGGAAACTGTTGAATCAACTTTTACTTGCTTCAACAGCTCTTTTGGCTGCTTCCATCACACAGGCCAATGTCTTTGCAAATACAGAAGATGCTGTCCTGCCTGCTTCAAGTGAGACGCTAGTTCCAGCACCAACTGAAGCTAACCCCGATAAAAAAGCTGCCAATCCTTCCGAGGAGACCCCCGTAGAAAAACAAGTCGAGGAGGCAACTACGACACCCCCTACCCCCGCTTCTACGGAAATGGAAAAAAGCACTGCCGAAGTAAACAAGTCAACTGATGAATCTACACAAGATACTACTGAAAAAACTAATCAACCAGTTGCAGAAACACAAAGTACAGCCTCAAATACAACCATTGTCAATCTTAAAACAGAGACTGTTTATTTGTCCGAGACTGCTAGTATAACAGAAACTGTCCCTCTAGCAAACACCACCACTGAAAAAATCGAATGGAAATTGGATGGCAAACCAATTTCAGAATGGAAAACTTGGAACCTAGAAAAAGGGAACTTTACAGGAGATTCATTCATCACCGTTGAAGAAAGTAGACAGAATGACCAACTTCATTTGAACATTCATTTGGCAGCTTTATTCGGTGAGGATTTAAGCAAACGAACTCCAAGTAATATTCGCCGTACCTACCGCCAGCACATGAAGGACCTCGTTTTAGAAGGTACCAGTGTAGATGGAAAGTTGACTATCACTAAAACCCTTCATTTCCGCCCCTATGAGGCTTATCGTACCCACGACGAAATGCTTGCAGAGATAGAAGAAACTAAGAATGCTGCTGCCAAAGATCGTCTCGTGACCATTGATACGATTGGTAAATCCGCTGAAAATCGTGAGATAAAAATGGCCATTGTGGCTAAAGACCAAGCAAGTATTGATAAGTATCTTAATGAAACAACACCTCTCATGCTTACCCAGCCTGATCAGATGTTACAAAACTTAAAAGCTGGTACTTTCGACTACAAACTACCTATCTTAATCAACAATACCCATGCTGATGAGCAGCCTGGTATTGATGTAGTAACCAGTCTTTTCCGTGACTTTGCACAAAAGGATACCATTACCTTCCCATCTACAGATGCAAACGGTAAACCGATTACTCTGAATTTAAAAGTTTCAGACTTGCTAGATAAATTTATTTTCCTATTTAACTTTACAGAAAATCCTGATGGCGATGTTAAAAATCTTCGTTCTCTCGTAAATGGCTTGGACCCTAATCGAGACGCTGGTTTCCAGGTCAATCCTGAAACTCAAGCGATTGTCCGTCAAATTCACAAGTGGAATCCAATATCCGTCTTGGATATTCATGGCTTTGTATCTGGATTCCTCATTGAACCTGCCACTCCACCTCATGATCCGAACTTTGAGTATGACTTACTAGCAAATATAATGTTGGAAAAAGCTCATGAAATGGGACGAGCTGGAGTTGCCAATTCTAAATATACACGCTACACCATTCCAAAAGTACACTGGGGAGATGGTTGGGATGATTCCTTTTCCGGCTATACTGCTGTCTATGCAATGTATCATGGTATCTTAGGTCATACAATCGAAATTCCTGAAAGCAATCAAGAATCATTCAAAGCTGGATTTTTTGCAGTTTTAGGTGGCATTCACAATATGGCAACTAAACCAGACAGTCTGATGGAAATGCGCCTCAAGTACTACTCTCGTGGCGTTAACAAAGTTGAAGATCCAAAAGCCGAAGCTGAATTAGTCGGTCCTGATGGCAAGATAGTTGGTCGTGTGAAAAAGAACCAACCAAAATTCTTCCCAGACTACTATGTCATTCCTATGACACTTGACAAAAACAATGATATGCAAGAAGCATTTAAAATGATTGAGTACTTCAATCGCAATGGTGTTGTTGTCAAAGAATTGACCGAGGATGTCGGAAACTTCCACAGAGGAGACTTGGTCGTTGATATGGCTCAAGCCAAACGCGGATTTGCCAACCATGTCCTCTATTCCGGTTCAAATGAATCTGCTTGGGGGGCAATGTATGCTGAATTAGTTGTCAATTTCCCAAATATGAAAGGCTTCACAGCGAAAGCTATTTTCGATCAGGATGCTTTTAATGGAAAATTAGGAAGCATTACTTGGACCAAAGCACCGCGCACTACAGAAATCGATCATAAGGCTCCTTATTACATCGTTGCAAATACCTCTGAAAGTGCTGTTCAAGCTATCAATCAAGCTATCAAATCAGGGGCCAAGGTCTACTTGACAGAGGATGGTTACATTATGGAAACCAGCCAATTCAGTCACCTACTGGAACACTATGCTCTTTATGGTGAACCACTTTATAAGAAACCTGTTGGACAAGAATTAAAACCAATGAAGGTCTATGCACCATCACATTCTTACAGTTGGGCTGGAGATTTTGCAATTTTAGCCAATTCTGCTCTTGCTGCAGAGCGTATGGGATTCGAAGTTGTAAAAACTGCAGATGAGGCAGATGCCATTATCCTTGAATCCGATCAATTTGATGCTAGTGTATTCGGTAAGAAACCTGTCATCATTGTTGGCGGTGGTGCTATGCAAAAACTAGAAAAATTAGGAATTTTAGCGGGATTCAATGCTGAACAATTTGCAAATGGCAGTGACCATGAAGGACTTATGCGAGCCATTATTGATGATAAACATCCTCTAACTAGTGGTTATGCAATGAACGGTCTTTTCTACTCAAACTCCGGTAATTGGATCGAAGGTATCCCTGAAGGTTTCAAAACTCTCGTCAAAATTGCTGATAAAGATTACTATATTGCAGGTTGGTGGCCTGGTTATGAAAAATTAGCCAATAAGGTTGTTGCGATTGCCGGTAATCATCAAGGTTACCCAGTCTTCATCTATGCTGGTAACCCAACCAATAAGGTCCATCCCGTACACTTCTTCCGTTGGGTATCCAATGCCCTTTTTGGTAGTCAGTTAGCAACCTTGGAAGATCTTCCTCCTGTAGAGATTCTAGTGCCACAACCTATCAAAGAGGAAAACACTAAAGAGTCTAAAGCTACACTATTAGTCAAACAGACCGGCTCTAGTCAAAAACAGTTGCCTCGAACTGGCTCACAAACAAACTATATTGCTATTGCATTGGGTAGTCTGTTACTAGGCACAATTATCTTTCGTAAAAAAGAACGCAGCAATAAGTAAATAAAATACTAATAAAAAAACGCCGAATAAACATGAACTGCATTCCAGTTGTTAGATTGTTGGTCTAACTTTTGGAGGGCAATTCAAAGATTCGGCGTTCTTTATTTTAGGGAAAAGATTGTCCTAGCTAAATAATCAGCTATCTGCGGAAAGAGGGTGTAGAGCTTATGCGCTGCTGCCAAAGTCCACGGCAGATTGACATCACGCTTTTTCGTTCCCATAGCTGCCACAATTTTCTTAGCCACATAGTCAGGTTGTAATAAGAAAGCCTTTACACTTTCTTGATAACTTCCATCAGGATCTGCTTGGTCGAAAAAACCAGTTGCAATTGGGCCTGGATTGACCGTTGTAACAGCTACGCCGTACTTGGCCAATTCTAATCGAATGGTATTGGAAAAGCCTATGGCCGCAAACTTTGTTGCTGAATAAACTGATGATTTAGCTGAAGCGATGAGACCTGACATAGAAACAATATTGATAATATGGCCACTTCGCCTAGCTTTCATCCGCTTGCCAACCAAGCGACATAGAGTCATTAGAGAAAAAGTATTGATGTCAAACATGTCCTGCACCTGCTGGCTAGAAAAGTTCTCAAAATCATCATAAACAGCATAACCGGCGTTATTGACCAAGATATCAATCTGTCCATGTTGACCATCCAGCTCATCCAAGAAGGCTGTCAGAGCTGCTTCGTCTCGAATATCCACATCATAGACAGCTTTTTTCTCATGATAAGTATAAAGCTCCATTATTTTTTCCCGATTCCGTCCCAACAAAATCAGAAAATCATCTTTGAGCAAGGGTACCATTGCCTGTGCTAAACCACCAGAAGCACCCGTTATCAAAATCGTCCTCATAGCTCTACTTCCTCTAAGTCCTTGACAACATAAACATTTTCAAAAATTGTGCTCGCGTCCTTCCTAAGACGGCTAATATCTTTAGACAGGAAACGCGGGCTAATATGATTTAGGAGAAGTTGCTTTACTCCCGCTTCTTTGGCCACCTGTGCCGCTTCCATATTGGTCGAATGTCCATGCTTACGGGCAATCTGCTCATCACCCTTACCATAGGTCGATTCATGAACCAAAACATCTGCATTGACCGCTAAGCGCACACTCGCATGACACTTGCGCGTATCACCTAAAATCGTCACTACCTTCCCCGGACGTGGTGGTGAAACGTAATCACTAGCTATAATTTCAGTTCCGTCGTCCAACGTAACATTTTCTCCATTTTTGATTTTTCCAAAGAGAGGACCAAATGGTACACCCGCCGCACGAAGAGCTTCTGCATCCAATGTTCCTTCCAAATCTTTCTGGATAACACGATACCCGACACAAGGAATTGTATGATCTAGCTTTTCAGCAAATACCGTGAATTTATCTGTATCCAAAACCTGTCCAACGGTATCTACATCAAATTCATGAAAATGAATCCGATAAGGTAGGCGAGAACCAGAAACTCTGAGACTGCCTAGGACAAAAGAACGGATTCCCACCGGACCATAAATGTCAATATCCGTCTGTTCTTCACTAGACTGGAAAGATCGACTAGATAAAAAACCAGGTAAGCCAAAAATATGATCACCATGTAGGTGAGTAATAAAAATTTTTGCTACTTTACGAGGGCGAATGGTTGTCTCCAAAATCTGATTCTGTGTCCCTTCTCCACAATCAAAGAGCCAAACCTGATTGATTTCATCTAAAAGTTTTAAGGCCAAACTGGATACATTACGAGCCTTAGAGGGCTGCCCCGCCCCCGTACCTAAAAATTGAATTTGCATTGCTTCCCTTCTAAATTTCTATATATAAGACAGCTGAACGACCAGACCACGCAAAATACTGTCTACCAGAGTAAATTTCTGCCACTTCCATGATCTCATCCTGATTGAGTCCAGATAGTTTTACCAAGCTAGTAGAACTAGCTACCTGAGTCAGGAGGTAATCTGTTTCCTGTTCCATCAACTGATTATCATCGAATGCATTATATTGCATGAAAATCTTTCCATTCTCTACAAAAATAACATAGTGCGGAAAGATTTGAGCAATTTCAAAGAGCAGACTATCAGTGACTTCTTCCTCATGCTCTGAAAAAATCTGACTCAAACCATCAGTTCTTACGTAGGAAAAACCAAAAGATTTGCCGGACAAATTGAGGCGGATAAAAGGTTTCTCTTCTGCAAAGGAAGGATTTTCCTGAATCAAGCCCAACTCCAGAGATAGGTTAAAAAAATAATCTGTCGCCTGTTTGGCCCCCCGCTTTTGATACATTTCTGCAAAATAGGCATTGACCACAGAAGGGGGTGGTGTGATAAAGTCAAGCTTTTGTTGATCTGTTAAACCAGCCAATTTCCTGTCCAGATAAACCTTATCAAGACTGGTAAAACCACCGTATTTAAGAGCTAAATCAAGGTAATCTATCATACAATTCTTCCAACTTCCATTTATTTGTAGAGGCGATATAGCCCGAAACTACTTCGACATCGTCTTCATAACTTCTTTTATCAATCAAAGCCAGTGTGGATAAATCATGTAATTGATAAGCTTGAGTCAAAGGAACTCTGACCTCAAATGGCTCAAACATGGTCTTTATCTTTGCCAAAACCATCATCTGAATATGCCTTTTGGCATTTTCAGCCTTAGCCGATAGCATTACATGAGGAAACTGACTAGGAGTAAAATGATCATCTGTCTTATCCAACTTATTATAAAGAGCTAAGCGAGGAATATCCAGCATATCTAAGTCTTTGAGAATATCCAAGACTACCCTCTCTTGCTCACTATGATTCGGATCAGAAGCATCAATGACATGAAGTAAGAGGTCCACATTTATAGACTCCTCCAAAGTAGACTTGAAAGCAGAAATCAACTCCGTTGGCAAGTCCTGAATGAAACCAACTGTATCGGTCAAGGTTACATTGAATTTACCAGACAAGTTGATTTGCTTGGTCGTGGCATCCAGTGTCGCAAAGAGTTCATCAGCTTCATACTGTCTCTTGTCTGTCATAGCATTCATTATGGTAGACTTACCAGCGTTAGTATAGCCAATCAGGCCTATCTTGAAGACTCCTGATTGCAGGCGACGCTCACGAACAGTAGCACGGTTTTTCTCTACTATCTTTAGCTGACGTTCAATGTCATGAATCTGGTTACGGATACTCCGGCGATTTAGCTCCAACTGACTTTCTCCTGGACCACGAGAACCGATTCCCCCAGCCTGCCGACTGAGCATAATTCCCTGACCAATGAGACGAGGTAACATGTACTTGAGCTGGGCGAGGTGTACCTGCAATTTTCCCTCATGACTCCGAGCACGCATAGCAAAAATATCTAAAATCAACTGCATACGGTCAATAACTTTGACACCGAGAACGTCTTCTAGGTTAATATTTTGTCGCGGGGTTAGACGATGATTAACAATCACCATGTCAATCTCATCAGCTCTAACCATTTGAGCAATCTCATCTAGTTTTCCAGAACCAACAAAGGTCTTACTGTCATATTTTTCACGTTTTTGAGTATAGACTCCCTTAACCAAGGCACCCGCTGTTTTCGCCAGACTAGCCAACTCCTCCATAGACATCTCGAAATTGTCTGTCTGCTGCAATTCCACCCCGACTAAGAGAACACGTTCGTGGTCTTTTTGCGTTTCAATCATCTAAAAAATTCCTCCACAGCGGTGAAAATAGTATCCTTGTAATGTGAGCATCCAACGGAATAAAATGGGACGTGCATGCGATTTCTAAACCATGTTAATTGGCGTTTGGCAAAACGACGACTATTTTGCTTGACCTTATCAAGTGCTTCATCCAAGCTACACTCTCCAGCCAAGTAAGGAAAAATCTCCTTATAACCGATTCCCATAGCTGCCTGAGAAGTCGGATAATTTTGATAGAGCCAAGTTACTTCTTCTAATAGGCCTTGATCCATCATCTTATCCACTCTCTGATTGATCCGATCATAAAGAACCTGCCTGTCATCCGTCAAACAAATATAGATAGGCTCATAGTCCGACTCTGTATTTTCTAAATTCTTACCGAATTTTTTTAACTCTAATCCACGAATCATCCTCCGACGACTGCTATCTTGAACTGACAAACCTGCCTGCTCTGCCATTGTCACTAAAATCTCGTCTGAAAAGAGAGCAAGCTCTTTTCGATAGGCAAGAACTTCTTCTTGATTAACCTGCCCTCCCAGATGGTAACCCTCAAGGAGACTCTGGATGTAAAGTCCCGTTCCTCCTACAATGATAGGAAGTTTACCCCGACTAACTATGTCGGCAATCAACAGCTTAGCTTCCTTCACAAATTCATAAACCGAATAACCTTCTGCCACATCTCGGACATCTATCAAATGGTGGACAGCTGCCGCTTGCTCCTCTAAACTAGCTTTGGCAGTGCCAATGTCTAGCTTGCGATAGACTTGCTGGCTATCACCACTGATAATTTCACCATTGTAGCGCTGAGCCAACTCTATTCCTAGGGCAGTCTTTCCAACCGCTGTCGGTCCTACGACCACAATTACTTTAGTTTTCATCTTTTTCCTTGAAAATATTTTGTTTTTCCGCTAGAATCTATTATAACATAAGTAAAGGAGAATTCACTATGGCTAAAGGTTTTGGCAAAGGTTTCTTGACAGGTGTTCTTTCAACTGTTGCCCTTGCAGCAGGCGCTATCTTCACCGTTCATAAGACAATCATCGAACCAGAAGAAAAGAAAGAAGCTTTCATTGAGGAAAATCGTAAAAAAGCTGCTCGCAAACGAGTAGCACACTAAAAAGCTGGAAATGTTCCAGCTTTTTTATTTACATAAAAACATAGACTTATCAAACAACTTAAGGAATACTCAAAAAATCAAATCGCCATCATCATTTTAATTTCCTAAAAGCATTACAGAATAATATCTCTCTTCTCAATCAATACAATGGTCCACATCATAGCAAGCGTTACAATGGCAAGAGCAATCATTAACGGTAACCAACTACCAAACATCGGAAAACTATATCCCAACAATCCCGGACCAAGAGCTGCAATGAGATAGCCCCCTGTCTGAACCATTCCTGATAATTGAGCAGTCGCTTGACTATTACTTGTCTTCAAGGAAAAACTCAACATCATGTAGGGGAAGAGTGCCCCGTTTGAAAAACTGAGGATAATATGCAGTGCAGACCAGAGAAATAGATTAGCAGGAATAAAGGCCATCATGAACAGACCGAATAAGGTTACAGCAGAAATAGCCAACATGCTATTGCGTCTTGTAACTCTCGTCTGGCGTGATAAAATTGCCGGAATAATCATAGACATCGGAATGGCTGTCATATTGAACAAACCAGCCATCAAACCCGCCTCTGCCTTGCTAAAACCAACCGATTGTGCAATCGTTGGTAGCCAGGTGATTTCTGTATAGTAAAGCACAGATTGCAGACCTGCAAAGATAAGAAAGGCCAAAGCCGCCTTATTCTTCCAGATGGAGACTACCTTTTCTTCCTGAGAATCACTTGCAAATGTGTGATTCTGTTGAATATTAGGTAGCCAAATGAGGAAAGCCAAAAGAACCAATCCCGAAATCAGGTAAATGAAGAACTCCCAAGAACTAGCCGAAACAATCGGTACCGCAACCATTGAAGCAAAAGTGGCGGCCACCCCCATAAGAGTAATGTAGACAGTAGTGTATAGACCTATCTTTTGAGGAAAATTAGCTGCAACTAGACTTGGTAACAGAACATTTATAAAAGCAATGGTAGCACCAATAAGCATGGTACCAACATAAAGCGCCGGTAAGTTCAAGACCCGCATGCCTGAACCAACAACCATAACCAAAAGAACAATAATCATCAGTTTTTCCATACCAAACTTAGCTGCCAGACGAGGTGCTAAAGAAGAACAGAGAGCAAACATAATCAGTGGAATAGAAGTCAGAATCCCCAATGAGCTAACTTCTACTCCAAGTCCTACTGCTACATCCGTCAAAATAGCAGGTAAAGCAGTGAAAGGGGCGCGCATAACCACTCCCAGCATAACAATGCCAGCTACCATAAATGGTGATTGTTTTTTCATCATTTTTCTCCTAAATTTCCTAACGTTCGGATTTCAACACTTTTGATTATACCATAGTTGACAAATGAGAAAAAGGTTTTAAGCATGTAATTTTCTGTTGTTATAGTTTCTAGCTATGGATGCAGTATAAAAATAACTATTTTTCAAATACAGTAATCTGAGTTAGAATAGTTTCACTACTAAATTGAAAGAGAGAGAAATAATGACAACTTCAAGATTCCAGCTCGTCGGCTCACTCCTCCGTCCATCAAACTTAAAAGAATTTAAACGCAAGATTGAATATCGTGATGATATTCAATATCCATTCTACGATGCTTTTGATGGTTATCAGGAGACAGAAACTGCTGCTATTGAAGCAATTATTGCTGAACAAAAAGCAAACGGCATTGATGTCATAACGGATGGGGAGTTTTCCAAGTCCATGTGGCACCTTGATTTCATCTGGGGATTCCAGGGAATCAAGCGCTATATTGCTGAACATGGCTATCCTTTCAAAGACCACAACGGTCAGATTTTTGAAACTCGCAAAGATATTGGTCTATCTATCACGGGACCCTTATCTGCTAAAAATCACCATTTCATTGACATTTACAAAACTGTTAACAAACTGGCTGGCAACAGCGACACCAAGTTGACTGTCTGGGGGCCGGCTCATGCTTTCACTGAGCTTGTTCTCTTCAATGGACAGGTAGGACCTGATAAAATTTATAAGACACGTGAGGATTTAAAAGAGGGCTTGTTGGCAGCCTATAAGGAATTCTTAGTAGAATACAAAGAAGCCGGCGGAAGCATTATTCAGTTTGACGATTGTCTCTGGGAACTATTTGACCCTGCCAACCCTGTTCCATTTCTGCCACAAGATGATTCCGAAGCCTTAGCTGCATTGGCTGATGAATTTATTTCTATCAACAATACCATCATAGATTATGGACATGAAATCGGTTTAACCGTTTGGACTCACAATTGTCGTGGGAACTATGAAAGCCGAGCTGCGGCTAATGGTACCTACGAAGCCATAGCTGAAAAATTCCTTCGCGACCAAAAATACGACCGCTTTTTCCTTGAGTGGGATGACGAGCGCGCAGGTGACTTAAAAGCCTTAGAGAGCTTACGTGATAAGGATGTTGAAGTCGTACTGGGCTTGCTTTCCAGCAAAACTTCCAATCTAGATGATGAAAAACGAGTTTACAAACTATTGGAAGAAGCGAGCAAAATCATTCCTAAGGACCGACTCTACCTCTCACACCAGTGCGGCTTTGCTTCATGTGACTCAGGAAATGAATTAGCTATTCCACAACAATGGAATAAAATCAAACAAGGACAAGACATTGCCACTACATTCTGGTCCGAATAGCTTTACGCAGGTTATTCACACAAAATTGACTATCTCTATACAGTAACAAGAACCCTTTAGGCATTAACCTAGAGGGTTTTTACTATTATTCTATTTATTGAGAACTATCAATCCAAGCACCTGCTCTATTCAATCTTAGTAGCATACGACAACCTGCTGTTACCGCCAAGCATACTGGAAAATTAGCTGAGAACATTTTATGGACTTCGTAAAAAGCTGCAATGCAGCTCGCATACTGCACAAATTGCCTCCGGCAAAAATAATACTTTCTCTGATATTCCTGTTCAAAAACTAAAAGTAAATAAATTAAATACAGGTAGATAAACCAATCATCCTATTTACCACCTCTTGCCCTGACTCGTTATAATGTATCCCATCACTGGTGTACTCATATTTTAAATGACCTTCTTCTGCCATTGTTTCATTTAAGTCAATACAATAAAGTCCCATTTTTTCAGCCTTGTCTAAAATAAATTCATTGATTTTCTTCACATCTTCATTGTTAACACCATCTCTAAACAAAGAATAAGCAATCGTGGTAACATAGAGAGATTGACAATGGTCATTCAGTATGTTGAACAGACGATCCACATTATGCTCAATCGTTTCTAAATCATATCCAACGATAAAATCATTTATTCCCAATGAAATGATGACTGTGTGGAGTTTTTTTGTGAGAAGCTGATCTATATTATCCAAAAGCGTGTTGAACGTTATCCCCCCTATACTTAGATTATCAAATCCTTCCAATGAAAGATTTAAAAGACGACTATCTCCCAGAATGATATTACTCTGACTCTGTTTATGAACTAACTTTTCAATCTTTTCCGCATAAAAACGGCTGTTTTTCTTTTCTCGCTTTTGATAATCAAAATAAATACGACCAATAACTGCCATAAAATCAAAACGATCATCCACATCCACTGAATCTTCTTTTTTCATCAGATAGGCCTGAGTTTTCTCCGAAAAGTACGTTTCATCTCTTAAATAGGCATTTTTAGAGCTTATATATATAGCTCCATTAGGATAGTAAAGGAGCTTCTCGTCTTGCCTTCTATAGTTTTTCCCCAACCCGACACTATCTTTTATATAAGATCCCTCATCCAAAGTTGTAAATAAGGTTGGAGATTTATCAACCTTAGTAAAACTCACTACATGGTCTGCCTCCCCATTTAGATACAGAGCGAATGCTTCTTGGATATGTCTCCCCGTTCTCAAGGGTGAGGTAACTTGGAGTAGGACAAATACTTGATCCTCTGGAAAGGGCTCTAAAAAATGCTTGTTTACCTGATAGGAGGTGGCAAACTCTGTGGCCAATTCCTTGGGTCTCATGAGAACAGATACTCCTGTTGTTTCGCATATTTTTTTATAGTGCTCAGAATCTGTACTCACAAAAATATTTTCTTTCTTAAAACATCCTGACTCAATTGCGGCATGGATTGTATGGAAAATCATAGGCTTTCCATCTAAAAATAACATATTTTTATTTGGTAATCCTTTTGACCCAGATCGGGCGGGAATGATACAAACTGGTTCCATAGCGCACCTCTATTTTATCTTTTTTGCAGGCACACCAACATAGGTACCCGATTCCAAAATATTTCTAACAACAACACAGCCAGCCCCTATGGTAGTAAAGGGATGGATGCTGATACATTGAATAATGACCGCACCACTACCAACATAGGTTCCTTCTCCTATTTGGCAGAGACCATTAACGGTTGAACCTGGGGCAATGTTGCAATGCGGGCCAATGACTGAATGATGTTCAATTATCGCACCTGTATTGATAATACAGTTATCATATACAACGGACTCTGAGCCAATAAAACTGGAAAAACCCAAAAAGATTCCCCTCCCTTTGATGCTATCTTTTGAAAATACATTGGAATGGGGACTGATAATATTTATAATAGCAGAATAATGGTTCTCTGCGACTAGTTCAAAAACTTCTTTTCTCTTCTCATTATCCCCAATTGTAATAAAGACACAGTCAATCAATCCTTTTTCTAAGAATGATACACTTTCAGAAAGCTTCCCTAAAATAGGATACCGTCTATATTCCTTTATCGGTTTATCATCAAAATATCCAACAAATTCATACATGGTAAGATCTAAAAAGGGTAAAACTCCATCTGAAAAGGTTCCAGCACCGAGAAAGGCAACTTTCTTCATATTATCTCCTCATCACATTTCAAATCATAAAAATCTTTCATGACCACATCGCCAGCGGTTAAAAACTCTTTAATAGCGCTATAAGCCAAAAATGACGAATCTGCTTTTTCATAGGGATTTGTAAAATCACTTATTTTTTCAAGCTCATCTAGTCCTAAAACAATATCAGCTGTTCTAGTGTTAACATGGCAAACACTCGGCCCTGATACCCTGCCTAGCTGGCGATTTCCTATATTGAGAGTCGGAACTCGTAACGAAGGAACTTCAATTAAGCCTGAGGAAGAATTTCCTAACAGACCTTTAGAATGCTTTACCAACGAATGAAAGTATTGTGTCGGCAAAGAAGAAAACAAATGACACGAAACATTCTCCTCCACAAAGGAGTGTAAAACCTGCATAATAGCATCTGACGATGTATCTGAATTGGATCCAATAACAATGCATTGTGTTCCTGTTTTCTTTAGAGCCTCCACAAGGGCTTCTGTTTGGGATACCGCGGTCTGGTTTTCAAGAGTGACAGGATGAAACAGTACCACATAGTAATTTTCTTCCAACTCAATGTTCAATAAGCACGACAATTCTTCTTTGGATAGGAAATCCTGCAATAAAACATTTTCAACTCCCATACTTCCAATATGTTTTACCCGTTGCGGTGATTCTCCAAGCTGTATGACCCTTTTTCTGAACTCCTCGGTAGATGTCAGATGAAGATGACTCATTTTTGTAATAGCATGCCGAATCGACTCATCAAAGTTTCCCAACGTTTTTTCCCCACCGTGAATATGACAAATTGGAACAGTAAATATAAGCGCCACATTTGCGACTGGTAACATTTCATACCGATCACCAAGGATGATCACTAAATCATATTGTTCACTAGAAAAAACATTAATCAGACCATCTGTCAAAGTAGCTAGAGAATGTGCAATCGTTGCCTTAGAAGTATCTGTCAGCTGCAAGTAAATTTTCTTGGTAATGGTAAAACCATCTCGTTCAATATCTGTGAGTGTATAGCCATATTTCTCCTCAAGATGCATGGCCGTCACAATTAAATCCAACTGGATATCCTCATCCTGATCTAGCCTGGTCAACAAACGACGCATAATCCCATATTCAGCGCGCGAACCAGTCACAAAACAAATTTTTTTCATTACTCCCTCACATTATAACTGATTCGCAAAATCACTATGTATGATATTTTGATCCACTTCAAAATCTGCCTCACTCACCTTACCTAAAATATCATACCATTTCATAGGAGATATTCCATCTCCTGGCCGTTTAACGGTAATATTGTCTACAGAAAAAATATCGCCTTTTTTAATATCTTTTTTAGCCACTATAGACTTGCGAGCAACAATTTTATTCTTTTCTTCTACAGGATCTGGAATTTTTTCACTTCTTCCCAAAGCTTGTTCAATGATGCGAACCCCCTTTACCAAATCCGATAAAACTTCCGGAGTAGCACTGGCCCTATGGTCAGGACCTTCCATAGCATTGTCCAAAGTAAAATGTTTTTCTATGATACTAGCTCCTAGTGCCACTGCTGCAATTGGAACTTCCGATCCGATACTATGATCCGAATACCCAATGGATGCATTGGGAAACTCTTTCTTTAAGGTCGTCAGCACATTTAAATGGAGAGAGCTATAGGGAGCTGGATACTCTGTTGTACAGTGTAAAATAGAAATATCGGTTGTTCCATTTTCTCTCAAAATATTTACAGCCTGATGAATTTCCTCCATGGCTGCCATTCCAGTTGACAAGATAACCTTTTTCCCTTGCTTGCCAATCTTTTCCAAGTAAGGTAAATTCCTAATCTCCCCCGATGGAATCTTGTAAACAGGCATATTGGTTGAAATCAAAAAATCAAGTGATTCTTCATCAAAAGGTGTCGAAAACACATCAACATGTTTGGAGAGACAATAGTCACGCAGCTCCAAGTATTCATCGAAACTCAACTCCAATCGGCGAGTCATTTCCAGTTGCGAATCTTTTTCTCCTGTAGTCTCTTTCTGGTACTCTGCTTTAGGGGCATATTTTGAGATCAATTTTTCTGCTTTAAAGGTTTGGAATTTTACCGCATCAACTCCACATTGAACCGCGACATCAACCATTTTCTTTGCGAGGTGGACATCACCATTATGGTTGCATCCAATTTCTGCTATGATATAAACCATTCGTATTTTCCCTTCTTCTCTTCTTGGCTACTCGTAAAGATAGAGTATGAGCAAGTATGCCTATTACTATTGAGATGTAGCAAGAACATTGTAATAATATCACATTTTCTAAAAAATGTTTCTTGTTCTTTCTTAACAGACGGGTTAGCAGCAAGCTTGTTGAATGCTAGTAAAATCCATTACTTGCTAACTTCTATCATTTTTACAAATACATTATAACACTAAAAAAATTTATAGTGAGCTTAAAAATTATTTTTACTACTATGTTATAATCATACTCCATAGAGATCAGCCCTGCAAATTGAAATATAATTAAGTTTTGTATCAACAAAAGGTCGACAAATTATCTTACATTACAAGATAGAAAAGTTTACTTCTTTTTTTACACTACGAATAAGATCATGATATTCTTTCTATAGTGATAAGCCAAATAGAAGCGTTCATCCTATAGGCACTTATTGCATTTTCTGAGAACAACTGGAAAAGACCGCAAAGTATTGAGAAGTTGTTATAGTTTTCCTTATGAGACAAAAGTATTTTATTATCTATATAGTCATGGTAACATTCTATCATTTTCTAAGAATTTTGAAAAACACTCACTACAACGGCATAACAGTTTCATTACTTTATCATAGAAAAAGCAAAACATGATCACTAAAAATTTAAAGTTGTTGTTTCAAAGAAATCGCGACATTAAAAAAGCGATCTTCAACGGAGAAATAAATCGCTTCTTCTTTCATTCAAAAGCCTTTTAAAATTACATTTCAGGGCAAAACAAAAAGTTTGTCTTCATTTTAAGAAGACAAAAACAAGGTCAAGAAATCAATGACCTTAGAGGGGACTGTTACTTAAATCTTGAGAGTACAAAAACTGACTTTTTTCTTGACCTTACCGCAAAATTGTTTTACTGTTACTTAAATCTTGAGAGTACAAAAACCAATCCGTGCTGGTAAAAACTTAGAAGGATGTTTTACTGTTACTTAAATCTTGAGAGTACAAAAACAAGCAACTACCACAAACAATAAAGCGCAGGGTTTTACTGTTACTTAAATCTTGAGAGTACAAAAACAATCGAATATCACGATTACAGCTGACAACGGTTTTACTGTTACTTAAATCTTGAGAGTACAAAAACTAAAATTCACGTTTGTAGTTAGCTTTGGTTGTCTTACCTTTACTCAAATCCTAAGAATTCCCAAGAACACAAGAACAATATCATTATCTAATCATATTGTCAAGCATTTTACTATTATTTAAGCCTTGAGAGTACAAAAACTAGTTCACTTTTATCAATTACAGCACCTAGGTTTTACTGTTACTTAAATCTTGAGAGTACAAAAACAAAGTATGGACCCATCTCGCATCCGAGTTGTTTTACTGTTACTTAAATCTTGAGAGTACAAAAACCTGCTTGACCTGTACCATCTAAGATAGCTTGTTTTACTGTTACTTAAATCTTGAGAGTACAAAAACTTTAATTCTTTTATGGATTAAGTATATCATGTTTTACTGTTACTTAAATCTTGAGAGTACAAAAACTAGACTTTGTATTGGGTAAGATTAAATCTAGTTTTACTGTTACTTAGATCTTGAGAGTACAAAAACCATCCACTTGTCTTTGAATTTCGTGGTGGAGTTTTACTGTTACTTAAATCTTGAGAGTACAAAAACTGGGTAATGCAGTGGCTATACAAGACAATAGTTTTACTGTTACTTAAATCTTGAGAGTACAAAAACCAACAGTTAACGACAGTCCGGAACCAGCTAGTTTTACTGTTACTTAAATCTTGAGAGTACAAAAACATTCCCCTATTTTGAGGAAATAATCTTACCGTTTTACTGTTACTTAAATCTTGAGAGTACAAAAACTTCTAAAGGCGCTAGAGTAGTTGAAATCAGTTTTACTGTTACTTAAATCTTGAGAGTACAAAAACTGGCACAGTAAGAATGGATTGGAAGACTTGGTTTTACTGTTACTTAAATCTTGAGAGTACAAAAACTGTGACATTTTTCTGCCTCCTCTCATTAAAGTTTTACTGTTACTTAAATCTTGAGAGTACAAAAACTCCGTAATAAGTCCCAATCTGCAAATATCTGTTTTACTGTTACTTAAATCTTGAGAGTACAAAAACTAAAGTTGTTTAGAGATAATCAAGCATTGGGTTTTACTGTTACTTAAATCTTGAGAGTACAAAAACGGTCACCAATACTTAAAAATTGAATTTTTCGTTTTACTGTTACTTAAATCTTGAGAGTACAAAAACTACACAAAGAAGTATTGAACAAAGACGGTCGTTTTACTGTTACTTAAATCTTGAGAGTACAAAAACTACACAAAGAAGTATTGAACAAAGACGGTCGTTTTACTGTTACTTAAATCTTGAGAGTACAAAAACCATAGCCATCAGTTGTTAAATCAGCAAATTGTTTTACTGTTACTTAAATCTTGAGAGTACAAAAACTCATTATGGGAGCTTGGGAGACTTACACAAGTTTTACTGTTACTTAAATCTTGAGAGTACAAAAACTGGATGTATCCGTTTTTCGTTCAGTCGTTTGTTTTACTGTTACTTAAATCTTGAGAGTACAAAAACGAGGATGACATCTCCTGGCAAGTTAGTATGGTTTTACTGTTACTTAAATCTTGAGAGTACAAAAACTGGGTTAGATATGGGAAGGGACGAGGTTGGTTTTACTGTTACTTAAATCTTGAGAGTACAAAAACCTACTCCCAATCAGCAATTTTTAAGAGCATGTTTTACTGTTACTTAAATCTTGAGAGTACAAAAACCGGAGTAGCTGGAGGTATTTAGGTGAGCGAGTTTTACTGTTACTTAAATCTTGAGAGTACAAAAACAGGAATTTTCCATGAGTGCAACAGAAGTTAGTTTTACTGTTACTTAAATCTTGAGAGTACAAAAACCATCTCGTCTTCTTGACCATTCTTCTTATAGTTTTACTGTTACTTAAATCTTGAGAGTACAAAAACTTAGCATAGTTCAGGAGCAAAGTATGCCGAGTTTTACTGTTACTTAAATCTTGAGAGTACAAAAACTTTAATTTCAGGTGTCATACCTGCGCCTTTGTTTTACTGTTACTTAAATCTTGAGAGTACAAAAACTTTTGATAATGTCACGTTTTTTCATTTTAAGTTTTACTGTTACTTAAATCTTGAGAGTACAAAAACAAGGCTTACAAGTTTTCCCAGACCTTAATTGTTTTACTGTTACTTAAATCTTGAGAGTACAAAAACCTGAACGTGTTATTGGTATAATGAAAAGGCGTTTTACTGTTACTTAAATCTTGAGAGTACAAAAACAAGAACCTTCAAGGAATTTAACCACTCCTCGTTTTACTGTTACTTAAATCTTGAGAGTACAAAAACACTCTATGGCGTAGAGAGGAAAGGCGATGTGTTTTACTGTTACTTAAATCTTGAGAGTACAAAAACGAAAGTTGAAAAATTTAGAAATGTTTTAGAGTTTTACTGTTACTTAAATCTTGAGAGTACAAAAACAATTAAAAGAGAAATTTGATAAGGAGTTGCGTTTTACTGTTACTTAAATCTTGAGAGTACAAAAACAATGGCAGATGTCAGAGTAACAGTTGACCTGTTTTACTATTACTTAAATCTTGAGAGTACAAAAACTGGAAGTAGTAAATAAAGCCACTGGCACATGTTTTACTGTTACTTAAATCTTGAGAGTACAAAAACAACAGCGCTTGGTTAAAATCAACAACATAGGTTTTACTGTTACTTAAATCTTGAGAGTACAAAAACAACAGCGCTTGGTTAAAATCAACAACATAGGTTTTACTGTTACTTAAATCTTGAGAGTACAAAAACGGTGTTGGCTTATAATTGACAATGCACCCTGTTTTACTGTTACTTAAATCTTGAGAGTACAAAAACATAGTCACGCTGTATTAGGGCAAGCCTTGTGTTTTACTGTTACTTAAATCTTGAGAGTACAAAAACTAGTTCAATACAAACCTTGGATTGAAAAAGTTTTACTGTTACTTAAATCTTGAGAGTACAAAAACTAAAATTCACGTTTGTAGTTAGCTTTGGTTGTCTTACCTTTACTCAAATCCTAAGAATTTCCAAGAACACAAGAACAATATCATTATCTAATCATATTGTCAAGCATTTTACTATTATTTAAGCCTTGAGAGTACAAAAGCTAGGGAGCCAATCTTTAGTAGCTCCAAAATGTTTTACTGTTACTTAAATCTTGAGAGTACAAAAACCGGCTTTGCGTCGTAGGTACGAGCTTATCAGTTTTACTGTTACTTAAATCTTGAGAGTACAAAAACAATTGATGATGGGATTGAGAGTTTGACAAGTTTTACTGTTACTTAAATCTTGAGAGTACAAAAACCGTAGGCTCTCTTGTTATTGGAAAAATTCAGTTTTACTGTTACTTAAATCTTGAGAGTACAAAAACGCACGTTCACAGTACATAGAACAGTCACAGGTTTTACTGTTACTTAAATCTTGAGAGTACAAAAACGAAGTCTTCTAACGATGTCGCATTCTTCAGGTTTTACTGTTACTTAAATCTTGAGAGTACAAAAACAAGTACACTTTCGATTGCGACGGGCGATGAGTTTTACTGTTACTTAAATCTTGAGAGTACAAAAACCTCAAATGATTTTTATACTCTCTTACTCCAAGTATAATCCCTATCAAAATACTTGTCAACTTTAGGTATTAAGATAATTTTCTTCCAAAACAGACAAGGAATATTTCTCAAATTTTGGCTTTGTATCATACTGATAAAGGGTATTTATGATCTTTAACGTCAGTAGATCTCTATATGACAGACTAACCACTTCGCTTATCTCAGAGCAAAACAAATAGGAGCTAACTTTTCTCAAAGAAGTCAAAAACTCTTGTTTGTCTAATGGATTATTGGAAGGATAAGAGACCTTATAGCGCTCATATAGAAATTCAAGTGCTGGATAATGCTCAATTTGATCTGCTAAAATATTCACCGTTTCAATCGTGCTTTCATTTAAGTATAGATATCCCTCTTGAGAAGGAAATATCATAACATGAAAATATGGATATTTTCGACAGAGCACTTCTAAGTGTTGAGCGATTCTTGTAAAAGAAGAATAGCCCAAATAATCATCCATATTTTTGAAAACAAGTAATATCGACTTAGTTTGTTTCTCAAGCAAATAATCCATCATTTGTAGTAGAAACCATAACTTATTTTCATTAGGAACAAACTCAAAAGCAATTGAATCAAGCTTTTTCTTAAAGTAGGGTACCAATTGTTTTGTCACTATTTGTTCAGGAGTAACGTCCATATTTCCAACTTCGTAACAAGTATCATCAATAACTAAATCAATATTTGCACTTACTTTTTGAGCAGTTTTTTGTAAATGATGGTTGATCGCTTCTAGTTCTTCCATTATCTCAATACATTGTATTTTAGAAGAAAGGTAAGAAAAACCAATTGTCCCCTTCTTGTAAGACATCTGCTCTACAATATCTCTCACATCTGAAATAGAAATGATTTGAAATGCATTTCGCTTCAAAACAGTCTCATCTAAAAAAATTTCAGGCTCAGCTTGTTGAAAAAGAGTTAAATCTTCCTCTCTATATTTTTTGCCATCAAGATACCAAATGAGTAACTGCCAGATATAATATTTTAATTCTTGATTTTGACCGACAATCTGAGTAAACTGACCAAAATGAATTGGAATCCTACCAAGGGTATGATGAGTAAAAAACAAATTCATATAATCACCAACTTCTTATCACTGACAGTTTCTTCTTGTTTTGTTTTACCACCTACTATCAACACCATCTCTGAAAATTGCTTTTCTGTAACAGCTAATAATCTGACATTTCCAGCTGGCAAATAACTTTGTTGTAATTTCTTATAAAATTTACTTGCAAAACTTCTATTGGGACAAGTCCGATAGTATACGGAAAATTGTAACATTTCAAAGCCGTTTGCAATCAATTCTTTCCGAAACAAACGATATTGTCTCTTCTCTTGAGCAGTTTCCATCGGTAAATCAAAAAAGCATAATAGTCTCATTGCATCGTACCTCATGACTTCTCCATTTCTAAACTTGAAACAATAGGACAGAAAAATTGACTGGTCTCTTTATCTTCTATACAGCGAATAAATCCTTTGACAAATTTGTCCATCGCTACCGTAACACTACAATTTTCTTTACCATATCTCACTTTAGCATTTAATAAATTTGTTAATCCTAAGCGGTGCTCATAGGTCAAAAAATCTGCTTCTCTTAAATGATAATATACCCACACATCAACAATTTGCCTAAAAGGCTCCATTAAATCATCGACTAAATTAAACTGATTATATTCGTTTTTATGAAAAATACCAATTAAAGCATTTAAGCCATAACCTCAACGATTCGGGCCAGTTGAGCTCTGAAGATAGCATAACCATAATTCAAACCAGCATTGATTGTATCTGTTTCTTGTTGGGTGAGACGAACAAATTTTTTCCCAAACAATTCATTAAAGTAAACCTTGGCTGCATGTCCCTCTCGATTCGTTTTATCTCCAAGCTCAATGTGATCTCTATAATCCGCTAATAATTGAATTGTTCCCAAATCTTTCTCTAACATCGCCAGAACATCCTGTTGATTCCCTATTTTGAAATAGGTTATAATCTGCCACAATCTGTCCTTCTGCTGCTGGGTCCAGGCTAATTGAGCCTGTAATTTTTTATAGGCTCTAAAATGTCCATTCTGTGAATGATAGATACCTGTAGGCAAATGTTGGTTATCACAGACTATCAGAGCAATATTATACTTGCTGAGTGTACTCAATAGGCGCAGCGTAACAACTGTATCACCTCCTTCAGCAACAATAATTGAAATATCACTTAATGGAACTGTAAACTCTTCTCCCTGTTTTTTTTATAACTAGATTATCTAACTTTAAATGCATTTTTTCACTCTGATGAATATGTACAATTCTCCAAGTCATTTTTACCTCCTATTGCATAACGAAAAGCACCCCATACGAAATGGGGTGCTTGATTTCGGCATGAAGCCTTATCTTTGTAGGCTCAGCAAGATTTAAGTAACAGTGTAAGGCGTCCCTTACACTCTAAGTTTACACTTTTTACTTAAAAAATGCAACCCCTTTTTTTACTTATTTTTAAAATTTAACTGAGGTTGATCTCCCTCTTGTTTTATAAAGTATTTAAATCCCAATACATCTGTTCGGACCTTATAGATTGAAATATTTTTCTTCCCTAATCCCTTGATACATCGCCCTATCTTATCCGCAACTCCTAAAGTGCTTAACAATTCTTGACCAGCATCAAACTTAGCTTTATCATATGGTTTTAATTCAACATAGTGCTTTTGATTAGGTAATGTTCTAGAAAGAAAGCGGAATAGTTGTTTCTCCTTGGTAGAACTATCACAAACAAGCAGCAAATCATTTTTATATAAGGTAAATTTAAACTTCGATTCTTCTGATATTCCTTCTTGAACTTTAATTATATTGTATTGTTCTTGCGTAATACCATAATCTCCCGTTCGTTTTTGGTACCTCAAATCAGAATATTTAAGACCTAACAACTCATATTTTCCACTCTCAGGATTGAAATAAACATCTCCTCTCCAAGGATATCGCGACTGCAATACAACCGCATTGCGACTATTTTCAGGAGTGATATTGATATGATTTCCAAGTTTATTATCATAATACTTCAAAGATTTTATTGCTGGTCCGTTTCCTTTACGACTGTATTTCTTGATATAGCCATTTTCCTTGTAATACCGCTCAAATGGATTTCCTACTTCCTTACCCTTATCATCAAATTCTCGATAATCACGTAAAATAATCTCAATAACTTTTTCCCAAGTGTCAGGATCTTTTTGATACATTAGGAAGGATGTTTTATCTTTATGATAGCGTCTTGAAAAAGCCTCATATCCAGCCTGCGTATAGATATCCTTGATTTTTCCAAGAACGTAGGTCTCCTCTATTTTATCTTTTCCAAGCTGAGCTTTACGGGTTGCATAGATTGTCGCATCAGAAAGTTTACGATTCACTTTTGAATCTATTTGATAAGAGAACAAAATCTCATCTTCAAAAGCTGGACTAGAAATTGTACGTACAAACCCTTGATAAGGTGGTTGATAAACAAGTTCTTTGTATTGTTCATCCGTCAACTCTAATATTTCACCGGTTTCTAAATCAATTTGTTGTCCCTTTTGGTAATCTATAAGAAGAGGATTTTCCTGTTTCTTCCAAAGCTTTAACTGACTAGACGCTGCAATAATCAATGCATCTATAGCATGATGATGATAGGTTTCTCGCGTCTTTTCAATTCCCCATTTTCGGCGCAATTGCGAAGTGAATTGCCCTCGAACAACTGAAACCTTAGTTGATTTTCCTGAAGTTTTATAATAGTCTTGCAAAGCATTTAATATGACTCTGGAAGCGTAGCGAGTATCTACTAAATTACGTTGAATAAACTTGCTCTTTACTTCAAAAACATCAATATCTTCCTCAAATATCAGGTATTCACGTTTCTTCTTCCCAAGCCCTCTACACTTATTGACATAATCCTTGAACTCACGATAGGACCATGCTGCTGTCGTACTTTGAAGATAGCGATAAGGCGTCCGTTGCCCTTTTTCTTGATTGGCTGTTGCAAGAACTAAAACCTTATTTGATAAACTATCATCAAAAGTGAGAGAAAGCGGCAGAATATGATCAATTTCGTACTGATTCTGATTGTGTATCAAATCATGTATTGAAATTGGTTGTCCCGTATAAATACATCTTTCTCCCTGCTGATACCACAATCGAATTTTTGTTGCAAGCTGCTTGTGTCCATGATAGAGATGATCTGGCAATTCTTTACCGTTACAGTAAAGCTCTGCAGCTCTTTTTATGGAATCTACTTTCTCTTTTGCATTTGCTTTTTGCCCATCTGCAATGCGTTTCTTTTCCTCATCTTCATTGCGATCACGAGGCATTTCTATCACAATTTGATCAAATTCACCCCACTTTTTCGTAGCTGCATTGATAATCTTAATCGTCTGACGAATAGACTTGGCGACAACCGGGTTATAAATTTCTTCCACCACTTCATCAACCTTGATAGTGTTGGTATTTCCTTTTTCTTCATCATTCTTCTGAAACTTGCCTAGTCGAGTCAGAATTGTCATCTGCTCCTCAGATGTAGCATACAACTCTGGAATGAGTTCCAGCATCATTTTTTGAGAAAGACTGTGCCAACCTCTTGCAAATAATTGACTTTTTGCTTTTCGGAAACTTGCCAACTCCTTAACTTGTTCATGATTGAATAAGTCTGGTAGTTGTCTATCTAACGCTTCTTGAATTCCTTCAAAATCTGTATTAAGAGTCAATATATCTGCCAGTACATCTAATTGCTCACGTGATAAGTCTTCAATATCTACCAGTGGTACAAGTCCCTTCATTGCTCGAAAAACTTCAAATGTATGCATATCTGGCTTATCTTTATTATCTAAACGATAGCCTTTTATGTCATCAACCTCACAGCCAACGAGCTTTGCTACCTGTTGCAATACTTTCTTTGCACCTAATGTAGTAGTATGTTTTGCATACTCAACTAAACATTCCTTCTGATCCTGACTTAATTTTTTAGTCTCAGTGGGAACGGTTAAATTATTTAAATCATTTAAAAAATTGAATTCCTGTGCCGTATAAGAAGCCTTTGAGGAACGGTATTGGTCTTCATAAAAGGTACATTTTCCAATCAAAATACCAAATAAATTTTCCAAAGTTGTTCCATCTGTTCGATAAACACCATAATCTGTCCTAGATTTTTCATTTCCTGGTCCAATATAATATTTTCTCTTTCCAGTAAGTAAATGAAGCATGTTATCACAGAAATCGTCTGAAATAAAAGTGTGGTATGCCTTCTGACATTCTAAAATTTGTTTGACTTCTTTTGCATAATCAGAAGTAGAAAATACATTGATAATTTGTTGCGGCTGCCCTTCATCATCTATTATTGTGAAGTTTCCACGTAGCTGACCGTATTTCTCCAAACGGTCCAACTGAATCTCCCCTGGCGTCTTATTATCTAGCAACTTTCTATTTCTCTCAATAGCTTTTGCGTAGTCTGTTTGCCCAGCTTCACCATCTGCTTCCGCATCATCAAGGTAGGAGATTCCTCTACGTTTCATGATATTTTTTAGTGCGATATACAATTCATCAACTGTCAATTTTTGGGAAAGTCCCTTTACACGGAGAATATAAGGATTTTCGGACGATAATTCTCCCTTCAACTCCACTTGGTAAGTCGCAAATAAATCTTCCAATCTTTTTATTCTATGTTTCTTCCTCCTCACTAGGCGACGGCTTTTACGAAAATCTCTCCGCTCTGCATTATTAGCTGCATTTGCTGAAGGAAAAATCCGAGAGCTAGCATGAACAACTTCTCCAGTCTGTGCCTCAATGATCCCAACCCCAACAGAAGCTATACCAATATCTAATCCTAAAATTTTACCGTTTGACATATAGCACCTACTTTCTTTTTGTATATCTCATAATTATTTTACAACTTTTATAGAGTATTTTCAATATCTATATTAGGTTTTTATCTCTCAGAGGTGATTTTTTTTGCCTTCCATGTTAAACTATAAATGCTATATCAACTAGAAAGAACCAACCTATGATGATTACCAAAGAATTTGATACTATCGCTGCTATTTCTACCCCACTCGGTGAGGGAGCCATCGGTATTGTTCGCCTGTCTGGAACAGATGCTTTTACGATTGCAAGCAAGGTTTTTAAAGGTAAGGATCTGGCGACAGTTCCTAGCCACACTTTAAACTATGGGCATATTATTGATCCAGCCAATGGTCAGGTACTAGACGAAGTTATGCTTGGAGTCATGCGTTCGCCACGTACCTTTACACGTGAAGATGTCATTGAAATCAATACCCATGGTGGAATTGCTATAACAAACGAAATCCTTCAACTCCTCATTCGACAAGGAGCTAGAATGGCTGAACCGGGTGAATTTACCAAGAGAGCCTTCCTAAATGGTCGAGTTGATTTAACACAAGCAGAAGCTGTCATGGACGTGATTCGAGCCAAAACTGACAAGGCTATGTACAATGCAGTTCGCCAGTTGGATGGCTCGCTCTCTCAACTTATCAACGATACTCGTCAAGAAATTCTAAATACCTTGGCTCAAGTCGAGGTGAATATTGACTATCCTGAGTATGATGATGTTGAAGAAGCAACTACAGAGCTAATCCGTGAAAAGACTCTCCAATTCCAGATGCTGTTGGAGCAACTTCTCAGTACTGCCCGTCGGGGAAAAATTTTACGCGAAGGAATTGCTACTGCTATTATTGGCCGACCCAATGTTGGTAAATCTAGTCTACTCAACAATCTCCTGCGTGAAGAAAAAGCCATCGTAACCAATATCGAAGGAACAACGCGTGACATCATCGAGGAATATGTGAATATCAACGGTGTTCCCCTCAAGCTAATTGACACAGCAGGTATCCGTGAAACAGATGACATTGTTGAACGAATTGGAGTCGAACGTTCCAAAAAAGCCCTTGAAGAAGCCGACCTCATCCTCCTTGTTCTTAATGCAGCCGAGCCGCTCACCGAGCAAGATAGAAAGCTGTTAGCCATCTCTAACCTAGCTAATCGCATCATTCTGCTCAACAAGACAGATCTAGAGGAAAAAATCGAAGCAGATCAATTACCAAATGATGTCATTCGCATCTCGGTTTTAAAGAATCAGAATATCACTCAAATCGAAGAAAAAATCAACCAGCTCTTCTTTGAAAATGCAGGTTTGGTGGAACAAGATGCCACTTATCTATCTAATTCTCGCCACATTTCCCTCATAGAACAGGCTGTTCAAAGCCTACAAGCTGTCAACGATGGATTAGAGATGGGAATGCCTGTTGACCTACTGCAAGTTGATTTAACCCGTTGTTGGCAAATTTTAGGAGAAATTACAGGTGATGCTGCTCCGGATGAACTCATCACCCAACTCTTTAGTCAATTCTGCCTCGGAAAATAAAAAGTATCACATCACTTTTAATTGATCAATAGCCAATTAAAGCCATTAGATATTTAAAAAAACAGAGACCGTTAGAAATCATCGAGTAGATCCATTTTCAATAACCAACCTCCCCCATCCATGAAAAAATAAGCAAGCCATCAACTTGCTTATTTTTCTTTTCATCAGCTATCTTAGTTTCCTTTATTCCTTATCCCCTAAATCAACACTTGGTACTGTAGTTGTAGCATCATTGCTTGCTTGAAATAGTTCAACTTTTTTATAACCAAATATATTGGCATAGATCGAAGTTGGAAAACGTCTGATTTTTTTATTATACGTTGTTGCTACTGCATTATAATCCTTACGAGCTACCAAGAGTCGATTTTCTGTCCCTTCAAGCTCAGTAATTAAATTAGATACCTGCTGATTGGCAGTTAGTTGCGGATAGTTTTCCGCCACCACCAAAAGTCTTGATACAGCGGAATCCAACTGACCTTGAGCCTGATTGTATTCTGCTGATCCCTGTTTACTGGAACCAATTTTGGCCCGAGCATCTGCAATGGCTATAAAAATCTTTTCTTCATGTTTCATGGCTCCTTTAACAGCAGAAACCACATTGGGAATCAAATCATACCGCCGTTGCAATTGGGTATTCACATTTGCTTGGGCATTTTCTACCTCTGCATAACTATCTACCAGACCATTGTACTGTCCGATCGCTCCCATTCCCAAAAATAGCAAAGCTAAAACTGGAATAAGGATAATCAACCATTTTTTATTCATTTCAAATCCTCTCATTATCATTCATACATCCGTCAGCTATTGACTTGATTTCGCTACCAAGTGGTGTGTACCAAATAGAACTACCAGCCTGAAGAAGCGCCGCCACCGCCACCACCCCCTCCAGACCAACTCCCTCCTCCGAAGTCAGAGGATGATGAGCTAGAAGAGTGATTATTTCTATAATGCTGATGGTCATTTACTAACATCCAAAGGAGACTTCCTGTTCCACCGCCACCACGGCCAGATTTATCTATGACCAACAAAATGATGGCCACGAAAATGACAACTAGAAAGATGCTAAAGCCATCGCCCTCCGAGCTATTGTGTTTCTCCAAAGCTGCTAGTTGATTTTTAGCGTCACTCGTTCCATAAAATCGATCACCGATGGACTGAACAATATAGGACACCCCACCGTTATAATCTTTCTGACGAAAAAATTCCCTAGCATTGTCCAGAATCTTCTTTGCCACAATATCTGGCAAAACTGTAGCGGCATTGTCTGATGTCTCTATACGAAATGCCCTATCAGCTATAGCAATAACCAGCAAAATGCCATTGTTTGTCCCAGAAAATCCAATCTGCCAACGTCGAAAGGTTTCATTAGCTAAACTTTCAATATCACTTGACAGCTGCTCTTTCATATAGACACCAACCTGCAAGCGTTGTTCGGTTGCCGCCCAACTTCGATTGAGTTGATCAATCGTTGCGATGGTTTCTGTAGACAGTAGTTTTGTCTCATCAACTACTGTAGTATCAATCGGTTTTTCAGGAATCAGATCGGCACTGACCAACTTGGGAGCAAAAGAAAAGCTTATAATCAAGATTATTAAATAACCGATAATATTATTTTCCCATTTTCTCATCAGAACACCTCCTTCGATGAACAAAGATAAGAAAAAATCTATTAACAATATACATACAATTATATCATATTATTTGTTTTCTAACAACATCTTTACAATTTTTTAAAAGCAATCTACTCTAGCCCTACCTGTCAGCGATGTAGCAATGGCTAAGTAACAAAGACAGTCTTTTTAATCCAGTTAATCAAAATAATCTAAAACAATATAAAACGTTTGATAAAAAGCCAAAAACCTTTCCTATCAATTCTATAACAATACACAGTTTTCAAAAAAGACGGGCGAACCCGTCTATGTCGTTTACTTGATTAACTCATAAATAGCTTCTGCATAAATAGCAGCCGCACGATAGAGTTGCTCTACTTCGATAAACTCATTGGCTTGATGCATCGTGTTCACATCACCAGGGAACATAGCACCGTAGGCAACACCACGTTTGAGCAAGCGTCCAAATGTTCCACCACCGATAACTTGTTCGTAACCTTTTAGTCCTGTATGTTTTTCATAGACAGATAGGAGGGTCGCAACCATTGAATCATCAATCGGGCAATAGTGTGGTGTATGTCCCTGCTCAGAAAGGCTAACAGCCTCTACCCCTAGTTTTTCCAAACCAGCCTTAATGGTTTCAGGATTGGTATTTTTAGGATAACGGAAATTGAGGGCAATGGTATTGTCAGATGAAGCCTCATCAAACTTGAAAACACCCGCATTCATGGAAAGAGCACCCATTTGCTCATCGGAAATAGCTACACCAAGTTTCTTGGCTTCATGATCTTCTAGAAGAGTATCACCTGCCAATTCCAGATAAGCTTTCGCAGCTCCATCAAAGGCAAACTGCCCGAGGAACTTAGCCAAATAAGTTGCTCCGTTAACACCTTCTTCTGGGGTTGAACCGTGGGCTGATTTTCCGATGACAGTTACTTGTACCCTGCCGTTATCAAGAGCTTCTGCGTCAGCTTTTAGACCGTATTCTTCTACAAAAGCTGCAAGTTTACTATCTAAATCGGTCAAGTCTCCAGAAATAATAGCTGTTGCAGACTCAGGCACCATATTCTCACGTAAACCGCCTGCAAAGCTATGCAATCTAGCAGCTCCGCTATTTTCTCCAGTAAAATGCAGATAAGCTGTGATGTTCCCTTTCTCACCATTGATAATCGGAAACTCAGCATCAGGTGAGAATCCAAAGTCTGGCAAAGGCAGTCCCACATGCTCAAAGTAATAATCCATGTCCGCCCAACCTGACTCTTCATCAGTACCCACAATAAAACGAACTTTCTTAGAAGTTGGCAAACCTAATTCTTTGATGATTTTCAAACCATAATAGCAAGCCATGGTCGGCCCCTTATCATCAGAAGAACCGCGAGCAAAGAGTTTTCCATCAATAATTTGAGGTTCGTAAGGGTCTGTATCCCAACCACTACCAGCAGGTACCACATCTAAGTGTCCAAAGATTCCGAGAACTTCATCTCCTTCACCAAATTCAAAATGCCCTGCATAATTGTCTACATTCGTTGTTGGATAACCGTCACGGTCTGCAATTTCAAGGAATTTATTCAAGGCATGAACTGGGCCAGGACCAAATGGATGTTTTGCATCTGCTTGACTATCGTCACGCTCAGAATTGATGCGCAAAAGATCAAACAAGTCTGCCATAAACTCGTCTTTTCGTTTGTCTACTTCTGTTCTAAAATTCACTGTCATGATTTCTCCTTTTAATATTAAAGTAAGTCCATTCTATCATAATTGAAAGAGATTTCATAGAAAAAGCAAAGATGAGGTTGCTAAGCACCTCAACCTCTATCTTTTTATGGATAAATTGGCAAGATAGTCTGTGCCAAATTGTGTCAAGCGATTACGACTATCTTTGGATTCATAGAAATCAATCATAGCAAAACCTGCCTTGAGTTGACCACCTATTTGCTCCTCCAGTGTGTGACTAAATTCATAGCCATATTTGGGATTGATCGCCAGTTCGCCTGCCGCCTCCAATCTTCGTGAGTTGAAAGGTAAGCTATATTTAGGCTCTAAAGGTTTGTCTAGGTCATCCCATACATCATCACCATCAAACACATAGATCCATGGATTCATATAACCGACCATCAGCAAACCACCTTTTTTCAAGACTCTATAGGACTCCTGCCACATATTTGTTAAATCTTCAATGTAGACGTTAGACACTGGGCAGAAAATAATATCAAAACTCTCATCTTCAAAAGGAAAGGGATTCGTCATATCTGCTTGGACCGCTTGTAAATCTATATTTTCTCGCTCTGCAACTAGCCTATCTTTGGCTAACTGCTCTTGTGAAAAGTCCATAATCGTTGTGTTATAGCCATGCGCAGCAAAAATAGGTCCCTGTTGTCCACCACCACAGGCCAACCCCAATAGCTTTTTACCTCGGGCTTTTTCAAACCATTCTAGCGGTACCATTTTCCCAACTGTTAAAGAAACTTCTAAGAAACTGTTTTTTACTCTTAGGAACTCTTCATGACTAATAGGTACTGTGTAGCTGTTTCCTTGCTTACTAGAAATCCGATCCCAACGGTCTTGGTTGTAACTTACGTAATCACTCATCTTATGTTCTTCTAACGAGGTTTGAGCAAATACAACCTTATCTTTTTTATTATTCATTTATTTTACATTCCTTACTATGCTTATTATAGCATTCGCTAGCAAAAAAAGCCACCTTCCCGTGACTTTCTCTGCTAGGTTAATACATTAAAATCCCAAATATCGTCCACCCAATCTTGATAAAAGTCAGGTTCATGACAAACCATGAGGATAGATCCTTTGTAATCCTGAAGAGCCCGTTTGAGTTCGTCCTTGGCATCCACATCTAGGTGGTTGGTCGGCTCATCAAGGACTAGGACATTGTTTTCTCGGTTCATCAACAGGCAAAAGCGAACCTTAGCCTGCTCACCACCTGAAAGAACTTGAATTTGACTTTCGATATGCTTAGAGGTCAGACCGCAACGGGCGAGAGCCGCACGAACTTCTGCCTGATTGAGAGCTGGGAAGGCATCCCAGATAGCTTCCAACGGTGTCTGTCGGTTTCCTCCTGCTACTTCTTGTTCAAAATAGCCAAGTTCAAGGTACTCACCGCGCTCAACTGAACCACCTAGTGGTGAGATAATTCCCAGTAAACTCTTGAGAAGAGTGGATTTCCCGATACCATTGGCACCAATAATAGCAATCTTCTGATTGCGTTCAAAGGTCAGATTGAGTGGCTTGCGATTTAGGACACGATCATAGCCGATTGCCAAATCTGTCGTCTGGAAAATAAAGCGACTTGGTGTACGAGCCATCTTGAAATCAAAGTTTGGTTTCGGTTTTTCAGCTTGAAGCTCAATGATCTCCATCTTGTCCAATTTCTTCTGACGAGACATGGCCATATTCCGAGTTGCAACACGAGCCTTGTTTCGATTTACGAAGTCTTGTAAGTCTGCAATTTCTTTTTGTTGACGTTCATAGGCAGCTTCCAACTGAGCTCGTTTCATCGCATGAACTTCTTGAAATTGGTAGTAATCCCCTGTATAACGAGTCAGGAGTTGATTTTCAACATGGTAGACAATGTTAATCACATCATTCAAGAATGGAATATCATGTGAAATCAAGACAAAGGCATTTTCGTAGTTTTGCAAGTAACGCTTGAGCCAGTCGATGTGTTCTGCATCCAGATAGTTGGTCGGCTCATCAAGCAGCAAGATGTCTGGTTTTTCCAAAAGCAACTTCGCTAGAAGAACCTTGGTTCGTTGTCCACCAGACAACTCAGTCACATCTGTATCCATACCATAATCCATCACACCAAGAGCACGCGCCACCTCATCAATTTTAGCATCCAAAATATAAAAGTCACGACTTTCCAAACGGTCTTGCAATTCACCTACCTCTTCCATGAGGTCATCTATATCTGCTCCTTCTTCTGCCATGGATAGATAAATATCATTGATACGGGCTTCTGTCTTAAATAGTTCATCAAAGGCAGTTCGCAAAACATCACGAACCGTTTGTCCTTTCTCCAATTTAGCGTGTTGATCCAAGTAACCCGCTGTCACGTAGCGAGACCATTCCACCTTACCTTCATCTGGTTGCAGCTGTCCTGTCACGATGGACATAAAGGTTGATTTCCCTTCTCCATTGGCACCGACAAGTCCAATATGCTCTCCCTTTAACAGACGGAAGGATACATTTTCAAAAATTGCTCGATCACCAAAACCGTGACTCAAATTCTTTACTTCTAAAATACTCATTTTATCTCCTCTAAAACACCAAAGAACTGGAGTCTAAGACTCCAGTTTAATTCTATGTTACTCAATGAAAAACAGTAATGAACCAATACATTCGTATATCAAAACAAGTTGACAGATTCAGCTATCAATTCTTGACAAACATTAGTCCAAACCAATTTCTGCACGCACCACATCTGCAATTGTATTAACATAGTAATCAACTTCGGCATCCGTTGGTGCTTCCGCCATGACTCGCAAGAGTGGCTCAGTACCACTCGGACGGACTAAAATGCGTCCATTTCCTGCCATTTCAGCTTCCATTTTCTCGATAATAGCTGCAACAGCAGGCACTTCCATCGACTTGTCCTTCATGCTATTTTCCACACGGATATTGACTAATTTTTGTGGATAGATAGTTACTTCTGCTGCTAATTCTGACAATGTTTTGCCTGTTTCTTGCATAATTTTTGTCAATTGCACAGCGGTTAGCTGTCCGTCACCTGTGGTGTTGTAATCCATAAGGATGACATGTCCTGACTGCTCACCACCAACATTGTAACCTTCCTTACGCATTTCTTCTACCACATAACGGTCGCCAACTGCGGTCACAGCTTTTTCAATCCCTTCACGATCTAAAGCCTTATGGAAACCAAGATTGGACATGACCGTTGTCACAATCGTATTTTTAGCCAAAAGCCCTCTATCAGCAAGGTACTTGCCAATGATATACATGATGCGATCGCCATCTACTAGATCTCCATTCTCATCAACTGCAATCAAACGGTCACTATCTCCGTCAAAGGCAAGACCGATTCGACTTCCCGTTTCCCTGACTAATTTTTGAAGCTGCTCCGGATGTGTTGAACCGACACCTTCGTTAATGTTGAGTCCATCTGGATTTTCAGCCATGACAGTCAAATCTGCGCCCAAGTCTGCAAAAACCTGACGAGCAGAGGTTGAGGCAGCACCATTTGCCGTATCAAGTGCAACCTTCATTCCTTCCAATTCTATACCCGCTGATACAAGGAATTGTTGATACTTGCGCAAACCTTCTGGGTATTCTACTACATCCCCTAACCCTTGAGCAGATGGGCGTGGAAGAGTATCTTCTTCTGCATCAAGAAGCCCTTCAATCTCCGCTTCCAAAGCATCATCCAATTTGAAACCATCACTGGCAAAAAACTTAATGCCATTATCCTGAGCTGGATTGTGGCTGGCAGAAATCATAACTCCTGCACTGGCTTTCTCTGTTTTTACCAAGTGGGCAACACCTGGTGTTGCCAAAACACCCAACCTATAAACATGAATTCCTACTGATAGGAGACCGGCAATCAAAGCAGCTTCCAACATCTGCCCTGAAATCCGTGTATCACGCGCTACAAAAACGCGAGGGACTTCCGTCTCATGCTGGCTAAGTACATAACCACCGAAACGTCCTAATTTAAACGCCAATTCCGGCGTTAATTCAATGTTCGCTTCTCCTCGAACACCATCTGTACCAAAATATTTACCCATCTTATTTCTTAACCCCTTATTTTGTTTTTGTAAGTGCAACTTGCATATTAACTTCTGTTTGTGAAAGAACAACCGGCAAGACATTACCATCTGCATCAACTGCGCGCAACTTAGCAACCCCACTATAGTCCTCAGACAAGTTGCTAACATCCATGGCTACGGCTTCAATACGGTCAATCTTAGCCATGGTCTCCTCATCAGTCGTCACCTTGACCGTATCTAAATTAACAGAAACCTTGGACAGACTATAGCCTTCTGCCAACTGATTGCTGTAGACTCGTCCTTCAACTGGAAAAGCCTTGCTCACTCGTTTACCAATCTTGACAGTGATGGTATCAGGCGCTAAAGTCGCACTCACTCCTGCTGGCAAATTGGCTAATTGGAGTTTAACTGTCTGCGTTCCAGCGCTTACCTTCTTTAGATTTGCAATAACTTGAAAAGTTCGAGTCAATTCTGCAGATTCTCGCTGCAACAGAACGCGATTGGAGCCACGCAACTCAACTGCTACTGTTGATGAAAAGCCTGAAATAAAATACTTGCTCGTATCGTAATCTATCTCAATCGGCACGTTATTCAAGGTATGCACATAGGTTTCTGATTCTTTATTTTTTGCTGATGATTCTGATGTTTTATAGTTGGTAGTTGTTGCATAGAAAAAGAGCAACAAAGCTAGAAAAACTGATAAGACTAAGTGGCCGACCGCCTTAAATTTATCGTGCATGTTTGCTTCCTCCCAATCGTTTCCAAATAGGCTGTTTGTCTGCATGTTCAGAAATAAAAGTGGAGCGCAATTCAGCTTCAAATTCTTCAAGCGTCAAATCATGCTTGAAGACTCCATTGTGAGCAATTGAGATGCTCCCTGTTTCTTCCGAAACGATAAAGACAAAGGCATCTGAGACTTCAGACAAGCCGATAGCTGCACGATGGCGAGTACCAAACTCCTTTGAGATTCCTGCACTTTCTGACAACGGCAAATAGGCACAGGCAACTGCTACCTTATCTTCTTTAACGATAACAGCACCATCGTGAAGCGGTGTATTGGGAATGAAAATGTTAATCAGTAATTCCCGTGACACATCCGCATTTAGAGGGATTCCTGTCGCCCTGTATTCTTGCAAGGTTCGTGCTCGTTCAACTGCTACAAGTGCTCCGATTTTCCGCGGTGACATGTAAGCCACCGATTTGAGAATGGCATCAATTAGCTTCTCTTCTGCACTCACAGTATTTGCGGTAAAAATCTGAGTTGTACGGCCAAGCTTTTCCAACATAGCGCGCAACTCTGGTGCAAAAATAACAACTGCCGCAATAACTCCGTAAGTTATGACTTGATTCATCAACCAAGCAATGGTCTGCAAGCCAAATAAACTAGCCACAATCTGAGCAATGATAAACAGAAAAACCCCACGAATCAAGGTCATAATTTTAGTGCCTGCAATAGCCTTACTAAAATTATAAATTAAATAAACAACAATGCCAATATCAATTAAGTGAAGTAAGGCGGTCCATGGACTAACAATCAGACTCGACCAATACCCCGCATCTAATAACTGGTTAAAGTTTAACATATCGTTCTCATACTTTCTAACTCATACATAGTAACGACTCCATTATACCATATTTTTTCCTATATTCTTTAGAAAACCATGACCATCCCATTAAAAAGATTACAGATTTACTGCGAAAATATGTCGAAGATCTGCATACTCTATTATAGAAAATCAAAAGGCTTTGTGTTAAAATAAGTCCATGAAAATAAATACATTACTAGGGATGATAGCAGGAAAAACTTCCCAATTTGTTTTAAGTAAACTCGGTCGTGGAACAACCTTGCCAGGAAAAATTGCTCTTGCATTCGATAAAGATATTCTAAACAGTTTGGCAAAGGATTATGAAATCGTTGTTATCACTGGCACAAATGGTAAAACTTTGACAACTGCGCTAACAGTCGGTATTCTTCAGGAGGCTTTTGGGGAAATTACCACTAACACCAGTGGAGCCAATATGATTACAGGGATTACGGCTACCTTTTTGTCTGCCCCCAAAAATAAAAATGGCAAAAAAATTGCTGTGTTGGAAATTGATGAAGCCAGTCTTACAAGAGTGACTGACTTTATCAAGCCAAGCCTGATTGTATTCACTAATATCTTTCGCGATCAGATGGATCGTTACGGTGAGATTTATACGACTTACCAGATGATCTTAGATGGAGCTGCAAAGGTACCGACCGCCACTATTTTAGCTAACGGTGACAGTCCGCTTTTCAACTCAACGGCAGTCATCAATCCAGTCAAATACTACGGTTTTGCGACAGAAGAACATGAGCCTCGCTTGGCCCATTACAATACCGAAGGTGTACTCTGTCCACATTGCCATCAAATTATTCGGTATAAGCTCAATACCTATGCAAATCTTGGAAGTTATACTTGTAGCAATTGTGAATTTAGCAGACCTGAATTAGATTATAAGCTGACCAAGCTCAAAGAAATCACCAATACTTCTTCTTCCTTTGTTATTGATGATCAAGACTATAGAATCAATATCGGTGGTCTCTACAATATTTACAACGCTCTTGCAGCAGTCAGTGTCGCAGAGTTCTTTGGGGTTCCATCTGAGAAAATTAAAGCTGGCTTTGACAAGAGTAAGGCGGTTTTTGGTCGTCAAGAGACCTTCAAACTAGGCAACAAGGACTGTACCCTCGTCCTCATTAAGAATCCGGTCGGTGCAACTCAGGCTATGGAGATGATAAAGTTAGCTCCTTATGAATTTAGCTTGTCTGTTCTTCTCAATGCTCATTATGCTGATGGTATTGATACTAGCTGGATATGGGATGCCGATTTTGAGCAGATTTCACAGATGAAGATTCCTCAAATTTTTGCAGGCGGAGTTCGTTCTTCAGAGATTGCTCGCCGTCTCCGCGTCACTGGTTATCCAGAAGATCAGATTGTTGAGAAGTCAAAATTGGAAGACATCATCAACTTGATTGAACACTCCAGCAGTCAACATGCTTACATACTAGCGACCTACACTGCCATGTTGGAATTCCGTGACTTACTAGCCCAGCGCCAAGCTGTTGGAAAGGAAATGAAATAATGGTTTATACTTCATTAAAAAGTCCCGATAGAGACTATCCTTACAAGCTCTATATTGCTCATCTCTACGGAGACTTGATGAATACTTACGGTGATAATGGCAATATCCTTATGCTCAAATATGTAGCAGAAAAGCTAGGAGCTCGTGTTCAGGTTGACATCGTCTCTCTGAAAGATGGCTTTGATAAAGAATTCTATGATATTGTCTTTTTCGGTGGTGGTCAAGACTATGAGCAATCTGTTCTAGCCAAGGATTTACCAACCAAGAAAGAAAGTCTAGCAGATTTCATCGAAAACGAAGGCGTTATGTTAGCTATCTGCGGTGGTTTCCAATTACTCGGACAATACTATATCGAGGCTAGTGGACGTAAAATTGAGGGCTTGGGAATTTTGGGACACTACACTCTCAATCAGACTAATAATCGCTATATTGGCGACATCAAAATCCATAATGATGAATTTGATGAAACCTACTATGGATTTGAAAACCATCAAGGGCGCACTTTTCTAGCGGATGACCAAAAACCACTGGGTAGGGTTATCTATGGAAATGGTAATAATAAGGAAGATGGCGGCGAAGGAATGCACTACAAAAACACCTTTGGCAGCTATTTTCACGGTCCCATACTCTCACGTAATGCCAATCTAGCTTATCGCTTGGTCACAACAGCCCTTCGGAAAAAATACGGACAAGCTATTCCACTTGCAAACTACGTAGACATTCTCAGTAAAGAAGTTGCAGAAGAATATAGCGATGTGAAGAGCAAGGCAGAGTTTGAGAGATGAGGTTTCAGGAAAAACAAACTCATGCTTTGCGCAAATTAAACAGTTCTTGTAGATCTTTTCAATCTGTCATTTGACAACTAGAGATGACCAAGCACCACAACTAGTTTCCGAAACATGGATCATCTATCTTTTAAGATTGTTACTTGATGAGGAAACATTCCCAAAAACGTCTAAAGTTTAAACTTTGGACGTTTTTTCAATAAATACTTGCACAGTAAACCAGATTGATTCTACACCTACCTACTAACACCATACCTATGCCTTGCACTACGACAAGCTCACCCCATTTGACAACTCAGAAAAATAAAGAACAGTTAGAAGGAACACCTTCTGTTAAAAATTTGATACACAGTTACTCATATGGCTTGCAGGAATATCTAAAATGATATATAATTAACTAGTTAAGTATAATATCAAGGAGTAAAGAATGACAAAAAAGACTAGACTCTTGGCCTTAGCAGGAACAGGAATTGTTTTAGCAGGAGGTCTATATTTTGCCGTACACCAATCACCTAAACAATCTATGGGAAAAACAGATAAAATTGAGCAAAAAATAAAAGAACCACGCTCTACATCTGTAAAAAAAGAAACAGATACTCGCAAAAAAGTTGCAGGAATCGATTTTCCAACCGATGATGGCTTCCTCTTAGAAAATGAATCACAAATCCAAGCTAGAACAGATACAGGAATTGTGGTCGCTCATGGTGGACACTCGCATTTTCTTTTTTATTCAGATTTGAAAGGGACAAAATGGTCTTACCTAATTCCTCAGGAAGCTAGAATGGTCTCACCTACTAGTCCGCTAGACTCAAGTGCTGCGCATCAAGGAACATCTTCGGCTCAAGGACATCACTATGTGTTCAATCCGGCAGATATTGTCGCTGAAGATGCCAACGGATATACAGTAAGACATGGTGACCATTATCATTATATTTTGAAATCAAGTTTATCAACGGATCTCAGAGCCAGTGCTCATCAACAGTTTCAGCGCTTGCAAAATCAAGCAGGACCTAGTACAGAACGTACAGAAGCAGGTATAGCAGGAATTCATTTTCCAACCAGCGATGGCTTTCTCTTTGATGGAACTGGTATTGTCGGCAGAACAACTTATGGTTTGCGTGTCTCTCACGGAGAACACACTCATCTAGTCACTTATGACAGCTTAAAAGGGACGACTTGGGAAAATCTTATCCCTTCACCATCACCACAGATTGATGAAAAACCGCTACCATCAGTCCCTAAAAATACTGAAAAATCGGTACCTCAGACACGTGATCTATCAGCAGAGATAGCTGCTAAACGAGAACATTTAGCTAAGTCATTGGGAATATCGGTTGAGGCTGTGAAAGTAGATAAAACTGAGGATGGTTCAGTAGTTCTCAATTACCCTCACGGTGATCATAGCCACTCAATAGGTTTATCAGAAATTGACGTGAATAAACCATTTACGAATCCAGATGAGCCGATTAAGCAGATTGAGGGGGAAACCATTGAGGAACGTAAAGAGCGCCTTATCAAAGAATACATGGAGCGTTTTAAAGTTCCTCGCGAAAATATTACCGTTGATGGTAATTATATGTCTGTTAAGCATGGAGATCATGCACATATCTATAAGATTGATCCTAATTTACCAGACGACCCTGAGCGTGATGTAAAAACAGAAACAACGAATCTTGAAGTTGAAGAACAATTAGTTCATGGACCTTTTTATACAGAAGGACTTATGGAGAATTTAACACGCAATGGTGTCTATCAAAAATACAAGCCAAGCGGTATTAAAAATATTAAAAACTTTATCTTATTAACATTTAGCACAAATAGCGAATATGGTGACTTAGTCGTTAATGGTAAAAAGAATAAAAGAGTTTACTACTTGATCCGTAAGGACTTAAATTGGGAAGACTTACACATTCAACGTCCAGACGCTGTCAAACATGAAGGCAGTACCTTTAAAGGGTGGAATGCTGAACTGCCATCGCGTGGAAAAATGCCTAGAGAGCACCAGTACTTCCACGTAAAATTTACTAAAGTAAAAGAAAAACCAACCAAGAATATCTATACTCCAGCTGATGATGTATCTAATATTGATTTATCCAACTATGTTTCTGTCAAATATACTACAATATTTAATGGCCGACTTAAATTAAACGATCGCATCCAAGGAGGATTTACCTATTTCGTAAAATCAGATTTGACTTGGAAACAAGCTAAGGAACAAGGATTGATTGCTCCGGAACCTGTCCCAAATAATGGGTATGAATTTATTGAATTTAGAAATGTTATTACCGGTGGAAAAGGGGAGAATGACCCCGTTAGCTTAACAATTAGCTTGGCTGCCTTTGGTTCAACAGCACCTCATTTAGGACCTTATATTGCAGCTAATCCCGAAAATCCAACAGATATAAATGACCCAAGCAGACATCCTAACTATTATTGGCATGATCCCAAGCACTATGTCGCAGTTGCCTTTAAAGCCACAGAGGGTGGGCAATTGCAAACACGTCTAGGAACCAGTAAAACAGTTGTCTACCTAGTCAGAAAAGGGTTAACACTGGAACAAGCTGGGATTTTTCCACCTGTTTTAAAACCAGAAAACGGCTATAGAAGAGACTATAGCAAACCTATTATTCCAGATTCTGCATGGGATACTCCTGCCTTAGCAGATACCACCTATAATATTGATTTTGATAAGAAAAATAGTCCTCAGAAAGAGCCAAACCACATAGAGGCACCGAAAGAGTCAGGACCTTCTGTTTCTAAAGATTCAAACAAGCCTGATAAAACAGGGGACAAACAAGATGCCGTAGTTCATCCAAACAACCAATCCAATGGAGAAACTACTATTCCTGACATAGCCAAAAGTGAGTCTGAAACACCGTCTCCTTCATCACCACAGGATCAACATACCCCTAATACTTCTCATACAGTTGATAATTCTGCCCAGAATGGACATAAAGATATTTCTCGGACAATCAATGATCTTGTAAAGGAGGAACCTAAGTCTGATACTTCTCATACAATTGATGGCTCTATTTCTGATTGGTTGAAAGCATTCGTATAGAATAAACAATCTATTATCAGAGTTTTATTTTCAATCAGTGTAACTGCTTAATAAAGAGGCAGCCAGAAAAGCTGGGCTGAAGGTTTATTTACTACAATCTTATCATTCAAGAAAAACATTACCCAAAAACGTCCAAAGTTTAACCAGCTTTGGACGTTTTTCAATATACCTAGTTATTAGAACTCAATGTCTCTATTTTTCCCACTAAGAGCAAGCCTTCAATGGTAATTTCCTTCAACTGGCTGAGATCTAGCTGGGACTGATCCACCTGAAAAAAGAGTGGCGTCATATCTGCCAACACTTGAGCATGGGCTTGACTGATTGGCAACGTGCGACTGACTAAAATCTCCTCAATCTGCCCCATGTATGACTTGAAATGATCCACAATCTCACGGTTGTCATAAGACTCCTTGCGTAACTGTTTTTGGGCTAAATGGCGAAGCTCCTTGAGATGGTTTGGACCCGGAACCAGTTTGAAAACAGTTCCACCTTCTTTGAGCACTCTGGTAAATTCCTGATAATTGGCGGGAGAAAAAATATCCAAAATCCCATCAATAGTCTTATCTTGTATAGGTAACTTGGTCAAATCCCCGACAAACCATTTGACTGCCTTTGTACTATCTGTGCGTGCTGCCAACAAGACGGAATCCTTAGAAATATCAAAAGCAAGAATATCCAAGTTCATTTTCTGAGCCAACTTACGAGAATAAAATCCTTCCCCACAGCCGATGTCTAAGACTGATTGTAAGCGCAACTCAGCTATTTTCCCTTCAAGAACCTGATAGAGATGATCATAATATCCTTGTTCCAAAAAAGATTGGCGGTTTTCAAAGCTAGATTTATGATAATTAGCAGACTGTTTAACCTGAGGTGCTAGGTTGACATACCCCTGTTTGGCAATATCAAAGGTATGTCGATTTGAACAGCGTAGGCTATTTTGATCAAGACCAAGAACCTGCCTACAGTATGGGCAGGCAAAAAATTGATCGCTATTTGTAAAACGTTGGTGTTTCGTCATAGAGTTCCACTTTCATTTGCATCTTATCCGAAATAAACATCAAGAATAAATTCTGAGTTTATTGTATCAACATTTTCTAAGTCAATCTCATACCCATAGGACCATTTAGAAATAGCTTTATTTGCACTTTCTATCCAAAATAATTTATCAAAATCAGCATCAATGCCGAACAGAACTTTTCTGTAAGTCTCTTTTCTGTCAAAGCAAACTAATTTGCACTTAACAGCAGTCGGGTTTTCTTCAGCATACCGAGCCAATTTTTGACGAATAACCTTACTGATACTATCCCAGCGTAATTTAGGATCCGGCTCTTTACTGTTAATTATCATACATCTACTCCACTAGGACTGCCCATTCTTCCATAAGATTTTCTTGTTGATGAGTCAGTTGGTCGATTTCCTTTTGGTAATCGGTCAACTGACCAAGGTCATTGGTTTCTAACATAGCTTGATTGAGCTCATTCAAGCGGTTTTCGATGGCATCAATTTCCGTCTCGATTTGTTCTACACGGCGTACCAATTTACGTTGTTCTTTCTGATTTTCCTTTTGAGCTTGGTAGTCCATAGCTCCGACAGATTGGCTAGTCGTTTCTATCTGTACAGACTGATTTTCTGCTTCTAGCTCTGCCTTTTTCTCCAGGTAATAATCATAGTCGCCCAAGTAGAGCATAGAGCCTGTTTCTGAAATCTCCAAGACTTTGGTGGCAATGCGGTTGATAAAATAACGATCATGGCTGACAAAGAGTAGTGTACCATCGAACTCAATGAGGGCATTCTCCAAGGCTTCTTTACTGTCGATGTCTAAATGGTTCGTTGGTTCATCCAGAACGAGAAAATTATTATTTTCCATAGAAAGTTTGGCAAGGAGTAACCGAGCTTTTTCACCACCAGAAAGCATGGAAACCGACTTTTGGACATCATCCCCTGAAAAGAGGAAAGCACCAAGACGATTACGAATATCCACTTCCGGCAAGGTCGGAAAGGCTGACCAAAGCTCTTCGAGGATCGTGTTAGATGGCGTTAGAGCAGCCTGTGTTTGGTCATAGTAGCCCAACTCAACATTAGCACCAAGCTTAGCATCTCCTTTTATGAACGGAATGGATCCCACAATAGATTTGAGTAAGGTTGTTTTACCTATACCATTTGGCCCAACAATAGCAATGGCATCTAGTTTGCGTTGATCAATAGAGATTGGTTGGGAAAGGACAACTCCATCATAGCCCACTGCTGCCTCCTCAACTGTCAAGACAATGTTACCCGAAGGCTTATCCGATTGAAAGGTCATGGTAGCAGATTTCCTGCCTAGCATTGGCTTATCCAAGCGATCCATCTTTTCCAACTGCTTGCGTCTGGCTTGGGCACGCTTGGTAGTTGAAGCACGGACGATATTTTTTTGGACAAAATCTTCTAGCTTTGCAATCTCCTTTTGCTGCTTTTCGTAGTTTTGTAGCTCTGTCTGTAATTTTTGTTCTTTTAATTCGACAAACTGTGAGTAATTGCCCACATAACGATCTAAAGAATGGTTCGTTAAATCAAGAGTAATCGTTGCTACTTTATCCAAAAAATAGCGGTCATGGCTAACAATGATCATTGCTCCCTTATAGTGAAGCAAATAATTTTCTAGCCAAGCAATGGTTTCAATATCCAGATGGTTGGTCGGCTCATCCAATACCAAGAGTTCCGGACTCTCCAAGAGCATTTTCGCCAAAGCTAACCGAGTGTTTTGACCACCAGACAACTCAGAAATTTTCATGTTCCACATGGCTTGGTCGAACTTGAATCCATTCAAAATAGCACGAATATCAGCCTCATAGTTGAAACCGCCAGCCAGACGAAATTCCTCAGACAAGCTATCGTAAGTCTTCATGAGCTGGTCTAAGTCACTATCAGATAGGCTCCCCATTTGTTCTTCCATGTCACGCAGGCGTTTTTCAATCATCCGCACATCATCAAAAACGTGGAGCATCTCATCATAGATTGTATTTTCCGACTCAAAGCGACTATCCTGTGCCAGATATGAAAGAGAAAGATCACGCTTGGTCGAAATCTCACCACTAGTCGCTGCTTCTTCTCCCACAAGAATTTTCAATAGGGTAGACTTTCCCGCACCATTTTTACCAACAAGAGCAATCCGGTCCCTTTCATCCACTTGAATATTGATATTATTAAATAAAACTTCACCCGCAAAGGAGCGTTCGATCTTGTTTCCACTTAGAATAATCATAGAGATATTGTACCATAATTTTGTGAGGTATTGGTATTCCTTTTTCAATTCACAAAAAAACAGTAACTTTTTAGCTACTGTCTTCATCCATTTTGTCTCATCAACTTAAACCGCTAAGCAGCTCCTTGTTTTGCCAAAGTAAATAGAGACCCCCTCCTATGATAATCAGCATGAGGATAAACTTTATTACACCTTTGACAAAGCGGATAAGCACCAATAAAATCATTGATACAATCAACCAGCCCCAAGCTGAAGAATGTAAGAGTGATTCCATTCCAGCAAGACTGCTACCTGCTAAGAAACGGATAGGAGATGGAATTTTTTCTAACCAGTCCGCTGAAACACCAAGTTGGTCTATAATAGACTGGCCACTTGTTTTGAGCCAAGTAAAAATTCCTGCATTGTAGACGAAAAGCAGAACCTGCTCAGGATAACGTTTAATCAAATTAAGAATCATTTAATGGTGTAATTCCCTTCTGTAATAATCATAAAAGATAAGGCAGGCCTTGGCAACATATAGACAATCGAAATAGAGCGTAGAATATTTGCCTTACACTAATATCTCTACAATAGAAATAAATGTCAGTATAGGCCCATTTGAACTCTTCCTTAAAGTTCTAGGATAACCTTTCTTCCAGTTCAAAGTCAATAGGTAACCAGGCTAAAACTTTCTCTATCTGCTGGTTCCAGTAGTACCATTCATGTTTACCAGGTCCGATACTTGCTTCAATATGCAAGCCCAGATCTTTCAACTGACGAACGGCTTTTTCATGACCTTCAAAAAGAAAGTCTTCCTCTCCACACCAGGCATAAAATTTTGTCTTTTTGTCTGATTGCTTGGCAATTTCCAGCAGATTATTCGGATTTTTGATATCTGAAATATCACCAAATACACCACTCCAGTAATTGAAACTACCGAGTTCTTCTGCCGCTGGATTATCAAAATCAAAATACAGAGCACCAGAAAAGGAGGCTGCGTAAGAAAAACGATTGGTAGACATGGCTATCTTGAAAGCTCCATAGCCTCCCATAGATAGACCGGCAATAAAATTTTTCTCTCGCTTATCCGACATATTAGGGAAGAAACGCTTGAGGATTTGCGGTAGTTCTACTGCAATAGCATCAAAGTAGTCCATTCCGTAGGTCGTGTTGGTATACCAGCCCTTGTCCGTATTTACCATAACGACAATAAGATTGGTATAGCGCACCAACCGCTCAATGGTCGAACGATTGAGCCAGGAATCATGATTGCCACCCATCCCATGCAAAAGATAGAGGACTGGAATATCTGTATCATCAGGATTTTCCACCCGATTGCGATCCGGGTAGAGAACATTGACCTGTCTGGACATGTCTAGTACCTCTGAATGATACTCAAGTTTCATAATAGCCATGATCAATTCTCCTATTCTAAAGAGCCCGAGTTTCCTCTGGCTCTTATACAATTTTGTACCTATAGTCGATAAAAACTAAGTGCTTTTCAAAGAAAATAGAACTTTTTTACTTAACTTCCATAATCACTGGTAGGATGGCAGGGCGACGTTTAGTTTGGTCAAAAAGGAACTTCAAGAGACTATCACGAACAGCACTCTTTAACTCTGTCCAATCAAAACTATCCTTCGTAAAATAATTTTCTACCGTTGCATTAACTAATTCTGAAGCTTCTCGCAGAATGTCCTTACTCTTTTTGACGTAGACAAAACCACGTGTATTGACCTTGGCTTTAGAAATAATTTTCTTTTCACGGCGGTTAACGGTAATGGCAACAATGAAAATACCGTCTTCAGAGAGGATTTTCCGGTCACGAAGGACAATATTTCCAACATCACCCATGGCATTTCCATCAATCATGACATCACCAGCAGGAACCGCTCCGCTATGGACAAAATCACCCGCTTCAAAGGACATAACATCACCACGTTTAACAATGATAATATTCTCTGGGAACATGCCAATCTCTAGTGCAGCCTTGGCATGAGCATCAAGTTGACGGTACTCTCCCTGAACCGGGAAGAGATACTTAGGTTTCATAATGTTGAGCATCAATTGCAAATCACGCGCATTTCCATGTCCAGATACATGGAGGTTTTTGGTAATAGATTTGACCGTTCCGCCAGCCTTGTAAATCAGGTTTTCCACACGAGCAACTACTGCTTCTTTTGAAATACTTGGTGTTGTAACAATGTAGACTAAATCACCATCTTTGATTTCAACATAGCGGTGCCTACCAATAGCCATCTTACGTAAACCATTCAATGGTTCACCCATGCGACCTGTTTCTAGAATAATCAGTTCATGTTCTTCATACTTGCCCATATCCTTAGGCTTAACTAAGAGATGTTCACTAACGAGACGAAGTTTTTTCAACTGAATAGCTGTACGAACAATGTTTTCTACGTCATATCCCGTCAAAACAACACGACGCCCAGTTGCCTCAGCCGCATCAAAAATCTGTTGGATGCGAACAATATTGCTGGCTACAGCTGCAACAATCACACGACCATCACAGTCTGCAATGGTATTAAGAATTTCTTCGCCTGCTTCGTGCATGCTAGCTAATTGAATACTGCTGTCTGCATTGGCTGAGTCGGATAAGAGGGCTAGAACTCCTTCATTTCCGATTTCAGCTAAACGACCAAAATCGGTTCGATAAAACTCGTCTGCTGCTTGGTCAAACTTGAAATCTCCTGTATAGACGATATTTCCTTCGTTAGTTTTGACAACAATTCCTAAACTCTCTGGAATAGAGTGAGTCGTTTGGAAGAAGGAAACGACTGAATCACCGAAATCAATTTCTGTCTCTGCATTGATAATATGAAAATCGTTAAATTTCTTTGTTGCATTGTTACTTTTGACCAACAATTTAGCCAATTCAATAGTCAAATGTGAACCAAATACTGGAACCTTCACTTTTTCCAAAAGATAAGGAAGTGCTCCGATGGCATCTGCGTGTCCATGTGTCAGAAAGACTCCTGCCACACGATGTTTATTTTCTTCCAGATAGTCAAAATTTGGGACAACTACATCGACACCCAATTGTTCATTTTCAGGATACTTTGCTCCGGCATCTAGAATAAAAATATGTTCATTCACCTCGGCAATATAGAGGTTTTTTCCATTCTCACGTACACCACCGAGGGCCATGATTTTTATGGTAGTCATGTTTACTCCTTTGTGGACATCTTACAGATGTCTCATTATTTTTTTACTAACGGTCCTTGGAAGGTCTCCCAAGTCGAATTACAGTCTGCTAAATAGCTATCACTATCATTATACATTTTTTCAGGAAAATTTACAAAAAACTCTGCTGAAAATCAACAGAGTTTCCCCTTATCTCTAACCGTAATCTTTCTTCAGACAGGAACTTCCTCACTTTCACACCAGTATCATCATCCTCATAGTTCAATGATATGGGCTGTAAAACCGATTTCTTCTACGAATCGTAATACATCTTCTGTCTTTATAAAAATAGTCTTAGTATTGACATTAGGATGGAAGGTCAAGATAGGATCCGATAGAATTTCCTTATCAAAATAAACTTGAATATCTCTTTCAGGATTATTCAGCAAACCAAATACAGATACAACGCCAACAGGCAGCTGCATTTTTTCCATCAGGCTATCGCTTGATGCCATCCGAATACGATTAGCTCCAACCAACTCACGAAACAAGTCCATATCCAACTGTTTTTGGTCATCCATAATCAGTAAATAATAGGCTGTTTTCTTCTTATTTGTCAGAAACATGGACTTAGTACGGACTCCTTCTAGTCCTTCAATATAACGATCCGCATCTTGCGTTGTCAGAGCTGCAGGATGCTCTACGATTTCATAATTCATTCCCAGTTGTGCTAACCGTTCAAAAACAAGATTTTCCATAATGAGGCTCCATCTAGATGTTAGTTAAATTATACCTTATTTCGCGATAAAACCAAAGGATAATGTAAAAAGTCTGGATTATCCCAGACCTTTAATCAAATAATTTATAATAATCTTCCAGTTTCATTTGAGATTTCTCTTCTGTGGTCTGATCTTGAATAATCCGGCCATTCTTCATGACAATCAGACGATTCCCATGAGCAAGGGCATCTTCCATTCGATGGGTTACCATGAGGGCAGTCATCTCTTTGTTTTCAATCCACTCACTAGTTAATTGCATTAGCGACTGACTAGTCTTAGGGTCCAAAGCTGCTGTATGCTCATCTAGTAACAAGAGGTCTGGTTGCTTCAAACTAGCCATTAAAAGACTAAGTGCCTGACGCTGCCCCCCAGATAGAAGACCCGCTGGCGTATCCAAGTGTTTCTCAAGACCATTTCCCACTTTTGGCAGGAGTTGCTCAAACTCTTCTATATGCTGGGACAATCTGCGTGGAATCAAGTTCCGCCCTTCTCCACGATGTTTGGCAATGAGCAGATTTTCAGCCACTGTCATTCGCGGTGCTGTTCCCATTTTTGGATCTTGAAAGACACGTGCTAGGTATTTGGCACGCTTTTCTGCTGACCAGTTGGTTACATCCTCACCTAAGATATGCACTGTGCCACTAGTCAAAGCTAAAGTTCCTGCAATAACATTAAAAAGGGTTGATTTACCAGCTCCATTTCCACCCAAAATAGTGATAAAATCACCTTGGTAAATGGTTAAATTAACATTGTCTAAAATGACCCGTTCCTCATCAAAACCACTGGTCACCACCTTGGTAGCATTTTTTAATTCAACAATTGCTCTCATTGTGATAAGTTTGCTCCCTTCATGATTTTTTTCTTGAACTCAGGTACCATAAGACAGACCGCCAAAATCATGGCTGAGAAGATACGGAGATAGCTAGTATTGATGCCCAGGGAAATCACCAGCAGAATCAGAAACTGATAAAAAATGGCACCTACCACGATAGCTAAAAACCTCTCTAGCATAGTCAGATTTCCATAAATAACTTCTCCTATAATCAGACTAGCCATCCCTACCACGATAACCCCAATACCACGAGAGACATCCGCGTAACCCTCTTGCTGTGCAATCAAAGCTCCAGCAAGAGCAATGATACCGTTTGACAGGATAAGCCCCATTAATTCCATTCGACTGGTGTTGATACCAAAACTACGAGCCATCTCTGGGTTATCTCCTGTAGCGATAAATGCCTGCCCAAGTTGAGTATATAGGAAGAACATCAGACTAGTAATCACAAAAACTATACTTGATAATCCTAGGAGCAATTCATTGACCTGGTTAGAGAAGGGGAGAAGATTTTGGAGTCTACCAGCATGGAGCAAACCTAAATTTGCCCGCCCCATAATGAAGAGAATGACGGAATGACAAGAAGACATAACCAAGATTCCAGCCAAGAGAGTCGGAATTTTACCCTTAGTATATAATAAGCCTGTGACCAAACCAGCCAAGCAACCAGCCATCACTGCTGCCAGCGTTGCCAAGATAGGATGTACTCCTTGAGTTAGCAGAGTAACAGCCACAGCTCCTCCTAAAGGAAAAGACCCCTCTGTCGTCATATCGGGGAAATTCAAAATCCGAAAGGTGATAAATATTCCCAAACCGAGTATGCCCCACAAGAGGGCCTGTGATATAGTTGATACAATCATATTTTTCCTTTTCTTATTCGATAACTTTACTTGCCTTATTGAGGACATCTTTGGACAAGACAATGCCCAACTCTTTTGCAGCTTTCTGGTTCACTACAACACTTCCTTGATGAAAAATCTGAACAGGGGTATGGGCTGGATTAGCACCATCCAATACCTTAGCAGCCATCTTACCAGTTGCCACGCCCAGATCATATTGGTCAAGTGTTACAGAAGCAATACCTCCACCTGCCACCATATCTTCTACACTAGTGAAAATAGGAGTTTTTGACTTATTGGCAACAGAGACTACTGTCGAAAAGGCAGAAGCCACTGTATTGTCAACCGGTGTGAAGAGTACATCTGCCTTTCCACTTGCCACTTCGACTGTTGAAGCTATTTCATTACTAGAGGCTACAGCGTATTCCAGGACTGTATAACCTGCCTTTTCAGCAGCTTTCTTAAACTCTGCCACTTGAATTTTGGAATTATCCTCGTTGGAGGAATAAAGAACACCGATTGTTTTAGCATCTGGTGTGATTTGTCTGATAAGAGAAACAGTATCTGCTACTGGGGTTTGATCAGAAACACCGGTGATATTACCCGCAGGATTTTTCAAATCTGTCACCAAATTGGCACCAATTGGATCTGTCACAGCTCCCATGATAATCGGTAATTCCTTTGTAGCATTCGCCAATCCCTGAGCTGCAGGTGTCGCAATACCAATCAATAGCTGGTTGTCATTTGCCACTAACTTTTTGCTCATAGTCTGAACTTGTGACTGATCCCCTTCAGCATTCATAAAGTCAATGACAAGATTATCCGCTGTTGCATAGCCTCCATCTTTCAGACCAGCCTTAATTCCTTTATAAATTTCATCAAGGGAATCATGGGTCACAAACTGGAGGACCCCAATTTTCACTTTTTCAGTTGTTGCTGCCTGTCTACTCCTTTCTTGTTGTGTCATAAAGAGGGCAGCAATTACCATTGCCGTTAAGGCAAGTATCGTAGTCAATAATTTTTTATTTTTTATCATAATCTTATCTCCTTTTAGCACTAATCATTCATGTCACCAAATCACTATTCCACCATCGCCATCGTTTCATCAGCATTACCTCATTCTATTACTAAGTTATTGTCAAATTTAGATTACTTTTAGGGGAAAAATGAAGAGTGGGGCTATCATAGCACAACATAAAAGTAACTGAATAAGACAATGAAAAAACCTCGCAGGAAAATATCCTGCGAGGGCGTCAATGACACGGTGCCACCTCACTTATGGGAATTTGTCTAAAATCCTCCCATATCTCTTCTCCTCTAACAAGGAGTCGCACTGTAAGGTGTGCAAACCGAACTGTCATTGTTTTCAGTTCATTTTCGTTGATTGTTTTAACCTATGACTGCACTAGCTCTCTTGCTATACCACTAGTATATTAGCTACATCAACCCATCTTATCCTAGGTTGAAGATTCTGGCACAAAACAATCTCATCAGCCCATTTCATAAAACTCCGCCACCTGTTCACAGCTACCACAGGCTCCCTGAAGACTTCTGCCTTACTACTTCTTCTGATTACGTTTGATTATACGGTATCCGAAAATCTTTGTCAAGACTTTTGATTAAATTTTCTGAAAACTTTTTTTACAAATGAACCTTAACTCATGGACTATTACCCAAATCTATAAATCTGTAAAATATGATATACTAGACAGAGCTAGATTTCAGGAGAGAAAGAGGGAAAGCATGTCTTTTGACGGATTTTTTTTACATCATATAACAAAGGAACTCAAAGCTAATTTGGAAGGTGGGCGGATTCAGAAAATCAATCAGCCTTTTGAACAGGAAATTGTTCTCGCTATTCGTAGCAACCGCCAAAGTCACAAATTGCTTCTATCTGCCCATCCCATGTTCGGAAGGGTACAGTTGACCCAGACCGAGTTTTCCAATCCAAAAGTGCCAAATACCTTCACGATGATTCTGCGAAAGTATTTACAGGGAGCTGTTATCGAAGAAATTCGTCAGTTGGAAAATGACCGTATTTTGGAGTTTTCTGTGTCCAATAAAGATGAGATTGGCGATCATATTCAAGCAACTTTAATTGTCGAAATCATGGGCAAACATAGCAATATTATTCTAGTTGATAAATCAGAACATCGGATTATTGAAGCGATTAAGCATGTTGGTTTTTCACAAAATTCTTACCGAACACTTTTACCGGGTTCAACCTATATTTACCCACCGAAAACCAATTCACTCAATCCTTACACAGTGTCTGACGAAAAACTATTTGAAATTTTGTCTACTCAAGAGCTCAGTGCCAAGCATCTCCAACAACTTTTTCAAGGACTAGGACGAGATACAGCAGACGAGTTAGCTGGCCATCTGACTAGCAATCGTCTAAAGAACTTCCGAGCCTTCTTTAACCAGCCAACACAAGCGAGTCTGACAGATAAATCCTATGCTGCTCTGCCATTTGCCAATAGTCCTGAAAATGAACCAGCTTTTAAAAGTCTAGGAGATCTGCTAGACTTCTATTACCAAGATAAGGCCGAACGTGATCGCGTTTCCCAGCAGGCCAATGAATTGATTAAGCGAGTGACTAGTGAGCTTGAAAAAAATCGTAAAAAGTTAGTGAAACAGGAACAAGAGTTGAGGGATACCGAAACAGCGGAATTGGTACGGCAAAAAGGAGAGCTGTTAACAACCTATCTTCATCAGGTTCCTAATAACCAAGCGAGTGTAATCTTAGACAATTACTATACAGGTGAGGAACTTGAAATTGAATTGAATGTAGCCTTAACACCTAGCCAGAATGCCCAGCGTTATTTTAAGAAATACCAGAAACTCAAAGAAGCTGTCAAACATCTGACTTCCTTGATTGAGGAAACCAAGGCAACCATCACCTATCTGGAGTCTGTGGATACTATGCTAGAGCAAGCAAATTTGTCAGAGATTGATGAAATTCGTGAGGAGCTAATTGAGACAGGCTACCTCAAACGCCGTCACCGTGAAAAAATTCATAGACGCCAGAAACCAGAACGCTACTTGGCAACGGATGGAAAAACTATTATTCTAGTTGGAAAAAATAATTTACAAAATGATGAGTTGACCTTCAAAATAGCTAAAAAAGGGGAACTTTGGTTCCACGCTAAAGATATTCCTGGTAGCCATGTGATTATTACAGGGAATTTGGATCCTAGTGATGAGGTTAAGACCGATGCAGCAGAACTTGCAGCCTACTTCTCCAAAGCTAGACATTCTAATCTTGTCCAAGTTGATATGATTGAAGCCAAGAAACTTCACAAACCAACTGGCGGGAAACCGGGCTTTGTGACCTATCGTGGACAAAAAACGCTCCGTGTCACTCCAACAGCAGACAAAATAAAATCCATGAAAGTCTGATTCATGGATTTTTTTACTTGTTCATTAAGAATGTCATTCGATTGATTAACTGTTGGAGGTTCTTCTTGATAAAAGCTAAAGCATACATATCTTGATTTACTTGACTAGTTTGACCGCCTGTTTCAGTCATTTTTTACTTCAAATTTTCACAGTTTTCTGAACTACTCAGCCCTATCTATATCCTTTTTGACTTCCTCAGCATCAACTGTTGCAAAGAGGTACTGGCGGTCTTGGACAGGAAAGCGTTGATCTAGTTGATCTACCGGTCCGATTTCGACATTCCCTTCAGCGATAACGTAGTCTATCACATGGCCCCCAAACGTTCGATCATCCGAAATAAAATGCAAATGGTAACCGGCTACACTAATACCATGGAAGATTTCTGGTGTCCAAATTCCAACAATCGTCCCCGAAATATTCTCTACGGTATATTCTGGTTGTCGGCTAGCGACTTCTGCAAATCGAACTTCTGAAGTTGATTTGGGAATCATGCGCACATGCATCTGTGAAAACGTTCCCCTTATTTTGAGAGAACGGAAAAGATTTTCCCCATCATAGTAAGACTCTATACGCTGATGCAACTCATCACTGGTCATCTCAAAGCGTTGCCTAAAAATAACTTCTGCCTCATGAAAAATAACAGCTGCATAAGGAATCTTTCTATCCGCAGGAACTTCCACTACTTCTGCTCTGTTGCCTTCGCTTTTTGCTTGATAGGCTTTTCCATCCAAAATGATCAACTCACCATCAATGGAATCCAAAGTTCCTAGTCCCAAGTCTCCATGTTCTAGCAGTTCACCAACTGTCAAAGAACCAGTATACAAACCCGCCATCAAAGCTCCTAATGTATTGTATTGAAATAATCGCTTTACCTGCATGCTCTACCCTTGATTTAAAAACTCTTGCATCGCCAAATCATCTGGAACCAATTGGATATAGCGACTAGCCTGCATTCTCGCCTCTTCCAATCGACCAAGTTGACGTAAAACTTCCACATAATCAGCCAAAAATTCTGGGTTATCTGCCAAGTCCACAACCAATTCATCATAAAGAGCGAGGGCACGCTCACTTTCTTCCAAAGCCTGATAAGCTTTAGCCACATTCCAACGAGCTAAAACATTGTCCAAATCCTCACTAAACAGAGCTACAACCTCTTCAAATCTTCCTTGTTCAAGGTAGAGATTCGTCAAACGCAAAAGCAATTCATTGTTATCATCTACTAGTTCTTTCGCTTTGAGCAAGTAATTTTCAGCAGCTTCTTTATCATGTAACTCATAAGCATATTGTGAAGCCTGAAGCAAGAGATTGGCATCAAAACCATTCCTAGATAGCCCCTTTTCTGTCATCTCCAAAGCTTCTTCCAACTTATGCTCTGCATGTAAAGACTGAGCATAGACATACTCGTACCCCTCAAAATCAGGATTGATTGTATCAAGCTGTTTAAAATAGAGATTGGCCTTTTGATACTCTTCTTTTTCAAATAGCAGAGCAGCCAACTCAAAAAGCGTCTGATCATCATATTCCAACTCAACAGCTTTTTCCAAAAATTCAATCGCTGCCTCAAATTTTCCCAGACTAGCATAAGCAAGCCCAATTCGCTGGTAGGTCGAAATCCCCGTCAGTTCATAAATTTCACGATTATCCAGTTGAGCGTAGTAAGAAATAGCTTCCTTGAAATACTCTAATTCCATATCCAATTCAGCCAAACCAAATAGAATAATGGGTTCGTCCGATATTCGACTTGCCTCCAACATCTTCTCACGCGCCACATCTGCCAAGCCTTCTGCCTGATACAAGTCTGCCTTGACCAATAAAGCTTCTACATAAACCAAACTCTCTTCTGGAATCTCTTCCAAATAACCAAAAGCCTCTTCTACCAACCCATCTTCAAAAGCAATCTGGGCTAAGTTGATTGCCACCTCCGGAAATTCATCCTTGATTTGAGTATAGATTTGACCTGCCTGAGGAAAAAAACCAATACCTTGCAGATAAGCAGCTAAAGATAAGAGTGTCCCTGGATCATCCTCAATCAAGGCTCGGTTAAAATACTTATTAGCCTTTCCCAGATCCTGCTGTTCCAGACAAACCATCATTTTTTCACTATTGTTCATTCACAACCTCATCTTTTTCATTTTCATACAAATCACTATGCGTTTTATACCATTCAAATATTGCCTTAACCAACACCTTGATAGATGCATAGATTGGGATACCTAGCAGCACTCCCAAGATACCAGATATTTGACCCGCAGTTAGTAAAACAAACAAGATGGTAATCGGATGAATGTTGAGTGAGTTACCGATAATCAGCGGAGTCACGAAGCGTCCTTCAATCGTTTGCTCAATCATAAAGACTACTAAAACCTTGATAAGCATGATCGGTCCGGCAATCAAGCCTAAAATCACTGCTGGAATCATAGCCAAGAAAGAGCCCATAAAAGGAATAAGATTTAAAAAGCCTGCCAATACCCCTAAAGTGACCGGATAACTCAGTCCGATAACAGAAAACATCAAAGAAAACATTAGTGCTACAATAATGGCCACAGTCACCTGACCACGGACATAATTAGAGAGCTGCCCATTCACATCTGTTAAAACAGTTCCAATCGGTTCTCTCCACTTGGTTGGCAAATACTGTGTGATATAGTTGTTCAACTCTTTCCCATCCCTCAATAGATAGAAAAGAATGAACGGCATAATCATAATCGCAACAATAATCTGTGAAGTTGTTGAAATAATATTACTAGCCCAGTTAACTGCACTTGAAGAGAATTTCTGAACATGAGTCACAATTTGATCATTTACCTTATTGACCATCTCTAGAGCAGTTGGCCTAAACTGCTCAAAACGATCATCTTGAAGAAGACTAGTTACCTCGCCTTCAATTCTCTGAATATTTGAGGGCAAACTTCTCGCAAAAGAAGTCACCTGTTCTTGGATACTTGGAATAGCCACAGCCAATCCCCAAACAATTAAAAGACTAATTAAAACAAAAAGAATGGAAATACCGACCGTACGAGGGATTTTATGCTTTTCCATCCAATCCACCATTGGATTCAGCAGATAATATAGTAATCCTGTCAAAATCATAGGCAAGAGTATAATTTCTAAAAAACTTCCCACAGGTTTTAACAAAAAACTAATCTTACTAAAAACAAATATGGTAAGAAAGGCTAGCAACATCACCAATAAAAACGTGACCGCCTGACTGTTTAAGAACAAACGGAAAAACCAAGTCCAGCCAAATTTTTGATTCTTATCGTCCATCTAACATACTCCTCTTCTTTTTATCTATTGTAACATGATTCAACATAAAACTATCTCAAAACATCTGTTTGAATTTTCAGATTTTTATTGACATTAAGCAATACACTATACCATTTAATAACTAATAGTCTATCATATCATTTACGTAAAAATAAACAGGTAATAATGAGATTAAAATATACTTTCATCATAACAACTTTACTTTTTTTCTATTGCTCTAACACCATCTTACTCATGCCAAAACTGGTAAAAACCAGCACACAGTTTCCACCAATTTGCTTGGATGAATCTAAGACATAACGACTGACCATAACCACGATTCATATCTCCATTATCTATCACCTAGAAGCAATGAAACCTAATCGTACACCCCTTCTGAAAGACTTCCACCCCAAAGAATAGAACGATAACCAGATGGTCACTACTGTGCCTATTGTTCAGGCTAAATTGGTGATACTTACTAAAATAAATCTACTCCTATCACATATTCTTACTCTTTTAAATAAATTATAACGAACTTCTCCATCCAAACAACTACATGATAATGGTGAGAGGTGTATTTTAGTTTTTTATTTTAAATAGTCGCAATTTTACTCCTCTGACTGAGTTAGGGTACTATATTGATGATTGCTGATTCTACTTAAAATTTATCTTATAATCATCATTTTATCTAAATATTCTTGGAGCAGATTATGGTATAATATTTTGTGACAAAAAATTAACGAGGTACGCTATGACAATCTATTTCGGTACATATACAAAACGAGAATCCAAAGGAATTTACAAAGCACAATTTGACTCTGAAAAAGGAAAATTAAGCCACTTAGAATTAGTTGCTGAAGAACCAAATCCTACCTATCTCTCCTTTGATAAATCAGGGTACCTTTACTCTGTTGGAGCAGAAAATGGTCTAGGAGGCATCGCTGCTTTCAGGACTGACTTTACTCCACTCAACCATGTGGTATCCGAGGGCGCTCCACACTGCTATGTTGCTGTGGATGAAGAACGCAACTTAGTCTACGCCTCCAACTACCATAAGGGACAAGTCCTAGTGTACAAACAACTGACAGACGGATCACTAGAACTAGCCGACCTTGTACAACACCAAGGTTCTGGACCGCATGAAAATCAAGTCTCCGCCCATGTTCATTTTTCTAATTTGACACCGGATAAATTCTTAGTAACCTGCGATTTGGGCTGTGACCAAGTGGTTACTTATAGGGTATCGGATCAGGGAGAACTCGAAAAATTAGCTACTTACCAAGCCACTTCAGGTAGTGGCCCACGCCATATTGTTTTTCATCCCGTAGCCAAAATTGCCTACCTAATCTGCGAACTTAATTCTACTATTGAAGTTCTTATCTATGACGGTTGGGGACAATTCGAGCTGATGCAAACTATTTCCACTCTCCCTAAAGAGCATACTGGCTTCAATGGCACTGCTGCTATTCGTATCACAAGAGACGGAAAATTTGTCTACGGTTCTAATCGTGGGAATGATTCTATTGCAGTTTACAAAACACTCGGCGATGCCAGCTTAGAACTAGTAGAAATTGTCCCAACAGGCGGAACAACCCCACGGGATTTCACCCTCAGCCCTGATGAAAAACATGTAATTGTTGTCCATCAAGATTCTGACAATGCGACTGTTTTTGCAAGGGACTCAAAGACTGGACAATTAACTGAGCTTTCTCACGACTTCTATGTTCCTGAGGCTGTTTGTGTTACATTCTCATAAGATAAACTCCTTGTAAAATCAATTAAATTTTGGTTTAATAACTTTATAGGAGGTGATTCCAACATGAATCCAGTAGAACTTTTTAACAAGGTCAAAGAACTAGTTGAAAACAAAGACTTTGACGGTGCAAAACAATTTATCGAAGAAAACAAAGACCAACTCGGAGAATACCTAGAACAAGCTAAAAACTTGTTATCTGGCTCTGAGGGTGTGAACGGTCTTTTGGACAAGGTTAAAGGCTTGTTCTAACAATATCAAAAACTAGGCTGAACAATCAGTCTAGTTTTCTTTTTTCCGTACCACTAGAAATTATTCTTACTCTGTTAAAAACTTTTACGCAGATTTGTTCCACCTATATCTACTATATAACATTCCTTTACAAGGAACAGTTCATTTCAAACGATTGTCGCTGACTATCAATCATAGCGACCAGTTCTAGAAGCGAGTCAATCTGCCAATCACTTTTCCACTTCCCATCCTCTACTCCCAATCTCCCCAGTCCAGTCATCACTCGAACTGCTCGCATTCCAAGAGATTTTGCAGGCAAAATATCATTATCATATCGATCGCCGACATAAATGGTTTTATCTGCCGAAGTAGCTGCCTTTTCCAAAGCAAGTTTGAAAATAGTCGGATCTGGCTTAGTGAACCCAATCTCTTCAGACAAGATAATTAACTGAAAGTAGGATAGCACTCCCCAGTCCTCCAGTAAGGCCCTGACTCCACCAGATTGATTCGCAATAATCCCCAACTGATAGTTACTAGATAGCTTTTCAAGAACTTCTTTTACTACCGGATAGAGTCTGACCCCCTCATTTGTCCACAAAGGACGTTTTTCATTTGGAGCAAAATAGTTCCACGTCTCCTTAATCGGGTCTCCTCCACCACGAGCAAACTCCTCCATTTTCTTACAATAAAAATTGAAAGAACCATCTCTTCCAAGAAACTGCAACCTTTTCACACACTCTTTCACGTAATGACTATACGCTTCCTCTTCGTCTAAAAGAGTTGAGCCTAAATCAAAGAATATCCACTCCATCATATCACTCCGCACTTTCTACCTTTTTTCTTCTCCTCGGTGTCAATACTTCAGCAATCATCATTTGAAAAAGACCTGTCAAGAAAATCTCATCATCTACATCATCTACTAAAACATAGGTTTGACTCCCTGATATGGAACTTCTAAATTTGGATTGGAAACATATGACAGCACCGATGAAACAACTTTAACCAGTAAACGATTATCATATAATCCACCAATGACTTTCCCTTGATAATAAAGAATATATTCCCCCATCATGGCGCGATAACGAATACCTCCTAAAATTGATAACCGTTCTAAAATAAACTCTAGGTACTCTTTACCAGCCCTCCCAATCAATTGGATACACCTCTTTCAGATTCTTCTCGGATAGATAAATTTCCCCTTGACCCATCCTTATTCACTTACAGTATATCACTTTGACTTAATTGTTACTAAACCAAACAAAAACTCCCTAGAAAACTAGAGAGTTTTAAAATTGCTATACAGCTTATTTTTTCAAGTTGTAGAATGAGTTCAAGCCTTTGTAGACTGCAACTTCACCCAATTGATCTTCGATACGAAGCAATTGGTTGTATTTAGCAATACGGTCTGTACGTGACAATGAACCTGTCTTTATTTGACCAGCATTAGTTGCAACTGCAATGTCAGCAATTGTTGAATCTTCTGTTTCACCTGAACGGTGGGACACAACCGCAGTGTAACCAGCTTCTTTAGCCATTTCGATAGCTTCAAATGTTTCAGTAAGGGTACCGATTTGGTTAACCTTGATAAGAATGGAGTTAGCAGCACCTTCCTTGATACCACGTGCAAGGTAGTCAGTATTTGTTACAAAGAAGTCATCACCAACCAATTGAACGCGTTTACCAAGACGCTCAGTAAGAGCTTTCCAGCCATCCCAGTCGTTCTCATCCATACCATCCTCAATCGTGATGATTGGGTATTTGTTAACCAACTCTTCAAGGTAGTCAATTTGCTCTGCAGACGTACGAACAGCAGCTCCTTCACCTTCAAATTTAGTGTAGTCATAAACTTTGCGTTCTTTGTCATAGAACTCAGATGACGCACAGTCAAAACCAATCATAATACCATTTTCACCAGCTTCATAACCAGCTGCTTCAATAGCTTCGATAATTGTTTCAACACCGTCCTCAGTTCCTTCAAACTTAGGAGCGAAACCACCCTCGTCACCAACTGCAGTTACCAAACCACGAGCTTTCAAGATTTTTTTCAAAGCGTGGAATACTTCAGCACCCCAACGAAGACCTTCTTTAAATGAAGGAGCACCAACTGGCAAAATCATAAATTCTTGGAAAGCAATTGGAGCATCAGAGTGAGAACCACCGTTGATGATGTTCATCATTGGAGTTGGTAATACTTTGGTATTGAATCCGCCTAGGTAAGTGTAAAGTGGCACTTCAAGGTAGTCAGCAGCTGCACGCGCAACAGCAATAGAAACACCAAGAATAGCATTTGCACCCAATTTACCTTTGTTAGGAGTACCGTCAAGAGCAATCATAGCGCGGTCGATAGCTTGTTGATCACGAACGTCAAAACCAATGATAGCATCAGCAATCACGTTATTCACGTTGTCAACAGCTTTTTGAGTACCAAGACCGAGGTAACGAGACTTGTCACCATCGCGAAGCTCAACTGCTTCGTGCTCACCAGTAGAAGCTCCTGATGGAACCATACCACGTCCGAAAGCACCTGATTCAGTATAAACTTCGACTTCAAGTGTAGGGTTACCGCGTGAGTCAAGGACTTCACGAGCGTAAACATCAGTAATAATTGACATTATATTACTCTCCTTTGAGTTTAAAATAGTTACACTGTTATCATACCTTAAAACAGGGGATTTTTCAAGAAAAAATAGGTTATTTTTACTGAAAGAGCTGATGTAAACGCCTTCCTTTGCAAACTGAATCTGATATGGTATACTAAAATTATGAACGATTTACATACTACTATTCTGCAAAAAGCCTCTGGAGAAACCCGTTTCAATCCCGATGAACAACGACTTTATATGGGAACCTATCGGGAACGGGTGGTGCTACTTATCTCGTTTGAGGAGATACAAAAACAACAATTCATTCACAACTTTGATAGCATCTGCCAACAACTATCTAGCAGTCATATTCCTCTATTTTTAAAGCTGTCCCCGTCTCTATCTGATCGCTTACAAGTTTCATTCATGAAAATGGCTCAGACTCACACAATTACTACATCCATCATTGATGAAAAAATAGGACAATCGCCCTATGCTCTTGTTTTTCACACGGACCATGCTATAGATAAAGAAAAAATCACTTTAGAAGACGTATTTCCAAAACTTATTACTGAAGAGGAAAAAAAGAAAGAGGAAAAGCCTTCCTTCTGGAAAAAATTATTTGGGTAAGCAATGCTTCCCTTTTTTTAATTGTATTGGTTGAAAACTTCTTAATTCATTTTTCCACCTAGTTGAAGAGTTCTCGCCACTTGTTCCGCTGTTCGTACTAAATTTTTTTCTGCTTTTCGGAGCGTGTCTTCTAAACCTCCAACTTCAGCGATAATCGGGAAAGCTGCACAGATATTTTCAATGGGAAAATCCGGTAAATCTCCTTTAAGACTACCACAAATCGCGATCACTGGAATACCTACAGGTGTTCGTCGAGCAACTCCCATAGGAGTTTTCCCTCCCAAACTCTGTGCATCCATCCTCCCCTCTCCTACAATAACTAAATTTGCCTGAACGACCCGCTCATCAAATCGTAGCTGATCCAAAACAAAGTCAATACCATTTTGAATGCTGGCTCTAGCAAATTGTACCAAGCCTGCCGCCATACCCCCTCCTGCACCAGCTCCAGCCAAATCAAGAATAGTAGGATTCACAAGTTGATAGAAGGATCTCATTTCCTCATCCACCTGCCCAAATTCAGATACTGCCAATCCTTTTTGAGCTGCAAAAACATGCGTAGCTCCTTTAGGACCACAAAGAGGAGTATCCACATCCACCACCAAGTCAATACTGACTTGAGATAGGTCAGATACAATAGCTTCTGCAGAAAAACTAGCAATCTTTCCTAAGTTGGCCCCAATAGCCTCTACAATCTGTCCATTCGCATCATAAAAATTTACTCCTAAACCTGCTGCCATCCCAATCCCACCATCATGACTAGCAGAGCCACCTATGCCGATAAAAACATGTCTCGCACCTTCTCTAACCACATGTAAAATCAATTCACCAACGCCATGAGTCCTAATTTGAAGAGGATGTCTCTTTTCCTTTGGAATACTTGCAAGACCAACAATTTCAGCCATTTCAAAGACTGCAATATCATCCTTCGTTGCATAGGAAACAGAAACTTTTTCACCAAAAGGTCCTGTAACTTCTGTCTGTTTTCGTTTAAGTTGTAGGGCTTCTACCAGACTATCAACCGTTCCTTCGCCACCATCACCCAGTGGGAGTAAATCATAACTCGCTTGAGGATAAACTTTAGAAAAACCTGAATGAATAGCCTGAGCGACCTGCGAAGCAGAAAGAGATTCCTTGAATGAATCTGGAGCAATTAAAACATGCATGACTGAGAAACCTCCTTTACTTTATATTATTAGTATAGCACTACTGCCATAGCCTTTCAAGAAATCTTTTAGTCGGTATTCACTGAAAATCAAATAGTTTCAACCATCTATTAAAATAACGAGGGAAAGAAAATAGCTAAAACTTCTGAAAGGGACTCTTGTGGATAAAAAAGATAAATGAACTCTTCCCGCCAAACCAAGACATAAGGAAATAAGATAAAAACCGAAAATCCATTTACCGAAGTTAAAATGAAGCTTATATCAATACTATTTTCTACTAAACTATACAAGATTCTTCAGTTATCATACCTAGTTTTACAAAAACTGAATTTGATTTTCAAAGAGTATGGTATACTAAAGGAAAGGAGATCGATATGTATCAGACTATTTTATTTGACCTAGATGGAACATTGACAGACTCTGGTCAAGGAATTTTAAACTCAGTTGCCTACGCACTTGAAAAGATGGGGATAGAAGAACCGAATCCAGCCAATCTACAACGTTTTATCGGTCCACCTTTATATGAATCATTTTCACGATTCTATCAACTGAATCAAGAAGAGACACAAGCTGCAGTAGATGCCTTTCGTATCTATTTCAAAGAAAAAGGAATGTTTGAAAACCAGCTTTATCCAGGTATCATTTCTCTCCTAGAAAAACTGAAAACGAATGGGAAAACACTTGTGATCGCCACTTCAAAGCCAGAAGTTTTTGCTAAACAAATCTTGGAACATTTTGGAATTGCTCACTATTTTGAAGTGATTGCTGGAGCGAGTTTGGATAGCAGCCGTATCAGCAAAACGGATGTTATTGCCTATGCCTTAAAACAGATAAACTCTATCTCCCTTCCAGCTATTATGATTGGCGATAGGGAGCACGATATTGAGGGAGCATCTGCCAATAATTTGCCTGCCATCGGTGTTCTCTATGGCTACGGAACGAAGCAAGAATTTGAAACTGCTGGTGCCAGTCATATTGTTCAAAGTGTGAAAGAGTTAGAGAAGTTTCTTTTAGCTTAATACCAAAAGGCTCGAAATAAATCGGGCCTTTTTATACTCTATCACTATTTTATCTAGTAAACTACACTGCCTCTATTGTTCCTGGCAGTTTTTACTTGCTTTGGGAAGCCACTTCATCAATTATCTCAATCAATTTGTATAAATTCTTCTCTGTAATTCGGTAGGGAGCTTCCTTCTCAACAACTGATTTGGCACAAAAAGCAATTCCAATACCCGCTTCTTGAATCATCGGTAAGTCATTTGCCCCATCTCCCATAGCAATTGTATCCTTCATTTCCAGACTATTTTCCATAGCCCAAGCCCTCAACTTAGCCTTTTTTACATCCTTTGTCACAATTTCACCAAGTACTTGACCTGTAAGAACTCCATCCACAATCTCAAGTGTATTGGCCTCTACATAGTCCAAATTAAGACGCTCCGCTAACCTATCTACCGTTTGATGAAATCCACCTGACACCACTGCTACTTTATATCCACGTCTGTGTAGCTCTGCCACCAGCTCCTCTGCACCAGGTGTAAAATGAATGCGATCAAAAATAGTAGCAAGAACCGTTTCTGGCAAACCTTTAAGAAGGGCGACCCGCTCTCTTAAAGCTTCTACAAAATCCAATTCTCCTCTCATGGCTCGCTCAGTAATCTCCGCCACCTGCGATCCTACGCCAGCTTCTTCTCCTAATAGATCAATTCCTTCTTCCATGATCAAGGTGCTGTCTACATCCATGACCACTAATCCTTTAATTTTCTTCATTTATCACCTCAATCACTTTGAGCTGCTCCTAAGAGCAAACCCAGTTCTAACCTGCTTGCTTACGGACGTTAGAGTAAACACAACCAACTCCAGCACAATAACCAATCCAACGTAACTATCTAATGATTCTCCTATATATCAGAGATGTATCCGTTCCCTAGCCAATCATTCAAAACATTTCCCACCTTAATGCCTATTTTGTTCTATCTTACCAGATTTCTGAAAAATTACAAGAACTAGTAATACTTTCACCAATATTTTCAAGTCTCTCTTTCCACGCTTCATAATAAGCACAATGATATTGGAATAATCTACTGAAACAAAACATATGTAATCTCTATAAAAGGATTATTTTCTTTTAGATGCTATCCCCATTAAGCACTCGCAGCATGCAAACAGAAAACCATAATCATTATCACTGCTAAAAATGTTTCATATCTTCCAAAAAGAAAAGACTGCTATCACTTTGTAAATGCGTGATTAGACAGTCTTTTACTGTTAATAGCGGATAGCCTCTCGAGTTTTCTCATACGAACGTACAAAGCGCTCTGTTACACCCGGCTCAACCGTCTCCAAAGCAAATGAAATTTCTTCAAAAGCTGCTTGATAGTCAAATTCTTTTTCAAAGATTGACAGCGAGCGGTTGAAGGCTTTTTGTACACTTTCATCAAATGAACGGTAACGGTTAGAATACTGTAAAAGCTGCTCTGTCAAAGTAGCGTTCTGCACGATTAAGTATGCTAACTCCTCTAATTGATTCATATCATAGGTTGCATTTTCCAACAGACGATTGACGACTTCTGTGTTGATCCGCTTATAATCCAGTTCAGCAATTAAGGTTTCTACATGATCGCTGGTTCTGAAAAAGCTAGTCAAGAACTCTGCCGGAATCCCTGGAAGATTGCGCTTTTCCATGTAACGCTTAAGGGTATGAAGCTTATTGATATAAAGAGTAGCCTTTTTGCGTGCTGTACTTTCTGATACTTCTTGCGATTTGAGATAGTCAGCCAATACTAGCTGCTCTTCTTCAATTTCTTTCAAACTAGCTAGGGAATGTTCCAGACGTTCTTCCAAAATAGAGTAAGCTACTTGTGGATTCTCAAGATCTTCTACGCTTTCTGCCACAACAATTTCAATTGTTTCCAAGCGTTTTTTCAACTGCTCAATCCGTGAAAGTTTACTGTCAGCTAGAAGGTACAAAGCATTCAAACGCTGACTTTCCTCATCCAAAAGTTGTGTGTTTTGCACAGCATGTTCCAAAAATTTCGGCAAGTTTTTGCTAATCCTAACAACTGCCTTATTGGCATCAATTTCTCGATTAAAAATACGATACAGATGGTCAATTTTCGCTTGGATGGCTTCATTTTCAGCCTCTGCAGCATCCAAATCAAAAGAAACAATCAGGGCTGTATTTTCACGGATCGATACGCGAATATTTTGGAATTGCGACTCAATATTTGCTTCTGTAAATAAGTAATTTTGCTCAACTAATTTGCGATAACCAGATTCCAAATCTTCTAACTGTTCTGGGAAGTTTTTGGTTACTTTTTCAATCAAATCTGGGATACGATCCATAATTTGATTCAAGGCAATCATGTGCTCTTCTGTCTTGTCAAGAATCTCAGCAGCTTCTATAGGGTCACCTGATGAATTAAGCATCACAAACTCAGAGAACTCGACTTCAATATTTTTCAACTGTTTTTCAAGCTCTGGCAATGTCTCGCCATAACTCTCAGAATTTTCACGAACGGCTGCTTGCAAGTTATCAAATAAGTTTAAAGCATGTTTGACACGACCAGAGTTTTTTTCCTCTTGTTCCCTCAGCTCAATTAGACCGCGACGGATAGAAGAAATATCTTCCTCAATCAAATCAATTTGGCTTTCAATGCTATCAATAGCGTTTTTAGCACTAACAAAACGAAAAGAATTATTGTAGCTCTCTGCTTCAAAAATATGGTTTTCAATATCAGCAAACGAATTGAGCGATAAATCCACCCACTTTTGATTCCACTCACGGAATGAAACCTGACTCTGACCAATCAAATGAAGAGCCTTAACAGTCTCAACTTCTTCATTAACTGGGAGGTTAAATAGATCTTCCTTGCGTTCCTCCAATGCAACCAAGAGGTTGTCATTGCGTTTGCGAATAATCAAGCAAGCTACATAGGCAATGATTAGAATAATAACAATCGAAACGATTAAGATGATTGTTCCTGTAGGCATGTAAATCTCCTTAGCTCATAATAATTACTAGAAAATATCGCTTAATTATACCATAAATCTCTAGTATATGCACTTGTTTTTTTCGTTTTTAGACATCTAATGTTGAATAAACAGCATTTTCCTCAATAAACTCTCGCCGAGGCTCAACTCTGTCCCCCATCAACATGTCAAAAATCTTATCTGCTTCCGCAGCATCATCAACAGAAACACGTGCCATAAGACGATTTTCTGGATTCATCGTTGTTTCCCACAACTGATGATCATCCATTTCTCCCAAACCTTTGTAACGCTGAATAGTTGGCTTGGAACGTCCTGTACTATGTCTCGCTAAGGCATCTTGCAATTCTTGTTCTTGATTAACACTAGGCTGGATGTACTCTTTTATTTCACTTCCAACTTTGATTCCATAAATTGGTGGTTGCGCAATATAGACATAGCCAGCCTCTACCACTGGACGCATATAGCGGTAAAACAAGGTCAAAAGGAGAGTTCGGATATGGGCGCCATCCACATCGGCATCAGTCATGATAACCAGTTTCTGATAACGGGCTTTGCTGACATCAAAATCAGCTCCAAATCCAGTTCCCATCGCTGTAAACAAGCTGCGAATTTCTTCATTGGCCAGAATCTTATCCATGCTAGCCTTTTCTACGTTTAAAATCTTACCACGGATTGGCAATATAGCTTGAAACTCACGATCACGACCGGACTTAGCAGAACCACCAGCCGAATCTCCCTCAACGATAAAGAGTTCTGTTTTTGTCGCATCATTTGAGGAACAATCAGCCAATTTCCCAGGAAGATTGGAAATTTCAAGACCAGATTTCTTACGAGTCACTTCACGCGCCCGTTTAGCTGCTATGCGAGCCTTACTTGCCAAAATCCCTTTTTCAACGATTCGACGAGCAACCTGCGGATTTTCCAAAAGAAACTCTGTAAAAGCTTCTGAGAAGAGGCGATTGGTAATCTTGACAACCTCACTATTACCCAACTTCGTCTTGGTCTGTCCCTCAAACTGTGGTCCAGGATGCTTCACGGAGATGACAGCTGTCAAGCCCTCACGTACATCTTCGCCAGTCAGATTGTCCTCGTTCTCTTTGAGAATTTTACTTTTCTTTGCATAATCATTGATGACACGCGTAAGTGCTGTTCGGAATCCCTGCTCGTGAGTCCCCCCTTCATGGGTGTGGATGTTATTTGCAAAACTGACCACATTTTCATGGTAGCTAGTCGTATATTGTATGGCGACTTCTACCGTAATATCATCCATTTCACCTTCGGTGTAAATAGGCATTTCAAAAATAACATCTTTGTTTTCATTGAGATACTCAACATAGGAAGCAATCCCCCCCTCATAGTGGTATTCCTTAGTTTGTTCAAGTCCTTCACGCTTATCTGTAATAGAAAGATTCAAACCACGGTTGAGGAAAGCCAACTCCTGAATACGTTTATTCAACTTAGCAAAGTCAAACTCAGTTGTTTCATTGAAAATTTCTGGATCTGGTGTAAAATGCACAGTCGTACCAGAACGATCCGTTTCTCCCACCACTTTCAAATCTGCAACGACCTCACCACGATGATACTCTTGAAAATAAACCTGACCATTTTTATAGACATGAACATCCAACTGTGTTGAAAGAGCATTTACTACGGAAGAACCTACGCCGTGCAAGCCACCAGAGACCTTATAGCCGCCTCCGCCAAATTTCCCACCAGCATGGAGAACGGTGAAGACTGTTTCCACAGCAGGACGACCTGTTTTTTCCTGAATATCAACAGGGATTCCACGACCATTATCAATTACTGTAATCGAGTTGTCCGGTTCGATATAGACTTCAATCTTATCTGCAAATCCAGCTAAGGCCTCATCTATGGAGTTATCAACAATTTCCCAAACCAGATGATGAAGCCCCTCTTTGGAAGTGGAACCAATATACATTCCCGGACGCATCCGAACTGCTTCCAACCCTTCCAAAACCTGAATCTGACTGGCATCATATTCCTGAGCCTTATCTTGTAAATCTTTGATTTCTTCTGTCATTTCTTTTCCTTATTTTCTATAATGATTACCCGTTTAAAAATAAAAGTCTACAAAATAATCTAGCAAGACAAAAAATAATCATCGTCAAGCAAGTAACAACGGGTACACTTTCTATTTGAAATAGGTAAAAATCATTCTGATGAACACCTCTCATTATACCATATTTTCTGATATTTTGATAGAAAAAAAGGGGCTGAAAAAACACCCCTATTAAATAGAAACACTTTTATATTATTATTTTCAACTGTTATAGCCTAGGGAACTCCTAGGATTCAAGAGAAAGTCATTGGAATATGCCTGACAAAGTACAACACAGGTTTGAAGTGGGATAGGCTAATCAATTCTGAATCCCTTTTGTTGCACTGCTATATATGGGGCAGCTTCTATTTCAAATCTTCTCTCAGATGACAGGATTTGTATGATTGGTACTCATCCAGATACACCTTATTCAAGGCGACTAGAACAATCATCACTATTTTGCCTAGTTTGGTTTTACTACCGCTAGAAAGAGAAAACTTTTTAAAGCGCTTCAAAACATGATTTATTTTTCAATCTTATAGACCATTGTCTGCGCAAGCTCTGTGCCATCACCACCAAACAAATCAACCAATTTATATGCAAAATCCAAACTTGTACCTGCACCACGACTAGTAATGATAGGTCCATCAACTACTACATTTTCTGCTAAATGAATGCCTGATTGAATATCTGCTTCTTTCCCAGGAAAACAAGTATAGCAACGACTGTCTAGTAGACCTGCTTTATCTAAAACAATCGGAGCTGCACAAATAGCTGCAATAGACTTGCCCATTTCAACTGCCCGCTTCAATGCTGAAATCAAACGATCATCATCTCTTAGATTTACCGATCCTGGCATTCCTCCAGGTAAAACAATCAAATCAAAGGGAGACAATTCACCACTAAACATTTGATCCGTTTGAACGCGAATTCCATGTGATCCCTCCACTTCCTGACTATTCAGACCAAGTATTTGACAATCAAAACCAGCACGCCGGAAAACATCAACAGGTGCCAAAGCTTCAATTTCTTCAAAGCCATTAGCCAAAATAACTGCCACTTTCACCATATAAACCTACTTTCTAACGTCTTAATGTAATATTTCTATTCTTACGTGATTTGTTGGACTCTTTCTCACTGGCTAGACGTGATTGATAGCCCATTGATAAGACCAAACCAACACCGATTAGATTGGCCACCATTGATGATCCTCCCTGAGAGATAAAAGGCAATGGAATCCCTGTCAAAGGAAGTAAACCAGTTGCAGCACCAATATTTTCAAAGACATGGAAAAGAATCATCATGATGTATCCTGTCGATATATAGGTATAGTAACGGTTGTTTGATTGCAATGTTACTCGCAACATACGGTAGATAAAAAGTAAATACAAACCGATTAGGACTGTTCCACCAATAAAACCAAAATCCTCGCCAATAACTGTAAAGATCATATCACTTTCACGGACAGGAATTAGTAGATTGGTTTTATTGAAACCAAGGCCCTTCAATCCACCACTACCAATAGCAATCAAGCTCTGAGCCTGTTGGTAGGTAGTTGTTTGAGCATTTTTAAATGGATCCAACCAAGCCGAAATACGGTTGATTTTGTATGTGTCTATGCCTATATTGTATAAGAAAGTCGTCCCACCAGGAGAAATGAAAATAAGCATAAAAGTGACAAATAATACAAACAAGGTCAAGGCTGTAGGTAATAAAATTTTCCAAGAAACCCCTGATAAAAGAAGCATGCCACTGAAAATAGCAGCAAACACCAAGGATGTTCCAAGGTCTTTTTGCATAGCCAAAAGTAGTAAAATCGGAACCGTCAGTAAAATCATATAGCCAATGAGTATAAAGTCCTCACGAATTTTCCGTATCGGATAGTGTTTATGGAAGGTAACAATAACTCTAGCCAACATGACAATATAAGCTATTTTCATAAACTCTGAAGGCTGAAAAAGAGTCATATTCCCAATAGTCACCCAGTTTTTTGCCCCTGTTGAAGCCACCAACTCAGGATTGTAGAAAAATAATGGTAAAGCCATTAGAATAAGCCCCAGAACATATAAAAAGGGGGTAACTTGCCAAAGAAATTTAGTAGAAAAGAACATAACTAAAAAGGCTGCGATCATCCCCATCCCTATCCATGCAACTTGCTGTCCCACCATTTGTAAAACATTTGCGGGATAATCCTGACTAACTGCAATATAGAGCGAGATAATCCCCACAACTAATAGAAAAAAGACTGGTAAAATGAGCGAGTAATCTATTCGACTATCAATCGTCCCTCTATATTTCATGAAACACCTCATACTTTCACTTCAAATTCTTACTTACCCTATTGTAGCAAAAATATTCACTCATTGAAACTAAAAATCAACCTCATTCTTGTAAAAAGAATCTTAAAAAAATTGCTCAATAGAGAAGAAAACACTGATTTTTTTCTTTTTTCTCACTCTTGTTTTACTCTACAATTCATTCTCTCATCCCTTCTTGTTTCGTTCTAAAGAATAAAGAAAAAATAGTCTCTGAATATTGAATATACTTTTTAATTTACAAACTAAAAAAACAACCCCGAGAGGTTGTTTCTTACTTGAGACCGTATTTTTTGTTGAAACGATCCACACGTCCATCTGCTTGGGTGAACTTTTGACGTCCTGTGTAGAATGGGTGTGAGTCTGATGAAATTTCCACACGAACCAATGGATATGTTTCACCTTCAAATTCTACTGTTTCGCTAGTTTTCTTAGTCGAACCGCTAAGGAACTTGTAGCCAGTAGTAGTGTCCATGAAGACAACAGTGCGATATTCTGGATGGATATCTTTTTTCATTTATAAAAAATTCCTTTCTGCCATGGTCTCTTTCTGAGCCATAGATTATAACCACTTAAGTCTACCAAAATTTTTGCCTTCTGGCAAGTCTTTTTACCTATTTTTTCAACATTCTATAAGAGTTCAAAGAACAGAGGCTCCCGAAACGATGTCGGATGTAACTCTCATTCCAAAACTCCCCTCTGATGGACTAGCCAAACCATCCAAAACCCTCTCTAAACCTATTTCAACCCTGTCAACCAAGCTCGGTGTCAACAAAATACGTCCTTCAGTATCTATTAACACTGCTTCTACCTCTGGTAGTTGACAAACCATCTCAAAGATCTCTGGTATCGCCTGTCCAAACAAGCGAGTTGTCCAAATTTCACCATCTACCGATCGCTTAGAGATGATTGTGAGACTAGCAAGATTCGTTTCAATGGGGTACCCCGTCTCAGAACTTAAAATATGATGATAGTTTTTTCCATTGACCGTAAGGGTTCTTTCGTAGACACCTGAGGTAACAACCGATTCTTGACTTATTTTGAGAACTAGGGCATTTTCACCACGCACTTTCTGTGGATCTTGAATACCGATTCGCCAGTAACCATCTGGATTGTGTGGAGCTTGACCAAAAGTTAGGACATTGCCACCTAGGTTAATCAAGCCTGCGGCCACATCCATTCTTTTCAAGAATTCAACAATCCTATCCGCTACATAGCCTTTTGCTAAAGCACCTAAATCAATAGCCATACCTTTCTTTGGCAGATATACCATCTGTTCTTCATCATCCAATTCAATGTCAGCTGGATCGATTAGTTTGAGTTTTTCATTGATGATTTCTTGATGAGGAATATTAGCATCACCAAATCCAATCCGCCAAGCCTGAACAAGCGGTCCAATTGTTATATTGAGAAAGCTATCTTCAGCCAAACTATGTTTTTTGCCCAACTTTATCAGTTCGTATAAATCTTGCGTAACTGGAACTGCTTGAACCCCAGCATTGAGATTGACCTCCATCAATTCGGAAGTCAAATCATTGGCTGAAAAGCGGTCCTTGTATAGATAGAGCAACTCCTCCACCTGATCTAAGATTGTTTCTGCTTGCTCATGCCAAATCTTGGTTTCAATCATGGTTCCCATCAAGCGAATGATTCTACTACTTGCTTGCATTTTTCACTACCTGTTGGATTTCTTGGTAAATTTGTTCATTTTCAGAAAGAGAATAAGAGTTAGCACCACTCGCTAGTGGATGACCACCGCCATCGTGGCGTTTTGCAATCTCATTGATAGGAGTATACTTACTGCGGAGACGAACCCTATAGCTGCCATCAGCTTGCTCTACAAAAACACCCCATGCCTGAACCGCTCCAATACGCCCCGGTGCGCCAACAATGAAAGAGGTATCCGCATCAGTCACACCGTACCGCTCAAGAATTGCGCGCGTCAATATAATGCGAGCAGCTCCGCATCCATCTACCTCTAAATGATCATAGACGTACCCTGTCAGCTTAGCAATTTTAAAGTCAATGGTATCCATCTGACGAGATAGGTGCGCAAAATCAAAATCTTCTTGGAGCAAACGAGCAACCATTTCAAAGGTATGTGAGCTAGTCGCTGGGTAGAGAAAACGGCCTGTATCGCCTACGATTCCAGCATAGAGCAAACGAGCAATCTCTCCATCCAAAACTAACTGACTTTGGATAGCGAACTCTGTAATCATTTCACTACAAGAACTAGCTGCTGTATTGACCCAAAGTAAGTCGCCATATGGTTCTTCATTGGGATGATGGTCAATTTTTATCAAAAAGGCACCCTGCGCATAGCGCGCATCATCAATACGAGCAGTGTTTGCTGTGTCTGTCACAATGACCAACGCACCCTGATAATCTTTGTCCGCTACTGCATCCATCTCTGCCATCCAAGAAAGATTGGGTTCTTCAAATCCTGTCACCTTAATAGTCTTTGTCGGAAAATTCTTCTGTAATAATTTTTGCAAGCCAACCTGACTACCAATCGCATCCGGATCTGGTCGCTGATGACGATGAATAATGATGGTGTCGTATTCTTGAATTTTTTCAATAATGTTACTGTAAATAGTCATAGCAACTCCTTTTCATCATTTTAGCATAAACTTCCCCTTTTGAAAATGATAGGAGTGTGATATAATGAGGTGACTATATAATTTGGAGGAAATTATGGCACTAGCAAAAATAGTTTACGCTAGTATGACTGGTAACACAGAAGAAATTGCCGACATCGTTGCCAGTAAACTAGAAGAGTTAGGCTTAGAAGTACAAGTTCATGAATGTACAACCATTGAAACCGAAGAAATTTTGGATGCAAACCTCATTGTTGTAGCTAGTTATACTTATTCTTATGGTGGAGATGGGGAACTTCCAGATGAGATTGTTGACTTCTATACTGACCTAGCCAATTTAGATTTGACTGGAAAAATCTACGGTGTCTGCGGTTCTGGTGATACTTTCTACGATGATTTCTGTAGTGCAGTTGATGATTTCGATGTTATGCTAGGTTCACGCGGTGCAATCAAGGGTGCTGAGAATGTTAAAGTTGACCTCGCTGCTGAAGAAGAAGATATTATCAATTTAGAAAACTTTGCAACGGACTTAGTCGCAAAATTGGATACACTTACTTAATTAACGGATCAAACCTTAATGGTTTGATCTGTTTTCACATTCCTTGTATGATTTTTCCCTCTACTACAAGATTGAAAAGGGCAATCTTATAGCAAACCATTTTCTAGTTCTACTTCGACTTATTTCATATCATTTTAACTCACCTTGCTTGTACCTTTATCAGACTATCCCCATATTGGTTTGAAGCAAACTATGCTTCTCTCATCTCCAATAATCTAGGTCTGAACTATTGATCAAAAATAAATAGGGTAGCTGTAAAATAAAAGATTGAAAAAATATAACTCACCAGTAAGTTTTTTACTTGCAATTTTTTTATTTCTGATATACAATTAACTAGTTAACTATTTGTAAAGGAGAAGATAATGGCTAAAAAATCAAAAATAGCTCGCTATCATAAACAGTTGGAATTGATCGAGCGCTATGCTGAATTACGAAGAACACTCAAAGAAAATGGGGACTATGAAGCTCTAAGAAAGCTTCCTCGTGATTCTAATCCTAACCGATTAAAACACCGCGACCTCACCGATGGCCGTCCACACGCCTACATGCGCAAATTCGGTGTCAGTCGGATTACATTCCGTAAGCTCGCTCATCTTGGTCAGCTTCCAGGAATTAAAAAAGCAAGTTGGTAAATTTCCTCAAACAAGGCTAGTCTTCAGCCTTGTTTTTTGCTATACTAAAAACCAACCAAAACAATTTATAGGAGAATAGACATGGAATTGGAAATCATTCGTTCACAAATCAATCAACTAGATCAAGAACTTGTCACCCTATTGGAAAAGCGTATGGAATTGGTAGAACAAGTCACAGCTTATAAGCGGGCGACAGGAAAACCAGTTCTTGATAGCAGTCGCGAAACAAGTGTCTTAGAACGTGTAGGAAATTTGGTAAAAAAAGACGCATATCGCTCTACCATTCAAGCAACCTTTAGAGACATCATGGCTCAGTCCAGAGCTTATCAATCTTCACAGTTAATGAGCCATGAGCAATAGAGGAAGGTTTCAGGTTCAACTATTTGTCCTGTCTCTGACGAGTGGAATAATAGCAGGTTTGGTGACAACTCTCTTTGGAAATATCCTGTTAGGTATAGGAGAGCTACGCTCTAAATTCTTTCTCTGCTTGATACCATTTTTAGCGTTGGCTGGATTAGCCCTCGTTTTTGCTTATCAAAACTGGGGAAAATCTGTCCGATCAGGCATGGATCTAGTTTTTAAGGCAGGACAAGGACAAGACACACATATATCTCCAGTCTTGATTCCATTGATTATGCTAACAACGTGGATCAGTCACCTTTTTGGAGCCTCTGTTGGACGTGAAGGGGTAGCTGTTCAGTTGGGAGTTGCCCTTTCTCATTGGCTAGGAACCAATTGGTTCAAATCCATTTCTAAAGATTTAATAGTTAAAATAGGTATGGCAGCTGGTTTTGCTGGACTTTTTCAAACACCCTTGGCTGCTAGTTTTTTCGCTATTGAAGTCTTAGTCGTCGGGAGTTTTTCATGGACAAGCCTACCCTATTGCTTGCTAGCAGCCTTCACAGCCTCTACCACTTCTCATCTGCTTGGATTAGAAAAATTTAGTCATATCATCACAACTCCAAACTTTCAAATTGCAGACAGCTTCAAATTCCTATTGTTATCCCTTTGTTTTGGCATTATCGGCAATCTTTTTGCTTGGATTCTTGAGCGGGCAAAGACTCGTATAAATATTTGGTTGTCCGATCCTTATAAAAGAGTATTCTACATGGGATTATTGTTAACTGCCCTACTGTTTATTTTCCACCAAGGCCGTTATTCTGGTCTAGGAACCAATTTAATTGAGTTTAGTTTAGAAGGAGAGCAAATCTTTACCTACGACTGGTTTCTCAAGCTCATTCTCACCTGTCTCTGTTTGGTAGCCGGTTTTCAAGGTGGTGAAGTAACTCCACTCTTTGCTATTGGCGCTAGTTCTGGTGCTGTCTTAGCAGGAATACTTGGTCTTCCAATAGAACTTGTTGCAGCCCTTGGGTATTGCACTGTATTCTCCTCGGCTACCAATACTCTACTAGCACCTATCCTGATTGGATATGAAGTATTTGGTATTAGTCTGGTACCTTACGCTGTTCCTGTTCTTTATCTAGCCTATTTTATCAACCGCAAAGAAAGTATCTATCGACAACAGTTGCGATAAGTCGAGATATACTCGTAAGAAACCACAAAAAGCCTGTATTTTCAGGCTTTTCGAGTATTTATCATCATAGTATTTATCCTGTGGAACACTCTGCTCATTCTTTTTTCGATCCAATCAATGTTTATCTCTTCTAATTGCTTGAAACGCATTGACATATTTTTTAGTAACAATACAAAAAAGAGCCCTCAGACTCTTTGAAACACTATTATTTTGATTCTTTAATGAATGTAAACTGCTGATCCATTACCAAAGACTCAGCCTTTTTTACATACTTACTAAAATCACCCGAATCAATGCCTAACTTCCAAAGTTTATTGGCCTTTTCATTGATTGAAGTAGTTTTAATTGAATTAAAGACTGGATCTACAACTCCTTTTAAAATTGGAACCGTCAAGATTCCAGTCTCGGTATTGTATTCTCCATCAATCTCCTTTGCTGCTGCTGTAAATGTGTCCGCAATCTGTTGCTTGATGGCACTGTCCGAAGGTTTTTCTTTATCAATGAGTTGCTTGGCTTCATCTGGTAGAGCATCATATGTCAGACCTTGCTTTTGTAACTCACTCTCTATTGTATTATCCACAACTTTAACAAGCGAATTTTTAAATAATTCAGTGTCTACTTGATAGCTGAGTTTTATACTAGCATTCCCATCATTTACTTCCAAAGACATATCCATGGTTTTTATTAACTGGTCTGGACGGATCCCCAATTCCTTAATTCCAGCAATATCTTCTTCATTGGCATTTGCTATAAGCAAATTCTTTATATTTTCTGTTCTCCAGTTACCGTCTATCGAACGGCTATCTATAAAAACACCAAAACCTACAAGGGCTATTCCAATGAATAGAACAAGCCCCACAACAATCTTTAAAATCTTTTTCATTTTATACCTCCATAGGTCATTGTAACACATTTTAAGTTTTTTTCATACACTAAAATTCAGAAAAAACAATAATACATATATGCCATTCTATACCACCCAAAATTTCAAAAAAGTCTGGAACTTGATGGAATTTTTTGGGGGAAAGAAGTTTGGACAGGCAAGTAAAGAAAGATTGATACACAGAGGATCAGAGCATAGAATGACCCTTGAAAATTTACTCATTTTGAGACATTCTACAATGATGCAATTTTTCATTAAAATCTTAGCAACCTTATTATGTCAAATGCTTCTGTTTTTCGCTTTTGAATGCAAAGAAAAAAGATTGAAGAATTTGTCTAAAATGAACTTTTCTTCAATCTAAACTCCTTGAAAACATTGGTGTTTCAAGGGTTTCTGTATTATTCCTAATCTCCCCTGCAGGAATCGAACCTGCAACTAATTCTTAGGAGGAATTTGTTATATCCATTTAACTAAGGGAAGTCTGCTTCTCTGCCTTCTATTTTAACTCAGAAAACGGTAGAATGCAAGAGTAGGATCAATCTTTTACATACTGACGGTATTTTTCCATCTTCCCTTTAAACAGTTCCCCATTACTTGGAGCTGTGTAGGAAACTGCATTAGCACCAGCCTCAATAACCCGACGAATAGATTCTTCCGTTGGTCCACCTGTGGCAATAATGGGAAAATCTGGAAAATCTTCTCGAATTTTCTTCACAACATTGGGGGTCTCTAGACCACAAGAAATATTTAAAATATCCACTCCAGCCTTGATACGCGATACTAAGTCAGATTTTTCAGAAACAACTGTGTAAATAATAGGAATATCCACAACCTTATTGATTTCCTCAATTGTTTGAACATCTGTTGGACCATTGACAACAACTGCGTAAGCTCCCTCCGATTCAGAAAATAAACTCATATTGGCCGAACGTTTTCCAGTAGTCAAACCTCCACCGACACCTGCCAGCACTGGAACAGAGGCAACTAGCATTATACTCTTGATAATTGTAGGACTGGGTGTAAATGGGTAAACTGCTAGGATGGCATCTGCATTATGATTAGCAATGATTGATACATCTGTTGTAAACAAGACCGAACGAATCCGACGGCCATAAATCCGAATACCACTGCATTCTTTAATAACTTCAGGCATTTGAACAATATCTTGTCGCAAATCCGATAAAACCGATGGAATGAATTGTTGGCTCATGCACAGCCTCCTTTATGCTGAATATACTACAGTATAACATATTGTTTAACGGAAAACTATCTTTACATTTGTAGTATCTATGCTTATTTTTTATCTGCTCTAGAATGACTTCTATGTTGGGGATAATAAAACAGCCATCTAATCCGAATTGAGCCTGACCTATGAACTGCTCAAAAACTCTCTACACCTTGACTGCGCGGAGAGCCAATACCATCTGAATCAGTCTAGAACCAAGACCTGTGTAACTTATGAAGTCAAAATAACCTAAAAGCCCAGAAAAAAGATAACCTGCCTTGACATCGGGCAGGTTATCTTTTTTCTGGCCGCTTTTGACGACCTTTGTATCCTATCTTAGCGACGGATTTCTTTGATACGCGCAGCTTTACCTTGCAATGCACGTAAGTAGTACAATTTAGCACGACGTACTTTACCGTAACGTACTACTTCAATCTTATCAACACGTGGAGTGTGAATTGGGAATGTACGCTCGACACCTACACCACCAGAGATTTTACGTACAGTGTACATTTCTGAGATACCTTGACCTTTGCGAGAGATAACTACACCCTCGAAAATCTGGATACGCTCACGGTTACCTTCGACAACCTTAGCATGAACACGCACAGTGTCACCAGGACGGAATGAAGGGATGTCAGTACGAAGTTGACCTTCTGTCAAACTTTGGATCAATGGATTCATGTTTTTCTCCTATCTTTGTCAATCATAGGTGCTTTTAAACCCAGCGGATAAACTGTATTTTTGTGCGTCCATTACACACGAGATATATTATACCTCAAGTATCCACTCTGTGTAAAGTACTTTGGTGCTTTTTTCTTTTTATTTTGTCTAAAGAAAAGCTATTGGTTCTCTTTGCGTCTCACTGATACTGCCATACCAAGTGACACCAAGCCACCTAGACTGATAAGGAAGGAGGTCAACTCTGCCTGACCTGTTTTTGGAAGAGCTTGTTTTCCTGTTGCTTTTTTAGCCATTTTTTGATCTGTCTTGGCAGTTATTCCTCCAGTTTGGTTCTTATCTCCTTGCGACTTGCTCTTATCATCCATCTTTTCTTCATTTGAGATGTTCGCCTTTGATGAATTGTCTTGATTCGTAGAGCTACTGCTATCTGGTTTTTCACCTACTTTTGGATCTTCCACATACTGTTTTACAAAAGTTTTTCTACCCATGATTGCAGCACTTATACTCTGCCCTGCATTTTTCAAATCATTCAAATATTCGATAAAGACTTCTGTATCTGGGTTAATTGCACCAATCAGTTTTGCATCTTTGAAGATAGAAAAACCATCACCGCCTCCTAGAAGAAAGTCGTTGATAACAACTGTGTAAGTCTTTGCTGGGTCAATCTCTGTGCCATCCTCTTTAAAAGCCTTAGCAACCTTATAAGGATTGTCTGCTGTTGGGTTATCTGCCACAGTGTAAATATATTTGAGACCTGATAATTGCAAGAAGTACTTTTCACCTTCATCATATTGCTGGTTCAAGGCTGTATAAATCTGCTCTCCAGTCATTTGGACGATTTGTAGGATATTACCAAACGGTTGAACAGCCTGAGCTGCTCCCCACGTAACAGAACCATCGGCTTGAACCTTCAAATCAGCACGGATACCACCATCATTCGTCATTGCAAAATCAACATCATAACCTGATTTTTTAGCAATGGCTAACTGAGCTGTTGTTACTAAATTTCCCACAGCACTTTCTTTAAATTCATTAACTTCGCGTGAAATATCTGTTGCTTGGCTGGCAGTTCCAATCTTTTGTTCTGTAACCTGTTTAACGATTACATTAGCCTCATCCACAATAGCCTGAATTTCTGGATTTGGTGCTTTTTTCCCTGGAGCTACTGCAACAACTTTTGCAGTTGGAACAGCTTTGAAATCAGCAATGTCTGTATCATAAATCGCACGTACATCTGCATAGGCCTTACCTTGTGAGGTTGCCTGAACAATCAAGGTCTTTCCAGTCGTACCATTGGTATGTACATGGTTGTGCCCTGCAAAAACAACATCGACAGAGTTTTCAGGATAAATCCGATTTAATTTTTCAATCATATCTGCTGATTCACCAGCAGCTACACCATCCTTACTCGTAGCTGGAACATGGGCCAACACTACAATGGCCTTTACTCCTTCTTTATCTGTCAATTCTCGTGCATATTTTGCAATGGTCTCTGCCTCGTCCAGGAATGTATACTGTTCATAATTCTTCTTCAGAACAAGATTTGGGATTTCCGTTGTTACTACACCAATAAAACCGATTTTAGCTTCCTTATCATTTATAGGGACAGTTTTAATAGCGTATGGTTTCCAACCATAAGGAATTTCACCTGTTTTCTTATCGACAACATTAGCAATAACCATTTCTTGGGTCGCCGCTTCACGTTTGTAGTTGTCAACAATCGGGTTAAACTTACCAGGTTCTGGTGCCTGACCTGTCATGATACGATTATATTCCTCAAGGCCTTCGTCAAACTCATGATTACCGAGTGTACCGTAGTCAATCTTCATTTTGTTCAATACTTTAACAGTCGGTTCATCCTGCAAGAGTGCTGAGTTAGACGGACTTGCTCCAACCATATCACCAGCTTGAACACGAATAGATTCTGCAGGCATTTGTTTTTCAGCGGTCTCAGCTTTAAATTCTGTTTCAGCATCATCCATATAGGTACCTAAAAGCGCTGCTGTGCCCGCATTGCGAACTGTTTCACCCTCAAGGCGTGCTGTTCCTGTCGTATCAAGCGCACCATGGAAGTCATTTACACCTATCAATTGGACAGCTAGTTCGTCTGCTAAAGCAGTTTGTGTCGCCATCATACTAAAGCCAGCCACAAGAGCCAAAATACTGCTCTTTAATCTAATATTCTTTTTCATAAGAAAAGTAATACTCCTTTTGTTTTTCGTCGTATTGACACAATCTATAATAATCCTTTTCTTATTATTTTTCAATATAAAATCAGTCGTTTAGGACAAAAACACAAAAAACATTCGTCTTTCACTCGTTTTACATGATGTTACAGAAAACATTTCATACATTTTCTCTTTTATTGCGAAGGTTTTGCTCAAATCCATCTTCCCAATTACAGAGCCATTTGGGAAGATTTGTCAAGGACATAAACAAAATTTCTTTGACAAATTTATATCTTCTCTGTTTCTCTTTTGATTAACTTTAGTATTTTATCCTTGTATGTTTCCCCTGTACCTTGCTTAAAATGTAGGTTTACAGTATATTTTGTCTTTCCAATATCCATTATTAACTGTTTATGTTGTGGTTCTTTTATTACTCTTTTTTCTTCTTCCATAAGTCCTCCTTTCCGTTTTTAGAAAAAGAAAAAAACAGTAAACCGATTTGATGATTTACTGTTTCGTAAGTTGCTGTGTTATCGTTTCTATTTAATTATTTCATTTCGTCAAACTGGGATTTGTCATCAAACCAGCACTCCCGTTGTTCGTCTTTTCAACACAATAAAGCTTATGGCACAAATACTAATATACACTATAGCAAACAATACAACATGAGCAATGCCGATAGGGTATGGAGCAATCCACCCTTGTTTGAAAAGTGCGATAGAAATTGCACCCGTAACCATAGAAAAAGGCATGAACAAGAACCCGCTGAGATTAAGCCAGTTAACAGCAAAAGCCGGCCTTGCTGCAGAGAGTGACCGCCCGATAAAGTATCCAGCAATTCCAACGGCCTGAATAATCATTGAACCCCATATGGTATCTATGGTTTGCGTTTCATGCCAGCCTGAAAAAGCACTAAATAATCCAATCGCAACAAATGCTGTTGATGCGATATATAGTATCTTGCTTGTTAGCTCAGAGCTTTTCTGCTCTTTATCTGCAACTGGTTCAATTCCTTTTAGAATGTAATCGGTTGTAACTCCGAAGTAATCGCTCATGGTAATTATTTTTTCCAAATCCGGCAAGCTTTGTTCGTTTTCCCATTTTGAAACCGCCTGCCGAGATACTCCAACCTTGTCTGCAAGTTCTTCCTGTGAGATTCCGTTTGTTTTTCTCAAATACTCTATTCTGTCTGCCATGTTCATAACGCACACTCCTTTCTTTTATGGTTTAGTTATATCAAATCAATCGGTTGCATGGCTACCAAGCCGCCTTGGAAATATGTCAACCAACAGTTGCAATGCTGTTTTTTTGTTAAGTCAATATAAATAACCTATCCTACAAAATCTAATTTGTTTCACTCAATATTGTTATTATACCATTTTTCTATATCAGCTCTCTGTAGTACTTGACAATTGCCTATGAAATTAAAATATACATCAACTTGTTGTTTTCTATCTTTTCCCTTTCTTCGTTTCTTGGTTTTGTAATCAAGGCATACTATTCTACCAAGTGCAGTGTATCTCATATATCCTCTTTTTTCTAAGATATAACCTGCTGTGGTCAGTATCAAAAAATACGGATCTTCTATACCTTTTTCTTGGAGCTGTAGTTATTTTCGGGATAATGTATTTCTGCATATTTCGCTAGCTACTTGAAGCAACTTAAAAACTCTTCCTTATCAGGAAGAGATGATACTGTTCATATAACAACTATTGACTTTATTCCCAACTCTCGTCAATTGAAAGAATTAGTTTCTTCGGGAACTTAGGTCTCACGGACTTTCTTAACTAAAAGTCCTCTCACAGAAATACCGTGATATGATAAAAAGATTACTTACCAGTTGCTACTTGATAAAGTTGACCAACTTTGTTCCAATTGATAATTTCAAAGAAGGCCTTAATATAGTTTGGACGAACATTACGATAGTTGAGATAGTATGCATGTTCCCAAACATCAAGCGCTAAAATCGGTTTTAAACCTTGCATGATTGGTGTGTCTTGATTAGCTGTCGAGATGACTTCCAACTTGCCTTCGCTGTTAACAACCAAGAAAGCCCAACCTGAACCGAAACGCGTCGTAGCAGCCGTTGTGAATGCTTCTTTGAAAGCATCAAATGAACCAAATGTTTCATCAATATCTGCTGCCAATTCTGCTGGAATTTCTGTTTTTTCCGGTGAAAGCAATTCCCAGAACAAGGCATGATTGAGGTGGCCGCCACCATTGTTAATCAAGGCTTGACGAATATCTACAGGCAGAGCATTAACATCTGAAAGGAGGGCTTCTAGGTCTTCACCAATTTCAGGATGTTTTTCAAGCGCTGCGTTGGCATTTGCCACATAAGTTGCATGGTGCTTGCCATGGTGCAAGGACATTGTTTCCGCATCAATATACGGCTCCAAAGCATCGTATGCATAGGGTAGGTTTGGTAAACTGATTGCCATAATCTCATTCTCCTATTAAAATTGATAAGTCCATTTTACTCCAACATGGAATCCTTTTCAATTTATTTGTCCGAAACCATCTATACTAGTGTCCTTCTAGGTTGTAGCAATCTTTAGTAAGGCTAAATCAAACAGGTATTCCTTATCAAACTGACCTGTCTTCATTTGGAAATCTGTCTCAATCAAAAGTTTGATAGCTTTTTTTAAAAAGCCAATTGATAAGTGACGAGAGTCACGTAGAGCATATTTTACCTGAAATGGATTGACCTTTCGTCCCATAATCTCGGATAATTCTGCCACAATCTGCTGTTCTCCACGTCCTTGTGCCTGCAAGATTTGAACCTGTAAATAGGTGCGAAACTGTGTCAACATAATAGCGATGAGTTTGATTTCTTCCTCCCCTTGTAAACGCAAATCACGTACTAAATTGCGTGCTTGATCCATTTTTGATTGCAGTACAAGCTGGGTTAGATCAAAAATATTATCCTGCAAAGTCTTAGGAATCGCTGCATCAATATCGGCTAGAAAAATAGGTTCTTGCCCCTTATAAGACTGTAAAAAAGCTAGGTTCTTACTGACTTCTGCAAAATCAAAATTGGATTTTCCCAAGAGATAGTGAAAAACATCCGCATCCATCTGCAAGCCTATACGACAAACTTCTTTCTGGAAATAATGTTTTAAATCAGCCTCTTTCAAAGGATTGGCTTCTAAAATCAAACCATCTCGCTTTAGAAGTTTGACTAGACGGCGCTTGCTGTCCAACTTTCCTGGTGCTAAAATGACCAGACGAGTTGTCTCAACAGGATTTTCCAAATAGGCCTCAAACTGCTTAAGCTCATCATCTGTCAAATAGCGTTTTTTATCTGTTGTCATATCAGAAAAGTAGTCCAGAATAACTACTTTTTCATCTGAGAAGAAAGGAAGAGAAACCAAATCCAAGTCCACTTGACGATACTCTGCCTCTGACATATCAAAGTAAGCAAAGCCTAAATCTGCTGTACTAAAGTCAATTTGTCTTAGCAAAAGTTCCTTTGCAATTTGATACTGTCCGACATCTTCACCACATAAAACGGTCAACAACCCCAAATTTTCTCTTTTTACCTGTTCAATCTGTCCAATTACTGTCATGCTGTCCTCTGTTTCTTCTTCCATTGTATCATAAAAAGATGGATGACTCAAAATGTGATAATGCCTCAAAATCTTGCAAACAGCATAGAGTCCAGTAGGATAAAGTCTATTGAATAATCACCATCTCTTTTATTAGACCTTTATCAACATTGTCCAATTCTTAGGAAATCATACCTTTGTCACTTGCTCATGAGCTATTTAGAACCTATCGACTTTGGGCATTTCAATGGTACAGAAAGATTGCCACTGATACACTCAGTTACTCCACCAACTCTTCAAATTCCACCAAGTATCCTGAAAGGAGTCTCTAACTGTATCTATCCATGTTTTATTATTTTCCTCTTCAATAGAACGTTTAAACAAGCCTTCAGCATATTCCTTTTCCTTTGTTTCTTGTTCTTTTTGGAGATGCTCAGTTTGTTTCTTTTCACTTTCGTATACTAGCTTACCAAAATAAAAATTCCCATCATCTGCAAAGCTCAGCGTAACAATATCTTCTTCTGTTAGCGATTTTTCCAGTTGAACTGTGTAATTCCCGCTGCCATCTGCGCGATTCCCGCTAACCTTCCATTCTCTATCTTGACAATCCGAATAAATTTTTTTATCCGTATACGTACACTTTAACTTAAACTCTTTATCTGCGACCTTTATTTTTTCTCCATTAACACTTGTATATACATAACCATGTGGCTCCAATTTTACCTGAATAGAATTGGAACCTACATTAAAAGGAACCACCGTAACTCCTGGTACACTCTGCTGTCCTTTAGTTTTAAATGGTACTGTATCGGCCTTGATACCGGTAAATGATAAAGAACCAATAACGCAAACACCTACAGTAATCAATATTTTCTTAAATTTAATCATGCCTCTTCCCTCAGAATATCTAAACTAGATTAGCATATACCAATTCCATTAAAAATTCAACAAAAAACTCCATTGAATAGACACGCGCATATTATAAAAACTAGAGTTGCTGATGGAGTATGGCTATCTCACATACCATTTTCACTCATCTCACCGTTTCAATTGACCAACTTCGCCAACCTCTAAAGCGAATAGCTCCTTGCCGGTCTGTCCGATAGATTTGCATATTCTTCTGTTCAAAACGCTCCAAGGTTTCTTGATGGGGATGCTTGTAGCGATTTTTCTCGCCAGCCGAGATTAAGGCAATCTTAGCTCCAATATGGTCTAAAAATTCAGGATAAGAAGAACCTTTTGAACCATGGTGTCCGGCTTTTAGAACATCAACTGACAATTTGGGATAGGTTTTTATCAGCTCTAATTCCCCCTCCTCCAGATCACCCGTAAACAGAAAATTGATTCCAAGGAGCCGTCCATAGAGGACAATAGAATCATTGTTGCTACCATCACCCGATCGGCTCGGATAGAGCACTTCCAAATAGGAATCAACGATCGGTAGGCGATCACCCACCTGCACCACATGAACAGGTACATTGATTTTTTTCAAGGTGGTTACAAAGCTAGGGACTGTCAAACTACCTGAAGACACATAGATTTTTCCGATCTTAAAATTCTTAGCTACTTCCAGAACATCGCCCACATGGTCAGTATCGGTGTGCGTCAACACCAGACTGTCAATCTTGTCCACACCTCGACTATGTAGATAAGGAATCAAGGTCCTCTCTGCATTAGCCTGACGGGATCGCGCCTTCCAGCCTTCCTTAACCGTAAAATCCACCCGTCCACCAACGTCAATTAGAACCGTACGCCCCTGCATATCTCGCAAAAAGATACTATCTCCCTGTCCGATATCTACCACAGTTACTTCATTTTCTAATGGATGTTTTGTAATGAAAAATAGCAGAGTAAGGAGCAAACTCAGTCCTAACAGCCATTTTTTCTGTCTATGAAAATCGTAAAGCATGAAAAATCCCAGTAACAAGACTAACAAGATGAAGTCAGACGGTTTCCCTAGTATCAAAGGTCGAAAACCCAAATCCGATACCCAAATAATCATTTTCTCCATCAAAACAAAGAAAGAATTGACCCAAGTAATCTTGACCAAAGGAGATAAAATAAAAATTACAGATAGACTCGGTAAAAGCAATACATCAAAAACAAAGGAAAAGAAGAAGGTTAGTAGAATAGATAGAGGCTGAAAAGCGAAAAAATAGGTCATCAGAATTGGCAGAATCCCCAGAGAAATACTCAGACTTTCCACTACAACCTTTTTGATTTGCTTCAAATCCTCAAAATCAAAGACTGTCAACAAAAAAGCATAGGTAAATGTCAAGACACCTCCAACTGTCAGGAGAAAACGAGGCTGCACCAAGAAACAAATAAAGAGTGTTGCAGCAAAATTATCCAGCTTCCGAAGCCCCAGGTTGCTCAAAATTTTCTGAATCAAAGACCGGACGACTGATACAGAAAAGCCTGTCAAACCAGCATAGACCAAAGAAAAGGGGACTTGTAATTGATCAACTGTCTCCTTTGTCAAGCCTAAACGCAGTAAAATCCAGCGAAACTTATCAATGAAAAAACCTACCTGCATTCCTGATAGAGCAAAGAGATGGATAATCCCCAGACTGGAGTAAAGGGCGCTCATCTGATCAAAGTCACTGTCCAACTCTCCAAAAAGCAACCCTGTCATGTAATGGCTCATGGGGGAAGGAAAATTAGATTTGATGAAAACCAAGGCTTTTCTCCGCCAAATTGACAACCAATCCATAGGGTTCCAAGAGTGAATAGGTACAATCTTATTGATAGTCGTTATGGTGAGGATTCGATAGATTCCCTGTGTTTTTAAATAGGCTTGATAATCAAAACCATTGAAATTCCGCTGACCTGATGGGAGACTCGTCTCTGCCTTCACCTCCACCTGAACAAGAGCTGTTAGCTTTTGGAAATACTCCTGTTCTTTCTGACTAGTTAGCTTATAGAAACCTTGATAAATCTGACCATCAGTCCTAGCACGGAAAGATAACTGATCGCCATTGATATTTATAGTATCCGGCACAATCTCTACAGCAGTCACTTGCTTTGAAACAGCCTGCTCTTCCTGTTTCCATTTGAGCTTTTGGCAGCCGAAGAATAGACCGCATAAGACTAGAAGCGGCAGCATTTTAAAAAAAGTAAGTTTCCCCTGACGCCGCCAATAGATTACCAATAATAATATCAGAAGGCTCATTGTCAACATCGAAAAACGGTGAACCGTAAAGTAGGTCACGACCGCCAAAATGGCTAGATGTATAGGCTGACAGGGGAGCTTATCCAACCGTAACATAGGAGCGGATACTTTCTAGGGTCTTGTCACCAATGCCAGAAACATTGCTGAGATCGTCCACCGACTTGAAGGAACCATTGGCTTCACGATAAGCAATAATATCCGCTGCTCGCTTAGCACCGATGCCTGAAATGGTCTGTAAGTCCGCCACCGTAGCTGTATTCAGATTAACTAGACCAGATTTATTTCCCTCTTGAGACAGGGCTGAGCTAGTTGAAGAATTGGGAACTACCGAAATATTCTCACCCTGACTAGCCACATAGACGACTGTTTCATCAGTCAGCTTTTGTGCTAGATTGATAGATTTTTGATCTGCTTGACTAGTGAAACCGCCCGCTGCGGCAATAGCATCATTGATACGGGCACCAGTCTCTAAGGTGTAAAGACCGGGATTTATCACTGCACCCTTGACATCCACCACTAGTTTGCTGTTTTTCTCGCTAGCTTCTGTCGAGGTCTCTTCTATCACTTCTTGACTGGAGCTGATTTGTTCTGTCTGTGAAAACTTGGTCAATCCTGTCTGGTCAACTGGCTGAGCTGACTGTCTAAAAAGAAGAAAACTCGCCACCACCACTACTGCTATCACAGGCAGACCAACTTGCCACTTGTATTCTTTAATGCATTCAATAACTTTTTCCATAAAATTACCTCCACTTAAATCATTCGGAAAAAGAAATGAAAAAACCCGCATTTTGCGAGTTCTGTGCAATAACATATCTTTCTCTCACTTATCCAACTGTGTGCTTGGTTGCCAGAAAAAGCTTGCAAGATAGCTAAAAGCATAGGTCAACCCCAAGATAAGTGCCACCAGCAAAAGGACTGGAAGTCGGTAAATGTATGTAAAGATAGTTGGTCTTTTCTTTGTCTGGAAAGATGCTGCAAGTTCCTCTATGCGCTTGAACTCCGTTTCAATCCGACGGGTTACTTCTGCTGTGCCTTCATCATCCATCCGCCTAATATCGGACACATCAATCGGATTCCCAAAAGCCACATCAATCCGCTCGCCAGCAAGTAACCCCTTAATTGTCATCGGACCAACATAGGTAGCAGGCATAAGCTTAACCTTAGCAGATTTCGCAATAACAGCCACTCCCCCCTTGAGTTCGGATGAATGACGACTACCTGATGGAAACATCACTAAGGAACGATCGCTCTTTTTTAGCATATTCACAGGATACTTGATAGCTGCCATACCGGGATTATCACGATCAATCGGAAAGGCTCCACATTTGCTAATCCACCAGCCAAAACCACGGTCCTTAAATAACTCTTTTTTAGCCATGAAAATAAATTGCTTGGGTGCTGCAGCATAGCCTAGAAAAACCGGATCCCAAAAAGTTTTATGAGGAGCAATTAGAATATAGTTTTCCTCTTGTGGCAAAATTTTGTCCCTATCATGATAATGAATGTTACCATTGATTGCCCAAAGTAAAAAAGTTAATAAGGTTCTTAGATACGAATAAAACATTTTCTTCTCCTTTTCAGTTCTTTCCATTATAGCATAAATAGGGTAAGTTCGACATTTCTAAGATGACATGCAAAAGGAAAAAACAGACTCACCATTTTTTTATTCATGGATATTACTAATGTGGAGTACCCCCATCATCTTTCTGTGTATTTACTTGTCAAATACCTTTGATAGGTTTACAATAGAGGCATGATTAAAATTGAACGTGTATTGGACATTTTGAAAACAGATGGCAATTTTCGCCATGTTAGCTATAATCAGGAAGCTTTCAAAATATGGAAAGGGATTTCATTTAATGCCCTTAGCTATGACAGTCGAACGGTCACCTCAGATACCCTTTTCTTTGCTAAGGGTTTGTCCTTCAAAAAAGAATTTTTGGAAGGAGCTATTGCGGCTGGTTTAACCTTTTATGTGTCTGAAATTGACTACGAAGTAGGTATTCCTGCTATTCTAGTAGGGGACATCAAGCAGGCAATGAGTCTGGTGGCGATGGACTTCTATGAAAACCCTCAGAACCAGCTCAAACTTTTAGCATTCACTGGTACTAAAGGAAAAACGACCGCAGCTTATTTTGCCTTCAATATCCTCAAACAACATCACAAGCCTGCTATGCTTTCGACCATGAACACCACTCTGGACGGCGTGAACTTTTTCAAATCGACATTGACCACTCCGGAAAGTCTAGATCTCTTTGCCATGATGGCAGAAGCCGTAAAAAATGGCATGACCCATCTGATTATGGAGGTATCCAGTCAGGCTTATCTCGTGAAGCGAGTCTATGGTCTAACCTTTGATGTCGGGGTCTTTCTCAACATCAGCCCTGACCATATCGGGCCGATTGAGCACCCAACCTTTGAGGACTACTTTTACCATAAGCGGCTTTTAATGGACAATAGTAAAGCAGTCGTTGTAAATGCCGGCATGGATCATTTTGAGGTCGTAAAAGACCAAGTCTCTTCTAAAGACCATGATGTTTATGGACCCGCTTCTGCAAATGAAATCATTCAATCTGCTGGCTTTGACTTCACTGCTACTGGCAAATTAGCAGGCCATTATGATATACAACTCATTGGTAGATTCAACCAAGAAAATGCCATCGCAGCTGGACTAGCTTGCCTACGACTGGGAGCCAATCTCAAAGATATTCACACAGGGATTGCTCAAACAAGTGTACCGGGTCGCATGGAGGTCCTAACTCAGAAAAATGGAGCCAAGGTTTTCGTGGATTATGCCCATAACGGTGATAGTGTGAAGAAATTGATTGATGTCGTCTTAGAACATCAAACAGGCAAAGTCATCTTGATACTAGGTGCACCTGGAAACAAGGGAGAAAGTCGTCGAAAAGATTTTGGGCTCTTGCTCAATGATTATCCACAAGTAGATAGTATATTAACAGCAGACGATCCCAACAGAGAAGATCCCGCAGTTATTGCTGAACAAATTCGTTCTTACATGACACGGCCAAGCAGCTTTATCCTAGATCGCGAAGAAGCTATTCGCTTTGCTATGACTCAAACCGTATCTCCGCAGGATGCAGTTATCATCGCTGGAAAAGGGGCAGATGCCTACCAAATCGTTAACGACAAGCGTGAAGAATATGCTGGTGACTTAGAAATTGCTAAAAAATATTTATAATTCCTTAACCATTGTTTCAAAGAACAATGGTTTTTTATAATCATTATTATTAAATTAAAATTTTCAGAAAAATCTTTGTCTCACAAAATTTTTATGGTATACTATTGATCGAAACGTATTGAAAATCATAGTCTGCTTATTCTACCAAGCAATAGAAAAGTTTTTTTCAAAAATAGAACGGGAACTTTCGTACCTTAACGCAATCAATTCTATCTGAAAAAAATTATTTCTTCGTATCAATTGTTTATTTCATCCAGAGCCTTACACCTTTGTGTCTAGCCGACTGTGATCAATTTCCTATTTTATACGGATATACGGATTTTTACGCTCTTTGTATCCTTAGAAAGGAGAGAACTTTGTGTCTTCTATTCAAGCTGAAGCTATCCAAGTAGCTTATGACAATCGAACAATCATTGATAGTTTGTCAGCCACTATTCCGACAGGAAAAATAACCACGATTATCGGTGCTAATGGTTGCGGAAAATCAACCTTGCTCAAAGCATTGACAAGGATTCTCCCTGTGAAAAAAGGAGCTGTCTATCTGGATGGGCATGTCATTGCTCAACTTCCTACCAAAGAGGTAGCCAAAAAACTAGCCCTTCTACCTCAAATATTAGAAGCAACAGAAGAAATTTCTGTCTATGAGCTAGTTTCTTACGGTCGTTTTCCTCATCAAAACGGGTTGGGGCATCTTTCTGATCAAGATAGAGAAAAAATCAATTGGGCGATGGAAGTGACCCAAATCACTCCCTATGCCCGACTACCTGTCAATGATTTGTCCGGTGGACAAAGGCAACGGGTTTGGATTGCTATGGCCTTGGCTCAAGATACTGATACTATCTTTCTTGACGAACCCACTACTTATCTAGATCTTAATCATCAGTTGGAAGTGTTGGAACTCCTGAGAGATCTCAATCAAACACGACAGAAAACGATCGTCATGGTTCTCCATGATGTCAATTTATCAGCTCGTTTTTCAGACTATATGATTGCTATGAAAGACGGAACGATTTATCGCCATGGTTCTGTTTCCGATGTTATGACAGCAGATATTCTTGGGGAAATATTTAAGATTGAAGCCCAATTGATACAAGATCCAAAACAACGGTATCCTATTTTACTAACTTATGATTTAAAATACAATTAAGGAGAAAATATGAAAAAGATTTTAACCTATTTTAGTTTGTTTGTAACCCTTATTTTCTTAACAGCCTGCTCGACTGCACAAAACTCAGATAAAGTCGAATTGTCTAGCATGCCAAAGATTGAAGGTATTACCTATCACGGGAATATTCCAAAAAATCCAAAGAAGGTTGTCAATTTTGCCTATTCTTATACAGGCTACCTGTTACAATTAGGAATTGATGTATCAAGTTATAGCTTAGATTTGGAAAAAAATAGTCCTGCCTTTGGTGAACAGCTCAAAAAAGCTGTTCGACTAACTGCTGCGGATACCGAGGCTATTGCTGCACAAAAACCAGATTTAATTCTTGTTTTCTCAGGCAATGAGAACCTGAAGACCTTGAAAGAAATTGCTCCTGTCATTGAAATTACCTATGGAAAGAGTGATTATCTGAAAATGTTGACTGATATAGGTCAAATTTTTGACAAGGAAAAAGAAGCCCAGACTTGGTTGGATCAATGGAATAAAAAGGTAGCCTCTGCCAAGAATGAACTCAGTGGCCTGATTGATCCAAAAACAACCTTTACAGTCATGGATTTCTATGATAAAAATATCTATCTCTATGGCAATAACTTTGGTCGTGGTGGAGAACTCGTTTATAAAGCACTTGGTTTTGCTGCACCTACTAAGGTGCAAGAAGATATTATCAACAAAGATGGTTGGTTTGGCGTGTCGCAAGAAGCCTTACCAAACTATATCGGAGACTATGCTCTTGTCAATGTCAATGATAAGACCAGAGAGGCCGCAGCTTCTCTCAAGGAAAGTGATATTTGGAAGAAACTACCTGCGGTGCAAGCCGGTCATGTCATTGAGATCGATTACAATCTCTTCTACTTCTCAGATCCTATGTCACTTGATATGCAAATAGGGGCATTTGTTACAGCCATCAAAGAAGCGAAGTAAAAAGGAATTGTACAATGAAGCAAGAAGAATATCTTCTTTATCACTCAACAAAGCCAAAGAAAATTTGGCTTGTTTTTTTCATCATTAGCTCACTGTTTCTGGTGGGAGCTTACTGCGGTTTACGGTTTGGTACTGTCTCTTACAGTCACGACCAACTGATGGAGGTTCTCCAAAACCCTATGACTGATTCCAATATCCAAGATGTCATTGTGGAGCTACGAATGCCGAGAATATTGGCTGCCATTTTGGTCGGAGCAGCCATGGCTCAGGCAGGAGCAATGATGCAAGGAATCACTCGCAACGCTATTGCTGATCCTGGTTTGCTGGGAATCAACGCAGGAGCAGGTCTAGCTCTTATCATTGCCTATGCTATCATGGGAAGTCTGCATTATAGCCAGATTTTATTCATTTGCTTATTAGGATCATTCCTAGCAGCTGTCTTAGTTTTTGGTCTCTCTTATCAGGCTCAAAAAGGCTATAATCAGTTGCGTCTAATCCTCTCTGGGGCTATGGTAGCAAGCCTCTTTTCAGCAATTGGACAAGCCATCACCATTTATTTTGATCTGTCTACTGCAGTTATCGGCTGGCAAGCAGGAGGATTGGTTCAAGTCAATTGGAAAATGTTAACAATTATCGCTCCTTTCATCATCTTGGGACTAATTTTAGCTCAGCTTTTTTCCCATCAGTTGACGATTCTTAGCCTCAATGAAACCGTTGCAAAGACTCTGGGACAGCGAACTCTGTTGATAACGTTTGTCTTACTGGGCATTGTGTTGCTACTGTCAGCCGCTGCAGTAGCTCTGGTAGGAGCACTTTCCTTTATTGGTCTTATTATCCCACATTTTATACGGATGTTTACAGGAAAGAACTATCAACTTCTACTACCTTTGACTGCACTTGCAGGAGCTGGCTTTCTTATCTGGGTAGACCTCATCTGCCGCTCTATCAACCCTCCTGTTGAAACTCCCATCAGCGCTGTTATTAGTATCATCGGTCTACCTTGCTTTCTATGGTTAATCCGAAAGGGGAAACACTTATGATGAGAAAAAAATATCTTCTAAGAGCTTTCTCTCTCCTTATAGCCCTACTTCTGGTCGGCTGCCTAGTTTCTCTGTCTATCGGCTATGCCAATTCATCTTTTTCAGATATTTTAGATGCAATAACTGGACGAGCAAATTCTTCTACTTTACTTATTATTAGCCGGATTCGCTTTCCTCGCATTTTAGCTTCCATAATTGGCGGTTCTTCTTTAGCCTTGGCTGGCTTGCTCCTGCAAACCCTAACTCGTAATCCTCTAGCAGATTCAGGTATTTTGGGTATCAATACCGGAGCTGGGTTAGTTGTAGCTATTCTGGTGGGTATGTCTTCAAAAATAAGTCCTATCTTTCTAGCCTTTACTCCTTTATTTGCCATGTTTGGTGGTGGGTTAACTATTTTTCTAGTCTACTGGATTGCTCGTAAAAAGTTCTACGGTATCCAACCAACAAGTTTGATTATCACAGGAGTGGGGATCTCAAGTATGTTGGCAGGTATCATGGTCAGTATTATCAGCCGGCTAGATGACTTTAAGATGAAGTATATTGTTCAATGGCTGAGTGGCAGGGTTAACGGTGGGGACTGGGCAACGCTAGCTACCTATTCTCCACTTCTAATTTTGGTTTGGTTATTAGCCTTTAGTCGGAGTCGCCCACTCAACATTATGAACCTCAATGATCAGACAGCTATGGCTTTAGGCCTACATCTTCAAAGGGAAAGGCTCATAACTTTAAGTTTGGCTACTGCTCTGGCAGCCCTTAGTGTGATCCTGGTTGGAAATATCACTTTTGTTGGTCTCATCGCTGGTCATATCACTCGCTATTGGCTAGGTAACGATCACCGCATAACCATTCCAGCCAGCATGCTGACAGGTAGCCTCATTCTACTTCTAGCAGATACAATTGGGCGCGTCCTTCTAGTCGGAACAGACATTCCAACTGGCTTGGTTGTCACTGCTATCGGTGCTCCTTATTTCCTTTGGTTATTAAAAAACATGACTAGGTCATCCTAGCCATGTTTTTTTATATCTTATGCAGTTCTTTATCTAGCTCTACTTTTTCATTCCATTTCTTTGCAATAAAATCCTACATTGATATGGTAAATTTAAAATATAGCTTGACATTTAAATCAAAGAAAATAACTTCTATATTGTTTGCATGTACAAAAAATGGCAAGCGATAAGACGACTGCTATACGCAGTACGTACCACTTGCTTTTTTTATACAAATTGATCTAGAGGATATTATTTCAAAAATTGCTCTACCTTTCCCTTATATTTGGCCCACTCAGGAGTCAAAAAGGCCTTGTTTATATGGTAGTGAACAGGTGGCTGTTTCTCGGTGAGGAAGGGATTGATGTAACGGTCAAGCTCGAGCCAACCTCGCCAACCAATATGAATCGTATCCTGCATGAAATAATCCACATTCCCCTGCTCCGACAAATCAGCAATATGATTGAAACCCTGGCTAGTTAATTGGTGCTTAATCTTAGCTACCGTTGCCTGGTACATATCCTTATTCAGGCCTGTATAGTTCATCCAACGCCCGTTGACAGGGGGAATGACAAACAACACATTCGTCCTATGCTTTGCAAATTCATTCAAGACCAACTGGAGATCATTATACTCCGGAGACTGTAAATAAGATAGTTTAGTCTGTGAGTGCTTAAACTTTTGTATTCTTGATTTCAAACGATTCTTATAAAAAGTATCATCAATTTGAAAATCATTGGATTGAGTCGCACGTCTTCCTTCACTATTAGCCACATCCACTAAACGATCATAGGAAAATGTCTTGGGAAGTTTCGCAGCCTTACTCTTGACCAGCTCAAGATTACTGCCTGTATCAGGAAAGCGACTAAATAAGGCATCCTGCCTATCTAAAAAATAACCTTGCCATTGTAGCTGCAACCGATCAAAGTCTGTTAGCTTTTCTTTATTCGCTACCTTTTGAAGCATATGAGTCAGGCTGCAACTAGATTTGAGCTCTAAGAAGCGTTTAGCTGCATATTGTTCATAGTCATCGCCTACATTTGTTTGTAAAAAGGAAATCGCTTGATCGCTACTAAAATATTGTTCAAAGGCGTCTGAACCTTCTCCCCTACGCGAAAACCACTGCGGAGAAATGATATAGATTGCCTGACTGTCTTTCAGGTGAGATCTCATCTGCTGCATACCAAAGTATTGGGTAAGAGAGGATGCCCCTCGCTGACCCAGCAAATAAGGAGTATAGCTCCGCTGGTAGGCACTTGCTAAAACTGACGGATGCATGCTATCAAACCGCAACCATTCGCTTGATCCAAAAAAGGGAACGAAACGGTGCTCCGGATTACTCAAAGCTCTATTTTTCTTGTGTCTGCTTTTAAAACTGATACTGGACAAAGCAACTGCATCCTTCTTCTCCTCTTCAATAGTAGAACGATAGGAATTTGGGAAAAATAATACGACAACCACTACTAAAAGGTGCGCGCAAAAGATTGGCCCTAAAATATGCCACAACCGCTTATGCATGCATTAACTCCGTCACACCAGCGATAATTTTATTAGCTGTATTCCAGTCTTCACGACCAAATTCTGAAACAGGGACAACGATATTAAATTGATTTTCCAACTCAACGATTAACTCAACAGTTCCCATACTGTCCAAGACACCTGCATCAAACAGATCCTCGTCCATCATATCAGACACATCCTCCATAAATAAGTCTTCAATCATTCCCAAAACTGTTTCTTTTACATCCATTTTAAAATACCTTTCATTACTGAGTGCCCTAGGTGACACTGCTTATTTAAACCATAATTTATTTAAAAATCCTGAAAAAATTAAGAAGGAGAACATCACCGCATGGAAAGTAATGACCATCCCAGCCAAAGCTGTCCAACGATTATCTGGAAGGGGAGGCTGTCCTGCTTTTTTCCTTGCTAGATTCACCGATTTTTTCTTGCGTAACCAAGCGTCATTGATCATTAAACCGATGGCATGAAAAAGACCATAGGCAACATAGTACCATGTCACGCCATGCCATAAGCCCATCAAGAGCATATTAACAAGATAGGCGACATTGGATACTGTATTTCGATTTTGAAAAATCTTATTCTTCAACAGGGTCTTCACCAGGCGCATAAAGACAAAATCACGAAACCAGAAAGACAGACTCATGTGCCAACGATTCCAAAATTCCTTGAGGTCACGAGATTTAAAGGGATGGTCAAAATTGATCGGACAACGGATTCCCATAAGGTTGGAAATCCCTAGTGCAAAGAAGGAATATCCAGCAAAATCAAAGAATAATTCAAGACCATAAAGATACATCACTCCTAGGGTAGGCAGATTGAACCAACCTCCTTGACCTAGCGCCACACCTTTCAAAGGATCAAGCAAAACCTGTCTAATAAAATAAGCTAGAATAAACTTATAAAAGAATCCCATCATGATAGAATGAATAGCCTTGTCCAGCATATTCAGTAACTCATCTCTCTCAGGAATCTGCTCATAATCTTCTGTAAACCTTCTGTAACGATCAATTGGACCGCTAGAGAATGTCGGCATAAAAAGTAGGAAACGGAGAAAGCTGACCAAACTAAAGTTTGCTAATAATCCATCCCTCATCTCCATTATCATTCCAACAGACCGAAAAGTCAGGTAAGAAATCCCTAAAAATCCAAAAAGTGAGGCAGGCTGATTGATGGTCGGTGCCAATTTCACCCAGGACAAGGGCAGAACAGCAAGAAACACCACCAGATAGAAGACCCAACCTTGATTGGCCCGTTGACGATAATACTTGTAAATAAAAACTAAAACCGTTTGCCAAAGAATATAGATAAACAAAGACAGTAACTGTTCTGTCTTACTACCTGTGAACATCAAGATAATAAAAATCAGACTGACTAGCCCCTCATACCAAGGAAAACGTTTCTTGAAGAAAAGACCTACAAAAATTGGCGCAAGGGCTAAAATTAGATAAATAAAATACAAAGGATTTCCATAGGGTTCTAAGCGTGGTAAAGCTTTAAAAAACTCCATCATTGGGCATTTACCTCACTGATCAATCCCTTAATATCAATCTTACCATTGGCGGTCAGTGGTAGACTATCACGGTAGATAAACTTAGATGGCATCATGTAATCCATCATTCGATCTGTCAACTCCCGCTTAATAGCCTTAGTCAACTCCAATTCCCTAGAAAACTGCTCCATAACCCCAGCTTTGGGAACCACATAGGCCAAGAGATTTTGTACTTTATGATCTGCGTTATAGCGTGGCACTGCCACTGCAGCCTCAACTAGACTGGATTTGTTCAGATGTTGACCCACTTCCTCTAGCTCAATACGATAGCCATTGTACTTGATTTGAAAGTCCATACGCCCACCATAGAGCAAGAGTCCCTCGTCTGTCATCATCCCCAAATCACCAGTATGATAAGCCTGAAACCCTTCAAATTTGAAAAAGGCAGCCTCTGTCCGCTCTGGATTGTTTAAATAACCTTTTGACACAGCTGGACCGGATACAATAATCTCTCCCTGCTGTCCATTCGGCACTACTTTACCGTCCTCTCCCAAAATAAAAGTCGGCGAGTCTGGTTTGGTATAACCAATCGGTAGACGTTTGCAGGTAGCTAACATTTCATTAGTAATAGAAACTGCCGATAAGGCGACTGTAGCCTCGGTAGGACCATAGGCATTGACAATAACGGCATTTGGAAAACGTTCGCGGAGCTTCTGAGCAGTTTTTACTGTCAATTCCTCACCATCAAAATAAAAATGCGTCAACTCTGGCAGATGCTGACTATCAAACTCACGAGACAGCAAAGCCATGTCCACAAATGACGGCGTTGAGGTCCAAATCTTAAATGGTAAGGCTTGGATCGTTTCAAACAAGGTCTTAAAATCTAAGGTCAATTCCTTTGGAAGGGCAAATAAGGTCCCACCCATAGCAAGAGTCGGTGCCCAATACATGACTGACAAATCAAATGAATAAGGCGGCTGAGCTAGCATTTGTGGCCGTTCCGGCACTGCAAACTCCTTATCTGTTACCATCCAGTTAGTAAAGCTAAGGAGATTACGATGGGAAATCTGCACTCCCTTAGGCTTTCCAGTCGTTCCAGATGTAAAGATGATATAGTAAACCTCATCTCCTTCTACGGGATGAGTCAAGCGGTAAGGTGCTTTATTCTGAACTATCTCTTTCAATTCAGACAAACCAACGACCGGCAAACTAGTCTCCATAGGAAAATTGGACACTGCAAATACCATACTGGGCTCTGCTATTTCTATAATCGCTTCAATCCTATCGAGAGCTGAGTGACTATCCACAGGTATATAGGGATGACCTGCCTTTGTCAAGCCGACAAAAGTAGCCAACATATGGTATTCTTGACCACCAAAGACGATAACAGGAGATTTTGGCGGCAAGTCTAAACCATCGATATAAGCTGCTAAGGAATCGGAATCTGCCTTCAAATCTCCATAGCTATAAGTTTGCCCCAGATAATGATAAACAGGATAGTCAGGGGTTTCTTGGGCAAAATACTCTATTCTTTCTAACATACTTTGAATCATTTTATACTCTTCCTTCTCCTTTAAAATTCATTATAGATAAAACTACCCTGTCCTATATCCAAATAGCTGTATAAATACAAGAGCACCAATAATATAAAAAAATAGAACAACATCCTACCAACAAATATCAAAACTGGATGTTTGGTTATTACATTTTCCATCATTATAAACAAACTCTTCCCTTTTTTCTGTATTGCCATAGTACTACAACAATGTCAAAAAAACAAGTAAAAGATAGAGGTAAAAAACAGAAAAGACTGAACTAAGGAGTCCAGTCTCACATCCTTTAAGTGAATAGAAACACCAAAATTTTCCCCTATGAAGAAAAATCCATCTCACTTTCTTTTTAATCAAACTTACTAGCTGCGTCTTCATCAATAATTAGAACCACATCTTCGTGCTTTTGAAGAATACTAGCTGGAACCTCTTCAGTTACAGGTCCCTCCACGGTCGCCTTAATTGCGCCAGCTTTTTCAGAACCATAGGCCATAAGGACAATGGTTTTAGCTGCCATGATATTAGCAATTCCCATAGAAATCGCTTGTTTTGGTACCTCATCTGCTGTTTGAAAGAAGCGACTATTAGCTTCAATAGTGGATGGTGCTAAATCAACTAAATGTGTTTGTCCATCAAATGAAGCGCCTGGTTCGTTAAAACCGATATGCCCATTGCGACCAATCCCCAAAATCTGGAAATCAACCGGATTTTCTGACAAGATTTGATTGTAACGCGCGGCTTCTGCTGCTACATCCTCTGCCAGTCCATTGGGCAAATAAGACTGCTTGAAGGGCTTGGCATTGAATAAATTTTCCTTCATGAAGTGGACATAGGATTGGTCACTGTTCTCATCTAAACCAACATATTCATCTAAATTCACAGAAGTCACATCTGAAAAATCTAGTTCGGACTCTCGAATCAACCTGTAAAATTCCAATGGACTGGAACCCGTCGCTAACCCCAAAACCTTTGCTCCATTCGCTAATTTTTCTCTCAAGAGGTCTAAAGCAACTATTGCCCCCTCTGCTTGATTTTTTACAATATGAATTTTCATAAAACACCTCTTTTTGGTATAGACCGATTTTCTTATCTTTATTATATGGTATAGACCAATTTTTGTCAAGCACTTATATCCAATAATATATTATAGCAACAAAATACCTCTATCATTGATTCCTAAAAGGAGGAAATATTGTTAAAAGCTTTCCTCATCCTTCATCTATTTGTGATATAATATACTTATGACAGATGCGCTTTTTTATTTATTTTTTATCGGTATTCTTCTCTGCCTTGCTGGCTATTTTATCCCAAAATCAAGGGTTCTAAAATTTATCTTCTACCTTGCCGGTAGCCTATTAGTGGTGTTTCCTTTTGCCCTATTGATTTACTTGACCTACATTTTACTATGATCCAAGGAGAGAATATGAATACTGCAGATTTTGATTTTGAATTACCCGAAGAACTGATTGCTCAAGTGCCTCTTGAAAAACGCGACAGTTCTAGACTATTGATTTTAAATCGTGAACACAAGAGCATGGTTGATAGTCATTTTGATCATATTATCGATCAGCTCAATCCAGGTGATGCTCTCGTCATGAACAATACTCGTGTCCTACCTGCCCGCCTTTATGGTTATAAGCCTGAAACGAATGGTCATGTAGAGCTTTTACTGTTAAAAAATATCCACGGTGATCAGTGGGAAGTACTTGCAAAACCAGCTAAACGCTTAAAAATTGGTGCTACTATCGCTTTTGGAGATGGTCGTTTGACAGCCACTATCGTGGAAGAATTAGAGCACGGTGGACGAATTGTTGAATTTTCCTACGATGGCATTTTCCTTGAAGTTTTAGAAAGTTTGGGCGAAATGCCCTTACCTCCTTATATCCATGAAAAATTGGAAGACCGAGAACGCTATCAGACGGTCTATGCTAAGGAAAATGGTTCAGCCGCAGCGCCAACTGCTGGTCTCCACTTTACTCAAGAACTACTGAAAAAAATTGAGAGAAAGGGAGTGAAACTCGTTTATTTGACCTTACATGTCGGTTTAGGAACATTCCGACCAGTATCTGTGGACAATGTTGAAGAGCACGAGATGCACTCAGAATTTTACAATCTACCTGCAGAAGCCGCTCAAATTCTCAACCAAGTCAAGGATAACGGTAGTCGTATCATTGCGGTCGGTACAACCTCTATCCGTACCTTGGAGACAATTGGAAACAAATTTAACGGCCGCTTGGAAGCTGACTCTGGTTGGACCAATATTTTTATCAAACCAGGCTATACTTTCCAGATTGTCGACGCTTTTTCAACCAATTTCCATCTACCAAAATCCACTCTTGTCATGCTTGTTTCTGCCTTTGCTGGTAGAGAATTTACTCTGGAAGCCTACAAGCATGCTGTCGAAGAAGGCTACCGTTTCTTCAGTTTTGGAGATGCTATGTTTATCCAATAAACATACCTTTATTCTCATTTTCACAACCTATTGTCTTTTGTCTCAGATGGAACATCGATACTTTCGACTCGCTTAACTCCGATTGTATCTATCAGAAGTCTATTCAAAGGTCCTTATAACCAGTCTAAAAATGGGGTATATATTCTACCCAGACCACTAAAACTAATTTGATTTTGCTTTTCACTGAGCATTCACATCCCGAGGAGATTCCTATGAACAAGATTGAAAGTCGTCATCAATTGATTCTGTCCTTGATTATGGAGAAAAAAATACATACCCAGCAGGAATTACAGGGATTACTGCATGTAAATGGGGTGTCTGTCACTCAGTCTACGCTATCACGGGACATTAAAATGCTCAATCTCGTCAAGGTCAATGAGGAAGACTCAGCCCACTATGTCATCAATCCTATCGCACCGACACGCTGGGAAAAACGACTACGGCTCTACATGGAAGATGCTCTGGTAATGCTAAAGCCTATCCAGCATCAAGTAGTACTAAAAACCCTACCCGGCTTGGCCAATTCTTTCGGTTCCATCTTGGATGCTATGGAAATTCCTCAAATTGTTGCAACAGTCTGTGGAGATGATGTCTGTCTCATCATTTGTGAGAATGTAGAAGGCGCTCAGGCTTGCTTTGACTATCTAAAACAGTACACTCCACCATTTTTCTTTAGTAGACTATGAGGCTAGAGCCGACTCAATATTATTTAGTTAGTAAATCTATTTCTTCCAGTAAATGAAAAATAAATCATCTGGGTAAACCAATATATAGGGTTTACTCAGATGATTTTTTAGTTGATAGATACTTCTTGGTGGAGGAAAAACTGATTAGATTACACTAATCAATCACAAAACTTCTAAAAAAACATAGTGGTCTTGTAGTAGCTTTCTAACTTTTCTATGTCCTTATATTTTTCTAATATGATTGCTTAAAAAATAGGTCCTATCGGTGGAAAAGTTTATGCTTATACCCTCTTGCACTTTTATTCCAATCAAGGTAAATAGTAAAGATTGATGCACGATAAAATAATAATTCCATATTTTCACAAGTAATTAGAATTTCTGACAAGTAATTTTACTGAGTTTTTATTATCATTTTGAATAATACAGTCAGGTGAAAGACTAGAAAATCTGTGTGAGATTTTGCTTCTTGTAAGACAGAGTGTGAAAAAACTGATAAATGAGATATGCCTCCTGAGTCACAAACAAGCTCCTCAAGAAAGATGTCATTCCAAACTAAAGTTGATTTATAGTGTACTGCTTATATTCATGGTTTGTTAACTGTTTTGCTCAAATCGTAATTACAAGTTCTGACATGAAAAATGGGTATCTCCAAACTGGATTTACCCATTTTTATATTTTTTAACTAGTTTGTGCTCGAACACTTTAAATCTTTACTGTATTCCTTTGTTCCTGCTTTTTACGGTAGCTAACTTCCCTAATCCTAGAATACCAAAAATGGTAAGATCGGTATTGGTCACCATTCCTGTATTTGGTAACTGTTTTTCTGGATGCCCTACTTGCTTGTCTCTGTGACTCCTTTCACCAGTCACCTGTCCTGTTCTTATAGTCCCTTCAGAAGCGAGATTTTTTTCTTTTTTCGTACTACTCTTCTCACTAGAAATGAGCGGTAGATAACCTTCTGGTATTGACTTTGATTTGGTATGATCTCCTGGTAGCAAAGCAACCAATGCCTCACGTGCAGCCCTAACTTCTGCTAAATAACCATCCACTATTGCTTGCTTAGTTTTGTTCAGTTTCCAATCAATTCTATCCAATACTGCTCGAAGCGCAGCAACGCTTTCTGACGTGTATGTGCTCAAATCAGCAGGAATTTTCTCCACCTCTTCCCGTAAGTCAGTATAATCTGCCGGAAAAGAAGATTGATCTGCTGCCACAAAAGTTACTTTCGCTAATTGCACATCGCTAGCTATCAATTCTTTCTTGGCACCGCTCTCTAATTGATAAGAAATCCCTGATATTTTAGGAAAAACAATCTTGATATAGTTAGTTCCCCTGCGAATCCCTCGAATATCAAATGTAGTCCGAGCGTAGGCAGGCGTAGCCTCTACAAAGTTATCAACTACACTAGTAGTCTCTTTATTCCACGTTTTTCCATCAGCAGATGAATAAACTGTAAAATCAATAGCTCCATCATTTACCCCTACCAAATGTTTACGAACAGACTTACCTTCTTTAGCCCAAGCCTTATTATTGTAAACCGCATAGTCTTCCAAAGTCTTGTAATAGGCTGTCAAATGGAGAGATTGGGGAGCTTTCACTTGATAAATAAGAGCATTTCCTTCTTGACCAGTCGCATACAATCGACTTGTTTCATAACGAGGTTGTCCACCATAGTAAAAATTATTTTTATTCTCATGGGGAGCTTGACCGTGAGAAACAGCTGTTAACTGGCCTAGTTTCCTACTAGGTTTAATGACATAGTCGTTTGCAGGAGTGTCATCTAGATTATCAAAATAAGTCTTTTCTTGTCCTGCTTTTTGATAGACACGAATCCAATCAATCAGGTATTCGCTATCTTGTTTTGTCATGTTCTTGTTGTAATCAACATCACCAACCCAACCATCACCAACTTGTGTTTCCAAGATTGGAAACATTGGACGGGTATGCATGCCATCTCTGTCTTTACCACGTTGGGTTTGGAAAACAAATTTCCCATCAATATACCATTTGATGACATCTGGTGTCCACTCTACTTCATAGACGTGGAATTGTTGACTCCAAGCCTCATAATGTTTGATTGGAACACCGTGAGATTCTTTATTTTTAGCTAGAATACCAAAATGGTTGGTCGTCCATGCTTCCCATGGATTTTGACCAAGATATTCCAATATATCAATCTCATCATGGCCGGTTTCATCTTGCGCCAACATCCAAATGGCTGGCCAGATTCCCTTGGAATCATTAACCTTTGCCCGAACAGCTATACGACCAAATTGAAAAGAGTATTTGTCTTTAGATTCTAAACGTCCTGATGACCATGTAACTTTTTGTGGCAATTCTGTGTTATTATAGCGATCCAAGCCAACTGCCTTAATTAAATTTTCTTTCGTATTGTGATTGGTTGTCCGGATAGACAAGTAACTCTTATCTCCATCCTTTTTAATAGAAACAGCTCCTCGATTGTAAATGGCAGCATGATTCCACATACCATCAATAATTTGCCATTTGTTTTCATCAACCTTCTCACCGTTAAATTCGTCTGACCAAACCAAGGTATCGTATTCAGATTTAGGTGGAACGTATTCTGGAGTTGACTCGTCATAAGACTTACCTCGTCCCATGATTTGAATTTCTGAATAGCGGAGAGGCTTAGCATCTGTACGCACCCCTGTGAATCGAACATATCTAGCCTTAGAACCTTTTGGAACTGCAATAGTTAGAATCTCCCCTTCACCAATGGATAGATTGCTTCCACTGTAGACAGTCTTATAGGCATTTCCTGCATTATAGTCATCATCTAAATCTACGCGAAAATTGCGATAATCTCCTGGTGACAGCTTAACCTTGATTTCCTCAATGGTATAAATATTTTTAAACTCATATTGCAGATAAGCAGCATTTCCTGTTGATTCTTGCGTAGTATAATTATCATCAAACTTGCCATCATTGATAGCATCAGGATTGCTTGGCGCCTTTCCATAAAAATACGGTTTTTTCAAGGCAGCAAGGTTAACTAGCTCAGTCTGTGATTCTTCACCGGCATTCGCATCTGCTTCTACTTTAGCCAACACTTCAATCTCATTAAATAGAACACCATTGCTATAACCTTTCCAGGAACTATTGGTATTTTGAATATAATGACCCCGACCCCAAATACGGATATAGCGCGCATCAATCGGTGTTGATAATTGAATAACCTGCGGTTGCCCCTTTGTTTCAACTGTTTCTACCACATCTGCTTTCTCAAAAATAACCTTTGTGGTCTCAGGAGAAAAATCTGCACTTGTAGACAATTCAACCTTGACATCCTTAAACGTTGATATGGCGTTTTCATAGGTATTCCGATGAATTTTTATAGTATGAACAGGAACCGTTTTCTCGAAATCATACTGAACGTGGACATGATCCCATTTTGAATAACCGTTATCAGCTCCACCAGTTTCTTCACCTGCAATAATTTTCGTATTATTGTTAGTATCATCAGCACTACCATAAATTGTTCCATCGGTGGCTGCTGTTGGATTTTTTATCGCAACTGAAGGAATAGTTGTCAACTCTGAAGCCATCAGGTGCTGACTATTGGTTGTAGGCTCTTTGCCTTCTATCACATTTTTGTCAACTACTTTAGATGGCTCTTTGCCTTCTTCTGGCGCTAAAGCTTTTGTTTCTCTCAGAGAGTCTGATTCTGGTGCTCCTTGTCCCAAAATAGCAGTGGACTCATCAGTCGCTGCTATGTCCTTGTGACTAACCACTGTCGATTCTTCTGTTGAGAGTTCATTGGCAGCAGCAATCTGCTCTGCCCACATCAAAAAGCTAGCACAGACTAAGAGCTGCCCCAGAATGACTTTTTTTGCAAACTTACTAGGTTCCTTTTTCATCGTTCCCTCCTATAATGCTTGTAAGTTTATGTTACCGGTAACCAAAATAAATCAATACACACAATATTCCAGACCAACTACTATAGTTTTTGATAAAAACTAGTTTGAATGACTATTAGGTGCACTATTATATTTGTGATTACCATCCTACATCACAACTATAACATGTAATCGCTTTATTATAGAATAGGCTAGCTTGACCTTTTCTATATGCAAATGGGCTTTATTCCTAAAATAGCATATAATAAGTCACATTTTCATATATTACTAGCTCTTCCCTGCAAAATAGGAGCTAGTTCTATCTGGATGAGATACTAATAGCCTATTTGCTGTTTTTTAAACAATTAAAACTTGCAAAAAGAGTTCTCAGGTTAAAACCCAAGAACTCCACTTTAATACATATTTTACTATTCAGCAGCCAAGCGGTAGATAGCCTCTGCATAAATATCCATTGTTTTATATAGATCTGCTAGTGGCATGCGTTCATTTTCTTGGTGTTCTGTCTGCTCTGTATCAGGGAAACAAGCACCAAAGGCCACACAATTTGGCATGGTTCTAGCAAACGTTGCACCACCTGACGAAATTGGTTGGCTCGTCAAATCTCCAGTCTTATCCTGATAGACAGCCATGAGTGTAGAGACAAGTTCGCTATCTAATGGAACATAGAGAGCTGCTAGGTAATCATATTCTTCATAGGTCAAACCACATGCTTCTGCCTTAGCTTGCAGCGTCGAAACAAGCCAATCCTTATCTGTTGTGACAGGAATACGAATATCCAGACGGATTTCTGATCTCTTAGCACTGATAGTCAGTCCAGCAATATTGAAGCTGAGCGTACCTGATGGTGCGTCTGTCACATCCCCAAATAGCTTAAAGCCCGTTGCATCTTCACCGATAGCATGAACAATGAAATCCAGAGCTGGATGACTCTCAAAGTGCTCCAAAGCTTTGGCTAAACGAACAATAGCATTAACACCTTCGGCAGCATCTTTTGCATGACGAGAAATTCCTAAAACTGTTATTTGATCATCCTTGGCTTCATAATCGAAACCTAGTTGATCTAGTTCAGCAATTACACCCGCTAATAAATGACCTGAATAACTAGCTTTTGCAGGTACCACATTATAAGCAGTCCCCGCTTCAATATTGAGACAACTATGTCCTGGTCCATGTAACTTGGCTTGCAGTAAACCTTTTTCAGCATAGGTCAATGGGAAAGATGAATCTGGAGCAAAGCCCATGGTCGCTACTTCTTCCAGTTGATTATAGCGGTTCATACAACGCCATAGGGTTTCTTCATCCGTACCAAAAATAAAACGGATTCGTTTATCAAAGTGAACACCTGCATCCATTAGTGCCTTGACAGCAAATAAAGCCGCCATAGAAGGTCCTTTATCATCTTGAACACCACGTCCAATAATATGATCGTCTTGCACCACCGCTTCAAATGGTGGTGTTTTCCATTTGGTCACATCACCTGCAGGTACAACATCCAGATGACAGAGAACAGCTAACAGCTCTTCTCCCTGACCAATTTCAGCGTAGCCATAATAACCAGCAGGATCCAAATAGGTTTTAAACCCCATCTTCTCCGTCAAAGCCAGAGTATACTCCAAAACTTCCTGAATAGCTTGCCCAAATGGAGTATCTGCTTGGTGCTCATGCAAGACAGAAGGAAAGGCAACCAATTCCTGAATAGCTCGAACACATTCCTCTTGATGAGTTGATTGAATAAAACTTGTTCTCATTGTTTCCCCTTTCAATGTGGTGAAATACTATCAGCTTTAGGTATATCCATTCTATCATAAATAGAAAAACTGAGCTAGACACAATTTTAACCAAAGAAATCGATCTAACTCAGAATTTCATTTAGAAGAATGTTGCAATAACCAAAATAGCGATGGAAGCAATCACAATACCTGCAATCAATTTACCTACAAACTTGTACCAAGTACCAATTTCAACACGACCAAGTGCCAAAGCTCCCATTACGATACCTGATGTTGGAGCTACCAAGTTTAAAACACCTGAAGCAGCTTGGAAGGCTGTAATAACCAAGTGAGCTGGTACATTGACAAATTCTCCAAGCGGTGCCATGATCCCCATGGATGCACCTGCAAGTCCTGATGAAGATGGAATCAAGAAGGACATTGGCAAATAGAAGAGATAAGTCAAGACAATAAAGATTTGAGATGACAAACCTTTCAACCCAACTTCACCCCAATGAAGAATGGTTGCGGTAATCATACCATCGTTCATGATTACTTGGATACCACGTGCCACTGCACAAATCAAAGCTACGCTGAAAATATCAGCTGCACCGTTCATGAAAGCCTTAACCAAGCGCTCTTCGCTCATGCCATATACCAAACCTGCTACAATAGCTGCTACAGCAAAAAGCATTGCTCCTTCTGGGAAGTACCATGTACCGAGCGCAGCAGTTGATGAACCAATCACCTGACCGATGAATGGAAGAGCAACCAACCAATCTTTGAACTGTTTAAAAATGTTTATACCCAAGTCTCCCCAAGGGATGAAACTACAAATCATCAGAACAAAGGTCAAAACAAAGACCCAAAGAACACGCTTTTGCGCAGGCGTTAATTCTGCCTTCACTTCTTGAGTTGCTGCCACATTAAAGTGTGCCATATCTGCTTCACGTTGCTTGTAAACAAGAGACTTAGTTGGATCATTTTTTACTTTTTCAGCATAGTTTGCGACAAAGGCGATCCCCATTGCTAACATCACAACGAAGAAAATCAATCGCCAAATCATACCATCTGCCACACTAACTCCGGCTGCATCAGCAGCGACAACTGTAGCAAATGGGTTTACAGTTGAAGCCAAGCAACCAATCTGCGAACCGAGCAAGATAATGGCCACACCAGTAATTGAGTCGAAACCAACAGCCATCATAACTGGGACAATGAGTGGGAAGAAGGCCATGGTTTCTTCACCCATACCATAGGTAGAACCACCCAAAGCAAATAGGAACATAAGGACGTAAATCAACCATTTTTCACGACCCTTGAACCGTTTTACGATAGAAGCAATCCCTACATCAAGTGCACCTGTTTCGTTGACAACGCCTAAAAAGGCACCGACCATCAGGATAAAGAAGGCAACATCAATAGCTTTACTAGTTTCGCCATGCCCCAGCATAGCACGAATAGGAGCCATTAGTACATCCCAAATCCCTTGTTGATTTTGCTTAACCGCTTCATAAGTTCCCGTAATAAACTTACCAGCCTCATCCTTCTGATACTGACCTGCCGGAATAATCCATGTCATAATTGCCATCACGGCAATAATGAGTATCAATATAGTATAAGACGAAGGCAACTTAAAGCCTTTTTTTACTTTTTCGCTCATCGCAAAAAACCTCCTATAATATTTTTATAACCAATAATAATCCAAAACTGATGAGAAAATAAAGTTCAAGCTAGTCTTCCCTACTTCCAATTCTTAAGTAGCAGGCTGGAAAACTCCGCCAGAATTTCTCACTCATCAAGATGAATCAACACCTATCGTTTTGACTTTCAAAGAGAATTTATTTATTCTTTATTGCAAAGAAAGTTATATTCACAATAACCTAATCAAATATCCACCTAAAACCAAGAGATTATGCATCTCTTCCAGTATTTTTAGACTTAATGACCACCAAAACCTGCTTCAGCAGTCCCAAGGACCGTTTCTTCTGCCACTTTCGAACTTTTAAACAGCAGGCTAAAAACACCGTTTTGATTATCAAAGAATATCATCCTGAAAACATTGCTTATAGATAGATACTTGATAGGAATTTGATGGGAAGAGGGAAAAGTATGAAACATGCTCAACTTTTTCCCTGCATCCATCAATAAAATAACCCGTCCAACTTTACTGTTTGACAATGATTGTCCCGCTGTCTGACTCAATCAATGCACCTAAGTTTTCTAGCGATGTAATAACTGCTTTTGATTCCGGTTTATTATTCACAAAAGCAATAGCTGCTTGAACTTTTGGCAACATAGAACCTGGCGCAAATTGGTTTTGTTGGATATATTCCTCCAATTCAGCTACGGTTACTTTTTCTAATTTTTCCTGATCTGGCTTGTTGTAGTTAACAAAGACATAATCCACACCCGTCAATACGATAAACAAGTCAGCATCCACCAATTCAGCCAAACATTGAGAAGCGAAATCCTTATCAATAACCGCCTCAACACCTGAAAGAGTACCATCTTGTTCCTGCACAACTGGGATACCACCGCCCCCAGCAGCCACAACAACTTCCCCTGCATTGAGAAGGGTTCTGATAGTACCAATTTCTTTGATACCAACCGGCTTTGGCGAAGCCACAACCTTACGCCAACCACGACCTGCATCTTCTTTGAACGTTGCACCAGTCTTTTCGGCTTCTACCTTAGCCTCTTCTTCTGTATAGAATGGACCGATTGGCTTCGATAAGTTCTCGAAAGCCGGATCATGCTTATCAACGATAACCTGAGTAATGATAGAAGCTACATTCTTATCTATACCTTCCTTTAGCAGCTCATTTTCCAGAGCATTTTGCAACCAGAAACCAATCGAACCTTCTGTCATTGCTACCAAGCTATCCAATGGAAAAGCTGGGTTTTTCTCTGAATCGGCAGCAAGGTTTTGAAGAAGCAAATTCCCAACCTGAGGACCGTTTCCATGCGTGATAATTAAGTTGTCCCCATTTTTTATTAGTTTTACAAGGTGCTTAGCTGTCTGTACCAAGGCTTCCTTCTGTGCTTGAGCCGATGGGTCAGAAGATAAGATAGCATTTCCTCCCAAGGCTACTACAATTTTTCGATTCGTCATATTCTTAGATCTCGCCTCACTTTCGTATAACAGAAATCGTTTTCATTTCTCTCCATAAAAAGGGGCTGATCCCAGCCCCCGGAGGTTGCGATTTCATTCAGTAGTTTTTAAACACGTGGTACAAACGGATCACCCAATGTTGCAGCCATCACTGCTTTGATAGTGTGCATACGGTTTTCAGCTTGGTCGAAGTGGCGTGCATACTTGCTACGGAACACTTCATCTGTCACTTCCATTTCTTCTACACCGAATTTTTCAGCAACATCTTTGCCGTAAACTGTATTGGTATCATGGAAAGCTGGTAGGCAGTGCAAGAAGATGAGATCTTCGTTCTCTGCTTTTTTCACCAACTCCATATTGACTTGGTAAGGTTTCAAAAGGGCAACACGTTCTGCAAATTTATCTTCCTCACCCATTGATACCCAAACATCTGTATAAAGAACATCTGCTCCTTTAACAGCCTCATCTGCATTATCCGTGATAAGAACACGCGCACCAGATTCTTTAGCGAAGCCTTTTGCTAGTTCAACGACTTCTTCTTCTGGGAAGAGTTCTTTTGGTGAGAAGATGTGGACATTAACACCAAGAATAGCACCAGTTACCAATAGTGAATTAGCAACATTATTGCGTCCATCACCACAATAAACCAAAGTCAATCCTTCAAGTTTGCCAAAGTTTTCTTTGACAGTTAAGTAGTCTGCCAACATTTGAGTTGGATGCCACGCATCGGTCAATCCATTCCATACAGGTACACCTGAAAACTCCGCCAATTCTTCTACCATTTTTTGGCTGAAACCGCGGAACTCAATACCATCAAACATCCGTCCCAGTACTTTAGCAGTATCTTCTGTAGATTCTTTTTTGCCAAGTTGAATATCATTGGCACCAAGATATTCAGGGTGAGCACCCAGATCAATAGAAGCTACCGTGAAAGCTGCACGAGTACGTGTTGATGTTTTTTCAAACAAGAGCGCAATATTTTTTCCTTCTAAATAGCGATGCGGAATATTACGCTTCTTCAAATCTTTCAAATGCGCTGAAAAATCAATCAACCATTCCAATTCTGCACGAGTGAAATCCTTCTCCGCTAAAAAATGTCTGCCTTTAAAAATGTTTGTCATTGCTTCTTCTCCTAATTTTATTTCTATGTAATTGTTTTCGTCAGTGTTTGGCACCATTCACCATCTTCTTGATAGATGTCCGATGTTGCCTGATAACCTAAGGACTCATAAAATGACTTAGCTGTCAACTCCGAATGAATCAGTAGCTGATGGATGCCAACTTCAAGAGCATAATCTTCCAAAGCTCGGATAATTTTTGAAGCATAGCCATTGCCCCTGTATTTTTTAAGTGTAGCAATTCGAGTTAACCTTGCTTGCCCTTGTCCAATCGGAAGAAAGCGTCCAGTTGAGACCGGCTTTCGACCAAGATACAGGTTTGCATATACCCGACCTTTCTCATCATGCCGGTCAAATTCATCCTCTTTCGCAATATTTCGTTCAAGAACAAAGACCCTATAGCGTACGTATAACGCACTTGCTCGTTCCCAAGGTTCCGAACCAATACAAAGCAGTTCTCGAGTCTCCATCATTAAACTTCTTCACGTTCAAATGGCATTGACATACAACGTGGTCCACCACGACCGCGAACCAACTCACTACCACCAATCTTAATCAAGCGAAGTCCTTTAGATTCTAAGATAGCGTTAGTAATAGTGTTACGCTTGTAAACAACTACAACACCCGGTGCAATCGTTAACGTATTTGAACCATCATTCCATTGTTCACGACCAGCAGCAACCATATCACCGCCACCACAACGAATCAATTCCACTTTTTCAAGACCAAGGTTTGTAGCAAGCAATTCTGCCAAGTCACCATGTTCTTCTTCAATATGGAGCATCTCATTTTCATAAGTGACAGAATAAACCCGTAAATCCCCTTCAATTTCTGGGTGAATCGTAAACTTATCATAGTCAACCATTGTGAACACTGTATCCAAGTGCATGAATTTACGATTATTAGCAAACTCAAAAGCTAGCACCTTCTTGAAGCCCACATTTTGCTCGAAGATATTTACTAAAAGTTTTTCAATAGATGCTGCGTCCGTACGTTGTGAAATCCCTACAGCCAAAACATCCCTTGAAAGAACCAGCTCATCACCACCTTCAATACGGGTTGTTTCTTCACGGTCATAAACTAGCGGTACTTTTCCACCATATTCTGGATGGTAAGTAAAGATGTATTTGCCATACAAGGTTTCCCGGTTACGTGTTTCGGAGTACATGTGATTCAGTGAAACAGCATTACCGATTGTAGCAAATGGATCCCGTGTGAAGTAAAGGTTTGGCATTGGATCTATTGCAAATGGGTAGGAGGATTCGACCAAATCTGTCAAACCTTTTTCTTCAGCAGGGATGTCTGGCAATTCTGCCTTTTGAACACCAGCCATTGTTTTTTCAACCAGTTCTTGATTGTCTTCAATAGCCATCAATAACTGACGAATCGCTTTCTTAGTTGCTCGACCACGGATATTTGCTTCATCCAAGTACTCATTGATAAATTGCTCACGAACCTCAGGTGTAATGAGTGATTCAGCAGCTAATTTTTCTAAATAAAGCACCTCAACCCCTTCATCACGAAGAGCTTGGGCAAATGCATCGTGTTCTTTTTGTGCATCTTCCAAGAAAGGAATATCATCAAAAAGCAAGCGCTCCAAGTAATCAGGCATCAGGTTTTCAATTTCCTTACCCGGTCTATGCAACATAACTTTTTTTAACTTACCAATTTCTGAAAATACATGAATAGGATGGTTAGACATCTTCTGTTCTCCTTTTAGATTTATAACATGATTTAGGAACGACAAGAGACCGTACGCTTTCCCATCTCGTCTCCTATTTACACCCCTAGTCTAACAAAGCAAGGAGTAAAAAACTTGAAAACGTTCACATTTGTTTTGAGAAATCCTTCACATTTTTAAGCCTAATTATGGGTAAATATCGATAATATTGACTATAATCTGCATATTTCTCTCCAATGTATCATTAGATGAATTTTTATTTTTTGTAAAAAAATAACAGAAACTTCAATGAGTCTCTGTTAAATTTTCTAAAAAATAATCAATATCCAGATAGGTTAATTGTTTATGACTGTAGGCAATCTTTTTATCCTGTTTCAGCTGCTTGAGAACATGGCTAACTGTTTCTCTAGTCGTAGCCGCTAAACGTGAAATTTCTTGAATATGGATTTCAAACGGTAGAGTAGCCTGACTATCCCTTTGACACATATCCCAATAAAGAAGAGCTAGTGCCTGAACAACCCTATCTGATGCCTTGGCGCGCATCGCGTTTCGCAATCGTAACTCCTGAAAACTAAGAATTCTGGATAATTTCTGGCAAATATAAACCAACTGACGAGGGTTTACTCTAGATATACTTTCAAACAAGGCCATCGGCACGATAAAGCACTCTAAATCCGTTATGGCTATGGCCGTATAGTGATAGGGTTTGTCTTGAAATATATCTCCAAAAGGAAAAGCCCCACCCTGCCGAATATAATCTAAATAAGTAAAGCTATCTGTTTCATCGTACTGCTCAATCCGAACATATCCTTGATACAATACAAATAAATAGTCTCTGGAATCTTCCGCATAAAAAAAGATTTGTCCTTTAGGAATCTTTCGAAAACGAATATGCTTAGCTAACTGGTCAAAACTATCACGTGTTAACCGCTCAAAGGCTGGATGTTTTCTTAGATAATCATATTGTTCATTGCTTATCATCAACATTCCTTTCCAGTTGGGTATCCCTTATCCATTCTAACATATATCCGCTCACAAAGCTAATCATGACTAGAAAAAGCCTCTCCATCTCCTAGAAACCTATCTCAAAAACCAATTCACAAGGCTAGTTCACAACAAGTGACTGCCTTTATTGCTTTACTACAACTCATCTGCAATCTGATTGATTTTCCGCAAACGGTGATTAACCCCACTTTTGGTAATGGGATTGCTCAAGCTATCGGCCAACTGCTGGATGGAATAATCAGGGTGCAGGATCCGTAACTGGGCAATTTCTTGTAAGTCACCCGATAACTGATCCAAACCAATGGTTTCCATAATTTTGATAATATTGTTTATCGTTTTCATGCTGGCATGAACTGTTTTGGCTATATTTGCTGCCTCTGCATTGGTTGTCCGATTCAAATCATTTCGAGCTTCACGAAATAATTTGACATTTTCAAATTCGATCTTAGCCTCTTCTGCTCCAATCACCAGAAGAAAATCCATAATATCTTCAGCTCGTTGTAAATAGGTAATTGTCCCTTTACTTCGCTCAATTACCTTAGCATCCAGCAGGAATTTCTGCATGAGATTCGCTAAATCATGAGCATGATCACTATAGACAGAAGCAATTTCTAGTTGATACTTTCCTTTTTCAGGATCCTTTACAGATCCACTTGCCAGAAAGGCCCCACGCAAATAGGCTTGACTCCAAGCATCATTTTCTAAAACCAAAGGAGAGATTCCTGTCTCCAGTCCAAAGAAACTATCCGCCAAATGCAAATCATTTAAAATATCAGTAACCCCATCCTCTACTAAAACAGCATAGACTCGGTTCTTCTTAAGATTGGGCTTTTGATGGTGACGGATTTCCGCTTTGATCTGATAGAAATACAACAACAACTCATAAATATGACGAGCAATCTTGGCATTTTCTGTACTGATGGATAATGTCAAACCAGACGAGGCCAAACCTAAACTGCCAGACAGCTTGATGATAGCCGATAGTTCACTCTTATTCTGACTGGACTGACTCAGCAGTTCCTCTTTTACCTGTACTGTAAAACTCATGACCGCACCTGCAAAATCTTGAGCAACTCTTCTACCACCAAATCACCATCATGAAACGCTCCGCCATTTTCCAACCGTAAAAAATCCGAAGAGATGACACGACCAGCCTGCTCTTGCAAGCCAGCAAAGTCATGCTTAACCTGCACCAAATACTCATCAAACTGATTGGTATTCATATAATCTTGCGGAACAGGTTCAATATTCACTAAAACCGTATCAATAAATTTTTCTGCTAAATGGGCATTGAGAACCGCAACATGATCCGCATCCGAGAAAAATTCTGTTTCTCCACGCTGGGTCATGATATTGCAAACATAGGTCACCTCTGCCTTTGTTTCTTTGAGGGCCTTCCCAATATCTGAAATCATGAGGTTGGGCAAGATAGAGGTAAAAAGCGAGCCGGGACCTAGAACGATCATATCACTATTCATAATTGTTTCGACAACCTGACGACTTGCCTTTGGCTCATCATCATTGTAGGAATTTGTCACATAGACATGACCAATCATACCCTTATGTTTAGCAATTTTGCTTTCACCAGACACCTCTGTCCCATCTGTAAAGACTGCATGTAGTGTTAAAGCCTGTTCGCTTGAGGGATAGATTCTCCCTGTTGTATGGAAAAAACGAGTTAGCAGACGCATAGCATTGTAGGTTGACCCTTGCATCTCAGAAATCCCTGCAATAATAAGATTCCCAAGCGGATGACCTGCTAAGGGACCATCTGAATCTGCAAAACGGTACTGAAAAATCTGCTCATAGAGTTTAGGCATATCAGACATGGCTAAAAGAACATTGCGCAAATCTCCCGGCGGTGTCACCTGCAAGGCCTGACGGATCTCTCCAGATGAACCACCATCATCTGCCACCGTCACAATAGCTGTAATATCCACATCCTTATCCCGCAAACTCTTCAAAATGACTGGGATTCCCGTTCCACCACCGATGACTGTTATCTTTGGCTTTCTCATGAGCGATTAACCGTTTCCTTCCGTCTATCTTTATCCCGATGACTACGATGAACAATCCAGTTTTTCTCCAAATCATCTGCGAGGCGTTTAGCAAAAGCAACACTTCTATGCTGACCGCCTGTACATCCAACCGCAATCGTTAGAACAGCCTTGCCTTCCTTCTGATAGCCAGGCAAGATCGGCTCAATCAAACCAAGCAAATGCTTATAAAACTCTTCTGATTCTCGATGTTCCATCACATAATCAAAAACCGGCTGATCCAGACCCGTTAGATTTCGCAATTCAAATATATAATAAGGATTTGGTAAGAAGCGGACATCAAACACCAAATCCGCATCCAGTGGCAAACCATATTTAAAACCAAAGGACATAACTTCTATACGGAAAGAAGGCTGGTTGTCCTTGCTGGCAAACTGTTCCGAAATCTCCTTACGCAAATTTCGAGGTGTCAGCTCTGTCGTATCAATCACATTTTGACTCATATTTTTCAAGGGAGCTAACAACTCACGCTCAAGCTGAATACCATCCAGAACACGTCCATCCGCTGCCAACGGATGGGAACGACGAGTTTCCTTGTAACGAGCAACCAATTCACTGTCTGTCGCATCTAAAAAGAGCACTTTAAAGTCCAGATCTTCTGCCCCTTCAATCTCATCCAGAACCTCTCGAATCTCAGAGAAGAAAGACCTACTCCGCATATCTACCACAAGGGCTATCTTGTCATTATCCTGGCTGTGGCGAATCAATTCTAAAAATTTTGGTAAGAGTGTCGGAGGCATATTATCAATGGTAAAATAGCCCAAGTCTTCAAAAGACTGGATAGCCACCGTCTTACCTGCCCCAGACATCCCTGTCACAATTACTAAATGGAGTTTGTCTGACATGACATCCCCTCCTTTTCTAATCAATCACTGCAATCACTTCAATTTCAACCTTAACATCACGTGGCAAGCGAGCAACCTCTACCGCTGAACGAGCTGGAAATTCAGTCGAAAAAGCTGTTTTATACACTTCGTTAAAGACCGCAAAATCATCCATATCTTTTAAGAAACAAGTCGTCTTCACAACATGGTCAAAGTCTGTTCCAGCCGCTGCCAAAATAGCCTCAATATTTTTCAGTACCTGTTCTGTTTGTTCCTGAATGGTTTCACCAACAATTTCTCCTGTATCAGGTGAAAGTGGTACTTGTCCTGATGCAAAGAGGAAATTCCCTACTACCTTCGCCTGAACATAAGGACCGATAGCTGCCGGTGCTTTGTCCGTATGGATTGTTCTCATTCGTCCTATCTCCTTTTTGTTTTTCTCATTCTATTATAGCATAAGTTCTATCCAAAACAGACCACCTACTCCCAGTCTATTTCCATTGTTCTTGGCAAAACCACGCGCAGACCCCACATCTCAACAACTGAAAAATAGAAAGACAGCTCAATATTCTCCAGTTTTTAGATTAGACAGATCATTTCTTTACCCAATTTATCTTCATTCATCATCACTCCAATGGTTTGCTTAACATATCCTTCCACCTAAGACGCAAGAAAACAGACCACATTTGTAGTCTGTTTATCAGTTCATTATGGATGCAAGCGGTGTAGCATACGTGGGAATGGAATGGCTTCTCGGATATGTTTTGTACCAGCGACAAAAGTAACCATCCGCTCGATACCAATACCAAAACCACCGTGTGGCACGGAACCATACTTACGGAGATCAAGGTAAAATTCATATTCCGTCTTATCCATACCCAGCTCATCCATCTTAGCCACTAAGGCATCGTAGTCGTCCTCACGCATAGAACCACCAATGATTTCACCGTAGCCTTCTGGTGCAAGAAGATCGGCACACAGCACTCGCTCTGGGTTACCAGGAACTGGTTTCATATAAAATGCTTTAAAGCTTGCTGGATAGTTGACAACAAATGTCGGTACACCAAAGTAGTTTGAAATCCATGTTTCGTGCGGTGAACCAAAGTCATCACCGTGTTCAATATGTTCGTAATCTGTATCTTCATCTGCCTCGTGCTCTTGAAGAAGAGTGATAGCATCATCGTAAGCTACACGCTTAAATGGTTCAGCTATATAACGCTTAAGAGCATCCACATCACGCTCCAGCGTTTCTAATGCCTGAGGAGCACGATCAATGACACCTTGGATAAGTGCTTTAACATAAGCCTCTTGCAAATCAAGTGATTCTTCATGACTCAAGAATGAATACTCAGCATCCATCATCCAAAACTCTGTTAGGTGACGACGAGTTTTGGATTTTTCAGCACGAAATACTGGACCAAAGTCAAAAACCCGACCAAGTGCCATAGCACCCGCTTCAAGGTAAAGCTGACCTGATTGGCTGAGGTAGGCTGGTGTACCAAAGTAATCTGTCTCAAAGAGTTCTGTTGAATCTTCCGCAGCATTTCCTGATAAGATTGGACTATCAAACTTAATAAAACCATTCTTTTCAAAGAACTCGTAAGTCGCATAAATGATCGCGTTACGGATCTGCTGGATAGCAACCTGCTTACGAGAACGCAACCAGAGATGACGATTATCCATTAAGAAATCTGTACCGTGTTCTTTCGGAGTAATCGGATAATCATGTGACTCCCCGATCACTTCTATCTCTGTCACATCCAATTCATAACCAAATTTAGAACGCTCATCTTCCTTGACAATCCCTGTCACATAAACTGATGTCTCTTGGCTCAAGCGTTTCACCGTATCAAATTTCTCACCACCGACTTCTTCACCAAATTTCTTGATAAAGTTTGGTTTGAAGGCAACAGCTTGAAAGAAAGCCGTACCATCACGTAACTGCAAGAAAGCAAGTTTCCCCTTACCAGACTTATTAGCAACCCAGGCGCCAATCGTCACTTCTTGACCAACATAATCTTTCACTTGGTTAATCGTAATCAATTTTCTAGACATTTTTTTCCTCTTTTTTTAATTTTTCATAAATGTATGCAAACGAGTAATGGCTTCTCTCAAGGTACTCATATCTGTCGCATAGCTGAGACGGATATTTTCAGGAGCACCAAAACCTGCACCTGTCACCATTGCCACTCCGACTTCTTCCAAGATGGCTGTCGTAAACTCAGTCACCTCCGTATATCCCTTCATTTCCATAGCCTTCTTCACATTCGGAAATAGATAGAAGGCCCCTTCTGGTTTGACTACTTCAAATCCAGGAACCTCTGCAAGCAAGGGATAAATCGTATTGAGTCGCTCTTCAAAAGCTTGTCGCATAGCTTCTACTGCATCCTGCGGACCTGTAAAAGCTTCGATAGCCGCGTACTGAGCGACGGTTGTCAAATTTGAAGTCGTTTGGCCGACAATCTTACTCATAGCAGCAATAATCTCAGGATTACCGACCGCAAAACCAACCCGCCAACCTGTCATAGCGTATGCCTTAGCTACACCATTGACTACGATTGTCTGCTGGCGAATGCTTTCTGAGATACTGGAAATCGGTGTGAAGGTGTGACCATTATAGACCAGACGACCATAGATATCATCTGCCAGAATCAGAATATCATGTTCCACAGCCCAATTACCAATAGCTTCAAGCTCCTCACGACTATAAATCATTCCTGTCGGATTTGATGGCGAATTGAGAAGAAAAACCTTAGTATTAGCTGTACGAGCTGCCTCTAGCTGGTCCACTGTTACTTTAAAATTGTGCTCCTCTGTCGCAGTGACAAAGACAGGTACACCTTCGTTCATCTTAATCTGATCCGCATAAGATACCCAATAGGGAGTTGGAATAATCACCTCATCACCAGGATTGAGGATTGCTGCAAAGAAAGCATAGAGAACAAATTTTGCCCCCGTCGCTAAAACAACTTGATTTCGATCAATAGAATAACCGTAGAAGTTCTCAAAATAAGTATTGACCGCATCCTTTAACTCTGGAAGTCCGGAAGCCACTGTATAGAAACTAGCCCTTCCACTTTCTATAGATGCTATGGCTGCTTCCTGAATATTTCTGGGAGTCACAAAATCTGGCTCTCCCAAAGTCAACTCTAAAATGTCACGCCCCTCGGCTTTCAGAGCCTTAGCACGTGCTCCTGCTGCCAGTGTTACACTCTCTTCCATGTCTAGGACACGCTTTGAAAGCCTGCTCATAACCCCTCCTTCTTGATAAAGTTTCCTGTTTCAAATTCAATTAGATAATAGGCGGTGCCAGATTTAACTTCCCAAATCGGCTTACCATCTCTATATCCAAGGACTATACGCTCCCTTTCTCCTGCTCCATTTTTTTGAGCAATAGCCTGCGCTTGGCTTTCTGAAATACCATTTGCTAGTGTATAAACGTAAACAGTATTTGTTGCTTCTGGAACGATAACTGCGATTGACTCACCTTTACTTGTCGACCCTCGCAGACTAAAATAGGTCTCCGTCCCATTATAGACAGAAAAATCTTTGACAAACTGTAAATCCGCATACTTCCTAGCCACTGCAATAGCATGGTAACGCACATCAGAAAAGGGCTTAGCCGCAAGATCCCAGATGACAAATATCGAAAAAGTAATGACACTAAGGAGAATGAACGAACCGACCAATAACTGCCCTTTCTTCGTTGACATTGCCTCCAAAAGTTGACTAATCTTTTTTTCCATAATAGCCTTATTATACTATAACTTAGGCAAGATTTCCATTCTTACAAGATAATTTTCATTCCACGTAGTACAAGAAAGAGGAATATTGCTTTTTTTGCTTGATAAGCGAACTATTTATTGCTAAAATGTTCTCATGAAAACTGTTGAACAATCTTTACACGAAAACAAGCAGGCACTCCATAGCCTAGTCATCTTCCACAGAGCTGCCAATACCATCTCAAAGTCTGAATTGGAAACCATAAAAAAACATGGATTGACAGTCTGCCAATTCGGAGTAATGGAAGCGCTCTATAACAAAGGGAATTTACGCATTCAAGACTTAATCGATAAGTTGCTAAGTACCTCTGGTAATATGACTGTTGTTATCAAAAATATGATTCGAGATGGTTACATTTATAAAACAGTTGATACAAACGATCGCCGCGCCTCACTAATTTGCCTTACCCCATTAGGACGAAAAACCATAGAAAATATCTTACCTGAACACTACGACCATATCGGGCAAATTTTTTCTGTCCTTAGCTTAGAAGAACAAGAGCAACTAGCTAAGATTCTTAAAAAATTCAAGAAGCAGTAAGTCCAGCATTGTCAACAAGAGATAAATACGATATACTAATACTCAGTGAAAATCAAAGGATAGCTAAAGCTAGGAGGTATTCTGCCAAGTTGGCAGCTCCAGCGGTTGATTTTTACAAACCATACATTTATCTTTTCAAAAGGAGACAAATACCATTATGGCAAATGTATTATTCTTAGTTGGTTCACTACGTGAAGGCTCTTTTAACCATCAAATGGCAAAAAAAGCAGAAGCATTCCTGACCGACAAGGCGGAAGTGTCTTATATTGACCTTGCTAAAATTCCCTTATTCAATCAAGATAGTGAAACACCGGTTCTCCCTGAAATTTCTGAGCTTCGTGCACAAGTGGGTACCGCTGATGCCATCTGGATTTTCTCTCCAGTCTACAACTATGCTATACCAGGCATTGTCAAAAACGCCCTAGACTGGCTCAGCCGTTCACTTGATTTGTCAGATCCAAAAGGTCCATCCATCCTTCAAGATAAAATTACGACTGTATCGGCAGTCGCAAACAGTGGACATGACCACCTATTTAAAGATTTTCAACACCTGCTCCCCTTCATCCGCACTCAAATTGTCGGTGAGTTCACAGGTTCAACCATCAATCCAGAAGCATGGGGCACTGGTACATTGGAATTGTCCGAAGAAACCCTCGCAAAACTTGAAAAACAAGCTCTTGACTTATTAGCAGCTATTCAATAAATAAAAGAGGTTGGGACAATCGTCCAATCTCATATATAAAAAGCGAACAAACCAAGATTCTGATTGTCAGAAAACTAGTTTTGTTCGCTTTTTTTCTTCAATTATAGATCTAAAGGACTTGATAATTGAGATTTTCAAAATTGAAAATCTTTTTGCCCCAGACTCATTTTGTACTTCACATACAGAACAGTAGCTCATTAAATCCCCATCTAACAAGGCTAGGAGGAGAGAGGGCTTTTATCTGTTCTTGATAAGCAGTAGATATAATTTCTAGTTCTTTGTTCAGAAAGAGAGAGCAAATATATTATAGTTTTTCAAATAAAAAAATCAGGCTAAATTAGAGAGCTCCCCCTCCATTCATAGCCTAATTTCCTAACACATCACTTTTAATTGACTTCATTTCTCACACACTGCAAGGCAGCACCAATAACCTGATGCATATCATAATAACGGTAGTGTCCTAGACGACCACCAAATATAACATTTTTTTGCTTCTCAGCCAATTTCTTATAGGCTGTGTATAAGTGATTATTACGGTCATTATTTACTGGATAATACGGCTCATCTCCACGCTGCCAAGTTTGAGAGTACTCACGTGTTATAATTGTCTTCGCCTGATTACCAAAGTCAAAATGCTTGTGCTCAATGATACGAGTAAATGGTGTTTCACTATCTGTATAATTCACAACTGCATTTCCTTGGTAATTGTCCATATCTAGCACTTCTGTTTCAAAACGAAGACTACGGTATTCCAATTCTCCAAGCTCATAATCAAAAAATTCATCAATCATCCCCGTGAAGACAACCTTTGGATAGTTGGCAAGATACTCTTCCTTGTTAGCGAAGAAATCAACGCCTGTTTCTATGTCAATACTTTCATGCTCAAGCATTTTTTCAACAATCTGTGTATAGCCACCAATTGGGATGCCTTGATAAGTATCATTGAAGTAGTTATTATCATAAGTCAAGCGAACAGGCAAACGACGGATGATAAAGGCAGGAAGCTCTGTACAGGATGTTCCCCATTGCTTCTCTGTATAAGACTTAATCAATTTTTCATAAATGTCCGTACCAACGAGTGAAATAGCTTGTTCTTCCAAATTTTCAGGTGTTTTTCCACCGAGAACCCTACGCTGCTCAGCAATTTTCGCCTCCGCCTCCGCCGGTGTTACCACACCCCAAAGTTTATTGAAGGTATTCATATTGAAGGGTAAATTATATATTTCCCCCTTATAGTTGGCAACTGGTGAGTTCGTATAGCGGTTGAATTCTGCAAACTGGTTCACATAATCCCAGATTTCCTTCTCAGATGTATGGAAAATATGGGCGCCATATTCATGAACCTGAATACCTTCAACTTCCTTGCTATAGATATTCCCAGCAATATGATCTCGTTTCTCAATGATCTTTATTTTTTTCCCTTTTTTTGCTGCCTCATGTGCAAATACCGCACCAAACAAACCAGCACCAACAATTAGATAATCGTAATTTGACATTCAATGCTTACTCCATAGCTCCTGAATCATTCAACACAAACTCTAACAAGATACTCTAATTTACACTACTTTAGACTCAATGTAAAAGTTTTATTTCTATAAACTTTTACCCACATGTAAATGGTATATACAATTAGATACACCAAGAAACCAACTAAACTCGGAAGAATCCATGCAGTTATAATAAATAAGCCAGCAATAACTACCTCTGTTAAAGCATCCGATAAAATTGATATAGAAAGTTTTTTAGACAACAATATCTCTGCAAAAAAACAACGAAAGAACAATAAGAATGTAATAGAAAGAGTTGCTAGAATTAAGTTAGAAAAAACAAATACCGAGATGAATGTCAACAGCATACTCAGTAACATACTCAGCAAATTGACAAACAATATTGTCCTCTCCATGCGATAAGCCTTCAAGTATGTATTGATCAATAAAGCCATTTTACCTTCAAAAACAGAAATCGGAAAAATAAGAGCCATATATAGTAAACTATCTGTATACTTCGGTAACCAAATCATTAAAGCTGCCCTAAGTGGGAAAAATAATAGTAGGAAACCAAGTAAAACAGGCATCAGTATATTCCTTATTTTTACGTATAAACCTGGCAATGCCCTCTCTTCCGTCCGTCTCAACATCGGAAAAATCACTATTCCAATGGCATTGATGAATGTCATGACTAGATTTGAAATGCTGAGCGTCAAAGAAATTTTACCAAAAGTTGAAACATCCCAGTGCTTCTCAATGCCTAGCCTAACCGTCCCAATTACTAACATACTTGCAACATTTGAAAGCATCAAATTACTTCCGACTTTTATGTTATCAACAATTTCAGAAATATTAAGTCTAAAATTCGTCAGTTTTTGTATTACGATGTCCTGACATAAATAAATACCATAAAGTAGGGAAAGGAAACGTCCGATAACATCAACTACTATCATTAAGCGATAGCTGTAAATACCACCTATAATCAATAATATCAGAAAAAGAACATACAACAGCCTATCAAGAATCATTATTCTTGCGCTTTCTTTAATCAGATTAGTTGTTTGTAAAATATAAATAACAAAAAATCGAAGGTTGGTAGCTAATAAGGTCAATGAAAGCATATTAAAGATAAACTCCTTACTACTTCCAACATCTACACTATTACCTACGATAAAAATAATAACAGCAATAACTACCTGAAAAATAGAATATGAAATAAACTGTGAGAAAAAATTTTGTTTGTCAAGTTTTTCATACTCTTCGCCACCATATTTAAGATAAATTCCATCAATCCACCCTAAATGAGCAAATCCAACATAGCTTGTATAAAACAAATATAATTGCCAGTAGCCGTATTCCTCCACTCCTATCAATTTAGGTAAAATAAGAATAACTAGAGTAGAGACCGACAGCGACAATAGATTCGATATGATGGCATAGCTAGAATTTAACAATAATTTTTTCAATTGTTCACCTTACTCCCTAAACGAGCTCTCCATAGAAGAGATTAGTGATTGGTACATCCCCTTTAATCCCACTGTCGGACTCCAGCCAAGTTTTCTGATTTTTTGCGTCTGTAAATTTATTTTAATTGTTGGATTATAGCCCAATTGATTGATATCTTGTAATTCTATATTAACTTTACATGACTGGCTTGAATCGAGCTGACTTGCCAATTTAGCCATATCATAGATTGAAATATAAGTTTCCTCATTTGCAATATTGTATGCTTCTCCAGACTGCCCCTTGACTAAAATGTAAAAAATAGCAGCTACAGCATCCTTTGTATAGCAGTAACTCCTCATAGTCTCACCTTTTGTATGTAAAGTAATTGGTTGCCTTTCAATAACCGCACGTGCAAACTGAGCAAATACACGATTGTCTTGATAGTCAACACCCGGTCCAAATGTTTGAGTTAGTCGGGCTAACGAAACTGGAACTTTGTATTGACTTGCATATGATACACATAAGCACTCCGCCATTCGTTTTCCTTCAGAGTAACTACTTCTTACTTGTGTGAAATCTATATATCCGTAATCATTTTCTGATATTGACTCTCTATTCTCATTTGTTCCGTAAACCTCAAGTGAAGATAGATAGACAACTTTATCAACTGCTTTTTCTTTTGCCAAATCAAGAATATTTTTTGTACCATTTAATGTAGTAAAAATAGTGTCAACGGGCTTTTCAACAAAATCGCGAGAGGCTGTAACACTAGCCCCGTGAATAATAAAATCAATGTCACCTTCATAATTTTGCACATGCCCAATATCTGAAATGTGAAGTTCAATATCGTCTAAATAATCTGCAAACTTGTCTTCCGCTTTTTCTCTTGAACGAACTGCTGCAACTATTTTTATGTTAGTGCACAACAAACGATTTGAAAAAATAAGCGAATAAACTAAATGGCTGCCAATCAAGCCTGTTGCCCCTGTTATAAACACCGTTTTATTTTTCAATTCGTATAATAGTTTTTCATTCTCTTTTACAAAAGTAACACAATCTTTTTCTAAAATTGGATCCAACATACTACTTTCCTATCCAAAAATTTGAGCATTCTCCCTTGAATCATAGATAGCTCTAAAAATATAAAAATCCGATGGAGTTGTAATCTTAATGTTCTCTGCTCCTCCCATCACAGTGAACAATTCTAAGCCATAATGGCGAACCAATGTTGCTGAATCTGTCATGCTCGTCAAGCCATCTTCTTGTGCTTTCAAATGGAGCGATAAAATATCCGACAGATAAAAGCTTTGAGGGGCAACTGCTGTTTGACAGGAGTCACGATCAACAACATCGGTAATCGCATTATTTTCATCAACTTGGATTACCGTTTCTATTACAGGTTTAACGGTGATAGCGGTCCTATTTTTTCTCACACATTCAATATTATTCGTAATAGTGTCCGCATCAATCAGTGGACGAACACCATCATGAATGAGAACAATATCTTCCGAATGTACACTTTCAGACAATACTTCAAGGCCATTATAGATAGACATCTGCCCAGTTTTTCCACCTGGCACTACTTTTTTAACTTTCTTAATTTGATATTTAGAAAGCAACGTTTCTAAATAATCAATCCACCCCTCAATGCACACAATGACAATTTGGTCAATCAGCGGATGATTCTCAAAATGCTCAATTGTGTGAATGATGATAGGTTTCCCATGCAATTCTAGAAATTGTTTTGGTTTGGTAGTGGTTTTCATCCTTGAACCCGAACCACCCGCAAAAATAACTGTTGAGACTACCATACAACCTCCTTTTTATTATCACTTAAGAACTACTTCATTGAGATATGTTCCGTTATAATTTTTCTCTTCATACTTATAAGTCAACTTATGAATTTCTACTAACTTACGAATCTCCTGCCAATGGTAATCATTGAACGGATGAAACAGTTTAAATTGCAAAACATGAGGATGAGAGTTGCTGAAAGGAATGACTGTCTCCCAAATCTTAGGATACGCTTCAATTGCAAGTTCAAATAAACTATGAAGAAGGAAATATTCTATCAAACTATTATTTTCTTCCCAATATTTACGCATTAAGTATCTAGTTAACAAAACAATCTCATTATTTTTTTTAGCAGTTATAAACCAACTAGATACTCTCCTACTATGACCGAACGTATTTGGCCGTAGTTCTTGAAATAAAAACAAATCAGAATCAAAGAAATAGTCATGAATAACAGGGGAACTCATAAAGACTGTTGCATCTATCCAGGTTCCTCCATATTTTGATAGTAATTCAATACGAACAATATCTGAAAAGTGAGCATGAGAAATTTTACCTGCTTTATACTTTTCCATGATAAAAGAAGGGAGATTGATATAGTCATTTAAAGTCATTTTATCTAAAGTAACTAGCTGTCGATCATTAGGTAGATTTCTCTTTAGAGACTCAAGGCATTGTTTGACTAAAAACGGTGCACTCTCTATCCCCTGATACCATAAAACCCAAATGCTTTTATCATCGCTAGGCCTAAACTCTTCTTGCTTAAAACTATCAATATTATTCTTAAAATATTCAATATCGGCCTTATATTTCTTTCGTAGTTTTCGCATGATTTTTTGATCAATGGAAACTTGTAAAATCTCTAACGATTTTTTGGTCTTAGGTTGAAGCAAAAGTTGAAGTCCTGTAAAAAAAATTAATCTATTGCTGAATAATTGGTGGATTCTGCCACTATCATATACTTTTGAATAGACTTTTTTAAATAAGCTTATTTTTTTTAGTAAATTCATTATTTCCCCTTGTAACTATGGAACCTATATTTACAATCATCTACTACTATCTATACCTCTTTAATTTAAATACAGATAATATTTTTATTAACAGAAACCACATGAATAAGAAGACCACACGTATAATATGTGTTGTCAACAATGTGACAAATGCTTCTTGGAAAAACATTATCACCATTCCATACGATAATAGTCCATACAGCATTATTAAAAGTGGTGAAAATAGATTTTTTTTAATGATATAGTACATCGTGCCAAAAAATAAACCATATAAGAATTGAACAACGACTGCAATAAAATATCCAAAATCTTTTATGAAAACATAATAGGCAGTGTAAACATTACTCGTAGTCCCATAAAAATTTATTATTGGTAAAAATGGTGAAAGTCTCTCAGGAAAAATTCCCAAAGACTTTAATGTTCCATAAATAGCTATAAAGGTATTTTCACCAAAGTACCTATTTTCAGCGTAAAAATTTTGATTTTTTATAAAATAATCTAATCCAGCTATCGGAGAACCAATATATTTCGATAAATTATCTATATTTGATATTTAGAAAGCAACGTTTCTAAATAATCAATCCACCCCTCAATGCACACAATGACAATTTGGTCAATCAGCGGATGATTCTCAAAATGCTCAATTGTGTGAATGATGATAGGTTTCCCATGCAATTCTAGAAATTGTTTTGGTTTGGTAGTGGTTTTCATCCTTGAACCCGAACCACCCGCAAAAATAACTGTTGAGACTACCATACAACCTCCTTTTTATTATCACTTAAGAACTACTTCATTGAGATATGTTCCGTTATAATTTTTATATTTTTTAGATAAATTAGTATGCTTTTGATTTAGAAAATATTCACTTTTCCCTATAAACTAAAAAATTATAGATCAGAAATTTGGATATAGAGGTATAAAATTTTTTTGAACATCATAATTTTCTATTAAAGCTTTAACCTGATACGATTGGTTAAACTAATCAGTACGAGGATAACAACTACTATAAAAAAACGAATAAGATGATTCGTAAAAACACTAAAAAATTGTTCAGCAAAAAAAGACATTACTATTGCTTGGGATAATGTTGCATATAGTAGTATGGCATACTTATTGAAATATCTTTTCTTTATAAAGTAGTACAATGATCCAAAAATAAAACCATAGAGCATTTGAGTAAAAATACCAAAGAAAATACCAAAGTCTTGAATTAAGTAATAATAAATTGTATAAACATTTGTAGTAGTACCTTGGATAATGGTACTTGGTAAAAAGACAATTCGTTCCCCTGAATATAGACCTAAAGTGTTTAATGTTGAATATAGAGCTAAAAACATATTCTGACCCCAAACTGTATTCTCTGGATATTGAGAAGTATTATTCAGATAATAATTCAATGCACCTATTGAGGAACCTATGTATTTTGCAAGATTCACTAAAAGTGTCTCACCTCTATTGGCACCAGTTCTATTTAAAATAAACACACCAATAATTAAAAATAAAAAAATAAATCCTATTCCCACTCTAATTAAGTATTTCAAAATTTTTGAGCTATACTTTGAAAATTCCCATGTCCATTTTTTTGAATAAAATAACAAGTATATTGATACATAGCCCATCAACATTCCGAGCAACTCTGATCTACCTGCACTTAATATAGAACCAGACAAGCAAAGAAGTGAAACAATCAGCAATTGTAGACTGCTTACGGAATTACTCTTTGGATAAAATATCTGTTTGCAAAAATAATAGAAAACAACTAAACCAAGGGAGTAATTCACTCTATTAAACGTAGCTGCCAAATATCCAATCCTAGCTATTGAATGTGTTGATACATAACGAGCACCTTCCAATACCTTGTTAAAATTTGTAGACGACTCTACTAACTTTGAAATTTCCTGTAGATCTCTATAAATGTACCAATACATAAATAAGCAAAAGGCTATTAAACAAATAAGTACAATTTGATTGATAAATGAATCATCTTCTTTTTGTATAGTCTTAGCTTTTATTATAATCCTAGAAAAATAAACACTTTGTGAAAACAGAATATTTCCTACAAGGATAATTAAGACTGTTGTAAACGATATATCTTCCCCTCTTAAAAAAATTAATGAAAAAAATGATACAACGGACCAAATTGACAAGTACAAAAATCCTGGACTAGCAAAGTCATTTTTTATTTGGAGAGAGTAGAGAAAAACTAATAGTAACGAAGCAAAAATAAATAAGATATTCAATTTCGTATCACCCTCCCTTCCCAATCATCTCTAAGTCTAACATGGCGCTCTTTTTGTTCTTTTTCTGAAGGAAGCTGCATATAATCACCGTAGCGATTTTCTAAATATTTATGGGCATTATTTGGTCCCCAAAACATATGATTTTCAAATACATACTGTTTAGGTGGATAAAATGTATCATAATCTACAATTTCTCCAAAATAGCCCTTAACACCATAGGCAATCGTTATCTTACTAGTTTTCGTTGTTGAACAAAGCAAACGCTCCATCAATTTAAATAGATTATCTGGTCCCAATAAAATTGCTGGCAAACCGACAATCCTTCTCAAAAACAAATTAATTCTCAGTTCCAGTGATCCCTTGGACATATAATCCAAATGTTTAGAATAACGCGGATAACAACGGGAGCTTGAATAAGATAAATCCATCAGTTTCAAAACTTTACCTTTAAGATTTGCTACAAGCATTGACTCCGGAACATAATCTATCGGTAATAAATCTAAGTATAAAAACTTATTTTTGCTAAACCCTTCTCCCAGTACGTCGTACAATGTTAATGTCTTACTCTGAACCTTCAACATCTTGTGGATACTTTTTTTATCTGACTCCGGTAATACTAAATCGAATTCTCTGTTTTCTTTAAACGCTAGCTTTAGTTTTTCATAGTCTTCTCTAAATACTACCAAATCAATATCATCATCCCAAGGTATAAAACCCTTGTGTCTTACTGAACCAATTAATGTTCCCGCAACCATAAACGGTTTTATATTCAGCAAATCGCACTCACTCTGAAACTTCAAAAACATATCTAAGTAGGCAGCTTGTAATTTTTTCAGATTTTCTTCTGAAATTTTTTGATACATATTTTTGTATCGTTCTTCTAATGCCAATTCCCACTCAATTTTGGATGTACTTCTCACCTTATCTCCTTATTAACCTACTAAATAGATTATTCAATCTTAGTGCGTATATGATATCACTAATAAATGCACGATAACCATTATAATAATGACGTAGTCTATATATTTCTCTTATTGATTTTATATTACGTTTTTCTATAAAGCTAATCCTTGACTTATATAACTCGCCATAGCTTTTAGAGACTTTTTCAGCCTCGTCTACTCCAAACATTTGAGATACATGATTAACAAATTCATATCTCTTATACATTTTAATATAATAATCCAAGCGATTTTCTAATGTATTATGAAATGATACGCTTTTAGAAGATAATGTAACATTATTCAAGTGAAGTCTGTGACTATCTAGGATTTCGTCTACCTCAATAACATTACCAAAGATGCCAGACAACATCCCAAATAATACATCATGAAATTGAAAATAGGGATGTTTATGATATCTATTAGTTATTATTGTCTTTAATACTTCTGCTTTAAAGGCAGTCTGATAACCTGAGGGCCATGCTTGCAATAATCGTTTCACCGAAAAGGAATGGTGTTCTCCTGTAGTTGCTGGTTTACTTATAACTTCATCACATTCGTTAATGAACCTTGATTTACAAAATACCATTGACACATCCGATTTAATGAGTTCTTTTATCATTATTTCAATTTTATTATTATCCCAAATATCATCCTGATCGGAAAAAAAAACATAACCTTCTTCCACCATAGTCGTCAATTCTATAAACGTTTGATAATGTCCCTTATTAAAGGTATTTCTACAGTTTGTCCAATTAGTTAAAGAATACTGTTCAATAAATTTATTTACGATCTCAAACGTATTGTCTGTTGAACAATCATCCAAGATAATTACTCTATTAGCTCTTACCGTCTGCTTCCGAATAGATTCCAGTTGTTTCACTATAAAGGAACTACCATTATAAGTAGCCATCAATACTGTTATCATACTACTTCCTTAATAATTTTCCATAAATGAGCTTTTTTAAATCTGGTGGTAGAGAAACAAAAACTCTTATATAAATCTGATTGATAAACATTTCTAGTGGTGTAATCAATTTGTGTTTTAACATAAACTCATTTAAGATCTTCCAACTGTTAATTTGTGCCCTATTCCCTCTGCGTTCAGTCATACCGTTTCCCACACGAGCATATACAAGAATATTTGGAACATTTGCTACGTTTTTTTTCAAAGCAAGCATTCTCACCCAAAGGTAATAATCTTCAACATATGGCAGATGCAGATATCCTCCAGCATCCCAAACAGCTGATTTCTTAAACATAACTGTCATATGACAAAAAGGATTTCTTTTCTTACTGTAAACTCTAATCTCCTCAATCGTAGTCGGCAAGACCTTCTTTGATACAACCTCTTCAATTGTCTTTCCAAATTCGAGAATACCTCCCCCTAAGAGGTCTACCATGGGGTGGTCTTTTAGATATTTCAATTGAATCTCAAACCGATCTCTAACAGCTATATCATCAGAGTCCATACGCGCCACCCATTCATGACTACAGTGTTTGAGGCCTTCATTTAGTGCAATACCTAACCCTACATTTTTTTCCAGAGGTATTGTCTTAAAAAAAGCAAATTGAGTTTTAAATTCTTCTAAGACAGAATATAGACCATCATTAAGAGGTCCGTCTTCAACCAATATAACTTCTGTTGGAATTACTGTCTGATGTACAAGGATACTTTCTAAAGATAATCTCAGATATTCTGGATTTTCTTTCTCATATACAGACATCAATACTGAAAACTTCATTTACTACCTTTCTGTCCAGTTCCGCCTTCAATAACCCCCTCACTTTTGACAACCGTAAGGAAAGTTCCAAAGAAACACTTTAAATCAAGGACAAAACTCATATTTTGTACATAATAGCCATCTAGTCTTGATTTTTCATCAATTTCTAACTCATCACGACCGTTAATCTGAGCCCAACCGGTCAAACCTGGGCGAATATCATTGGCTCCATACTTATCGCGTTCTTCAATCAAATCATACTGATTCCATAAAGCCGGTCGCGGACCTACTATGGCCATCTCGCCCTTGAAAATATTGAAAAGTTGCGGAAGTTCATCCAAACTTGTTTTTCTGAGGAAACCTCCAACCTTGGTAATCATAGCCTTTGGATTTTTTAACAAGTGAGTTGGCATATCGCTGGGGGCATCCACATACATTGAGCGAAATTTATAAATCATAAAATATTTCTTATTTTTGCCCACACGTTTTTGTTTGAATAACACTGGACCTTTCGAGTCTAACTTAATTGCAATAGCAATTATTAACAATACTGGACTAAAAAAAATAATGGCACTCCCTGAGATAATCACAGCGAGAAAACGTTTAATAATTGGATACATTTTTTCCTCTTCTTTAATATTCAATCCTAAAATATTCTAAATAGGCCTTAAACTTATCCTGCGCTGCTAGACAAGTATCCAGTAAAAAGCCATTCTGTTCTCCCCATTCTGAAAGTCCACGATAATAAAAATATTTCATATCACCATCAATGATAAATGGAACATGTTGATGCTTGAGACACTCCTTAAACATAATCAGACGTCCCACACGACCGTTCCCATCTTGAAAAGGATGTATCCGTTCGAACTGAACATGAAAATTCAATACATCTTCAAACCTAACTTGACTAAGTTTAACATAATTTTCAATCAGTTTTTCCATCTCAGCATCTACATTTTCCGGTAGTGTTGTTTCTCTACCACCAACTTCATTAGGGAGTATTTTATAATTTCCTACTCGAAACCAAGATTTTCTAGAATCAGACGTTCCACGTTTCAAGATGGCATGAATGTGCTTTATCCAATCCGTCGTCAACTCAACCTGAAAACTATCCAACAAAAAATCTACAGCTGTAAAATGATTGCTAGTTTCTATGATATCATCAACTTTTATTGATGAACTATCTTCGAAACCAATAGTGTTGGTTTCAAAAATGTACCGTGTCTGGTCATGAGAAAGTTGACTACCTTCTATATGATTTGAATTATAAGCCAACTCTATTTGTACTTTATGATAGAGGCCACCTTTTATCCCCATTTCTTTTTCTTCCAGTAATAGTTGACCAAGCATCTTTCAATCCCTCAATAACATTTCAGCCTTCCTAGAATTTAAACATATGTTTAAACTCTAGGAAAGTAAAATATTTTTTACTTTCTTCATTCCTGTTTTGCAAATCCAATCAATGCATCTTTCAGTTCGTTCTTATCTCTTGATAACAAGCCACTAATAAACGCATGTACAACAGCTGTATTCTTATTGGTTACACGTCCAACGAAAATCTTATCATGGATTTGCTCACTAACACGTTCTTCTGTTGATAGCAACTCTTCGTATAATTTTTCACCCGGACGGATACCGGATTCAATAATACCAATCTCTTCCTCAGTGTGACCACTCAACAAGATAACTTTTCTTGCTAATTCCAGAATCTGCACAGGCTCACCCATATCCAAAACAAAAATCTCGCCACCTTTGGCCAAATGTCCCGCCTGAACAACCAAGCGACTCGCCTCCGGAATAGTCATGAAATAACGCGTCATTCGAAAGTCAGTCACTGTAACAGGTCCACCTTTTTTGATTTGTTCTTTGAACAATGGAACGACACTACCACGACTTCCTAGAACATTTCCAAAACGCACAGCTGCAAATTGAGTTTTGTTTGGCTCATTTAAACCAGTAACAATCATTTCTGCCACCCGTTTTGTTGCTCCCATTACATTCGGTGGATTCACTGCCTTATCAGTTGAAACCATGATAAATTTTTCAACCTTCGCGGCTTTGGCAGCCTCAGCAACATTCTTAGTTCCAAAAATATTATTTTTCACTGCTTCGTGAGGATTATACTCCATTAGTGGAACATGCTTGTGGGCTGCTGCATGATAGACAAAATCAGGTTTATAATCGGCCATAATGCTAAACATCAATTCACGATCTTGAATGTCTGCAATAAGTGGAATTATTTCAATTTTATCCTGATATTTAGTCAGCAACTCTCGATGAATTAGGTAAATTGAGTTTTCTCCATGTCCCAATAAGAGTAGACGCTTAGGAGTAAACTTGGTAATCTGGCGACAAAGTTCTGAACCGATAGAACCACCCGCTCCTGTTACTAAGATTGTTCTCCCCTCAAAGTGCTGTTTTAACTCATCTTGGTTCAACATAACTTCCGGACGCCCTAGCAAATCTGCCACATCAATTTCTTGAAAGGAACTAGCAGACATATTGCCAGACAATATATCTTCAATATGTGGCATGTTGTTAATAGCTACTCCTGCAATGTTACAGATTTCAACAATTTTTTCACGCTCTTTGCCGCTTAAAGATGGAATCGCAATGGTCACTTGGTCAACAGCTAGTTCCTCAACCAAGCGAGGAATATCATTACGGTTTCCCAGTACTTCTACATTACGAATAAAGGTACCTAGTTTATTTGGATCTCGATCCACAATACCCACAATTTCAAAGTTCAATTTTCTTTCTTTGACAGTGTTAATAAAAATATTTCCACCATCGCCAGCACCAACCACTAAAATTCGCAAAGAACCGCTTCTCTTACGGATTGCACTTTTTCTACCCTCATGAAGTGCCTTCCAAAGCAAGCGAGGAGTAATAAGCAAGACAAAGGATAAGAATAAGGAAACCATCATGAAGCGATAGCTAAAAGTTTGCCATTGAATGGTTGATATTACTAACAGAAGTGAGTAAGCTGAAATTAAACTAATTCCTATTTTGACAAAACTCTGGTATCCAGTATACCGTGTGATTACTGAGAAAACCTTTAATTTAACCGAAATAACAAAATAACAAAACAATACAAATGCAACAGCTAGAATAAATCGTTCATCTGGGATATCAATGATAATATCTAAAAATAGTCTACTTAAAATCATGGAAGTTATAATCAGGCAACTATCCATGAATATCAATATCAATCTCTTACTATTGCGCTCTAAAAGCCTATCAGTAATAGTACCCAATTTCATTTTTCTCTCCAAGTTCTAGATAAGTTCTAAATAACCTGATTTTTCAATAACAGTAGAGGATTTTTCTTAAATAGCAATTTGGCTTTTTCTTCACCGAATTCCTCTCTGATTAATATATAGGCTTCCTTCATAAAGGGAGGTCTCGCTGTCAGATTATGCATATCGCTTGCGACACAGTGTACCAAATCTTGCTCTAAAAAATACCGAACACGCTTTTTAAATTCTTTTGCACGATCTCCAATTAGGCCTGGTTTCAAGACATGATTGCTATTAACCTGAGTATAACAACCTTTGTCAATTAACTCTTCTACACGTTCTGCCTGGAAGGCAAGAGCGTTATAGCGTTCGATATGAGCGACAAGCGGAGTCAGTCCAAGTAGTATCACTTCATTTACTGCTTCTTGGATTTCCTTCCATGGGGTATTCATACTAAACTCTAAAAGAATATACCTCGTCCCGTTGAGTGTCGGAACCTTTTTTTTCTCAAGTTTATCCAAAATATCTTTACTATAGTAAAGTTCTCCTCCATAGCAAAGAACCATATCTGGATAAGCTACCTTTATAGCCTCTTTTACATGGATAAAATTTTCCATGATGATTTTCTCGGGAGTCTCGAACATCCCTTTTCGTCTGTGTGAGGTTGCAACGATGAGACGAACTCCCTGACGGTGTGCTTCCCCTATTAGATTGACACTTTCTTCAAGTGTTTTGGGGCCATCATCCACACCAAAAATAATATGCGAATGAACATCAATCATGCCTTACCACCTACTTATCCAACTCTAAAAATAGAGAAAATCAGGCTTTCTTTCCATAATTTCCGTAGTTTCCATAATTTCCGTAGTCACCATATTTTTCGGAAGCAACATCGTACTTATTCAAGATGACACCTAGGAAAGGAGTGCCTGTTTGTTCCAACTGTTCCCTAACTTTTTTCAAGGCTGAACGTTTGACCTGTCGCGCTTCTGCAACAAGGACCATCGCATCACATCTCTGTGCAATGATGGCAGCGTCAATCACCATCCCTAGCGGCGGACAGTCAACAATCACGTAATCATAATAGCGACGAAGAGTTGCTAGTAAATTTTCAAAGTTCTTACTTTGTAGCAAAGCAGTTGGATTAGGAGAAACTTTCCCAGACTCAATGACGGTCAAGTTTGGAATATTTGTATCGCATAGACCTTGCGATAAGTCTGTCGTCCCTGAAAGATAATCCGTCAAGCCAGTAATCTTTGTTAACGGCTTGAAAAAGCCGGACATCACAGAGTTTCTAATGTCACAGTCAACGAGTATCGTCTTATAACCTGAACGAGCATAGGCTATCGCAAGGCTCGCCGCCGTTGTACTCTTTCCTTCATTCGATTGGACAGAGGTAATTCCAACCACTTTGATGTCTTCTCCACTCAGTTGGATATTGGTACGGATAGCATTGAAATATTCTTCCGTTTTGTGAACAAGTTCTTGCTTCGTACGTGCAATTTCTAGTGTTGCCATATTTTCCTCCTATTTCAACTTCTTCGAATCTGGAACTACACCAAGAAGAGGTAGTCCCATTACTTCCTCAATATCTTGTGGGCGTTTCACACGATCGTCCAACACTTCCATGACCAAAACAAGAGTCATCGCAAGCATACCACCTGCCAATAGTCCTATGAGAACATTTCGTCTCGTATTTGGAGTTGTTGGATAATCCGCTGGAACAGCTTCTTCAAGTGTTGTAACATCATTTACTTTTGTAACTTCAATAATTTTCTGCGCAGCAAACGTACGGAGGCTATTTGCAATACGAGCTGCTTCATTTGGATTGGCATCGCGTACAGAAATAGAAACGATACGGGTATCCACCGGAATTGATACAGAAACCTTTGATTTCAAGCTTCCCTTTAAGTTTAACTCTGATTTTACTCGAGTCAATACATCCTGAGATAGGATGATTTCTTTATAGTCCTTTACTAGGTAAGAACCAGCTTGAAGAGCTTGGTTGGTTAAACCAGCCCCTGCTTCAACGTTTTTGTTAACTACATAAATACGAGTTGTTGAGTCGTACTGCGGAGTTACCAAAAAGCTACTATAAACGAAAGCTAGACCTGCTCCGAAAAGGGCTGTCAACAAAATAAAAAATTTCTTTCTCCAAATCGTCTTTAGTAAGAATAAAACATCGATTTCAATTGTGTTCATTTCTTGTTTATTCATAGTTTCTCCTAAGTTATTCATTATTTTCCCTCTAATACAGACTGGATTGCTGTTTTTACTCGTTCAAGGCTATCTTGGTTAATGTCCACCATATAAAGCTGCGAGCCCGGCATGGCATAAGACGGCAAGTCTGAACGACCAGTCCCCGTTAACGCTTGCGATTCAACCATAAATTGTGTTCCAGATTCTAACTGGGTATTGATAAGACCTATGATAGTTTCAGGGCTCATATCCGTTTGGATAGAACCTTCCAACCCTGACAAAATTGCTTGATAATTACGTAGATTCTCAGGAGAACCTAGTTTTTTAATAAGGGCAGCAATAACCTTTTCTTGGTTTTGCCCTCGATCATTATCACCATTAACAAGCGAATAACGCTCCCGAACAAAAATCAATGCCTGTTCAGCACCTAAGCGCACTGTTCCAATTGGGAAATGATACCCTCCTCTGGTGAATTCCTGAGTATTTTCTACTTCAACTCCACCAACCAGGTCAATCAGCTGAAGGAAGGAGGTGAAATTGAGACGGATGTAGTTACTAATAGTTATACCATAGAGATTTTCTAGAGTATGAACAGAGGCTTGAACACCATAGAGTCCGGCATGAGTCAACTTATCATACTGTCCTTGGCCGCCATCTGCGATGGCCACATAGGAATCTCGTGGCGTTGTCGTTAACAAAATCTTTTTCGTTTTACGATTAACCGTCATGATAATGTTCACATCCGAACGCGAAACAGACGAGATGGGACCATAAGTATCAATACCACTGATATAAATACTAAAACTATCTCCCTTAACTTGCTCAGTCGCCCTTTTAACTGCCTTGGTTATTTTAAAACTATAAATTTTCTTCACCTTTGAAGAAAATTCTGGATCTTCACTTTCTAGGATATTTGTAAAGGCTCCATTTAAAACCATCGCTTGCGCCTCACCATTCATCATTGCTCGATAAGCGGTGAGATAAGAGCTAGTTGGGCTTGTTGTTAGCTGAACTGATTCCATTTTAGAGATATCACTCAACAGAGAGGATACATTTTCTTGATCATAACCAGCAGGAGCAAGTAAACGATTAAGCTGATGGACATCTGTAACCTCACTAGTCGTTGGGACAAGAACACTCATCTCATATTCCGAAAATGCAGAATTTGATTGGATTCGGTTTGAGAATGCTACGACCTCTTGCATTCCGTAAGTTCCAATTGAAGTTACAAGGAGGGATAGGATAAGAAGCGACACTGTAAACATACGTGCCTTTCTACGCCACATCAGCCATGCTGTCAACATCGCTATCCCTACCAAAATCACTGTAACAACGTAGTTCAGATATCGAAAATCTAATATATTATAGCGATGCATGGTCGTCAAAAACAAGCATAAGGTAATCACATAGAGCCCCCAAAGAACCAGATTCACCAGTTTGAGCTTGGATGATTTCCTTCGACCTCTTCTGTTTTTCATAAAAAACCTTCCTTTTGCTTATAACTCGTCAATTATATCATAGAAAAGGAGATTTATCTAGCTAAGCGTAGCTTGGGAAAACGTTATCTTGTTCAATATTTCACATTATCTGCCGGACGAATAAAGACGAATTGGTTCTCTGTCGACCTCTTTGAACAATAACGGAAACCATCTAGCTGGAAAGTTCGTAAATCTGATAGAGCCTGAATATTGTTTTTAGCCAACCATGACAACATTCTTCCTCGTCCTTTTTTAGAAATAGTCGAATGGATCTTCAACTCTCCTACTCTTTCCTCCATGAAAATGACTTTAATCAATCTCTCTCGAGTTCGTGGGGAGAATACTTGTTCAAATTCTGATGAGGCTAAAGAAAGGATGACATCATCATCAGCTACTTCTTGATCATAGTATGAGCGCCAATATTGCTTCAAAGACTGCTGACCGATTTTTAGACTGCCTTGAAAATCCAGACGATGAGGAGAAATCAGTTCAAATGGGTTAATCAAACCATACAAAGCAGTTGCTAAGCGGACATGCGTTTTAAGGTAGGATATTTCCTCTTCCGTCACATCTATCCGATCCATGTAGCGATACATGAGACCATCATATAGTTGCCAGGCAGGGTAGGATTTGGCCTGCCTTGATTGAATTCTCTGCCAACGATCAAATTCTAGCTGAGCTCTTGATTCGGGCAATTTGTAGAAGGCTGATAGTTCTTCCAAACTAAGCTTACCAATCACTTCTAAGATAGGCTCACTTTTTTCAGATAAATCCTGAAAAGGAAAATTGTCCAGATTTGTATTCAACTCTTTAGCATTTGGAATAATCAGTTTCATTTTCTAATTATATCATAAAAAATCTGATTCCTACCCCAAAATCACGCGTCCTATGTTGTTTTTTTATTACATTTTTTGTATACTGCTAACAATACAATCTGTAGGGGGACAGTCTAAAATGAACAAATACCAAGCTATCGTCCAAGATATTCTATCTGGAATTGAACAACATCGTTTTAGGCGTGGAGAAAAGCTTCCTTCTATTCGTAGTCTAAGTAAGCACTATCAATGTAGTAAAGATACCGTGCAGAAGGCCATGCTAGAGTTAAAGTATAAAAATAAGATTTATGCTGTTGAAAAAAGTGGCTACTATATCGTAGAAGATCGCCAGTTTCAAGATTATGCCGTGGAGCTAAATCCTGAAGCTTTTCAGGAATTACCCTACGAAGATTTTCGAGTTTGCCTACACGAAAGCCTAATCGGTCGAGAAAATTACCTGTTTAATTACTACCATCAACAAGAAGGCTTGGCTGAGTTGATTTCCTCTGTTCAAAGTCTTTTAATGGATTATCATGTCTATACTCAAAAAGACCAGCTGGTCATAACAGCTGGTAGCCAACAGGCTCTATATATTCTAACACAGATGAATATTTGTTCCGATAAAACAGATATTTTACTGGAAAACCCTACTTATTCTCGGATGGTAGAACTCATTCAACATCAGGGGATTCCCTGTCAGACTATTGAGCGAGATTTAGATGGAATTGACTTGAAGCGATTGGAAGAAATCTTCCAAACTGGGAGAATTCAATTCTTCTATACCATTCCTCGTTTACATAATCCGCTTGGCTCTACTTACGATACGGCAACAAAAACAGCTATTTTAGAGCTAGCTGAAAAGTACGATGTCTATGTGATTGAAGATGACTATTTAGCAGATTTCGATTCCAATCGTAGTCTTCCTCTGCATTATTTGGATACCAACAATCGAGTTATCTATATCAAGTCCTTTACTCCTACTCTCTTTCCTGCCCTGCGAATCGGTGCTGTTAGTCTACCGAAGCAACTGCATAATATCTTTATCAAGCATAAAAGATTGATTGACTATGACACAAACCTGATTATGCAAAAAGCACTTTCCCTCTATATTGATAACGGTATGTTTTCTCGTAATGCACGACATCTTCAACAAATACATCATTCCCAACTGGCTGATATGAAAGCTTGTTTAGAAAAATACTCCGTGAACATTCCTTATTGCCTCTCAAAGAAAAGCGTAACTTTCCAACTTGATAAGGGAAGTATCATACCTGCAATTCAACATCAGCTAGCAGGTATGAGTTATTTTTCTGGACGAGAATACGATTTTTTACAAATGCACTATAACACAGACTTTTCATCTCGATTGATTCTATTGTTGAACAAGCTGGGAATGAAAAAAGATATTTAAAGGAAGATTTCCCTATTTTGAATACAAAAACGCCTCCAAAGGCAGTATGACACTCAGCAGTATAGAAATAAGGAGCTCTCTTTAATAGAGTGTCCTTATTTTTAATTTTTATCTTTCTTCCAGAAAATCTGGGAGAATCAAATTACTATTATTGAGAAATGATTTAAATTGTTCTGGATCGTTTTGATATAAAGCACTTAAGATTATTCTAGCGTCATGTTTAAACTCACTAGTATTAATTGGATTTCGAGTTCTATCAAATCTATCTTCTCCATGGGAATATTCGTTATTTATGCGTTGTATAAACGGAGAGTTTTCTTCTCCGAAATATTTAATAACTTTATTATCATTATTTGTTTTATAATCTGGATATTTAAAATATAAGAGAGTTTCAATAAATTTTCTACCATTGTTTGGAAAATTGTAAAAAACTGAAAAATTATTTTCATCTTCATCTTCCGTCGCCACTCTATATATTTGTTCAAACAGAAACACGAACTCTGTAACTTTATTTGATAAATATTTAGGCAGTTTTTTAATAAAGCTTCTTGATGGGCTAGATTCAGTTTCTTTTATTTTTTCTATCAAGTAATAATCTTTTTGAGCAGAAAATCGATTGGTATATTTCAAAAAATCTAAATTATGGGTAGAGAGAAAATACTGCAAAAATTCCTTTTTCTCAAGAAGTCTAAAAATAAGATTATAAATATAAAAAATATTATTCTCATCCAGACTAGAAATTGGATCATCGATAAATAAGATAGTTTTTGACTTTTCTTCCACAGACAAACTCTCTAGCCTTGCAATATAGTAAGCAAAAGCGATTAATGATTTCTCTCCTTCGCTTAAATTATAAGCTCTTTCTTCATTACGAGAAACTTCGAAATATATTCCTTCTTCTTCATCAATAGATTTCAAGGAAATTTCTGCGTGTGCCAATGAGTTTTGAAGTATAATATTTATACGTCTTACTGCTTCAGACTCTGATTTTAAACTACTTTCAAGTTCTAAAATGTCTTTCTCGAGTCTTTCTTTCTCACCTTTTAAGTCTTCCCGTTCCTTAGTTTTTGCTTTTATCTCTTTTTGAAGTTGGCTAATTTCTTGAGATAGTATAGCAAATTCAGATAGGAGGATTTCTTTTGAAATATAATATCTTCGAAGAAAGTCTATGCTTTTAGTTTTTCTTTCCTCAAATTGTTCTATCTGTTTAATAGTATTATCATATAACGAGTCAATCTCAACTTGAATTCCAGAAAAATTATTCCATTCTAAATCATCAATTTCAATTTTTGAAAAAATATCTCGCTGTTTTTCCAAAATTTTCAATTCAAGTGTTTTCAGAACTTCTTTTCTGTTACTAATAATATTTCTAATATCTTTATTTATATTTTGAATATCGGATGTAGATTCCTTAAAATAATCATCTTTATTAATATATGGAACAGAATCCAACTTCTGGATTTCTGATTTCACCCTACTGCTATGTAGCACCAACTCTTTTTCTAAAGAGCTTAACTCATCAGAAAAAGCCAATTTTAGATTTTCAATGAAATTACTATCAATGCTGTTGCCACAAAATATGCATTTTTCTGGATTTTCTCCATGGATATCAACACCATGCTTAATCCAATTTATTTTATCTGGATTATTTTTATATTCATCTAAAATGTTGCTTACTGACACAATTTTGGATAGTAGTTTCTTCGTACTTTCTAAAAACAATGTGAAATTAAAAATTTTATCCGAACTAACTAAATCTATTTTTTGTGGTTTGTTTATGTTTTTTTCGAGAATTCTCGCTCTGGCTTGTTCAATACTCTTTTCTAACTCAGCTAGAGCATCCTTGTCATCTTTTGACGGCAGAATAGGAAATTGAGATGAGTGTTTACTGAACTCCTCCCTTATATCTCGTATATCATATTTATTACCAACTACGACCGAGGGGTTCTTTAGATTCTTAATTTTTGAAGCAGTTGTTCTCAGTTTTGAATCTAAACCATCTCTGCTGACTTTATTCTTTTTTTGCTTCTCAGTTATATCCGATTCAATCTGCGACAATTTTTCATTTCTAGGTTTAAGTTCGTTTAATCGTATATCTTCAATCTTTTTTAAAGTCTCATTAGTATCACTACCTATCGAAATTTGGAAACTATTTAATTTATTGTCATTGTGAAGATAAATATTATCGTCAATAAATCGCTGATTAAAAACCTTACAATCTATAGGTAACGTATGAGTAGCTATTCCAGTTGATTTGATAAATGTCTGGTCAGCTAATTTGATTTCAAAATCTATATCTCCGTACTTTTCTGGAAGTTGCTTAAGTTCAATACTTTGAAAAATTTTCGAATAAGTACTTTTTCCAGAATAGTTTCTGCCATAAAAAATATTAACTCTTCCATCATTAAAATCGTTACCGATACCTGACTGACTATGCTGTTTGTAGTCTTTATAGCAACCAAAATCTTTAATGTCAATTTTTTTGATTTCTAAATTTAACATATTTAATACCTCTTTTTAATTATATCATATAGAGATAGCATTAACAGAACATATTTAAATTAATTTTGAGTAAAAATCGTTCTAATCGGTCTTCGAATCGTGTAGATGAAGAAAATTCTTTCAATCCCATAAAATGAGACTTTTATGCTTAATCTATCACATGAAATACTACAAAACTTAGCCTAGATTTGTCAGCCCAAATCATTCCTAGAGTTACTTTAATCCTATTTCTGCCTTAACAGAAAAACTCACCAAACAACAATAAGATAGCTTGAATATCTCCAAGTTTATGACGAGAATTTCCACATACACACAAGTTTCAAGATTAATCGTTGAAATAGTAAATGAACTAATTAATGAAATTGTGATTTACGAGTCAGCTGGTGTGAAACGTAACCGAATTATCCAGATAGACATTTATTGCAATTTCATCGGAAAACTATAAAAAAGCGAGTCAGGCGGACTGACTCGCTACTATTAACCCCTAATAACTAAACTGCTAGGTGTCAGCTAGACTAACAAGGCGCTTTTTATATACTTTTTCAAGACTTATTCAACTTCATATCCCATCAAGAGTCCACCATCTTCTGCATAGAAACTACACAATCCTGAAGTTGCAACTTCATCAATAATGGCTGTTGGAAAAGTAGCTTTTACCAACTCTGAAAACTGTTGGAAGAATTTAGCATTATTACGATGAGCCATTACAATGCGACCACCCCTATAACCAGCTTTTTTCATTTCCTCAAAGGCTACTATGACAGATTTTTTATGCCCACGCGCTTTTTGAAGTAATTCCAGTGTCCCCTCACTGCTAGCTTCTCCAACCATACGGATATTGAGAAGCCCCACGACAGCACCGACAATCTTGCTGAGACGACCATTTTTTACGAGATTGTCCACCTTAGCTAAGACAAAAAGAAGTTTGCTGCGTTCCCTATAGTGAGTGATAGCCTCTACTACTTGATGAAAATCCATTCCTGTCCCAATCAAGCGATTGATTTCATCAACCAGTAAATCCATCTCTCCACCAGCAGAAAGGCTATCAATCAAGTGAATATTAGCTTCTGGGTGTTCTTCAACATACATGTCACGTGCCACACGAGCCGCATTGAAACTACCTGACAAACCACCTGTAATCGTTACAACGATAATATTTTCCGCACCCTCGAAAGCTGCCTGATAAGCTTGTGGGCTTGGACAGGCCGAACCTGCTGCAGAGGATGAAGATTCCATAACTTCCATCATTCGGTCAATATCCAAATTTGCATCGTCCACGAAGGCTTGTTCCCCTATTTGAATCGTCAATGGTACGCTGATGAATTCAGTGTCAGGAGCTAAGTGATTCAGTTGACGATAGTCGCAGCCCGAATCTACAACAATTTTCCATTTTGGCATAATTTTCTCATTTCTAGTCTTACTTTTTTATACTCTATAAAAATCAAGAACACAGATATCAACTCTCTAGTAGACCTCTGTTTCTACGGTAGATTTCAGTCTGCTACAAAGACTAGAAAATGGCAAAACCATCCTCAGCTTGGCGAACGCAGCTTCTACCACCTCAAACTACTAGAGCGTGCCTATTTTTGATGTTCATTGAGTATTATTTGACAAAAAGTCTCTATTTACTTACAATTATATCATTAAACTTCCCCATCTGAAAGCATTTTCTTTCAGATGTGACACTCGGAAAAGGAAAATTATGGTAGCTCGTAAAATTTCACCACAATCTTTAAAAAATCTTTATCAATCAAATAAAGAAGCTAATCAGCTGACCAAGGAATCTATCGAAACCGCTCTGCTATTTCTCTTAGAGAAAAAAGACCTCAGACAAATTTCTGTGTCAGAGTTGGTTCGTAAGGCTGGAGTATCCCGCAATGCTTTCTACCGCAACTACAAGTCAAAAGAAGAAATTTTGGAGGCTTACTACGAGCGAACTTCTGCTTCTCTGAAGAAAAAATGGCAAAACTTACAAGCCAAGGTACAAAAGGATGGGGTTCAGCAAAGTTTTGTAGACTTCTTGCACCACAGCAAGGAAAAAGCTGATTCAAGTAAGGCATTGTCCAATGTCAGTCAGTGGATTAAAGAAAAAACAAAGCGGGACTAACTGATGTCCCCCGAGCAGTTATAATGATAGGATTTAGTTCTGTACTGGAGAGGACTAGGTCCTTTTATTATTGCAATACAAAATACACTCTGTAATGACGTATCAACTTTCCCTTTGTACAAAATATATGCTAGGATTGTGAGAGGCTTGAGAAAGATTCTCCTTCTGTCCTTTCTTTTTCATGAACATAAAAAGCGGCTCATTGTCAACTGTAGTGGGTGACTTATAGCTAAACGCGAGAGGAGACGAACTTCGTCTTCTCATTTTTGATGTTCAAAGCGATTAAGATACGTTTCTTGAAATTGTCAAAGTTCTTGTAACCAAAGGCATTGCGCTTGATGTCTTTGATGAGTTTGTTAGTGGCCTCAAGTTTAGCGTTAGAGTAAGGCAATTCAATGGCGTTAGTGATGTAGTTTTTATAGCGAATAAATGTGCTCAAAGCGGTTTTAAAGGTGCGATTGAGATGAGGTAAAGCGTCTTGAATTAAGCCCCAAAACTGCTCAGTATTCTTCTCTTGCAGGTGGAAAAGGAGTAACTGGTACAGGTCATAATAAGATTTTAACTCAGGGACTAGTTTGAACATCTTATTGAGACATTCTCTAGGAGTTAATGTTTCTCTAAAGGTTCGAGCATAGAACGCCTTAGAAGATAGTTTCCGACTATCTTTTTGAATAAGTCTCCAGTAGTACTTAAGAGCTCTGTATTCAAGAGATTTATCGTCAAATTGCTTCATGATTTCAATACGTGTTTGCTTGAGAACTCTATTGATGTGCTGGACAATGTGGAAACGATCGAGAACAATTTTAGCTTGAGGAAATAGAACCTTGATGAGAGGAATATAACTTCCAGACATATCGACAGTGACGACTTTAACTTTTTTTCTAGCTTCTTTCGAGTACTTGAAGAAATGATTTCGGATGGTTGTTTGACGTCTGTCATCAAGGATGGTAATGATTTTCTTGGTGTTAAAATCCTGAGCAATGAAGGCCAGTTTTCCCTTCTGGTAGGAGAACTCATCCCAGGAAAGCACTTCTGGCAAAGTAGTGTACTCCTCTTGGAAATGAAATTGCTTGAACTTGCGATAGACAGTAGAGGTAGAGATAGCGAGCTTAGCAGCGATATGGGTAAGAGCCTCTCTGTTGAGCAATAGGTGAGCGATTTTCTGTCTCACTATTTCAGAAATTTGGCAATTTTTCTGAACGAGAGATGTTTCAGAAACAGTTACTTTTCGACAGGACTTGCACTGAAATCGTCTCTTTTTCAAACGAATGAGGCTAGGGAAACCGGCGATTTCAATAAAAGGAATTTTAGAAGGTTTCTGGAAGTCGTATTTGATTTGTTTTCCTTTACAGTGTTTACATTTGGGAGGGTGATAATCAAGTGTAGCGGTGACTTCGATATGGGTATCGTGTTGAATGGCTTTATTTAAGATGATATTTTTGTCTTTAATTCCGATGAGTAATGTGGTATTATTGATGTGTTCCATAAGATACTTTCTAATGAGTTGTTTAAGCGCTTTTCATTATAAGTCTTATGGGACTTTTTTGATACTCAAAAAGCCCTATAATCTCCACAGCGGGTTTACCCACTACAGAAATTATAGAGCCTAAAAAGCATCCCAAGTTCAGACTTTTGGGATGCGACTTCGACAATGTCAGATTTCAGTCTAGGATTCCTTCTTTCCTAGTTTTCTATTTTTCTTGAGGGCTGCTACTACTGCTTTGATAATAGCATAGCGAAAACCTGCCTTCTCCAGTGCCACCACGCCTGCAATCGTTGAACCACCAGGCGAAGTCACTTCTTGTCGAAGTTGAGCTGGGTGCTTGTCACTTTGCAAGACCATCTTAGCTGCACCCGATAAGGTCTGAGCAGCTAAGACCTTGGCTTCTTGAGCTGTCAGACCACTCTGTACACCTGCATCCATCAGCGCTTCAATCATCTGATAAACAAAAGCTGGGCCACAACCTGCTATAGCTGTTGCTGCATCCATGAGACTTTCTGGCACTTGCTGGACTTGACCTGATTTTTCTAGGATTTGTTCTAATAGCAGAGCGAGTGCTTGATTACTCAGACTATAGGTAGTCATGCCCTGACCGATAGCAACCGGTGTATTGGGCATAATACGAACGAGCTGATCTGCTGGTATATATTCTGCCAGACTTTTTAGTGTTATTCCCGCCGCCATGGAAATCCAGATAGTAGCTGGGGTCTGATCTATCTGCTCCTGCAAATCCATCAAGACTGTTCTAACCAGATGAGGCTTAACCCCAAGAAAAATCACCTCGGCCTGCTCTGCTATTTCTTTATTAGACAAAAGTTGTCCGCCTAAATGAGCCTGAATGTCCTTGGCCTTGATTGGATTATAGTTACTGAGCAGGAGATGGGTATCTGGTTGCTGGCTGACTGCTTGTGCAAGTGCCGCACCCATATTACCCAGTCCAATAAATCCTATTTTCATTCTATCCTCCTGATACAGCTACCGCTTATTTTTGGAAATTATATCATACCTAGGTAGAAAATACTAGGCTCCAGTCTTGTCATTTTATCCCTTTTAGGACTACTTTGAAGCAGCCTTTGACACTCTATCTGAACTGTACTTTGCTTTCTCATTTTTCGATTCTGGCTTTGACAAGCGCTTATCCCCTAGATCAAAAAATTGCTGAATGGTCAAACAAATGGCGCTTTCATCAATCTGTGAAAGCAAGTAATCTTTCTCAAAGAAGGAAACAATCTGCTGTCCATAGCGTTTTGTTTGGACACGGTGATCCAAGACAACAACTACAGACTCTTGATGGGAATGACGATTGGTACGACCGATTGCTTGTTTTAACTTGATCATCATCATGGGCAGGCTGTAATCATAGAAAGGATTCTTCCCTTCTTCTCGCAAATGCTGATTGATTTTATGAACAAAACGATCCTTTGGATTATCAAAAGGGAGTCGTGCGATGACTTGGATTAGTTGTTCTTGACTGGCAAAGTCAACTCCTTCCCAGAAAAGACCTGTCCCAAGCAAAATAGGGCAATCTCCACGTTCAAATCGGCGTTTTATTGACATTTCCTGACCGTGCTTGTGTTGAGCCAAATGGGGGACATTGCTCTGATCTAGAATAGTTGACACTTGTAAGAGCAAGGAAATTGAAGTGAACAAGACTAAAATAGGGTAATCCAGCTCTGCTATTTCTATCAAACGCCGAGCTACATAGCGAGCATGCTCTTCCTTTTCCCAAGAGAAAACATCAGGAAGGTTGGTTGGAAATATAATTTGCTGGTTGGTGACAGCTTGTGTCGGTAACAAGTCCATGGTGAACTGGTCAAATCCCAATAAATCAGGTAGATTTACCTTCTTACTAATGGTTAAAGTTGCACTGATATAAAAAGTCTTGGTGACTGGCATATACTTGGCTACGTCCAATAAACTGTCTTTTGAACCACGTAGATAGGCAATCCGCTTGTCTTCAATTGTCTTTTCTTCCAACCAAAAAGTGTCATAGCCATTCAGAAAATGGTCTAACTTATTTAAATCGACATCCTTGAGTTCTGAGAGATTTTGTTGTACTTGAACCAACTCTTCCTTCTCCACACGCCTATGACCATACTGGCGGAAACGAGTCAGAAGATGATTGAACTCAAATTGACAGGATTCATATAAGCGCTGATCCAGTAGCTGATTTGTCTTATCCTTCTTACTTTGTAGTAATTGCAATACATCTAACAAGTCATAGGAGTCTGTAGCTAAATTTTCTGCTACCAAAAGAAACTTCTGCGCTTCATCTACTACCACTAAACGATTGGCTATTAGAAAGTCTTGATCCTTGAGATGGCTGATGAAATAGGCATGATTGGTGATTAGTAGCCTACTGGAAGCAGCTTGACCTTGTAATCTTTGCCAAAAGTCCCATCCCCAAAAAAGACTATCAACCTCGACATTTCCATCATGGGCAATCTCATCAAAATAACTCTGATAGCGCTGTTTTTGCTTGAGTTCATCTAAATCACCTGTTTTAGTTTCACATAGCCAGATAAGAATATGCATTTTAAACTGGTTGACCAAACGATTTTCATCCCATCTCTGCAAGGTTTTCCAGTAGTTATCCAGCTTGATAAAGTGCTTTGGAGCTTTGAGGGAGGAAATAGAGAGGTTAAATACTTCCTGTAATTTTCGTCCCTCTTTCTCCATAATCTGTTCTTGCAAAATCTTTGTCGGAACAGTTACTAATAGCCGATGATCTGACTTAGCGAGCAGGGGGAGAAGGTAACCATACGTTTTTCCCAGTCCAGCTTGCGCTTGGATAAAGTGTACGTGCCCCTCATCAGCCAGCCTTTTCTCTACCAAGTGAGCAAAAGCGGTTTGATTCTTGCGTTCGTGTAGACCCAAAAGATTCAGATTGGTCAAGAAATCCTCAGAAAAGTGAGAGGCAACCTTATCCTTACCTTGTTTTTTTAGGACCAGACCATGAACTACTTCTACATCCTCTCGCACAACTTCTGACAACTGTGGTACCATCTCATCAATAACTAAACGTGTTTCATAGAGAAGATGATCTGCTAGCTGCAAGACTGACTCAATGACCATTTTAGGGAGAGTTTTTATTTTCTCTTGAATTTTTATCAGCAATCGGGCAGTAGCCATGGCATCTGAGATAGCTGTATGAGCTTGTTCTAAACCTAGATCCAAATACTCAGCTAAACTTCCTAGACTATATTTTTCAAATGTTGGGAAAAATAGTTGTGCCAGTTCTACTGTATCCACCCTTGGTGTTCGTAAATCATAGCCTTCAAAAAAAAGTGCCTCTGCCAAAAGATTAGCATCAAACCTGACATTGTGAGCGACAAAAATAGCATCCCCAATCATGTCATGGATGATTCCAGCTACTTGCCCAAAATCGGGTGCCTGACACAGTTGCTGATCTGTGATACCTGTCAGCTCCTTGATATGTTCATCCAAGGGATGGTAAGGATTGACATCAGTCTCATAAGTATCGGTAATTTTCCCGTTTTCAACCATGACAATCCCTATCTGAATAATTTTTGCATCCGTCCCTGTACCTGTTGCTTCTAAGTCCACAACAGCATACCGATTGCATGTTTTAGTCTCTTTCATAGATTTATTATAACATGATTAAAACTTTCTTAGTAATCATACCTCATCATCACTGTTCAAATCTTATCACCCTAACACATTTTTTCTAGGCAAAAGCTTCAAACAAATTACATGAAGGATGACTATTTTTTTGTTACACTAATACAGTCTTAGATTTAGATTAAAATGTGTATTTTATTGAATACCAAGGGAGAAGCTATGAACATCCACAAATCCGTCAACCCAGTTGCCTTTCAAAATACCTATTATCTTGAAAACAACACACATATCATTATTATTGATCCAGGAAGCGATTGGAACATGATTCATTCCACTATTGAGAAAATTGGAAAACCAATTTCTGCTATCCTTTTGACTCACACACACTATGATCATATCATGAGCTTGGACATTCTACGTGAAACCTATCATTTTCCACCTGTCTATGTGGCTGAAAGTGAAGCTAGTTGGCTCTACACACCCGAGATGAACCTATCTGGCCTACCGAGACATGATGATATGGACAACGTAGTCTGCCGACCAGCCGAAGAGGTCTTTCAATATGACCACGACTACCAGCTTGACGGTTTTCATTTCAAGGTTGTGCCAACACCGGGGCATTCTATCGGCGGTGTATCTTTCATTTTTCCAGATGACGAATGCGTCATAACTGGAGATGCTCTTTTCCGCGAAACGATCGGTCGAACTGATCTGCCAACTAGCAATTTCGATGACCTGATTGCTGGTATCAAGAAACATATTTTTACTCTACCAAGCCACTACACCGTCCATCCAGGCCACGGTCAACATACTACTATTGCACACGAAAAAAACTTCAATCCATTTTTTAGAGGATAAAACAAAACCTGCCTAGTTTCCACTAGAAACTAGGCAGGTTCTTATTTATTTTCAAAATAGTAGTCTGTTTCCAGCTGCCTCTTTGATTGCGCCAGTAGGATAAAATCCTACTTTCGGAAAAAGCTGAGAAGCTTGTGGATTACTTTTTGTATAATCCAGATGAACCTTCCTAAAATCAGACAATAGCTGATTCAGTAGCGCTACTATTATTTCAGAGCTAATACCTTGACCAGCAAACATACCATTTACCATAAAAAGACCAATCTAGGCGATAATCAAGCCAAGGACTGCTACCAGCTATCAATTCAATAGGCAACTATCCAATAAATTCTTGCTAGAAAGGCAATCTACTAGGTCTTTCCAAACTCGATTCAGGCGGAAAATGTTATAAATAGAGAGGATTTGGCTGATAAAGAGACAAAACCATTGGCAAATCTTTTTCTACTAGTTTACGAACCTGAAAAAGATTAGAAAAATGATTGCTCTTCATCTTTGTGTTTCTCTTCCAATTGACCGATTGTTTCAAAACGAGTCTCACCACTGCTAGCTAGAGCTTCTGCTTCATAAGCATTGATAATTTGGGCAACGACTGGATGACGGACTACATCTTTAGCAGTAAAATAAACAAAGTCAATCTGTGAAATGTGACTCAGTTTCTCAGTCGCATCAATCAGGCCTGACTTGACCTTACGTGGGAGATCAATCTGGCTAATATCGCCATTGATAATCATCTTAGAATGAAAACCAAGACGAGTTAGGAACATCTTCATCTGCATGATAGTGGTATTTTGTGCCTCATCCAAGATAACAAATGCATCGTCTAAGGTTCGTCCCCTCATATAGGCAAGTGGAGCTATCTCAATAATCTCCCTCTCCATCAGACGCATCGTCTGCTCCTTACCCAAAATTTGGTAAAGAGCATCGTAGACAGGTCGAAGGTAGGGATCTACTTTTTCCTTTAAATCTCCCGGTAAAAAACCTAGGCTTTCGCCCGCTTCTACCGCAGGGCGTGTCAAAATAATCCGCTTAACTTGACCACGCTTGAGAGCTGTCACCGCAAGAGTAACCGCCAAAAAAGTCTTACCTGTACCCGCAGGACCAATGCCAAAAACAATATCATGGCGTTTAACACTGTCTACATAGAGCTTTTGACCGAGAGTCTTGACACGAATCGGTTTTCCGTAGTTATCTTTGATGATTTCTTCTTCGTAAAGTGCGACAAATTTTTCAATCTCATCATTTTTCACCATCGAAATGGCTGTCACAACGTCTGGGGTACTGATCATCAATCCTCGACTAACCAAGACTAAAAGAGATTGAATAACGAGACGAGTCTGCTCAACATGGTCTTTCTGCCCAACAATTTGAACTTTCTCTGTTCGTGCATGGATGACCACGCCGAGTTCTTGTTCCATCAGACGCAGATGGCGTTCGTTGGTTCCAAACAGACTAAGAAGGTCGTCTGGATGATTCAGTTGAATATCAATCGAATGTTCTTGCAAGATAGACTCCTTTTCCTGTGCTTTTCTCTATTATAGCAAAAATAGCCCAAAACGAGCTATTTTGTCCTATCATATTCATCAATGACCCAAATAATCTTCCCATATCGCATCAAAATCGGACATGGAGAAAGAAAAACTAGCCGACTCTTCCAAAAAGCGACTGATTTCGTCAAAATCATTTGATTGCTTTGGAAAATCATATTCCTCAAAAACATAATCTGCTAAAACTGCCACAGGTGCATTACTTTTAGGATTGCGCTGGGTCATCAACCAAGAATAAAAACTTCTTCTCACTCTTCTTACTTTCTAATAGAATTTTCCCTATAAAATTTGACACAAGCATCATTATTTTTCAAACAGTTGCTCGCTTAGACCATAACCTATCATTAGTAGCTCTCTGAGAAGGCTAGTAAGGAACATTCACTTTCTCCCCTTCTACAGTCTCTCTAGGATTGCAACTGTTGGAGATCATTATCAAAAATGATATGCCTTTTCCATCCCACTCTCCTCTTCTCGCCACCTGAAAGGAGAAACTCATCTACATACTATCGGCATGATTTTCTAGGTCAATTCGGTACCAAATTGATCCTGCTTAACCTTACCAACCTTCATCAAACCACCGAGCGCTTTTTTGAATTGACCTTTGGAAATACCAAAGGTGGCTTTGATGTCTTCCGGAGCAGATTTATCATTCAAGGTCATAAATCCTCCATTGCTTTCCAGATAAGTCAAAATCATCTGGGCATCATTTTCTAACATCTCAAATGAGCGGGGTTTAAGGGAGAGATTGAGAGTGCGATCAACCGCACGATAACCGATTACCCGCACTTGCAATTCCTGACCCAAACGTGGCTCTGAAAAACGTTCATTCGGATGGATGAAGCCCAACATATTATTGTCAGGTAGATAGACAAAGGTTCCATTCATTTTCAAACGATAAACGATGGCTCGCAAGTTTTGATTCTGCATATTATCATAAGCAGGACCAGCAAGCTTCTGGAAATCTTCCTGAAAAGCAGGCAAAGCCCAGAGGCGATCCTTCTTATCAACATCCAACTTAACATACAATTTATCACCCTTTTTGGGCCATAATTCCTTGAGTTCAGGTAATACATCTAAAGAAACAACTACCTGTTTATCTGGCAAGCCTGTGTCTACAAAAACCCCTAGATCTTTACGAACTTCTGTGACGATCCCCCAGCCGAGACTAGTGCGAGTTGCCCCTACTTCTCTAGTTGTCAAACGTAGCTTCTGTCGCATATCTGTATAGGCAAAACCTTTCACAGATTGTCCAAGGGCATGCTCCCCCTCTTCTTTTGACAGCGCAAAAGTCATGCCTTCCTTTTGAATAAAGTAAAATTGATCATTCTCATCAGTCACTAAACCGACGATATAGTGTGCTAATAAATCATTCATGATTTTCTTCTTTCTGACTAAAAAAGGAGAGTCCGTCTAACTCCCCTCATTAGATTTCATTATTTGAGTCATTCCTAGGGGATAGACAGCACCTAAGATGAAATAGTTTTTTGGGTTTCTAACCAATTAGGAAAAATGGCTAGATTATACCTCCAACAATTCTTTTTCCTTGTCAGCGGTCATTTTATCAATCGTCTTGATGGCATCATCGGTTACTTTTTGGATGTCTTTTTCAAGAGTCTTCAATTCGTCTTCTGTAATTTCTTTAGCTTTTTCAGCTTTTTTCGCCTCATCCATAGCATCACGACGGATATTGCGGATGGCAACTTTTGAGTTCTCACCAACTTTTTTCACATCCTTAGCCAAATTCTTACGTGTTTCCTCTGTAAGAGCAGGGATAACCAAGCGGATCACTGTACCATCAGATTGTGGTGTCAAGCCAAGATCGGAAGCATTCAGAGCACGCTCAATATCTTTTAGGATTGATTTATCAAACGGTGTAATCAGTAAAACCCGTGCTTCAGGCACCGTAATACCTGCTAACTGATTGAGCGGGGTCTGCGCACCGTAGTATTCTACCGAAATACGATCCAACAAGCTGGCATTGGCACGACCAGCACGAATATGGCTAAACTCACGTGCCAAACTCTGATGGGACTGATTCATGCGTTCTTGTGCTTTTGCAATAATTTCTTTAGACATAGGATTTCCTTCTTTTTATTTGATTCAATAAAATGTAGCGTTTATTTCAAAAATTTATTTTTCTTCTGTAGAATTTGATACTGTCGTACCAATTGGTTCACCAAAGACAACACGCTTGATATTGCCAGCTTCATTCATATTGAAAACAACCAAATCAATATCATTGTCCATTGAGAGAGTTGAAGCTGTTGCATCCATGATTTTAAGACCACGGTTGATGACCTCACGGTGGGTCAATTCGTTAAACTTGACAGCATTGGCATCTTTTTTAGGATCGGCATTGTAGACACCATCGACACCATTTTTAGCCATCAAGATAGCATCTGCCTCGATTTCTGCTGCACGAAGAGCTGCTGTTGTATCTGTTGAGAAGTATGGCGAACCAATACCTGCACCAAAGATAACAATACGACCTTTTTCAAGGTGACGAAGAGCACGACCACGAATATAGGGCTCTGCTACAGACTGCATAGCAATTGCTGTCTGCACACGTGTATCCACTCCTAGCTGTTTGAGTGAATCTGCCATCACAAGAGCATTCATGACTGTCCCAAGCATGCCCGTATAGTCTGCCTGAACACGATCCATACCTGCTTCCGCAGCAGGTTCCCCACGCCAGAGGTTACCACCGCCGATAACAAGAGCAATCTGAACACCTGATGCTGCGACTTCCTGAACTTCCTTGGCTATTTTCTGAACAGTTTTGATGTCAATTCCAACCCCACGTTCACCAGCCAAAGCCTCACCAGATAGTTTGATTAGAATACGTTCGTATTTAGGTTTCATCATCTCTCTCCTCTTTTTTATCCCTACTATTCTACCACAAAAATAGTTTTTTTTATACTGAAATCTCCAAGAAAAAAGGAAAATCCTTAGTGAATTTTCCTCTATCTAATTTATACTAAGCGTAATTTTCTCCGCAGCACCTGCGCTCTACCTCCAATTAACCGATCTAATTGACGTGTTTTTAAGGTTAAAATTACGAAGATAAGGAGACCGGCACTTCCTGAAATGGTAAGATGAATAAAACTTGATAGATAGCCATTTGCTGGGAAAAGTAGATTGAGTAAAAACTCGACAAACCAGACAATTATCCCCATTGCCAAAGAAATCCAACTGATCGTCACAACATCCTTAACCACTAATTTTTCATCAATTCCTAAAACCGTATCAATTCGTCTATAGAAAAGATAAAGCATGATTCCCAAACCTAAGATGGTCGAAATAAAGCTACCATAAACTTTAAAGACATAAATCATCGGTACCTGTAAAACAAGCTTAACCAATATTCCGATTAAAAAGTAGTAAATGCCTTTTCTATTTTCAAAAATAGCTTGAATAACGACACTGATAACAGAGTAAAGACCCAGAGGAAGGATAAGAAATAGATTCCAAATAAATAGTCCAATGGCAATCTCCTCAGATGGACCATAAAAAACAGAATAAAGAGGGCGGGCTAACAAAACTGTTCCCACAATAGCTGGAATGGTAAAAATAAAGAGAAGCTGCAAATTATCAGCAACTAGATTTGAAGCTGATTTTAGGTCTTTTTGGACAAATTTTTCTGTAATCAATGGAATAGCAACACTTCCCAGACTTTGTGATATACCGATAATCATCATGGTAATCTTGTTTGGATTGGCTGCCATGTAGGAATACAACTCCAACAACTCCGAATTCGTGTAGGTTGTGATCTGCTCCATCACTTTGATAAAAGTTACTTGATCAATGAATTGGAGCAACTGAATCGTCAAACTCAGAATGATGATTGGAACAGCATCCCTCACTGTTTCCTTGATCAACTGACCTGTGTTGATAGAAATTTTCTGCTTCTTAGCGTGAATCAACTTACTTAAATAACCTTGTTTCCAAAGGGTGTAGACCAGAATCACAACACTAGCAATCATTCCAACAAAGGCTGCAAAAGTAGACTGAACAACCGCATTGAGGTAGTTCCCATCTCCTAATTTCATGATGGTGAATGTCGCCGCAAGAATCCAGATCACACGCACCAACTGCTCTGCAAGCTGACTGATAGCATAGGGCTTCATGTCATGCCTACCTTGGAAAAAACCACGAAGAATACTCATAGCAGGAAAGATAAACAAAGGAGGTACCAGACTATACATCACCGGAATCAACTTCTCTTTAGAACCGGAGGCCTCGGCCAGCCAAGGAGAGCTAATATACATGGCTCCTGCAAAGACTGCACCAAAGACTAACATGATCTTAAAGAACTCCCTAACCAAGTAAAGTGAAACATTTTCCTTGCCCAGAACATTGTATTTAGCCACCTGCTTGGCAATGGCTGTCGGCAAGCCAACTGTTGAAATTAAGAGAAAGTTAGCATAGATTTGATAGCCCATACTAAAAAGGGCGTTGGCTTCTGCCCGATACTCCCCTAGCCAAATGTACCAAGGGATAACATAAGCCACTCCCAAAAGGCGACTAAGAATATTTCCAGCGGTTAACCAAGCCAGCCCTTTAGCCATTGTAGCCTGTTCTCTGGACTGCTGTGTTTCAACTTTTTCGGACATGAATACATCACTCTTTCTACAAAATGGTATCATCAGGTAACATTACTTTTACTATAACCCTTTTATTATAAACCTTTCTGTTACCAATGTAAAATATCTAGTAGACATCTCAAAAAGTACTGAGAGAGGATTGGTAGTTTTCTCTTCAAAAGTGCTCAATACCCCAAAAAGCTCCTTGTCCCCATTGTAGGTGACAAAGAGCTTTTGCATATCTGTATCGTGATAGATCCATCACAGCAAGCTATAGCGAAGCTCTATCCTTTCGTTTTTTAAAGGAGTATTCTGAAAAGAACCCCTTATAATGGACAGTATAAAAAGTACTATACTGTTCTTATAAGGAGGTTCTTTTCTCATGGCTAAAAAAGGAAGTAAATTTACAAAGTATCCACCTGAATTCAAAATACAAGTAGTCGAGGACTATCTTAGTGGGAAAAGTGGTGGTATGGACTCAATTGTAAAAAAGTATGGCTTGAAATCAAACAATCAAGTCCTCACATGGACTAGAAAATATCGCGAAAATCCGCAATTGCTCCACCAAGATTTAAGAGGTGCTAAATCAACTGGTCGCCCAAAATCAACCAATCTTGATGAAATGACAATAGAGGAACAGAATGCCTTTCTTCGTATGGAGAATGACATTTTAAAAACCTTAAGGACTCTCCTCAGAAAGTGAGAAGAGTCCACCTTTATCAAGTCGTTGAACAATTGAAAGAACGTTATTCCATCTCCCATTTATGTGCCTATTTGGGTTTCCCTAGGTCATCATACTACCTCTGGTTAAGCAATGGAAAACCTGAACACAAGCGGTTTAACCCTGACCTAGCACAGGTCATTACAGCTATTTTTAATGAGACTCAGAAAGGTTATCGTTTCATTTGTTATCAACTGAGAAGAAAATACGATATTTTCTGTCATCCTAAAACTGTCCTACGCTATATGCGTATTCTGGGTTTGAAGTCGCCAATTCGAAAGAAACGCTATCATTCTTGCACGCAGCGTGAGATAAATGAAAAGGCAAGACACGTCCACTACAATGTGCTTGCCCGAAACTTTAAAGCAGAACGTCCTCTCCAGAAACTAACAACGGATGTCAGTTATGTTTACCACAAACAGGGAAGGATATTCCTTAGCGTCATAAAAGATTGTTATGACAACTCTATTCTAGCATATACTCTTTCAGATTATAATGATAATCAGCTCGTTTTTGAAAATTTAGACCTTGTCTTCAATGAAAATTGGGATGCCACACACATTTGTGTCTTGCATTCTGATCAAGGTTTTCAGTACACCAACCAACTTTATCTCAGAAAACTAGACCAGTATGGTGTTACAATTTCCCATTCTGGAAAAGGGAATCGTTATGACAATGCTTCTTGTGAAAATTTCTTTTCCCATCTCAAGAGTGAGTCCTTACGACTCTTTCCTCCTAATAACAGAGATGAACTCAGCCAACAAATTAAAGAATACATGGACTGGTATAACTATGATAGACCACAAGAAATATTAAAAGGTATGACCCCTACGGAATTCAGGGAGTCATACCTTACTAACTAATATTCTTTTTTACACTGTCTATTTTAGACGGGGCTTGACATTCTAGTCTTCTTTTTTATTCTGCATTTTTGAATAGCCAAACAAACCCAGAATAATCGCTGATAATGCAAGGACCAAAGGAAGGGCAAGATTTTGTTTCTTCTCAGTAGCTTTCTTCACTTCTTGTGCTGATGCTACTTGTTCCTTAGACGTTGCTTTTTTATCTTCAGATTTTTTCTCAACATTTGCTTTTTCACCTTCAGAAGCTTTCGGAGTAACTGGGTTGTTCTGAGTCTGTTCCGTAGTTAGCGATTGAGCTGGCGCTTGATGCGTGGTTGTCGCTGCTCTTTGCGCTCCAGTCTGACCTTGTGACACCGCTGAACGCTGAGAAGTTGACTCCTGGTGTTGAACCGTTGTCACGCCGGATGCAACCTGTGACTGAGGTTGAGCTTCAGATTGACTGTTGGTTTCCACCTGACGAGCCACCTCTTGCTCTTTGTTTTGAGTTTCAGCAGCCTTACGTTTAGCTTCTTGTTCTGCCTTGGCTTTTTCAATAGCGGCTTTCTCTTCGGCCTTACGTTTAGCCTCTTGTTCTGCCTTAGCTTTTTCAACAGCGGCTTTCTCTTCGGCCTTACGTTTGGCCTCTTGTTCTGCCTTAGCTTTTTCAACAGCGGCTTTCTCTTCGGCCTTACGTTTAGCTTCTTGTTCTGCCTTAGCTTTTTCAACAGCGGCTTTCTCTTCGGCCTTACGTTTAGCTTCTTGTTCTGCCTTAGCTTTTTCAACAGCGGCTTTCTCTTCGGCCTTACGTTTAGCTTCTTGTTCTGCCTTAGCTTTTTCAATAGCAGCTTTCTCTTCGGCCTTACGTTTAGCGTCTTGTTCAGTTTTGCTTTGTTCTTGAATCTTAGCTTTTTCTGCTTCAACTTGACGTTTAGCTTCAGTCTGACGAGCTGCCGCTTCTTGTTCTGACCTAGCTTGCTGCTTGGCAATATTTTCCTGTGTTGCCTGCAATCCGCCAGTTAGGTTCACTACTTCAATATTAGAAGCTAGGTGGTCACCAGTTGCTCTGGTACGGATTTCATACTCACCATCTACCAGCCCTTTTAAAATATTACCCGAACTCCAGAACCATACTGTATCACCTTTCCGGCGATATTCCATGTCTTTATTAACTCCAACAATCTGACCTGAATAAGCTTTAACTCCATATGGATCTTTAGTCTTCTTAATTTTTACACGTTGAACGGATGATGCAAAAGCTTGATCAGTTCCTTTCACTCGAACAAAAATATCTGCAAGTCCAATATTCTTGAGCTCAACCCGATCGCCAGTAATATCTTTCCAAGTACCTCTAAGGATTCGGTATTCCATCCCCGGTGCAACATTAGAAAGGTAGCCTTCATTTTCACCTGTTGCTGTAAATACTGCTTTAGGTGTGTCTGCTCTCTTAACATGAATAGGAACTTCTGAATCAGCTAATGTGAACTGATAGTCCCGTTTATGGATAGCCACTTTAACCTTTGCATCTGTCATTCTTTCCGGCTCATCAAGGAGGAGCCTATATTCCTTATTAGTTCCGTTTACTTTTTCAATTCCTGTCAGTTTAGCTCCTGTTACTGTGATGTTAGCCTTATTCAGTTCAACACCTTTATCTAATTTCACTAAGATATTAGAAATTCTTGGATTTTTGGTCGAGATTTCTGTTTGTAACTGCTCGACCTTAACAGTTGTTTCCACTTTTTGTGGCAATAAGGTCACACCAAAACGATGCAATGTGTAACCACCATAATATTCTTCGTGAATGGCATATTTAGCAAAATTAGTAATCTGACTTAATTTTTTTTGAATCTCATCAGAGGTTATTTTATTTGGAGCCATAACTTCCATGATGGTTGCAGAATCTCTCTTAGGAACAGCCTTATGATACTGTCTCTCTAAAATCGTTTGAACATCCTCGAGGGTTCTTGCTAAAACACCATGCTTTTCAAATCCATAATATCTGTAATGTTCACCCATATCATTCGATTTAATAAAGCCACGTTTTGTTTTTCGAGTTAGTTCAAAATCTTCATCGTGAATCAGTAAGTGCTCGCTCTTACGTGTATACTTAACATCTTTAAAACCTGCATCATCCCAAGTCGCATCGACATGATACCATTTCCCATCCAGTTCAACAACATTCCAGAGGTGTCGTTCACCTCCAGCAGGTCCAACTAGGGTTTGGCTTGGGATATTCATTTTATCAAGCAAGAGTTTTAGTCCATGACCGTAACCTGCACAAACCGTTTTCTTCTCAACTAAAGCAGAATAAGCACTCTGGTCTTGTCCAGATCTAGCTACATACTCAACATTATCAACCAACCAATCATGTGCAGCCTTGACTTTTTCAACGTCTGAGAGACCTTCAAATGCTTTGACAATCTCTTCTGCAGCCTTATTTGCTTCTTCATCTTGGCGAATATCTTCCATCCCCACTTTACCTGGCAATGTTACTAAACCGCGGTACAAATGCTGATTATAGTGAGCCCACAACTCAACAGTCTGTGTTTTTTCCTCATTATTCAGATTTGTCACAGTACCATCCGCACTCAAATGTAAAAGCTGAGAATTATTTTCTCCGTTTACTTGCTCGTCATGGGCATAAACTTTATCATAAGGGTACCTAGTCCGAACATACCACTTAACGTCTTCCGCCGCTTTTCCACCGCCTACCGGTTGTAATGATAGCTTAACAGATTGATCTTTTCGAATGGTAACCTCTTTTTGAGAGATTTCGTATTGACCATCATCATAGTAGTTGTTAGCAATGGGATTCAAAATTGTTTCTTTAACTTTATTATCGGAAACTTTGGTACTTTCCTCAATAGATGTTGGCAGCGCTTTCTCTTCGGCCGCATCCAAGTCACTTTTGCTCTCCTCGGTGGAAATGTTAGAGTTCTCCGTAGATGTTGGTAATGCTTCCTTTAGAAAGTCCTTTGTCTCTCCAGATTCTGTTGAAGTATTTTCAATTGCAGGACGGCGCTCATCATTCGTAGAAGGCGTAGCATCTGCGGTCGAATTATTGCCCGCTAGCATTGTCGAGTCTACTACACTAGTCTCAGCCGCTTGAACTGTTGCCATGTTTCCAGTCAGCAAGAAAAAACCAACTAGAACTGAGCCTACACAAACACTCATTTTTCTAATGGCATAGCGTCTTTGTCTATCCGCATTTTGATGATAATTCACGGTTATTCTCCTTTGATGTTTATAAGATGTATCTAATTCACAAAAACCCTCAATTATTATATATTTTTTAGCTCAAATTATCAAGCATAATCTTATTATTTTACACTTATATACAGAAAAAATACAGACAAAGCACAGAAAAAAATTATATAAGAAAATTGGCAGTTCAAAGCTAGGAAGATAGACTAAAAACAAGATGACAACCTACTAACTGTTCTATTACAAGTGAGCATCAAAAAATATGATACCTTTAGCCTGGTCTCTCGCTTACGAAAATATAAAAAACTCTTTGCCAATCAATTACAATTGACAAAGAGTCTTGTACTTAGTTGAAAGAGTCATACACAATTTAGAAGTTTCAGCTGATTAAAACCTTCTTATTCTTCCTTATTCCGCAGTTTTGAGTAACCGAATAGACTCAACATTATTCCTAATAATACCAAAACCAAAGGAAGTATGAAATTTTGTTTCTTCTCAGTAGTCTCTCTAACTTCTTTCACCGAAATTACTTTTTCCTTGGGTGTTATTTTTTTATCTTCCGATTTTTTCTCAAGTTTAACTTCTTCTTGAGCCAATTTCTGCTCCATTTTTTGGACTTGAGATTCTTGTTCTACTTTTTCCGTACTACCTGAACGTTGACCTTCTTGTTCTTGGTAGCTAGGTTGAATTTCAGTTCGACGGTGTTCAGTTGAAGCCTGAAGCGGGACTGAAACTTGAGGTTGCACCTCAGATGGTTGATGAACTTCCGCTGGAGATTGAGCGTCTGTAACTTGCTCTTCGGACTTACGAGAGAGTTCTTGAACTTGAGGTTGAACCTCAGATGGTTGAGGGACTTCCACTGGAGATTGAGCGTCTGTAACTTGCTCTTCGGACTTACGAGAGAGTTCTTGAACTTGAGGTTGAACCTCAGATGGTTGAGGGACTTCCGCTGGAGATTGGGCTTCTGTAGATTGCTCTTCGGATTGGCGTGGGACTTCTTGAGCCTGAGGTTGGATTTCAGTCTGATGGGTTATTTCTTGTTCTTGGCGCTTAGTTTCCGCTAATTTCTCCATCTCTTGGTGTTGAGCATCTTGTTCTACTTTAGTTTTTTCTTTCACTTCCTCATTCTTTTTCGCCTCATCCTGCTGTTGGCCTTCGGACTCTTGCAGCTGAGGAGTTTGCAATGTCTCCTCATTGGTTGTTTCCTCGGCTTTACCACTTTCAACTTCTTCTACTTTTTTCGATCCGTCTTGTTTTGGGGTTTCTGTTTCTTGAGCTTGTGAGACCTGTGTTTCCTCATTTTCTTCTATTGGTTCGTTTTTAGTTTCATTTTCTTGTCCTTCTTGAACATTTTGACCATCGTCTTGTTTATGTTCTTGCTCTTGTTTAGAACTTTCAGTCTCATTTAGTTGAGGGGACTTTCTCTCTTCTGCCTTTATTGACTGCTGAGCCATGTTCTCTGCATCTTCTTCCAGAGTCACTGTTTCGATATTGGAAGCTAGATATTCACCATTCGCTCTAGTACGGATGTCATATTTTCCAGAAGCTAAACCAGTCAAAATATTACCAGGACTGTGATACCAAGTTTCATCGCCTTGGCGTCGGTATTCCATTTCCTTACTTACCCCGACGATTTTACCTGATAGAGCCTTAGCAGTAACAGGGTCTTTCATCTTTTTAACAGCGATATGCTGAATGGCTGAACCTAGGGCCTGATCCGTCTCTGGCACTCGAAGATAGATGTCTACTGTACCAATGCCAGTCAGCTCAACCCGTTCACCTTCTATAACTGTCCAGTTATTCTGACCAATCCGATACTCCATTCCGGGTTTAACATTTGAAAGGTAGCCTTGGTGTTCACCTGTTGCCGTAAAGACAGCTGTAGGTTTCTTTGCCTGATTGACTTGGATAGGAAGGGTTGGGTTGTCAAATTTAAACTGGTGTTGGCGCTTATGGATAGCTACCGTAACACTTGCATCCGTCAATTTCTTTGGCTGGTCAAGAGTCAGTTTGTAAGTAGTCTCATCCACCTTAGTCGCATTGACCAGTCTAGCTCCTGTCACGGTAAAGTTAGCGGCATTCAGCTCCACAGCCTTATCAAGTGTCACCAAAATACTTGAAACCTTAGCAGAACGATCTGTTTCATCAACCTTGAATTGCTCCACTTTGAAACTAGGCTCACCATCCTTTGTATTCCATTTAGGGAATAATTTCACAGCAAAACGGTGAAGCTTATAGCCACCATAGTTTAAAGTGTGTGTCTTATAAAGTCCATGCCCTAAAATATCAGCTAGTTTATCACCAATATGGTGCAAGGACATATCAGCAGGGGTCATCACTTCTAACACTGTATTCAGTTCCTTAAAAGGCACTTTTTGATATTGCCTATCTAAAACAGTGCCGACCTCTTCAATAGTCTTAGCCAGAATACCTTTTTGCTCAAATCCGTAATATCTGTAACGTTCTCCTGACTTATCTTCTGAAAATGCAAAGTAGTCACGTTTAGCACCCGATGCTAGTTTAAAATCCTGATCATGAATAAGGAAATACTTGTTTTTGTGATTGTATCCCCTATCCTGACTGTAGGGTCTTGTGGAGTTTCCGGGATAATCCCAGGTTGCATCAACATGGTACCATTTTCCATCCAGTTCGACAATATTCCAAAGATGGAGTTCGCCGCCAGTGATCTTGCCCATTTTGGTATGGTTGGGGATTCCCATCTTATCCAACATCAGTTTGAGGGCGTTGGCATAACCAGCACACACAGTTTGTCTTTCGACAAGAGCTGAGTAGGCTGTTTGGTCTTCCCCAGGTCTATCAACATAATGAACATTTTCCACCAACCAATCATGAGCAGCCTTAACTTTTTCAACATCTGATAAGTCGGCAAAGTTTTTGATAATATCATCAGCCATCTTGTTAGCCGCTTCGTCTTGACGAATGGCTTCCATCTCTTTTGTACCAGGTAATTTGACGGAAGCGTGGTACAAGTGTTGATTATAGTTAGCCCATAGTTCAACACGTTGCGTTTTTTCTTGATTATTCAAGTTTTTCACGGTTCCATTTGAGTCCAATTGGAGAAGTTGGGAGTTATTTTCACCTTTTACAAACTCACCAGCCTGATAAACCTTATCCTCAGGGTATCGAGTTTGCACATACCAATTGACTTGCTCTGTGACATCGCTTCCATCGGGATTTTTCAGGGATAATTGAACAGATTCACCAGCTTTGATAGTCACTTCATTTTCTGAAAGTTTAAACTGTTGATCGTCGTAATAGTTAGACGCAGGGATATCAGCAATAATCTGCTTCATTTCCTCCGTTGAGGTAGTTGAAAGTGTTGGACTCTCAACCACAGGATTTGTAATTTCACCTGTAGGGAAGACCTCAGAAGCGTCATTGCTTGAGTCGTCTCCTCTTGTATCTTTTGCAACTAGCAGTGTTGAGTTTTTTGCTCCAACTTCTGCTGCTTGTACAGTTGAAGTTTGTCCAGCTAAAAAGAAAAAGCCAATCAACACTGAACCCACACAAAGGCTCATTTTTCTGATGGCATAGCGTCTCTGTTTGTCCGCATTTTGACGATAATTCACAATATTGTTCACCTTTAAATAATTAAATTATATAGGATTCGTAAAAATCCTCACTCATTATATATTTTTGAGCTCAAATTAGCAAGCATAACATTCTTTTTTTAATGATTTTCTACAGAAAAAATACAGATTATATACACATAAAAAATACACAGAAGATTTTAAGGCTAAAAATAGGGTGATAGCTACCAAGATTGTACAAGGTAATCAAGTAAGAAAACTACCCTCTACTTCGCTAGCCAATACTCAATGAAAATCAACATCGAAATCGAATTAAGTGATACAAGTTCGGTTAGAATGAGTAGATAGGACCGAAAACCATCACATCAAGTCAGTAAAATCTGGGTTTGATTTTTGAAAAGTATAAAAAAAACTCCTTGCCACCTCATTACAGTTAGCAAAGAGCTTCCTTAATTTGGAAAATCCATCATCGTTTGTTGGGAAGAAATCACAATTGAATAATTACCTCATTCTTTTGCACTTTGATAGTCATTCACAATCGCTCCCCTTTTTGTATTTTTTATAGGATGCATCTACTTTATAGAATCCTTTGCTGTCTTGTAATATATCACTACGGTTAACAGTTACAACAAGATGCTTTTGATTAGAGCACAATGTAAAAATACCAAAGCAATATATAAACAACAAACGATTGGATTCACTTAGTTCCCCTTGAATATTCCTATTTGACAATACCTGGAATGATGCTGGAACGGCGATAATGATTTTGCAACTTCTGTATATAAAGCGCCAAGTTCACCAACTCTTTTGGTGCATGACAAGTAAGGGCAGTCAATTCCGCATTAACATAGCGTCCTAAACGATCTGCTATCAAATAAATATTTTCTGATTTATCTAGTTCCTGAGCTATTCCAAGTATTTTTTCTCGCAAGATAGGTGTTATTTCCCCTTCTGATAAACTATAAACTGCTGAAAGATAACCATAAAATTCTTCCTTACTTCTTTTTAGCATGTAAATAACTCCTTCTAAAACTCTCTAATCATTCATCTTACTTAAAATACTAGGTTCGATTCTTCTATTTGAAAGATTCGCACTCATATAATATGTATCATACTATAGCACCACCTCCTAATTTTGTCAAAAAAAAGACTGCCCATAAGCAGTCTAATCTATTCTTAAAATGAATTTGGATCAACCTTGATACCAACACCTTGTGTTGTTGTAATAGACACTGAAGTCATGTAAGTACCCTTCGCTGTAGCTGGCTTAGCCTTAACCATTACATCGTGGAAAGCTTTGAAGTTTTCAACGAGTTTATCAGCATCAAATGATACTTTACCGATAAGAGCTTGTACAATACCTGCCTTATCAGCACGGTAGGTGATTTTACCACCTTTAGACTCTTCAACTGCTTTAGCAACATCCATTGTTACTGTACCAGTTTTAGGGTTTGGCATAAGGTTACGAGGACCAAGAACACGTCCAAGACGTCCTACAACTGCCATCATGTCTGGAGTTGCGATAACAACATCAAAATCCAACCAACCACCATTGATTTTAGCAACAAGGTCATCTTCACCAACAAAATCTGCACCAGCAGCTTTTGCTTCTTCCGCCTTAGCACCACGTGCAAAAACAAGAACGCGTGAAGTCTTACCTGTTCCGTTTGGCAATACCATTGCGCCACGGATTTGTTGGTCTGCTTTACGGACGTCAATATTCAAGTTATATGCAACTTCAACTGATGCATCAAACTTTGCAAAGTTTGTTTCTTTTGCAAGAGCAACAGCTTCTTCTACGCTGTAAAGTTTTGTGCTGTCGATTTTCTCAAGAGCAGCACGTAAGTTTTTGCTTTTTTTAGCCATATTTATATGTCTCCTTGTAATCAGATAATCTTGGGCGCTACTTAGTCAGTAACAGTGAATCCCATAGAACGAGCAGTACCTTCAATCATACGCATTGCAGCTTCCAAGCTGGCAGCGTTCAAGTCAGGCATTTTAGTTTCAGCAATTTCTTGTACTTGCGCACGAGTCACTGTCGCAACTTTTGTTTTGTTTGGTGTACCTGAACCTTTTTCAACACCTGCGGCTTTTTTCAACAACACAGCAGCCGGCGGTGTTTTCGTGATGAAAGTGAATGATTTATCTTCATACACAGAGATAACGACTGGGATGATCATACCAGCTTGATCAGCTGTACGAGCATTAAACTCTTTAGTGAATCCCATAATATTGATACCTGCTTGACCAAGTGCTGGTCCGACTGGTGGAGCTGGAGTAGCTTTACCTGCAGGAATTTGAAGTTTTACGAGTTTTTCGACTTTTTTAGCCATGATATAAAATCCTCCTATTGTGGTTTTGGCGGTAATTACAGATTTTTACCTCCCACAAGTATGTGTTTTACACATACCTTTTCATTATACATGATTTTAAAAGAATTGCAAGCTTAAAGTTTACTTTTTCTCATATTTTTTATAGAATGAAGGTATGTTTGAATCGATTATTTTTTTAAAAATTGCAGCCTTCCTATTTATCTTTTTAACCTTGGCAATTTCAATTATCGCTGTCAAGTTTTTTAAGCTACAAAAATGGAGATGGAATTTTGCTGACATCGCCTTTCCTCTCTATGCCATAGAGTTTTATCTCATTTCAGATAAAGCCTATTACAATAGTCTTCTCCCTCACCTTGTTTTTGCTCTATCATTTTTGGCAATCGGTCTCTGTGCCTTTTTCCTCTTTAAGAAAAAGGAATTTTCTTACAAGAAGTTCTTCAAATTTTTTTGGCGAGCTGGCTTTATTTTAACTTTCCTGATGTATCTTGCGTTGGTCATTGCTGTCTTTACGCTAAGCTCTTAACTCACAGCCATTCAAGCAATGTGCCACAAAATCGTAAAAGGCTTAGAACTCCAGTAAATGAGGTTCTAAGCCTTTTTTGGGGTAATCATTTTAAGAATTTTTGACCAGAGAAGAACTACTTGTCTAAACTCTTCTTATTCATGAATTTCAAGTGGAAGACCGTCTGGATCAAAGAAAAAAGCCATTTTTTTACCATTGAAATCGTCTATCCGTAGCTCTTCATGGCGGATAGCTAAACAATCAAATTCTGCTAAGCAGGCCTCTACATCTTCTACCCTAAAAGCGAGATGCCGTAATCCCGTGTGTTCTGGACTAGGTTGAACAGGACGCAAGGGAGCATCTGGCTTGATAAAAATTTCTAAAATCACGTTCCCCTTTTTGACATTGAAAAGAATGTCATTTTTTTCTGGACGGATATGTTCATCCAAGGGTTCAAATCCTAATTTTTCCACATAGAATGCTCTTGTTTTCTCATAGTTGCTTCCGATAATAGCGATATGATGGACTGCTTCAAACTTCATTACTGGTTTTCCAATACCTTTCTAGGTTTTGTACCTTCTGCTGGACCAATGACTCCAGCAGCTTCCAATTCTTCCATTAACCGTGTTGCTCGGTTAAACCCGACGGATAGCCGGCGTTGAATCATAGAGGCGCTAGCTTTTTGTGTTTCAACAACAAGAGCCCGTGCCTGCTCAAAGAGCGGATCACCACTACTATCTCCAAAGCCAGTATCACCATCTCCTTCCGTAACTTCTCCCGGATCAAAGTTTTCATCATAATCCGCCTCAGCTTGCGCTTTGATAAAGCCAACAATAGCCTCTACATCATCATCTGAAATGAAGGAGCCTTGCAAACGAACTGGATGATTTTCATCAATCGGTTTGAAGAGCATGTCTCCACGACCAAGGAGCTTCTCTGCTCCATTTTCATCTAAAATGGTTCGACTATCTGTACCACTTGACACAGCAAAAGCAATACGAGATGGCACATTTGCCTTGATAAGACCGGAAATGACATCAACAGATGGACGCTGGGTAGCCAAAATCATGTGAATCCCTGCTGCACGTGCCTTTTGTCCTAGGCGAATAATAGCATCCTCTACTTCCTTGCTAGCTACCATCATCAAATCTGCCAGCTCATCTACAATTACTACGATCAGTGGCAATGGAATTTGTTTTTCCTCTGAACGACTATTGAACTCTTCTACCTTAGCATTGTAGCCTTCCAAATTTCTGACACCGATATGGCTGAAAAGTTCATAGCGTTTCTCCATCTCATCAACTACTTTTTGGAGAGCACGCGCAGCTTTTCGTGGATTCGTCACAACTGGAATAAGCAAGTGTGGAATATCATTGTAGACAGACAATTCCACCATCTTAGGGTCAATCATCATAAACTTCACCTGATCTGGTCCTGCCTTCATCAAGATAGACGAGATGATGCCATTAACCGCTACAGACTTGCCCGATCCAGTTGATCCTGCCACCAACAAGTGTGGCATACGGGCTAGATTGAAAGAGCGCACCGAACCATTAACTGCTTTACCAAGTGGAATCTCCAATAGTCGGTCTGGATCAGTTTTAGACTGTTCCCACAGTTCACGGAAAGGAACGGTTGCTACCTCTGAGTTTGGAACTTCAATTCCAACAAGAGACTTTCCTGGAATAGGAGCTTCGATGCGGACATCCTTGGCCGCCAAAGCTAAAGCCAAGTCATCTGCTAGGTTGGAAATCCTATTGACGCGGACACCGACTGCTGGCTTGATTTCGTACTTGGTGACAGATGGACCAATTTCTGCCCGTTCTACTACCACCTTAATTCCAAAACTAGCAAAGGTATCTTCCAAAACCTTGATATTTTGACGGACAATTCGTTTCTCATTGGACTGACTCTTGGCTTTAATTGGAGCAAATAGGTCTATTGATGGAAGTCTGTAAGCCAAGCGCTGCTTGGGTTTGAAATCAATCTGTACATCCGCATCATCCTCGGTACTTTCAATGCTTTCAAACGGTCGCTGAACCTGCATGGGCTGAATAGATTCGTCATCCTCAGCCAACATAACCGGAAATTCATCTTCTGGATCCGTGTAGTCATACTCTGAGATAATGGGTACGGGTACCTGAACAGGCTCCTCATCTAGGATTTCTCCTGTCTCTTCGTCTATCTCTCCATTCAGAAGGGCAGCGTTTTGAGTTTCTTTCTCTTCTTCCAACTGGAGGCGCTCTTCCTCAAGACGAACCAATTCTCGTTGGCGTTTTTCTTCTCGTTCAGCCTGCTTTTGCGCGCGAAGCTCTGCTCTTTTTGCTTGTCCTTCCGTCAACTTTTCTTTGAGAAATGCCAAGCCATCCGCTACATCATAGACAGACCATGGACTTACAAAGAAAATCCCAAAGGCAATCAATAAAAAGCCGATAAAAAATGAGCCTGCATTGGCAAAGAGGAAGGAAACTGGCGCATAAAAGATACTTCCGACCACACCACCACCTAGAAAGGCTGTGACTTGAAACTTAGACAGATCTGTCAATGCCAATTTGAGGGTGTGATGAAATAAATCTGTTCCTGAATAGGTCCAGTCCAGATAGGCATGAAACTCAATCAGAAAGCCGATAACAATCAACCAAAAACCAGAAATTGTACCTTCCCTCTCACGCAGAATCTTAGGAATAAGGAGATAGACAAAAGCTCCAGCCAAAAGTAGGTAAGTCAGACTACCAAACAAGAGACGAAAGAGATTGTAACTGGTTACTCCAAAAATGCCTAAACGACTAGCCGTAAAGACAATAAACAGAAGTCCTAAAACTCTCAGGGTCGTATTTTTTACACGTTCTTGCTGGGCCAATTCTGCCTTGGTTGGTCTCCTGGTCACCTTTCCTTTTTTACTTGTCTTTTTCATAAAAACCTCAACTTTCTCAATCTCTTTATTTTACCATAATTGCAAAGAATTTTCATGATAAAAAAAGCCCTGCAAATACAGGACCTTTCTTGGAGTGAAAGAAAAATTTAGGATGTACTATCATAAATTAGTTAATTTACAAGCATCTTCAATATAAAAAGTTGAGGTTAGCGTTTCTTGACCATCATTCACAAAAATTTCTAGACAGTTCTTATCAAGAATAACTAAAAGCTGTTCAGCTTTAATAGTTGCAGCTCGACGAGTTGTCGACCATTCTTCCTCACCAACTTGCTGGATACGGAGGTGACTGCGGTCAATGTAAACCTCCTGAGTAGTCTTATCATAACCAAAGGTCAGATAATCGTTTTCATTCCCTAGTTTCAACGCTAGACTATCTTTCAAGTTTATGAACAATTTGCTTGCTGTCAGAATTGGTTGACCGACTTCTACTTCTTCTAATTGATCCAAAATTGTCGTTGGTAAGACTTGAACAAGTCTCTCTTCACGGTATTTTAATATACGCGGAAGGGTCATTTGCCCAAACCATTTATGACCTAAGTCATTAGTCACCAATTTCCGTCCCCATGTATGCATCCAAGCAATCATGACTCGCTGTCCTTGCGGACCTTCTGTCGTTTGTGCTGCATAGAAATCATGTCCATGGTCAATTTCTTTGAAAGTATCTGCTATAAATATCTTCTTATCCCAATCAACGTGACCTTTAACAAAAATATTGGAATTGATATTGACATAATGATTTTTATCTTTTTGGTAGCGCATCGGCGAGACAATCAAGTATTCTTGGCCATCAACTTCGAAATAGTCAGGACATTCCCAAACTGGACCTTGATGACCCTCACCTTTTAAGAAAATAGACTCAAATTGCCATTCCAATAGATTATCTGTTCCTAGCAGGACGATACATCCAACCCCATCTTTGTGTTTGGTCGCAACAACAGAATAGTATCTCCCATTTTTCTCGAAAATTTTTGGATCACGAAAGTCATTAGCAATCACTTCTTCTGGCAATAAATCTTCGGTTGCAACGGGATTTTGCTCAATTTTCTCAAAATGAATCCCATCTTTAGAGTAGGCCATATTCTGCACTTGTCTGACGGCGCCATCTTCTCCAACAATATTTCCCGTATACATCAGCCAGAGGACATCATCTTTGACAATCGCAGAGCCAGAAAAACAACCATCCTTATCATAGTCTTTATCTGGAGCTAGAGCAACTGGGAGATACTCCCAGTTGATCAAATCTTTACTTTTAGCATGTCCCCAATGCATCGGTCCCCATACACTATCGTAGGGATTGTATTGGTAAAAGAGATGGTATTCTCCCCTGAAAAAGACAAATCCATTAGGATCATTGAGCCAGCCAACTTCAGGAGAAAGGTGAACATGTGGTTTAAAATTCGGATTAACAGCCAGTTTTTCTGTTTGAATAAATTGATTGGCCTGTTCTACTGTTTTCACAGATAACCTCCTTTTTGATTACTGCTTTTCTTTGTATTTATTGTAGTACTTTTGCTTGATAGCAAGCCAGTCTGATAGACCATAACTTTCTAGTTCTTTAAGGTAATTATCCCATTCATTTTCTACCCCACCATTGACAATCCATTCTGCGCGCTTACGATAAATATAGTCGTTCATATCTGCTTCCACCTGAGCAATCTTATCCAAGTCCTCTTTCTCCATGAAGACACGTGGATAAATATCATCATTTTTTATGTAATCTAAGTAGGTTTTATGCATCAAATCCAAACGCCATTTAGCATCATCTGGCATAGTTGTAACTGTTCCGTAATATTTATCCAGAATCGCAAGCGGACCTCCAACTTCTGTTTTTTGACGGAGCTCACCTGGTGCTGTTCCATCTAATGGTAAATGTTTAAGACTATTAGTGGCTTTGTCGAACTCAAAAATATTTTGCTGAGATGCATCTCCGTAAGTTCCCCAGTTATTTTGTACAGACTGGAGGGGAGCATATTGGGCATCAATCCATTTAGCAGTAAGTTCTAGGTTTTTGTTAGCAGATGTGATAACCATCCGATCACGCTGGAAGCCCATGCCATTTGTACGGGTAATATGCTTGGTCCCATCTGGTCCTGCAAGTACTGGAAGAATATCGTAAGTGTCATTCATACCCGTGATATTTGCCTTATCCCAGGTAAAGTAGACACCGTAACGATTTTCACTGCCCTTAGCTAGGTAAGTATTCCAATCATGTTCGAAAGCTTCAGGATCAAGTAACCCTTTTTCCTTCAAACTACGCATGAACTGAACACCCTTTTTATAGTTCTCATTATCGGCAGTAAAATCAACTGTACCATCATTGTTAACAACTAAATGATCGTCATTATCTCCAATCCCAAAAGCTCCGAAAAGAATCTTGAAGTCTTCGTTACCACCTCCATTGATAAAGGACATTGGAATTTCATCTGCCTTACCATTTCCATTTGGATCTTGAGTCTTAAATGCTTCAAGAACTTTTACCAAATCATCTGTTGTTTTTGGCATTTCAAGACCAAGTTTCTTCAACCATTCTTTGTTGATCCAAGCAATACCATTTACTGTATGGATGGATTCTTTGCCCTCACCTAACTCTTCAATCCATGGGAAGGAATAGATGTGCCCATCTGGAGCTGTAATCATTGAACGGTATTTAGGATTTTCATCCAAAATTTTCTTAAGGTTTGGCATGTGTTTGTCAATCAAATCTTCAACTGGAACAATAACTCCTTGCTTGGACCAGTTCATCAATTCCACGTCAGAGGCTCCGTCATTATGAATAGCATCTGGCAAATCTCCTGATGCAATATCTAAATTCCGTTTTTCTCCAAAGTCAGACTGGTAATTCGTCCATTCGATATGAACGCCTGTTTCTTTCCCTAGGCGTTGAAAAATCAATTTATCATTTGGATTAGCTGGGGCCAAGGGAGAGCTGGCTGTCATGAATTTCAGAGTGACTGATTTTTCCAATGGAAACTGCACATTTTTCAAATTATAATCAGGACTTGAAGCTGTATTCTTTGAGCCACAAGCAGCGAGTAAAGCAGTACTTGCGAGAAGCGTAATAATTGTTTTTCCAAATTTGTGTTTCATTCGAAACAACCTCCTATTTTTATAAAGATTTCATAAAGTTCTATTTAGATTAACCCTTTAAAGACCCTGCCATGATACCCTTATCAAAGTATTTCTGGAAGAATGGATACATGACAATGAGTGGCAAGCTAGAGATGACAATTGTTGCGTACTTAATCATTTCTGCAATTCGCTTCATCTCATTCATCGCAGCCTGAGCCCCAATCATATCCTTAGCAGGCTCGCTTTGAATAAGGATTTTCCTGAGAACGAGCTGAAGAGGCTCTAGGTTTGGATCTTTTATATAAATCATGGCATCAAAATACGAGTTCCACTGGCCAACAAAGGCATAGAGGAAAAGGACGAACATAATTGGTTTTGCTAACGGAAGCATAATTTTCAAGAAAATCTGAAACTCATTAGCACCGTCCATGACCGCTGCTTCTACCAATTCATCTGGTAAACCTTGGAAATAAGTTCGAGCCAAAATGATATTCCAAACATTTACAGCACCTGGCACAATGATTGCCCAAACTGTATTTAACATCCCTAAATCTTTAACCAAGAGATAGGTTGGTACTAGACCACCTCCAAAAAACATGGTGAAGACAAGGAAGGCATTGATTCCTTTCTTTCCGACTAAATCTTTCTTAGATAATGGATAGGCTGTCATAACCGAGATAGCTACTGTCAAAAAAGCAAAGGAGAAAGAATAAAAGAGCGAATTGAAAAATCCTCTAAGGATAGATTGATCTGAAAATACCCGTTGGTAACCCTCAACGGTCCAATCCTTAGGATTAAAACTAATCCCCTTGCTGACTAATACCTGCGGATCCATGAAGGATGCAACTAGAATGTAAAGCATAGGAACCACAGTAATCAAGACAAGAAAACCTATCAATATCTTGTTGACAACGAGCATACGCTTGTCAAACTTTGTATACATTTGCGTATTCATAAAAAACTCCTTATAATCCTTGTCCGTCATTGATGCGCTTTACAATTTTATTAACAGCAATAAGTAAGATAATATTGATTAAGGCATTGAACAACCCCACAGCTGTTGAATAGGAGTAATTCCCTGATACCAGACCAATTTTATAAACATAGGTAGAAATAATTTCTGAACTAGTCAGGTTGAGAGAGGTCTGCATCAGAAAGGCTTTTTCGTAACCAACATTCATAATACCTCCCGCTGCCAGAATAAATTGGATGACCATAACCGATTTGAGAGCAGGTAAATCAATATGCCAAATGCGTTGAAAAATATTGGCACCATCTAATTTTGCGGCCTCAATCAGCGCGGGATCAACATTAACTAGAGTTGCTGTATAGAGGGTAGAAGCCCATCCCATTCCTTGCCAGATACCACTTAAGATATAGAGCGGTCTGAAGAAATCTGGATTCGTCAGAAAGTTTGCCTCAATTCCCAAAATGCCAAGTAAGGAATTGACTGGTCCACCTACAGAGAAAAAGAGAAAAATCATACCGACAATCACGACAACGGAAATAAAATTCGGCGCATAAAGTATTAGCTGAATTCGTTTTTTAGCTTTGTCACTCAAGAGCTGATTGAGCATAATTGCTAAAATGATGGGCGGTAGGAAACCTAAGAGAAGTCCATAAACACTCAATTTCAAAGTATTAGAAAGGAGGACTCCAAAGTTAGGAGAGGAAAGAAATTTGGCAAATTGTTCAAATCCAATCCATGCACTGCCTAAGACACCCTTCAAGGGGTTGTAATCCTTGAAAGCAATCAAAACACCATACATGGGAACATAGCGAAAGATGAAGGTTAAAATTAAACCTGGCAATAACATCAACAACAAAAGCTTCTGCTGCTTCATTCTTTCCCAAAGAGTGGTCTGCCGAAGTTTCAATGTTTTCATAAGTAAACCTCTTTTTTGAAACGTTTCAATTTGTTTTGTTTTAAGAAAGAGGTTACCCTCTTTTTTGAAACGTTTCATTTTTCTTTAAAAATAAAATCAACCAACTTGATGATTTTATTTTATCATTGTAACCGTTTTCTGTCAACCCCTATTTTCTATTTTTTGTTGTTTTTCCTTCAACATAGGAAATGGGTAGGATAACTTGAAGGGGGCGATCTTTTTTATCAATAATATCTAATAGGCAAGCAACTGCCTCTTTAGCCAATAAGTCCAAAGGTTGACGAATGGTAGAAAGAAACATTTGTCGCTCTTCTGCCATTTGAATTCCATCATAGCCGATAACCTGCACATCGTCTGGCACTTGTCTTCCTAATTTTTCCAAAATGGCCAACGTATCCAAGGCTGCAAAATCATTGATGGTGAAAATAGCATCAATTTGCGGGTGCTTCACTAAAAAATCTTCCACCTGTCCCATGAAGTCTGCATAAGGCTCTTCCAAATCTAAGATATGACATGGATAACCCGCTTCCAAAATACGTTTTTCAAAATATAATCTGCGTTTTTTAGTCTCGTTAATCGTTCTGTTATGTCCACCAATGAAGGCAAAATGACTTCCTCCTCTTTCGATTAAAATATCTGCTGCCAACTCCGCACCAGCCTGATTATCTGAACTAACACAGGCTATCGCTTTATTTTCATACGTCCTATCTATACTAACAAAAGGAATATTCGAGGAAAGATAATCATCAATAGGACTATACGTAATTGCGATAATCCCATCTACCTTATTTTGCTGGAGCATCATCAAATAGTCTAGTTCTCTTTTAGGACCACTGATATTGCAAAGTAATAACTTATAGTTTTTCCTGCTTAACTCAACTTCCACATGGTAGGCAAATTCACCAAAAAATGGGTGCCAAACAGTTGGAATAATGAGAGCAATCGTCTCTGTTTTATTTTTTTTCATCCCCCGAGCATAAACATCGGGAATATAATTCAACTCTTTAACCGCAGCATTTACTTTCTCAAGGGTGGTCTCCTTAATTCCTGATTCATTATTTATAACGCGCGATACCGTTCCGACGCTGACACCAGCAAGCCTAGCTACATCTTTCATAGTAATTGACTTTTGTATTTCCATCTTTGCTCCCCTTGTTTTTTGAAACGTTTCAATGTTTGTTTCAGGATACCACTGTTAGCGTTTTCTGTCAAGAAAAATAGACAAGCTCTGCTCGTCTACATTTTCTTTTTTGGATGTTTGTCAATGACTTCTGGGTGATTTTCAAGAGCTGCTATGCCTTTTTCTGTCAAAGCATAACCACGAACAGAAAAATAAACTGCCAATTTTTCCTCTGTCAGGTGGAACTTGAGAGCAGTATCTAAATCGGCCGCTTTCATTTTAGAAAGACCTGTCACACCTTCTGCTTTGAGAATATTTTTCTTAACCATTGAGGTAATATGGTTCAAGGAATCAAAAGCGGATTCTAAATAAACATAGCCTTCCGCTAACAAATTCTTCATGTGAGCTGGTCCGTCAATGCCATAGGTGTACTCAAAATATTTTGAGTATGGAGTAGTCGTTGTAAAAGTACCAAAGTGGACACGCCAAAGTAGAATAATATCTCCCGCTAGCAAGCCTTCTTCTAGGCGAACCATATTGCGTTTAGGAACTGGTTTCGCTTCTAGAAACCAGCTAGCCAAGTCACGTTCTGGAGAAATATAGGGTTTAACTTCATGGTCTTTATACATTTCCTCAAGGCGTTTTTCAAATGACATTAGCTCACCTCACGAACTGCAAAATAGTTATCTTCATCATCACTAAAGTTGAAAACTTTCATACATCCCAAATCTATAATCGGATTCACATTGATTCCCTTAGCGATAAACTCTTGATATGTTTTTTCAAGATTTATCGAGCTCATTAGGATGGATGGCGTGACCAAATTCATATCTGGGTTCATAGCGGTAACTGCTGGCTTGTCATGAAGAACAAGCTGCACTTTACTGTCTATTTTTGGCGCAATAATGTACGAAATCTGTGTACCTTGTTTCTGGCGCTCTACACGTTCAAAACCAACTTTTTCTCTCCAGAACTGAGCCGAAGCTTCCATATCATTCACATAGAGCATTATCTGACCGAGTGATGAAATCATTTACTTATCTCTTTTCTTTTGTATAGCACTAACTCCTGCTATTATACACTAACCAAAGCTATCACAAAAGAAAAACGACTTTTCTTTTATAGGCAATGAAAAAATATAGGATAGCAGAGTAAATCACACCGAAGTAAGCAAGGTATGATTTAAATCAGGAAAATCATTTGAAACGTTCAAAACCTAGAAAACGCGTCCCTTGAAAATGCAAGGTGCCAGTATCTCCTTCTGCTAGCACAGCATAATCTTCTGAGCGTACCCGAAATTCCCTTCGTTGTCCATTCCAATCAAAGGTCATGTAATAGTTGGTACGAGCTATTTCATTGCCAAAAATGCGTGTTCTCTTGGTAACCAGTTTGGCTGAACAGGTTTCTCTAGGAGCTTGATTGTTTCGATGCCATTCTAGCAAATTTTTTATAATCTGAAAGCAAATCACTCCTAAAATAAGTGAGCTAATTACGTAAAATAACATCTGATGCACAGTCAAACCGAAATCAGGACTCGCAAACATACTGAAGCCTCCTCTACAAATTCCATATATCATCTGTAATTATATCATGTTTTAAAAAAAACTATGTCCGTAACATGCAGTGTAAAATTGAAAAATCAACTATTTCGTGGTAGAATGAGCATAATTTTGATCGATATTGAGAAAGGATTTTCTATGAAAAAAATGATAGCCCTTACTTTGGCTTCTAGTATTCTATTGACAGCCTGTGCAAACAAGTCCACTACTGGTAACAGTTCGACATCTGAAGCACCTAGCTCTAGTTCAACCCTAGCCACTACGACAGACACAACTGCTTCTAGTCAATATGCAAAAGACCTAGCCTATGCCATCAACAATCCTAACGCGACATTTCCACAACTCTCTAGCCAGATTGCAGAAAATGAGGCTGCTGTAAAAATCAAAACAACAGCAGGAGACATCACAATCAAACTCTTCCCCGAGCAGGCTCCACTGACTGTTGAAAACTTCTTAACTCACGCTAAAAACGGCTACTATAATGGAACCATTTTCCACCGTGTTATCAAGGGCTTCATGATTCAAGGTGGAGACCCTCTTGGAAATGGGACTGGTGGAAAATCTATCTGGTCTGGCAAAGAAACGACAATTGATGCGGGAAAAGGATTTAAAGACGAGATTTCTGCCTTCCTCTACAATATCCGTGGGGCGCTTTCAATGGCTAATGCCGGAGCAGGCACTAACGGTAGCCAGTTCTTTATCAACCAAAATACGACAGACATGTCCAGTCAGCTTTCTAGCTCCAAGTATCCTGGAAAAGTGATTGAAGCCTACAAAAATGGAGGAAATCCAAATTTGGATGGGCGCCATACAGTCTTTGGACAAGTTATTGAAGGTATGGATGTCGTGGACAAAATTGCTGCGGTAGAAACTGGTGAGCGCGACAAACCAAAAGCGGATATAAAAATCGACTCTATCGAGATTATCAAGGACTACACTTTCAAGAGATAATAAGAAAGGCGAGGACAAAAGACTTTTCAAGTAAAAATTCTTTGTTTCCACCCTTCATTCTTATTTTATCAAACGAAAAAGCGGACAAGCCTAGTTTTCTGAACTGCTCCCTGTCAAGTGGACAGTTCAAAAACTTTATTTTGTTCGCTTTTTGTAAAATCAATTAGTCTATAGATATTGGTTGTTTAGAACGATTCTCTGCAGTGACAATCTTTTTGTGACAAACTCTTTTCTACATGTCGCCTTATGGTTCATTTTATTCCCTAATAAAATGCAATTTGGGACAATAAGTCATGGAAAGAAAAGTTTAGAATTAGCGAGAATTCCTCGCTTACTATAACCAAGATGAACTAAACAACTATATTAGCTCAAAAAACAAGTTCCAATCAGGTAATCATAGACATAATCATTAACCTTGACATGCATAGCATCATGGGCGTATTCTGGTAGGATTTTCATTTCTTTTTCAACTTCTAGACGATTATAAATAGCAAATTGTGTTGATGGGGGACAAACACCATCTTCTAAGCCTGTCACTATCGCCACAGGGCATGAAATCAGATGGGCTAAGTTTTTTACATCAATATAAGCTAGAGTACGCAAGACTTCTTCTTCTGTTTCGTGGAAGGGATCTGAGAATTTAAAATAACGAAAAAGTTCATCGTAAGCTTCGCTATTATTACCCAGTTCTAAGACTCGCTTGAAGTCGGAAAGAAATGGATAGATTGCTAGTGTTTTACTGATATGAGAACTGAGAGCAGCGGCAACCAGAGCCAAAGCTCCGCCTTGTGAAGCTCCATAGGAAACTAGTCGCTTTTGATCAACAAAGTCTAAATTTGCTATAATTTCTATTAACTGATAAACATCTAAGTAGACATCCTTATAGAATAAATTCTCTGGTCCTGACACCATACCTCGGATGACTTGTCCCTTGACTGTTATCCCATCAAATTTACCCCAATCTTGAGATTGACCAGCTTGTCCACGGACATCCATAGCCACTACACCATAGCCAGCAGCTAAAAATTTTAAATTTTCGGACCAATCAGGTCCCTGACCTTGGTAGCCATGAAAATAAAAGAGAACGGGAACTGGATTCTCACTCCTTGGAAAAAGACATTTGGCAAAGACACTGGAGCCGTTGGTCCCAGTGAAAGTCAATTCATAACAACGGACATGATGAAGACCACATTCTTTTTCAGCTAATGCATAGGCGGGCAGAACTTCTAGCCTGTCTTTTTCTTTTTGCCAAAAAGCATCAAAATCTGTCGGAACTTCCTGCCTCCCTCGATAGCCTAGCATATCCTTCAGGGTCATATTGTCAATCATAAAAACTCCTCTGTAACTACAATCAATGAAAATGGAAACAGTCCAAGAAGGAAGACAAAAGGAGAGTCTCCATTTTCATAGATTTTATCTTAATCCTTGCTTTTGCTGGAAATGATAAAAAGCTCCCAACATGCCTGCTGCATTTTCATGCTGGGCAAAAGCTAAACGTGTATTATCGGCCAAACTTGGCACCAAATACTTCTTCATAGCAGTCTCAATCTTATCTTTCAAATAATCTTTCTGAGCCATGATTCCTCCACCAAGGATAACAACTTCTGGGTTAGCTACATAGCAAACATTGGCAATTCCCTGTCCTAGATAATCAACCATACGGTCAATGGCAGCAATACAATGAACGCTACCTGCCTTAGCTTCTTGGAAAATTTTGTATCCATCCCAGACTGCTTGATCTTGACCATGCAAAGCTGCTACATAGCGAATCAAGGCTGTAGTGGATGCTAAATCTTGAAAGGCACCATCTGACAGATGTAGATAACCAACTTCACAGGCAGCATTGTTAAAACCGTGAAAAATATGCCCATCAACTAACAAACAGCCACCAATTCCTGTACCTATCGTCAGGCAGATTGAAACCGAGCTACCTGTGCCTGCCCCAGAAATACCTTCTGCTAGCCCTGCACAGTTGACATCATTTTCAATCTCACAGGGAAGTCCAAAGTCTCCTTCAATCTCTGCTTTAAACTGTGTTCCAGCATAGTTTGGAATCTGCGGACCTGAGTAGAAGATTTCTCCCTTGTCAGGGTCAACCATACCTGCCGAGGAAATGGCGACACCAGCTAGAGGAGATTGAGCATGAAAGTCAGCGACCAATTTTTTAACCATTGCCAAGATATGAGGACCGCCCTTATGAGCTTCCGTATCCATCTTGTAACGCTCCAAAATCTGCCCTTCTTCACCAAGACGACCATATTTTATCTGTGTGCCACCAATATCAATAGCAAGATAGGTTTTCATATCAAACCTCCTAAATTCCAAATTTTTTCTTTGCCTCATTGATCATCAGAACGGCCTCCTCTACAATTTTTCTATCAGATTCTATCAAGCCAGTTAGAGGTTCACGAACCGAACCGATATTCAAACCATCGTTGAGGCGGATAACTTCTTTGATAACAGCGTACATGTGACCGTGACCTGATACCAACTTATCGATAATGGCATTGATGGTAGATTGTAGCTGGCGAGCTACTTCCAACTCCTTCTCGATGATTAACTGATTAAGACGGAGGAAAAGTTCAGGCATAGCACCATAAGTACCTCCGATTCCACCCTTAGCCCCCATCAAGCGCCCACCTAGGAATTGTTCATCCGGACCATTGAAAATCACGTAATCTTCGCCCCCCAGTCTGACAAAGGTCTCAATATCCTGAACAGGCATTGAAGAATTCTTCACACCAACAACCCTAGGATTCTTTACCATTTCTCTATAGAGATTTGGGGTCAGAGAAACCCCTGCTAGCTGTGGGATGTTATATATGATAAAATCTGTATCTGGAGCAGCCAGGCTGATTCCATTCCAATAGGCTGCGATACTGTGCTCTGGCAAGCGGAAATAAATCGGTGGAATAGCCGCAATAGCATCTACACCCATTTTCTGCGAATGACGAGCCAGCTCAATACTATCTTTCAGATTGTTACAGGCCACATGGTTGATAATGGTCAATTTTCCCTTAGCAACCGCCATCACTGCTTCTAAAACTTGCTTACGGTCTGCTATGCTTTGGTAAATACATTCACCGGATGAACCATTGACATAGAGTCCCTGCACTCCCTTGTCAATAAAATACTGAACCAGAGTCTTCACACGCTCTGAACTAATCTCACCAGCTTCATCATAACAGGCATAAAAAGCTGGAATAATACCATGATATTTTTCTAAATTTCTCATTGCATTTCCTTTTCGTATTTCGTGATAGTCTATAAAAATCAAACACAGACCTTATCAGCCTATCAGTAAGTATCTGCTCTCATTGAGTAAGATTGATTCGAGAAGCAAGTTCTCTGATAAACAAATAGGACAGAGCTGCATAGCCAAAGGACAGGAAACAGATCAAGCAAATTATCAGAGACAAGCCTGAGTGAAGCATAATAGCTACAAAAAGAACATAAGCCAGACTGACTTTGAAAGTCAAAGCCAACTCTTTTCCCAATAGCAGGATAGCCTGAAGGAACAAGCCTGACCACTTGAAGCAATAGCGACTTGCCAAAGGATAAGCATAGAACCAAAGAAGCTGGCTAAAGAGAAAGATAGCGATACAAAATGCTCGAAATCCATCAAAGACCAGACCAGATTGCCCCCAGACCAGATAAAGATCCAAAAGACAAAAACCTGTCACTCCGATTTCTACAACTGATAAAATGAAGCCACGTTTCCAGTGATGGGCAAATTGTCGCCAGTAAGTAGACCAAACCTTGATTTTTCCAAACTCATCCATTTCCCATAAACTTGCTTGAAGGGCTAGTTTGGCAGCTCCTAAGGTGATGAGGGGAAGGCTGGCCAGAGTCGTTAATAGATTCAAGAGCATCAAATCAAATAGTTTTTCTACCATTTGCCAAACAGGATGATTGACATCAAAGAAGGATTGAATCAAAGTTTTCTTTTCATTTTCTTTCATGGCTAACCTCCTCTACTCCTTTATCCCCGACAAACACCAATAATAGATGCAAAAATGACAAAATTGATACTAAATCTAAAACAGCTTCTCAGCACAATATCTGCTTGATTTTGCAGAGTATCAGTCATCTATCAAAACCTTAAACACGCACTTACGGACAGTTTTCTCACCACCTACCCACTGGTTAGGCTGATGAATCTCCCCGGGTAGAAAGATGGCAAAATAATCCCCGTCCAATAAACAATCTACCCACTTCTCCCCAGGAACAAAACCAATATCTCCCGTTTTATCAAACTCAGTATCTTCACCAACCAGACGACTGCCATAAGAGACCTGCTCCCGCCCCCTAATAACAAAATGAATATCGGCATAGCATCGATGGTATTCAAAAATAGACTGAGCCTCTTTCGACAAGGTATTTTCCTGAAGGAAATAATAAACATCTTGATCAGCAAGCTCATACCTGCCTAATTTTTGATCCCTAAAAATTCCTTGTTCCAAAGCAACTAAAGCCAAATCTAGATTTGGATGCAAGCCCATGTAATATGAGTAATTGCTAATATGATCATAAATCATACAAAACACTCCGTAAGATGGTAATTGGTTGCAGTCACCGTTAAAATATTACCCTTTAACTGCACCCATTGTAATCCCTTGGGTAAAGGATTTTTGAAAGACAAGAAAGACTGTCACAATTGGAACAGCCGCCATAGCTGCACCGGCCATGATGACTCCGTAGTTAGTTGCCATCTCGGCTTGCATTGTTGCAACTCCTAGTGAAATAGTCAAATTCTGCCGAGAAGTCAACATAACTAGCTGCATAAAGTAATCATTCCACGAGTTGATAAAAGTGAAGATTGCTAAAGCTGCAAAACCTGGCTTGACGATCGGAAAAGCCACATTCCAGAAGGTAGAAATCTCTCCACAACCATCAATTTTTGCTGATTCCAAAAGTTCTGTCGGAATGTTCTCTGAGAATTGTTTCATCAAAAAGACACCAAAAGGCCATCCAACCAGAGGCAAAATAACTGCTGCTAAGGTATCATGGATTCCCATAAAATTGATAATCCGTACCAAGGGAACCAAAACAACTTGCTTAGGTAGAGCCATGGCCGCGATGAAGATAGAAAAAAGTAGTTTTTGTCCATAGAAACGCTTCTTAGCTAGCACATAGCCTGCCAAAGAAGAAGTCATACATACCAAAATCATGGTTGTCAAAGAGATGAAAACCGAATTCCAAAGCCATTGGAGAGCTGGATTTTGTATAGTCAACTTAGTAAAGTTTTCCAAGGTCGGCTGGGTAGGCCACCATTGAGGTGGAATGATAATGGTATGGGGCTGTGACTTGAAAGCACCTGTCATAATCCAATAAAATGGAAAGATAAAGAGGATAGTCAGTAGGAGCAAAGCGATGGTCGAAATAACACTCAAAGGTGTAATTGCTTTCTTTTTCATCCGATCCTCCTTCCTAGTACTCTACGTCATTGCCCAAAATTTTGAATTGGGCAAAGGAAATAACCGCAATCATGATTGCCAAAAAGACACCCATAGTGTTGGCATAGCCATATTCTGATAATTTGAAGGCTTTCTCGTAAAGGTAGTACATCAAGGTAGATGTCGAATAGTTAGGGCCACCTGAAGTCAAAAGTTGTATCAGTGCAAAACACTGGAACGAGTTGATGGTTGTGATAACAGCAATGTAAAGAGTTGTTGGCAGAAGACTAGGCCACTTGATTTGCCAAAAAACCTGGCGCTCATTGGCGCCGTCCACACGCGCTGCTTCTACCAAGGAATTATCAATATTTCCAAGAGCTGCAATGTAAAGAATAATTGGCTGACCAACTGAAGTTGTTAAGAGAATGATGATAATCGCCAGGAGAGCCCATTGCTTATCTCCAAGCCAACTAATATTCTGATTGATAACACCACCTGATTTCAGAACAAAGTTCAAGATACCAGATAAGGGATCATAAATCCATTTCCAGACAACTGTCACAGCTACAGATCCCGTTACAACTGGCAGAAAGAAGACCGCCCGATAAAAGGAACGAGCGATTACATTCTTTTCATAAGTTTGTGACGCTACAAATACAGAAAAGAAAACAACAACCGGTACTGATCCCACCACGATAATCACTGTATTGATTAGGGATTTTATAAAAATCGGATCATTCAGCATCCGCACATAGTTATCTAGCCCTACAAAAGTAAAATCTGTCATCGTATAATTGAAGAAACTAGTGACAAATCCCATAATCATCGGAGCCAGCACAAATATAGTGAAGAAAATGAGAATTGGAGCTAAAAATGTATAGGATATGACAGTCTCCCGCATTCTAATTTTATTTATCTGCACTTATAACACCTCAATTCTAATGGTTTTGGTAGCCGGTAAAATCAACAAATGCCCAACAAAAATAGACTAACATTATGACTCTTGACACCTACCATTTTGATTTTTACAGAGTATGAAAAGCTCCCTTTCTTTATCTACGAATACTCAATGAAAGTCAGGCAATCTCGACTAGGCTATAGCTTGAAGCCTAATGAATACGACTGAGAAGCTTCAGTGAAACTTTTCACTCGTAAAACCTCTTGATAAGTATGGAGATTGGATTTTCAAAAAATATAGGTATGCGACAGAGAAAAGGAGCAACTTCCAGTTCATTTATTTAATCGTTGCGTTTGCTTTCTCGGTGAATTCTTTCAAAGCTGGCTCTGCTTCTTTTTCGCCATTTGAAACCGCTTGAAGCATTGGGAACCAAAGAGTTCTCATTTCAGCAAATCCGTCAATTGTATTGTAATAAGGTGAATAATAATTAGTCCACTTATCAATCATAGCCATGCGTTCATCACTATACAATGAACCAAATGAAGTACGAACTGGAAATGCACCTGTACGCACAACGTTTTTAGGTCCCCACTCTTTATCATCTGCGATAAATTGAACGAATTTTTTAGCTGCTGCAACTTTTGCCTCATCACCATTATTAAAGACTGCAAAACCATTTACTAGGTATTCAAGGGCTGCTTTACCATCCTCTGAAGGAAACGGTACTTCCAAAACTTCAACTTTTGATGCTTTTAATAATTGAGCTTGAAGACCATTCTGTGCAGGAGCCCAAAGAATCGTATAGGATGTCTGTCCATTTGCAAAGTTTTGAATATCATCGCCACCTGCATATTGAGAACCGTTCATCATATAACCGTCTTTAATCCAACTAGCAGTCTTAGAGAGAGCTTTAATCATTTGTTCAGAATCAGTTGTGTACTTAGTCACAGCTTTATCCGTAATACTTCCACTGTAGAGATTTGCCAAAAAAGCACGAGTCCCTTGGTCTCCTCCTTGTCCATTAGAGAAGAGCGAACCTGGATTGTAACCTTTATCTTTAAGAGCCTTGATAACTTTTTCAAAGTCATCTGTAGTCCAACCATCTTTCACAAGGTCAAGGACCCCTGCTTCTTTTAGCATTGCTTTATTAAATGCCATGTAAAATGGAGCAGAACTAATTGGGTACATATAGGCTGTATCTCCAGCTTTAGAGGCTTGGATGATATTGTCGTTATTCACATCTTTAATAAAATCATCCGTAAAGAGGTTATTCAAGTCTGCCAATTTCCCATTTTTTCCGTAGGTAATAATGCGCCCTGGTGCATCGAAAAGAACATCTGGAGCTGTACCTGCCTCAATAGCTGTTGTAATCTTTTCTGGACCAGAAGTAAAGTCAATGGTTTCTAGTTTGACAGTAATATCTGGATTTGCTTCTTGGAATGCATTGATAACCTTCTGCTCATAAGTTCCTACACCATCCTCAGCCTTTTCCTGAGTAAAAACAGGAAAAGCCCACCAAGTAATGGCCGTCTTACCTGAATCTCCAGATTTTGAAGAGTTCACAGTTGAGTTACTGGTATTTGAACTACAAGCAGCTAGCAACAAGATAGCTGCACCTGCTAGCAATGAATGCATCAATTTTTTCATCATTCTTCTCCTTTAATTTGTTTTCTACTCCCAAGGGGAGTTAGTTTGATGGACAATGTAATTAGTTTTTCTGCAGAGCTTGAATAAAACGCTCTGCTATTTCTTTCGGACGGGTAATGGCTCCTCCGACGACAATACCTGCCACTCCCAAATCATGAATCATTTTAACTTGGTCAGGATAGTGAATTTTTCCTTCTGCAATCACATCCATACCTGCCTGACATAAACGATCAACCAAGTCAATATCAGGCCCATCCTCTTGTCGACTATATGAAGTATATCCAGAAAGAGTTGTACCAATAAAATCAATTCCTGCTTGATGAGCGGTCACCCCCTCATCAAAGGTGGAGATATCTGCCATGAATAGTTGCTTCGGATATTTTTCCTTAATCCGCTGAATGAACTCTACGATAGTCAGACCATCATGCCTTTCTCGTTTTGTACAATCCAGAGCAATGACTTCAATATCAAGGGCTACCAATTCATCAATTTCCCTCATAGTAGCTGTGATAAAAGGCTCTTGAGGGGGATAGTCTCTTTTGATAATTCCGATAATTGGTAAATCTGTTACTTCTTTGATCTCCCTAATATCTCGCACGCTATTAGCTCGAATTCCCACCGCTCCTGCTTCTTGAGCCGCTTTGACTAATAAGGGCACAACACCACCTTCTTCTCTATATAGAGGCTCACCTGGCAAAGCCTGACAGGAAACAATGATGCCATCTTTTATCCGCTCTTTGAAGGACTCTTTGCTGATGTTGACCATTCTTTCTCCTTTCTATCTCTATGCTTTAGATAGCGCTTACAATATCATTATATAGCATATAAACTTTTTTTCAATCCCATTGCTTCATTTAAAATCTAATTTCTGTTTTACGAAAAAATGGTCTACTTTTAAAACTAGTTTTAAAAAGGTTTGATTTTTATAGAACTAGTTTCAATTTCTCCTCTAAGATTAAGAAACAACACATCAAATTCAATGAGAACTAAATGGATACTGTAGCAGCACACAAAAAACTAGCTAAAATAAGGACCTTAGCTAGTTCTTTCCTTTTTATAAATAGACAGGAAGCAAAATCTCAGTTTTAACCGGATAAAGGATGACACTTACTGACATCCTAGCTAGTTTTTTTAATTCTCACAAATACCTACATCATTATCACCGCATTACAAATGTATGGATTTTTCTCCATCTCCTGATTCATCACACCAGAAGGCCACTATAACGACCGTATTACTCCCTCTAATTCATCCCACTCATCAACAAGGCTGTCTGCCTTAAAGGAGTTTACCGGAACTTCTCTCTTTCTATGGTTAAACCAAATCGCTTTCCAGCCCACAGATTTTGCTCCTACCACATCATTTTCAAAAGAATCCCCCAAGTAGCAAATCTCCTCGCTAGATAGCCCCAATTTCTCCTCCATCAAGTGAAAAATAGCAGGATGAGGTTTAGCTACGCCGACCTGTCCTGAAATCATCATCAAATCCGAATCAAACCATTCAAAAAGCCCCAGACTTCGTATCTTTTTCAACTGGTGGTGGTAAGGACCGTTTGTAATGATTCCTATCGTAATGTCCCGTTCCTTACAATACCTGAAAACATCTGGAAAAACAGCGTTCAATTCTAGGTGTCCTTGAAAATAATCATAATCCATCTGAATAGCCAGAGCTAAATCATCCGATACCCTATAGCCAATATCAACCAGAGCCCGTTTCATCCTATAGACATGACTATCTTTCAAGCTCATTTTTCCTGTTGCAGCAGCCTCAAAAACCTCGTCAGCATAATGACGGAAAGCCAGATAAAGCGCTGCTATATCTTCCTCTGCTATTTGCAAATGCTTCTCCAAAGCCTGCTGAAAAGGATGTAGTTGATTATACAGAGTGTCATCTAAATCAAAAATCAATGCTTTCATGAAATGATTATAACAAAAACCTAGACTTCTGCCTAGGTTTAAAATTTGCTTTCCATTACAGACATGGGAAAAATACTCCCATACCTGTTGGACATAGCTATAATATCAAGAATTTGGAGGCAACTCATCAGCGATAATATATTATCTCTAGAAAAAATAAGAAATGATTCCCGCCCCCAAAACATCCGTTATTGCATGTGCTAAGAAAAATGGAAACAGATTTTTCTCCTTCATTCTCCTATAGAGAAGATAGTAGATTCCTCCCACCAACAAGCTAATTGCCATCGCCGAAACATTCCCTTGATAAGTATGGAAAGAATAACGCACCAGAAGCGAATAAACAAAATAATACATCTTTTTAGCCGGCGCAACATTCAAACAGATTCCCAAGAAAAATATTTCCTCATAAAATCCATTGAGGATCGAATATAGCAGAAGTGACAGATTTACCGTAGACAATTTATGTAAAAATGCATTTGTCGCCTGCTGTTCATAGAATATCGAGTCATCCGTACGTGGATAAGGGATGATATTATATACAATCATAAAATACAGATCAAACAATAAGGCTATTCCAATAAATAAGGCAATGCCGATGAAGACTGATTTGATAGTGATCCTTATCTTCCACAGTGCAAAATCAAAATTTCTAACATACAAATACGCCAAAGCTACAAAAAGCAATACAAGCTGAAATCCTAGCGCATACCAATTACTGCTATCCGAAAATTCGGATAGCGGTGCTGTATTAACATCTTCCAAAGATAAAAATGCCGACATCGAACTCCAGATGAAATAGCCAAACATGATTGCAGTAATGATCAATACATCCCACCATTTTAAATAGTGCAGCTTATCTTTTTTTCTCCAATCCAACACAGTCATAATCATCATCCTTTCTTCCTGTACTCTTACTTACACCCTACTAATCTCATCACCCACAGGCAATGAACCAAGGTATTCTAGCATCTCTGCTAACCACTCCATGATTATGCCCCCATCAGACACGCGCCTGAATCTCATACATCTGAGCATAGATGCCTCCTAGACCAATCAATTCTTCATGTCTACCACGTTCAACAATACGCCCTTGATCCAAAACCAAAATCTGATCTGCATTCTGAATAGTTGATAAACGATGAGCAATGATAAAGGTCGTCCGTCCTTCCTTGACGACTTCCATAGCATGCTGGATAATCTCCTCAGTTTCTGTGTCAATATGAGAAGTCGCCTCATCCAGTATCAAAATTTTCGGATCAGAATAAAGAGTACGAGCAAAAGCAATCAATTGACGCTCACCACTGGAGAAGGCTGAGCCCTTCTCAACAACAGGCTCATCAATCCCTCTATCAAGGCGAGCTAGCATAGGACCTGCCCCAACTTTCTCAAGAGCTTGTAGAATTTTCTCCCGATCCGCCTCATCATCATTCATGGAAACATTGCTAGCTATCGTACCAGTAAACAGGTAGGGATCCTGCAAGACAATGCCCATATAGCTACGCAAACTTTCACGTGAGTAATCACGGATATTTTTCCCATCAATCAAAACCTTCCCTTCTTGCGGATCATAAAAACGGTAAAGTAAGTTCATAATAGAAGACTTCCCTGAACCAGTATGCCCGATCAGCGCAATTGTTTCTCCTTTATCTGCCTGAATAAAAATATCCCTCAAAACAGGCTGCTTCGCCTCGTAACCAAAATAAACATGGTCAAAAATAACTTGTCCTTGATCAACCATCAAGGTGCGATCACTGTCTGACTCCACTTTTTCTTCCAAAAGCGCCATCAACCGCTTGCCCGTTTCAAAAGAACGCAACAAATTTGGAAATTGCTGAACCAAGGCACCTAGAGCAATGAAAACACCCTCGATATAGTTGATATAGACAAAGAGTCGTCCAGCCGTCACTCCAGCTTGCCCCTTGAGGAATTGATAACCTACTACAGTCAAAATACCAGTGACGACTAAATTTTGCAGGAAGCCACTCAAATTCCAAGTCGCAAGTGACTGAGCCCAAATGATCTTATTATCTGCCTGACGCATTTTATCTGCGGTAGCTTCAAACTCCTCCATCACACTCTCTTCTTGGCCGAACAGCTGAATCAGACTAGCCCCATTCATAGTCTCATTTACCTGCGTATTGACATCACTCCTAGCATCGTAAAAGTCTTTCATCGGCTTGTCTGTCATTTTCTTATAGAATGCTTGGATACCAACATAAAGTGGAATCAAAACCAACATGAGCCAACCTAGAATAGCATTCATGTAAAAAAGCACACCATAAGTAAAGCCCAGTCGGACAATATTATTAAACACATAAACAAGAGTTCCATAAAATTGGGTACGCAACGTCTCTGTATCATTAACAATTCTAGTCGCAATCTTTCCTGCGGGCTTATCATCGAAATAAGCAATCGGCAAACGTTGCATAATATCGTAAGCTTGGTTCCTGAGAGCTGCTGCAATACGGTTGGCACAGTGCATGAGCAAACGCATAGACAGATAAAAACCCAAGGCGCCTATCAAAATCATCCCCACATACTGAGTGGAACGACTCAAGAAACCCACTTCATCAAATGGCAGTCCCTTGCTCAAGTCTGTTATAGGCCCATCAATGGCCTGCTGAATGAGCAAAGGAGCCAAACGTACCATCGTCGAAGCTAGAAGATAGAAACCAATTCCAACTGCAAATAGCCACTTGACTCGACTAATTTGTTTTAATAAAAATCCTAAGACTCTCACTCTTCTCCCCCTTCCTGACTTTGTTGACGCTGATACTGTTCAAAATACCAACCTCCTGAGGCCAGCAAATCCATTGGGTGTCCTTCTTCCACAATTCGTCCCTCATCCAAGACCAAGACCCAGTCCGCATGGTGAACAGCTGACAGACGGTGGGTTACAATGATATTGGTTTTTCCAGAACGTTCCTTTTGGATATTTTGGATAATCTGGCGTTCTGTCCGAGCATCTACTGCCGATAAAGAATCATCTAAAATCAGTAAATCAGGATCGCGCAAGAAAGCTCTGGCAATGGAAATCCGTTGTTTCTGACCACCTGAGATAGACACCCCACGCTCCCCAATCATAGTAGCTAACCCATCGCTCATCCGTTCTAGGTCCTGACAGAAGGCTGCTGTAGCAATGGCTTGCTCAATCTCTTCAGGACTACTAGCCAGCTTCCCAAAGGCAATATTATCACCAACAGACTTTGAAAAAAGGATATGCTCTTGTGGAACGTAACCAATTTTTCGCTCCATACTAGAACGCTTAAAATCCAACACAGACCGATTGTTAACAGTGAATTGCCCCTGACCAATTGGATACTGCCGGAGGAATTGCCGGACCAATGTTGTCTTACCAGAACCTGTTTTCCCAACAATACCAACTGTCTGACCGGCCTTCAAAGTCCAAGTTATATTCCTCAAACTTTCCCTCTCTGCCTGTGGATAGCGAAAGCTGTAATCCTTGAAGGAAATACTAGCTAGCTCTGCTATTTCCCCAGAACCATCAGCTTCTAAATCGTCTCCAGTCTCAATCAGTTCTTGCAACTTCTCAAAGGAAGTCTTACCCGTCTGATAAACCAAAATGAAGTCTGCAAGCATCCAGAAAGGTTCAAGGAGTGATCCAATATAGAGCTGAAGAGCAATCACCTGCCCCAATGTAAGCTGCCCCACCTTGACCGCTTGTGTCCCCATCACAAGGACAAGAACGGTAGACAAGCCTAGACAGATCGTAGCAAGAGGGTTGTAAAGGGATTGAAGGGAAGTAATCCGATCTCCTCCCTGTGCCAACTGCTTGGTTCGAGCTTGAAATTTAGCCTTTTGAGTAGCCTTCTTACTGTAGGCTCGTGTCACTCGAATCCCCTCAACGACCTCTAACACCTCATTATTAAGCTGGGCAACTGCCTCTCGGTTAACCTCAATAGCCTTGTCCTGCTTACGACCGATGAGAAAGAAACAACTGGTCATCACCAACATAGGTAATAAGGCTATGAGCGAAATCTTCCAATCAATGAAAAACATGGTTGGAATAACGAAAGCTAGCATACCTCCAGCATAGACAACGATCATCAGACCGTAGCCTGCCATCTCCATTAAGCCATCAACATCTGTTGAAAAGCGAGTCATAACATCACCAGAGCGAAACTTCTCATAGAACGGCGTTCGCATCGTCACTAGCTTTTTGAAAGCCCGCTGCTGCATATTAAACTTGAAATTCACCGAAGCTTGAAACAGTTTCAAGTGCCAAATAAACGCCGTAGCATAGTTCAGCAAGGTCACCAAGACAAGCACAGCTATATTCTGGATCAAGATTTGATCTGTCAGACTATTTTTTGTCAGTATGTCTACCATCTGCTGAATGATTTTCGTCGGAATCAAAAGCGTAGCATCATAAACAATCAATGTTATAGCAACTAACAAGTACAGCCGCTTGTGTCGCTTAACATAATCAAAAATCAATCGAAACATATATCTCCTTTATAAAAATACCATCGAATCTATTGAACAAGAGCAAGGCTAACAATAATCACATGAATCTTCCTTGAAAACAATCACTTTTCCTCCCTTCACGATGAGAAAACGACAGTTTTCAAAAGAGTTTCTCAAACGACTGGACACAAAAAAGCCTAGGTAAACTACACTCCACCTAGGCTTATCTTAAGTCCACAAAAATAGACCAAACTCAATAGAAAGCTAAAAACAGTCTATTACTGAGTATCTTATCCCTGCTTAGAAAGGAGTATACCATAAAAAACAGCTTGTTTAACGACAAGTTTTGTATTCATCTGTCTTACTCCTTTCCTTTTTCTATGTTCTATTCTAACACAATCAACATATAAGTCAAGAGGAAAAATAAAAACAACCACAAAGGCTGTTTCTCCTATATGCTAGTTGCCGGGATTGAACCGGCGACCTCATCCTTACCATGGATGCGCTCTACCGACTGAGCTAAACCAGCGTACTCAATTACTATACCATGTCTCTATAAAAATGTCAATGGATTTTTAAAATTTTATAAAGAAAAAGATATATCAGCTTTTCATTCACCGCAATAAAAAACAAAAGGCCCAATACCTATGAAACCGTACGGACCTTCTATATTTTAAATCTTTAAATAACGATTCATAGAAATGACAGACCCAAGTGCACCGATGATGACACCGATAACAAAAAGGGCACCTACCATTCCTGGAACGAAGACATTCATGCTAATTAAGGATAAATCTTGACTAGCAAGGCTAGCATTAACCGAGTTATAAATCACTCGATAGAGAGAATAGACTAGGATAGAAGGTAAAATTGCCCCCAACAGACCGACCCATGCTCCTTCCCAGAGGAAAGGACCACGGATATAACTGTTTTTTGCACCAACTAAACGCATAATTTGGATTTCACGACTACGAGAAATGATTGTAATACGAATCGTATTAGAAATCAGGAAGACTGCTGTAAACAGTAGCAAGCCTGTTGCTGCAAGTCCCCAAGTACGCACCAAATCAGCCAATTTGAAGATACGTTCTGTTTCGACTTCACCATCACGTACTTCCGTTACACCATCAATCTTAGCAATATCAGCTGCTACAGATTTTACATACTGAGGCTCTGTGGTATTGATAATATAGGCATCATAAAGCGGATTAGCATCCCCTTGGAAAAGATTCCATGTTTCGCCGAGTGTTTCAGTCAATTTTTTCAACTGCTCATCCTTACTTGAGTAAGTCACACTTTTAACATTTGGTAAGGCTGTAATTTGATTGTAAACCTTTTTAAAATCGGGGTTTGCGACAGTTTCCCCTGCTTCATTGACAATGGTTTCGACCTGATCTGTCGAATTAGCTCTGAGGTAAACATTGATGCGCACATTTTGTTCCAAATCTGTAGCCAATTTTGCTGTATTCAAGATGACAGAAGCAAAGAGACCAACCAGAGTAAGGGTGATGGTTACAGATGAAATAGCTGCAACCGTCATCCAGCCATTTCGCTTTAGGCTTTTCAATGATTCTATAAAATGTCTAAAAAATCGCTTACTCATCGTATCCATACTCTCCTTCTGCTTCGTCACGCACCACACGACCATCTTCGATTGCAATAACTCGGTGACGAAGTGTATTTACGATTTGGCTATTATGCGTTGCCATTAAAATTGTTGTTCCCTGCAGATTGATTCTCTCTAGAAGATTCATGATTTCCCATGAATTTTCAGGGTCCAAGTTACCGGTCGGCTCATCCGCAATCAATACCTTAGGGTTATTAACAATGGCACGAGCAATCGCAATACGTTGCTGCTCACCACCAGAAAGCTCATTCGGGAAAGAACGAATCTTATGTTTTAATCCGACCAAATCCAAAACTTCCATTACTCGCTTCTTGATATTGCGTGGTTTCTCACCAATAACTTCCATAGCATAAGCAATGTTTTCAAAAACCGTCTTTTTCGGCAAGAGTTTGTAGTCCTGGAAAACGACTCCTACACTACGGCGCAGAAGAGGCACATCCCTCTTTTTAATTTTGGCTAAATCGAAGTTTCCGACCTTTAGTCTTCCCTTATCAAGCTTTTCCTCCCGATATAAGAGTTTGATAAAAGTTGACTTACCTGCACCGGATGGACCCACAATATAGGCAAATTCTCCCGCCTCAACATTTACCGACACACCGCGAAGGGCAGTCGTTCCGTTTCCATATTTCTTGGAAACATCTTTCATTTCTATTATTCCCATAGGATTTTCTGTCTCAGACAGTCCTTTCTTTAGATTTTAGCTAATTCGCCATTTTAAATAAGCGTCTATAAAACCGTCTAAATCACCATCCATGACCTTATCTACCTGACTGACCTCATGGCCAGTTCGATGGTCTTTAACCATGGTATAAGGAGTAAAGACATAGGAACGAATCTGACTTCCCCAAGTAATTTCCTTCTTATCTCCCTTGAGCGAGTCCACCTCTGCCGCTTTCTTCTCTTGCTCCAACTGATACAATTTAGCCTGCAAGAGCTTCATGGCGCGATCACGGTTGCCATATTGCGTCCGATCTACCGTTGACTGGGTTACTATACCGGTTGGAATATGGGTCAAGCGCACCCCTGTCGATACTTTATTGACATTCTGACCACCGGCACCACCCGAACGAAAGGTATCCATTTTCACCTCATCATCTCTGATCTCGACTTCAATCGTATCATCCAATTCAGGCATAACTTCCACAGATGTAAATGAGGTATGGCGTCGTTTTGCCGAATCAAACGGCGAGATACGCACCAGACGATGAACCCCCATTTCCGATTTTAACAAACCATAAGCATTTGGTCCAGTAAAGCTGAGAGTCACTGACTTGATTCCTGCCTCATCTCCTGCTTGATAATCCAAGGTTTCAACCGTAAATCCTTTAGCATTTCCATAACGGGTATACATCCGTAGAAGCATTTCTCCCCAGTCTTGTGCCTCTGTACCACCTGATCCCGGATGAATCTCCAAGATAGCATTATTGTGGTCATAAGGCTCAGATAAGAGTAGGGTCATCTCGTAAGCTGTCATCAACTTATCCAAATTGATCAATTTTTCTACCAACTCTTCACGAACCGACTCGTCCTCTGCTAGAAAATCTAGAAGAATCTCTGACTCCTCATAATCATCTAACATCTGCTGAAAATTTCCATACGTATTTTTCAGTTCGTTCAACTCCTGAGATATTTTCTGCGCAGCCAAATTATCATTCCAAAAATCTGGCTCTGTCATCTTGTTCTCGAGAATGGCAATCTCTTCCTCCAGACCTTCTAAGTCAAAGAGACCCCCTAAAAGAAGTTAGTTTTTTGCCAAGTTCTTCAATCTTTTGGCGAATTTCTGCTGTATCCATATACACCTCATTTTTATTTACTTATACTTGATAAAAATTAAAAGTCGAAGATAAGCCTCTACTACTTTTCTCTTCAAAGTAACAGGCTATCCTTACCAGAGCTAATACCTACTAAAGTAAGTTGACGATTTTCTCAAAGTATTATCTCTTTATTATACCACAATTGCTAGTCTATGACTATGTTTAGAAAAGCTCTACAATTAAAGTATTGTCCTTTTCAGTTTACTCTTCACTATCCCGTTTGATAAAATCAACTTCCAAAAGAAACCCTATCTCTTCCACTCTGTATCCATTTTAGCAAAATGCAGAGGTTTTTTGCAAGACTTACACAATCAAATAGGTTACCGCTATGACGAGAAACGTCAGAAAAAGGCAAAATACATTCATACGCGTGTAGGCTTTTTCTCGCCAAATACTCGTTAGAACATACATAATATTGATACCAATAGCGCCACCAAGCACATTAGCCAGTATATCCGTAATATCTGCAATGCCGAGCAAAAGGACATATTGAGCCACTTCAAAGGACAGACTAACCAACATGATTACAAATAAATTTGTTCCCCATGATGCCTTGCGAAAGAGCATCTCCATATAGATTCCAAAAGGGATAAAACTGATGATATTAAAGAGTATTTCTGGAAAATAGAGAACCCCATCATATACCGCAGTACCTGCAAAAGGAAGCAGATTGATACTGCCAATATCATAGCGACCATATAAAATATTCAGGTTCATCTTGTAAACAATCATCCAGACAAGCAAAAGGAGATAGGCAAAAAATAAAAATATGCTCAACTTCTTTGTCCGCATAGCATCTCCTCCCCTCAACATGCTCTATCATTATATCATAAAAGCTAGCTTAAAAAATGTCACTTCTGTGACAAAGAGCTTTTCGTATTACAGGTACTTTACAGATACAAAGGCCTTCTCTTGGCCCCTTTAATACAGACTTCATAAAAAGAGAGAATACATTCAATCTTACCCCTATATCTGTAGGCTGACTTATCGTTTCATCATTTTAAACCTCAAATATTCATGATTCATGAGCCAATATACCAGTCTAGGAATGGTTCAAATAATTCTCTATCTTAAATAAAAAGCGAACAAGATAGCATTCTAAATGATAGAAAACTATTTTGTTCGCTTTTGGATTATAGAGTTAAGACAGTTGCCTTAGTTTATTTTCCTCACAATCAAGCTCCGCTTTCGCTCACTCTGTGGGTTTGCTATGCCTTTTTCTTCTTTCGGTAAATCGCTTGAGCACTCATAGTCCCGGCAAGTGCTAGTCCGACAATCGTCAGTCCTAGCTCGCTATGACTTCCTGTTAATGATAGTGGAGTAGATTTTTATGCTTAGGAGGAGTGGTTGGCTTGTAGGTACTGGTAATGGTGACATTTCCAACATAAATTATAAGAAATGAAGAACAATCGGTTGACACAGTGTGGACTTATTTTTTAGGATTTTTCCCTTTTTTTAAGGGTTTAAAGCTAGACTTTAAGATATACTTGCAGATGTTGACTCTTATACCACGAAAGGATAAGTATGGCAAAGTATACGCGCGAAAGAATTATTGATGCTTTTTTTGAGTTAGCTATCAAAAATCCTGAAAAAACAGGCTTTACCATGTCAGAAATCGCTAAAGAGGCTGGACTCACTCGACAAGCTATTTATCGGAAACATTTTAGAAATTTTCAAGAAATTGTTGATTACGTGTACCAATTTCTTGATAAACAGGTGTATCAAATTTGTAGTGATTATGATATTGAGCAGGATGGCAATCCGTTTGACTATATAGCAGACAGGCTTCTTCCTGTTATTTATGAGAAGAGAAAATGGGTTAGTTGTCTATACATCTCTGCTATTGCCCCTTCATTTGAACAATTTGTCGTATCTACCTACACTGAATGGGGAATAAAAAATATGCATCCTTCTAGTGAAAAATTTCACCTATCAGATGATGTACTAATAAGACTCATTGTCGAACAAACTACGACCATTATAAAAAATTGGATTATTCAAGAAAATCCTTTGCCACCTGAGGACTTTAAGAAAGTTTTTTTAAAACTTGTTAAAGAGTCACTCTATGATTATCTCATTACAGAGCTACCTACGGAACAGCAATCTATTTCAGAAAATGAGTAGCTTTGGAATGATGTAAGCCAATCGAGTAGAAGCAAATTTTTAATTCTTCTCACACCACCATGCATGCCATTCGGCACACGGCGATTCAACTAACTTTTAACACACGTCTTTCAGGATAATCATTCAGGTAACTAACCAGTCCGCACTTAGTATGGACTGGTTTTGATATAGTCCGTTTTAAAGTTGATAGTAGTTGCTCCAACCAAGGTACCTTAATATCATGTTTCTGTTCGTAGAGCCACGATTTTGCTCTTCCTTCCTCTGATGGGCATGGTTTCTAACATCAGACTTAAAATGGCCTCTCTCCAAACTGTTTTAATCCGCTACCTCACAATAGTCTGGCTTGAAAGTTGCTTACCAGCTACCCGCAGAGGACTTATACCTCAGATGTGCAATATGCCGCCGCATCAGTAAAACGGCCTGGAAAGAGACCGTTTTAGCTTGTCTCCTAAAAATTCAAAAGAGCCAAAAAGAGGTTGGGACAATAGTCCAATCTCATATATAAAAAGCGAACAAACCAAGATTCTGATTGTCAGAAAACTGGTTTTGTTCGCTTTTTTTGTTCAATTATAAATCTAAAGGACTTGATAATTGAGATTTTCAAAATTGAAAATCTTTTTGTCCCAAGCTCTAGGTTATGACTTTTCATCAACCCACTACAGTTGACAAAGAGCCCTTATTTATTAGATTGCTTTTTCATCCAGTCCCATCTTGCGCTGCACAAATTTAACAATTTCAACAACCACAATCATGAGACCCGAACCGATAACAGCTACCAACCATTGAGTTGGTGACAAGAGTGAGACTTTGAAGAAAGTATTAAATCCTGGAATAACCAGAGTAATCATCAAGAGCAAGAAGGCTGCAACGATAGACCAGTTAAAGAGTTTATTCTTGAATGGACCAACTGTAAAGATAGATTGATAGACAGATTTCACGTTAAAGGCATGTACCAGCTGAATTAGACCTAGGGTCAGGTAAGCCATCGTCAAAGCATCAGCATGGATTTCGCCATAGGTGCTATGTTCTGGATAAAGTAGAGCAAAACCATAAACACCTAGTACAAGAATAGTCTGTAGAATACCTTGGTAAATGATGGAACTCAAGACGCCACCTGAGAAGAAACTTGAATTTCGACCGCGAGGTTTGTGTTGCATGACACCTGGCTCAGCCGGCTCAACACCTAGGGCAATAGCTGGTAAAGTATCTGTTACTAAGTTAATCCAGAGAAGATGAACAGGCTCCAGTACGTCCCAGCCAAAGAGGGTTGCAAGGAAGATGCAGAGCACCTCTGCTGTGTTAGCAGATAAGAGGTATTGGATAGTCTTTTGGATGTTTGAGAAGACCTTACGTCCTTCTTCAACTGCAACGATAATCGTTGCGAAGTTATCATCGGCAAGTACCATATCAGAAGCGCCCTTGGATACCTCTGTACCTGTGATCCCCATACCGATACCAATGTCGGCTGTTTTGAGAGAAGGAGCATCGTTTACCCCATCACCTGTCATGGCAACTACCTTGCCTTCATTCTGCCAAGCCTTCACGATACGCACCTTGTGCTCAGGAGATACACGAGCATAGACAGAATACTGTTTAAACACTTTTTGGAACTCTTCATCCGTCAGTTCATTCAACTCAGCTCCTGTGAAAACATGGTCTTCCATATCGTTTGGATCAATGATACCAAGACGCTTAGCAATCGCTTCTGCCGTATCTTGGTGGTCGCCTGTAATCATAATCGGACGAATTCCTGCTTCCTTGGCGACACGAACAGCCGCTGCTGCCTCTGGACGCTCAGGGTCAATCATCCCAACTAATCCTGAAAAGACTAGATCGTTCTCAACGATTTCTGTTTCCATTTCTGGTATAGCATCTACATACTTGTAGGCCATCATGAGCACACGAAGGGCTTGTTTAGCCAATTCCTTATTGGTTGCAAGGATAGTTTCTTTATCCGCAGCAGTAATCGGCCGGATGCTACCGTTTTCTTCAATTTGAGTTACACGTTTGAGTAACTGGTCTGGTGCACCCTTAACTGCTACAAAGAAGTTCCCCGCAGCCTGTTGATGAACAGTCGACATGAGTTTACGTGTCGAGTCAAATGGCAACTCAGCTACACGAGGCTCATTTACTAAAACTTGACGAACATCAAAATTTTGATCCAAACCAAATTGAACCAGAGCGGTCTCTGTTGGGTCTCCGATTAGTTTGCCAGTCGGGTCAACCTTTGTATCATTGGCAAAGTTCATGATACGAAGTGTTGTATTGCTAGCTTCCAGCACTTCTTTAGCATCAATTAACTGACCGTTAGTATAGACTTTCTCAACTGTCATTTGATTCATCGTCAAAGTACCGGTCTTATCTGAGGCAATAATTTCAGTCGATCCAAGTGTCTCAACTGCTGGTAATTTACGGATGATGGAGTTCCGTTTTGCTAGAACTTGGGTACCGAGCGAGAGAACAACAGTAACAATAGCTGGCAAACCTTCTGGAATTGCTGCAACTGCAAGGGCAACAGAAGTCATAAGGGCTGGCAAAATCCCCTCTCCACGGATAAAGACTGAAACAGCCATTGTCACCGCAGCAATCACAAGAATTGCATAGGTCAAGACCTGAGACAATTGGTGCAGATTTTGCTTGAGCGGGGTATCTGTTTCGTCTGCATTGGCAAGCATACCAGCAATATGACCAACCTCGGTATACATACCAGTATTGGTAACGACACCTAGACCACGACCATAGGTAACGTTAGAGTTTTGGTAAGCCATGTTGACACGATCACCGATTGGTACATCTCCTACTAAGACTGCTGTCAGGTCTTTTTCAACAGGAACAGACTCGCCGGTAAGGGCAGCTTCTTCGATTTTGAGGGAGTTGGCCTCTAAAAGGCGCATATCTGCCGGTACTACATCACCTGCTTCTAACAAAACAATATCGCCAGGAACGAGATCCTTGGAGTCTACTTCTACTACATGGTTATCACGAAGGGCACGCGCAATCGGGCTAGACATGTTTTTAAGTGCTTCAATGGCTGCCTCTGCTTGCCCCTCTTGATAGACACCAAAAGCGGCATTTAGGATGACAACAGCCAGAATAATGATAGCATCCGTCAAGCCATGAGAACCTTCTGTGATGACCGTCAAAATGGCAGCAGTAACCAAAATAACAATCATTAAGTCTTTAAACTGATCTACAAATTTTGCAAAGAGTGTACGCTTTTCACCCTCATCCAGTTCATTACGGCCATAATCAGCTAGACGTCTGTTTGCCTCATCAGTTGACAAACCGTCCAAAGATGAGTTCATGCTTGACAGTACTTGCTCTTCGCTTTGTGTATAAAACAAATCGCGTTTTTGTTCTTTTGACAATTTCCTTCTCCTTTTCGGCCTCTTTCTTGCATAACAACAAAAAGAGACCTGTTTTAATAAAACAAGTCTCGCTATTTAATACATTGCCGGAAACAAATTCGGATTGACGACAATATCGCGAATGGCAGTCTTTCAATTTACTTTTAGTACTCGCTTCAACAACCTAGGACACTGTTGAAGGCTGGAGATGAGACGGTACAACCCGTGCCAATAACCCATGCATAACTGAAACTAAGCAAGGCGAGTTCAAATAATCACAAATTATTTGAAGCTGGAAAATAAGGAAATCAAGTTTCCTCAATCGTCAGATATGATAAAAGATAAAATGAAAGGCTATGCTTCGCTAGCTACTCCCTCGATTTGTTCTCTATTATACCAAAATCTCAGAGAAATTCAAGAATATTTTTTGACAAGGAATTACTTCCAGGAGATTTCCATCCTGTAAGAAGCAAATCGCTGCTGATTTTCCAAGCCTTTTAGTTCATATCGCAGTCGAAGATATTGTTTTTCACGATGCAGTCGATACTGTTTCGTATCTGTCACAAAATGTTGAATTCCCATCGGAGTAGGGATCGTAACAATGGCTTCTCTGTCTAACATGAAGCGCATGATGGACTTAGGTTCAGAAAAACGTGTCATCACCAATTCTTCCTTGTCACATTTGATGACGACTTTTTCTGACTCATCATTGGTGTACATTAGATAAAGTTGCTCTCCTTTTTCCCTAACTTCCACCTGAAATTGCTGATCTACCACTTCGACCTGACCATCCAAATCAATTTCATTTCGCAACCGAATCTCCATGTCTTCCTCCTACTAACGTTTTATCCTAGTAACGAACGATGCCCGAAGCAAGGTAAAGCCTGTGTAAGCTGCAATGAAAACAACTAAAATTTTCAAATTATTGATATCTAAGTTGGATAAAAAGATAGCTGCCGTCAGAACACCCAAAACACCGCCGACAATTATCCCTGGAACTCCTGGCCAGTTTACTCGACCTGATTGGATAAACTGCTTGGCACCTGCTGAGAGCATCATAGCTGCATTGAGCATCATTACTGGTAACGCAACAGCTGGACTGATTCCCATCAAAGAAAAGAAAATCAACTCTGGAGCGTAGTTACCCAGTCCCATGCTCAAAAGCATACCAATAAAGAAGTCAAATACAATCCCCACTAGGAGCTTCCACCCCATCAGACCGCGAACATCATTCGCCAAATCTGCTCCCGGATTCGTTACCATCCGATAGACCATAATTCCGGCTGCAATAAGGAGCAGAACCCCCAAAACACGTTGCACTTTTTTGGTGTCCCAATTTTGAGTGACACGTGCCCCGACTGAAGCACCAGTAAAAGCAGCTATCGCCAAAGGAATCAGGGTCGTCATTTCAACCTCTACAATAGTAATGAAGAGTAGTGCTTCCAGTAAAATCGGGATGATATGGGCGGTTGTCATGGTCGCAGGAATGCTTCGATCATCCTTAATCAATTTGGTGGCTTTCAATAAACTCGTTGAGGTTGCAAAAGTACCAATCCCTAAAGTATCCAACAAGTCTGTCACATAACCGATGGCAAAACCTGTCCAGAATTTCTCAGTAAGAGAGATATGATTCTGTTTAGCATAGGATGTAATGAGATAAATCATCCAGACAATCATTCCTACAAGAATGAACTGGATAGCATGTAAAATAAGTTGATTTGTCATTTCTCCATTATACTAAAGAGAGAGCTTTTGGTACATATCAATATCCTTGTATTTTAGAAAAATCAGGAAATTATTACTCTTTTTTGTTATAATGGAAGCATGATAGAAAAAGTATTCCGTGACCCGGTTCATAATTACGTCCATGTAGACCATGAACTGATTTACAAACTCATCAATACAAAAGAATTTCAGCGACTACGCCGCATCAAACAACTGGGAACCACTTCCTATACTTTCCATGGTGGCGAGCATAGCCGCTTTTCGCATTGCCTTGGTGCCTATGAAATTGCTAGGCGGATTACACAAAAATTTGAAGATAAGTATCCTCATATCTGGGATTCAAACGAGTCCTTGTTGACCATGGTTGCAGCGCTCCTGCATGATGTGGGACATGGTGCCTATTCTCACACCTTCGAGCGTCTATTTGACACGGATCACGAGGAAATGACCTGTGCCATTATCACTAACCCAGAAACAGAGATCAATTCTCTCCTGAAACAGGTTTCTCCCCATTTTCCAGATAAGGTTGCCAGCGTCATCCGTCACACCTATCCGAATAAACAGGTCGTACAACTGATTTCCAGCCAAATTGATGTCGATCGTATGGATTACCTGCTGCGTGATTCCTATTTTACTGGTGCTAATTATGGCGAATTTGACCTAACAAGAATTTTACGGGTCATCCGTCCTATCGAGAACGGAATCGCCTTCAAAGAATCTGGGATGCATGCTGTTGAGGATTATGTCCTCAGTCGCTACCAGATGTATATGCAGGTCTATTTTCATCCTGCCAGCCGATCGATGGAAGTTCTATTACAAAATTTGCTCAATCGTGCCAAGTTACTTTATGCAAGCGAACAAGATTTTTTCGCTCGCACTTCACCACGCCTACTACCATTCTTTGAACGCCGTGTTCAACTAGCTGATTACCTCGCTCTTGATGATGGTGTGATGAATACCTACTTCCAGTCATGGATTGATGGACCAGATCGTATTTTATCTGACTTAGCACAGCGCTACATAAACAGAAAGGTCTTCAAATCTATCACCTTCAAGACAGAAGAAGAGGAAGGATTGGATTTGCTACGCAGTCTGGTAGCAGATGTTGGCTTTGACCCAGAATATTATACAGCTATCCATCATAATTTCGACCTGCCTTATGATATTTATCGCCCAAATGCCAAAAAGAAACGAACACAGATTGAGATTTATCGAAAGGATAATACCTTAGTTGAATTATCTTCCCTATCACCGATTGTCCATTCACTATCTGGAACAATACATGGGGATAGCCGCTTCTATTTCCCTAAGGAAATGTTGGGAGAGACAGGTATTTTTGCACTACAGACTGCTGATTTTATCAGCCATGTGCATAACGATCATTTTATAATTGGAGAACAACATGAGCATTAAACTCGTTGCCATTGATATCGATGGTACCCTACTAAATAGTCAGCAGGAAATTACCTCTGAAGTCTTCTCAGCCATCCAAGATGCTAAGAAAGCTGGTGTCAAAATCGTCATTGCGACTGGCCGACCTATATCGGGGGTTCGCGCTATTTTAGACCAACTAAATCTGACCGAACCTGGAGATTATGTAATTACCTTCAATGGTGGGCTGGTCCAAGATGCAGCGACTGGCGAAGATATTGTAAAAGATACACTAACTTATGACGACTATCTCGATATTGAACTGGCTGCTCGCAGACTTCATCTCCCTATGCACGCGAGTACAAAAAAAGGCATCTATACTGCTAACCGTAATATTGGTAAATACACTGTCTACGAATCAATGCTGGTTAGTGCCCCCATTTTTTGCCGTACGCCGGAAGAAATGGAGCAAGAGGAAATCATCAAGGCAATGATGGTTGATGAGCCAGAGATTCTTGATGCTGCTATCCCCCTTCTGCCGACCAGTCTAACAGAGAAATATACGGTTGCCAAATCAGCACCATTTTACCTCGAAATTACTCCTAAAACAGTCAATAAAGGGCAGGCCATCATTCACCTAGCAGAAAAGCTAGGGTTGACAATGGATCAGACTATGGCCATAGGTGATCAGGAAAACGATCGGTCCATGTTGGAAGTTGTCGGCGCTCCCGTTGTCATGGAAAATGGCAATTCTGAACTAAAGAAAATTGCCAAGTATATCACCAAATCCAATGATGAGAGCGGCGTGGCCCATGCACTTAGAGAATGGGTCTTAAAATAGCCACCCATTCTCAATATCAAGCAGGTATAGGAAGTACAGGGCAAAACTAGCCGATAAGATACAAAAAGCTATTGGTTTAATCTGTTACAGAATTCCAATATTTTCTGTATTTTTTCGCTTTTCTTCTTTTTCCCAATCAGGTATCCATCATCTTGATGAACTTTCTCCCCAATGAGAACAGAAAATGAGCAACTTCCTTTGAAGCTGCTCATTTTTATATCTTAAAGACTCATCTTACTCAGACTATCTTAGAAATCCAACAAAGCCAAGAAGCTCTCTGCCTCCAGTGATGCGCCACCCACAAGGGCACCGTCAACATCTGGACAAGCCATATACTCAGCAATGTTTTCAGGTTTTACAGAACCACCGTATTGAACACGAACTTTGTCAGCAACTTCTTGACCGAAGTCAGCCGCAACGACATCACGAACTGCTTTACACATGTTTTGTGCATCGTCTTTAGTAGCCGACTTACCAGTACCAATCGCCCAGATCGGCTCATAAGCAATCACCAAAGAAGTCACTTGTTCAGCAGTCAAGTCCTTCAAAGCAGCAGAAACTTGAGCACCTACAAACTCAACTGCTTTACCGGCTTCGTAAGTTTCAAGAGACTCACCACAACAGATGATTGGAGTCATACCATTTTTGAAGATTGCGTGAGCTTTTTTGTTAATATCTTCATCCGTTTCGTGGAAGTAGTCACGACGCTCTGAGTGGCCAATAATCACGTAGTCCACTTCAAGTGCAGCAAGAGTTGCAGGACTATTTTCACCAGTGTAGGCACCGAAATCTTCAAAGTAGCAGTTTTGCGCAGCGACTTTCAAGTCTGTTCCTTTCACACCTTTCTTCATGCCTTCAATGAAAAGAGCTGGAGAACCAATAACAGTCTCAACGACATCAGACGATGGGATGTGTGCTTTTACAGCCTCAACAAATTCGCGTGCTTCTGCAGCCGTTTTGTTCATTTTCCAGTTACCAGCAATGATTGGTTTACGTGACATTTCACTTACCTCTTCTATATTTATTGTATGGTACCTATTATAGCATAAATGTGACTAAGATTAAAGATTTTCTCCACTTCATAGGCATGAAAACCATATATCACTGATTTTTACAGGATTGTTTTCAGAAAATTTTACAATATTTTCGATACATTATGAATAGTAGAAACATCCCCTCAGTTAATTTGGGGTATATCTTTGGGCAAAATTCACCTTTTATACACACAAATTCGTTTTCAGAAAACAGATTTTCCTTTCTGGATTAAATGAGAAACATTATTCCCATACTTAATATTTACTCTATAAAAGCAGCCAGACTGAGCCTTTAAACCATTCAAAATACAAAAAAGAGGAGACCGAGATTATACTGCCCTAAAAAAATTGGACAAGAAATATTATTGAGCCTTGCTTCGTCCATCAGACCGTATTCTCTCAGCTTTTTTAGTACGGCATTTTGAACACAGTCTAAACCATGTTTGTCAATCAGTCGGACCAAGTATTGTAGATGAGCTTTATTCACATCAAATTTTTGGCTGAGTTGTGGCCAAGTCCAACCTAATTGTTTTAAGTGATAGATTTCAACTTTATCGTTAGCGTTTAATGTCATAAGAAAAGCACCCCAATCGTTAGATTTTGTATCTAACTTTTGGGGGCAGTTCAGATAATTTCAAGTGTTCCTTGATTTCTATTCATATTCCAAGAAAAACTTAACTCTTAGTCTTCGCGACGACGTCTATTGAATAGAACCAGTGCTGAAGATAACAAACCTAGCCCTACTCCGACCAACATAAGCGCTGAACTTCCTTCACCTGTATTTGGCAAGGTCTTAGCTTCGCGCTTGATTTGCGAATTAGATTGAGTTCTTTCTGACTGCTCGGTCTGCTTAGAATCTAACATCCCGCCTTTCGACGGAACTAGTTTTTCAGCCTTAGCTTGAGCGGATTGCTCATCCTTAGGCTGAGATAGTTGTTCGACCTTAGGTTGAGATGGCTGCTCAGCTTTAGGTTGAGATAGTTGTTCGACCTTAGGTTGAGATAGCTGCTCAGCTTTAGGTTGAACTAGCTGTTCCCTCTTAGTTTTCTCTGAATTTTTTGTCAAGACGAGCGTAACAGTCGGAACATTTGTCTCATTCTTGTCGAAACCATCTTTACGCTCAACATGATAGTCATTACGGAAACCATCCATCAATTGCTTAATTTCTGCGGTAAGTTTTTCAGGATCTTTATAGGACGGATAGATAGTTTGTTTGACCTCCTCACCCTCTTTTGTCTGAATGACAATGAAAGTCTTATACTTGTTAAATACTAAGAGAACTCGTTCATCCTTTTCAAAGCGATCAACATATGGGTAGTCTTTACGAGAAGCCATCTCCTGCTTCAAGAACTCTTCTAAGGCTGCTGCGGTACCTTCAAAGGTTTTTGGTCCTTCCGTTCTTCCGTCAATCCCATGATAGATGGAATACTTTTTCTTGCTTAGATCATCCAATGGCTTTGATGGAGTTAGAAGTTCCTTATCGAATTTGTAAACAAAGGTAACGGTCCGTTCGCCCAGAATAATATTGCCTTTAGCCGGATCAAGACCAATATATTTTGAATCCTTAGCCTTAACTAAGTTGCCTTCATCACCAACTTCACCAACTGCATATTGCCCCTTAGAAACAGGGATATAGGATCTATTATCTTTGATAAACTCTGGAAGTCTTTTAGAGCTGACATCGTATGCAGCTCCTTTTTCCATTTTTGATACAGCTATCTCGCTGCCCAGTAGTTTGCCATCTACATCAACATGCTTGACGATTACTGAGCCGTCTTTAAAGTTTTTTGTGTAGTAATAGTCAACAACTGGGGATTTTGAAGATTCAAACTTACCTTCTTCTTTACCATCTGCTGAATCAAAAATCCATTCCACATCATTTTTATCAGTAATTTTACTATGGCGTTTATTTTTTAAATTATATGTTTCCCCAAGTTTGTCTTCAAGGGTCTCTTCGGCTTTAACTATTTGACCTGACTCATTCTTTCCTTCAAGCGGATTGTGGTCTCCATTATGGAATCCCCAGTACTTAACAGTTACTTTTCCTTTTTCAGTAGCAATTTCTTCTAGACTTGTACTGTTTTCTGCTGCTGGCTGAGTATCAGCGGATGCAAGGGGACCTGTCATCCAAAAGGCCGCGATAGTCACCGAGACCACGCCTGCACTAAATTTACGAATAGAGAAACGACTTTGTTTGGTACCATTCTCTTTTTTTTCGCTATTAGAATACATAAATACAACTCCTTTTTCATATATCTTGTCTTGCACGACGCGTACAATATTGTTAACACAAAAGCAATAACGAGATTATTCTAGCACATATATTACTCTCATTTTTACCCTTTATAAAAATACAGAGAAAAAACATACAAAACTTACATGGCATCTAGTATGATTTTTATATTGCTACAAAAATGTTATAAAAAAATAACATTTTATTTGACAACATTTCCTATATGTGATATATTTATAACACAAAAAGTTATAAATAGTTAACTTTTATAAATTATTAAGGAGGTCCTATCATGAAAAACTATAAAAATTCAGCTTTACTTGGAGTTCCAATTACCATGATTATTTTGGGTGTTGCCACTCCCAACAGTAACCCTTGGTGGATAAAACCATTGATTCTGACCATTACTATTATCTTACAACTCATTCTTTTGTCCATTCTCTTCCGAATTCAACCAAACCAAAGGCAGCAAGCATATTTTGGACTGACTGAAAAACTGTATACTTGTACCCTATTAACTACCATGGGAATCTATACCAAAGGAATTTGGGTAATCACACCAGATACCAACCCTGCTTGGCTCAAACATCTTTTTCTTGGGCTCAGTCTCCTGATCCTAGTTGGCTTCTTCCTCTACTTCGCCATCAAAAAAGTCGACGAAAAGGCTGATGATCGTTTCTATATCAATCTAGCCAAGGCAGCTTCTTTGACCCTGATTTTGGTACTGTCAAGTCTAATGGTTCTTAGTATCATTACCTTCTTCATGCCATTTAGCCTGAATGCTGGCATGGTCCTCATCTATGGAGCCACTATGATTTTCATCTTTGACATCGGTTTCTGGATTTTTGAAAAGCGTGGTGGGTGATTGGTATGGTAAAGATTGAAACCAACCTCAAAGAATGGCGAAAGAAAAAGAAAATAAGCCAACAAGAACTGGCTCAAGAAATTGGTGTGCGACGAGAAACGATTGTCCATTTGGAGAACAATCGTTATAATCCTTCTCTCGAAATGGCCCTCAGAATTGCGGAAGTCTTCGGTTGTCGGGTTGAGGAAATCTTTCAACTCAAAAAGAAAGGAGAGCCGAGATGAACAAGGTATTTATTTGCCCATTCTGTGATTTTTCAAATGCTATTCTATGCAAACAACCACATGGTTATGCTAGTATCACTCGTGCAGAAAAGAAGGTAGCCTTTAACGGTCAAATTCTCTATCATGAGATTTGCAAAGAATGTGGCACAGTTGTTCGGTCCTTTATTGAAAATCCTGAAAAATTGTAAAAGATACAATCTCCCTGATTTTACTCTGGGAGATTGTTTTCCATTCCAGCTACATCAACATCCTAAACGCAAATTTTCCCTTCTGCAATTATGAGTGCTAAAAGAAGCAGAAAAACTCCCTACCGGAAAGTAGAGAGTTTTCTTTTTGTCTGATTATAATTGTTATTTCTGGGAACTCAATCGAATTAAGCTTCGATTTCTGTAACCATACCTGAACCAACAGTACGTCCACCTTCACGGATAGAGAAAGTAGTACCTTGTTCAACAGCGATTGGGTGAATCAATTCAACGTCGATAGTTACGTTATCACCAGGCATTACCATTTCAGTACCTTCTGGCAATTTGATTGAACCAGTTACGTCAGTTGTACGGAAGTAGAACTGTGGACGGTAGTTGTCGAAGAATGGAGTGTGACGTCCACCTTCTTCTTTAGTAAGGATATAAACTTCACCTTTGAATTTAGTGTGTGGGTTGATTGAACCTGGTTTAGAGATAACTTGACCACGTTCGATTTCGTCACGTTGAACACCACGAAGAAGCACACCAACGTTATCGCCAGCAAGACCTTCATCAAGTTGTTTACGGAACATTTCAACACCAGTAACAACTGCTTTAGATTTTTCTTCTTGAAGACCAACGATTTCGATTTCGTCGTTGACACGAACAGTACCACGGTCAATACGTCCTGAAGCTACAGTACCGCGACCAGTGATTGAGAATACGTCTTCGACTGGAAGAAGCAATGGCTTGTCAGTATCACGTTCTGGTTCTGGAATGTACTCATCGACAGTGTTCATCAATTCCATAACGATGTCTTCGTACTTAGCGTCACCTTCAAGAGCTTTAAGAGCTGAACCTTGGATAACTGGAAGATCATCACCTGGGAAGTCGTATTCTGAAAGAAGGTCACGGATTTCCATTTCAACCAACTCAAGCAATTCTTCATCGTCAACCAAGTCAACTTTGTTCATGAAGACGATAAGGTGTTTAACACCAACCTGACGTGAAAGAAGGATGTGCTCACGAGTTTGTGGCATTGGACCGTCAGTTGAAGCTACTACCAAGATCGCACCATCCATTTGGGCAGCACCAGTGATCATGTTTTTAACGTAGTCCGCGTGTCCTGGAGCGTCGATGTGAGCATAGTGGCGTTTTTCAGTTTCGTACTCAACGTGTGCAGTGTTGATAGTGATACCACGTTCGCGTTCTTCTGGAGCAGCATCGATAGACGCATAGTCTTTAGGTTGGTTAACTGATGAAGGCAAGCGACGTGCCAATACAGTTGTGATAGCTGCAGTCAAAGTAGTTTTACCGTGGTCAACGTGTCCAATTGTACCAATGTTAACGTGTGGTTTACTACGATCGTATTTTTCTTTTGCCATTTTGGTAAAAGCCTCCAATAAAATATATTTTATAGATAGACAGTAGGCAATACAGTCTAACTTTACCTTACTATTCTATCAAATTGTAGCAGAATTGCAAGCATTTTCTATCGTTTTTTAATTTATCCATGTTCTACGAGGGCTACCCCCTTGGACATGAGATTTTTCTCTTGTCCATTTTCAATCAGACCATTGGCTAGGCAGACAAGGCAGCCATCGGGAAGACTGACCTGTTCTTTCCCTTGGTTAAAGTAGAGAGTAATGGACTTGTCTTCGTTAGTGTAGGTCATCCTTAATAGCCGTTCTTCAGTTGACTCCAAGGAGAATTTTCCATTCTGAATGATCGTTTGGTAGGTTTGTCGCAAATGGATGAGCTTTGTCACAAAAGCCAGCAACTCCTCATCTTGCTGTTCTTTTTTCCACGGCATAACCTTCCTACAATCTGGATCCTCTCCACCAGATAGTCCCACTTCTGTCCCGTAGTAGATACAAGGGCTTCCTACTTGAAAGAAGAGGGCAACTAAAGCCGCTTTGATCGCATTCTTATCTCCTTTAGCAGTCGTACTAATTCGCTCTGTATCATGCGAATCCAGTAGATTAAAGAGAACTTCTCTCACCTGCTGACGATAGGTAAACCGTTGGCTATTCAGCGAAGCTATAAATTCTTTGTCTGTTAACTCTCCCGTTAAGAAAAATGATTTTATTGCGCTAGCTAGTGGATAGTTCATAACGGAGTGGTGCTCATCTCCCACTAGCCACGATTGGGCACTGTGCCAGATTTCCCCAAGAATGAATAAGTCTGGCTTGATGGACAAAACCGTTTTTCTAAATTCCTTCCAAAATTGATGGTCAATTTCATTGGCAACATCCAATCGCCAAGCATCAATATCACATTCTTCTATCCAAAAGCGAGCAATATCCAGAAGATAGGCCTTTACCTCTGGATGTGCAGTATTTAGCTTGGGCATTTCCTTTTGAAAAGCAAAGGTCTGGTAGTTTACACATTCTTGTCCGTTCTTTTCTTCCACCAACGGAAAACGATCAATATGAAACCAATCGCGATAGATTGAATGTTCCCCTTTTTCGAGTACATCCTGCCATTGTTTAGACTGGTAACCAATATGGTTGAAGACAGCGTCCAGCATGACTCTCATCCCACGCTGATGAGCTTTGGAAACCAATTGTTTCAACTCTTCGTTCGTGCCAAATTGAGGATCGATCTGGTAATAATCGCTCGTGTCATACTTATGATTACTGGGCGCTTTAAAAATCGGACAGAGGTATAGACCTGTGATGCCTAAATCTTGTAAATAATCCAGATGCTCGATAATCCCTGCTAAATCTCCACCAAAAAAATCATTTGGACTTGGCGCTAGGTCTGGATTCCACTCTCTAAACGTCTGCTTTGCTTCCGATGCCTTTCCTCTAGCAAAACGGTCTGGAAAAATTTGATACCAAACTGTTCCTGAAACCCATGCAGGAACCTGACATCTGTCCAACTCATGCAAATAAGGAAGTTTGAAGCCGTTCATGAATGAATGGAGTTTCTCTTCTGAAGCGGCTAGAGGGCCACCTTCGCCATAGAGGAGTCTCTGTCCATCCCTACCGATTAGCTCAAAGATATATTGTAATCTACCAAAGTCCGTCTTAAGCTCTACTTGCCAGTAGTCAAACAGGTTATCGCTAGCGACTTTTTCCATTTCTGCTTGGTATTGGTATCCCTGTTGGTAGAAAATAAAAGGATCTCCATGATGGACACATATTGAGGTGACATCTTGAAACTTGGTTCGAAATCGAAGATGGACCTGATTCTCCTTGTATAGATAAGCATACTCTGAATCGGGACGATGGTAAAGAGCTGTTCGTTCTGTCATCTATTGCTACCTCCTAACCCATCCATTTTATCATTCTTTCACTTGTTGCGCAAACGCTTTCCTCTCTTATTCCAGCAGCTAATTTCATAGAAAAAAGCTGACCACTGCCAGCTTTTTCCTCTGTGCATCACCTATGATACGGTTGTTTTGGAGTAGAAGATCCAATACTAGATGCATATATCCATTCTGCATTTTCAAGTTGGGCAAAATCCTCTGCCTGACCTGTCAAAATAACTCCCGCAAACTCCATTTTATCAATGTCTGATTGTTTGGTAAAGTCTGTGTGACCAAACTTGTCTAAAAAAGCTTGAAGATCATTGGATAACTTGTAATCTCCAATAGACATTTTGTATTTCCCTACCAATTCTTTCATAGGTGTCAAAGCATTTCGTTCTCTTATTTCCTGTGGAGATGTATCATCTAGCTTTACAACCTGCAGCGCTTCTGCTCTCAGTCCAAATAACTGATCAATACGATCAGGCGCTTCTTGCTTAGATTGTGTACCAATCCAATACCAATTTTGCTGCAAATTTTTTGGAAGCATTTTCTGCAAATCGGCATAGCTATATCTCTTGTTAAAAGTAATCGCTACTTCTACTAGCTGATTGGGCATATCTTTAACCATCGCCAATTCTTTACTTGGAGAGTTGGCCGTGTTATCTCTGTTTGAAACATCGGTATTGAAAAATAGTGGCAATTTTGTCCAGGTTTGCCGATCATACGCACCCCCTTTTTTATAAGAAGCACCGTCCTGCGAAGGATCGTGATAGCTTCCCATCCAATCATAGTGATGTTCATAATCACCAAATGCCACAGGAATCCCTGCTAAATTTTTATGGCGATCAGCATGAACAGCCCCTGCAAACATACCAGTAGCCTTGTAGTAGTAGGTCGAATATTCGATATTTGGGTAAGCAACTTGAGTCAATAATTCATGTTCTTTATAGACTGTATTAGCATGATTAGCTGTTAACAGTTGTAAGGTTCTTATGCCGATTCCTGTCACTACCAATACTCCTATAATGGATAAACCTACCACTTTTATCAACTGTTTCTTCTTGCTTCTCTTTGCTGCAATTTCAAAAGTTTTCATCATCATAACCTTTCTTTTTCAATAATTTTGCTAGTTGTTTTCGCCCTCGATAGAGGTTGATTTTAACAAGACTCTGGCTATTTCCTAAGATATGAGCAATTTCTTGGACACTCATCTCCTGAAAATAGAATAGGTCAATGACAAGTTGGTACTTGTCTGGTAATTCTGCTACTGCCTGATAAAGGTCTTCATACCCCTCATGGTCGTACTGAACCATGGCTTGCTTACTGAAAAATTCTTTCTGTAGTAACTCATGGTAGCGTTTGTCTCTCCTGTATTTATCAATATAGGCTCTGACTGCTGAACGATAGAGCCAGGCTCGTAGTTTTTCAAAAGGAAGAACAATATCAGATTCTAGAATTTTGACCAGCACATCCTGAGCAATATCCTGACTATCTGCAAGTGTGGCGCCTGATTTTTGCAAGTAGTAGGAAATTTCCTCAGCAATGCCGATAATTTCTTTTTCATATTCATCCAGCTTGATGATAATCTCCTCCTTTCATAAATATAACGAAAGAAAATTCATTTGGTTACACTACTATTATAACTTTTTATCCTTCAAAAATAGACGAGAGCAAAGCCAAACATTCTCCCACTAGATTCCGATATCCACCTAACAGGCTGAAACTCTTCCACCGAATATACATCGTTTGAATCTTTTAGTGATAATCAGCTTGTAAAAAAACAACCTCCTAAGAAGTTGTTTGTAATGATATTAAAAAGAAACGAAAAAATAACAATGAAGATAGCTTCGGAGACCTTTGAAGCTTGGAGAACCACCAAATTAACAAAGGATAGTTTTAATTTTCATATTGGGTATTAACCTGAGTTTCGTAGACCTGTTGCTACACCGTTGATAGTGATATGGATTAGACTTTCTTGTTCCTTACTGAGTTCCCCACGACGAAGGCGACGAATCAGTTCAATCTGGATATAGTTAAGAATATTGAAGTAAGGCATACGATAATCAAGACTTGCTTTCAAGAAGGGCAGATCTGCCAAGAGTTCTTCATTTTGTTCAATTGCTAAAATAACCTCTTTTGTCAGTTGCCACTCATCTAAAATGATATAAAAGATATTTCGTACATCTTCACTTTCGCACATTTTAGCGTATTCAAGGGCAATATTCATATTTGACTTGGACAAGACCATATCCACATTTGATAGTAAGGAACGGAAAAACGGCCATGACTCATACATTTTCTGTAGCTTAGCTAAGTTATCCGATCCCTTATCGATAAAGCGTTTAAAGCTGGAGCCGACACCATACCATCCCGGCAACATGACACGGTTTTGCGACCAAGAAAAGACCCAAGGAATAGCGCGCAGTCCACCAATTTCCGTAATGGTTTTGCGTGCTGCTGGTCGTGAACCAATATTGAGACTGGACACTTCTCGGATTGGGCTTGCCGCAAAGAAATAGTCATAAAAGTGTGGATTATTAAAAACAAGTTCACGATAGATCTGGTAACTATCTAATACAATTTCATCCATAGTTTCTCGGTAACCATCAATTTCATTTGAATCCGTAATCATTTGAGTCACCATGCGATCAAGTGTCGCAGATACTAGCATTTCCAAATTGTAGTAAGCTGCATCTTTATTTCCATACTTATTTCCAATAACTTCACCTTGTTCTGTCAAACGAAGGCGGTCTTTAATAGAACCGAATGGTTGAGAGGTGATTGCATCATAAGAAGGACCACCGCCGCGACCAACTGTGCCGCCACGACCATGGAAAAAGGTAATATTAACACCGTATTCTTGACCAATCTTTGTCAATTCATTTTGTGCTTTGTAGAGGGTCCAACCCGATGATAGATAACCACCATCCTTGTTGGAATCCGAATAACCTAGCATGATTTCCTGATAATGTTTATTGCCTGCAATCCAGCGTTTGGCCAGATCAAGTTGCAGATATTGATGCATGGTGTCCGGCGCATTGTCCAAGTCCTCAATGGTTTCAAATAGTGGAACAATCTGCACACGAGCCTTATCCGTATCCACCAGTCCTACCTCCTTGAGCAAGACTGCTAATTCCAACAAATCAGACACACTCTCTGAGTGGGAAATGATGTGCTGCTTGATGATTTCCTCACCAAGTTTGTCTTTTAACTCACGAGCTGTAGTAAAGATAGCCAATTCTTTTTCCAGTTGCTCTGACTTGGGCACATGGGTTGCAGAAAGAATACGGGGATCTGTCTCCAACTGCTTCAAAAGGACATGACACTTGGCTTCCTCTGACAAACTTGAATAGTCTTCAACAATGCGAGCTGAAGCTAGTAGCTCCGCAACGCTTGCTTCGTGGATGGAAGAATCCTGACGCATATCAATGCTAGCTAGATAGAAACCAAATGCTTCAACAGCTTCCAGTAACTCCGTAAAATCACCTTTTAAAAGAGCTGCTGTTTTGTTTTCGATCAAAGACTGTTTGATAGCGAACAGGTCTGCCTTGAACTCTGCAACGTTAGCATAACGAACCTCGGAAGGTTTGCTATGAATCAAATAATCTCTTGTATTGGCTAACTTCATCTGAATATAATGAAAAGCCCGGCGATAGGGTTCATTCTCGCGATAAACCGAACTATCTTCTGACAAATCTGCGAGCATCTTGACAGCCGCTGATACATTGACAATAGAGGTCGAAAGCGAAAAATTGCGATAGAGCTTATACAGTTGCTCATCATAGTAGTTCATGATGACTTCACACTGAGTCAGAGCTGATAGTTTCAGCGTTTCCGCAGTTACAAATGGATTCCCATCACGATCTCCACCAATCCACATTCCCATGGTAATAGGACGGGGATTATTCAAAACGATTCCCTTCTCTGCAGCCAAACGCTTGTACTCACGTTGCAACTTAGTTACCGCTTTGATAAAGGAAGAATTATAATAATCCATGACATTAGTAATCTCGTTGGTAACCTTGAGTTTCTTCTCACGGATCATATCGGTCTGCATGATAATTTCGATATAGCAACGTAGCTCGTCTTCCCACTTACTCTTATTGAGCAGCCCCTTTTTCACATCACGGTAGCGACGAAGCAACTCGTGGATATGCTTGGTTAAATCTAACATAGACTGGCGTTGAACTTGAGTAGGATGAGCAGTCAGGACGGGCACTACATTCAATTTTTCAAGGATCTCAGCTGCATTTTCCTTTTGTGAAACCAGATCGATAGTCGTTGAGATTTTCCCAAGATAATCTTGTTCAATATTATTTTGATGGTTAATCTCATAGGCCAAATCTACATCTTCTGAAATGTTAATCAAAAGAGGCAATACAGCAAAATAGCGAGAAATCACTGCAAGTTCTTCATTATTTAATTGACCGATAATCTCGATTAAAGCTTGATAATCATCCCGATGAGACAGTTGAGACAATTCGAGAATCTTGGTGAAAGTCTCTGCTGGCATCATCTGTGCTGCGACCTCTTCTAAAATAGATGTCAGAATCGTCACTTCTTCCTGGATGATTTCTTTATTGTTGCAATTTTCTAGTTTGGGAATTATCATCTTCTACCTCTTTTCTATACTAATGTACGCTCAATCTCTTCCTCGATTAGTCGACGTTTCTCATTGGCATCAATATTAAGAACAAAGCCAATTCCGATAGAGATAATCAGGAGACTGGATCCTCCCTGTGAAAGGAAGGGGAAGGTTACCCCTGTTGCAGGGATAATCCCCGAAATCCCACCAATGTTGACGAAGGTCTGAATGAGTAACATTCCTGCGATACCAAGCGCCATCATGGAATTAAAAGGACTACGAGAACGGATACCAACGATGATAATCCGAATAATCAAAAAGAACAATACGGCCAAAATCAAGCTCGCTCCTATAAAGCCAAGTTCTTCAATCGTAATGGAAAAGGCAAAGTCGGTATGGGCTTCTGGCAAGTGCCCTTTTTTCTCAATCGAATTTCCTAAGCCACGCCCCAACCAGCCACCATTGCTCATTGCATAGTAAGAGTGAGTCAGTTGTAGACCGGAACCTGTTGCATTGCCAAATGGATCAAAATAAGCAGCAAATCGGCGGGCAATATAGCCAAAAAGAGGAATTTTTTCGACCGTTTCAACTCCGAAAATACGAATCGTTCCTAATATAACCGTTGAAGCAGCGACTATCCCTAAAATCGCTGTCGAAAACCAGCGATAGGCAATACCGCTTACGCTAATCATCACAATGATAATCAGAATAATAATCGTGGCATTTCCCAAGTCTGGCAAGGTGGCCACTAAGCCAAGTAAGATGAGATTGATGATCCGCCAATCAGTAAATTCTTTCGGAATCCAACTACCTCTAATCAAAGAGAGGTAATCGTAGGTCCGAATATCAGCCTGCTGCTTAGCAAATTCGTGAGCCAAGTACCAAATAACAATTAACTTCAGATATTCTGCAGGCTGTAAGGTTCCAGCGATTGGAAGAGGAATCCAGCCATGAGCACCATTGACAGTGGGAAACAGGCGAGATATTACCAATAAGAAGACCTCTGCTAAAATGACCGAATAAATGACTGCCTTCTTTCGTAGAAAACTCAACTTCATACGATAAATCGTGTAGATTGCTATCAGACTAACCACCCAGAAGCCCGCCTGGTTAATAACCGTTCTAAATGGATCCTTACCATTGATAATTTGCGTGGCACTGGTAGTAGAGTAAACCATTACTAGACCTATAACAGATAATATGAGATAGGGAATGAGTATCGAGTAATTCAACAAATGACGCTTGTCAATCTTCATTTCTAATCCAACCTTCTTCGAGTATACTGTCTATTATAGCATACTTTGCATAAAAACACTTCCCACTTTTCCAATAAGTGGTTCAAACTGTCAAACCTAATTTTTGTTTTGAAAAAGCTAAATTCTTTCCTGCTTTTATCGTGCATCCAATGACGTTTTCCTCATTTTATCTGCTCTATTTAGTTCCGCTTTCCATCTAAATCATATTTTTTTGATTTTTTTGTTATTTTAGGGTAAAATTGATGGGATGAGAAAGAAAATAAATCCGATCGTTGTCGTTGGTTTCTTCCTTTCCTTTTTTGTCCTTATTTTCGTAACCGGATTAACTGGAAATACCGTAGATAAAACGGATACAACCAATGAGACCACAACCACACAATCAAGTACTAGTACGAGTCCTAAAAAGATTAGCCCTAGCTCTAGTTACCATATCACCAATGCTCTTGAAATGAAACCGATTATTGACGTTTCAGCATGGCAGAGACCTTCAGAAATTGATTATGATGTTCTTAGTCGAAATATCTCCGGTGCCATCGTCCGTATCCAAAGCGGATCACACACTAAAAAAGAAAATACAGCTACGGACAAGAATGGTTTAGATAAGTCATTTGATACCCACATCAAAGAATTTCAGGCAAGAAATATCCCTGTAGCTGTCTATGCCTATGTTACGGGAAACAGTATTGAAAATATGAGGGAAGAGGCTCGCAGTTTTTACAAAGCAGCAAACCAATATAAACCGACTTTCTACTGGCTGGATGTCGAAGAACATACCATGAATGATATGAATGCCGGAGTGGAAGCTTTTCGTAAGGAGCTAAAAGACTTAGGAGCAAAAAATATCGGAATTTACGTTGGAACCTATTTTATGGAAGATCACAGTATCAACGTTGAAAAATTTGATGCAGTATGGATTCCTACCTATGGCGATGACTCCGGTTATTACAATGCGGCTCCCAATACTGATTTAGATTATGACCTTCATCAATATACCTCACGTGGTCGTGTCAATGGTTTTGATAAGCATCTTGACCTGAACATTGTTACCACCTTGAAGGATCCCAATCAGATTTATAAAAAATTATTTACAATACCGGAATAAAATGTTACAATTTCACTAATTATATACACAAAGGAGTGCTTCGGCTGAGATCGCTTGCTAGCGAAATCCTCGAACCTGATCTAGTTAAAACTAGCGTAGGAATTGTGTGCTTACAGGATAATACCATACTCTGATCATAAGCGCTCCCTTGCCAACAGTTTATAAAGGAGTGCTTTTACTATGTCCCAATCAAAATTACGTCTTTTGGCTGAAATAGCTATCTTTTCTGCTATCGCTCTTGTCTTTGACAAATTCCCCCTCTTCACCATGCCACAAGGTGGCTCTGTCTCTCTAGTCATGCTTCCCATTCTCCTTCTCTCTCTGCGCCATGGTCTATCAGTTGGGGTTCTTTCTGGAGGAATCGTTGGAACCATTCAGCTATTTTACGGTGGTTACTTTTTAAATCTCTTTCAAGTTTTTCTCGATTATGCCTTATCCTATGCAGGAATTGGATTAGCAGGTCTTTTGACACACACTTTGAAAAAGCAAAAAACGTTGCCCCATGCTAGCCTTGTTATCACACTTGCTAGTGTACTAGGAGGAAGCATTCGCTTTTTAGCTAATTTCCTAGCAGGAATAATCTTTTATGCTGACTATGCCCCGGCAGGTCTTCCTGTCTGGCTCTATTCTTTCCAGTACAATATCAGCTATATTCTCCCTTCAGCAGCCATTGCTTGCATTCTGCTGATCCTGCTTTATAAGGCTAGACCAAATTTTTATAGCCTTTCGTAAATTTTTTAGACGACTTACCTGCTAGATTCCTTCTAACAGGCTTTCTTTTTTCAGCTATTTATCTTACTTTATGCTATAATATAAGAATTATCGTCATTTGATCTACCTTTTAACTTGCCTTGCTTGATTGAAGTTGAGAAAGGGGTTAATGGCCCCTGACAAACACACGAACCGGCTCCATTTCCCCCTTTCAATAGTGTTACTGTGATCATAAAAGGTATAAAAAGTCAACAAATGACTGTACAAATATATTTTGGAGGAAACTATGGCTTCTTGGATTTCAAGAATAATGAAAGGTATGATTATCGCCCTTGGATTTATACTGCCCGGTGTTTCTGGAGGTGTATTAGCAGCTATCCTAGGAATTTATGAACGTCTTATCAGCTTTCTAGCAAACATTCGCAAGAATTTTAAAGAGAACTTTCTCTATTTTGTTCCTGTTGGAATTGGTGGGGTCTTAGGAATTGCTCTCTTCTCCTTTCCAGTGGAGTTTCTCTTGCAACACTTCCAAGTACCAACCCTATGGGCGTTCGCAGGAGCTATTGTAGGAACGATTCCTAGCTTACTGAAGGAATCTATCACAAAGAGTAAACGCGATACTATTGACTGGATGTGGCTCATTGGAACCTTTATCGTATCTGGCCTTTTGCTCTATAACTTAAGTGATTTGGTGGGAACTCTCCCTGCCAACTTTGCAAGTTTTGTTTTAGCCGGTGCCTTGATTGCCTTAGGTGTGCTGGTTCCAGGACTCAGCCCATCAAATCTTCTCTTGATTTTAGGAATTTACACCCCCATGCTCAGTGGCTTCAAATCTCTTGATTTAATCGGCACCTTCCTACCGATTGCTATCGGTGGAGGACTTGCAATGATTGCTTTTTCAAAAGCAATGGACTATGCTCTCAAAGTTTATCATTCACGAGTCTATCATTTTATCATCGGTATCGTTTCTTCCTCTACCCTCTTGATTTTAATTCCACAAGTGGGCAACAAAGAATCGATTTCCTATGCTGGGACTGACTTTGAAATCTGGATGATCTCCCTTGTCCTCTTTGTCTTGGGAGCATGGTTGGGATATTGGATGAGCAAATTAGAGGAAAAATACAAGTAATGGCAAAGAAGGTTACTATCAAAAAAACCTTAGTTGACCAAATTTTAGACAAGGCTAAGATCAAACATGATAGCCTTGTTTTAAATGCCCTTGAAGGCCAACTACCACAAGGAATAGAAGAAAAGGATATTTATAAAACATTAGCTCTTATTGGTGATAAAACAGGACCAATTATTGGCATTGTTCCTATTACCGAACGCTTGTCTGAGAAGAAATTAGCTAAGATTTCCGGAAATAAAAAGGTCAACATGATCCCTCAAAAGAATTTGGAAAAAATAACGGGTTATGTCCATGGAGCTAACAACCCCGTAGGTATCCGCCAAAAACATAATTTTCCTATCTTTATCGACCTATCCGCTTTAGAATCAAAGCAGATAATCGTATCAGCTGGAGAAATTGGTCGTTCTATCCGAATAGATAGTCAGGTCTTGGCTGACTTTGTAAATGCAAGTTTTGCCAATATCATTGAAAGAGAATAACTTTGAAATGGATTATAACGCTCAATTGAAGTCGAGTTCGTGATAATTCTCGCAGTTCACCATTTAATTATTTTTTCTTAACAGGACTGCTACTATCACTTAAAACCGTTAATACTGCAAAGATCTTAGATGATGCCATGACAAAAACAGTAGGTTAGTAGAACTATCTGCTGTTTTTTCCTATTCTATTCGGTATTTATGCTGATTTTTTACGGGTTCTATGATAAAATAAAAAGAACAGACTTTGGAGGAATGAATTTTTTATGTCAACTGCACATTTTGAAGAATTAAATGACCAACAGATTGTCCGCCGCGAAAAAATGACGGCCCTTGCTGAACAAGGAATTGATCCATTCGGTAAACGTTTTGAACGGACCACAAATTCTGCTGAGTTAAAAACACAATACGAAGAAAAAACAAAAGAAGAATTGGAAGAGCTAGCTAAAACTGCTATCATTGCTGGTCGTATGATGACTAAACGTGGTAAGGGGAAGGCTGGTTTTGCCCATATTCAAGATCGTGAGGGACAAATTCAAATTTACGTCCGTCAGGATGATGTTGGTGAAAAAAACTATGAAATCTTCAAAAAGGCTGATCTAGGAGACTTTATCGGCATTGAAGGTGACGTAATGAAGACAAACATGGGAGAATTGACAATCCACGTCCATAAATTAACTCACCTCTCTAAAGCACTCCGCCCATTGCCAGAAAAATTCCACGGTTTGACAGATATTGAGACACGCTACCGTAAGCGTTACTTGGATCTGATTACCAACCGTGAGAGCTTTAACCGCTTTGTAACCCGCTCCAAAATTATCTCAGAAATTCGCCGTTATCTTGATGGTCTTGGTTTCTTGGAAGTTGAGACACCTGTCCTTCACAATGAAGCTGGCGGTGCTGCTGCTCGTCCATTTATCACCCACCACAATGCTCAAAACATCGATATGGTGCTCCGGATTGCAACCGAGCTCCACCTCAAACGGTTGATTGTCGGTGGTATGGAGCGTGTCTATGAGATCGGTCGCATCTTCCGCAACGAAGGAATGGATGCAACTCACAACCCTGAGTTTACATCTATTGAAGTCTACCAAGCCTATGCAGACTATCAAGACATCATGGATTTGACAGAAGGCATTATCCAACACACTGCTAAAGCGGTTATCGGCGATGGTCCTGTGACCTATCAAGGTACAGAAATTGCTATTCACGAGCCATTCAAGCGTATCCACATGGTCGATGCCATTAAGGAGCAAACTGGCGTGGACTTCTGGCAAGAGATGAGTTTTGAAGAAGCAAAAGCCCTCGCAGCTGAACATCATGTTCCTGTGGAAAAACACCATACAGAAGTTGGTCAGATTATCAATAGCTTCTTTGAAGAATACGTGGAAGCTACCCTTATCCAGCCAACCTTTGTCTACGGACATCCCGTAGCGGTATCACCACTTGCTAAGAAAAATGATGACGACCCCCGCTTCACAGACCGCTTTGAGCTCTTCATCATGACCAAAGAATATGGAAACGCCTTTACTGAATTAAACGATCCAATTGATCAGTTAGAACGCTTTGAAGCACAAGCTAAAGCTAAAGAACTCGGAGATGACGAGGCAACTGGTGTCGACTACGACTACATTGAGGCACTTGAATACGGTATGCCACCAACAGGTGGACTGGGAATCGGTATCGACCGTCTCTGCATGCTCCTAACCGATACAACAACCATCCGGGATGTACTCTTGTTCCCTACGATGAAATAACAATCACCTCCTCAGAAGATTTTCTGGGGTGGTTTTTTTACGCTTTCAAGGAACTTACTCTTCATCCCTCTGCCCTTCGGTTTCATCCGCGATGTCTTGCACCCGCTACTACATCCTACAATCTAGCTTGGGATGAAACCGTTCATTTGCTTGAAAATATCTAAAAATGAGCTATCACCGATTGAAAAGAAATGTTTCCACTCTCCAGTAACACATAAAAATAAAAGATTTATCGTGACTCACTGTCACCCCTAAAACACTAAGACCGACATACTTGCGGCTTGCCAGAAAAGAATATGCATCAAAGGAGCTACAAGACAATCTATCCCTAACATACTATGGCTTTTTCTGCCTGAAAAATACCCTCCCTAAATATACTCTGAATAGATTGTAAAAATAAGCTATTTCACGAATGTTCCGTTTTAGCTGAATTTTCTGATTTTTTTGTTGACAACACTAATCATTTTGGTTATAGTGAACATATTAAAAATTAGGAGGTGGTCGTATGAAAAAAATCTTTTACTTTAATAACTATTTATACCGTGGTCGCACCATCTTCAACTATTTGTACGTACCGAAGGCAGAATCGAATTTCATTTAAAACATCAGGCAACTCGTGATGGAGGAACTGGAGCTTCCTATATTGATCTGAGTCTTTTTACGAATAAATATGGAAAAACTCCTTTTCAAACAAATACTGGTCCATTCAGTAGTCCAAGAAAGGATTCTTCGCAAAAAGATTACGCAGTGAATACTTATCACGGAACACATGGCGGAAGTCACTGGAAGTTGTACAATAAAAAAGGGAACCCTGTCGGTACATATGATAAAACAGGAGTATACATGCGACCATAGTAGACTTTTTAATGAGGATTATTTATGAAAAAATACCAATTACGAGATTTTGAAATCTTTATCTCAGACACTCTCTACCCAATCTATGATGGTCATGAGGAGATTGTCGTTATCTTCCCTGACCACTCCTCTGTCTGCTGCAATGTGAAAATCTCTGAAAAGGGGACTCTATTAGTCGATACATTTTGGGGAGTTGACCACATCGTATCAGGTACGACCGTTCACATTTACTATAAGGATGAGGAGATGGAACAATGAAGCAATATAAATTTAGAAATTATACAATCCATACTCACCCTGATTTGATTGTTGTCATCGGAAATGATGAGACTGACTTAATTCTCTATACCAACCGAACCGATTACGCATTATTGGCCTGGCTATCTTGGCAAGAAGAGAACGAGAGTGTGCACATTGTCAACCGATGGAAATTAACCTTTGAACATGATACCAATCATAATATCTACATCCACTACAATCCAGACTATCATTACTAAATAAAAAACGAGTTCGACTATCATGGTCGTACTCGTTTTCTTTCTTCTATTCCAATTCTGATTAGAGCGCCTCATCGAAAAACCAGAAAATCAAGCTTTTAATGCCTTCTCTTCTTTCTCCGCAAAGTAATCTCTAACAATCGGTGCGACTTCTTTGCCATAGAGTTCAATAGCACGAAGTACTTCTTCATGTGGCATTGAGCCAATTGGCAAATGGAGGAAGAAACGATCCAAATCAAGTATCTCTATAGTCTTAATGATTTTGGCTGCAACATGCTTTGGATCTCCAACGATAGTCGCTCCCTCATCTGTTAACGAATAAAGGTATTGTGCCTTGGTCATCTCACTCCAGTGGGGACGATCCTTAGCAATATTATTGGTTACAACCTTAGTTGGATGAAAATACTCTTCTACTGCCTTATCATGGTCATCTGCAATCCAACCCCAGGAATGAGCCGCCACCTTGATCTTTTCAGGAGCATGTCCAGAATTACGAGCAACCTTGCGATAGGCATCAGCCAAGGGTTTAAAGCGTTTGGCACCAGCACCAATAACTGCATACACAATAGGCAGCCCCTTTTGAGCAATCTTAATCGTTGATTCCACATTGCCACCTGTTGCTATCCAAATCGGAAAATCTTCCTGCACAGGACGAGGATAGACGGGCTTGTTATCAACAGACTGGGTAAAATGTCCATCCCACTTGAGATTGGTTTCCTTGTCGATTTCCAGAAGCATATCTAGCTTTTCATCAAAGAGTTCTTCATAGTCATGGAGATCATAGCCAAACAATGGGAAAGACTCCGTAAAGGAACCACGACCCGCCATAATTTCTGCTCTACCATTTGACAAGGCATCGATAGTAGTATATTGCTGATACAGTCTCACAGGATCCATGGAAGAAAGGATGGAAACTGCTGATGTTAACTTGATGTGGTTGGTATTGACAGCACCGGCTGCCAGTACAATCTCAGGTGCTGAGATCGCAAAATCTTCCCGGTGATGTTCACCAATTCCATAAACATCCAATCCCACTGCATCCGCTACTTCAATTTCCTTGACTAATTGTCGAATTCGTTCTGCATGGCTGTAAGTATCCCCTGTTTTTTCAAGGGGTGTCGTTTCTCCAAATGTTGATATACCTAATTCTACCATACCCTATTCTCCTTTGAGTAAGTTGTTCTATCTAATTACTCTTTCATCTTATCCCTAATTAGTAATATAGTCAACCCATCTGCTCATCATCTAAAAACATTGACTTAAACATTTTTACATCATCCAGAATAATTCGCTCAGAAAACTAGCTAAAAGGCTAAATAACTGGATGGAATCTTCAGTTTCCTTTCTTAAAACTTATTATAGTTAACGTAGCAGATTTTTGATTGGGAGATAAAAAAACGATACAATGAAGTATATTATCCATAATTGGAGGGAACTGATGAGAGAATTTGATATTATTGCCATTGGTGGGGGAAGCGGCGGCATTGCCACTATCAACCGTGCAGCCATGTATGGTGCTAAAGCCGCCCTTATAGAAGCTAGTCACCTTGGTGGAACCTGTGTCAACCTTGGTTGTGTTCCGAAAAAAATCATGTGGTACGGGTCCCAAGTTGCAGAAACAATTGCACACTACGGACCCGAGTACGGTTTTACCAGTCAAACAGTAGAATTTGATTTTGCAACCTTGCGGAGAAATCGCGAGGCATATATCGAACGCTCCCGTACCTCCTATGCCACTACTTTCAAAAATAACGGAGTTGAGGTCATCCATGGATTTGCCAAATTTGTGGATGCCCATACCATAGAAGTAAATGGTGAATTGATCCGTGCGAAACACATTGTTGTTGCTACAGGAGCGCAACCAAACATCCCTGATATTCCAGGAAGCGAATTAGGGATCGTATCTGATGATGTCTTTACTTGGGAAGAGTTACCTTCATCTATAGCAATTATCGGTGCAGGATATATTGCTGTAGAGATGGCTGGTCTTCTTCATGGTCTCAGTGTTCAAACTGACCTCTTTGTCCGTGGCAATCGCCCTCTCCGAAATTTTGATACCTATATCGTTGAAGCTTTGATGGAAGAAATGGAACGAACAAACCTGCCACTCCACACCGGAAAAACACCTGTTAGTCTCAAAAAAATAGATGGCGATCTTATCCAAATTACCTTCGCAGATGGTAGCACTCATACTGCTCAACATGTCCTCTGGGCAGTCGGGCGTAAACCAAATGTTGGCAAGCTCAATCTTGAAGCCGCCGGTATTAGCCTAGCTCCATCCGGTCATATTGCTGTTAACGAATACCAAGAAACGATTGTATCTGGTATTTACGCCCTCGGGGATGTAACAGGGGAAAAGGAGTTAACCCCAGTAGCCATCAAGGCTGGTCGCCTCTTGGCTGAACGGCTATTTCATCACAAGCCGACTGCTAAAATGGATTACACAACCATCCCTACCGTTGTCTTCTCTCACCCAGCTATTGGTACCGTAGGTCTAACAGAAGACGAAGCAATAAAACAGTACGGTAAAAGTCAAGTAAAAGTTTATACTTCTGCTTTCACTTCCATGTACACTGCTTTGGAAAACCATCGCCAGATGGCTAAGTTCAAATTAATAACTGTAGGTGAAAAAGAACAAGTCGTAGGGCTACACGGTATCGGTCATGGGGTCGACGAAATGATTCAAGGCTTTGCTGTTGCCATTAAGATGGGGGCCACAAAAGAAGACTTTGATGCGACTGTTGCCATCCATCCAACTGGATCGGAAGAATTTGTTACTATGCGCTAAAAGAAGAAGGCCAGATGATATATCTGAGCCTTGTTCTTATATAGCATAAACAAACTATTACCTTTTCAAGATGATGTAGCAATAGACCTGATGTATAGAAAAAACTGTAGAATTGTGACAGCCGATAATCTCCCATTGACTTTCTTCTCTATCCTCACTATAATTTTGTTAACCAATAAAATTATAAAGGATAACAAAATGACAAAAACATCTACTAAATCTCTCGTTTACATCGCTATCGGAACTGCCTTGATTGCTACTTTTTCTCAGATTAGCCTATCTATTGGACCGATTCCCTTTACCTTACAAACTTTAGCGATTGGATTTATTGCCTGTCTTTACAAGCCCAAAGAAGCCATTGCTAGTATCGGACTCTATCTAACATTAGGGGCTATTGGATTACCTATCTTTGCTGGTTTTTCAGGAGGTTTTGCAGCCCTAACGGGACCTACTGCTGGTTTTTTGTGGGGCTTCCTGCTTTATGCTACTATTACCTCCATGATAACAAAGATAACTTCTGATCCTATAAATATTTTTCTAGCTTGTCTATTAGGAACAGCTTCTTGTTTTGCACTAGGGTGCTTGGTCTTCAAAATCATTTCTGGCGCTAGCTGGTCTGATACAATTACATGGACAATTCTACCATTCATTCTTCCCGATTTGCTGAAAATTTCTTTAGTAACGATTTGTCACCGTTTGTCTCGACCTATTATCAAAAAAGAAGCCTACTTCTCCTAGGCTTCTATTTTTTGATTTCACTTCTGTCCTCTACTAAAGCAAGCAAATTTCAGAATGGAAAGCATATTATTTGTTAGCAAACGCATCCAAGAGAACCTGAAACTCTTCATTGCTGAGTGTGATTCCCTTACCCATCTTGGTGTGATCTGGACTCCAAGTGCGAATATCATACTTAGCTGGTGCACCATTGAAAGATACACGATTAAGCTCCTTGGTCCATCCCTTATCATTTTCAGATAAAACCAACAATTTTTCTTCAATTTCAAATGTAAATTCCGCCATTTGTTTTCCTCCTTCACTTATCTATTCGAAAAAGACTTGTCATTTCGATAAAAATTGGATAATATGATTATATCAAGTTTGAAAGGATTATGCCATGAAGAGGTTTTTGGAAGTCATTCTAGAACAGATACATATCTTTTTAGGAAATGACAAAGCTCCTAAACCTATTGAGTCAGATAGTAGGGAAGAGATAAAAAACAATCTGGAGTTGGCCCTCTACAAGAAAGCTGCCATCCATGTCATCTACAGTAATCGTAGTTTTACAGGTGACATTGTGAAGTACGATACAGATCAGCAACGGATCATTATGAAAAATTTCAAGCGGCGTGTTACCAGTATCATCAACATCGAAGACATCAAAAAGATTACTCTCGTCCCGGAAAGTGTGAAAACTTCTCAAAAGCAAACAAAAGGCTGACCATCCAGCCTTTTTATTGTAGTGTTTTCATTCAAACAAGTTTATATGTCAAACATAGACGAAAAAACTAAGTCATCTCTTCTAAGATTCATCAAAGTTAGTTAACTAACTATCGTTTCAACGCTCACAAAATATCCGTAGAGTGCTTATTACGCTCTAATAGTCAAAGACTGTCCATCTTCTTGATAGAGGTTAATCAGACCTGACTTGCAAGCGCGAACCATATCACCTGGATGGATTTCACGGTCTAACTTGATCGTCAAAAGTTCCATCGGCTTATTGGCTCGCTCAATTTTTTCACCTGTTGAATCATGCAAATCCTGAATAGTTGTCTCAAAGTGACGGAAACCTGGACCATAAAACTCAACTTGATCCCCTTCGTTGATTACATTTCGTTGACGGATAGTTGCTGTCATGGTTTCCTTATCAAAAGCTACCACTTCTGCGATAAACTTATATTCAGGAATCTTACGACGAGCACCAAAAAGCTGCTCGTTTTCACTCGGTGGGCTGTAGTAAAAACCAGTTGCCAATTCACGCTGAGCCACTTTCCACATTTCATCAATCAAGTCTTGCTTGATTGCCTCAAACTTCTCAGGACTTTCTAGATAAGCATCAACTGCTGCCTTGTAACAATTGGTTACGGTTGAAACATAGTGGACAGACTTCATACGCCCTTCGATTTTCAGACTATCCACTCCATTTTCAATCATATCTGGAATATGATCAATCATGCACATATCCACCGCAGACATGGAGAACTCCTCTGGTATTTCTCCCTTGATGGAACGACGTTCTTCACCAAAAGGTAGGTCATAGAGATTGTACTTCCAACGACAGGATTGAGAACAACCACCACGATTGGCATCACGCTTACTCATATGGTTAGAAAGTACGCAACGTCCTGAATAAGAAATACACATAGCACCGTGAACAAAAGCTTCAATTTCAACATCTGTTCGTTTGCGGATTTCAGCGACTTCTTTCATCGTCACTTCACGAGCTAATACAACACGGGTCAAGCCAAGCTCTTTCCAAAATTCAAAGGTTTCATAGTTAGTAGATGAAGCTTGTGTGGACAAGTGGATTTCGAGTCCCGGAGCCTCTGTAGCACAGATGACAATCAGTGCAGGATCTGATACAATCACAGCATCTAGACCCATATCTCGTAATTCTCGAAACCAAGCTCCAGCCCCTTCTTCATTGCCTTCATGAGTCACCATATTAGCAGCCACATAGACCTTTGCACCACGAGCATGGGCATATTCAATCCCCTCCCGCATCTCATCCATACTAAAATTTCCGGCTCTACTACGCAAACCATAGGCCTGCCCCCCAACGAAGACAGCATCAGCACCATAATCAATGGCTACCTTCAATTTTTCCAAAGTCCCAGCAGGTGATAAAACCTCCGGACGTTTTAATGTTTTTGACATGAGTAAGAATCTCCTCTATTTACAAGATAGATGTGATAATATTTCAACGCTTTTCGAGATTTGCACACTTGAAAAACTAGGTAACACCCATAGATATTGTCGTCCCCCTGTTTCTCAAAGAAAACAACAATTTTGTACCGCTAGTAATAAAATAATTTTTTAGATAAATAGCAGGCTAAGCTATTTCACTTTGTTTCTATCAAATTCATAAAAACCTGTATCTAGACCACGCTCAACTGGGTGGAGTCTACGAACTTTTTCATCTAAAAGAAAGGCTTGATCGTAAGTAAACTCACCTTTTTCTAACAAGTCCCGTGCTTGGACAAAAAGTTTAGCAATCTCAACAAAATTCTGGCCAGGACAGTAAATACCATCCAATTTCCAATGGTGGTAACCATGTTCATAGAGTTCTGAGAGTTTTGTCATCATATCAATATCGTTGTTAATGAAGATATGAGTGCCATGCTTGTCCTCAAAAATTGAATAGTGGCTATCTGGATCGCTTGGTTCTGCTAAAAATAAACCACGCTCGCGAGACAAATCTGTCTCATCTGCCTTTGTAAAATTATAATAATTTTGCAACAAGGTTCGTTTGGAATGATGAATGACAGAGGCACCATAAACCAAGATTTCAGCTGGAATTTCCAGATTTTTAGCAATATCAAAAAGTTCTTCCGAGGGAATTTCCCTTGCTAAAACTGCTTCAACAGCTCCATGATCTTTCCAAAAGTTAATTTGGCGACTAGAGGTTACAAATACAGAAGTATCGTAAATCAGCTTAAAATTGTAACCGTCTCGTTTATTGACATAGAAAATGCCCGTATCACCAACAACTAAATAGTCAACTTTAATCTCACGCATCCATTCCATAAATGGTTTGATATGATCCATCATATCCTGATGCATAAGAGCATTAGCTGCAACAGTCAGTTCCTTGCCTTCACTATGAACGAGCTCTGCTATTTCCCTAAGCTCATCATAAGTAAAATTTGTCGGAATACGGAGTGCATGGTCTGCTTCCCCCACATAAATACGGTCAACACCTGCTGCTAACAACTCCTTTACTTGTTCAATACTTTCAGCGGTTGCTGTAATGATAATTTTTCCCATAAAAGTAATTATATCAAAAAGAAAAATATCTGATAAGGGACGACTTGTATTTTAATGTTCAGACTTTTCTAATCTATCCCCTTGTAATCTTATTGTAACAAAAATGTCACAAAACTTCATCAATGTTATGGTATCCTTTAGAGAGCAGAGAAGGAGACGATATGGCATTAAGACATCATCAGTCCCATGAATACCAGTACGAAGAGTATATCCCGAAAGAGAAACAAACTAATTTTCAGACCTATCAAGCAAGAAGCACTAACAAAGAGCGTATAAAAGAGCTATTGTTTTTTGTTAATATTGTTTTTTTTAGCCTGATAACGGTCATTGCTAGTTATGTTTATTTATCAATAGGCATACCTGTTTTTGTCGCTCTCATATTAGCAAGTACAACGGGCTTTCTTGGACTACGTTTGGTTCAAATTGGACTTAAAAAGAAATCATCTAGGCTTACTCAAGTGCGTAAAAGGAAATAAAATAATAAAGGCAGAGAATCATGATCCTCTGCTCTTTTTATTTGTCGCAGGACTGTTTCATCCTCCATCACTTTCCCTCAATCCCCTGTTCAGCCTATGCAGTTGGCGTTTATCTCCTCGGTTATTCCAATGACAGCACAAGAATATCAATACTAATAAAGTATCCTAATCTGTATATATTGCAGGAATTACAAAAACAAAAAGCACCCGCAGGTGCTCCGAATCATCTTTCTGCTTGCCTGAGATTAGAGGGATTACCCATTGAAGGCATCTGTCAACTGAGGAACAACTTGTTTCTTACGCGAAACAGCACCTGCTAGGAAAGCATGATTATTTTCCAATTTGAAATTAAAGGCTGCCTCAACCTTATCCATATTACTACCAAGCGCAAGAATCTCAGAGTTTGAGTTAACAATATCTGTAATCATCAACACAAAGTCTGAGTAGCCATTTGCTGCTGAGGCTGCGGTCATTGCAGATTCGATTTCGGTCTGACGCTCCAATACCTCTGCAATATCCACAGTATTGACCTGAGCAACACGGACATCATTTCCGTTCAATCCAAAAGTCTTTGCATCAATATCAATCAATTCTTCAGCTGACTTGCTAGCAAGATTTGTACCTGCTTTCAATAATGCCAAACCGTATTCCTCTAGATTTACTCCTGCTAATTCTGCTAATTCTGTAGCTACCTGTGGATCAGAAACATGGGTAGTCGGTGATTTTAACAAGAGAGTATCGGAAACCAAACCGGATAAAAGGAGACCTGCCACTTCTTTTGGAGGTATTACACCATTTTCCTTAAAAGCACGGTAAACAATAGATGATGCAGAACCGACCGGCTCCAAACGCATATAGAGGGGATTAGCTGTTTCAAAGTTTGCGACACGGTGATGGTCAATAACAGCTGCCACTTCAACTTCATGGATGTCTGCAATGGACTGCTGAAATTCGTTATGGTCTGTCAAGATAACTTGACTAACACCTTCTGCTTTAGCAGTTTCTACCACGCGCGGCATATCTACACCAAAGTACTCAAGAGCAAAAGTAGTTTCTTCATTTGGTGTACCGAGTGCCACAGCTTCAGCATCGCGTCCAAATACCTCACGCTCCAAATAAGCCCATCCGTATGACGAAGCAATGGCATCTGTATCAGGATTTTGGTGACCAAAAACTAACAATTTAGACATGTCTACAACCTCATTTTTCTAATAATCGTATCCATTTTACCACAAATAAAGGGACTTGTGAACATGAATGGGTCGAGATTTGCCAAACGTTTTCAAAAAGAGTAAGATAGTAGGTAACAATGCAAAGGAGACCTATATGAAATTTTCTGAATACACCTATACTCGTCCAGATTATCCTGTGATTAAAGAAGAATTTACTCGCTTAATAGCTGATTTGGAAGTTGCTACAAGTCCTGAAACTACCAGATCCATCATCTTGGATATTACAAAAATCCTCAATCTAGTAGATACTCAATACAACCTCTGGATGATTCGTCACTCGATTGATATGAATGATGAGTTTTACAACGAAGAGACCAAGTTTTGGAATGACTATTCTCCCCTTTTCGAAGAATTGACAACCAACTACTACTGTGTTATTACCAAAACGCCGTTCAAGACAGAGCTAGCTGACATCTTGCCGGAAACCTTCTTCAAACAGGCTGAAAACAAGCTTAAAACTTTCTCATCGGAAGTTATTCCTTTGTTCCAAAAGGAAAATCAGTTGACAGATGAATACAGCAAACTCATCGCTGGTGCTGCCATCGAATTTCAAGGTAAGACCTACAACCTTTCTCAACTCAGCCCGTTTGGACAATCAACTGATCGCGACATTCGCAAGGCAGCATCTGAGGCTAGCACTGCTTATTTCGTTGAAAAAGAAGCTGATTTCGATCGAGTATATGACGAACTGGTGAAAGTCCGTACCGAAATTGCCCATACTCTTGGCTTCAAAGACTATGTGGAATACGGCTACCTGAAGATGAATCGCTTTGATTACAACCGTGATATGGTTAAGGTTTACCGAGAGGAGATCCTCAAGCATATCGTTCCAATCGTTCAAAACTTGCGTGAACGCCAAGCCAAGCGCTTGCAAGTACCAAGTTTGAAATACTACGATCTTAATCTTGAATTCCTCGATGGCAATGCTGTGCCACAAGGCGATCCCGATTTCATATTGGATCAAGCTCAAAAGATGTATCATGAACTATCGGCAGAAACTGGTGAGTTCTTTGACTTCATGGTTGAGCACGAGCTGCTTGATTTGGTTGCCAAAACAGGAAAAGACAGCGGTGGCTACTGTACCTACATTCCAGATTATAAGAGTCCGTTTATCTTCTCAAACTTCAATGGAACAAGCGGTGACATTGATGTCTTGACCCACGAAGCTGGACATGCCTTTCAAGTGTACCGTTCTCGTTGGATTCAAAGTCCAGAAGTAGTTTGGCCGACCTATGAGACCTGTGAAATCCACTCTATGTCTATGGAGTTTATGACCTGGCCATGGATGGAGCGTTTCTTTAAGGAACAGGTAGATAAGTATAAATTCAGCCACTTGGCTGGTACCCTTCTTTTCTTACCGTACGGTGTTTTGGTGGATCACTTCCAGCATGAAGTGTATGAACACCCAGAAATGACTCCTGCCGAACGCAAAGCAACTTGGGCTCGCTTGCAAGCTCAATATCTGCCAGATCGTGACTACTCTGACTCAGAAGCGCTCAGTCGTGGTATCTTCTGGTATCGTCAAGGCCACATCTTTGCTAGTCCATTCTACTATATTGACTATACGCTTGCACAAGTCTGCGCCCTCCAATTCTGGAAACGAACTCAGGTGGATCATGACGAAAATGCCTGGGAAGACTACATCCGTATCTGCGATTTGGGCGGAACCAAGTCTTTCTTGCAAGTGGTTGCTGCTGCAAACCTCCAATCTCCATTTAAAGAAGGAGCGCTTGAAAGTACAGCTCAAGCTGCCGCAAATTGGTTGGCCGCTGTAAACGACACTGCTTTCTAAATTCTAGTATTGACACATCCCTCAGACTCATGTTTGAGGGATATTTTCTTGTCATATACTCTGTAAAAAATTAAGGAGACATGCCATCAATCCCAAATTATCTCCCAAATAATTTTAATTTTCATTGAAGAGTACAGATGCAATATATGAGGAAGAAATATTTCACTCAATGATTCATACTATACAGATAGCTTAAACGACCAGGATACTGAAAACAATATACGATAATCACTTCTCCTACCCTATGAATAATATGCATGTATAAAATAACTTGATAAATCAAAGTTTTTTACTTGACATTATATATATATATATATAATGGGGATTGGTCAAATTTATCTAATAAGTTGACCAATAAAAAATAAGGAGACTTGTTCTTATGTTTTTCAATAAAAAAAATAGCCAACAAAAAAATTGGCGAATGATAAAAAAAGGAAAATTTTTCTGTTATGGCTGTACCCTCTTGTTAGCGATGGGGAGCTCACTAATCCTGCCAAGTGCAGAAGTTGCTGCATTAACAGAGGATGCCGCTGTAGAAACAGTTAAAACAGCAACCACAGAGGATGAACTCCCCACTGCTTCAACCGATCAATCGCTTGAATCAGATAAACTGGATAAAAGTGACCGAACAGAACCTGTGCTACGTTCATCAAATACCACTTTGGAATCTTCCACTACAAATCAAATTGCGAATGTTTCTGCAAAAATCGAGGTTACTCCTGGTTTAGTAGGTGCTGCTAGTCGCACCAAAGCAACTCTCAATTTCGATATTGTCAATCCTTCAAGCCAAGGTTCTCCCATAGTTATTGAATACAAAAATGTCAATACCACCATTTCTGACGGAGACCTCATCTATGATAATAAGGTAATCGGTACAGTAACATCTACTGTCGAAAGCAACATTCCTACAGATAGTAAAATGACAGGAGCTGAAACATTAGCACCTGAAGATAGTCTCTATAAAACGATTGTAACCATTACCTTAAATAATAATGCAGACAAGTATGCTACTGACCATCTCCCAATTTCTTTAAAAACAACTGCTTCAACTCCTCAAGCTGTAAAAGCACTGACTGCAAATCGTTCGTATGAAATCCCAGCTTCCATTAGTATCAATGGAAAAGAGGAAACAACCGTAACCGTACCGGTTCGAGAACTGGTTGTTCGAAACTTAGAAGTTGGAGATCAGACAAAAGTTTCTGCTGGATATACTATCACAACTGTAAATGGAAAAGTCACTGCTCGCTATCGCTCAGTCTATATTATCCCTGGTACGACAGGATTACAAAATGGTGATATATTAACCATCAGTAAAGGACCAACTATTCCTTTTGATAACGACTCAGCTGTCATTGGTTCAGCCTATATATTACAAGGTGGAGCTGAAGAAATGGTTCCTGTAGGAGATAGTGGTGTAGCTTACAAGCAAATGACTAGCTCTAGTGTTCGCTTAGTTTTACAATCCGTAGATGCTAAAACAACTACTTACCGTGTTTATGGTACCCTCGATCCAAAATACAATTCGTATGAATGGACTATCCTCGGTGTTCTGCCAAAACTTAACGCACAATACGATGGATACAATGGCTTAAAAACATTTAACGATTTGCATGTAACTTTAACACGTAAGGGAGAAACTGTCTATGAAACTTTCAATGCTAGCGAAGGGGACCGCGTCAACGTTAATGGTACAGCAGTACTTGTCTCCACAGAGGGACTTAGCTCGGTTTACACAGAATACTATTTAGATGGAAAACCAATGCCAGAAGTTTCCCGAGACCTTATTTTATCCAAAGTTGCTAAGGGAATTGACTACACAGCCCAAATTAAGGAGTTTGACAACTACGAGTATGTGGGACCACTAGAAGATTCCGCACCAATCACAGGAAAAAGTGCTGACACTGATTTAGTAGTAAAATTAAATTACAGGGCCAAGATAGAAGAATCAGTAGACTCAAAAGAAGTAACTCGTATCATCAAGTATGTGAACGAAAACGGCGACGAAGTAGCTCCATCTGTCACCCAAAAAGCAGTCTTCAATCGCAAAAGGATGACCAATAAAGTCACTGGAGAGAAAACTTACGGAAATTGGGAAACAGAAAAAACAGTGTGGGAAGCAATAAACACCCCTGTCCTTGAGAACTACACAACTACTCAAACAGAAATTGCGGAAAAAACTGTATCACCAGACAGCACAGATAGTGTAGAAACTGTGACATATTTGCCAACAAGTTCTCAAACAACAGAAAACAAAACGGTTAGCAGAACAATTAAGTATGTGGATAGAGATGGAAAAGAAATTGCACCAAGTACTACACAAACCGTAAACTTCACACGAACAGTATCCACAAATGATGTTACTGGAGAGAAAACTTACGGAAGTTGGAAAACAGAAAAAACAGTGTGGGAAGCAGTAAACACCCCTGTCCTTGAGAACTACACAACTACTCAAACAGAAATTGCGGAAAAAACTGTATCACCAGATAGCACAGATAGTGTAGAAACTGTGACATATTTGCCAACAAGTTCTCAAACAACAGAAAACAAAACGGTTAGCAGAACAATTAAGTATGTGGATAGAGATGGAAAAGAAATTGCACCAAGTACTACACAAACCGTAAACTTCACACGAACAGTATCCACAAATGATGTTACTGGAGAGAAAACTTACGGAGATTGGGAGACAGAAAAAACAGTGTGGGAAGCAGTAAACACCCCTGTCCTTGAGAACTACACAACTACTCAAACAGAAATTGCGGAAAAAACTGTATCACCAGACAGCACAGATAGTGTAGAAACTGTGACATATACACTCACTAAAGCTACTACAGCTAAATCACCAACAACTGAAGAAGAAACAATGCCAACAGGAACTGTAAGACAGCTAACCAAGTCAACAACTTCTGAATCACCTCTGAAACTTCCTCAACTGCCTAAAACTGGTGACGAAGTTTCTAATCTAAGCATACTAGGCACTACTTTGCTTGCTAGTTGCTCATTTCTTCTTATTAAGCCTAAAAAAAGACAAGAAGATTAGGAATTGAACCCAGATTTTTCTCATTATATCAAAAGTAAATATGGAAACTAGACGGTAGATAGGACTAAGACTCTTTAAAACGGTTGACAAAATCGTACTTTAATGTTTGGAGAGCAAAGTAAAATCTGAATAGCAATGTAAAAAGCGAACCACTAAGAATTCTGATGAACAGAAAACTAAGTGGTTCGCCTTTCTTATTCCTTCGATTTACTATTCGAGGCAATGTACTGTAAGCTACTAATCTACAAGGGAGCAAACATCATAAAGCATAGGAATGCAGTTAAAAACAATATCCGTCCAAACAATCTCAAATTATTGTCAATTTATTAGGATGTCCCATGTCTTTAGAGATCAAAAGAATATACCGCCACCTCAATAAATATATTTTTTTGATAGATTATTCTCAACCTTTAATCCGATTTAAATAGTCCTGATAGGTCTCTGTTTCCATCAAAGCTTTGGCATTCTCAACGCGATCCTTTGTAGGAGGCTTCGTCCCTTCTAATGGATAAGGTCTTCCTAATTCTCGCCACTTAAATTCACCAAGATTGTGATAAGGTAAAACCTCAAAACGCTCCACATTGTTCAACGTTTTGACAAACTTTCCTAATTCGATTAAGTCTTGGTCTCGATCTGTCAAATTTGGAACCAATACATGGCGAATCCAAACAGGTTTACCAATATCCGATAGATAGCGCGCGCAATCCAAAATCGTTTTATTGCTATGTCCCGTCACAATCCGATGTTGTTCCGGGTTCATTTCTTTAATATCAAGAAGCACTAAATCTGTCACTTCCATCAGACGGCTATACTTTTCTAAGTAGCGCTCTGTCTTACGAAAGGTCAAAGCACAGGTATCCAGAGTTGTATGAATCCCTTTTTCTTTTGCAAGAGTAAAAAGAGCAATTAAAAAATCGATCTGGATCGTCGCTTCGCCACCAGAAACCGTAATCCCCCCTTCTTTCCCCCAGAACATGCGAAAACGCAAAGCCTCATTGAGCACATCTTCTGCGGTCCGTTCCGTTGCCGATGGATTGACCAAGTCCCACGTATCCGGATTATGGCAATACTGGCAACGCATGTGACATCCTTGCATAAAGACAACAAAACGCACCCCTGGTCCATCGACAGAACCAAAACTTTCTGTTGAATGAACCAATCCTGTGACCGTACGATAATCAACCTCTGTCATAATCTCATCCTTATCACTTAATAAAACTAGTATAACACAAAAGCGTAAACGCTCCTATCATTTGCTTTCATATCTGCTTTTCATTGATTTTTTCAGAAAGATGCAAAGCGAAAAAGACTAGCTTCCCTAGTCCTTCTCTGTTTCTTCCTCCTCAATCGGTGTCATCAGGATCTTTAACTTGATAACACGACCATTCTTCACCTTATCATTGACGAGGACTAAATGGTGCCTCTTACTGTCTACTTCAAAGGAAACTTTTTCATCCTGACTCGGAATCGTCCCAACACCAGTCAGATAATAACCAGCAATGGTATCCACATTATCACTTTCTAATTCCATATCAAAATGTTCATTGAAATCATTAAGGGTCATACTCCCTTGAACAATGTAGGTGTTCTCAGCAATTTCACGGACAAAGATCTCTGTTTTATCCGTTTCATCATCAATTTCTCCAACGATTTCCTCCAGCAAATCTTCTAAGGTAACAAGACCAGCGACACCACCATATTCATCTAGCAAAATCGCCATCTGATTTTGAGTGTTACGTAAAGCCTTAAGCAAATCATCTACAAAAATTGTCTCTGGTACAAAAAGCGGTTCCTGCATTATTCGGCGAATATTCAATTGGTCAAAACCAACGGTAAAGGCTTCTGATAATATTTTCTTGGTATGTATCAGACCAATAATATTATCCTTATCGCCATCATAAACTGGAATCCGTGAAAAATTCTGTTTGAGAATAGCTGTTAGAATCGTCTCTATATCATCTTCGACATCCACCATGAAAGCATCTGTTCTTGGTACCATCACTTCTCGTGCCATCAATTCATCCAATGAAAAGATGCCTTGTAGCATTTCGATTTCTTCAGCATCCAAGGTTTGTTCGCTTTTGGTTAAAATGTACTCGATTTCATCCCTAGTCATCTGCTCATCCGCATCATCAAAGCTCATTGGAGTTATACGACTGATGAGATTGGTCGCAGCAGAAAGGAGCCAAACAAAGGGGCTCACAATCTTGCCCAAGAAAATGATAACCGGCGCTGTAACGACTGCCAGATTTTCTTTCATATTCATAGCAATCCGTTTTGGATAGAGTTCGCCAAGAACGATGGAGATAAAAGTCAACATAGCAAGTGCCAACCAATAACCTGCTGTCTGAGCAGTTGAGGAACTTCCTAGCCATTTTGCAAATACAGACCCCAAATCATTGGCTAAGCTAGCACCAGAAAGAATCGAGATAAAGGTGATACCAACTTGGATCGTTGAAAGAAAATTATTTGGATTCTCCAAAACTGCGACTAAGCGAATATACTTTTTTTCCCCTTCTGCTGCCTTTTGTTCCACCCTTGAACGATTGAGGGAAACCAAGGCCATTTCTGAAGCCGAAAAGAAAGCATTGAGCAAGGTCAATAGTAAAAGCAATAAAATCTGTAGTTGAATGGTCTGACTACCAGGGTCTTCCATGATATTCTCCTAAAAATAAAGTTGTCTAATCTTTTGAAATAGAATGAACTGCCGATATTTTTCGACTAGTCTTATTCCGGTTATGCCAGTATCTAGGAAAGCAAAAAATCCAGTTTTAGTTTTGATCTCTTCCATTCCTCTCTAGACTGTTCAAGCTAACCTAATAGCTATTTTATTTGGCTATAACATTTCTATTATATCATAAATCATCAGAACTAGTCCATTTCTGACTAAAAATATATAATTGATACAAAACGTGGAATATATTTATCTACTGAGTTACGAATTACATCAATATCCATTTTATTTTGAGCTGATTTTTAATCTCTCTACCATCACCAAAAATGGAGGTGTGTTGACTTGGTTGAGTGGTTTATAGAGCATGGCTGTAAAAACAGTCTGATCCAGTTGGCTAACAAAATCAAGCACAGCATCCTTCTCCACTGCTCCACCTTCATGTCCATAATAGATCATAATAGCTAGACGACCACCCACCACTAGACGGTCAAGAATCTTTCCAATAGCCTCTAAGGTGGTTGCAGGCAAAGTAATAACAGATTTATCTGCAGATGGTAAATACCCCAGATTAAAAATAGCCGCTTTGCACTCATCTACATACTGATCAACAGTTTCATGTCCAGCTAGAACTAATTTGGCATTTGTTAAACCTGCTTGTTCTAGCTTTGTAGCTGTTGTGGTCAAGGCCTGTTGCTGAATATCAAAAGCCACTACTTTTCCTGCTCTCTGTGCTAAAAATAAGGTATCGTAGCCATTTCCCATCGTCGCATCAACCGCTAAATCTTGGGCTGTCAAAATCTCATCTAAGAAAGCATGGGCCATATGTAGGGGTCTGAGCATATTTTTTCCTCCAAAAAAAAAATATTTTTATTTGACGTAAAATTAAATCACAAGCTAGTATAACACAAAAGAGAGGGAATTGGGGATGAGTACCATATTTCCTAACCTTTCGCTAGCTACCACACCCAATTCTAAGTTTCTACCAATCTGCTTGTTCTCGTGAGTTTAAGCAAATTCTATCAGTTCTTTCAATTTTCCGTCCATCTTTACGAATAAATAAGCATGAAGACATTTATCTTATTTTTCCTCGGAGCTTCTATCGGCTCCTTTCTGGGACTGGTGATTGATCGCTTCCCTGAATATTCCATTATTGCACCGGCCAGCCATTGCAATCATTGCAAGAGACAGCTCAAGGCCTGGGACTTGATCCCTATCCTGTCTCAATTATTGACAACATCCAAGTGCCGCTACTGTAAAGCAGCGATTCCCTATTGGTATCTAGGATTGGAATGTCTATCTGGTCTTTTTGTTCTGCTCTGCCATCTACAGTTCCTATCCGTATTGGAAACTGTCCTGCTAGTTGGCGGACTGGTCCTGACCATTTACGATATTAAATATCAGGAATATCCCTTTGCAATCTGGCTGTTTTTTACTTTCGTCGGACTGGTTCTCTCTCAGCTCAACTGGCTTTTCTGCGGCTTTTTGCTCCTAGCTTATCTGACGGAAAAATGGCAATGGAAGATTGGCTCCGGTGACTTCCTCTATCTGGCAAGTCTGTCCCTTTTCTTTGGCTTTATGGAAATACTCTGGATTGTCCAAGTCAGCTCCCTTCTAGGACTAGCTATCTTTTTCATCTTTAAACCCAAGTCTCTACCCTACGTACCTTTTCTTTTTTTAGCTAGCATTATCATCAACCTATACCTGTAAATCGAGCTTGTCTCGATTTTTTTGGTATAATAGAACACATATTAGGATTCAATAAGCACCAAAAACGAATGAACTTCATTTTATAGAAACAAAAGGAGAAAAACAATGACACAATTCCAGGATGATAGCCTAACCCTGCACACCGATCTTTACCAGATCAACATGATGCAGGTTTATTTTAACCAACGCATTCATGATAAACATGCAGTATTTGAAGTCTACTTCCGTTCACAACCTTTTAAAAATGGCTATGCTGTCTTTGCGGGATTGGAGCGCGTGGTTGACTATCTCAACAATCTCAGCTTCAGCCAGACTGATATGGACTATTTGACAGACTTGGGTTATCCACAAGATTTTCTTGACTACTTGGCAAATTTGAAAATGACCCTGACCGTCCGCTCTGCTAAAGAAGGAGACTTGGTCTATGCCAACGAACCAATCATGCAAATAGAAGGTCCTTTGGCCCAATGCCAACTGGTTGAGACAGCCATTTTAAATATCGTCAATTATCAAACTTTAATTGCTACTAAAGCCCGTCGTATCAAGGCTGTGATAGAAGATGAGCCTTTGATGGAGTTTGGTACTCGTCGTGCCCAAGAACTGGATGCAGCTATCTGGGGAACTCGAGCAGCCTTTATCGGTGGTGCTTCTGCCACTTCCAATGTCCGAGCTGGAAAACTGTTCGACATTCCTGTAGCAGGCACTCACGCCCATGCTCTGGTCCAAACCTATGGTGATGACTATAAAGCCTTCAAAGCCTATGCAGAAACCCACAAAGATTGTGTTTTTTTAGTGGATACCTACGACACTCTTCGCATAGGCGTTCCCGCAGCCATCCGCGTTGCCAAGGAAATGGGAGATCAAATCAACTTTAAAGGCGTTCGCATTGACTCTGGGGACATGGCCTACATTTCAAAAAAAGTACGTCAACAATTGGATGATGCTGGTTTTACAGACGCAAAAATCTATGCTTCCAATGATCTTGACGAAAACACCATCCTCAACCTGAAAATGCAAAAAGCAAAAATTGACGTATGGGGAGTTGGAACCAAGCTCATTACTGCCTATGATCAACCAGCCTTAGGAGCTGTCTACAAAATTGTCTCTATTGAAGATGAAGATGGAAATATGCGCGATACCATCAAATTGTCCTCTAACGCTGAAAAAGTATCCACACCAGGCAAAAAGCAGGTTTGGCGAATCACGTCTAAAGAAAAAGGAAAATCTGAAGGCGACTATATCACCTTTGCCGATACAGATGTGACCCAGATGGATAGCATCTATATGTTCCACCCAACCTATACCTATATCAATAAAACTATTGAGCATTTTGAAGCGCGGCCACTTCTGGTTCCTATTTTTGAAAATGGTCAGCAAGTTTACGACCTTCCAAGTCTAGCTGATATTCAAGCCTATGCTAACCAAGAAATTGACAAGCTCTGGGATGAATATAAGCGCGTCCTTAATCCACAACTCTACCCAGTTGACTTGGCTCAGGATGTTTGGGATAACAAGATGAACCTTATCAATCGCATTCGTAAACAAAGTCAGACCAAGTCTATCTAACGAAAGGTACTATATGACATTACAAGAAATCATTATAAAAGAACTAGGTGTCAAGCCTCAAATTAACCCTCAGGAGGAGATTCGCCGCTCTATTGATTTTCTAAAAGATTATCTAAAAAAACATCCATTTTTAAAAACCTATGTTTTAGGAATTTCTGGCGGGCAAGACTCGACCCTTGCGGGGCGCTTGGCTCAGTTAGCCATGGAGGAAATGCGAACTGAGACCGGCGACAATGATTACCAGTTTATTGCTATCCGCCTTCCATATGGTGTGCAAGCTGATGAGTCTGATGCTCAAGCTGCCCTTGCATTCATTCAACCAGATGTCAGTCTAACCATTAACATTAAAGAGCCAACAGATGCTATGGTAGGAGCTGTCAATACCAATGGTCTAACCATGTCTGATTTTAACAAGGGAAATGCCAAAGCTCGCATGCGAATGATCGCCCAGTATGCTATTGCTGGCGAACGTAAAGGAGCTGTCATTGGAACCGATCATGCTGCTGAAAATATTACTGGCTTCTTCACCAAACACGGAGATGGCGGAGCCGATATTCTTCCTCTCTATCGCCTTAACAAACGCCAAGGTAAACAACTATTGGCCGAACTCGGTGCTGAGGCCAAGCTCTACGAAAAAATCCCAACCGCAGATTTGGAAGATGACAAGCCAGGCTTAGCTGACGAAACCGCTCTGGGAGTTACCTACAACCAAATTGATGACTATCTTGAAGGAAAAACTATTGACCCTCAAGCTCAGACCATCATTGAAAGCTGGTGGAAGAAAACTGCCCATAAGCGCCACCTTCCCATTACTATCTTTGATGATTTTTGGAAGTAAACTTGGTCAGGAAAAGATAAACTCGGTCGGTACATTTTACATACAAAAGCGATCATCCTCTCCTATTCACAGTTAATAGTGCCTTATAAAAATGACCTGCCCTAGATAAATGGACAAGTCATTTTTTATTTTCTAAGTATTTACAAATTCCGCAAAAGGAGCTTACAAACTACAATCGTTTCGGCATTGCCTCATTTGCAACTAGGTAACATCAAGCAAGTACTAGCCTACACAAGGCGATAATATGAAAAATCCCTCGCAGGCTTTTCCCGCGAGGACACCAATGGATACGGTACCACCCACTTATGAACCTTGACTAGAAAGATCCATAGGTTTCTCCTTAAAAAGGAGGCGCACGATAAGGGAAAGGTGTGAGGACCGAATTCTCAGTGTTTCGAGTTCTTCGAACCAAATTTGCTTACCCAAATCTATAACTCTTAGAAATGGATACAACTGCTCATTTGGCTTCAGCTTATTTCATAAACTCTTGCCATCTAGTTACACCAACCACAGGTTATCTATAGACAATCTATTTATTACTTCTACTGATTATATATGATTATACGTTAGAAAAAGAAAAAGGTCAAGTTATTTTTTGAAATTTTCTAAACAATTTGAAAATTCAGTTCATTTTTTCTGATAATCCTTGACTAAAAGATTCAGTACTATCTTCTGCTTGCTTAAAAACTGACAATTCGTAAAACTTATAGGTGGAAGCCTCTCCACAAGTCCTAAGAACTTATGACTTGAACACTACAAACCATCAAAGTTATTTCGAAAATCTACCGCGTTGCATTATCCATTTATAAGTCAGGTAGGCAAGAACTCCACCCAATGTATTTGTCCAAAGATCATCTACTTCAAACACACGTTGGGCATCAATCAAAAGATCCAGAAGCAATTGCATGCACTCGATAAAAAGGCTGATGCAAAAAGTATAAATAGTAACTGCTCGAAGGCTCCGCCATTTTTCCCATAGAAATAAGAGTAAAAAAACCAAAGGGAAAAGGAGGAAGATATTTGTCATATTTTGTAGAACAATCCAGCCAAAATTGGTTAGACTATCTACCTTATCACCATTGATGATACTATTGAAGGGAGTAGGCAAGAAGTAAAGTCGGCCAACCTGAATAATTCCTGGTGTGGAAAAGTCCTTGTACTGAGGGTACAAGTTTTGGGGAAGAAAGCAAAGTAAAGCAATAGCCAGAGCGTAAGCTCCAGCTAAAGATGTACAAGTCCAGTTTCCTAGCTTAGTCAGACTACCATCTGCCTTAAAGAATCGTCTCATGCTCTGATCCCCGCCTTTGCCTTGGCTGCAGCGATACGAGCACGCATCTTTTCACGGTCCTTTTTAAGCGTATTGGAACGTAGTTGCCCACAAGCAGCATCAATATCCGTACCGTGTTCTTGACGAACGACGCAGTTCACACCATTTCTCTTGAGGCGATCATAGAAAGCATTCACACGCTCAGGAGTTGAACGACTATACTGGTCATGCTCACTAACAGGGTTATAAGGAATCAGATTGATATAAGATAACTTACGGATATTCTTCGTTAAATCAGCCAATTCCTGAGCTTGTTGCACTCCGTCATTGACCTCATTGAGCATGATATATTCAAAGGTCACACGGCGGTTGGTCACCTCGATATAGTCTTCAATCGCCTCAAATAAGACTTCAATTGGAAACTTACGGTTGATGCGCATGATACTGGAGCGCAAGTGATTATTTGGCGCATGAAGAGATACTGCCAAATTGACCTGAACTCCTTCACGAGCAAATTCACGGATTTTTGGTGCCAAACCGGATGTTGAAACCGTTATATGACGGGCACCAATCGCCAGTCCCTTATCATCATTAACCACACGTAAGAAGGTCATAACATTGTCATAGTTATCAAGCGGCTCACCAATTCCCATCACGACAATATGACTCACACGTTCATGTTGATTTCGCTCATCCAAATATTTTTGCACCAACATGATTTGAGCAACAATCTCACCGCTATTTAAATCACGCTGCTTTGGAATGAGACCAGAAGCACAGAAAGTACAGCCAATATTACAGCCCACCTGAGTCGTTACACAGACTGATAAACCATAATGTTGGCGCATAAGAACAGTTTCAATCAGCATACCGTCCGGCAATTCAAAAAGGTATTTCATCGTACCATCTTTTGATTCTTGGGCGATCCGTTGCTTGAGGGGATTGACAACAAAATGCTCTTCCAGCTTCTCAATCAAGGACTTAGGTAGATTGGTCATTTCTGCAAAAGATTGAACACGCAAGCGATAGAGCCATTCCCAAACTTGAGCAGCACGAAATTTCTTTTCCCCATTTTCTAACATCCAATCGACAAGATTGGCTTGACTAAAAGCATAAATTGATGGTTTCATATTTCTCCCTATTTTTGTCGGATGACAAAGCTACGCTTAGCCTCATTCATCTCACGCTTATCTTGTTTGCGATCACGTTTCTGGAAACGCTCCGCCTGATTTTGCTTCGCATTGTTGGATTTTTTATCACGGTAAACAGTAAAGTGACGAGACTGATCCGTTTGCTTCCCTTGTTGTTTGCTTTTTTTCTGCTTCTCGCTGCGACTATTTCTATTCTCTTTTGGTCCAACGGAATCCGTCCACTGCTGATTATGATTGCGGCTACGATTCCGGTTACGCCTGCGACGTGGTCTTTCTTCCACTTCTACTGGCAATTCCTGTGGATTCGGATTTGCTAAGACAAAATAGGCACAACCAAAATTACAGTATTCTGTCAAATAATCATCTAATCGGCTGATTTTTAAATCATGCTTTACGTTTTTATCATCTTTATAAAAACCCTTTAAGCGCAGCTGATCATTACCCCAATCGCCTACGATGTAGTCAAACTTGAGCATGAGTTGTGAAAAACGTTGACCAAAGATTGTCTGATCAAAGGCTTCTTTATAATCTTCTAACAAGTCTAATTCAATATTTTCGGCTACAACCTTGTCTCCGACACGGGCAAAGCTTGGACCTGGATATTTATTATAATTATACATTTCAGGTAAAATCTCTTTTTTCATTTGTCCTCCTATCTATGGAATGTTTATACTTTTGTTCCTAACCTTATCATTATAACATGATTCAGATTGAAATGCTTCTGCTTTGACATTTAGGAGAAAATTCTGACAGTTATAATAAAAAAAGAGCGACTTACTCGCTCTTTGTCTTCTTAAGATAATCAATAGCGTCTTGAACAGTCTGGACAGGGACAATTTCAATATCCACACCCGCCTTCTCAGCGGATTCTTTCGCTTCTTCATAATTGGTCTTGGCATTTGGATTCAGCTTCAAAATGGCTTCATCAACTGGATTATTTGGAACAAAGAAGATACTTGCTCCCGCTTTAGCCGCTGATAAAACCTTTTTATCTGCTCCACCAATATCTCCAACCTTACCATATTTTTCTATGGTACCCGTTCCTGCAATCATCCGTCCATCGCGCAAATCAGGATCTGCCAATTGAGTATAGATAGCTAAAGTGAACATCAGTCCTGCACTTGGTCCACCTATATTACCTGTTTGGAAATCAATTGGAACTGAGCTTTGAACCTCCGTATGATCAACAAGACCAATTCCAATACCATTCTTACCATTAGCTAATTTGATAATCTTACCCTTGGCCGATTTTTCTTCCCCATCGCTGATATAGCCAACTGTAACATCACTGCCCAATTCTAAACCACTAACATACTTGATTAAATCTGGTGATGATTCAAAGGTTTTTCCGTTGATACTAACAACTGTATCAGCAATATTAAGAATACTTTTAAAAGTAGAATCTTCTGCCAAGTTGAGAACATATACGCCAAAGAACTTCATATTCGCTTCTTTTCCTGCCAAGGTTAACCCTTGGTATTTGGCCATATTCTGTGAAGTTTCCATGTAGAAGCGAGCGATACGGAAGTACTCTGCACTATTGGCACCACCTGCCATCTCTTCAGCTGATCGCACACTTGTATGCGGGTCAAACTGGGCTGCTAACAGTTGCAAAGCTGTAGCTTGCTGAACAGACACATAAGTAAAATTGTAAGATCCCTCTTTCTCGTCTACTTGATTATTTACTGTTAATACTTGACGAATATCAGCAGCTCCTCCAGGACTTTCTAGATAATAAGGTAGGGGAACAAAGACAGTAAACCAAATCAAAAGAGTTCCTAAAACAATGGATGTGATTAAGAGTAGTTTTCTATTTTTTTTCATTCTTTTTTATTTCCTCACTAACAAAAGATGGTACATAGGGACTAATATCTTGTTTGTACTGTATCAGCTCACGAATTTGACTTGAAGAGATATTGCGATATTGAGGCTTTGAAATCAAATAGATTGTCTCAATATCTGGCGCTAACTGATGATTAAAATAGTCAAAATTAGCTTCATATTCTAGATCAATGCTATTGCGCAGACCACGTACGATATGGGTGACACCTCGTTCATGAGCCATATCAACAACCAGTTGCTGACCTGCCAAAAAAACTTCTATGTTTGGACTTCTCTCAAAGACTGTTTGAAGATGGCGCAAACGCTCTTTCCCTGTAAATAAAGAGACTTTATTAGGGTTGAAAAAAATACCGACATAGAGCTTGTCAAAAAGACCACTAGCTCGTTCAATCATATCTACATGCCCCTTGGTAATTGGGTCAAAGGAACCCGTGAACATTCCAATCTTATCTGACATACACTGTCACCTTACTAATTCCGTAAATTTTTTCCTTCCAAATACCTAGCTCTGCTATTTCCTCCGGAAGAGAAACCGCCTTATCCGTCTCACAAACCACCATGACATCTTCTGATAAGAGCTGGCGCTGACAAAGTTCTGTCACCATGACTTCAATCTCCTGTTCGGCATAAGGAGGATCTAGAAAAACCAAGTCAAACGGACCTTCCAGACTGGATAAGGCCTGACTTGCCTCCATAGCCAAAAGACGAAATTTAGTTTCTTCCTTTGTCATAGCGATATTTTCACGAATGATGGCTTGCGCTCGACGATCCCGCTCGACTAGAATTGCTGATGCCATCCCCCGTGAAACTGCTTCGATAGATAAACTACCACTCCCTGCATAAAGATCCAAGACATGACCGCCATCAAAGTAGGGACCAATCATATTAAACATGGCTCCACGAACCTTATCTGAGGTTGGTCTTGTTATTTTGCCGTCCAAGGTTTTTAATCTTCTTCCACCATAACTACCTGATACAATTCTCATAAAGATTATTATAGCAAAAAATAGAGATAACTGCTAAACCCAAGCATAGACTTCTTACTAATTCCTAGAGAAAGGAAAGCCTTTCTTTTGTGAAGCAACTGTCAACAGTTTTTATTTATACAACATTGGACAGATGACTAATCTCAAACTTGTCCTTGTGTAGACTGATAGCTAGATAAGGATAGATTCGGAAAACGATTTTATGGAAGTTTTGAAAGGTGAGAGTAGGAATATACTCCGGATAACTGGAGACAGTTATTTACCTAAAAAGTTGAGGCTAATAATTTGAGGTAATGACGGATTAAAACTGAGCTACAAAGTAAGAGAATAAGATGCTACGGCTAAAATCCACAAAACAGTTTCGTCTTGTCTCAGCATTCTGTTTTCTAGGCTATTGCTACCTTCTTACTCCTTGAACTAGTTATTTATTTAAAAGAGCAAGACCGGATTAAAAGTTCAGTCTCGCTCTTGTGTTATTAAGGATTATCCGTTGTTATATTTGGATCTGTCAAGTGTTCAGTTTCTGATGTTTCGCTCGTTTGGGGCGTGGTCTCTGTCTCAATTGAAGCAGAAGAATTTACAGACTCCTCCGCCGGTGCCGTTTCGCTGGACTCTACCGGAGAATTTGTACTAGTATCTGATGAGTTGATTTGCTGCTGATTCTCTGTAGTAAGAGGTGGTTGTTGCCCACGGTAGGTATTCTGAACTGGTACTGAGTAGGAACCTTGGCGACGAGTTTCTTTCTCAGAAGCAGTCGTTGATTGCTCGGTTTCGCTTTCAGCAGTTTTTTTCTGTTCCTCTAACTTTTTTGCCGCTTCTGCTTTAGCCAATTCAGCTTTTAGCTTAGCTTGCTTTTGGCTATCTGTTTGCTGGCCGACCAGCTCTTTTACTTGATTAATCCGTTTTTGCAACGCTTCTTTCTTACTTACATCCTTTAATTTATTTACAGCAAATTGAGCTTCAAGTAATTTTTCCTCAGTCTGTGTACCTTCTAATACGATTACAGCATTCTCAGCTTCTTGGATTAAGGTATCTGTGGCTTTTTTTTGAATGGTGGGGGCTTGCTGAGCAATAGTCGATTCGCCGCTTGAGGTTTGAGACTTCTTATGCCAGCTAACTGCTAGGCTAATCAATAAGACGAGTCCCATAAAAGAAATGATACCAATCTCAGTCCACGACAATCTTTCAAACTTCTTTTCCATACTTTTGTCCTTATCTGTCCTACCATTTATGAAAAAACGACTATCCAGCAACCATTACTACTTGGCAGTTTTCACTTTGCCATTCCAACCGTTTAAGCCGTAACTCAAGATATAGATTTCATTAAAGCCTTGTTTTTTTAGATGAAGAGCCGCAGGTGTCACCAACTGACCACGATCATTTTCATAAATTAAAACTGGTTTGTCCTTACGAAGAGCTGCTGTACTTTGTTTTAATTGCTGATAAGGAATGTTGCGGGCTCCCAAGATATGTTTTCTACGGAATTCATTAGGATCACGCAGGTCAACTAACTGACCTGCATGAATTTTTTCCGAAAACTCAGCATTATCAATCACTGTAGCTGCTCGATGCAATCTCCAGTAATTAAATCCCATCCATGCTCCCAACAGAACTAAAAATACTAAAATCATCCACAATGTTTCCATCAATGCCTCTCCTTCGATTGTTGATACTCTAATTCTAAACGATGCTCTCGTCTCAAGACAAGATCGGCTTCCATGTATTCTAATCGCTCCAACAAACCAGCCTGATAGACTCGATTAAGCTCTATCTGCATCATCTCAATATCGTAGAGGCGATTTCCCATGTAGACAATAATTCCGAAGCGCTTGAGCAACTGCTGCACATCATAAAGTCTTTTCATAGAAAAATTTTAGCAAAATATCAGGATTTTTTCAATACAAAAATAAACGTATATGGATGAATCCAAATACGTTGAATGCCTTACTAGCTGATATTATCTTCAACTTTTATAACAAAGAAAATAAAAGAAACGGTCCGTCCTAAGCCAGCTCCTCACTCTTTTATCTTTATTGTCAAAAAATAAAAAAATTTTAGAAAGGCTGTTATTTCAACAGTTCTAAGAATGTAATCCATTGATAGCTTACGATTTTATCAACTTTGACAGGACTTGTCTGCATGCAGTTGAATGGCAATTCGTATTTCCAATAGCCTCTATTGGAGCCACCCATTTTCTTTTGCAACTTTAGTGGCAGCAATGCGGTTTTCCACGCCTAGTTTAGATAGAATACCCGTCATGTAATTACGAACAGTCCCATTGGACAGGTAAAGCTGGTTTGCAATTTCCTTATTGGACAATCCATCCGCCACCAATTTAAGCAAGTGAGTTTCCTGCTTTGTCAAAGGACTACGCTGGGTTAAGAGGATGTCCATCAACTCTGGAGAATATTCTTTCCTCCCCGCTAGGACTGTATCAATGGTCTGCATGAGATCCGAAATCGAGCGCTCCTTGAGTACATAGGCATCAACATCTGCTTTGACTGCTCGCTCGAAGTAGCCTGGTCGTTTGAAGGTCGTCATCATGATAACCTTGACGGGTAGGGCTTGATCGCGCACCCAATCCAACACATCCAATCCCGTCTTTTCCGGCATTTCAATATCTAAAATCGCCACATCAACCTGCTCTTTTTTCAAAATAGAAATGGCTTGATTCCCATTTTCAGCCTGTAAAACAGCTGCCACCGTATCCTGAAAACTCAGGAGCTGACAGAGAGCGTCTCGCAACATCGACTGGTCTTCTGCAACCAAGATTCTCATTCTGATGCCTCCTCGATCGGTACTCGAATGGACAGGCGAGTAGGATTAGAAAGAGAAAGAAAATCCAACCTTCCCTGAATCGTTACCAGCCTATCTCTAATAGTATGTAATTCATTGCCTTTGAGTTGGGTAAAGCCAATTCCATCATCTTCGTACTTCAAAATAAGTCCCTGTTTCTCTCGTTCAAAAGTCAGATAACACTTACTGGCTTTGCTGTGTTTAAGCAGATTATTACCCAGCTCCCTTAACACCATAGCTAATTTATTCTGGACAAGCATACTCAACTGCTCTGCTATTTCCCTATCAAAAACGACCAAATCCACTCCTGCCAAGGCTAGCATCTGCTGCAAGATCTGCAATTCCTCTGCTATTGTATGTTGCTTAAGAGACTGAACAATCTGGCGAACATCAGACATAGAATCTTTTGCTAGGGTTTGAAGGTCGGCTACTTCTTTTTTAGCCTGTTCCACCTGATGGTGTTCCAAGAGAGTCCGAACTAATTCCGCCTTGACCGACATCATAGCAAAGACATGCCCCAATGTATCGTGTAGATCTTGACTGATACGATTACGCTCATTTTCAGCAAGTAAAAGATTGATAGAGGCATTTTGCTCCTGTAATCGCTTTTTCATGGCCTCTCGCTTAGCCTCCATCCGTTCAAATAACAATAAGGCAATACCGAAAAAGTGAAGGACAAAAATGAAAGCACGAATCTCAAAAACGACAGGTCCAAAGGAGGCCCAAAGCAAAATAGCTACCAATAACGCCGTATAGGAAACTGTTCGGTAAGACCATCTATCCTCTTTATAGTGCCAGGCAAGCATATTAGATAGGTTAAAGAGAAAGAGGGAAAATTGCAGATTACTACCAAAACTCATAACGGCAATATAGCCAATCATATAAAACCAGGCCAGCATAGAATAAAGTTTGTGGTTAGTATAAAAGAGCGAACAATAGAACAGAGCAAAGAGAATCGTTGATACCACTATTAGCACTGCATTAGGAGAATACTGAGAATAGTAAAGAGGAAAATAAAGAAAGATCATGCCTACAAAAAACATGGGCGATATCTTTCTCTTCTCAAATATAGTGAAAAATTTCATAGAACCTCACTTGACTTGGCTCTTTCTACTGAAAAAGAGAGCTATTACTAGAAAAATTATCGCATATCCTAGTACAATAAGCAAGGACTTCCATAAAAATTCACTGTTCTGAGCATAGGTGACTACTAGCTGATTGACATGGTAACTTGGTGTTAATCTACAAATCTTTTGTACCCATTCTGGAAAAGTATGGACAGGCATCCAAGAACCTCCGAGAATTGCTAGAATAAAATAAAGCAGATTACTCACTACAGACATGGTTTGTTCTGACTGGATTTGTGCCAAGAGTAAGCCAATAGCTAGAAAAACTACCGAGGTTAAGAGAAGGAGAATTGCTGACACACTCCATCCCCAAACGGATAGTTTCACCTTTTTGATTAGGCCTCCAACCGCAAAAACGATGAAAATAGACATAAGAAAACAAAGAAAGACTCGATAAAGCTTAGATACGTAGTACTTCCATGTGGATAAAGGAGAATGCTGAAGAAAAACTAACCAACTATTTTTACGATCCTCCGCTAACATCATAGGAAAAGTAAAGAGGGCAAAGCCTGACATAGAAAAATTGGTCATCGTCAACATATAGGATTGGATAAAGTTTTTTTGCATGTTGGGATCATTAAATTGCACTATTGAGGAAAAGATGAGGAAAAAGATGACTGGCATCCCTACCGAAAGTAGGAAGGTTCCCAAATCCCGTTGTAATTTAATGCTTTCAATTGCTAACAGAGCTTTCACTTTTCTTCCCCCTTTGTTTCATCAAATAGACTGTTAAGCAAGGTCTTATTCTGCACTTCCAAATCTGAAATCCGGCAACCGGCTTTCTGTAAGCCAGCCCAAACTTTCTCGATTTCTCTCGTTTTAAAGCTGACGGTATCCTGTTTATAGGTCACTTCTCTAATATCTGCCAGCTTCTTTACGACACTTATAAAAGCAATTGGCAAGGTCACTTCCTTTTCTCGTTCCTCGCTCCGCATAGCAAATGGTGTCGTATCACGCAAGAGCTTGCCCTGATGCAAAACCAAAATCCGTTCTGCTGTATGCTCTACCTCTTCAATGTAGTGACTAGTATAGAAAATAGTTACTCCTTGCTCCTTGAGCTCATGGACTATCTCCCAAAAACGTCGACGAGTTGATGTATCCATACCTGCTGTTGGTTCGTCCAAGAAAAGCAGTTTGGGCTTGCCAATCAAACAAATCACAAAAGCTAGGAGTCTCTTCTGACCACCTGATAGCTTCCCAGCTAGTTGATTTTTTTGTTCTGAGGAAAAACGGAGCAAGCTGTCAATTTCCTCATTTGTCAAACTATCCTTATAAATGGCTTGAAAAAAACGAAGTAATTCCTTTACTTTCAAATCCGTTGGAATAGCATTGTCTTGAGGCAAAACGGCTACCCTTTCCCTATTAGCTTTAGTTTGTGGATCCTGACCAGCTAGTAAAACCTGTCCTCGGGAAACTTTCTTATCACCCAAAAGACAAGATAGGAGCATTGTCTTACCAGCACCATTAGGACCAATCAAAGCAACACATTCTCCGCTCCTAACTTCAAAAGAAATATCGGACAAAATCGTCCGTCCCTTGATAACTTTTTCTATCTGACTTACACTAATCATCCAACTCTCTCCTTACAGATTATGCTAGCAACCAAACTGATCATAAGGCCGGCTGGCACTGACCAAAACAAACTATCAACAATAAAAACTCCATTTCCAAATAAAGTACAGGAAGTATAAATCAAAATAAGCGCTACCGTAAAATAGAGTACCACCCCAAAAACTGTCCTCATCACTCTCTCCTTACATACCTGATAGATTCTACACGTTTAGTATAATCTAGCCGTTCAATCTTCACTAGAAACCTTTGTCATGACTTGAAATGACAAATGTCACATGAAATGATAGCATAGAAAAAAGAGCCATTTCAGACTCTTTTTCATCTATTTCCTACAATTCAGGTGCTTGACCGAGTTCTGCTTGAAGCATCCAAATATGCTTTTCAATGCTAGCCTTCGCAACATTAAAGATGTCATTAGTCACGCTGTCACCCTCGTCATCACTAACATCAAAACCTCGTTGGAACAAATCTGCCAAATAGCGGAAAACTGTCACCACACGCTCAAGCTGTTCTTCCAAAGATAAGTTGTAATCCCCCGGTACTTCCTTAAGCTGACTATTTTCACTAAATTCCTTGAGGGTTGAGAATGGAGCACCGCCTAGTGTAATCAAACGTTCACTCATCTCATCAAGGTAGCCGTCTACTTCATCCATATATTCATCCATCTTCGGATGCCAAATCATGAAGCCACGACCACGCATGTACCAATGAACTTGATGAAGAATAGAATGAGCGACAGATAAATCAGCTACAGCCTGATTGAGAACCGCCTTGGAATCAACCAATGCTGCTGACTGACGCGGGCTAAAAGAAGCAATTTCTGCTGGAGATTGGTAGTAATTTTGTTTCATTATTCATCACCCTTTTCTTTATTTATAATTATTATAAATAAAAAAATAAAAATTTGCAAGCAATAGCCATCAGGTAAGACATCAAAATATATATCCTCCCTGCATGCAAACGAATCACTTGCCATATTAGCTTATATGAGTTACACTACTAACATAAGTAATATATGGTTTTCCATCTCACGAAAATCATCACACCCGTCTATTGAGAAGGAGGGATTTTATGTCAGAAGAAAAATTTGGCGCAAAACTAGAACAGCTAGCCGGCTCCGTAAAAGAAGGAATCGGTAAACTGACAGGCGATAAGGAAATCGAAATGGAAGGACTTGTCGAAAAAGGAATTGGTAAAGCAAAAGAATTAGTAGAAGATGCAAAAGAAGGCTTCGAGGGGGCAGTGAAAGGTATCAAAAATGCCCTTGATAAAGAAGACAAATAACTAGATAGGGTGACTTCGGTTGCCTTTTCTTCTGCAAAGAAAGGATACATCATGAAGAAAATTGTTTTTGTTTGTCTAGGGAACATCTGCCGTAGTCCAATGGCTGAGTTTGTCATGAAGCATCTGACAGATCACTTCCATGTTGAAAGTCGCGCTACTTCCGGTTGGGAACATGGAAACCCCGTCTACCCTGGTACTCAAAAAATTTTCAAAAAGCATAACATCCCCTATGATGCAAGCAAAACCTCACAACAAATAAGTCAAGCAGATTTTGAACAATTCGATATTATCATCGGAATGGATCACAATAATGTTCTTGACTTGAAAAAAATGGCACCCGACTCTGCAAAAAGTAAAATTTTCCAATTCGCAGAAAAATCCGTCCCTGACCCTTGGTACACGGGAAACTTTGATGAGACCTATGCCATGGTGACAGAAGGGTGTAAAAACTGGATAAAGAGATTGAAGTAGGTTAGCAATTTTAAGATTCTTTGCGTAATATTTTTGTAATATTTGTAAAAAAATGGTAAACTAATCCTGACTGAACTGACAATTTCTTGCTGTATGCTAAGTAGAACTGATGAAATCAGTCAATCTAATCCTATCGAAAGTTGAAAACTATGAAAGAGTTCAAATTACCTAGTCTCAATAAACAACAGATTAGTAACTATTTTACCCGGCAGAGACTCGAAATACTCGCCCTCCTCGTCATCTTATTCTGCGCTCTCTCCGTTTTTACAGGACGAATCGGAACGAAGCAGGCTATGACTTTCCATAATGGTGCCCTGCGCTATAACGGCTACCTTGTTGCTAATAAAATGAATGGGCAAGGAAAGTTGACATTTGAAAATGGAGATGTCTACGAGGGGCAGTTTAAAAATGGGATTTTCCATGGTAAAGGAACCTATACATCCGCAAACGGTTGGGTGTATACCGGAGAATTTAAAAACGGCTATGCAGAAGGTAAAGGCAAACTGACAACCGAAGGACAAGCCACCTATGAAGGAATATTTAAACAGGGGATTTATCAATATGAGAATTAAATGGTTATCCGTTATACGCGTTATCGGGCTAGTCTTCGTCTTGCTCTATCACTTCTTCATTAAATACTTTCCAGGAGGCTTTGTCGGAGTTGATCTCTTCTTCACCTTGTCTGGTTATTTAACCACTGCCCTTCTCATTGATGAGTTTGCCGAGTATAAAAAAATTGATTTGGTAGGCTTTCTCAGAAGAAGATTATACCGCATTCTTCCTCCCTTGATCCTGACGATTCTTCTGGTCCTACCTCTATCTTTGCTCATTCGTTCTGATTTTAGGGCAAATATTGGTAGTCAGGTCGCAGCAGCTCTTGGTTTTATGACCAACTTCTTCGAGATTCTATCTGGTGGTAGCTATGAAAATCAATTTTCTCCTCATCTCTTTGTTCATACTTGGACATTAGCTATTGAAGTACAATATTATCTTATCTGGGCTGGTTTAGTCTGGTATTTGGCTCGTATTTCTAAAAATATTGGTCAATTCCGAGGAACTATTTTCTTGACCTCAGTTAGTCTATTCTCATTAAGTTTCCTTACCATGTTCATCTCTAGTTTCTTTGTGGATAACTTCTCGTCCATTTACTACTCTAGTTTTGCACATACTTTTCCCTTCTTCCTTGGAGGTATTCTGGCAACGATTACTGGCATCAGCCATACAACCAGCTCCTTCCATCGAAAAGTTCAAAAATTGACCCCTAAAAGAACATTGGGACTATTCGCTGGTGGGGTAGGGGTAGAGCTTATTCTCCTCTTCACGCTCCGATTTAGTTCTATTTGGACCTATCTCATCGGTTTCCTCCTATCCAGCCTTGCGACAGCTACCATGATTTTTGCTGCCCGTGTACTCCATGAAAAAACGCAAAAAGTCAGCGAACCAAGAATCATTCTTTTCTTGGCAGCTATCTCGTATGGTATCTATCTCTTTCACTGGCCACTGCTTGTCATCTTTACCCAGTTGATGAGTACAGGTATAGCCGCTATCTTATCTTTAACTTTCTCTATAATCTTTGCAGCGATTTCCTTCTACGTTGTAGAACCCTACATTGCAGGAAAAGTTGGAATGGTCTTTAATCTTCCCCTGGATCTCAGACCTTACAAAAAATGGGTGACTGGATGTTTAGGAATATTTACTGTCATCGGTCTAGGAGTTTGTTTATTTGCTCCGAAATTAGGAACATTTGAGCAAGAAAGCCTCATCAGCAATCTTTATCAAGCCCAAACCCAGCTCAACACCACTCGTTCAGCAGCTGAAAATGCCAAAGCTACAAGTTTTGAAATCCAAAAAGGGGTGACAATTTTCGGCGATTCTGTCACGGTTCGGGCAAGTACTGCCCTTCAATCTGTCCTTCCTGATGCACAAATTGACGGAACTGTCAGTCGCAATCTAACTGAAATTGCCCGTTTAATTCACCTTTACAAACAAAATAATAATTTGAGAGAAACCATCGTTGTATCTCTAGGAACCAACACTTCTGAGAATTATAAAGAACTCTTGGATCAACTAGTCAAGGAATTTCCCAAAGGACGCCGCTTGATTTTTGTGACTCCTTATGATGGTAACTTTGCACCAGATAATTCCATTGCTTACAAAACAGGACAATATGAAAAAGAACTCGCAAAAAAATATGAATATATTTCGATTGCGGACTGGTATCAAGTAGCAAAAGACAACCCTCCAATCTGGTACAATACTGACTTGGTTCACTTCAATCTTGAAACCAATGGTGCTGAACTCTTCGCCCAAACCATAAAAAATGCAATTGATGCTGTTGCACAAGGACCTATAAAGAACTAAAATACTTGTGCACCATCGGATACAAATGATGAAAAACGAACAACTGTATTTTTTGCTAATCAGCATGTTACGGTTGCTCGTTTTTTGGGGAAGAAAGATCTGTTTTTTGCTCTGACTTAGCTATCTTCAGCTTCCCCTTAGATGATTTGAGTTGTTCGTGGGCATTGTTCAATAAGGACATCAAAAGTAAAGACAAACGGTTACTCTTCAGCACAAAATCAGCATGCAATGCAATGGGCAGAGAGTGAAAAGGGGAAAACTAGACAGCCATCAAGCATTTGCTCCATAGGTAGAAGATAACTGAAGCGATGAATATAAACTCATTGGTTTGCTCCTTTATCTATATCAGCTATATTTGAAGCAGTTTTAGCTATACCTAGCTATCATACTTCAAACAACACTTAGACTGCCATTTCTTGACAAGAAAAAATGAGGTTGGGACAATGTCCAATCTCATATATAAAAAGCGAACAAACCAAGATTCTGATTGTCAGAAAACTAGTTTTGTTCGCTTTTTTGTTCAATTATAAATCTAAAGGACTTGATAATTGAGATTTTCAAAATTGAAAATCTTTTTGTCCCAAGCTCATTTTATATCAATATAGCAGCAACACAGCTACTGTTCCTATTTTTGCTTACTTTGGAAACGCCATTCAAAGCGTTTTTGATCATAAAATGGGTACATGACTTGTAGAAGAGCCAAAGCCAACAACCAACCAGCAACAATATCTGTTGGATAGTGAACACCGATATAAATACGGGATACCGCTACTAGAATGGCCAAAAAAATTAAGCTTGTCTGAAAAATTGTTTTGATCAATCCTTTCTTCATTCGTTGATGGATTATCATAACAACTGCTCCTGCAATCATCATGGTTGATGCAGTGTGCCAACTGGGAAAGGAATAGCCAATGGTATCAATAAGCCAGTTAATACTCGGGCGTGGTCGCTGATAGACATATTTCAGAGTAGTTGATGCTACTCCAACAGCCGCAAAGCTGACCAGAAGAAAGTAAGCTTCTACCTTCCATTTCCTGCAATAATAAAAATAGGCAGCTACCATCAGACTAATAGATAAGATAATTACAACATTCCCTAAAACAGTGATACTTGTCCAAAACTGAGTCAATCCACTAGGTAAATTTCCGCGAATAGCAGATTGGATAGTTGAGTCAAAACCTGTCAAAGTAGTTGGATAAAATTTTGCTACATAGCCTAAAATAACAAAGGCCAGAGCAAAAAAGGAAGCATTTCGTAGATGGATTTGTTTATTTTTCATGGATATAACGTCTTACAAAGATTAAACTTTCTTTAAAATAGGTCTAGCTGCTTTGTAACAGAGATAAAATACTACCGAAAGTAAAATTCCCTGTAAGAGATTAAAAGGAAGTACCATAAGCAAAAAGTAGTTACTCAAGCCTAAGATTTGTTTAATATCAAAATTTGCAAATGCGGCATAAACAGGGATGGCATATACATAGTTCAAAATCAACATGACCAGAGTTGAGCCAAGTGTTGCAACAACAGCTGCCTTTAAATAATTTTTCAACAGCTGATCCTTTTTCCAAAAATATGCTACTGCCAAAATAAAGACAGACATCGCTGCAATATTCATCGGCAAGCCAATGATGGTTGATGGTCCTTGATTATTCAAGAGCAACTTAAGTAAGGTTCGCATCAACAAGATGACAAAACTTGACTTGGTGTCTAAAATAAGCAGACCAAATAAAATTGGTATTAACGAAAAATCCACTTCCAAGAAATTAGCTATTGGAATAAGAGGAAATTTCAGGTACATGAGCAGAAATGATACTGCTGAGAGAATGGCGATAATCGTCATTTTGCGTATGTTTGTCATAAGGGATCCTCCAATTTTTTAAAATTGAAGAAGGCAAAAAAAGTAAGTAAAAAACTTACTACTTCGTCTTCTCCCATCCAGACTATACTGTCGGTTGTGGAATCAAACCACATCTGCTTTCGCTCGCGGACTGCCAACAATCCATTTTATTACAAGGCTATATTCGCTCCTCTTGATATATCTCAATCACTACCTAGCCTTATGATAAAATACTCATCTTACACCGCCGGTCGGGAATCTCACCCTGCCCTGAAGACTACTTTATCATATCAAAAAAGCCTTGCAAATGCAAGGTCTTGAGTGCTATTTGGTCTTATTTGAGCTTGTCTTCCTTATAGGTATGAACTAGATCAAGTCCAGTAAATTGTTGCTGGCGAAGAGCCTCGTAAACAATCATACAGACTGTATTGGAAACATTGAGGCTACGAACATGCTTATCATTCATAGGGATACGGATAGTTTTTTCAGGATGATTACGCATGAAATCCTCTGGCAATCCCTTATCCTCGCGTCCAAAGAGAAAATAGTGAATACAATCATCATTGTAGACTTCATCCGAATAGGTTTTAGCTGCAAATTTGGATACCAAGTGAACCGTTCCCTGCTTGCTGGCATAATCCATAAATTCCTCTATATTCTCATAAAAGCGGACATCTAGTTTGTCCCAATAGTCAAGTCCAGCTCGTTTCATCTTACGGTCATCAATAGGAAAACCCATAGGCTTGATAATATGCAGAGGACTATTCGTAGCCGCACAGGTCCTTGCAATATTCCCTGTATTTTGAGGAATCTGTGGTTCAAACAAAACAACATGATTCTTGGCTGTTTCTTCTTTATAGTACAATTCTTCAATATTCATAACAGTTTCTCTCTTCTATCCAGACAAAAAAATAGCCACGCTGCCCGGAGTCAAGCTCAGCAAACAGCATGGTGAATGAGGATTCATTCACTTAACTCACAACAGGTTTGAGTTAAATCAATGAAATCATGGTATTATTGTAGCTTAAAAAAGACTGAAAATCAAGAGTTTTCCTCTATTTTTTGACATTTTCATAAAAATTTTTTATCAACTCTTCATTTCCTTCTATTCTGCTGTAATTCTTATTGAGATGATTAAAAACTATCTTGTCTGATTAAGATAGAGCAATGGAGTTTAAAGCCAATATTTAGAAACGAAGGTACTGACTTATATCTAGAATTTTCTGATACGAACTGCGTTCATTTTATCTCCAACCTCCAACAGTCTATCCTCAGACTGACTTGACACGAACTGCATTCATTTCATCTCCAACCTCCAACAGTCTATCCCCAGACTGACTTGACACGAACTGCGTTCATTTTATCTCCAACCTCCAACAGTCTATCCTCAGACTGACTTGACACGAACTGCATTCATTTCATCTCCAACCTCCAACAGTCTATCCCCAGACTGACTTGACACGAACTGCGTTCATTTTATCTCCAACCTCCAACAGTCTATCCTCAGACTGACTTGACACGAACTGCATTCATTTCATCTCCAACCTCCAACAGTCTATCCCCAGACTGACTTGACACGAACTGCGTTCATTTTATCTCCAACCTCCAACAGTCTATCCCTAGACTGTTGGAGCTAATGTTAACAATACATCGAAGGGCTATGCAGGCTCTAAAATCGTCAAAGATAGCCTGTCTAATATCCACAAAAGCAAGCCTAACCGAGTTGCTACTGCTTGTTTCTTTTTAAGCTAAATGTATCTGGTACCGGGTCTTCCCCACCATCTGCAAAAGGATGACAACGAGTAATACGAGCTAGTCCCATCAAAAAGCCTTTGAGTCCATGCTTTTGTAAAGCCTCAATCATATAACTTGAACAAGTCGGTCGGTAACGACAGGAAGGCGGAAAGAGAGGAGAAATGAATGCTTGATAAAATCGAACCAGCCCAATTAGAAGCCTAGTCATCACTTCTTGACTGGCTTAGTAACAGCCAGTGTATGGAGCTTACTAATATCTTTTTTATTCAATTTTCGATACTCTCCAGGACGCAAACCAGTTAAATCCAGATTCCCAAAACGAGTTCGGGATAGCTTGTCCACTTGTAGACCTACGGCCTCAAACATCTTTTTAACCTGATGATTACGACCCTCATGAATGGTTAATTCTACAACTGATCGGTTCTTAACAAGATCTACTTTGATAATGTCATAGATTGCTGGCTTGGTCTTCTTACCATCAATGACTACACCGCGTGTTAGGGGACGAAGAACTTCTTTATTAGCGATTCCTTTGACACGTGCCAAGTAGACCTTATCAATTTCATTGCGGGGGTGAATCATCTCATCTGTAAAATCACCATCATTAGTCAAAATCAAAACACCTGATGTGTCCCAGTCTAAACGACCTACTGGATAAATCCTCTCTTTGACCGTCGGTAGCAAATCCACCACTGTCTTTCTTCCCTTATCATCGGTCACACTGGAGATAACACCACGTGGCTTATTGAGGAGATAGTAAACTTTTTCTTCATTATAAATCGGCTGTCCTTCTACTTCCACCTTATCACCTGATTTGATGATGGTAGCCAGCTCTCGAATCACTTGCCCATTGACAGTCACAAGACCTTGTTTGATGAGTTCTTCTGCCTTACGGCGACTGGCTATGCCTGCATGGGCGATAAATTTATTTATTCTCATTTTCTAACTCATTTCTTTCTAAGAATAGCTCTGTTTCTTCTTGAACTAGGTCTAAATCAGATACATCTGGTAGCTCTTCTAAGCTATTCATTCCCATGTAATCCAAAAAATACTCCGTCGTGACATATAGATTTGGACGCCCCAAAACTTCCTTTTTACCATTTTCACGAATGAGACCAAAAGTTTGCAACTTACTAATCGCTCCACTAGAATTGACCCCTCGAATATCATCTATTTCAACCCGTGTAATAGGCTGTTTATAAGCAATGATGGACAGGGTTTCCAAAAGAGCTCGTGACATAGTTTGGTTGATAGGAGTTTTAGCATAGGTACGCAAAAGATTAGCATATTCTTTTTTTGTCACTAGCTTGTAACGATTAGAAGACTCTAAGAGAGACAGACCAGATTGATGATCTGCCATATATTTCTCACTGAGTTTTTCCAGTTGCTGAACCACCGCTGTCGGCTGCAACTCAAGTATCTCTGCTAGATTACGCAGGGTCAGTCCCTCTTCTCCCGATACAAAGAGTAAGACTTCTATTTCAGCTAAGCAATTCATTTTCACTCCTTACTAGGTAAATATCTCCAAAAGCTTCCTTTTGTTCTAAAACAATTTCATGAACTTTAACCAATTCTAAGGTTGCCAAGAAAATAGTAATAACTTCATTGATATTTTGACTGGTTTGAAAAAGCTGCCGCAATTCCAAGCGTGACTGACTTTGAAAATAACCACGAACAAAGTCCATCATATCCTCAATCTTGTACTCATCACGAGCAATGGTCGTATGTGACTGACGCAGACTGGCTTGTTTTTCTGCCATAACCTTTGAAAATGCTAAAAAAATATCAATAACTGTCTTATCCTGAGCTAACTTGATGTCATCATACACCAAGTCCAACTTTGCTTTTGAAAAATAATTGGCCCGTTCATCATGTTGCTCACCCAACTTCTCACTGAGTAGCTTGAACTTTCTGTATTCTTCCAGTTGGTCTAAAAGATCCATTTCTGGATCATCTTCCAACTCTGTCTGCTCCACCACTTTTGGTAGCAGTCTCCTGCTCTTGATCAGCATTAACTGGCTAGCCATGAGCATATACTCCCCCGCTATCTCCAAGCGCATAGCTTGTAGAGTGGCAATATAAGCCAAGTATTGCTCAATAACCTCAGTAATCGGAACCTCATAGATATCCATTTGGTATTTGGATACCAAGTGTAGTAGGAGATCCAAAGGTCCTTCAAAGTCTTTTAATTTAATATCCATTATCTAAATTTTTCCAAACTCATGCTTGTTTTTAATCCTAATTGCTTGGCAATTTGATCCAAAGACTGACCTTGTTCAAGTTGGGCCAGAATATATTGCTCTCTCAGTTTTTGAGCTGTCCAGCTTGCTTTACCAATTGATTGAACAAATTCTGTCAACCGATTAAAAAACCACTGGCGCGAGTAGGTGTTCCCTTTTTTATCGAATAGGTAATAACCAGACAAGTACCCACTCAGATAAGGAATAATTTCTCTCGGCAAACTAAGGACCCTCTTACTACTTCCTTTTTGTACGGTCAAAACCTGAAATTCTAGATTGATATTCTCACTAGTCAGCCCTGCTATTTCGCCTGGTGTTAGTCCAAGAAGAGCCATCAAAAGGGCAATGCGTTGACCATCTAGCCAGGAAGTTTCTACAAATAGGAGAGATAGATCTTCTTTTTCCGCTCGCTTTCTGACACTAGCTGGCTCAACCACGGTCTGTAATTTATAAAATTGATCAACCTGCCCTGTCTCATAAAGAAAATAGAGAAATTGGTTGACAGCAGATCGTTTTCTTTTTTGAGCAGCTGGTTTCAAACTCATTAAGGATTGTTGATAAAGTAAAAGTGATTGTTGATGAATATCTCCTTTTACCGTTGCGACAAATTGTTGCAAGTCATAAGTATAGGATTTCTGACTATTCAAACTCACTTTTTTGTTCTGGATAAATGCTTCAATGGCCTGATTCATTTTTTTCCTTCTTTTGATACGAGGGGAAAGTTATGCAAGAGTGCATTGATGGTCTTTAAAATAGATTTTCGAGTGATGATTCCTATGAACTCTCTATTTTCACCCAAAACAGGCAAGAACGATTGATCAACCAGCTTACGCATGACCTCAGTTAACTCGTAATCAAGACCAACTGTTTCCTCATCCGTCCTTGCAATCAAGGAAATATCCTTATTCAACTCATCATCTGTCAGCTCATTCTCAGCCTGATACTTGATAATCTCTGTCAAGCCGATGGTTCCAAAAAATTGACCTTCTTCCGTTACTACAGGTACCCGCGAGTAAGTCATGTGACTAAGTAAAAGTTTAGCGTGATCAATGTTATGGGTATCAATAATCACCGCTAACTTATCCGCAGGTGTCAAAAAGGTTTCTTCTTGTGCCAGTAAAAATTGTTCAAATTCACGTGCAATCATCTTGAAATATCCTTTGTCAATGCTGGGTAAAGCGTGTGTTGTCGATCGTAATAGTCTACATGAAAGTGATCTGCATAAATCGTCACAAGAGCATAAAGACACTCCTTAACCAATCCTCTAGGTTGGCTGATTGAGCCGGGATTGAGAAAGAGAGTCTTACCGCGCATTTCTGCATCCGGCACGTGTAAATGCCCGTAGAGACAGATATCTGCATCCACCTCCTGCGCCCAGTAATCCAAGCGTTGCCAACCATAGTTAATTCCAAAAAGATGACCATGCGTTTGGGCAATGGTAAGATCTCCCAACTTGGTAATCAGTTGGTCTGGATAACCACCCAAATAATCACAGTTACCATTCACTACTTGAATACCTTGCCAAAGTGAATCTTGACTGTCTAGCTCTGAATCACCATTATGAAAGATAGCGTCCACCTTACCGAGGTAATAACTTTTAATCTCTTCTACAATCTTTCTATCTCCGTGAGAATCACTCATGACTAGAATTGTTTTGCCTGCTCCTGCCATACTGGAAATGCCTCCACTAATTTTTCTAATGCTTGTGCACGATGGGAAATACGATTTTTTTCTTCCAAGGTTAATTCTGCCGAGGTCTTACCCGTGTCACCGACTAAGAAAAGTGGATCATAGCCAAAACCATTTTCACCACGCAAGTCCATTCCAATATACCCTTCCCAATCCGCTTCTACAACCAAACTTTCACGATTTGGTGCAGCCACTACAAGAGTGCAATGAAATTGGGCTGAACGATCCTTGTGTTCAAAGACCATGGCAAGCTCATGCAAGAGTTTGGCATTATTGAGTTCATCAGTCGCTTCTGGACCAGAAAAACGTGCTGACCACACTCCCGGCAAACCACCTAAGGCATCCACTTTAAGCCCCGAATCATCCGCCAAGACGACCTTTCCTGTCAGAGCTGCTATCGTCTCAGCTTTCAGTCGAGCATTTTCCTCAAAAGTCATGCCTGTTTCTACCACATCTGGTAGATCAGGATAGTTGTTCAGATTTTCCACCTGATAACCAAAACTTTCAAAGAATTTACGAAACTCCTTTGTCTTTCCTTCATTTTTAGTCGCAATCAAAATCGTGTCACCAACACCAGCCAATCCCTTATCCTGACCAAAGAACGCTCTCATATTAGCACCAGTCTTAGGGAGATGAACCAAGAGCAGCCTATCTCCTTCCGTTACAAGAACAGCTCCCTGGTGCTGGACCACCTTAAACTGACGGTGATTCAATTCATTTAGCACATCAATTGCAAACTGAATGAGTTTAAAGGCAGACTGAAGTTTAATAACTTCTATCTGTACACACCGATAATCATCTTCTTCATAATTGGCTGGAACGAGTTGTTCTAGAAGATGCCCCAGTTGATTGATTTCTTGCTCTCTACCTGTGTTACCAAAACTGGCAAATAAATTAGCAAAATAAGCCTTACCAATAAACCAATTGTGCTCATCTCTATATTCATAAATTTTTTCTGTCATAGTTCTACATGCTCCACATGAATATCAATTCCCATCCAGCTTTCAGCAATTTCCTTAAAAGCTGCTGGACTAGCTGTTGTATAAAAGGTATGCTGGATATTAGACTCTGTCCGACTGCGATTGAGCTGAAAATAATTGAGTAAGACGGAAATATCCCTCGCACATTCAGCTCCACTATCAATCAATTGAACATCCTTGCCCATGGCATTCTGTATAATGGGACGAAGCAGGGGGTAATGAGTGCAACCCAAAACCAGAGTATCCACCTTCCCAACCAAGGGACGGAGTGTTTCATAAACGACCTTTTTAGCTAAACTAGATTGGTGACTATTAGACTCCACCAAGGGAGCAAATTTAGGACAGGCTAAACTTTCTACCTGCGTTTCCGGTGAGAGGACCTGAATTTTCTCACGATAAATATCCGATTGAATCGTCATGACCGTTCCAAGCACACCAACTTTTCCAGTCTTAGTAGCTTTGATGGCTGCTGAAGCACCGGGGAGAATGACCCCTAAAACAGGAATATCAAGTTTTTCCTTGATTTCTTCCCAAGCTACTGCTGTTGCAGTATTACAAGCAAAGACAATCATTTTCACATTCTTCGTCAAAAGAAAGTGAACCAATTGCCAAGTGTATTCTCTTATTTGTTCTGCCGGCCGTGGACCATAGGGAGCTCTAGCCGAATCACCGATATAAACAATTTCTTCATAGGGAAGCTGGCGCATCAGCTCACGCGCAACAGTCAGCCCCCCCACACCCGAATCCAAAAAACCAATTGGTCGATTATCCATAGTGCTGAGAATAGTCAAAAACTGACTAGCCTTTCTTTTCGTACTCAAAAAAGGACATGGGAATGAATATCCCAGTCCCAGTTTGTTTATGCTCTTTGAAAATCAAACTCACATACTGCTAAGAGATTCGATGAACATTTGCTCAAGTGGGAAGAGCGCAACTTACTGTCTTAACACTATGCAAACCATGTTCGTACTACTTTCTACCTTCAACAGCCCCTCGAACTATCGAAGGCAGCTTGATTTTCATTGAAGATTATTTTTTCTTTGTTGCTACTTTTTGCTGACCTTTAATTTGGCGGAGAACCTGCTGTACCTTAGCTTCACTTGGCTTTTGACCCATTTGGGTCATCATCAAACGCAAGGCATTTTCATCCAAGATCGGCTTATCAGCAATGTAGTTCTCAACTTGTTTGCGTGATAGGTAAATCCCAAGGGCCACACCACCCGCAAATGCTAACACAATAAGTAAAATAGCTAAACCTAAATTCATCTGTCAATCTCCTGACTCTTCTAAATAGTGTTCAGTTGGTATTGCTCAAGAGCAATCTTTCACTATATCCATTATAACAAAATCCCCATTCTTTTCCAACACTTACCTGTCAAAATCAAAACCATAAATTGTCGCAAAGTAATCCTCCGGAGTTTCAGCGCGACGAATCATACGGGCTGTTCCATCCTCCTGCAAAAGAATCTCTGCTGAACGCAGGCGACCATTGTAATTATATCCCATAGAAAAGCCATGAGCACCACTATCGTGAATAACCAAGGTATCTCCTACTTCTGCTCTTGGCAATTTACGATTGACTGCAAATTTATCATTGTTTTCGCAGAGAGAGCCAGTTACATCTACAAGTTCTAGCGGCGCCTCTGGATGCGTAATGTTGGTAATATGATGATAAGCCCCATAAAAAGCCGGACGCATGAGATTGGCTGCAGAGGCATCAACACCTACATAGGTTCTGTAAGTTTTCTTACGATGAAGAACTTTAGTAATTAGATGTCCATGTGGTGCCAGCATGAAACGTCCCAACTCCGTAAAGATTTTTACCTGTCCCATACCGACTGGAGCTAGAATTTCTTCATAAGCTTTGCGAACACCATCACCGATAGTCGCAATATCATTTGATTCCTGATCTGGATGATAGTTGACACCGATTCCACCCGACAGATTGATAAAATCCAGAGTCACACCTGTTTCCTCACGAATTTCCAGTGCTAACTCAAAGAGCTGACGTGCCAAGACTGGGTAATAGTCATTGGTTACTGTGTTGGATGCTAGAAAGGCATGGACACCAAATTCCTTGACGCCCATATTCTTTAAGTCTCTGTACCCTTCCATCAGTTGGTCTTTGGTCATACCAAATTTTGACTCCTCTGGATGATCCATAATATCTGTACCAAGAGAGAAAACACCTCCGGGATTGTAACGGAGACAGACTGTTTCAGGAATACCTGTCACATCTTTTAAAAAATCAATGTGTTCGTAAGCATCTAGGTTGATGATAGCACCAACTTTTCTAGCATAGACAAACTCTTGCGCTTGCGTATCATTTGAGGTAAACATAATATCTGTAAAGCCCAGTTTTTCACTCAAGAGGACTTCTACATCCGTAGCACAATCAACGCCACATCCTTCTTCCTGAAGAATTTTCAAAATAGCAGGAGTCGGAGTCGCCTTGACGGCAAAATACTCCTTAAAGCCCTTGTTCCAGGAAAAAGCTTCATGTAAAGCGCGTGCCTTTTCACGAATCCCCTTCTCGTCATAGAGATGAAACGGGGTCGGAAATTGATTGGTAATAGTTTCCAACGCCTCTCTGCTAATAAATGGTATCTTGGCCATCCTTTTTACCTCATCAACATATTTTTCCTATTATATCATAAATAAGCTAGGAATAGTATCCTGATAACTCCATCAAACACTTGCAAAAAAAATTACGAGCGCTATAATATGAATAATATTAACAAAAAGGAGGTCGCTATGTCGACATTAAATCGTGAATTTACAAAGCGTTTATACGCTGATTATCTGGCAAACTCAACTTTTCAAGCAACTGAAAATGCAGTGAGCCACAACGGCTTATTGAAGTCCTTGGAAACACGTCAAAGTACTATTGATAATGACTATGTATTCTCAATTGATCTTACTAACGACGCTGTATCAAACCAAAAGGCTTCTGGGCGCTGTTGGATGTTTGCTGCACTCAACACTTTCCGCCACAAGCTCATTTCAGATTTCAAACTGGAGAACTTTGAATTATCGCAGGCTCACACGTTTTTCTGGGATAAATATGAAAAGTCCAACTGGTTCCTAGAACAGATTATCGCTACTGCCGATCAAGAAATCGGTAGTCGTAAGGTAAAATTCCTCCTCGACACCCCTCAGCAAGATGGAGGTCAGTGGGATATGGTTGTTGCACTTTTTGAAAAATATGGCGTTGTCCCAAAATCTGTTTATCCCGAATCCATCTCATCAAGTGCCAGTCGTGAACTCAATCAATATTTAAATAAATTGCTCCGTCAAGATGCACAAATTCTACGTAATCTACTTGCAGGCGGTGCTTCTTCTCAAGAAGTTCAAACTAAAAAAGAAAACCTCTTACAAGAAATTTTTAACTTCTTGGCTGTCAATCTCGGACTCCCACCACAAACATTTGATTTTGCTTACAGGGATAAGGAGAACGTCTACCATCGTGACACCAACATGACGCCTCAGGAATTTTACAATAAGTATGTTGGTTTGAAATTATCTGACTACGTATCTATTATCAATGCCCCAACTTCCGACAAACCTTACAATCAATCTTATACCGTCGAGCTGTTGGGAAATGTTGTCGGGGCACCAGCAGTCCGTTATCTCAACCTTGATATGAACCGTTTCAAGGAACTAGCTATTGCTCAGCTTAAAGCAGGAGAATCTGTATGGTTTGGATCAGATGTCGGTCAAAGTAGCAATCGCCAAACAGGTATCATGGCTACTAATACCTATGACTTCTCTTCCAGCCTGGGTATTCACTTCCATCAAGATAAGGCAGGCAGACTGGACTACTCTGAAAGCTTGATGACACACGCTATGGTTCTGACTGGTGTTGACTTGGATGCAGATGGCAATCCACTAAAATGGAAGGTAGAAAATTCCTGGGGTGACAAGGTTGGTGATAAAGGATATTTCGTCGCCTCAGATAGCTGGATGGACGAGTACACCTATCAAATCGTCGTTCGTAAAGAATTCCTCACTCCGGAAGAATTGACTGCCTATCAGGCACAACCTCAAGTCTTAGCACCTTGGGATCCTATGGGGGCTCTGGCTTAAAAACTAGATATAGAAAAAAGAGGCGTTGCCTCTTTTTTCTAGCTATTATTTACTAATCTCTACTCAAGCCACCAAAAATACGAAGAAGATTGAGGAAGAGGTTGATGAAATCAAGATAGAGCTGGAGAGCCATAGATACAACCCATCCTTGCTCAACATGACCACCTGTCTGATCGAAAACCTGACGAATTCGTTGGTTATCATAGGCAATCAAACCTGAAAAAACAAGAACAGAAATGATGGACATAAAGAAACTCAAACCTGAACTACGGAAGAAGATATTAAGTACACTCGCAATAATAATACCCCAAAGAGCTGCACGTAGCGCCTGAGCCATACCAGAAAGATTTTTCCTAGTTGTCATACCAATCACAGCCATAATAGCGAACATAAGAGCTGCTGAGATAAAGGCCAACACAACTGTTTCACTCGTATAAAACATCAGTACCATACTGATTGTCAAACCATTAGTCACCGAATAGGCTAAAAACATAGGGAAAGCCATAGGACTATTTTTAGCAGCCATCGTTGAAGCTGAGACAACCAAGGCAAGTTGTCCAATCATGATAAGCATCAACATAATTGAACCACTACGCAATAATGCAAAGAGAAAACTTTGAAAAACGGTTACAGTCAAAAAAGAAACAAGGGCCGATAAACCGATTCCCATAGCAACTACGCCATAGATTTTCCCAAAGAAACGGTTTAGCGCAGTGTTATCCACCTGATTGATAATAAATGAATCATTATTCATAACATTCTCCTTTAAACTATATTTATAGAAAATGAAAGACCTCGTAGCCCTTCCATCGGTGCAGTGGTAACGAGAGTCAAATCCAGCCATCCGATACGGAGGGCCTTATTCTCTACTCCCTAACCTCATTGAGTTATTATACCACATTCTAGCCCAATTCACTTAAACAAAACTAAACATCAAGATTCCTGCCGCAATGGCCACATTTAAGCTCTCTGCCTGCCCCGGCATAGCAATATGAACCAACTGATCGGCTTCTTGAACTACAAAATCAGAAACTCCCTGACCCTCATTGCCCATCACAAGCGCAAAACTGGATGTAGGTGTTAGCTTTTTGTAGTCAAGAGACTGACTTGACAGAGTAGTTGCTAGTACTTGTACCTGATTGGTCTTAAGATTGGAAACGATCGCTGCCATCGGCAAGCGGTAGACCGGCAAATGAAAGTGACTTCCCTGCATGGAGCGCAACACCTTCATATTGTAAATATCTGCCGATTTATCTGTCAAAAATACTCCATCAAATCCAGCCGCATCAGCAGTCCGAATCATGGTCCCAACATTACCCGGATCCTGAACATCTTCCAAAATCAGGAATTTCCCAATTAACTGATCAGGTAATTCCTGACTAGGTAAAGCTAACTGGGCTAAAACGCCTTGGGGTGACTTAGAATCCGCCAAATCCTGCATTATTTCAGGACTAACAAAAGTCACATTGGACAAATCTGCAACCCGATCAGCATATTCTTCCAAGACCAAAATATGCTCAATCTTAGCTCCTGCTGCTAGAGCTTCTTCCAACAAATGCCACCCTTCAATCAAATAGGAGGTGGTACGGTATTTTTTCTGTTGTAATTTCCTGACCTGCTTAACCAAATTGTTGGTCTTTGAGCGAATAATTTCCATAACTGCCCCTTTTTCTTTTACTCTTCAGGAAAAATTCAAGCACTACTATAACTAAGTAAATGATCTTGACGCAGTGGACACGCCATAATCTACCAGAAGGTATCTTGAAGAGTATTACCCAATCATGATATAATAAAGTACAATTCTTGTCAAAAGGAGAATCTTATGCGAAAGGTAAAAATGATTGCTTCTGGTCGTGTTCAAGGCGTTGGCTTTCGCTGGTCTGTTCAATTCCTTGCAACAGAAATCGGAGATATTTATGGTCGCGTGTGGAATAATGAAGACGGAACAGTCACTATTCTTGCTCAATCGAATCATTCAGAGAAACTCAGCCATTTCATCCATGAAATTCGTAAAGGACCTTCTCGAATGTCTAAGGTCAACTACTTAGATATTACACTAGCCAATTTTGAAGATTACCATGATTTTCAAGTTAGCCATAGATAAAACTTGTATATTTCCCATAAAAAAAGTAAAATAGAATGTATATTGTAAAAAAGGAATGTATCATTTTGAAAAAGAATAAACGAATCCAGTTACTGGCGCTAGCCTTATCAACACTTGTATTTCTATCAGGATGTGTGCAGACTGATAAGCAAGGAAATCCTGTCGGCTTTGTTTGGGATTTCTTCGGACAACCAATGTCTTACTTCATAAAGTTCTTTGCTGAAAACCTAGGATTGGGCTTCGGTCTTGCCATCATCATTGTCACTTTAATTGTGCGTCTCATCATCATGCCGCTAGGTATTTATCAATCTTGGAAGTCTACCTACCAGTCGGAGAAAATGAACTACCTCAAACCGATCTTGGGACCTATCCAAGAACGAATGAAAAACGCAAGTTCTCAAGAAGAACAATTAGCTGCCCAGCAAGAGTTTTTTGCAGCTCAAAAACAATACGGTGTCAGCATGTTTGGCGGACTGGGCTGCCTGCCACTCTTAATGCAAATGCCATTCTTCTCAGCTTTGTTCTTTGCTGCTCGTCATACACCGGGAATTAACAACGCAGACTTCCTTGGTATAAATCTTGGTACTTCCAGCCTTGTTTTAACTGTTATAGCCGGTCTTCTCTATTATGCCCAATCACTCCTGATGCAAGTTGGGATGGATGAAGAGCAGAAAAAGCAAATGAAGCATCTAGCCATTATGAATCCGCTTATGATTGTCCTTTTCTCATGGTCATCACCAGCCGGTGTTACGCTCTATTGGGTTATCGGTGGTATTGTTGGACTAGTGCAACAAGCTCTCACAAACTTCATGCTCAAACCACGCATCCGTGCTAAAGTTGAGGAAGAATTTAAAAACAATCCCCCAAAGCCTTACAAATCAAACATGAAAGATGTAACTCCAAAGACTTCAGCTATTATTGAAGAAAAAACATCTAAAAAGAGTAAGCGCAACGCTGGTAAGCAACGATCCAGATAAACGATTCAACCATCCAACTGGGTGGTTGTTTTTTATGCCCGAAATAAACAATTATTTAGAAATCACTACCTACATAAATAAACAAAGATATTACAACTAAGAGATGATTCCTACGCTTTTTCATAAATAAAAAAAGAGAGCCTTGTTGACCCTCTTACACCCTATTTTGTTTTTTCGACACTTACTATCTTCACATCGTAGCTACCAGCAGGCGTTGCAATCGTTACAACATCACCGGTCTTTTTACCAATCAAGGCATGACCAATTGGACTTTCATTTGAAATCTTGTTGGCAAAAGCATCTGCTCCTGCTGCACCGACAATATGATAAACTTCCTCTTCTGTTTCGCCAACTTCTTGAACGGTGACCGTCTTACCAATCGCTACTTCATCTGCCGCTACTGCGTCACTGTTAACAATCTCTGCATAGCGAATTTTAGTTTCAATTGTAGAGATTTGTCCTTCAACGAATGCCTGCTCATCCTTTGCTGCTTCGTACTCAGAGTTCTCTGAAAGGTCACCATAGGAACGTGCAATTTTAATGCGTTCAACAATTTCTGGACGACGAACAAGTTTAAGTTCCTCTAATTCTTTTTCTAATTTTTCTTTTTCTTCCAAGGTCATTGGATATGTTTTTTCTGCCATTTTTATTTCCTTTTCTTTTAATTATATTTTCAAGAAAACAAAATTATGTGGTAAACCACATAATTTTGTTTTAAAAAGTTATATATCACTGTAAATGTGCATTGACATATTTAGCGACATTCTGGTTATGTTCCTCAATATTATTTGCAAAATAAACCTTCCCAGTTGTCACATCAGCTACGAAATAAAGATAATCCGTTGAGTTGGCATTAAGTATTGCCTCAATAGCTGATAAGCTAGGACTATCAACTGGACCAGGCATCAAACCAGGTTTCCAGTAAATATTATATGGAGACTCGATAGAAGTATCAATTGCTGCATCTTCTGCTAAGGTTGTTTCTTGACCGAGCTTACCTTGTGCATACAAGAGAGCAATATTTGACTGCAGAGGCATTCCTGAGTTTAGACGGTTCAGGAATACACTTGCAATATTACGGCGGTCTTCATCTTTAGCCCCTTCCTTTTCAACTAAGGAAGCGAGAGTTAGAAGTTCATTGACAGTCAAGTTTTTCGCGGCAATCGTATCGTAGTGTGGTTTCAGACGAGCATCCATCGCAGCAATCATCTGCTCAACCAACTCTTCCATTGTCGTATCTTCTGCATATTCATATATAGCAGGGAAAAGATAGCCTTCCAACTGGTAAAGAACTCCACTATTAGCTGCTGGGAGACTAGCAAATAATTTCGGATAAGCAGCAACCATACGATTGATAAAATCTTGATTGGTTACGGTCGCCATAAATTGTTCAGCGGTAAATGGTGTCTTCTCGTTTTTATTTCCCGTTTTGGTATTCACAGTAACCGCACGAGCAATTTGCTTCAGTGTGTATCCTTCAACAATCAAAATCTTGCCTGCGGACTCTTTTTGAGGTGTTGGTGTACCACTTTCTTGCAAGGCTTTGGCAATGTCATCAACAGACATACTTTGTTTCAAATTATAGAAACCGCTCTGGAAGTTATTGTAGCTCTTAATCTTGGAGTAATAATTGAAGATGGTAGCATTTTTTATCAACTTATTATTAACCAAAATCTCACCAATTTCCAAAGTTGAAGAACCTTTTGGAATTTCTACCGAAATAGCTTTCGTTGCTTTAACATCCACTGGTTCTAAACTAGATTTTACCCAGGCATAGCCAATAAATCCAGTCATTAAAACTACTACTACGATGATAGACATAATGATAGACACAATCCGCTTTGCGGCCTTGTCTTGTTTTTTTCGGCGTTGCTTGCTCATTCTATGCGATGACTTTCTTCTAGATTGGGTAGGTAGCGGCTGTTCCTTTGTTTCAGGAACGCTAGCTAGTGCCTTTGCTGCAATAATCGTTTCGTCCAATGAAAGAACACCGGTATCGCCTGTAACTTTTGACACATCCTCCGTAGGAAATTCTAGGAATGTGTCTTCTAAGACAGGATGTCCCTGAATAGGTGGCTCAACATTTTGAGAAACTGTATCACTTGACGGTGCTTCGTTAAATTCAGCAGCATTGGCCGCCACAAGATTTCTCAGCTTTTCTAGATTTCGCTCCACCGTATCTTGAGGAACTGGGCTTGAAACGTTTGCTTTTTCATCAACAAGAGATGCCGTATCAATTGTTGCTTCTGAACCCTTTTCTTCGAAATGTCCCCCAGCTTTTTTCGGTTCTCGATCTTCTTCTGCCAAGTAGGAATCAGAAAAGGCCAGACTATCTATCTTGACAGAGCCGCTCTCTTTAATCATTTCTTCATCTTCAGCGACAGTTGCCTGAAGCTCATTGATAACTTCTGCTTTTTTATCAACAAGGACTTCTGCTGACTGCTCTGCCAAACGATTCACCTTCAATGCTTCTAAATCACGTAAAATCTGATCACGGAAACTTGAAGACTGCGTGTTTTTTTCATTCGTATCCTTTGTCACGCTTTCACTCCTTTCACACAGTTAATGTATATTATATCTCAAAGAAGGGTGAATTGCAAGAACTTCCCTTTCTACAAGGCTTTCCAGTACATATCATACCAGATTTGACCCCCAAATTGTGACAAAGAAGGTCCCCTGTCTTCAAATTGATTCATCTCATAATAGCGCACTAAGTAATCCTTACAAGTTAGGGCAATCCCTTCAAATCCTGCTACAACAGCTACTTCTTTTAAAGCGGCTAAAAGCAGAGTTCCCACTCCTTGTCCTTTGTAAGAATCAGCTACAGAAAGACTTGCAATAGCAAGGTGCTTCCCTACAGGCAAAGTGTCTGCTGTCAGATAGAAAATATCATCTGTGACAACCGATGAATCTGACGGACACGAAAGAATAAAGCCAGCAAGCTCACCATCATTTTCCATAACGAGACAGGTCTGATCAAGACGATGGACATAGGTTGATAAAATGGATACAGCAATCTGCTCTTCAGCAGGAAAATTAGCCTGTTCTAGTGCAATCACCTGTTTCAAATCCCAAGGTTGGACAAAACGAATTTCCATATTACTCCCTCATATAGCGGAAAAACAGGGGCCATTGGCCTCCGTCTTTCTTGCTTATTGTACATTATTGGTAAGGTTTGACAATAGTTGTTCAAATGAATATTCATAGGACTGAATATCCCCAGCTCCCATAAATACATAAACTGCATTATCATGATCCAAAAGTGGTGATGTATTCTCAACGGTCACCAAGCCACCCTTTTTAGTGATTTTTGCTGCCAAGTCTTCCACTTTAACCTGCCCATTATCTGTTTCACGCGCCGAACCGTAGATTTGTGCTAGATAAACTGCATCCGCCCCATTCAAGGCCTCAGCAAATTCATCCAAAAGGGCAATAGTCCGAGTAAAGGTATGTGGTTGGAAGATAGCAACCAGCTCCTTACTAGGGTATTTCTGACGAGCAGCATCAATCGTTGCGATGATTTCTGTTGGATGATGAGCAAAATCATCAATAATCACGGTCTCATTGACAACTTTTTCAGTAAATCGGCGTTTTACCCCTCCAAAAGTCTTCAAGTGCTCTGCAACCAATGCCAAATCAAAACCAGCAATGTACAGATTAGCAATTACAGCGGTCGCATTCATCACATTGTGCTTGCCAAAGGTTGGTATCTGGAACTCTCCCAATTCTTTTGCACCGTAGCGAAGCTTAAACCGCGAACCACTTGTAGAGGGTTGCAAATCATAGGCAACAAAGTCATTGTGCTCTTCTAGGCCATAGTAGTAGATTGGTGCATTGGCTGTAATACGGCGAAGCTGCTCATCTTCTCCGAATACAAATAGACCTTTCTTCACTTGTTTGGCATAATCATTAAAGGCATTAAAGACATCTTCAAGGCTGGTAAAGTAGTCCGGATGATCAAAGTCAATATTGGTAATAATACTATATTCAGGATAGTAAGGCGCAAAATGGCGCTCATACTCATCTGATTCAAATACAAAATATTGTGCATTAGCCGATCCACGACCAGTTCCATCGCCAATCAAGAAAGAGGTATCGGTAATATTGCGCATAACATGAGCCAAGAGACCTGTCGTAGATGTTTTTCCATGAGCTCCTGCCACCCCTAGGCTGGTAAAATCTTTCATAAATTCACCAAGAAACTCATGGTAGCGTTTATAAGCGAACCCCTGTGTATCAGCATAGGCAATTTCCACATTGTTATCGGGACGAAAGGCGTTACCTGCAATCAATTCAACATCTGCTGTGATATTTTTCTCATCAAATGGCAAAATGCGAATCCCCGCTTGCTCAAGTCCTCGCTGAGTAAAGTAGTATTTATCCACATCACTTCCTTGAACCTTGTAGCCCATCTGGTGCAACATAAGAGCAAGTGCACTCATTCCTGATCCCTTAATCCCAATAAAATGATAGGTTTTTGTCATGTCATTCCTCTTCTATATGTGTCAAATTCAATTCTTGTGCCACTTGGCGGTCTCGCTGCTGTCTACGTTCAGGGTAGTTGTAAACCTGACTCTTTTTCAAGAAATCGTAAGAATTTTTCTTTACAGCCTGTTCTTGCCCCCTATCTTCTTTTTTCAAAGAGTACACTGCGGGCATGTCTGCCAAGATATAATCTGTCTGGCGGAGCTTGTCCGCCAAACGTGTCAATCGTCCTACCACTGGCTCAGTAGCTGGCACAACTGGTGGCTTGACCACAACTTTAGCTGGAGCAGGCTTCTCATCCCTTAGATAGGTAGCAGAACGCTTTCTCTTCAGATCCTCTCTAGCTTGCTCACGAGCTAATTGTCCTTGAGTCTTCAATGGTGAGGATTTTGATTTGGTAAAATTCTGAAGACGTTCCTTACGCGAATAATGGCTCGGTTTGACCTCAAAAAGAGGCGGTAAGAGCTCGTCTTCTGTCTGCATCACTGGCTTTGACTGCACAGCTCTTCCTGAATCAACAGACCGGATGAACTCCTTTTCCTGATAAGGTCCCCTGATATTGCTAATCAAGTCACTCTCATCATATAAACTCATAACTGGATTTTCTCCAACCAGTACTTCGTTGTCTGCAACTAGCGGAAATCTATTTTCTTGTCGAATCATAAGTCTTCCTTTCAAACTCTTATTATACCATATTTAGCTTTAGTTTGCCTAATACCCTCTGAAAATAAAGACTACACACTGTCACATAAATTCGTTAGTTTTCAACGAATCAAAGTATGTTTTATCTTATCCAGCTCGCAATCTATTTTACATCACCTGATAGTGTGTCTATGCTAAAGAAAATCGACAAGCTAATCAACACCTAAAATATCTCGAATGTCTTCAACCGTCAAATTAGCACGACTTTCATTTCCATCAAGAACCGTCTTGACGAGATTCTTCTTATTCTCTTGCAGATCTTGAATCTTTTCTTCAATTGTTCCCTTCGTAATTAAGCGATAGCATTCGACTGTATCCATCTGTCCCATCCTATGAGCACGACTGATAGCTTGTACTTCAACCGCTGGATTCCACCAGAGGTCAACGAGAATAACGGTGTCAGCTCCCGTTAGATTGAGACCGACCCCTCCAGCTTTTAAGGATATTAGGAAAGCATCCCGACTTCCTGCATTAAAAGCCTGTGTCATTTCCTGACGCTGCCGGGCAGATGTTGAACCGGTCAAGATATATGATGACATCCCCAAATCATCCAACTGACTCGCAATGTGCTCTAACATAGTTTTAAACTGTGAAAAAATCAATACCCGGTGTTCTCCATCTTTTAGCTGTAGTAGGAGCTCTTTTAGGCTGTTGAGTTTACCACTCTCCCCTCGAAAATCATCCATAAAAAGGCTAGGAGTGTCGCATATTTGCCGCAGACGAGTAATACCGGATAAGATTTCAATTTTACTTCGATTGATTTGGGCATCGTCTGCCCCCGCTATCCTAGCCTGCATTTGCTGAAGTTGTGCTAGATAGACAGCCTTCTGCTCATTCGTTAATTCATTGAGTACATTGACTTCAATCAAATCTGGCAATTCTTGAAGGACGGTTTCCTTTTGACGTCTAAGGACAAAAGGCTGAATGGCTCGCGCAATCTCTTTGGCACTTAATTTACCAAAGGCGTGCTTGGTTGGCAACAACCCCGGTAGAACAATTTGGAAAATGGACCATAATTCCGTCAGATGGTTTTCAATTGGTGTGCCCGAAAGGGCAAAACAGTTGCCAACCTCAAATTCCCGCAATAGCTGAGCGATTTTAGACTGGGCATTTTTCATAACTTGAGCCTCATCTAAAATCAGATAATCAAACTGTTTTTGCTTATAAAGGGAAACATCCTGTCTGAAGGACGGATAGGAAGTGACCATAATTTGGTGTTTTGCTGCAATCAAGGCCTCCCGTTGTTCCTTGGTTCCGTGAACAACTACCACATCTAGGTTGGGTGCAAACTTCTTGCATTCATCCTGCCAATTGTAGATCAAACTTGAAGGAGCCAAAATCAGAACCTTGGAGTCTTCTGTTAGGCGGCTGGTCAAAAAGGCGATTGCCTGTAGGGTCTTTCCTAATCCCATATCATCTGCCAGAATTCCCCCAAAACCGTAAGTGTCTAGCATGGAAAGCCACTTGACACCTGTCTGCTGGTAGTCTCTCAAAGGAACTATCACATCTAACTCAGGCAGAGGAAAATTATCTGGATTGGCCAAATAGGCCGCCATTTCCTGAAATTCCTTGGAAAAGCTAACCTGCTCAAAACCGGATAAAGATTGAGCTAATTGATAACCAGCCAAGGCGTGAACCTGAACTTGTCCTTGCTGACCAAAACGAGCTCGTAAATTGAGTAACGTTTGACTGATTTTCTTTGTTTCTTCATCGAAAACCAAAACTCTACCGCTTGAGCTGGTATAGTAATCCTCTTGATTCAATAAAGCTATGATGGCCTGGTCAATCTCTGCTTGCTCAATACCAGATAGATCAAAAGAAATATCCAAGAGCGAACCGTTGCGTACCACCTCTAGCTGTGGCTTGGCTTCAATCAATAAGGATTGAACAGCTTCTGCCAGATATACCTGTCCCATCTTTTGTAAAATAGGCAATTGCTGATGGAAAAACGGATAGAGCTCCTGCTGACTAAGCGCTGGTCGCTGGGCAAGGTATTTGCCACGAAAACCAGCCAGGCTAATAGCTTGATGAATCGATTCCAAATGCTGAAAATGACTAGCAAAAGGAAGCCGGGCTAAATCTTCCTCACTTCTTACCTTACGACCTGCAAAATCCAAAACCAATTGTAAGGTCAGGCTACCATTTTTCTCCATTTCAATATGGAACTCTGGTTCAAAGTCATGTATGATAAAACGCTTGGGCGCCTTAACGGTTCCGACTGTCTGCAAATCCAGCAAGCTAAGCGCCAAACGATCTTGATCTTGGAAATCTACTTGGACTTTCTTTAGGCCTGATTCGGTCGGAACAAGCTCAGACAGGTGGCGAATGAGAGTTTCCTGTTGGCGATGAACACTGTAAATCACACCATCCATCAGAAGATAACGTCCCTGAAAGAGCGAACGAATTGGTTTCTCATGAATTACCATCTCAATCATGTGAGTGTGAACAGTCACTTCAAAATGATAAAGCCCTGCCTTCGCCGTCAAAGGAAGAACCATTAAAGAATGATAGGTCTGCTGCTGGCAGGTGAAAGCAAAACCTTCCAATTGACATAGCAAACCGAGCCCCTCTTCAAAATAAGCCTGTGGAAGACGAAAATGCCGACCAAAGTGGATGAGAATGTTAGAGTCTAAACTAGCTTTTTCTGGCACCAAGGTCCAAAGAAAATCCAAAACTGCCTGACTGGATTCATCAAAATTCTCATAGAAAATCTGCTCATAATAGTTTTTCCCAATTTGGTACTGTCCACTGATTTTAACCAATCGTAGGAAGGCACCGATGTCTCGAATAATATACGAACGCTTATCTGGCAAGCGGATAATCTTTAAAGTCCAATCAATCTGGCGTTCATAAAGAAGGAGACTTCCCTCAACTGATAGCCGGTATTTGATACCTATTTCCGGTTTTGGACGCAAAATCTCATCCAAAAATAGACCACCAAAATAGGTTCGACGGACGGTTTCTTTATGATTTTTCCCCTCTTCTTTGAGAGATTGGCTCATATTTTTTCCTGAAGCATCATTTTTTAAAAAATATTCCGTGGCAGCTAGATGTTGACAGTAGCCCTTATTTTGGAACAACTGACAACTACACTGTAAATCACTGTCCTCATCTCCATAAACGAATCGTTCACCAGCAATGTCCAGTTCCATTTTCCCCTTCTCACTACGAAGGACTGTCAAGTGACCCGCCTCGTACAAATCAATTCCTTCTTGGCGAATCCGCCCCGGCATCATACGACTCATCCAAACTCCTTTCACCAACGCTAATCTCATAAATAATTATCTTTTCATTATAGCATATTTTTGGATTCAACAAAAATCAAATCAATTTAAATCTCTATAGCTGAAAGGAATAATAAGGCAAATGGGGACAGGGGAGACCCATTTCTCAGTCTCTAAAACTCCCACTGATCCGGTCAGTGTATGTGATATAAATCATTTTGACAGATGCTCTGTCTAAACACAAAAATACCAGTTCAAGACTGATGTTCTGGCTTACTTTTCCAATAATAGACTGTCACTTGCCACATTTTTCTCATTCGCCTAATTGTTCTCCACAGCCAATAAATAGCAACAGGAAGGAGAACCATAGCCATAGTTACCGTAAATAATTCCTTTCTTTTGAGGAAGTCGAAAAACAAATAGACAACTAAAAAGCCTATAAGAACCATGCACATGACATTAAATAAAATCCCTAGCCATCCCAACCAGTAGCGCACTCCGAAAGGTGGATGTTTTCTTTCGTCAAAATCAGGCAACTCCATCAACAACTCAAGAAGTAGCTCTCCTAAAATCTGCATATCACTCTCCATCCCTCATGTTTCGGTAGTATTGAGTTCGTCTTATCAGAATTTTTATGGTATGCCAACTCATAAACGTGAGACCAACCGCTACTCCTACAAAAAAGAAAAAGAACCAAACCAATTTCCGTTCAAGCTGATTATAGACCATGATGGAAGCACCAGTAAAAACAAGAAAGTAGGAAAGCAAGGTCAAGCCCATAAGCCAGATCCCTGAAAAAACACTTAACCAATAACGAAAACCAAAAGGCTTATATTCAGTAGCTTCATAATGAACTAAACGGAAGATAGCAGATGATAGCAGAATCAGTAAAATACGCCAAATAGAATTGTTCATCATGTTAGAACCTCCTTAATTTATTATAGCAAATCAAATAGGGATAATAAAGAAAAAGGAGGTTCTTTTCTCATGGCTAAAAAAGGAAGTAAATTTACAAAGTATCCACCTGAATTCAAAATACAAGTAGTCGAGGACTATCTTAGTGGGAAAAGTGGTGGTATGGACTCAATTGTAAAAAAGTATGGCTTGAAATCAAACAATCAAGTCCTCACATGGACTAGAAAATATCACGAAAATCCACAATTGCTCCACCAAGATTTAAGAGGTGCTAAATCAACTGGTCGCCCAAAATCAACCAATCTTGATGAAATGACAATAGAGGAACAGAATGCCTTTCTTCGTATGGAGAATGCGATTTTAAAAACCTTAAGGACTCTCCTCAGAAAGTGAGAAGAGTCCACCTTTATCAAGTCGTTGAACAATTAAAAGAACGTTATTCCATCTCCCGTTTATGTGCCTATTTGGGTTTCCCTAGGTCATCATACTACCTCTGGTTAAGCAATGGAAAACCTGAACACAAGCGGTTTAACCCTGACCTAGCACAGGTCATTACAGCTGTTTTTAATGAGACTCAGAAAGGTTATCGTTTCATTTGTTATCAACTGAGAAGACACTATCAACTTTCCCCTAATCCTAAAACTGTCTTGCGCTATATGCGTATTCTTGGTCACCAGTCTCCTATTCGGAAGAAGCGGTATCACTCCTGCACGCAACGAGAGATAAATGAAAAGGCAAGACACGTCCACTACAACGTGCTTGCCCGAAACTTTAAAGCAGAACGTCCTCTCCAGAAACTAACAACGGATGTCAGTTATGTTTACCACAAACAGGGAAGGATGTTCCTTAGCGTCATAAAAGATTGTTATGACAACTCTATTCTAGCATATACTCTTTCAGATTATAACGATAATCAGCTCGTTTTTGAAAACTTAGACCTCGTCTTCAATGAAAATTGGGATGCCACACACATTTGTGTCTTGCATTCTGATCAAGGTTTTCAGTACACCAACCAACTTTATCTCAGAAAACTAGATCAGTATGGTGTTACGATTTCCCATTCTGGAAAAGGGAATTGTTATGACAATGCTTCTTGTGAAAATTTCTTTTCCCATCTCAAGAGTGAGTCCTTACGACTCTTTCCTCCTAATAACAGAGATGAACTCAGCCAACAAATTAAAGAATACATGGACTGGTATAACTATGATAGACCACAAGAAATATTAAAAGGTATGACTCCTATGGAATTCAGGGAGTCATACCTTACTAACTAATATTCTTTTTTACACTGTCTATTTTAGACGGGGCTTGACAAGGTCTCCCTCTTTTTCTTTATTTCCGTTTACGGGCAATAAGATGAATAGGGGTTCCCTCAAAGACAAAAGCCTTGCGAATTTGGTTTTCCAGGAAACGCATGTAGGAAAAATGCATAAGTTCTTCTTCATTGACAAAGACTACAAAAGTTGGCGGCTTAGTAGCAACCTGTGTCGCATAAAAAATCTTGAGACGCTTACCCTTATCGGTCGGAGTTGGATTGATAGCAATGGCATCCATGATGACATCATTCAATACTGCTGACGGGATACGAGTATTCTGGCTTTCACTGATAGCCTTTATCATCTCTGGTAATTTGTGTAGGCGTTGCTTAGTAAGTGCTGATACAAAAATAATCGGTGCGTAAGACAAATATTGGAACTGATCACGAATATCATCTTCCCAACGCTTCATTGTATGGTTGTCTTTTTCAAGTGTATCCCACTTGTTAACCACAATAATTATACCTTTCCCAGCCTCATGAGCAAAACCAGCAATCCGCTTGTCATATTCACGAATACCTTCTTCTGCATTGATCACCATCAGTATAACATCCGAACGCTCAATGGCACGCATAGCGCGCATAACAGAATACTTCTCTGTATTTTCATAAACCTTGCCAGACTTACGCATACCCGCTGTGTCAATCATGGTGAACTCTTGACCTTCTGAATCTGTAAAATGCGTATCAATAGCATCACGGGTCGTTCCAGCTACAGGCGAAGCAATCACACGCTCCTCGCCCAAGATAGCATTGATCAAACTTGACTTACCAACATTGGGACGTCCGATTAGACTAAACTTGATAATATCTGGATTTTCCTCCACCTCTTTGTTCGGCAAGTTTTCAATGATTGCATCCAGAACATCCCCCGTACCAATACCGTGGACGGAAGATACAGGATACGGATCCCCAAGACCGAGTGAATAAAAATCGTAAATCTCATTTCGCATCTCAGGATTGTCTACCTTGTTAACCACAAGGATGATTGGCTTGTTGGTCTTATAGAGAATACGAGAGACATACTCATCAGCATCCGTCACACCTTCTTTTCCTGATACAACAAAGACGATGACATCCGCCTCATCCATAGCGATTTCCGCCTGGTGCTTGATCTGCTCCATGAAAGGAGCAGCAACGTCATCAATACCTCCTGTATCAATCAAAGAGAACTTACAGTTGAGCCACTCACCAGTGGCATAGATACGGTCACGGGTCACGCCTTCTACATCTTCTACAATGGAAATACGTTCACCCGCGATACGGTTAAACAGTGTTGATTTACCAACGTTGGGACGTCCAACGATAGCAATAGTTGGTAGAGCCATAGCTCCTCCTCTTCTTACATTCAAATTTTATACAATCAGCCACCCATCAATGAGCAGCAACAATTCTCATTCGACCTAAACTGTTATTACCTCAACTTATTTTCAGCATTAGTCTCCACAATAGAGGAATTATCGGACATCTAAAAAAGATAAAGCGACGTTTTGTCCAATAAATGCCTGATAACTAGAGTTTGCTAATCCAATGAGATACTCAAATCGTCTACTACAAAAGTTTGTTTTTCTCTAAAATAGCACGTGTTTCTGGCTGCTCTGCTTGTCCAAATTGCATTACCATTCGCTCAGACCAAGTTTGTGCCTGGCGTGCTCCTGCGTAAGCTGTCTGTACACGATTATAGGCTTCAATAGCTTTCACACCTTGCTCTATATATTCTTCTTGAAAGACAATAGAATCTGCCTCCAAGCGCGGTTTAACAGGATGATTTTGAGCTGGACATCCCAGAGCAATACAAAAAATCGGATAGGTATAATCTGGCAGGCTAAATAGCTCTGCTATATCCAGAGCCTTATGACGAATCATGCCGATAAAGACCCCTCCATAACCTAGACTTTCTGCTGCCAAAAGGGCATTTTGTCCTGCTAGCGAAGCATCAACCGATGAAATCAAAAGGTTTTCCGTTCCCTTAGCGTCAAAATTCGCTCCATGCAACTGAGCTGCCTTACTAGCACGGTTGTGGTCTCCAACAAAAACCAAAATAGCCTGAGCCTGCAAAATAGCTGGCTGGGGTACTAGATTATAAAGAGACTGCTTTTTAGTTTCAGACTGAACCACAATGATGGAATAAGATTGCAAATTCTTCCAGCTAGAGGCTGCCCGCCCCGCTGTGATAATCATGTCCAAATGCTCCTTCGAAATCGCTTCTTCTGTAAAGCGCCGAACTGAGCTATGGGACAACATCAAATCAATTGTTTCATTCATCGGCGATTATTTCCCTTCAAATGTAAATCTCGTGCTAGATAGCGAATACGCTCCATCACACGCTTGGCTTGCCAAGTTTCATCTCCAGACTTTCCTGATGCGAAGTGTCGTTCCAACTCTATAAGTGAAAAATTAGAGGTGAAAAAAGTCGGCAAATTTTCCTGCATACGATACTGGAGGATGACCTGCAACACGTCATCACGAACCCATGGACTATGCTGTTCTGCACCAATATCATCCAAAACCAAGACTTGAGCCATCTTGATTTCATCAATTCTTTCCTTGACAGAGCCATCTTTAATGGCATTTTTAATATCCACCACAAAGGTAGGATAATGAAGCATGGTGGTAGACTGAAGATGGGTCTTGGACAATAGATTGGCCAGATAAGCCATCAAGTAACTCTTTCCTATTCCAAAATTGCCATAGATATAGAGAGCTTTCGGTTTTTCCTCAAAATGCTTCACAAAATCTGTAATCGCCAGCATTACCTCAACTCGATTTTCATCGTTTTTATCAATATCTGCGACAGTAATATTCTTGAGGCTCGCTGGCATATTGATTAGCTGAATACGGTTCTTAATAGCCTCTAATCGGCGATATTCGACCAATTCCTCTGTTTCAAGATAAGAAACATCTGCATAACCCTCGTTCATAATGAGCACAGGCTGGTACCCTTTAGCAATATAAGCTTCGTCCTGTTGAACAAAAAGGTCCCGCTGACTAATATATTCCAAAAATTTTGAAATGGATAGATTGATTTCCTCTTGGGTCAAGCCTTCCTTTCTGATAAAAGCAGCTACTTCTGCATCATTCACAATCTCTTGATAGAGTTGCTGGTAGGATTTGGGATTGCTATAATTAGCTTGGGGTAGTCGATCTTGTACTGATTTCATCAGCCACCTCCTTTGGTTTCCATTTCTTCTAATTCACGATAAAGAGCAGCTAGCTTTGCCTGGCCTTCTTGCGTTTGTCCCTGCTGAACTTCTTCCTTGCTCCATTCGGGGATATTTGTCTTTTGTGGTTTGCTCACTCTGGTGGCCTGGCCTGCTTTCAACTCTCTCAGATAAAGAACTGCTGCTTCCGCACTAGCAAGGCCTTTGTAAGAAAAGTCATTGCCCAACTTCATGGCATATTTTTCATTTAGGTTGGCAGAATCCACCTTGTTAAAAGTATAAAGTAGTAAGACATTGATGACCTCATCTAGTAATCCCAGATTGGCTAAGTCTGTCAAACACTTCCGCTCTGCCATTGTCACCGCTGCCCTTCTATGGTCTTTAAGAACTGAAAGAAAGATTAGACTAGATTTAGCCTTGGCCTCCCGAACAATGGCTTTTTCTTTTGCCGTTAGACTGCCATTTTCTAAGGAAAAAGATTGGCGTGACTGCTGCAACCGTTTGGTTGAGATAGTTTGACCGATAGCTGTCGCCTTCGCCTGACGATAGGTTTCCAACCAAGTCCACCCTGCCTGCTCTGCTATGTAACTAAGAGCGATAATATCCTCTGTTTCATTTTGAAAAAGAAGCTTATCTCTAGCCATTAGAGCCTTAAAGGCTGACCAATCAAAATCAGGTTGGCTCTCATAAATAGCTGGTACTTGTCCGTCCAATGTAAAAACATCAGAAAAGGCTTTAGAGATATTTTGTTCCTGATTTGGTAACTGATTCATCAACCTCTCTAGACTCAGTTCCCCAATTCGTTTTGCTAATAAATGCTTATACAAAGGCTTGGCTAGAAAGCTTTTAACTGACAGAGGAGCTTGCAGCGAAAGTCCTATCAAATCATCCAACTGATAAAGTTCCAAGAGTCCCATAGCAGTCAGAATATCCAGAGCCTGCTCCAGCCGATTCATCCCCAAATTCATATGATTAAGGATGCTAGTCCATTTGTAACGTCCCTGTCCTTGATCTGCAAAGCTATAGAGATGGTAATAAAGAGCTAGAGCATCAAAGCCAATAATGGGCTGGTAACAGCGACTGAGACTGATAATATCTGGGGTAAAAGAACTGGTTTTGATATAGGAAAATAGATCATTTGGCTTCATGATATCAACCCGATTTCACCTTACTACCTTTGGAAATCATCTGTTTGAGCAGATTTTCCAATTCTTCCACATCCTTGAAGGAACGGTAAACTGACGCAAAACGTACGTAGGTAATCTCATCCAGCTCAACCAATTCTTCCATCACCAAATTCCCGATTACATCAGACTCAATTTCATTGTCCCCTTGGGCTCGAACTTTCTGTTCGATCCGACTAACTACTTCATCAATATCATCAGTTGACACAGGCCGCTTTTGAGCAGAGCGAATAATTCCATTGAAAATTTTCTCACGAGAAAACTGCTCTCTTGTGCCATCCTTCTTGACAACAACTAAGGTTTTTTCTTCAATCCGTTCATAGGTGGTAAAACGCTGACCACATTGATCACAGGAACGGCGACGACGAATGGTATTGCCATCTTCAGCCTGACGACTATCAATGACACTTGATTTCAAACTCTGACATTTTGGACAACGCATACTCTTACTCCTACATAAACTTTATCAACTCAGTATAGCACAAAAATACTAAAATTAAAAGAAAGCGAGAAACTACTCGCCTTCCAAATTCATTTCATTTTGTTTCTTCAATCGCATGGTAACCCACTCTCGTATTAGACGGTAAATAACTGCAAAGATCGGAGTAAAAAAGATCATTCCTAATAGACCAAATAAATTACCACCTATGAGAGCAGCAGCTAAGGTAAACAGGGTTGGTAAACCAACAGACTGTCCAACGACACGAGGATAGATGACATTTCCTTCGATCAATTGAATCAATTGGAACAAAGCAATTGACCACAGAGCCAGCAAAGGATTTTGCACCGCAACAAAAAGAGCACTAATCAAACAAGCTGACAAAGGACCGATATAAGGAACAAAGGATAGGACACCAGCTAAAATACCTGCCATACTAGCGTAAGGTATACCCGAAAAAGAATAACTCACAAAAACAAGAGTTCCGATAATGCAGGCTTCGACAATCTGACTCATCAAAAATTTATCATAGGTATCAACGATCACTTCACCAATATAATTCACAATCTTAACTGCCTTTGCTGGCAAGATAGCTTGTAAAAATTTTCTAGCCATATTTTGCAAATGCTCCTTGCTCCCCAGAATGGCAAGAGTGAAGAAGAAAGCGATCACCAATGTCATTGTATTTGAGAAGAGACCTGTCACATTAGAAACTAAGCCAGATAGGATTGGAGTAACCAAACCAGAAATAAAGGTCAGATTTTTTAATTGATTCAGAAAACCAATGATTTGATCCCCAATTTTGCCTGACAAAAGACCATTAGAACCCAAAAAATTTGTCAGGGCATTCACTGATTTTGGAATCGCAGTGCTGCTAACCGAAACCAACTCCGATACAGTCGTTACCAAGGTAGGAAGAACGATAACAACCAAGACTGTGACAATCAAGGCAAAACTAATGAGAACTCCAACAATGGCCAAGGAGCGCTTAGACTTCTTGAGGAAAGTAATTTTCTCAAGCTGATCCTCTAATTTCTTCATAGGCACGTTGAGAATAAAAGCAATGATGGCACCAATAAACAACGAATTCATACTACCGAGTAACTGTTGAGCAGCACCGTAAATACTTGACCAATTTAAAACTGCTAGTAAGGTGACACCAGCTAACACTATCAATATAACTTTTTCCTTAAATGATGAGTTCATATCTTTTCCCGTCCCTATTTACTAGACACTATTCTATCACATGCCAATAGAAAAAGAAAGAAACTAGAGTTCAAATGTAAAAAGTTACCGATAGTCAAAATGTCCTCTACTGTTTGCTTTCCCCTTATATGTCACAAGACCTCCCCAAAGAACGAGCAGGAGAAAATCTTTTCTTCAGTCTATATCACAAATGTAATAGCATCAATAGGAAGATGCATGTCATAGATGCAGCAAATACCTGAGAATAAGCAAATCTTTCGAGATTTTTATGGTACTTTCAACCAGCCCTAGCACTTACCCTTATCATCTAATCATGAGAGGGGGATCTCAAATGTGATTCCAAACTAATGCTTGAAAAGGTGACTCGAAAATACCATCTCTGGTTGCATACATTTTCGGACGGTCAATTCAGTATTTGTGTGACCGCACAATAAAAGACTCCGCTTCAGAGTCTTTTATTCTTCATTTAATCACGCATGGCATAGCCAACACCGCGAACTGTTTTGATATAAGACTCCTGATTGGGTAAGTCTAATTTCCCTCGTAAATAACGAATATAAACATCTACTACATTCGTTTCAGAGGCAGCTTCATATTTCCAAACTCGCTCTAAGAGCTGCTCCCGACTGACCGCTTCAGGACTATTCATCAAGGTTGCTAGTAAATCGTATTCACGGCGGGTTAGATTGATTAACTCATCCCCACGCGTTACCGTCCGATTTTGAAAATCAACCTTTAAATCCCGATAAGCAGCGTGCAAATGAACCTGCTTGCAGTGATTATCAATAAAGTCTCGACCACGAAAAATAGCGGAAATTTGCTCTACCAAGTCACTGATAACAAAAGGTTTCACCACATAGGATACAGCATAGGCCAATACTTCCTCACCATGCTGGGACACATCCGCAGGATCCATTGCTACAATCATGACCGTTGCAGGCTTCATTGCCAGCAACTCCTTGGCTAATTCCTTACTAGACATATCTGATAGCTGAAAACTCATCAGAATTAAGTCAAAATCTGTTTCATGAGCCAAAGACAGGGCTTCCTTTCCGGTTGACACATAGTCCACAAGGTAATCCTTTTTTTGCAATTCCATAGAAACAAAATGCGATAGATTGCGCTCTTTTCCAGCAATCAAAATTTTCTTAGCCATTGCTCATCCTTTTTTATTCTTTAAAACGGGCTAGGAATCATACCATGACCAGAAAGATAGGCGCTCACACACCTATCTATTCTTACTACTCAGTCAAAATCAATAATAAACGCTCCACTCATTTTTTAATTGTTGAAACACAGTCAGCTATTCATAGTTGGATATACACTACTCTAATGGAGTGGACTAGTAGGCCAATCAAACACTTCCATCAGCATAACCTGATACTAAAAATTGAAATCGCCCCCTTAATCTCCAGCGTCTAAACTTGAGGAAGTAAGGAGACAATTCTCTAGCCTACTCCTTTGACAAAGTCTAAGAGACTATTGATGATAAAAATGAAGGGAGAGACATTCCATACACTTGTTTCAAATGAACAGCTGAAATTCTGCACTAAAATGAGCATTCATACTGTTGATTTTCAAAGAGTATTAGTTTGATTCACTATACCAGTCATAGTGGAAGATACCCTCTTTATCCTTACGGTTGTAAGTATGGGCACCGAAGTAGTCACGTTGTGCCTGAATCAAATTCGCTGGCAAGTTTTCAGCACGGTAACTATCAAAGTAAGTAATTGCTGCTGAGAAGGTCGGAACAGGAACCCCTGCTTGAACTGCTAAGGCAACTACATCACGGACAGCTTGCTGGTATTTAGCTGTAACATCAAGGAAGTATTCATCCAAGAGTAAGTTTGCCAAGTCCTCATCACGACCATAAGCATCTGTGATTTTTTGCAAGAAGCGAGCACGGATAATACAGCCGGCGCGCCAGATTTTTGCAATCTCTCCAAATGGCAAATTCCAATTGTTTTCTTTAGAAGCTACGCGCAATTGGGCAAAACCTTGTGCATAAGACATGATTTTTGAAAAGTAGAGAGCTTGACGGATTTTTTCTACCAACTCAACCTTGTCACCTTCGTAGGTAAATGGAGCTGGCTTTGGAAGAATCTTGCTAGCTACCACACGCTCCTCTTTATACGTAGAAATGTAGCGAGCAAATACTGATTCTGTAATCAATGACAGTGGCACACCCAAATCCAGTGATGATTGACTCGTCCATTTACCTGTCCCTTTGTTACCAGCAGCATCTAAAATATAATCAACAATTGGACCATCTTGTCCCTGATCGTCTTTGCGTTTTAGAATGTCTGCTGTAATTTCAATCAAGTAACTGTCCAATTCACCTTGATTCCACTCAGTGAAAATAGTTGCCATTTCATCAACAGATAACCCCAACAAATGTTGCATAAGATCATACGACTCAGCAATCAACTGCATATCGCCATACTCAATACCATTGTGCACCATCTTCACATAGTGACCCGCTCCATCTGGACCAATATAAGTCACACAAGGTACGCCATCCTCTGGAGCCTTTGCTGAAATTTCTTCCAAAACATCTGCTACCAATTCATAGGCTTCTTTTTGACCGCCAGGCATGATAGACGGACCTTCAAGAGCACCTTTTTCCCCACCAGATACACCTGTACCGATGAAGTTGATACCTGAGTTTGCCAAATCTTTTGAACGACGGATCGTATCTTCATAGAAGGTATTACCACCATCAATCAAGATATCCCCTTCATCCAGATGCGGTAAAAGAGCTTGGATAGTGGCATCCGTACCGGGTCCCGCTTGAACCATCAGCATAATGCGACGCGGTTTTTCAATGGAAGCTACAAAACTCTCCACATCATAACTTGGAATCAAGTTTTTTCCTGGATTACTTGCAATAACATCCTCTGTTTTGTCCGCAGAACGGTTATAAATGGCTACTGAGTAACCACGTGATTCAACATTAAGCGCGAGGTTACGTCCCATAACAGCCATACCCACAACACCAAAATTTGCTTTTGTCATTCACTTACTCCTCTAGTTAATATCTCTTTCATTATACATTGAAAATTGAAAATCGACAAGAATTTTCTGATAATTTAACCACTTAATAATCAATAAAAATCAAAAATTGACCGATTCCTGACTACCAGGAAATTGTTGGGATTCAGAGATAAAGCGAACAATGTTCGCTTTCAAGTTAAAAATAGAACTCCACCACTCCCTATTTCTCAAGTAGGAAACCATCCAATTCACCGGAACTAATACCACTAAGGTAGGAAATCCTGTCCTGTTTTGACTTTCACAAAGTTAAACTATTTAGACTCTTCCTCATCCTCAAATAGTCCCTGCAATTGAGCAAAAGGACTATTGGCTTCTTTTTTCTCCTGTGTTTTTTGATGGAAAGTCTCTTCTGTCATCAGCACCCAAGACCGCCCAGAAGGTAGGTTTGTTCCTGCCTCTTCTTCTGGTGTCAAAACCTTGATTGGGATATTAAGCAAAATGTTATCCGCTACACTTTCTTCCAAAACAATGCGATCCTCTTCTACCACAAGAACCATGTCCTCATCAATCAAATCCTGTTGCTTGAGAATAGCTTCATTTGCAACAAATATCTCATTTACCTGCTGTACTTCATTCAATACTACAGGTTCTAAGGATCGACTAGAAGCTAGTGTAATATCATAAGCCATCCGATAATCTAGGAAAAAGAAACCCGATTCAAAGCGGATATTCCCATTCACCTGAACAGGAGACAGACCTAAAATCTCCCTGTTTCGTCCTTGCAATTCTTCCTGCAAGTCCAAGGTTTTATCAAAGGAAATTCCTTCTGGAATCCTCTGAATATCGTAAATATGAAACATACTACTCCCTTATTCACTTAATTCTGTAACGTAATTGTAAACCTCTTGACCAGCAACTGCTCCGTTACCAACTGCTGTAGCGATTTGACGAAGTTGGTTTTGGCGAATATCACCGATAGCATAAATACCTGACTTCTCAGTTTCCATCTTTTCATTGGTCACAATCCAACCAGCATCATCAGTGATCCCCAGATCGCCAACACTGTCTGTCATCGGATCAAGACCGACATAGATAAATACCCCACCAAAATCAAGCTCAGTCACTTGCTCAGTCTTAACATTCTTGATGACTACACTTTGAACACGCAAATCATTGCCCTTGATTTCTTCTACCACACTATCCCAGATGAAGTTGATTTTTTCGTTGGCAAAGGCACGATCTTGGATAACTTTTTGTGCACGTAGTTGGTCACGGCGGTGAACAATGGTTACAGATTCTGCAAACTGGGTCAAGAAAATAGCTTCTTCTACCGCAGAGTCTCCCCCACCAACAACCAAGAGTTTTTGCCCTCGGAAGAAAGCACCATCGCAGACAGCACAGTAAGATACCCCGCGGCTATTGTAGGTATCCTCACCCGGAACACCCAACAGACGATGTTTTGCTCCCATCGCTAGAACGACTGTTTTAGTTTCCAAAATACCATCTTCGGTCACTACTTTCTTGATTGTCCCCTCTTCTTCTATGCGAACCAAGGTGCCAAAGATATGATCTACTCCAAATTTTTCAAGAGGTTCAAACATTTTTTCAGCCAGAGCCGGACCAGAAATATGGGCATAACCTGGATAATTTTCAATTTCAGCGGTATTATTCATCTGACCGCCGTAGATGCCACGTTCTAACAAGGCTACTTTCAAATTACTACGACCTGCATAAAGTGCTGCAGTCATCCCAGCAGGTCCTGCTCCAATTACAACTGTATCGTACATATTATCCTTCTTTCTATGCTTTTAGCATTAGCAAAATTCCCACTATCCCAAAAGCTACAATGGGAATCGTCATTACATCAATCATCAGTAAGTCAAACAAGAAATCTTGCCGCTCTTGCAAGGTTTTATCCACACCTTTTGTCATCCGTAGAACAAACCAGACTAGACTGGCAGAGATGATTAACAAAGAAGCCAGCAATAGACCTTGCAAATAAAAACTTAAAATGTTTTGTAACATTTATTTTCCTCAATTATCTTAAAATCACCTTAAAAAGTTTGGCGCTTAGCCTTTCGCTCTGCACGACCTTTGGCACGCGCTTCAATCCGCTTGGTCTTGCGACGTTTTTCATCCACTGCCCATTGGATTTTCTTTTTATAGCCAGGTTTGATTTTTTTCTTTTTCTTCTTGACCAGTCCAATCATTTCTAAATCCAACTTCTCATGAGATTTTTCACGATTGACACGACGGTCTCGATCATAGGTATCAACAAACTCACCGTTTTTCATTTCTTTTGGTAGAAATGCAATATTGAGTTTTTCCAACTCCCGAATATCGGCATCATCACTCGGTTGATAAAGAGTAATAGCGATACCTGATAAACCATTACGACCCGTACGACCGACACGATGGACAAAGAAAGAAAGATCTTGCGGAATAGCATCATTGATAACATGGCTGACACCTTCAATATCAATCCCACGAGCAGCTAAATCTGTTGCCACGATGTATTGATAATCCAAATTCTTAACCTGATTCATGATGCGCTTGCGTTCACGTGGTGGAATGTCTCCATGAATCTTGGCAACCCGCAAACCATTTGCTATCAGATAGCTATGCAACTCATCTGCACGGGTCTTAGTATTGACAAAAATCATAGCTAAATATGGCTGCATTAGCTTGGTAATTTCTAAAATTTGTGCATTTTTATCACGACCTTTGGTTGAAATTAGCCAATTCTCAATGGTATCTGAGATAACAGTACGAGTTTTGATTTGTTCCATGACTGGATTGAACAAATATTTCTTCAGGAAAGGCTGCAATTTCTGCGGAATAGTGGCTGAGAAAACCAAAAATTGCAGATTTTTAGGCAGACTGCCCGCAATCTTATCTACAGTTTCTAAAAAGCCCATATCTAAAGTCATATCCGCCTCGTCCACCACGAAAATACCTGCCTTATGGATAGCAAGGTCACCTGATTTGACCAAATCATAGATACGCCCTGGTGTCCCAACAACAATGTGGGGCTGACTAGCTTGAAGCTTGTCAATTTGACGATTTTTATCCGTCCCACCGACATAGTTGGTCACCCGAACTTCCGTCTCAGCATGCTCAGCAATTTGACGAGCAGCTTGATAAATCTGAGTCGCCAATTCACGTGATGGTGCTGTAATAACAGCCTGAACTTGGTCCAATTCCTCATTTAATTTTTGGAAAATCGGGATCAAGAAGGTATGGGTCTTACCCGAACCTGTTTTTGATTCCCCTATCAAGTCTCGCCCTGACAAAACAACAGGAATCAATTTCTCCTGAACTTCTGTCGGCTGGACAAAGTTAATTTCTTTCAAAGCCTCCTGAATATAAGGCTTGAGTTTCATATCCGTAAATTTCATAGTTTCCTCTTTAGTTGTATTCCCTCCATTATAGCACGATTTAGGTGGACAAGCAAAAAGGACGGATACCCGTCCTAATCAACTCTCGCTTGCTTCAGTAAATTCTGCCTCAATAATTCCAAGTTCCTTCTCTTCTTCCAAACTTGCTTTAAAGGCCTCAGTGAGTTCTAATTCGCCATCAAAATCACCATTTATTTTTTTCACAAATGTGTCTGCCAACATCCCTCCCATGGGCTGGAAGGTAAAATAGGTCAAACCTCCTGAAATCAGACCACCCAAAATAGGGACTGCATTGGCAATGGTCTTCTCAACAGTCTTTTTGGTAATGTTCACACCAATCACTGCGGCTACCTTTTTCACCAAGGGATACCAAGTTGTCTTGGTCAAGGCCTGCATAGCTACTTTTTTACCGATATTAGCTCCGACTGTCTTGGATACTTTATTGAGAAGAACTGCTGAACCACCTGCTCCAAACATGACACCAATGTAGGCAATAATGCGGATTTGAACCTCTTCTGAAATTTCCTTCCCTTCACCAACAAATAATTCATCTTCACCAAAAAGATAAGCGATTTGTTGCGACAAATTCAAGGCAAAACCAAAATACTGAGCTATATCAGCAGTACCTGCCGCCACCGCTGTAAATGGATTCCCCGGTAAACCAGCTGCGAAAGAAATCAAAGATGTTTTCGTAGTCATATCATTAATGATTTTTTCAGCTTCCTTACGCAAAGCTTTTGTAGTGAAGACCGCCGTTGGCCCATCCGCAATAATTTTATCTAGATAGGGACTATCTTTAAAACGAGTCTTCAAAAATTCTTCCCGATTGACTTTAACCATAGGAAGTTGACTAGCAGCTGTCATGGTTTGAATAACCACTCCATATAACTGTTCTTGACTGAATTGTTCCATTTTTATCCTCCACCAATTCTCTCTCTATTTTACCCCCCCCCCGACCATATTTGTCAAGGTAAAAAAACAGCATTTCTGCTGTTTCTGACATTTTATAGATAAAGAATAGCTAGGGTAATCAAGCTCATGATGAGACCGACTGACCAGAGGAAAAAATCAACTTTCCACTCGCTCCATTTTTCAGCTTTTCCGGTCAAACCTCCGAGCTCTAAATGGTGATGAAAGGGCGTCATACGAAAGATACGCCGGCCTTCTCCAAAACGCTTTTTAGTGTACTTGAAATAAGAAACTTGTAGCATAACAGATGATGTCTCAATTACATAGACCAGACCGATGAGAAGGAGGGTCCATTCTTGGTGAAGAACCATAGAAATCGTTGCCAGCATCCCTCCTAATGCCAAACTTCCCACATCTCCCATGAAGATTTTGGCCGGCTTACGATTGTAGGTAAAGAAGCCCAAAAGACTACCGATCATGGTGAGACAGACTAAAAGAATATCATACTTTTGCTCATTGTAGGCGATAATAGAGTAGGTTAACAGACTAATAGCTACTGAAATAGAGGCCAAGCCATCAATTCCATCTGTCAGATTGACCGCATTTGAAAAACCGACCAACCAAAAGAGTACAAATGGAAGGTAAAAAATTCCCACGTTTATCATATAGCCAAACACATTAAGCTCGCCACCACCTGCACCTTTCATGTGAAGGAAGTAGAAAACAACACCGCCTAAAATCTGTAAAGCTAATTTTTGCTTAGGACTAAGCCCCTCGTTAATCTTGCGGAAGATTTTCAAAAAATCATCTAAAAAGCCGATAAGACCATACAGGGCTAGAATGAAGAGAACTGCAATGACCCCTCCTGTCAACAACTGAGAGAAAGTAGCAAAGACAAAACTGGTCAGAACAGCAACAACCAAAAACACCGTTCCTCCCATAGTGGGAGTTCCAGCCTTAAATTGATGTTGTTTGACATCTTCGTGCATCTGCTGGCCTTCAATACGCTTGGCCTGATAAAAAGTAATAAAATGTGGAATAAAGAGAACTGTTGCAAAAAAAGCAACCAATCCAGACACAAGTGCAAATTGCATGTTAATCTCCTAATGTAACTGTAATTTTCTTGATTTTTTTCAGCTTTGTACCAATCCCAACGCTCTGTTTCACAACTTTTGAACCCGAACCTTTATAGGTCACTTCAATCCCGGTCCATTCAGCAAAACGCTCCATATTCTCTTTGGTGACTGCATATAAATCTGGCATCTCCTCAAATTTATTGGTCAATAAGAGAAGTTGTTGATTGGCTGCAATCGTACTTCCTTTTTCTAGCGAAACCTTTTTAATCTCGGATCCGTTTCCTAAAATAACTGGTTGAACGAGGTAACGACGAAGTTCCTCAGCGGATGTTCCCGGATCTTTTCCGATAAGATCTGGTAATTTGTATTCTGTTTCAGTAGTGACTCGAGTTAAAGCCGGAGCAGGTGCATTAAGATTTAAGTTGTCCTTCAGGAGCATCGCTTCTTTCAGAGTTGGATTGATAATATCTCGCCATGATAGGACATTCAAAACTTCCGGCTGACGAATCGTTACATACATGATAAATTCAGGATTTTCTGCAGGAATCATGGCGACTACCGAATTGATATAAGCGCCCTTAATATAGCCTCGACCGTCTTCGCTGGCAATTTCCGCTGTTCCCGACTTAACTGCAATATCATAACCGTCCACCTGAATGGCTGGAGCATGCAAATCATGAGAATACAGGGTTCCATAGATGGGATCCGTTCCCACATTGATCATATAGCGAAGTGTATCATCTGCCGCTTTTTTAGAAACAGGATTCCCCACTTCCTCTTTGGAAGAAACTCTGGCTGTACCGGTGTTGGGATCGTAAAGTGCTGAAATGAATTTAGGTTCCAGCATGACTCCACTATTAGCAATAGAAGTGAAACTACGAATCATCTGAGCCTGATTGGCAGAAATACCTTGGCCGAAAGATGACATGGCGATGGAAACGATGTTATCCTCTGGTACCATCCCCGGTGCCTCATCTCCCATCCCAAAACGTGTTGGATAACCAAATCGGAATTTTGTCAGGTAATTGAGCCACTTCTCATCGCCCATCTGCTGCTGCAAGAGGGTCATCCCAACGTTACTTGACAAAGAAAAACCCTGAGCATAATTGAGGGTAACAGCAGAGTAACCCGCATTCAGTGTCCAGTCGTTAATTTTTGCATCTGCAATGGTGTATTCATTGTTGGTATAATAAGCATTTGGATTAAAGGTTCCATTATCAATAGCTGAAGCCACTGTCAGCACCTTCATTGTCGAACCTGGTTCAAAAGCTTCTTGGTACAAGAGTGACCGCTCCAATAATCCTTCTTCTCCCAATCCTTCCTTGGTATCTGAATCATAACTTGGACGCTGGGTGGTTGCCAATATTTCTCCCGTCTTAGCTGAAATGAGGGTAGCGTTGGCATAACGTCCCTTAGCATTATTGAAGAAAGTATTCATATTTGTTTCAAGGGAACGCTGCAAGTCCGCCGAAATAGTTGTGTAAACATCCTGTCCATTGACGGTGTCTCTTTCAACTTTTTCTGTTCCCGGCAGGATACGCCCTTGACTATCTTTTTCATAAATAACCTTGCCATCTTGACCAGCCAAAATACTATTCAAATAGTATTCCAAACCACTCACACCTTGCAAGCTATAACTTGCATCTTTATTCTCGATTAAGTTTGCCAAGCCCACAAAGATAGAAGCAAAATTCCCATTTGGATACATCCGACCAGGACTAGCATTGAAGGCAATCCCTTCAATACCCGCAGCCTTCATCTCTTCTTTGATGTTCGTCATGGTACTGTAAGAAATATTTTTTCCTAAAGTTCCAAAATAAACCTGTTTTAAGTCCGGCTGGTTTAGCTGTTTATTAACGTAGTCCGTCTCCATTCCGAGGTGTTTCTTCAAAACATCTGCTACTTTGCTGAACTGAGAAGATTGGACATATAAAATCTTCTTCTGCTCTGACACATACTTTTTGTCGATGATGGCATATATAGTATAGGTTGTCGAATCTTCAGCAATCGGAATCCCTGTGCGATCGTATATAGTCCCACGTTTAGCTTGTACAGTCACTTCACGCTGATAAACAGCCTTTGCTCTTTCTGATAAAGCCACTCCAAACTTACTGTCCGTACCAATAATGTAGGCAAAATTGATTAAAAAGAGAAAAAAGACGAAAACCGTCAAAAGAAGAAGGCTTTGTCCTACTCTCCGACGATTTTTTGACGGAACATATCGCTTTCTCAAGACATACCGCAAGAGTTTATTGTTTTTTCTGGGCATTATTCGGCTACTCCAATATTGTCATTATTAAAAGTTAATCCAGCTTTTTTAGCAATTTCCATCAAGCGAGCGGATCGTGTCAATTCATTGACCGCTTGCTTAGCATCATTGATTTCAATCTGCTTTTGATTGATTTCTTGATTGACCTTAGCCATCTCAGACTGGAGCTGCAAGAGCCTAGTCTGCATGAAAATAACTCCAATCGCAAGAGCGAGACCGGATAAGACGATACTTGCATAGAATGCTTTTTCCACACGTGTAAAGGTCTTGATTTTATCACCAATCACTCGCATAGTGGCTTCCCTACGTTTTTCTTGCAACATAGACTTTCTCCTACTTGTGTATTCTCTTTGCTACACGCAATTTAGCTGAATGAGCGCGATTGTTAGCAGCCATTTCTTCTTGACTCGGTAAAATTGGCTTACGATTCACCAACTCCAGTGGAGCCTTCAAGTCATCTGGAATAAAGGGCAGTCCCTTGGGAACAGTAATAGTACTAGCTTCCTTAAACAACTGTTTCGTCAGACGATCCTCCAAAGAATGGAAGGTGATGACTGAAATCCGTCCATCTAAAGCTAGTAAATCAATAGCTTGCTGGATAGACTCATCTGCTGCACCAAGCTCATCATTGACCTCAATACGAATAGCCTGAAAAATTTGCTTAGCTGGATGCCCTTTCTTTTTGAGTTCCTTAGCTGGTTTGGCCGATTTGATAATAGCCGCCAATTCTGTCGTAGTTTCAACTGGCTTAATCGCACGCGCTTGTTGAATTTTACGAGCTATTTGCTTGGAAAACTTATCTTCTCCATACTTGAAAAAAATCCGCACTAAGTCGTGGTAGTCATACTTATTTACCACATCATAAGCTGTCAAACATCCATCACGATTCATCCTCATATCAAGAGGAGCATCTTGTTTATAGGAAAAACCACGTTCCCGCTCATCAAGCTGAGGGCTAGATACTCCCAAATCGTAACAAATCCCATCGATCTCTGTCACACCAAATTCAGCTAAACGTGCCTTGAGGTGGCGAAAATTATCCTTGATAAAAGTAACCTGACCTTTTTCGATATAGGGAGCCAGTCGAACATGAGCATGATCAATGGCTGCTTGGTCTTGGTCAAAGGCGTAGAGGTGTCCTCCATCTGTCAATTGACTAAGCAGGTACTCACTATGCCCTGCTCCACCCAACGTTGCATCCACATAAGTTCCACTCGGTTTAATATCTAGCATATCCACTGTTTCATGTAACAGAACAGTCGTGTGATTAAATTCCTTAGTCATATCTTTTCTATTGTACCACAAAATAAAATAAAAAGTTGTTGCAATCTTTTTACAAAAACAATGTCAAATATAGTTGACATAATGAAGAAAAGCATGTATAATAACGTTGCGAGCAGATGTCAAATATACTTGACACCTCAATCCTTCTGCAACAATCCGCCAGATATAACAGATAAGAAAAAGGGCAGCTACCTTCTTATTTTTTCAATGTATCACATATATTAGACATAAAAAGGAGGACACATGAACCGTGTCAAAGACTACCGACTGCGCTGTGGACTTTCCCAACTAGACTTAGCCAAGACTATTGGCGTATCCAGGCAAACTATCAACATGATTGAAAACAACAAGTACAACCCCTCGCTAGACCTCTGTATCAACCTAGCCAAAGCTTTACAGACCGATCTCAATAGCCTTTTTTGGAATGATATAGAAAGGAAAAAATTACCATGAAAAAGAACACACGTAAAGCTCTCATCTCTACCCTTATTTTTATCCCGCTCTTTGTCCTCTTTCAGCTTTGGGGCAATAGCGGAGCAGAAATCTTGCACACCATCAGCCAAGCAAAATTTTGGCTACAATTGCTGATTGCTGGGACCATCTACTTCTTAGGCTTTGTTTACATCTTACCATTGTTCGATCAAAAATAAGGAGCTGCTTATGAAAAAAGAAACCTTTCAAGATAAATTAATCAAACGATTTTACGGTATCGCAGGGCCCTTGGATGAATTTCGCCAAAAAGAAGCCTTCCGACTAGGCAATACCTGCTTTATCCTGCTCTTTTGGGGCACCATGGCTCTTACCCTACTGGCACTCGCTCTATCCAAACGCTACCCAGAAGTCGTTGCCTATGGCTACCCCGTTACTCTGCTCCTAGCCTACCTATCTGCTAGTACCTACATAATGTTTAAACTCCGGCACAGTCAACTGGACAGTTTAGATGTAGAGGAACTGACTACCAAGGAACAGAAACAACTCAAGGGAGCAAGTTTCAAATTCGCCCTCTATTTCACTACCGTTATGTACATTTGGACTGTTGTTTTTGGTGCCTGGATGGAGGGACTCAATCCTCTCGACCATCTATTTGACCTCCGAAAATTCCTAGCAGCCTGTCTAGGAGGTATTTTCACGGGCATTGCTATCGAAATCACGCTTCGCAAGCGCATGAAAAAAGCAGAACAACTGACTATCAGCTCTGCTATTGCCAAAGAAGAACCCAAGTGGATCCAGAATATGATTAAACGTTTTTATGGTATCCGCGGTCCTTTAGACGAATACCGACGGGCCGAGGCTGATGCTATCGGCGGGCAGGGCTTTATCTACTACTTCTACTTCCTAGCTCTTGGAAATGCCATCGCCTACTTCCTAGCCTACCGCTATCCTGTGGAGGTGGCGGCCTACTATCCAATAATCATTGCCTTCTTCAGTATTATCCTAATTGGTATCGTTAATATGCGCACCCTCCATGCTGACCTGCCTCAATATGACGTGGACGAACTGAGCCCTGAGGAAAGACAAGGACAGACCCTCAATCCACTCTTTTGGGGACTGGGAGTTGCCCTGCTATCTAGCCTCTTTGCGGGGCTGGCAGACCTCTTTAGCCTCCAGCTTCCCCTACTGGCTTCCATCTTCCACGTAAAATCCCTCCTCTTCGGTGGCATGATGGGCCTCTTTGCCAGTCTAGCCCTGTCTGCCCTTGCCTATCTGCAAAAACTGGAAGCAGATAGTACTAAGAAAAGATAAGGGTACGAATGTATGAATAAACCACTTACACCTAAGCAAATCAGCCTATTTTTTGTAGCATTCTATAGCCTAGCCTGTGCCTTTGCTCTCTATTCCTATCTGGTAAAAGAACCATTTACAAGCATCTTCTTACTCAACTTTCCAATCATTCTCTGTAGTAGACAATGCACAAACAAAGAGGAAAGACACTATTTTTTCATTCAGAACAGCTTTGCTGTTGTTGCTCTGGTCATTACCTACGGTATTGGTATTTGGTTGGGTTCTGTAAAGCCACTCCTTCTCATCTTCCCAGCTCTTTTTGCTATTTATCTCCTCTATCGCTTTTATTTTCAAAAAGATCAACGATAGGAAGTAAAGATGGAAAGTTGTCCGCTAGCATTTATCACGCAGAACTCTATCTTCTACATGTTTTGCTTACCGTTCTGACAGGTACTCTTGTATTTCACTAACTGTTAATTTTCTCACCTGAGTATTGACATATTCTCTATATTATTTAACAGAAAAGACAGGCTTCATATCCTCACAGGTCTTCCCTTTGTTCTTTTTTAAGTACCGTTGCAAATCTTCAATGTCTGCAAAAATTTTATAAGAAATTCTACCTTTTTCATTTTTCAATTCGTAAATACCACAAGACTTTTTCATACTATAATCAGCGGTACGTAGATAAAATGTTGCGATTTCTAATGATTTGAATGGAAAATTCCATCGCTGTAATCCTCGACTCGGATCACGCTCAATGCAAATACAGCGACCACAAGAACCACAAATATATTGAGTATGATTTTCCAAACAATCCAAGGGGTTAAAAAGTGGGGTTACCCTATTTTTGTCAATATAACATTCCGTACACATTCCTAATCCCACTCTCCTTTCACACCGTAGTCTTCTATCAAAATGGTACCATTTTCCATAAGCTTTTTCAAAAATAAATATACAAGTCCAGCATTTACAAAGACCGACTTTTTCTATAAAATAGAGAGTATATGATATTCAAAACCATTTTCAAGCAACTCAAGCCCTTCGATTACATTTTAATTGGACTGACAGTCCTTTTATCGTTTATCCCTGCTATTTTTACCTATACCCATCTGACAGTGACCAGTAATGAAACAAGAATCATTGCCTATGTCCGCGTGAACGGACAAGTGGTTGATCAGTTTGAACTATCCCAAACAACTCCTCATCAAGAAAAGACCTATTATCCAAATGAAGGTCAGTACAATATTGTCGAAATAGATGGCGAGCGCATTCGGGTTAAGGAGGACAATAGTCCTGACCAAATCGCTGTTATGACCAGCTGGATCAGCAAGCCCGGACAACTGTCTGTCTGCTTGCCCCACAATCTTCTTATCGAGGTTAAAGCTATTGGTGGAAAAAACAGCAATGAGGAAGAATTGATTTTACCACTATAAATATAAAAATAAGGCACAGTTGTCTAACTGTGTCCTATTTTTATAGAATAATTGCTAAAACCAGCACGAGCAGATAAATTCCCGCAAAAAGAACAAAGCTTTTTACTGACTCGACGAAGGTTTCTCGTTTGATTTGCTTTTTCAAGTAAATTGTGAGACTCTTATAGGCTGGTAAAACACCGAGTAAACCAAATAAAGCCCAGATTGGCAAGAAACCCGTCACACAGTATAAGAACAACAGAACCCAAGGTAGACTAGCCAAGAAAAAGTATAATTTCAAAGCATTTTTCTTCCCAATATAGTAAACCAAGGTATAGCGGTGATTGCGAACATCCTCTTCTAAATCACAGGTATTATTAGCCAGCATGATATTAGCAATGAGGGTGACTAAAGGCAAGGACATGAAGAAAATTTCTAAGAGTCTGGTCCAAGAAAAGTGCAAACTCATCCATTTTCCGCTCAGATAACTAGACAAGAGCAAATCAGGTTGCTGAATAAAGACTGATAGGAAGAAGATACCAAACCCCATTGTCACACCTGAGAAAACTTCTCCTAGAGGCATTCTGGATAGAGGAATCGGACCAAAGGTATAAAAGATACCAATGAGAAAACAGACAGTTCCAAGGGGCAGGAGTAACCAGCTCGTCCGCCAAACGAGGATAAGTGAGACAATAATAGAAAAGACCAACAAGCCCAGTACAATCCCAATCATCTGTCGAAATTCAAGCGAAAACTTTCCGATAACATTGCTTTCTTGACGATAAGCTTCGTCCTTAGCCTTATGATAATCCATACTATTATTGATGGCGGTAGTACACATATCAAAGCTAAGAACAGCCAACACAAACAAAAAGGTATTGAGCCAGTTAAAGGTCTGATAACGATAGACCGCCCACAGAATTCCCAATGTCATAGGAAAAACACTGGCCACTTTTGTTTTGATTTCAACGAATTCTAAAAATACAGGCAAACTAAGACCACTAATTGATTTATTCATTGGCAAGACGATACTCCTTGTTGCTTAATGTAAAACGTTCTTTCAATCCATCACTTAGATGGACCCCCTGTTTTTTATCAATGAAGACCGCTTCAACTCCATCCATTTGGTTGATAAAATGAAGACCTTTTTCTACACCGAGCAAAAATAGTGTTGTGGATAAAGCATCTCCTTGGATCGAAGTTTTTGAAAAAACAGTGACTCCTGAAATATCATTTTCTACAGGATAGCCTGTCTTTGGATCAAGAATATGGTGGTATTTAACCCCGTCAACTTCTACATAGCGCTCATAAATACCAGAGGTAACAACGGAATGACAGGTTCCTGGCACAGAGCCAACCGTGGTACCACGGACCTGATCTGGATCTTGAACTCCGACATTCCAACCATTTTGAGTCGTTGGCGAATCTCCCATAACAACCACATTGCCACCAAGATTGATAACCGCAGTCGTAATCCCTTTACTTGCAAATAATTCTCGAACCTTGTCTGCAATGTAGCCTTTGGAAATTGCTCCCAACTCTAAAATCATGCCTTTCTTGATAAAAACCGTCTTCTTTTCCTTATCAAGGGTAATATTCTGATAGTTGATAGAAGGGAGAGCAGCTTTTATCTCCTCATCACTTGGCTTACGCGCTGCTTTATCTCCAATCTTCCAAAGATTACTGATAGCACCGATAGAAATATCGAACAAGCCCTGACTTTCTTTACTCATTTGGATAGCTTTTTCGATAACTTCAAAAGTACGTTCATCTACTTCTACAGCTTCTTTTCCCGCTGCTTGGTTGATACGATAAACATCTGCCCCCTCTAAATTTGTTGATAGCAGACTCTCCATCTCTTTGATGTAAGCAATGGCCTTTTCCATCGTCTCGTCTTGATTCTCATGATAGATGCTCAATTGCACAACCGTATGAAGAAGACTCTCACTGCGTGTCAAGGGATTTTTTACAAGAGGTAACCCTTCTGTTTGTTTCCTTCCACAGGCAATCAGTAAAACGATCAATGTCCCAATAAACAAAAGACTCACTATTTTTTTCAATGATTCCACCTTCAAAAAATAAGAAGACACAGTTGCCAAACAAGTGCTCCTGTGTCTTTTCTGTATTGACCTTATTTGTCAAGTTTTACAGTTTCTGTTTTTCCTTCTGCAGCAGCTTTAAGAAGGGCTTCTGTACTCTTCTTAAAATCTTCAGAAGTATGAGTTGCACCTGACACAACTTCAACAGCTGATAGTTCTTGTTTTGCTACTAAGGCAGCATTCAATTTTTCAATTGCTTCACCAGCCGAAACACCAGCCTTGTCCTTCATGTTTTTATTGTATTCTTCATTAGTTGATTTAAGGCTGCCATCTTCAGCTTGGTAATCAAATTTTGATTCACTGATTTTTCCGTCTTTCACAGTCAATGTGTGAACAATCTTGTAGCCGTGCTTATCCTTACCTGATTCAGATTTGTAAGTTCCATCTTTCAATACTGCTGTTTTAGCAGCTGAAGATGGTGTTGAAGCAGCTTCCTTCTTAGAACCACAAGCAACAAGTGTCAAAGCAGCACCAAGAACTACCAAACTTTTCAACACGATTTTAGTTGTTTTCATGACAACACTCCTTTTATAACATAAATAATTTTCTATATATAATAATATACCGAATATATCAAAATGTCTAGTATTTTTTAAAAATAATGACTAAAAATAGTTTCTAATAACTCTCGCAGCGAATCCTGAGATATCTTGGGCATTCTATCGAGAAAATTTGTCATTTTTTTCAAATAAGCCACCATTAACTGCTCTGTTCTTGCTATAGCTTGTGTAGCAAAAATCTTCTCAGCCAGCACTTCCAAACCCTCGACAGTTGGCTGGTGAATATAGGCTGTTAAATTCTGGCGAATCGCTTTATCTTCTCGTAGAGCAAACAAAAGTGGGGCAGTATAGATACCATTTTGAATATCCTGTAATCTCGGCTTGCCAGATTGACTTTCAACTAATTGGTAATCAATCAAATCATCTCGTAATTGAAAAGCCATGCCAAGCGCTTGTCCAGAGCGAAAGGCTAGATTACTGTTCTTCTTGGATTGTCCAGGAATAAAACTTCCTAATTGACAAGCTAACCCGAATAGAAAGGCTGTTTTCCCTTGAATTTGCTTCAGATAAGCTTTCATGGTCATATCTGCATCAAACTGATTAAGCAACTGTAAGAGTTCACCACGCAGGATAATCTCCATTAGCTTATCATTACCCACATTGAAATCCTCCTGCGAAAGCTCTTGTAAACGCAGACCTTTTTCCAACAAGCGTCCCGAATAGGCTAGGAGATAATCTCCAGTATAGATGGCAATACGATTGGAAAATTGCTGATGGACTGTTTCTACACCTCGTCTCCTCCCTGCCCCATCAATGACATCATCATGGATAAGAGTCGCTAAATGTAGGACCTCCAAATGGGCAGCAAAGTACAATTTAGATCGACTAATCTGTCCCTCTATCATCTGGGCAAAGAGCAGACAAAGGCCAGCACGCAGGTATTTGCCCGGTGCCTCTACATACTCAACAATCTTTCTCTTAACTGCTGGATGCAAAACCATCATCTCTGATAATATGATGGCTTTAACCTCTTCCAACCCCCTTTTAGTGTCGGGATAGGGGCTCCAAATTTGATGTACCACTAGCTTTTTAATTTTCCTTTATTTTTTATCCTTTATACGATAAATATGCTTGGGTTTCCCATAAATTTTCCTATCAAGAAAACGACCAAGCCATGGCATTATCCAATAGTCCAATCCAAAGGCTCTACCTGCACCATTCATAAGAGAGATAGCCGCAGGAATAAACCAGATATTTACCCAGTAGAACATGCCTGATAAACTAAACATAACGACCAAGGCAACCGTTGCCGCAGACACAATCCAAACAAAGGCACCGACAATCAAAGCCAAACCAATACCAATTTCAGCTATGGTCATGAATTTTTGCATAAAGAGTGCCACCTCTTGGTTTGGCATAATAAACTCCATGATAGAGGCAAACCAGTCAGGCATCTTGTCAAGTACAGCCATCGGTGTCTCACCATAAGCGTAACTCAAACCAAAGATTGGTTCTGCTGCTGTCGTTGCTGCCTGTGATGCACTAGAAACTGCTTCTGCCGCCGAAGCACCAGATACTGGATCCGCCAACCATGGGAATGGAAAGACGACCTTATCACCAAACCATGAAGTTGTTCCAAACAGACCAAAGGCTTTCTTTATACCCTCATAAAGCCAAACGGATCCATACAACACACGAAGTGGAACTGACCAAAGCAGGTTTCCTTTACCTGAAGTGTGACCGCCAAAAATATTCCGTTTATTCTGAATATCAAAAAATTCATGGCGGACATAGGAGCCCATATAGAAGAAACTCCGAATAGTGAAGAAGTACAGCAAGTTAACCATGTGTTTGACAGCCATTGCCATGAAACCAGACAGGTGGTACTTATCCATCAAGAATGCAACACCATAGCGCGCACCGATAGAAACCATAAAGCCATCGTATTTCCCTTTGTAGCTATGCTTCTCACCACCTTTTATAGCAGCGATAATATTGCTGGCTGCTGTGTGTCCAGTTTGCTCAGCAGCTTGAACGATTTGCGGAGTTGGTTTGCCTTCTGATTCTTCAAAGTAGACCAAGTCACCTGCCACATAGACATTTTCCTTACCCTTAGCTTCCATAAATTCATTGGCAACCAAACGCCCTGCTCGTGCTCTTTCAATTCCGAATTCACTAGCATCCGTGTTGGCTTGGACACCGGCTGTCCAAATAGAAGTATAAGTAGGGATATGGCGACCTGATGAAAGGGTTAGGCTATCTTCTTGGATACTAGCAACACCATCACCAAGGACCAACTCAACACCTTTTTTCTCCAGATACTTACGAGCTTTAACTTGCTCCTTTTCTGTCACCATAGCCAAAATGTTTGGCGTTGCTTCTACTACCTTGAGTGAGAATTCTTTCGGATCTAATTTGAACTCCCGCGCCAAGATTGGCACCCAATCAATCAACTCACCAATCATCTCAATACCGGTAAATCCAGCACCAATAACAGTAAAAGTCAACAAGGCACGTCTCTTGACTTCATCATGTTCACGCATAGCCCGATAGCAAGCGTCAACAATGTGCTCATGCAAGCGCTCTGCTGCTTCAATAGACCAGAGAGTAAAGCCATGTTCTTTAACACCTTTTACACCAAAATCATTGGCCTCACCTCCCATGGCAAGAAGTAAGTAGTCAAAGTCGAGAGTTTGATGTTCAGCGACCACCTGCTTTTTATCATAGTCGATTTCAACAACCTTATCGGTTACCAACTGTACTTTTGGATACTTTTTAAAGATACGTTGGAGATCATACTTGATGGCATTTGCTTCCACACGTCCAGCAGCTACTTCATGTAACTCTGTCATATAAGTGTGGAAAGAGTTCTTGTCAATCAAGGTAACTGTTACATCTTGGTTCTTTTTAAATGTCTTTCCTAACAAGCGTGCTGCTGCAATCCCTGCATAACCAGCACCAACAACCACAATATTTTTTGTCACAATGTTTCCTCCTTGTGAAAACCAAAACAATTTACATGTTCCCATTATAACCCATTATAGGGACCTTGACAAGGAAAATTCAATAATTAGTAATATACATGCGGACGAAGCTTGCCATAGCGAGCAAAAACAAGTATGATAGTAGAACAGATATTCGACTAGAAAGAGATAACCAATTGAAAGAGAGTTGGATGCACCGCTGTTGAATTGCCTAGACTCAGCCTTGCTTACTCTTTATTCCTTGCTTGAAGGTTATTTCAATTGATTATAACACCAACTTTATCATGAACTCCAAACGTCAAACCCTTAATTTTATAACCATGTTGGCAGCGCAGGCAATCGTCATCTCCTTGGTGGAGCGATTGATTACACCACCTCTTGCTTTTGCACCGGGGGCAAAATTAGGACTAGGAAATCTTATCAGTCTTATTGCCATCTTTACCTTACCTGCTAAAGATAGCGTTAAAGTTGTCGCACTTCGCCTACTTATTTCAACCTTTTTGGGTGGAACTTTTTCAACCTTCCTCTATGGCTTTGCAGGGACTACTCTTAGTTATGTAGTGATGCTAGCTACCAAGCAACTTGGCCCTAAACGAGTGAGTCCCATTGGAATCTCCATTCTGGGTGGTATCTTGCACAATCTCGGACAACTCTTGGTTTTCGCTATCATCGCACGTTCCCTATTTGTCTTAAACTATCTTCCTATTCTGGCCTTCACAGGAATTTTATCAGGACTCATCGTTGGATTAGCTGCCACCTACCTTCTCCAAAAAGTCGGACCTCTCCGCCACTACCATAAGCAAATACTAGCTGAGTGGAAGTAGCTTCCAACGGCCTACTTTATTGATAACTCTAGCCGCCAGTTTTTCATCAATTGATTGACACTCAAACTGGCTATATCAACTGAATTCCAGAAAGGCTGCTCCTTTTATCACAACAATCTACTTTTCGTACACTTCGTAAAAGAAAAAATCTACTCCTTTGCTTGTTTGTCCCTTACATTTTCTTTCTTTTATGCTACAATAGCTTCATCTTTATTTTTTTAGCAAAGGTAGAATGTATGTTACCATTTAGAATGAAACTTTCTCCTAGTCAACGAATCATTGTTAGTTTTTTATTTGTGATTCTGACAGGATCTGTTTTACTAAGTCTTCCCATCTCACAGATTAGTACTTCTGCTGCAACCTACTGGGATCACCTATTCACTTCTGTCTCTATGGTTTGTGTAACTGGACTCTTTACCAAGGCCGTTGCTGAAACCTATTCGACATTTGGACAGATCATTTGCATGATGTTGATCCAAATTGGAGGGATGAGCTTAATCGGTTTTATCGGTCTCTTTGCCCTGCGGGGGGGACGAAAGATGAACTTCATGAATATGGCAACCCTACAAGAAGCATTAAATCGTTCTGATACCAAATATTTTCGTAGCTTTCTCAAATCAGCTTTTGGTTTTACCTTAAGCATTGAAGCCTTCGGCGCCCTGCTACTTTCCTTCCAGTTTGTTCCTGAACTCGGATGGGCGAAAGGAATATTTACTTCTATTTTCGTAGCTATCTCAGCCTTCTGCAATGCAGGTTTTGACAACTTGGGCACAAGCAGCATGGGGCAGTATGTAGACAATCCATTGATAAACTTAACACTAGCCACTCTCATCATCATGGGAGGTTTAGGATTTTCCGTCTGGTTCGACTTTCAAACACAAATTGGTCAAAAACGTAGCCTATCTAAATTGGGGTTTCACACAAAAGTCGTTCTAGGCTTGACAGGTACTATTCTAGTACTCGGCACCTTATTGACCCTACTCACCGAGTGGAACAATCCTTCCACCATCGGAAATCTATCATTTGGCCATAAGATTCTAGCAAGTTTTTTCCAGACAGTTACCATGCGAACGGCCGGTTTTGCTAGTATTGACTATACCAAGGCCGAACCCATCACCCTTCTTATCTACATTTTCCAAATGATGTTGGGAGGGGCACCTGGTGGTACAGCAGGTGGTATTAAGATTACTGCCTTCCTAACTCTGGTACTCTATGCACGCAGCGAAATATTAGGTTTGCCTCATACCAATTTCATGAGTCGAACCATTGACAATCTCAGTATTCGTAAAGCCTTTGCAACTTTTTCTGTATTTCTCCTCATGTTTATCATGGGACTTTTTGCACTCGCTCTTACAGACCGGCAACAACCGCTTCTCTTTGTAATATTTGAGGTAATGTCGGCACTAGCAACCGTTGGAGTAACAGCCAATCTAACCCCCAATTTAACCATGGCAGGTCAAGCTATTATCATGGCTCTCATGTTCTTTGGACGCATCGGTCCTCTATCTATCCTTGCTAGTCTTTCTGCTCGGAAGCTGTCTAAAAAAGAAAGTCTACAATACGCAAAATCATCCATGCTTGTTTAAAAAGGAGAAATTATGTCAAACTACACTATTGGAATTCTCGGCTTAGGTGTTTTCGGTACCACTATCGCTAAGACCTTGCATAATTACGATTGTAATATCATTGCCATTGATAACCACGAACAACAAATCAATCACCTCGAGCCCTTTCTAACACGTGGTGTCGTTGGTGATATCACCGATCGTTCTCTTCTTAGGGCAGCGGGAATTGGAAACTGTGATGCAGTTGTTGTTGCCACAGGTGAAAATTTGGAATCCAGTGTTCTTGCAGTCATGCACAGCAAAGTTCTGGGAGTTCCAATGGTTATCGCTAAGGTGAAAGGGACAACCACAAAAGAAGTTCTTCTGCGTGTGGGAGCCGATAAAGTGATTTCACCCGAACGTGAAACTGGTATTTCTCTCGCCAAACAATTACTTCACAGGGATACAACCAGTCTTTTTGAATTAGATGGCAATGTTTCCATCGTTGAATTCCATCCACCTGTTAAATGGATTGGAAAAACATTGGGTGAATTAAAACTACGCCAACATTATAAACTCAATATTATTGGTTTCCGCAACAATGAAACTCAAGAATTGAACATCCAGCTAACACCTGATTATGTCTTCAAAACCAACGAACTGATTCTAGCTGTTACAGACCACAATACTGTTGATCATTTTGAAGACTTGACCAACTAAAATAAAAACAAGCCTACTAGAATTTTTCACCGGTAGGCTTGTTATTTCTTGTACTTAAGGAGAATTTATGAATGATTTAACCAAAGGAAAACCGATTATCGTTATCTTGCGTTTTACCATCCCATTACTGGTTGGCTCGTTTTTCCAACTAGCCTATAATTTTTCAGATTCGATGATTGTCGGACACACCTTAGGAAAAGAAGCTTTCGCAAGCGTTGGAACAGCCGGCAGCTTGATATTTCTAATTATCGGTTTCGCACAAGGATTGATGAGTGGATTAGCTATTGTCTCCGCCCAACGATTCGGAGCCAAAGATACCATTGGACTACGGAGAAGCTTTGTCCATGGACTTTTTTACTCCACACTAGTCAGTCTTGTACTTACAGTTCTATCGCTTGCCTTTTTACGCCCAATTTTGGAGCTACTACAGACTCCAATGAACTTGATTGAATACTCCCAGAGCTTTATGTCTGCCATATTTGGTGGAATGGTTTTCACTATATTCTATAATTATTTATCAGCAGTCATCCGCAGTCTAGGTGATTCCATTACCCCTTTAATTGCTCTAATCATTGCTTGCTTTATCAACATCGCCCTCGATTTCTTCTTTATTTTGTATATCGGTTGGGGCGTTTTTGGAGCCGGTGTTGCTACAATCACTGCTCAAGCAATTTCTGTTCTCTACCTCCTCTATCACATAAAAAAGAACATTCCTTACTTCCATCTCACCAGAGACGATTGGAGATTGGACAAGGAGAATTTGAAAAAGCATGCTCAGATTGGTTTTCCTATGGGGTTCCAAGCCAGTATCATCGCAATCGGTGCCCTCACACTTCAAGCCATGCTCAATCAGCTTGGTACAGATGCGATTGCGGCTCAAGCCATTGCTAGTAAAACCGACCAACTCGCTATGCTCCCCATGGTCAATCTTGGTCTAGCTGTTTCTACCTTTACTGCACAGAACTACGGAGCCAGATACTACGAGAGAATACTTGAAGGGCTCAAACATTCCCTCTGGATTGATATTGCTTGGTCTATTTTCTACGCCATCTTATTGATTACTTTTCACTCCTTCTTCGCCGGCTTATTTTTACCAAACGCCAGTAAAGAAGTCTCCTCTCTCGCTCTGACTTACTTTATCATCAACGGAATTTGTTATTGGATTCTAGCGATTCTATTTGTTGTTCGCAGCTTTGTTCAAGGCTTGGGGAAAGGCTTCATTCCAACCTTAGCTGGTTTTGGCGAATTGATTATGCGGGCTGGTGTAGCAATTATAGGACTTCATCTCTTTGGCTTTTACGGTGTTGCGGCTGCTAATCCCGCAGCTTGGATTGGCAGCGTCCTCGTCCTTATTCCAAGCGCCATCATCTTGGCTAAGAAACTAAAAAAAGGAGAGGCCGTCTGAGTCCCTTATATAACGAAGAGCTTGGGACAATAGTCCAATTTCATATATAAAAAGCGAACAAAAACAGTTTTCTGACAATCAGAATCTTGGTTTGTTCGCTTTTTTTGTTCAATTATAGATCTAAAGGACTTGATAATTGAGATTTTCAAAATTGAAAATCTTTTTGTCCCAGACTCTTTTTATATTTAAGAGTTCGGATCATCCAAGCTCCGCCCGTGTAACCCCTTTTCTCGTTGAACTTGACGAAGTTTTTCAGGTGTGACATCGTTTCCTTCTTCATCCACGAGCTTAATTCCTTCAATGTGATGACGAATGGCACGACGATACCCTTCAATATACTCCTCACGCAACTTTGCTTGCTCCACTTTTTCTTCTGATGTCAAAGTACCTGCTTTTTTCTTCTTAGCTAATTCATTGATACGATTGATTTTTGCTTGTTCCATATAAGATACAAAGGGCGTTAAGGACGAAATAAGAATAGGAGTTTTCCACCGTATCATTTATACGAGAAAAAACATCTCTTTTATACAGTCCTTAGCCCGTGTTCAATTCCTTTCTCTACTACTTTAATTTCGTAAATTCCACACTAGTAGTTGTTCCAAGTGTTCCCGTTGAGGCTACCTGTTGGAAGGAGATACGATTTTCCTCTATCTTCTTAATATGGAAAGTAGCCCCACTAGAATCCGTTAAAACCCAGCCTTCTTCATTCTGAGTCAAACTTGCTCCTTCTGTTAAAACAGTATCTCCACCAGAAATAATCCATCCTTTTTCAGACTCCTTAAAGGTGTAAATAACCGACCACTCCTCACTCTGCCAATTCCCCTCTAACCAAGCTGTCGAAGAAGTTTTGGAAGTACAAGCTGCTATTATTAAAATGCAGACTAAAATACCAAACAGTTTTACGATTTTCTTCATCATTACTTACTATTCAAGAGGTTGAAGACTGCGACCGCTTCTGCCTTTTCAGCCAAAGCTTTCAGGATCCCCAAGCGATTGGCTTTGATAGCTACATCATCCGCCATTACCATAGTGTTATCAAAGAAAGCAGCAATGACTGGACTAAGAGCAAAGAGTTTATCCAAGTTCCCAATCATATCTTCTGTCAATTCCAGACCAGCAACTGCTTCAGCCAAAGCTCTCTCCTCATCATTTTCAAAAAGAGCTTCATCAATCATGATCGTCTCAGCCTTTTCAGCCAAGTTGAAGACCCGTGATAGGTTTTCCACAGCCTCCTTATAGCTTGCTTCACCTGATTTTTGGAAAATAGCAGAGCTGGCCGCTAGTTGCAACCTAACCACATAGGTCGAGCTGGCTAACACAGCCTCACGAATATCTTTCGGAATAGCACTATCCATCATTTTCTCTACACGCGCACGGATAAAGTCCATAACCTCAGTCTGATGAGCATAGCTCATGCTGGCAAAATTCAAGCTATACAACTCAGCAATCAATACATCCAATGGAATTTCCCAACCAAATGCTTCTAAGATGCGCACAATACCTTGGGTAGCACGACGGAGAGCATAAGGGTCGTTTGATCCTGACGGAATCAATCCAACTGAGAAGAAGGAAAGCAAGGTATCGAATTTATCAGCCAGGGCCAATACCGCACCAACCCTACTTTCAGGAAGATTCCCCTCGGAAGAATTCGGTAAGTAATGCTCACGAATAGCTGCTGCTACCACTGGATTTTCCCCTGCAAGAAGAGCATACTTCTCCCCCATGATGCCTTGTAATTCATCAAACTCACCGACCATACCAGTCAAAAGATCAAATTTATAAATATCGGCCGCACGTGCCAAATCTACCTTCTCATCAGCGGACAAGTCAGCCAAGTCTGCTAGTTTAGCTGCAATCACCTTAGTGCGTTCCATGTGTTCATAAAGCGAGCCAATTTTTTCATGGAAGGTCACAGCTTTCAAACGATCTACCAAATCTTCAATTTTGAGTTTTTGATCTTCACGCCAGAAAAACTCTCCATCTTCCAAACGAGCAATCAGAACCTTCTCATTTCCCTTGATGACATTATCAAGATACTGATCATTGCCATTACGAACAGAGATAAAGTTTGGCAAAAGCTTACCAGCCTTATCACGTACAACAAAGTAACGTTGGTGGTTTTTCATTGAAGTCACCAAGACCTCTTCTGGAACTTCCAAATACTTGGTATCGAAAAAGCCCATAAAAGCAGTTGGATACTCGACCAGGTTCAAAACCTCATTCAGAAGATCCTCGTCAACTTCAACAGTAACATTATGTTCTTCTTCAATGTTCTTGATTTGTTCCACAATCATGCCTTGGCGTTCTACCGGGTCTGTAATGACAAACTGCGCACGTAAATCTGCCTCATAAGAATCTGCACTTACGATCTCTGTTTCTTGACCAAGGAAACGATGCCCACGACTGATGCGACCTGATGAAATCCCCAAGAAGTCCATCTCAAGTACCTCATCATCTAACAAAACTGTCATAGTATGAACAGGACGAATATAGGCAAACTTGTTAGATGCCCAATTCATGCTGACAGGGAAGGTCATAGCCTTTAAAACCTCTGGAATCCCTGCTAAAACTTCCTTAGCTGGCTTTCCAACCTCGTGCTTGGTCACATAGACATATTCTTCACCTTTAATATTCTCAAAACGGATATCTGCTGTTGTCAGCCCCTTACCACGTACAAAACCTTCTGCTGCTTTGGTAAAGTTTCCATCTGCATCCAAGGCAATCTTCTTAGCAGGTCCCTTGAAGTCCTCTGTCAAGTCTGTCTGTTGATCAGCCAAACCACGGACACGAACAGCCAAACGGCGTGGTGTTGAAAATGTATCAATTGTTTCAAAAGACAGACGATTATCTGTCAAAAAGGTAGCCATACGATCACACAATTGCTGCATGGCCGGGGTTACGATATAGGCAGGAATTTCTTCCAAACCTAACTCAACAAGTAAATTTTTAACCATTATTCTGCATCCTCCTTTAGTAATTCTGCTCGTGTTGCTGCATCCAAAAGTGGGTATCCCAAGCGTTTGCGCTCTTCTACAAAAGTTTTAGCAACGACACGGGCAAGATTACGGATACGGGCAATGTAGCCTGCGCGTTCTGTCACAGATACAGCTCCGCGGGCATCTAGCAGGTTAAAGGTATGTGAACACTTGAGAACATAGTCAAAGGCAGGATGAACAAGATTTTCTTCCAGACAACGTCCTGCTTCTTTTTCAAATTTTTCAAAATTCTCCAAGAGAAGAGTTTGATCACTAACTTCAAAGCTATATTTTGAATGCTCATACTCCGGCTGAGTAAAGATTTCACCATACTTAACACCAGCAGCCCACTCAATGTCATAAACCGAATCAACTTCTTGAATATAGGAAGCCAAGCGCTCCAATCCGTAAGTTACCTCAGCAGTTACAGGCCCTGTTACTAAACCACCAACCTGTTGGAAATAAGTAAATTGAGTAATTTCCATACCATCTAACCAGACTTCCCAACCAAGACCAGCTGACCCTGTTGACGGATTTTCCCAGTTATCTTCAACAAATCGAATATCATGTTCCAATGGATTGATGCCCAGACGCTCCAAGGATTCCAAGTAGAGTTCTTGGATATTAGATGGGGATGGCTTCATCACTACTTGGAATTGGTGGTGCTGATAGAGGCGATTTGGGTTTTCCCCATAACGACCATCAGCAGGACGACGTGATGGTTCAACGTAAGCTGCATTCCAAGGCTCTGGACCAATAGCACGTAGGAAGGTGTACGGACTCATGGTTCCCGCACCTTTTTCTGTATCATAGGCCTGCATCAACATGCAGCCCTGCTCATTCCAAAATTGTTGTAAAGTGAGAATAATCTCTTGGAAAGTTAATTTTTGTGACATAAGTACTCCTTATTAAATTATTTTTGGCGACAGCTGTTTTCGCAAGCCGATAATGCTAGTGGAAACAACCCAGTGCATCGTCTAGGTCAGCCGCCATAGCGGTGACCGTTAGCGACTAGCACCTTAAGGCGCTAAAGTCGCTTGAACGAGGTAAAAGTTAATTTTTGTGACATAATGTCCCCCTTTTTTATAACTAATGAATTAGCACTAGCCATCTAACCAAGGCAACTGCTCAAGAGCCTGGTCACAACTATCAATCGTTCCCAGCTTCAAAACAAAAGCAGTTAGTGCTGCCTGACTGGTATGATAAATCTGATTACGGTAGCTTGAATAATACTAGCGAATTTCCCCCTGCGACAACTCATAGGTCGCTCATTTATCTTCGCCCGATGTCCACTTGAATATCTCTCGCCTTACTCTAGCATGAACCGAAAAAGCTGAGACAATTCTTACGACAAAACAAGCAATGGCAAAAGACACTGCCCCCACACAAATCCCCAGTCTCGTACCGAACCCGTAAGCATCGTTGCACTCCTTTTGGATAGTTGATTATTATAGCAAAAAACCACCTACCATACACTCCTAGCTAACGCATAGGGGCGTATGGCACGCGGTTCCACCCTAATTTATGACTTCATTGTGATGCAATTTTTCAGTATCTAACCCAAAAGCGCCAGCTACTCAACTTGTCCTGTCCAGCTCCCACTACCCTGCACTCGCTTAAAGAACGCCTTGAGGCTTTCTTTTGTATAAAACATTGTAGCAGAAAATAGAGAATTTGTCCACGACTTACATATTGAAGTGAGATTATTTTTCCTTGATACCATTTGGAATGATGATTTCTTTCAACAACCAATTTTCCTCACAAATCCGCTTGTAAATAGCATAGGCATAAAATGGCAAGATTAAAGCAGCGAATTTTGCATGACAAAGTAGAAGAATCCCAAGCAGTTCTGGAGCAATGTTTAGGAAATAATTTGGATGCTTAACAACTCGGAACAACCAATGATCTACAAATTTGTGTTCCTTCAACAGCATCAATTTTACTGTCCAAATTTCTCCCAACAAACGAGTCACGACACATAATACAAGAAGTGAAAACAGCATAAGAGCGAGACCAAGGTAACCAACGCTATCTAGTTGTACTTTATAAACAATCGCCTCTACTATACACATCAGATAAAACAATATATGCAAAAGGGTGATCAGTTTTGTATTTGAAACCCCATACTCTTTACCACCGTTGGCTAAAATTCGTTTTTCATTTTGAATAGACAATTTTAAAAACGCTAGCCGAATTCCAAACATCACTAACATGATGACAATAACAATAGACATTTATCTTACTCCTTATAATCAATTTTTCCATTTGTATATGCCTATTATCTTATCGAAAAGCAGGAGCTATGTCAATCATACAAAGAGGTAAACTATCAGCTGTCACACTCTATTTTATACTCAATGAAAATCAAAAATGAGAAAACAAGCTTACAGATAGAGCTAAAGTTCCTCCAAGGAAGTCGATAAAAGATCGGTTTGATTCTTGAAGAAGATTGAAAAGAAAAACACAGCAGAGTTCTTCTGACTCCACTGTGATACAAGACGAACGAGAATAAATGGCAAATCTATATCAAAAACATTCGTCTTTTTCCGAATTATGCACCTACCGCAGCTTGAAGGGGGCTACATAAACCTACCGATGGCTAATCTTTCTTGTAAGGAAGTCACCGACAAACTGGATGGCAAAGATAATTACCAAAATCAAGAAGGTAGCAAAGAAGGTCACATCATGGTTATACCGTAGATAACCATAGGACAAGGCAACTTGTCCCAAACCACCAGCACCGATAGCACCTGCCATAGCTGTATAACCTACCAAGGAAACCAGAGTCAAAGTCGTTACACGAACCAAATCTGGCAATCCCTCACGAAGGTAGACCAGAACAATATCCCAGAAGGTAGCGCCTGAAGCTTGAGCTGCTTCGATAACACCCCGATCCAACTCTGATAAGACCACCTCTACCTGACGGGCGAAAAATGGAAAAACCGATAAGGCTAGAGGCACCAAAGCCGCCTCTGTACCGATTGATTTTCCAACAATAAGCCTCGTCACAGGTGCAATGGCTGCAAGCAAGATGATAAATGGGATAGCTCGAAAAATGGAAGCTATCTTATCCAAAATCCAGTAAATCAGCCTGTTTGCAATAACCCCATGTGGACCTGTTAAGACCAAAAACAAACCTGAGATCAATCCCAAAAATCCACCTGCTGCAAAAGAAGCAAATGTCATATATAAGGTCAAATTAAAGTGCGTCAACCAACCTGTCTGACCATCCCATCCTAGTTTATAAATATTTGGAAAATTCGCTTGAATCCATTCGAACATCTAGTTCACCCCTTTCAAAATCGTCACTTCAACATGCGCCTCTGCCACTGCTTCCAAAGCCCGATGCAATTGTCCCGAATCCCCAGACAAGATAACCACCATTTCACCCACTGGTGTATGGTCTAAAATCTCAATATTTCCATAGAGAATGTTAGCAGATACCTGATAAAATTTATACAAGTCGTTAACAATAGCTGTGTCTGTATTTGAACCAGAATATTTGAGCTGAACCAAAAGACTATCCTTCGGTAGGTTCTTCACAATATCCTGCTGATAAATTTTTACCAAAGCTTCATCAATTCCTGTTGCTGTTTTGATAAAGTCTTGGGTCAATTCCTCTTTTGGGTGAGAGAAAATATCAAGAACAGAACCTTCCTCAATCAATCGACCATCCTGCATAACTGCAACACGATTACAAATATCTTTGACAATCTGCATTTCATGGGTAATCATGACAATCGTCAACCCCAATTTTTCGTTCAGTTCTTGCAGAAGTGACAAAATTTGCTTGGTCGTTTTAGGATCCAAGGCAGAAGTTGACTCATCTGAGATCAATATTTTAGGGTCATTTGCCAAGGCACGCGCAATGGCAACACGTTGCTTTTGACCACCAGATAGCTGGGAAGGATAGTTTTCTGAACGGTCAGAAAGTCCTACCAATTCCAAGAGTTTAGCAACTTTTTCCTTTTTTTCCTGCTTGCTCAAGCCTGAGTGTTTGAGAGCAAATGCTACATTTTCCTCAGCTGTCATCTGAGCCATCAAATTGAAGTGCTGGAAAATCATTCCAATCTCTCTGCGTTTACTCCGCAGTTGTGCCGAAGTCAAGGTTACCCTGTCACCCTCATAGATTACATCCTCATCAATTGTAATCTTTCCAGCAGTTGGTACCTGTAAAAGATTGATAACACGAACAAGTGTTGACTTACCGGCACCAGAATAACCTACAATACCATAGATGTCACCTTGTTGAACATGAATCGTCACATCTTTTACTGCTTCAATCGTGCGTTTTTTCTGATGAAAAGTCACATCAATATTATCCAACTTAATCATTTTTCTACTCATAACTTGCAATCAACTCCTCTACTAATTTGACATGGCTATAATAGTCTACAATGCTGACATTTTCATCACCGGCATGATCGCGGCTATTGGCATTTCCCAAGCCAAAGCCAGCAATCGGCACACCTAAAGCATGAAAGACTGTATGCATGGGACCGGTCCCTGGAGAGGTTGGCAAGACTGCCACACCTTCTGGGGTTAGCTTCTTGGCCAACTCAATAACATTGACAATGGCAGGCGCAGACATATCACTACGGTAACTCATTTCTCCTAAGGTAAAGCTAATCTCCACCTTTTCAAAACCATGCCTGTCCAGATGCTTGCGAATCTTATCCAAAACATCATGCGGCTCTAAACCCGGTACTAGACGAACCTCCATCTTGGCTGAAGCCTGAGCAGGTATAATTGTCTTCACACCCTGACCAAGATAACCTGTTGATAGTCCTTCAATAGTGATGGACGGTTCAAAATACAAACGTTTCAAGAACTCTCGGCGATCCTCCACCAAAGTTGGCAAGGTCAAACCATAGATTTCTTTCATAGATTGACTGGTGGCTAGAGCAAATTCATCAACCAAAGCTAGCTCTCGCTCATTAGGCTCTTGTACTTGTTCATAGATACCATCCACCAAAATTCGTCCATCTGCAGCCCGCATAGATTGGAGAGCTCCCAGTAAATACCAGCTTGCAGAATCAATAACACCACCATAGGAAGAATGAATATCCAACCCAGCCGATTTGACAGAAAGATCAAAGGTCACAATCCCCTTGTTCCCTCCAGCAATTTCCAACTGGTGTAAACTATTACGGTGACCTTGTTCCCAAACTAATAAATCTGCTCCAATTAAATGTTCCTTATATCTGACAAGATATTTATCCAAATCAACAGAAGCCGATTCCTCTGCTCCTTCCATGATAAAAATAACATTGACAGGAAGCTGCCCTTCATGCTTGGCTTGGTATTTTTTTAGTGCAGACAAACGCGCTGTAATATGCCCTTTATCATCATCTACACCTCGGCCATAGATATACCCATCACGGATACTTAATTCAAAAGGTTGATCCGTCCAAATTTGATCACCATCTGCTGGTACCGTGTCATAATGATTATAAAAAATCAATGTTTTGGCATTGGGGTTGTTAGCAGTAAACTTAGCCATGACAAACGGTGCTGCATAACTATTATCCAAAACAACCTCTGCCCCAGCCTCTTCAAACATTTCTTTCAAATAGGTAGCCACATCCAACAAACCAATCTGTTGAGCAAAAATAGACTTCTTTGAAATCAAGACCTTTAACTTTTCAAAATAGGTCTGAATAATCGCATCCTGCTCAAAAGCCTGAATCCTTGTATCTGTCATTTTTCTATTCCTTCTCTTTCTATTACCAGACTGGTAAAACAAATCAAGAATCAACATATTTTATTTGCTTTGCCAGACTCATTATTACACAAAACTGAAAATTCGGAAAGCCAAATTCCTTTATCCATCGGCAGAATAAGCGCCAAATCAAACAACATAAAAGCAGACAAGAGGCCCGGCCTAAAGGCCAGCCTCTTTACCCGCATACATCTATAATTTTGATCAGTTATTACCAAACTGGCTCATCCATACCATCTGAAGTCTTCTCAATGACCTTTTTCACTTCATCTGTGTGGTAGGCTGCAATGATTTTCTTGATAGCAGCTGCTTGTTCTGATTTTTCCCAGTCGCTACGGGCAGCAATCAAGTTATACCACTGTGATGAATTTTCATCCTTTTGCTCCTTGTAAAGGGCATTTTTATAATCCAAACCAGCTTCCAACACAAAGGTATTGTTCACAACTGCTGCATCAACTGAACTGAGTGAACTTGCTGTTTGACTGGCATCTAACTCCGTAATCTTCAAGTTTTTCTTATTTTCGGTAATATCAGCGATTGTCGCCAATTCTGTACCAGACACACCTACCTTAATCAAACCTGCCGATTGAAGAAGGTAAAGGGCACGACTCTCGTTTGTCGGATCATTTGGTACTGCAATTTCTGCCCCACTTGGAATATCTTCAACTTTTGTGTACTTGTTCTTTCCACCATCAGTTCCAGAATAAAGACGAATCGGTGCAATATAAGTATCCGCAATAGCCACAAGATTGGCATCATTTTCTGTATTCCAATTCTTCAAAAAGTTATAGTGCTGGAAGGCGTTAATATCTACTTCTTTTTCAACTACTGCCTTATTAGGTTGTGAGTAATCGGTGAACTGAGTGAATTTCAATTTTACCTCATCACCAAGAATCTCTTGAATTTTATCCCAACGTGCTTGTTCTGAATCACTCAAACTCATCACACCAATATGCACAGTCGTTGCGGACGATTCTGACTTCGATGAGGAGTGACCACATGCAGCAAGGAGACCTACTGTCAAGGCCACTGCCACCAAACTAAACCAGTTTTTCAATTTCATAAAATCTATCTCCTTAAAATTTAGAACTGTACCTATCTTAGCACATAATCTTTGTTCTGACTAATTGACTTTTTTTATAGTTTGTTATAACTTTTAACTATAATAAAACCAAGATTTTTTATAGCTTATTTTAATATGCAAAAACCATCAACCACAACGTTAAAAACTGGTCTCCGAATAGGTGAACCAGTTTCATCATTATATAATCAGGAAATTTTCTATAAAACTGCCAGAATAATAAAGTTTAAAATGAAGAGGGCTGTTGCTCCCCAAAGAATTGGATGAACTTCTTTTGCCTTTCCTGTCGAAACTTTTACTAAGCAGTAGAAGATAAAGGATACCGCAATACCGTAAGAAATGGAGAAACAAAGGGCCATGAAGAAGGCTGCAAAGAAGGCTGGAAGCGCATCTTCAAATTGACTCCAATCAACATCCAAGAAGGAGGAAACCATCATCACACCAACGATAATCAGTGCTGGAGCTGTCGCCGCCGCTGGTACAATACCGATAAATGGCAAGATAAAGGTGGATAGGAGGAACAAAACTGCTGCTGTTACCGCTGTTAAGCCTGTGCGTCCCCCTGCTGAGATTCCTGCCGCTGACTCAACATAAGTGGTCGTATTTGATGTACCAAAGAGGGCACCGATTGAAGTACCGACAGCATCTGCAAAAAGAGCCTTATCCATTTTTGAATTGAAGCCCGTACCATTTTCCAGAGCTTCTTCATCTTCCGCTGAGAAAATTCCTGTTTTGCGACCTGTACCAATAAAGGTACCAAGAGTATCAAATGTATCTGATAAACTGAAGGCAAAAATTGTCATCAAAACAAGTGGTAATCGGCTAGAATCTGCAAAAAGAGAGGAAAGTCCTCCAAAAGCTGCAAGGAAGGTTGTTCCCAACTCAGAAAAAGCCGTTCCGATATTATTGTTAGCAAAATCAATCGTAGATAGATCAACGACACCCACTGGAATACCAGCTAATGTTGTCACAACAATACCAATCAAAATAGCACCACGTACATTCTTCATCACCAAAATAGCTGTCAAGAGAAGACCGAATACCGTTAAAAGCACGCTCGGATCCGTGAACGTTGAGATTGCTGGTACAACGCTGCCCTTGGCAAAGACGGAGAAGACACCTTTTGAGAAGGTTTCTGCCGTCGCACTAGCTGGAGCAACACCATTAACCGTAATAATGTCTGAACCAGATGTCAGAAATGTAATCAAGTTGGAGTTTTTAAAACCAAGGTAGGCTACAAAGACACCGATACCTCCACCAATAGCATGTTGCAAACTAACTGGAATGGCTTTAATGATGCTCTTACGAACCTTTGTAACAGTGATAAAAACGTTGAAAAGGCCGCATAGGAAAACCATAGCCAAAGCTTCCTGCCAACTAAAACCCAGTCCGATAACGACTGTATAAGTGAAGAAGGCGTTCAAGCCCATCCCTGGTGCCAAGGCATAAGGAACATTGGCAAAGAGTCCCATCACAAGAGTTGAAGCAGCACTGGCAATAATTGTTGCCAAAAATACTGCCTGTGTAGGCATACCAGCTACACTCAGCACGCTTGGATTGACAAATAAGATATAAGACATGGCAAAGAAGGTGGTAAGACCTGCCATAATTTCTGTTGAAACAGTCGTTCCATGTTCTTTCAATTTGAAAAATTGATCCATTTTTTCATTTCTCCTTTAATTTACGAACGATAAAGATATTGTAATAGAAAACGATTCATATTTCAAGTTTTTGTGATTTGAAAACGTTATTTTCATTATTTTTATATTTTTTGTTCGTCTTTTACGAACTTTATTTCTTTTTTCTTACAAATAAAAAATACCCACGCCTTTGCTTTTCTTACCTGCTTTTGCTATACTTGAAACTATCAGTCCAAGACGAAGAAGCTCAGAAGGAACTAGAATATGAAGAAAAAAATAATTGCGATCGATTTAGATGGCACTCTACTAAATAATGATAGTCAGCTTTCCGACTACACCATATCGACTATTAAAAAAATTCGTCAAGCAGGTCACACCGTCCTTATTGCAACAGGACGTCCTTATCGAATGGCAAAAAATTTTTATCATCAACTAGAGCTAGATACTCCCATGATCAACTTCAATGGCTCTCTAGTTCATCTTCCAGAAAGAAAGTGGCAATGGGAACAGAATATCCTCATCGATAAAAAATATCTTTTAGAGTTTCTTAAAGAAGAAGAACATTTTGAGGCAGATTTTATTGCTGGTGAATACAAGAAGAAATTCTATATCACTCAAACCAATCTGGACAAAATTGACCCTACCTTGATGGGTGTTGAACAGATTACCCCTGATACTCTTATCAAACCAGAACGTATTACCAGCAACCCTCATTCCATTCTCATGCAAACTCGAGCAGTAGATAAATACGAACTGGCAAAAGAAATGAAAGCTTACTTTAAGAACGAGTTGGAAATCAACACTTGGGGCGGACCATTAAATATCCTCGAAACTTGTGCAAAAGGTGTCAATAAAGCGACAGCCCTTAGTTATATCCTCAATCTCTATCAAGCTAGTCCCCAAGATTTAATTGCTTTTGGAGATGAACATAATGATATTGAAATGCTGGAACTAGCTGGCACCGCCTACGCCATGAAAAATTGTAGCAATCGTCTCCGACCACACGCAGATCGTTTAACAGAATTTGCCAACTTTGAAGATGGAGTAGCACGAGAGCTAGAAAATCTATTTTTATAACAAATCAAGAGAGGCTTAGACAAAACTTTTCTCATTTTAGTAATCCTATATCATCCATTGAGGCTCAATGAGATTTTATTTACAAAACGAACAAAGATTTGACTTTTGAAAGAGAAAGTCAAATCTTTGTTCGTTTTTCTTATTTATATAGCTCAATTTTAATAAAGGAAAACCCCAAAATAAGTCCACACCGTGTCAACCGATTGTTCTTAACATCCTGTAGTTTAGATGGTAAAATTTTATCGTAAATGCTAAAAAAAAAAAGCAATTACTGATTAAAAAAGGAGGGTCGCAATGACTAAGTTAAGAAACCTACTTCTAATCTTGCTGGTGTTGTTTGGCGGGATTTTTTCTGCCCAAGCAGCCTCGGCAAAATCTGTTGATATTGAGGTTAGCAACACTAATCTAACCCCTGAGGTGGTTGAAGGAGGAAACTCCACAAGATTTTCATTTGATTTTACTGTACCTAATGGAACAAAAAAAGATGACACAACCACCATCTCCTTACCAAAAGAACTGGATTTTCAACGGTATCAAGAATTTGAAGTTTATGCTCCTGATGGACAAGCTGTCGCAAAAGCTGTTATTGAACCCAAAATCAAAACACTAACAATGACCTATACAGACTATGTTGAGAAACATAGCGACATAAAAGGACATCTCGAAATGAACGTTGTTGTGGATAGGAAGGTAGTAACAACAGCAAATACGGTTGCGGCAGAAATAACAATCAATAATAAAACTAAGATTACAATTGGTACTGGTAAGCTTAGCTATACCGGTACTAAGGGTGATAGCGATAAGATTGACTTTTGGAAATACGGAGTTAGCTCTAACAACAACGAAATAGTGTATTTGATTAATATCAATACATCTAAGTCAACTGTGCCTGATGTAACGATTTCAGATCAGCTTAAGTCTCCTGGCTTACAGTATGTGGAAGATAGCTTTGAAATCCAAGAAGGAAACTGGTATAAAAATGAGTGGAACTACTGGGCATTAGGAAGTGAGATTAATGTTACCAGTAAGTATAAGGATAAGATTGAGATTTCTTCTGATAAAACCTCCTTTAAAGTTAAACTCGGGGACATTAATGGGAAAGGATACAGAATCAAGTACAGGGTAAAAGCCGCCTACACTCTTATTAACGGAGAAAAACTTAATAATTTAGCAGAGTACTATACTGGAACTACCAGAAGATCTCATGCCAGTCATGTGCAGACCTATCAAGGTGCTTCTGGTTCAGCTAGTGGCTATAACTACGGTTTAATCATTGAAAAAGTAAATGAAGAGCGTCAACTTCTTGCAGGAGCTGAATTCACCGTTACTCGCACAGCAACTGGTCAAGTGATTGGCAAATTTATGACTGATGAAAAAGGGATAGTGGAAGTCACTGGGCTTTTGAGGGATGAGTATACTATCACTGAAACAAAGGCTCCGGCAGGCTATGCGATTGCAGCCCCTGTAACGAGGATAGCTGATAATTCAATCGTAACCATTATAGATAAAAAAGCAAACACCGACATTGAAGGCAAAAAGACCTGGGTGGATAACAACGACCAAGACGGTAAACGTCCAAAGTCTATCAAAGTTAATCTTCTGGCTAATGGAACAATCGTTCAGACTAAAGAAGTAACTGCAGAGAATGATTGGTCATATAAATTCTCAGGCTTGGACCAACACGATAAAGATGGGGAAAAAATCGTCTACACTGTTTCAGAAGAAAAGGTAGACGGATATGAGATGAAGGTGGAAGGAACCAACATCACCAACACCCATACTCCAGAAACAACGCAAGTTTCAGGTACTAAGACCTGGAACGACAACAACGACCAAGACGGTAAACGTCCACAGTCTATCACCGTCAACCTCTTGGCTGATGGCAAAGTCGTTCAATCCCAAGAGGTAACAGCAGCTAACAACTGGGAGTATACTTTCACTGACCTACCGAAGTACGCTAACGGAAAAGAAATCGTCTATACTGTGGAAGAGGTGAAGGTAGATGGGTATGAGACGAAGGTGGAAGGAACTAACATCACCAACACCCATACTCCAGAAACAACGCAAGTTTCAGGGACTAAGACTTGGAACGACAACAACGACCAAGACGGTAAACGTCCGAAATCTATCACCGTAAACCTCTTAGCTGATGGCAAACCATTTAAGACTCAAAAAGTCACTGCTGAAAACAACTGGAAGTATACCTTCACTGACCTACCGAAGTACGCTAACGGAAAAGAAATCGTCTATACTGTGGAAGAGGTGAAGGTAGATGGGTATGAGATGAAGGTGGAAGGAACCAACATCACCAATACCCATACTCCAGAAACAACGCAAGTTTCAGGGACTAAGACCTGGAACGACAACAACGACCAAGATGGTAAACGTCCAAAGTCTATCACCGTCAACCTCTTAGCGGATGGCAAAGTCGTTCAATCCCAAGAGGTAACAGCAGCTAACAACTGGAAGTACACCTTCACCAACCTACCGAAGTACGCTGACGGAAAAGAAATCGTCTATACCGTGACAGAAAACGCTGTTGAAGGCTACACCACAACCTACGATAAGTACAATATCACCAATAGTTACACACCTGGTCAAACTAGCCTCACAGTAACCAAGGCTTGGGATGACAAGGACAATCAAGATGGTAAACGTCCTGAAGCTATCCAAGTTCAACTCTATGCTAACGACCAGAAATCTGGCGAGGTCGTGACACTAACAGCAGCCAACAAATGGACACACACTTGGACAGGACTTGCTAAGAAGGCAAACAAAAAAGACATCGTCTACACCGTCAAAGAAGTCTCAAAAGTAGAGGGATACACCACTACTGTAGGAACTGTTGAAAATGGAAATGTCACTATCACCAATACCTATAAACCAAGTACAACCTCTATCAAGGTAAACAAGGTCTGGAAAGATAAGGACAACCAAGATGGTCTGCGCCCAACTTCCATTACCGTCAACCTCTTGGCGGACGGTGAAGTTGTTAAGACGGAAACGATCACACCAAATGCTGATGGCGATTGGAGCCACACCTTCACAGACTTGCCTGAATACAAAAATGGCAAGAAAATCACTTACACTGTTTCAGAAGAAAAGGTAGATGGGTATGAGATGAAGGTGGAAGGAACCAACATCACCAACACCCATACTCCAGAAACAACGGAAGTTGCAGGTACCAAGACTTGGAATGACAATAATGACCAAGACGGTAAACGTCCGAAATCTATCACCGTAAACCTCTTGGCAGACGGTCAACCGGTCGCAAGCAAAATCATCACCGCAGACGACAACTGGACTTACAAGTTCTCAAACCTACCTGCTAAGAAAAATGGAGCTGCCATTACCTACACGATTAGTGAAAAAGCAGTCGCAGATTACACTACAACCTATGATGGCTACAATATCACTAACAGCTACACACCGGGAGAAACAAGTGTCACTGCCACAAAAGTTTGGGAAGACAACAACAACCAAGACGGACTGCGCAGGGAAATCAAACTAGAACTCTACGCAGACGGTGTTGCCACTGGACAGAGCCAAACCCTTTCTGAAGAGAACAACTGGAAAGCAACCTGGACAGGACTTGCCAAGAAAGCAAACAAAAAGGACATCGTCTACACCGTCAAAGAAGTCACTGCTATTGATGGCTATACTTCAAAAGTAACTCAAACATCAACCAATAACTTTACCATCACCAATACCCATACTCCAGAAACAACGCAAGTTGCAGGTGCTAAGACCTGGAATGACAACAATGACCAAGACGGTAAACGGCCGAAATCCATTACCGTAAACCTCTTGGCTAACGGTGAGGTCGTTCAAAGTCAGAAAGTCTCTGCCGATACGAATTGGACCTATACCTTTACTAACCTACCGAAGTACGCTAACGGAAAAGAAATCGTCTATACTGTTTCAGAAGAAAAGGTAGATGGGTATGAGATGAAGGTAGAAGGAACAAACATCACCAATACCCATACTCCAGAAACAACGGAAGTTGCAGGTACTAAGACTTGGAATGACAACAACGACCAAGACGGTAAACGTCCGAAATCTATCACCGTAAACCTCTTGGCGGATGGTAAGGTCATCAAGAGCCAACAAGTCACTGCTGAAAACGACTGGAAGTATACCTTCACCGACCTACCGAAATACGCTAACGGAAAAGAAATCGTCTATACTGTTTCAGAAGAAAAAGTAGACGGGTATGAGATGAAGGTGGATGGCTACAATATCACAAACAGTTACACACCAAGTACAACCTCTGTCAAGGTAAACAAGGTGTGGAAAGATAAGGACAACCAAGATGGTCTACGCCCAACTTCTATTATCGTCAACCTTCTGGCAGATGGTCAGGTAGTTTCTACAACAACCATCAAACCAGATGCCAACGGTGATTGGAACTACACATTCACAGACTTACCTGAATACAAAAATGGCAAGAAAATTACCTACACTGTGGAAGAGGCGAACACACCAAACGGGTATACCTCATCTGTAGAAGGAACCACCATCACTAACACCCACACTCCAGAAACAACGGAAGTTTCAGGTGCTAAGACCTGGAATGACAACAACGACCAAGACGGTAAACGTCCGAAATCTATTACCGTAAACCTCTTGGCTAACGGTGAAGTCGTTCAAAGTCAGAAAGTCTCTGCCGATACGAATTGGACTTATACCTTTACTAACCTACCGAAGTACGCTAACGGGAAGGAAATCGTCTACACTGTAACTGAGAATGCCGTTGATAACTATACAACAACCATTGATGGTCACAACATTACCAACAGTTACACACCTGGTCAGACGAGTCTCACTGTTACCAAGGTCTGGAAGGATAACAATAATCAAGACGGTAAACGTCCTGAAGCTATCCAAGTTCAACTCTATGCCAACGGTGAAAAGTTGGGCGAACCTGTAACCCTGACTGCTGATAACAAGTGGACGCATACTTGGACAGGACTTGCCAAGAAAGCAAACCAGAAAGATATTGTCTATACGGTCAAAGAGGTTTCAGTGGTTGATGGATACACAGCATCTGTAGGAAAAGTTGAAAATGGAAATGTCACCATTACCAACACCTACAAGCCAACCACTCCTCCTAAGAAGAAAAAATCGACTCCACTGCCATCAACAGGAAGTCTCAGCGGACTAGGACTGACGTTTGTCGGACTAGCACTTGCCGCGACTATCAGTGCTCAAGCGATTTACCGAAAGAGGAAATAGGCATGACAAACCCACAGAGTGATTGAGGGGAAGAGAGACTAAGGCAAATGTCTTAACTCTATAATCCAAAAGCGAATAAAGATAGTTTTCTATCATTTAGAATTCTATCTTGTTCGCTTTTTTGCGTAATTTATCCATTACTAGACTTGAATCTTATTACTGCCTATTCAATATAAAGCAGGAGAAAACAAGTTTACTGAAAAAAGTGATAGGACTAAGTTGAACTATTTTTTGATAGAACAATTTTAAAAGATAATGTGCAACCGTAATCATGACTTTCTGTTCAATGATTCACAGATCCATTGAGCAGTCGAGAAACCTTTTTATTGTCGTGAGTAAGTCATACAAGACACAAGATTGATAAACAGCGAAGCTCACACAGAAACTGATAAAGTAGCCTTAATTTTTTTTACCAACGTATCGGAACTTCGTCTGATGAGACCATATCGTATTTTTATACTCATGCCTTAAGTGACTAATGTTGAACTCTCGTCAGTGGAATAGAAGAGTTTGTTCCTTCGCACAGCGACCAAGTAGAGCATCAATCACATCGTTCTTACTGGAAATACACCCGTATATGAGTTTTTAAAGGGAGTAATTTTCGTATCAGGTCGGTAAGGCTAAGACAAGTAGATCAATCTCCATCCAAACTATTCTTAATATTTTTTTTGCATATTTTTATTGTTTTTCTGAAAATTATATGCAATATTTTTGGAAATTCTTATAGTTTTTACACGAATTTACTTGACAAAAGAAGTGAAAACGTTTTATAATAGTAACGTTCGGACATGAAAGCCCATTCAATGGTTTTTACATGAACAAGAAAAATTTAGGAGGTCTAATAATGAGTATTGGAATCATTATTGCAAGTCATGGCGAATTTGCTGCCGGTATTCATCAGTCAGGTTCTATGATTTTTGGCGAACAAGAAAAAGTACAAGTTGTTACTTTTATGCCAAGTGAAGGGCCAGATGATTTATACGCTAAGCTCAATGCTGCTGTTGACGCATTTGAGGCCGATGATGAAGTTTTGGTGTTGGCTGACCTTTGGAGTGGTTCACCATTTAACCAAGCAAGCCGCGTAGCTGGTGAAAATCCAGACCGTAAGTTTGCCATCATTACTGGTCTAAACTTGCCGATGCTTATTCAAGCTTACACAGAGCGTATGATTAACGCTACTGCTGGCGTAGAAGAAGTTGCGGCAAACATTATCAAAGAAGCAAAGGATGGTATCAAGGTTCTTCCAGAAGAACTTCAGCCAGCCGAAGCTACTCCTACAGTCGCTGCCACTCCTGCTGCACCACAAGGTGCTATCCCTCCAGGTACTGTCATCGGTGATGGTAAGTTAAAAATCAACTTGGCTCGTGTTGACACCCGCCTCTTGCATGGTCAGGTGGCGACTGGTTGGACTCCTGCTTCTAAAGCAGACCGCATTATTGTTGCTTCAGATACCGTTGCAAAAGATGAATTGCGTAAACAGCTCATCAAGCAAGCTGCACCTGGTAACGTAAAAGCGAACGTTATACCAATCAAAAAATTGATTGAGATTTCAAAAGACCCTCGCTTTGGTAACACACACGCTTTGATTCTCTTTGAAACTCCTCAGGAAGCTCTCGAAGCTATTGAAGGTGGCGTTGAGATCAAAGAGTTGAACGTCGGTTCTATGGCTCATTCTACTGGTAAAACAATGGTTAACAACGTATTGTCAATGGACAAAGACGATGTTGCAACCTTTGAAAAATTGCGTGACCTCGGTGTTCAATTCGATGTCCGTAAAGTACCAAATGACTCTAAAAAAGACTTGTTCGAACTCATCAACAAGGCCAACGTTCAATAATGTCATCTGCATAAAGAAAGGATTTCAACATGGATATTACACTTATTTCTGCAATTCTTGTTGTCATCGTTGCCTTCTTCGCTGGTCTTGAAGGTATCCTTGACGAATTTCAATTCCACCAACCACTTGTTGCTTGTACACTTATCGGTCTTGTGACCGGTAATTTGACTGCAGGTATTATGCTTGGTGGTTCTCTACAAATGCTCGCTCTTGGCTGGGCAAACATTGGTGCTGCTGTTGCGCCTGATGCTGCTCTTGCTTCTGTTGCAGCTGCCATCATCATGGTTAAAGGTGGCGACTTTTCAGATGTAGGTATTAAAGTCGCAACAGCTGCTGCGATTCCTCTTGCAGTAGCAGGTCTCTTCCTTACTATGATTGTTCGTACAATCTCGGTAGGTCTTGTTCACGGTGCTGACAATGCTGCAAAAGAAGCTAACTTTGCTGCTGTTGAACGCTACCACTTGTTTGCACTTGTCCTTCAAGGTTTGCGTATCGCTGTTCCTGCTGCTCTTCTTCTAGCAATGCCAGCTGAAGCTGTTCAATCTGTTCTTGAAGCAATGCCAGAATGGCTCAAAGGCGGTATGGCTGTTGGTGGTGGTATGGTTGTTGCTGTAGGTTATGCTATGGTTATCAACATGATGGCAACTCGTGAAGTATGGCCATTCTTCGCCCTTGGTTTCGCCCTTGCTGCCCTCAATCAGCTAACACTTATCGCTCTAGGTGTTATCGGTGTCGCTATTGCCTTCATCTACCTCAACCTATCTAAACAAGGTAGCTCAGGTAACGGCGGTGCTTCATCTAACGACCCAATCGGCGATATTCTTGAAGACTACTAAGAGAAGGGAGATTTATCATGTCAGAAAAAATTCAACTTTCCGTAAGCGATCGTAAAAAAGTTTGGTGGCGTTCAACCTTCCTTCAAGGTTCATGGAACTATGAGCGTATGCAAAACTTGGGTTGGGCCTATGCAATGATCCCAGCTATCAAAAAGTTATACGCTAAAAAAGAAGACCAAGCTGCTGCTCTTGAGCGTCACTTAGAGTTCTTCAATACTCACCCATATGTTGCTTCACCAATCCTTGGTGTGACACTTGCCCTTGAAGAAGAGCGCGCAAATGGTGCTGAAATCGATGATACAGCTATTCAAGGGGTGAAAATCGGTATGATGGGACCTCTTGCTGGTATTGGTGATCCAGTCTTCTGGTTTACAGTACGTCCAATCCTTGGTGCCTTCGGTGCGTCTCTTGCATTGACTGGTAACATCGTTGGTCCTTTGCTCTTCTTCTTTGGATGGAATGCTATTCGCATGGCCTTCTTGTGGTACACACAAGAGTTTGGTTACAAAGCTGGTAGCGAGATCACCAAAGATATGTCTGGTGGTATCCTCCAAGACATCACTAAAGGTGCTTCTATCCTCGGTATGTTCATCCTTGCTGTACTTGTACAACGCTGGGTATCAATCAACTTTACTGTTGACCTTCCTAGCAAACAGCTGTCAGAAGGTGCTTATGTCGTTTTCCCAGAAGGTGCTGTAACCGGTGCAGAATTGCAAGGTATCCTTGGTAAAGCCCTCAGCGGTCTTAGTCTTCACTCAACAGAAGCACAAACCCTACAAGGTCAGTTGAACGGTTTGATTCCAGGCTTGATGGGACTTCTTCTCACTTTCCTCTGCATGCACTTGCTTAAGAAGAAAGTGACACCTATCACTATGATTATTGGTCTCTTCATCGTTGGTATTATCGCACGTTTCTTCGGAATCATGTAATATAAAACCCCGCTCCCGCGGGGTTTTGTGGCATACTAATGAAGTAAAAATGGAGGGAATATGGCGCAATCACAAAATACAACAGTTGAGCTACAGGTCACAGGAGCTTTCTACACCGGATTTGGAAGTAAGGTGGGTAAATTTCTGATTGGAGACAAGGCACTAGAGTTCTACCCAGACAGCAATGTGGAACGTTACATCCAGATTCCTTGGTCAGAGATAACAAGTATTGGTGCAAATGTAACAGGTAAAACGATTAGTCGTCATTTTGAAATCTCTACTGAGAAAAGTCGTTTTTTATTCGCTTCCAAAGACTCTGGAAAGATTCTCAAAGTAGCTCGCAACCATATCGGAAACGACAGAGTAGTCAAGCTCCCTACTCTCATCCAAACAATTAGCAAAAAACTTTCAAATCTATTTGCCAAAAAATAGAAAATCAAGTATAATAAGACAAACGGATAAGTAGTTAGTCCAACTTTTCAGAGAGTCTGTGGGTGCTGCGAGCAGATAAGGGAAGCTGATGAAATTCTACCGTTGTAATAAAACTGAATACTTAAAAGTGCACACATGTGAAGCTGGATGGAACCGCGGTGAAAGTCGCTCCAGCAGGGTATCATGTGTGTATTTTATTTTAAAAAAATAGAAAGGAGAGTTCAGTTTTTCCACATCAAAATTTGTGGTGAAATTGGACTTGGGCTAACTCCTCAAAAAAATATAGACTACCTTGTATGCAGGTACACTGTCTTGGTCTTCTATTTTTCAGTCGGATTTTATGCCCTCGGTATCTTGTATTATGCTAGATGTTAAACGTATTCGTGCTGACTTTGATGCTATTGCAGCCAAATTAGCTACTCGCGGTGTCTCTGCTGAGACCTTGACTGAAATCAAGGAATTAGATGCTAAACGTCGTCAAATTTTAATAGTTGTTGAGGAATTAAAAGCAAAACGTAACACTGTTTCTGCTGAGATTGCTCAGGCAAAACGTAACAAGGAAAATGCAGACGATAAGATTGCGGCCATGCAAAAATTATCTGCTGATGTGAAAAACTTAGATGCAGAACTCTTTGAAATTGATGAAAAATTGAACGTCATCCTAGCGCATCTTCCAAATACACCTCATGATTCTGTTCCGATCGGCGCTGATGAAGAGGAAAACGTAGAGGTTCGTCGTTGGGGCACACCACGTGAGTTCACTTTTGAACCCAAAGCTCACTGGGATTTAGGAGAAGACCTAAAAATACTGGACTGGGAGCGGGGAGCAAAAGTTACTGGCGCTCGTTTTCTCTTCTATAAAGGGTTGGGCGCTCGCTTGGAACGTGCTCTTTACAACTTTATGTTAGATGAACATATCGCAGAAGGCTATCAGGAAGTCATCACGCCTTACATAGTTAATCAAGACTCTATGTTCGGTACAGGTCAATATCCCAAGTTTAAGGAAGATACTTTTGAGTTGACTGACACTCCATTTGTCCTTATTCCAACTGCAGAAGTTCCTTTGACCAACTACTACCGCAACGAGATTTTAGATGAAAGTGATCTACCTGTATACTTTACAGCTATGAGTCCGTCTTTCCGTTCTGAAGCTGGTTCTGCCGGTCGCGATACTCGCGGTCTGATTCGACTGCACCAATTCCACAAGGTTGAAATGGTAAAATTTGCAACGCCAGAGCAGTCTTATGATGAACTAGAAAAGATGACAGCAAACGCAGAAAATATCCTTCAAAAACTTGGTCTTCCATACCGTGTTTTAGCTCTTTGTACGGGCGATATGGGCTTCTCTGCTGCTAAAACCTACGACTTGGAAGTCTGGCTTCCTGCTCAAAATACTTACCGTGAAATCTCAAGCTGTTCTAACACAGAAGATTTTCAAGCTCGGCGTGCTCAGATTCGCTACCGCGCTGCCGCAGATGGCAAAGTCAAATTGCTGCACACTCTCAACGGTTCTGGTCTTGCAGTTGGTCGTACCGTTGCTGCAATCCTTGAAAACTATCAAAATGAAGATGGTTCTGTAACCATTCCAGAAGTACTCCGTCCGTACATGGGCGGTGTGGAAGTTATTAAGCCATAGGAGTGAGAAATTATGCAAAAGAAATGGTATAAGGATAAAAGTCGTAAGGAAATTGCTGGTGTTATCGCTGGACTGTATGACTACTTTGAACTATATGAAAACTATGGTTGGAAGCTAGAAAACGTTCGATTGGTTGTCGTCATTTTGGCCATTGTAACCAATTTGCCTTTTCTGACTGCCTATATCATTCTAGCAATACTCTTACCAGATAAATCAGAATTAAACTAAAATAAAATAAAAGACGATTCCATTGGTGCAATTGACCAACAAAATCGTCTTTTTCTATTCCCCAAAAACACCCTACTCCGAAAGCTGTTTCTCCATATAGACCATACCCATGCCTTCTCGTTCAGGCTCTGTTTTGATGGCCTTATAGCTGAGATTTTCATAGAAAGCGACTAATCCTTGCTTCCTGCAAGACCGTACACAGCACCTAACGTTTTACTGTCGGATAAAGGTCCTCTAATTCTAACATAGCCTTGTGACAAAAAACTCTTCTTCTGTAGGCTGGATTAATTCCAATCAGTCCCATCTAGCCCCGCTCGGCATGTTCAGCGACTGTTGTTCGCGCTAATCCAACTGTTCTCCCTTCTTCAACAACCTTGTAATACTTTGCAATTTGGTCGTGCAAAACGCAACTGGAAACAATCCAGACTTTCGATGGCAGGATTGTATTGGTCCCGATAGGTTTCATACAGGGACCCAAAGACACGGTGTTGAATGGACAATAACTCTTCTGTATCTGATACAGTTGCCGCTACTAACATAATAGCCCCCCCTAAAAGCTATTCTATCTATTGTATCAAATCTAGCAAAAAACACTAGGCAATATCCTAGTATTTTCTAAATCTTTGATAACGATTTTCCAATAATTGCTCTAATGGTAGGGTTTGTAGGTGAGCCAACTGACTCAGCAGATGTTTCTTGATGTCTGCCAAGACTTCCTTAACAGCTCTGCCATTTTCCTGAATTACCCGATCAACTACTTGGAGTTTCTCTAGTTCGTAGGAAGTGATTTTCATAAGTTCAGCAGCTTCCATAGCTCGACTGCCATCTTTCCATAGAATAGAGGCGAAACCTTCGGGACTAAGAACCGCGTACATCGAATTTTCTAACATCCAGACCTGATCAGCTACTGCCAAAGCAAGGGCTCCTCCTGAGCCACCTTCTCCAATGATAATAGCAATGATAGGCACCTTGAGATCACTCATTTCCATGAGATTACGAGCGATGGCTTCACCTTGTCCACGCTCCTCTGCACCCACACCTGGATAGGCTCCCGCAGTATTGATAAAGGTAATAACAGGACGACCAAACTTTTCTGCCTGCTTCATGAGGCGAAGCGCCTTTCGATAACCTTCCGGATGAGGTTGACCAAAATTTCTTTTGAGATTTTCTTGTAGGTTCTTCCCTTTTTGGATACCGATGACCGTCACTGGCTGGCCTTCTAAAAAACCGACACCACCGACAATCGCTCCATCATCACGAAAATTGCGATCACCATGCAGCTCCATGAAATCATCAAATAATTGCGTGGCATAGTCTAAAGTTGTCAAGCGAGCCTGATCTCTTGCCAAGCGTATCATGCGTGCGACATCACTAGTCATTTGCTACCTCCATGAATTCTAAGCAACTTGCCAATCGTAGTTGGTAAATCCTGACGTTTAACAATAGCATCAATAAAACCATGCGCTTGCAAAAATTCAGCTCGTTGGAAATCATCTGGCAGAGTTTCTCTGACCGTAGACTCAATCACGCGCCGACCAGCAAAACCAATCAGAGTCTGTGGTTCTGCTAAAATGATGTCTCCCTCCATTGCAAAGCTAGCAGTCACTCCACCTGTTGTTGGGTCTGTCAAAACAGTTAGGTAAAAAAGACCGGCATTGGAATGACGTTTGACAGCCGCAGAAATTTTTGCCATCTGCATCAAGCTCATAATCCCTTCCTGCATACGGGCACCACCAGAAGCTGTGAAGAGGACGACTGGAAGCTGCTCTGCGATAGCTAATTCAAAAAGGCGAGTAATCTTTTCTCCAACCACCGTTCCCATTGAAGCCATGATAAAATTAGAATCCATAATCCCAAGCGCAACCTTTTGTCCTCCAATTCTTGCTAGTCCTGTTAGAACAGCTTCATCCAGTCCTGTCTTCTCACGGTTTTCAGCTAATTTTTCTAAGTAATTAGGGAAACTCAGTGGATTTGTTGTCTCTATACCTGTAAACAACTCCTCAAAAGAGTCCTCATCCACTGTTAAAGATAGGCGTTCCTGAGCTGTAATCCGAAAATTGTAAGAACAATGATGACAAATCTTCTCCGGTCCCAAATCCTTCTTATACAAAATGTCCTTACAGGAAGGGCATTTAGAAAAAAGCTCATCTGGCACCTCCGGCTTTGTTTGAACTGCCGTTTCTATCCGTGAACGATTCGGGTTGATGCGGATATATTTGTCCTTTTTACGAAACAAAGCCATCATTTTCTCCTAGTTTATTTCTTTAATTCTTCTTGGTAGCGAGGTAAGAATTCCTCCATCAAATAGGCTGTATCATAATCACCTGCTACCACACGTTTGTCAGAAATCAAATCCAACTGGAAATCCGTATTGGTAACTACACCATCAATTTCCAGCTCATATAGAGCACGCTGCATTTTCATGAGAGCTTCAAAACGATTTTCTCCATGCACAATCACCTTGGCGATCATAGAATCATAGTAAGGTGGAATGGTATAACCGGGATAAACTGCTGAATCAACACGCAAACCTACTCCTCCACTTGGCAGGTAGAGATTGGAAATTTTTCCCGGACTTGGAGCAAAATGAAAGGCAGGGTTTTCAGCGTTAATGCGGCATTCCATCGCATGCCCTCTAATCACCACATCTTCCTGACAAACGCTGAGTGCTTGCCCTGCTGCAATCTTGATTTGCTCCTTGACAATATCCACACCAGTTACAAACTCTGTTACGGGATGCTCGACCTGCACCCGCGTATTCATTTCCATGAAGTAAAACTCTCCGCTAGTTTCATCCAACAAAAACTCAATAGTTCCCGCATTTTCATAGCCAACCGACCGAGCTGCTCGAACCGCAGCTTGTCCGATACGCTCCCTCATGGTCTGACCAATAGCAATGGATGGCGCTTCTTCTAAGACCTTCTGATTATTGCGCTGTAAGGAGCAATCTCGCTCACCTAAATGAATTACATGACCGTGCTGGTCTGCTAAAATTTGCACCTCAATATGACGAGCTGGGTAAACCACTCGCTCCATATACATAGCACCATTACCGAAAGCTGCCTTGGCCTCATGAGAAGCAGATTCAAAAGCCGGAACAAGATCTTCGGCTTTTTCCACCTTCCGAATCCCTTTTCCCCCTCCTCCTGCTGAAGCCTTAAGCATGACAGGATAGCCAATCTTCTCTGCAATCTCAAGGGCTTCTTGGCTGGTTAGAACTTCTCCATCCGACCCGGGAATAACAGGCACCTGTGCCTTTATCATTTCCGTACGAGCATTGATTTTATCCCCCATGGTATCCATAATATTACTTGACGGGCCGATAAATTTGATTCCCACTTCTTCACAAAGAGTTGCAAATTTGGAATTTTCACTCAAAAATCCAAATCCTGGATGAATAGCTTGCGCTCCAGTCACAACAGCAGCTGAGATAACAGCCTGCATATTGAGATAGGAATCCACTGAGCGTGCAGGTCCAATACAAACTGCTTCATCCGCCAACATGGTATGAAGAGCTTCCTTATCAGCCTCCGAGTAAACAGCCACAGTAGCAATTCCTAACTCTCTTGCTGCGCGAATAATTCGCACCGCAATTTCACCACGATTGGCAATTAAAATCTTTTCAAACATGAAACCAAACTCCTTTTTTGAATGGTATAGTCACTTATTTTACTATTCCAAACCAGAAAGTGAGAAAGCTATCAAGGTAGGAAATAGCAGACGACAATACCAATGAACCAGCTAGGCTTAATCAGCAATAGCAAAGGTCAACGTCCCAGAAGCAGCCAATTTCCCATCTACCTCTGCTTTAGCCTCAACGACCGCAATCGTTCCACGACGTTTGACAAATTTGGCTGTCATAATCAGTTGATCTCCCGGAACAACTTGTTTTTTAAACTTAACCTTGTCCATACCTGCATAGAAAACTAATTTGCCCTTGTTTTCTTCCTTGGACAACTCCAATACCCCCGCTGTCTGTGCCAAAGCCTCCATAATGAGAACCCCGGGCATAACAGGATAAGTCGGAAAATGTCCATTAAAAAATGGTTCATTGATGGTTACATTTTTGAGAGCTACAATCTCATCCTCTGATACTTCAAGTACCCGATCAACCAAGAGCATAGGATAACGATGAGGAAGTGCTTCTTTTATTTTTAAAATATCAATCATTTGATACGTACCAATCCTTGTCCAAATTCAACAACATCTTGGTTGGCAACTAGAATTTCTGTTACCACACCATCGCGGTCTGCTGGCACTTCATTCATAACCTTCATCGCTTCGATAATCATAAGTGTCTGACCTTTTTTAACCGTATCACCTACTGCTACAAAGGTAGGTTTATCTGGTGCTGGAGACAGATAAGCGACACCAACCAATGGACTTTCAACAACGGTCCCTTCTGCAGCCGGGGCTATATTAGTTTCCATGGCAACCTCTGGAGCATTATTCGTAGTCTGCACTGGTGTCGAAGCTGCCATCACTGGAGCAACAGTAGCTTCAGCAGTGGGAGTGCTTGTTGAAGCTGAAATATGATTTTTACTGAAATACAGATTTTCCTCAGCATTGACATACGAAAATTCACGCAAACTGGATTGATCAAACTGACTCATCAAGTCTTTGATTTCTGTAATATTCACATTAACCCTCCCAGCGCTTGAAGGCGATAACCGAGTTGTGACCTCCAAAACCAAATGTATTTGAAAGAGCGTGACGAATTTCTAGCTCACGACCTTGACCATAAACAATATCTGCCTCAATGTCTTCGGACAACTCTGTCGTCCCCGCTGTCTTTGGTATGTAAGAATGACGCATAGACTCAATCACCGCAACAGCTTCAATAGCACCAGCAGCTCCCAGTAGATGACCTGTAAAGGACTTTGTAGAAGAAACGGGTGTCTTTGTGCCAAACACTGACACGATTGCCTGACTCTCGCCTTTTTCATTGGCAAGTGTGGAGGTTCCATGCGCATTGATATAATCAATGTCAGATGGTTCAAGACCTGCCTCAGATACAGCCAATTTCATCGCTTTGATTGCCCCCAAACCTTCTGGATTAGGAGAAGTCATGTGGTAGGCATCGCAGGTATTTCCATATCCAACGATTTCTGCTAGAATAGTTGCCCCACGTGCTTCTGCATGCTCCAGGCTCTCTAGCACCAAGACAGCGGCCCCTTCACCCATGACAAAACCATTGCGTTCCTTGTCAAATGGGATAGATGCTCGTGTGGGATCTTCTGTCGTAGATAAAGCTGTCAAAGCTTGGAAACCACCGATTGCAAATGGTGTAATGGCTGCTTCTGCTCCACCCGCTAAAATCACATCTTGGAAACCAAATTTAATTTCCCGGAAAGCCTCACCTATAGCATTATTAGAAGAAGCGCAAGCAGTGATGACGCACTTACAGATACCGTTTGCACCAACCTGCATAGCAATATTACCAGCAGCCATATTTGGCAGGGCCTTCGGAAGAGCCATGGGACGAATACGTTTGGGTCCCTTTTCGTTCATCCGCGCAACCTGCTCTTCAATTTCTAAAATACCACCAATACCTGTTGATAAAATAACACCAAAACGATCGCTATCCACAGTTTCTGTATCTAATTGAGCATTCGTAACCGCTTCTTTTGCTGCATAAAGGGCATAGAGAGAATAGTTATCATAACGGTTGGTATCCTTTTTAACAAAGTATTTATCAAAAGGGAAGTCCTTCAATTCCGCTGCATTATGCACACTGTATTCACTCGTATCAAATTTGGTAATCTTTCCAATACCAATTTGCCCTGTCTTTAAACTATTCCAGAACTCGTCTGGGGTGTGACCGATTGGAGACGTCAGACCGTAGCCTGTTACCACTACACGATTTATTTTTGTCATTTCAAATCCTTTCTAAGGAAGAACTAGATACTCAAGAAACGTCAAAATAGACGGGAAAACTAAGCACAGATAAAGTAAGAATCATCAAAGCTAACCTACATCTATAGTTTTGATTTTCGCAGAGTATAGATTATTGCATCGTCAGACCACCGTCTACGGCGATCACCTGTCCAGTTAGGTATTCTTGCTTAGCAAGAAAAACTGCAACATCGGCTACTTCTTCTGTTAAACCAAAGCGCTTCATAGGAATCTGCGCTGTCATAGTTTCTTTAATCTTATCCGATAAGACATCTGTCATATCTGACTGGATAAAACCTGGAGCAATTGCATTAACGCGAACATTGCGACCAGCAACTTCACGGGCAATCGCTTTTGTGAAACCAATCACACCTGCTTTTGAAGCAGAATAGTTGGCCTGTCCGGCATTCCCAACCAGACCAGATACACTGGAGATATTGATGATAGCCCCTTCACGTGCCTTCGTCATTGGCTTCAAGACAGCCTGTGTCATATTAAAGGTTCCTGTCAAATTGATTTTGAGAACACTGTCAAAATCTTCCTCTGTCATGCGAAGAGCCATACTATCCTTGGTAACCCCTGCATTATTCACCAAAATATCCACGCTCCCTAGGACTTCAACCGCTTCTGCTACCATGCGCTTTGCATCCGCACTGCTAGAAATGTCACCAGAAATAGCAACGACTTTCACTCCATAGTTCGCAAAACCATCTAGGATATCTTGTCCCAGTTGCCCACGACCGTTTAGAACAACATTAGCTCCTAAACTTGCAAATTTATGAGCAATAGCTAAGCCGATACCACGACTTGAGCCAGTTACAAAAACATTTTTATTAGTAAGTTCCATGATTTCTCCTTATTTATTTAGTAATGCCTGTAGGCTAATTGTATCTTCAACTGTTACGACATCCGCAGCCTTATCAATTTTCTTGATGAAACCGGATAAGACCTTCCCTGGCCCGATTTCGATAAACTTTGTCACACCAGCAGCTTGCATAGTCCCAATAGACTCATAGAAGCGAACAGGCTCCATCACCTGACGAGTCAAGAGAGAGTTGATCTCTTCTTTTCTCATAACCTTGGCTTCTGTATTTCCAACCAACTCCACCTGAAAATCTGAAAACTCAACCTGCTCTAATGCTTGAGCCAATTTTTCAGAAGCCGATTTCAAAAGTGCAGTATGGAAGGGTCCAGATACATTGAGGGGGATCATTCGTTTTACTCCTGCTTCTTTTAGCGCTTCTACTGCTTCATCAACCGCAGCTACCTCTCCACCGATTACGATTTGAGCAGGTGTATTATAGTTGGCTGGAGAAACAATACCAGAGGTAACTGTCGAACAAACTTGCTCAATCAAATGAGCATCTGCATTGAGGACAGCAACCATCTTACCAGTACCAGCCGGCGCAGCAGTCTCCATATACTCACCTCGTTTGGCAACCAAACCGACTGCATCTTCAAAAGAAAGAACGCCTGCTGCCACCAAGGCTGAATACTCACCTAGGGATAGACCAGCAACCATGTCTGGCTCAATCCCATGCTCAGCTAAGATACGATAAATAGCAATGGAGGTTGTTAAAATTGCAGGTTGAGTATAGCGGGTCTGATTGAGTTTTTCTTCCTGATGATCAATCAAATCTCGAATATCGTATCCCAAGACATGACTAGCTGTATCAAAGGTTTCTCGAACAATTGGATAATTTTCATACAGGTCACGAGCCATACCCACTGTTTGTGCACCCTGACCTGCAAATAAAAAGCCTATTTTTGCCATCCTACTCACCCATTAAAGCCCAGCGATTAGCTTGTTTTCGAATGATAGTTGCAGCACCATAGTAAATGTCCTTCAAAATCTCTTCACACGTTTCTTCCTTGGATACCAAACCAGCGATTTGTCCAGCCATGACAGACCCATTGATAACATCACCATCTACTACCGCATTGCGAAGCGCTCCCGCCCCCAATTCTTCAATCGCCTCCACAGGAATTTTCCCTGCTAAGAACTCTTTCTCAGCAGCTGCATAAGCCGAGGAAAGCTTGTTTTTTATAGCACGGACTGGGTGTCCAACGATAGAAGCAGAGACGGTTGTATCAATATCCTTAGCCTTTAGAATCTTATCCTTGTACGCTTGGTGAGCATTGGACTCCGTAGCTACCACGAAACGAGTCCCTACCTGAACCGCTTCTGCTCCCAACATGAAGGCCGCAGCTGCTCCTGCACCATCTGCAATACCACCAGCAGCAATGACAGGAATAGAGATCGCTTCAACGACCTGACGAACCAGAGTCATAGTTGTCAACTTCCCAATATGCCCACCGGCTTCCATTCCTTCTGCAATAACAGCATCAACACCCAGTCGTTCCATGCGTTTAGCAAGCGCCACACTCGGTACAACAGGGATGACTGTAATTCCTGCCGCATGCAGACGCTCCATGTATTTACCAGGATTTCCCGCACCAGTCGTTACAACTTTTACACCTTCTTCAATAACCAAATCCACAATATCATCCGCAAACGGTGATAAAAGCATGATGTTCACACCGAATGGTTTATCTGTTATTGATTTAACCTTATCAATGTTGGCTTTAACGACCTCTTTAGGGGCATTCCCACCGCCAATAATTCCTAAACCACCTGCATTTGATACCGCACCAGCTAAATCACCATCCGCTACCCAAGCCATACCTCCTTGGAGAATTGGATAATCAATATTGAGTAATTCTGTTATTTTAGTTTTCATCGTTCCCTCGTTCTTTCTTGCTTAACTAATCATTTGAATATCAAATTATTAGCTAAACAAGTGAGAGCCTCAGCCCTCACTTTAAATACTTTGCATATTTAATGTTTTGACTATCAAAGTATCTATCTTATGAAAAACGCCCTTGAGCATTTTTCATATCAGTCACTCATTATTCAATCAACTATTAGCCAACCTAACTAACCAGTAGCCATGTCATAACAGTTGATTTTTAGAGAGTATTATTTTGTTTTTTCTTCAACGTAAGCAACCAAATCGCCAACAGTTGTCAAATCCTCTTCTGTATCAATTTGAATATCAAATGCGTCTTCAATTTCAGAGATAACTTGGAAAAGATCCAATGAATCTGCATCTAAATCTTCAAACGTGGTCGCAAGGGTCACTTCCTCAGCTTCCTTGCCCAACTCTTCAACGATGATTTCTTGTACTTTTTCAAATACTGCCATGATATGTGTCTCCTTTTTTTAAAAAATAAATATTTTAATCTTGCCTATGGCAAAGAATTAACTAAAGTTGTAAGAGTAGAGTTCCCCATGTGAGACCTCCACCAAAACCAGTCATAACAACGGTCTGACTGCCATCTAAACGCAGTACACCTTCTTCTACACATTCCGACAGAAGGATAGGTAGACTCGCTGCACTGGTATTACCATACTTATCCATATTAGCAGGGAATTTGTCTCGGTTAACTCCCAATTTTTTAGCCATCTTATCCAATATACGGATGTTCGCTTGATGGAGTAGGAAATAGTCTACTTGTCCGGCTGACATTCCATACTGATCCAATAGCTCCGCCATTGTTGCTGTGACATCTCTGGTTGCAAACTCGAAGATAGATCGTCCTTCCATCCTAATATGAGGTTCATGGAATGATTTAGGGGAAAAAGGCGTTCCCTCTTGATGAATACCTGCTGTCAAACTAGCCCCTCGGCCTCCGTCTGTCCGCAAGATTTCTGACAAAAAACTAGGGTGAGTGCTCGCTTCCAACAAAACACCTCCTGCGCCATCCCCAAATAAAACCGCAGTTGAACGATCGGACCAATCAACCGCTTTTGACAGAACTTCAGCTCCAAGGACAATTCCTCTCTTATAAACTCCTGATGCAATCAACTTTTCAGCCGTAGACAGTCCAAAGACAAATCCAGAGCAAGCTGCAACAAGATCATAAGCAAAAGCTCGCTTAGCTCCAATTTTCTCCTGAACTAAGGCTGCTGTTGATGGCATAGAAGAATCTGGGGTAATGGTCGCTAAGATAATAAAGTCGATGTCATTAGCATCTAATTGAGCTTTCTCCAATAACTGCCTAGCCACCTGACTAGCCAAGTCACTAGTTGTTTCCTCAATAACAACATGTCTTTGTCGGATACCTGTGCGACTACGAATCCAATCATCGCTAGTATCCATCAGTTGAGCCAAATCATCATTGGTCACAATCTTCTCAGGAAGATAGTGGGCCACCTGACTGATTTTAGCATAGGTTCTCATTTCAAATCCTCCAAGAAGCAATAGAGCTTAACGAGTCCTCTTTTCATAGCCTCGTACTCTGTTTTATCCATACCATCTGTAATCTGCTTGACCATCTCATTATGGAAACGCTGGTGTAGACGATAGACCAAACGGCCTTTCTTTGTCAAGTATAGATGGATAACACGCTTATCCTTAATCGAACGGATGCGCTCAATGTATCCCTTACGTTCCAAATTATTAAGGCTGCTTGTTACAGTACCCAGAGTCACCATTAAAGCACGAGCAATATCGGTCGGTGTCGCACCGTCAATATTACCTATCACATCAATGGTATGAACTTCCTTTATAGAAATATCTTTAAATCGGCTACCGCGTAGAGTTGTTTCCTCAATCACCAACACATTGTTAAAAATAGCCGTTAAGTATTCATTTACTACTGGGTCTTGCAAAATAGGGCTCCTTCTTTTTGATAGCCAAAGTATAAACCATCAGACCCCAAATTGTCAAATTTTTTTCTACTATATAATTAGCTACCAGTAAAGATGGGTCGACGTCGCTCCGCGTGGGCTCGAACGCCCTCTTTGAAGTCTTCTTTGAAAGCCAAAGTCTCTTGCACGTCCAATTCCAATTGACGATAGGACTCCCAATCTTTGAATTGCGCCTCCCAAGACAGTTGCTTGATGGCAGCGTAAGAGTTTATTGAACCACGCAAAAGCTTCTTTACGACTTGAGCAACTGTTCTATCTAGTTTTTCCGGTTCGGCTAACTTATAAACAATTCCATACTCAAGTGCTTTATCAGCCGATAACCCTTCACCAGTCATGGCTAATTGAGTAGCTCGATTAACCCCAATAGCACGACTAAGGAGAAACAGTCCTCCTGCATCTGGGGCTAGCCCGACACCAACAAAAGCTTGGATAAATTTTGTTCTACTAGATGAGATGACAAAATCAGCCGCAACAGCCATGTTAGCTGCTGCCCCTGCTACTGCCCCATCTGTCACCATGAGCACAATCTTAGGCAACTTTTTGATAGCAAAAGAAATATCATTCACCAGCTCTGCTATTTTTACCAAGGAGACAATATCATCTTCATCAACAGCTCTTTTCATCTCCACTAAGTCTCCTCCGACTGAGAAAACTGATCCTTGAGCCTGAATTTGCAGCATTTTGACGGAAGCGTCACGTTCTACAAGGTCAATCACCTCCAATATTTCCCTACACATGGAAATATTGAAACCATTCGCCACTTCAGGTCGATTCAAGGTTAAAATAGCTAGCGACTCAATTACTTCATAGCGAATTGTTTGGTAAGTCATACAAGCCTCCTTTCAAAATAGTTTGAACATTAAAATATTTGAACTTCAAACTTCAAATCTTTGTCTTCCATTGTAACATAATTTTTAGAATTGTCACTCTTTTCCAAAATATAAAGTGTGACATCCGAAAAACTAGCAGGAGTAATCTTATCTTTAAAGATATAGTGATCTTGGAAACAGTCTCAATAGCAACTACTGCCAACTCACTCGAAAAATACAGAGCTACTCAACCACTCTATGCCTGTACCTCCAAAATACTCTCTATCCTATAACCGAATTTTTCCTGCAACTGACAAAAACTCCGATTCCACATCTTTATGAACAAAATCTTGACTTAAATGATGAAAATAACATAAGTTTTATATCTCACACTATCTCCGCTATAATAATGGTTTTCGTCATACTTTCACTTCTTTATCGTCAAATTTCACAAAAATGCTGCTCGCTTTCTGAAAATAGCGTAAAATTTCATTCGTTTTTTAGTACTATTCTCAAAAACACCTATCTGAACATACTGACAATTCCTCCTCATTCTGCTATAATAGAAAAAAATGTCCAAGGAGATAGGAATGAAAGTTGTCAAATTTGGCGGAAGCTCACTAGCTTCTGCAAGTCAGTTGGAAAAGGTATTCAACATTGTTCAATCGGATCCTGAACGTCGTTTCGTTGTTGTATCTGCTCCTGGAAAGCGCAATGCAAAAGATACTAAGGTTACCGACGCTTTAATCAAGTACTACAAAGAGTACGTCAGCGGTAAAGATGTTACAGCCAGTCAAGAATGGATTATCAACCGCTACCAAGCCATGGTTGATGAACTGGGCTTCGCTGCCAAAAGCATGAAGAAAATCACTGACAGTATCATTTCCTTAGCAACTCTTCCAATTGATGACAACGAATTTCTTTATGACTCATTTTTAGCTGCTGGTGAAGATAATAACGCCAAATTGATTGCTGAATATTTTACCCATAAGGGCCTATCAGCTCGCTATACACATCCCAAAAAGGCTGGTATTATCGTCAGTTCCGAACCGGGAAATGCTCGTATTCTTCCTTCCAGTTATGATAAGATTGAAGAACTTCGCAATGCAGACGAGGTTCTCATCATTCCAGGCTTCTTTGGCGTCACTGTAAACAATGAAATCTGTACCTTCTCTCGTGGTGGTTCAGACATCACAGGTTCTATCGTTGCTGCTGGAGTAAAAGCTGATCTCTATGAAAACTTTACAGATGTAGATGGCATCTTCGTTGCCCATCCAGGAATTATCAACAAGCCTCATTCCATCAAGGAACTAACTTATCGTGAAATGCGAGAACTAGCCTATGCAGGATTTTCTGTTCTCCACGACGAGGCACTTCTACCTGCCTACCGAGGTCGTATCCCCCTAGTCATAAAAAATACCAACAATCCAAGCCACCCCGGTACTCAGGTTGTCCATAAACATTCAGATACTGAGAAAACTGTACCTGTTGTCGGTATAGCTGCTGATGATAACTTCGTCAGCATCAACATGTCTAAGTACTTGATGAACCGTGAAGTTGGCTTTGGTCGCAAGGTCCTTCAAATTCTCGAAGAGTTAAATATCCGTTGGGAACATATGCCAACCGGTATTGATGATCTATCTATCGTCCTTCGTGAGCGCGAACTAACTCCTATAAAAGAAGAAGAAATTCTTCGTCAGCTCAAGACAAAGTTGGAAGTTGATAAGGCAGAAATCGAACATGATCTCTCTATCATCATGATTGTTGGCGAAAACATGAAGAGCCATGTCGGCGTAACCGCCACTGCCACAACTGCCCTCTCCAAACAGAATGTTAACTTAGCTATGATTTCCCAAGGAGCAAGTGAAGTTTCTGTTATGTTCGTTGTCAAGACTGAGGAGAAAGAACGTGCCCTACATGCTCTTTACAAAGCCTTTTTCACTAAAAACTAAGAGCTTATAGAGCTTCCATCAATAAAACTGAACTAGAAGGAGACTGCTCCTAAAATATTAAAAAAAAAAAACGGATAATACCATAGGTTTTAAGAACCATAAAACCAGGTATTGTTCGTTTTTTCTTTATGTATCGGATTATGAGGGTTGGTAGTAAAAGAAAGTTGTTATAGAAAAACCACTTCACTTATAATGGATAGTATAAAAAGTTATATACTACTTTATACGTGGGGCTTTTCATAACCATCTTTTTATTTCCAGTCCATTTTATAGCTACTCAAACATTCGTGGTAAGCGATCCGTCAGGAGACAAACCACTTCATAGTTTATGGTGCCTATATAATCAGCCCAATCTTGAACAGATATGGTAGAATTTCCATCTTGACCAATAAGAGTAACCGGTTGCCCTAAAGGATAGGCTTGAGGCAAGCGGATAGTGATTTGGTCCATTGAAACGCGCCCTACAATCTCACAGCGTTGACCATCAACTAGGACACAGTAGCCTTGTAAATTGCGAACTAAACCATCTGCATAGCCAATCGGAACTGTGGCAATCCATTCTGGTTCTTGACTCTCATAAGTCCCCCCATAACCAATCGTTGTACCAACTTCAATCTGCTTGATATGAATAATCTCCGAAACCAGTGCCAGAGCCGGCTGCACTTCAAAAGGAAGTTCTAAGATCCGACCGCTTGGATTTAAACCGTAGAGAATATCCCCCAAACGGACCAGATTAAAAACCGTCTCCGCATGCCAAATACTTGCTGCCGAATTACTTGCATGTATCCAGCGAGGAGTGAAGGGAATAGCGGCTAGGTAATCTTTAAACTTAGATAGCTGCTGATGAAAATGAGCCTGTTCCACTTCATCAGCCGTTGCAAAATGGGTAAAGATGCCTTCAATATCGTACTGCAACTCATCTAACAAGTCTATAGCCTGTAGCAGTTCTTCTACACTTCTAAAACCAATCCGCCCCATCCCTGTATCAATCTTTAAATGAACAGTCAGTCCTGATAGATCTAACTCTAACTGCTTCGTCTCTTCCAGCCATGCTAGACTTGCAACTGTGATGCTAATATTCAGTTGATGAGCAAGGGACAAAAATCGTACAGGCACCACACCTAAAATAAGTATGGGGTGCTCAATACCTGCCTGACGTAATTCTAAAGCCTCATCTAAATTTGATACACAGAAACCAGCCACTTGATTTGAGAGCTTTTTCGCTACAGCGACAGCTCCATGACCGTAGGCATTTGCCTTCACTACTGCAAAAGCTTCCGTTTTAGGTGGTAGGTTCGTCATGACTTGTTCTAAATTTCCTGCAATGGCGTCCAAATTAACTCGAACCCGTGTGGGTCGATGTTCACTTTCAATCATCTTTCTCCTCCAAAATGACACTGGCTTGTACAAAATTTCCCGAATGACTAATACTGATCCAAATTTGCCCATTAAAGGGACTTTTTGCTATATAAGGAACTCCCTTGCTAGTATTTAAAACTTCAATATCTTGAAATCCTAACTTTCCAATGCCTGTTCCCCAAGCCTTAGAAAATGCTTCCTTTGCTACCCAACGACCAGCTAAATATTCTAACTGACGGCGACCGTGCAAACTTTGGTACCTCTCCAATTCTCTTTCTGTGAGAATCTTTTTTGGAAACTCTGTATGCCTGAGTCTGGCGCGGTCGATAGCATCTATTTCCTGAAGATCTATTCCATGTCCTACTATCATTGATAGGTCTCCTTTTATTACTTTATACTCTGCAAAATGAAGGCAATCCATCACTACATCACTCACAAAGTGTCACAACTATATAGTTGATTGCACATTTTTATACAGACAATATCTGAAATCAAGCAAATCAACAGCATACTTACAAGAGAGCAACTGGAAAAGGACTGGATAGCCGTCCAGTCCTTTTGTCATTCCTATTTGCGGCCGTGACAATTTTTAAATTTCTTACCAGACTGGCATGGACAAGGATTGTTTCGCTCCACACCCTCAAAAGATACATTCTCCTGAACAGTCTTAGACTGAGCCGGCATAATATTCTTAACAGCTGTGGTATGAGCCTCTTGGCTTGCACGTTCACGTTCGATATTGTCGTGAATTTGCGCCTTCATCATCAGACGAGTCACTTCAAACTCGATTGCCCCAATCATGTCATTAAACATCATAAAGGCTTCTGATTGGTACTCAACAATTGGGTTGTTTTGAGCATAACCACGAAGACTGACTGCATTACGCAATTGATCCAAGGCATCAATATGATCTGTCCACTTGTTATCCACAACACGAAGAATGAGAACTTTTTGAAATTCACGTACACGTTCTTCATCACGGAGCTTCTTAACTTGTGAATCGTAGACTTTCAAAGCACGTTGATACAATTCTTCGATGATTTCTTTCTGATTGAGTGCTTCAAAGGCCTCCACACTTAACGTATCATCTTCAACCAAGGTTGCATGAGCAAATTTGATAATTCCTTCAACCGCTTCTGCTTTTGAGCTGAGGAAATGACTCTCTACCTGACGTTCGATTGTCCGTTTAATCATAGACTTAATTTCAGGAGCCAAATCACGATCTGCTGTAATAACGTCTTGGCGCTGACGATAGATAATTTCACGCTGTTCACGCATCACATCATCATATTGAAGGACTTGTTTACGTGAGTCATAGTTATTTCCTTCAACACGCTTCTGAGCTGACTCAACCTGACGTGTCAACATTTTAGACTTGATAACAGATTCTTCTTCTGTCAAGTTCATTCGTTCCATAAATACCTTGATTCGCTCTGAACCAAAGCGCTTCATCAAGTCATCTTCAAGGGATAGGTAGAATTGCGACTCACCTGGATCACCTTGACGACCCGAACGACCACGAAGCTGATTGTCAATACGACGACTTTCATGGCGCTCTGTACCGATAACACATAGACCACCAAGCTCACGTACACCAGGCCCCAGCTTGATGTCTGTACCACGTCCAGCCATGTTGGTCGCAATCGTCACAGCACCACGCTGACCTGCATTCATGATAATTTGTGCTTCACGATAGTGGTTTTTTGCGTTCAAGACCTCGTGAGGAACGCCAGCAGCTACCAGTTTGCGTGAAATCAAATCAGAAGTTTCAACAGCTACTGTACCAACTAGAACAGGTTGCCCCTTTTCATAGCGTCTCTTCACATCTGCGATAACTGCATTAAACTTGTATTCCAAATTTGGATAAAGTAAATCTTCATGGTCAATACGGGCAATCGGACGGTTGGTTGGAATTGGTACAACACGAATGTTGTAAATTTCACGAAACTCTTCTTCTTCCGTCTTACCGGTACCAGTCATCCCAGCTAACTTCTTGTACATACGGAAAAGATTTTGGTAGGTGATGGAGGCGCTTGTCTTAGACTCATTCTGAACCGGAACTCCCTCTTTGGCTTCGATTGCTTGGTGGAGTCCATCAGAATAGCGACGACCTTCCATAGTACGACCTGTAAATGGATCGATAATCATTACCTCTTGGTCTTCATTTACCAAGTAGTCTACATCATAGGTCATGATATAGTTAGCACGAAGGGCGTTATCCAAGAAGTGAGTAATCGCTACATTTTCAATATCATAGAGATTATCAAGCTTGAAAAACTTTTCTGCCTTGTCGATACCTGAGTCAGACAAACTGATTGTCTTAGAAGGAACATCAATAATGTAATCTTCTGTCGCCAAGGACTTAACTAGATTATCTGCCAAGAAATACAGTTGGTTGGTTTCTGATCCCTGTGCTCCCGATACAATCAAAGGGGTACGAGCTTCATCAATCAAGATAGAGTCTACCTCATCGACCAAAGCGTAGTTGAGAGGACGTTGCACCATATCCTCGGCGCGAACGACCATATTATCACGGAGATAATCAAAACCAATTTCTGAGTTGGTCGAGTAAGTAATATCACAGTTGTAGGCTTCACGCTTTTCTAATGGTGACTTGGCAGCCAAGTTAATACCAACGGATAGTCCTAGCCATGAGTACAATTCACCCATCTCGGTCGCATCACGAGTAGATAGATATTCGTTAACCGTTACTACATGCACCCCTTGACCAGACAAGGCATTCAAGTACACGGGCATAGTTGCAGTCAAAGTCTTACCTTCACCTGTACGCATTTCTGGAACATCCCCATTGTGAAGAACAATTCCTCCCATAACCTGAACTTTATATGGGTAGAGTCCTAGCACACGTCTAGCTCCCTCACGTACTACCGCGTAAGCTTCATACAAGAGATCGTCCAAGGACTCACCATTGTGATAGCGTTCTTTAAATTCTGCTGTCTTAGCTTGTAGTTGTTCATCAGTCAAGGCTTCCATTTTATCGGCATACGATAAGACCTTGTCTGCCATTTTTTCTAGTTTTCTCAGCTCTCCCTTATCATTTTCAACGAGAGAACGAAGTACATTTGTTACCATACATTTCATCCTATTTCAGTTTTAGTCAATAATATATTGTAGCAGAAAACGAGGCAATTTTCAAGGTTTGGCATTAGGATACATGTTATTCTTAGATAAAAGTACGATGAATTAACTAGAATGGGGGGGAAAGAAGCGTACTCTACTTTTTACTCTCATCTGATCGACAATATAAACTTTGAATTCCAATATTCGTTTCCTCGTATAAAACAAAAAAGTCAGGGAACAATTCATCCCTAACTTCCTTCACTTTATCAACTTCACAGGCTGGCTTAAAATCAGATTCTATTCATCCTTTCAGCAACTTGTTTTGCCAAGGCAAAGTTACCGAGAGTAGCAGAACCATTCTCAGCAACGGCTGGAGTAACAATATATTCCTTTACATCTGGGATTGGTAGATAGTTATTCATCAAGCCAACAAATTTCGTGCGGACACGATTCAGCATATGTTCTTGCGCCATCACGCCACCACCAAATACAATGACTTGAGGGCGATAAAGGAGGGTCGCTTGCACCGCTGCTTGAGCAATGTAATAAGCTTGCACATCCCATACATCTGAATTGAGTTCAATCATTTCACCACGGATACCTGTACGTCCCTCAAGGGATGGACCTGCTGCCATCCCTTCCAGACATCCCTTGTGGAATGGACAAACACCATTAAATTCATGTTTAACATCATAGGGGTGAAGGGCTACGTAGGTATGACCTGCTTCTGTGTGCCCCATTCCTCCGATAAATTCTCCATTTTGTATAGCGCCTGCACCAATTCCTGTACCAATTGTGTAGTAAACTAGACTGTTCACACCTTTACGCACCAAGGCTTCACCGAAGGCAGAAGAATTTACATCCGTCGTAAAGTAAAATGGAATAGTAAATTCCTTAGCAATCAAACCAAGTAAGTCAATATTAGACCAGTGTGGTTTTGGTGTCGAAGTGATGTAACCGTAGGTCTGGGAATTTTGATCAATGTCAATCGGTCCAAATGAACCGATAGCAATACCTGCCAGACGCTCCTCATAGCGTTTAAAAAACTCTACCGTACGCTCAATCGTCTCATAGGGACTTGTCGTTGGAAATTGTGTTTTCTCAATAATTTGGAAGTTCTCATCACCTACCGCACAAACAAACTTTGTTCCGCCAGCTTCCAAGCTACCGTATAGTTTCGTCATTTGATTGTCTCCCCAATTTTTTCTTTTTGTTTTATATCATAGAAAGAAACAGCAGAAAAAGGCATGAAGCCCTCTTCTAAATTATTTTCTAGTCTTTCATCTTACCTTCCGTACTAGATAACAGGTCGTAGTTGGACAAGTCGATCTAAATAGGATGATAAATAAGAAATGAAAGAGAGCCTAAGATTATCTTACAACTTTCAAGAAGTCTCCACCATAGCTAATGGTACCTTGAGCAAGTGGGGTTACTTCTGCAAAATCGGCTGTATTTGTCACGATAACCATCGTTGTGTCATCCAAACCTGCTGCCGCAATCTTAGCTGCATCAAATTTAGCGATTGGATCACCTGCTTTTACCTTGCTACCGGCTGCAACCAGTTTTTCAAAACCATCACCATTCATCGAAACTGTATCGATACCAATGTGGATCAGGAGTTCCGCACCTGAAGCTGTTTTCAAACCATAAGCATGACCAGTTTCAAAAGCAATAGTCACTTCTGCATCTGCTGGTGCATAAACAATACCTTCAGTTGGCTTCACAGCCAAGCCTTTCCCCATAGCACCTGAAGAGAATACTGGATCATTGACAGTTTCAAGCGCAACTACATCGCCTGAAAGTGGAGATAGAAGAGTTTCTTCAGCTACTTCTGCAACAGTTGTTACTGGAGTTTCTGCTACAGGGACACTAGGCTTTTTTACATCTTTTTCCTCATCTTCATAACCAAAGAAGTATGTCAAGGCAAAACCAAGAGCAAATGACACAGCTACCATGAGGATATATTGTGGTAACTGGTTAACATAAAGAAGAGTACCTGGGATAATTGTGATGCCTGAACCTGTTCCTTGAAGTCCAAGAATTGAAGCAAGCATACCACCTACAGCACCTGCTGCCAATGACAAGAAGAATGGTTTACGGAAGCGTAGGTTAACCCCGAAAATAGCTGGCTCAGTAATACCGAGGAAGGCAGAAAGAGCTGCTGGGAAAGCAAGAGCTTTCAATTTAGCATTCTTCGTTTTCACACCAACCGCCACAGTTGCTGCACCTTGTGCAGTCATTGCCGCTGTGATGATAGCATTAAAGGCGTTTGCTGAGAGACCGGTCGCTGCTTTAGATTCAGCAAGCAATTGGATTTCAAGAAGGTTAAAGATATGGTGTACACCTGAAACCACGATAACTTGATGAACACCACCAATGATAAGACCAGCAAGACCAAATGGTAAGGAAAGAACTGCTTTAGTACCAGCCAAGATGTACTCTTCAACAACGTGGAAGACTGGCCCAATCACGAAAAGTCCGAGAATTGACATTGCCAAAAGTGTTACGAACGGTGTTACCAAGAGGTCAAGGACATCTGGAACCACTTTACGGACAGCTTTTTCAAATTTTGCACCAAGCAAACCAATAATGAAAGCAGGCAACACTGAACCTTGCAAACCTACTACAGGAATGAAACCAAAGAAAGTTTGAGCTGTAACATCACCACCGTTGGCAACTGCCCAAGCATTTGGAAGCGAACCAGATACCAACATCATCCCCAGAACAATACCTACAGCGGGGTTTCCACCGAAAACACGGAAGGTTGACCAAACAACAAGACCAGGCAAGATGATAAATGCTGTGTCTGTTAGAATTTGAGTATAAGTAATGAAGTCAGTATTCCATTCTTTGACACCTAAAGTTGCCATAATGGCTTCTTGTGTCAACAAACCACGAAGTCCCATGAAAAGACCTGTTGCTACGATAACTGGGATGATTGGAACAAAGACATCACCAAAAGTACGGATCGCACGTTGGAACCAGTTTCCTTGCTTAGCAGCTTCTGCTTTTTGTTCAGAAGTTGATGAAGTTGGAAGACCTAAGGCTACAACTTCGTCGTAGATTTTGTTTACTGTACCTGTACCAAAGATGATTTGGTATTGACCAGAGTTAAAGAAAGCACCTTGTACTTTTTCAATTTCTTCAACTGTATCCTTATCAATTTTACTTTCATCGACGACCATCACACGAAGACGAGTCGCACAATGGGCAACACTACGCACATTTTCACGTCCACCAAGAGCGTCAATGACTTTTTTTGCAATTTCTGTATTATTCATCTTGCAAAATCTCCTTATTAACCTTTTTGTTTTTTTGAAAGCGTTTTTAAACTTTCGATGTTTCAATTATATCACTTTTATAAAATATGTCAAACGTTTATCATATTTTTTTATAATTTTATTAAAAATACTGTTAAAACTTGATTTTTCACAAGAAAACGTTTACTATATTATGTGAACTTTTAGAAATAGTTGGAGAAAATGATGGCATTTACAACAGAGGAACGCTACAGAGCTTATGCTGACTGGACACCCGAACATATTGAAAAAATTAAAAAAAATACAAATAGCTCCCCTTGGAGAACCCATTTTCATATTGAGCCACCACACGGACTTTTAAATGACCCCAACGGCTTCTCCTATTTCAATGGAAAATGGACCCTTTTTTACCAATACTTTCCATTTGGTGCAGCTCACGGTCTCAAATCATGGGTTCATACCGAATCAACCGATCTAGTCCACTTTGAAAAGACTGGAACAATTATCTATCCGGATACACCACTTGATAGCCACGGAGCCTACTCTGGTTCTGCCATGGAATTTGGTGACAAACTCTTTCTTTTTTATACAGGAAACGTTCGTGATGAAAACTGGATCCGCCATCCTTACCAAATCGGTGCTTTGATGGATAAAGACGGTAAGATTGAAAAATTAGATAGGATTCTGATTGACCAACCGGAAGATACGACCGATCATTTCCGTGATCCGCAAATCTTCAACTACAAAGGGCAATATTATGCCATTGTTGGCGGACAAAATTTGAACAAAAAGGGAATTGTTAAGCTATATAAAGCTGAAAACAATAGCTACCTTGACTGGTCTTTCGTTGGTGATTTGGATTTTGCTAATGATGGGACCGCTTATATGATGGAATGCCCTAACATTGCCTTTGTCGGTGAGCAACCTATCCTCCTCTACTGTCCACAAGGTCTGGATAAGTCTGTTTTGGACTACGGAAACATTTATCCAAATATGTACAAGATCGGACAGAGCTTTGACCCGGAGACGGCCACCATTATCGATCCGAGTGAGTTGTTCAATCTTGATGATGGTTTTGAGTGCTACGCAACACAGCTCTTTAATGCCCCCGATGGGCGAGCCCTATCTATCAGCTGGCTAGCATTGCCAGATGTCGAATATCCCACAGATGCTTATGATTACCAAGGTTGTTTGTCATTGGTAAAAGAGTTGTCTATCAAGGATGGAAAGCTTTACCAGTACCCTGTTGAAGCTATCACCAGTCTTCGACAAGAAGCTCTTCCATTTGCTTCGCAGAAGGAAACCAATAATATTTACGAATTGGAGTTGCACTTTGCAGCCAATAGTCAACATGAAATCGTGTTATTCGCAAATGAGAAAAACAAAGGATTGGTCTTGCAAGTGGATACTGAGAAGGGGAAAATCACCTTAGAGCGTGGCAACTGTGGTCAACCGTTTGCTCTTGACTTCGGGACGAAACGCTCTTGTGAGGTTGAAGCAGGAGCCATTGCTGCCACTATCTTCATAGACAAATCTGTCTTTGAAATCTTTATCAATAAAGGAGAAAAAGTATTTTCTGGTCGTGTCTTTCCAGATGCGGATCAAAATGGTATTGCTATTACTGCTGGCAATCCAACCGGAACCTACTACCATTTAGATTATGGTCGCAAAACTAACTGATGTCGCACAATTAGCCGGTGTTAGCCCGACAACAGTCTCACGTGTCATCAATAAAAAAGGATACCTATCTGAAAAAACCATCCGCAAGGTAGAAGAAGCCATGCGAGAATTGGGATATAAACCCAATAACCTAGCTCGCAGCTTACAGGGTAAATCAGCAAAATTAGTAGGACTTATCTTTCCTACAATCAACAATATTTTTTACTCTGAGTTGATCGGACTTCTGGAAAAAGAATTGTTTGACCGAGGTTACAAAACGATTATCTGTAATAGCCAACATGAGTCCGATAAGGAACGCGAATACTTGGAAATGCTAGCCGCTAATCAGGTTGATGGAATTATTTCTGGTAGCCACAATTTAAACATTCAGGACTATGATCGCGTTATGGCCCCCATTATTGCCTTTGATCGCAATCTTTCACCATCTATTCCAATCGTTTCTTCTGATAATTTTTCTGGTGGAGTCTTGGCTGCGCAAACCTTACAAAAAGTCGGTTGTCGCAATCCTCTAATGATCACTGGCAACGATGATTCCAATTCACCAACAGGTCTACGGCAGATCGGCTTCACTTCCATCCTGAGCCAAGCTAAGGTTTTTCACATATCGAGTGATTTCTCTCCTATCCGAAAAGAGATGGAAATTCGAACTATTATAGAAAAACATAAACCCGATGGAATCTTTGTATCTGGAGATGCCACAGCCATGTTGGTTTGGAATGTCGCCCGCTCACTGGAACTATCTATTCCAAAAGACATCAAGCTCATCGGCTACGATGGAACGAGCTTTATCGAAAGCTACTATCCTCAGCTTACAACCATTAAACAACCGCTAGCTGAAATTGCTCAATTACTGGTTGATCTTTTGATAGACAAAATTGAAGGGAAAAAATTAAGCAAAACCGACTACATCCTTCCCATTTCATTATTGGCTGGATCTAGTGTCTAATGAAAACCTGCTACCTGTTTGTGCTGAGTAGCAGGTTTTTATGCTTAAAATACCATTCCCTCAACTATCTCAAATAACGATTCAAGTTAAGGGGATTTACGGCATTCTAATAAGCAGCTTATTAGGATAACTGAGCAGAGTACAAAAAAGAAGCCTAGCTGAAAAGAACCTCCTTATAAGAACAGTATAGTACTTTTTATACTGTCCATTATAAGGGGTTCTTTTCACTAGGCTTCTTCTTTTATAAATTGACTCAAAACGCCATTGACAAACTTAGCTGAAGCTTCATCTGAAAATTCTTTAGCTAGTTCAATAGCTTCATTGACCGCTACACGATCCGGTGTTTCCTCAAAATACGAGATTTCAAACAATCCCAATCGCATAATGTTCTTATCAATCAGGGTCAATCGGTCTAGGGTCCATCCGGCTTTCAGTCGACTGGATAATTCCTTATCCAGTTCCTCGCGATAATCTGCCACACCATTTACAAGATTGAGCAGGAAGAGTGGAATTTCAATCCCATCCTGTTCTTCCTCTTTATCATAAAGATAGGAAAATTGAGCTGCTTGAACTGGTTCTTGACCAAATTCTAGCGATACGATTGCCTGCAAAGCACACTTACGCAAGGCATGTCTGTTATTCTTCATCAAGGAAATCCTCTCCGAACAAATCTTTCAATGCTGGTTTTGGCGTTTTATCAGGAACAATACCGTTAACATGGATATTAACTGCGGTCACTTGGACTTCCGCATAATTATATACCGCTACCTTAACCGCACGCTGAATTTCCATAGATACAGCAGGGACATTTACACCATACTCTAGGTAGACATAAATATCTGCAATCACTCTACCTTCTTCGTCAGTCTGAAGGTAGACACCCTTATTCAATGATGTTTTTGACCAACTATCTGCTACACGCTTATTTTGAAGCGAGTGTACTCCGTCAACCTTAGCTGCGGCAATACCTGTAATTACTTCAAGTACGCGAGGCGCAATAACAATCTCACCTTGATATTCTGTTGTCATGAGCTCTCCTTTCTCAAGAGGAAACGTTTAAGCGCGTGAAACGTAAGTTCCCTCTGCTGTGTTGATGACGAGTTTTTGTCCTACTTCGATAAAGTCTGGCACGTTTACCACAAGACCTGTTTCCATAGTAGCTGGCTTACCTGAACCTGTCACAGTCGCCCCCTTAATGGATGGCTGTGTCTCAACAACTGTCAATTCAACGGTTGTCGGTACAGTCACACCAATTACCTCTGTCCCATAGAACTGAATTTTCACATCTGAGTTTTCCAAAATGTAAAGCAATTCTTCCTTGATAGTTGCCACCGGAATTTCATACTGATCATAGGTTTCAGTGTTCATGAAGTAAGCAGTGTCATCCATTTGATAAAGGTACTGAGCTGGAACGGTTTCGATGATCGCTTGCTCAAATTTTTCATCTGGACGGTAGGTCGTATCAAACGTAGAACCTGTACGCACATCACGTAATTTCATACGCATGATAGTGTTTCCTTTGCCCGGCTTATGGTGACTTGCATCTAAGACCTTAATCAACTTACCTTCCGTTTCAAACGTCATTCCCGCTCTAAGTTTACTTGCTTCAATCATGTAACATTTTACCTCGCAAAAATAATTTATTCGTTTCATTCTACCATAAAACAGCAAGATTCTCAAATCTTTACTAGTCTTATATCATGGAAAAGGATATGTCTGCCTTTCAGAAAGAGTAGGGATTAAAATGGTTTGGATCGGATCGAAATTCTAGCAATTTTTTGATTTTATCACCTTCAAAATCAGCAATCGTTATACTATATCCTTTTTCATCGGGTATCAGAAAAATGCTATTGAGAACCACATGTCCCTTTCCCAAGCTACATTGCAGCCTCCATTCTCCTTCCCTTCCTCTTTGATTCCAATCATAAAACTCACTTTTTACTTACTTGATTCCTTGATAAACTGATTCACGAGATTCAGTATAATAACTATCATCCGTAAAAATATTAGCTAGTTATGTTCTAGCTTATTGACATCAAGCCATCATAGACCACTGCATTCATTTTGCTTTGCCCATGAGAGTCTTCCTTCGTTACTTCAAAACAATCAATTCTTTCGGTGCTAAAGTCAAGACTTCACAACCAGTTTCCGTAATGAGAAGGTCATCCTCAATACGAACACCGTATTGATTATCCAAATAAATTCCTGGCTCATCTGTCAGAACCATGCCTGCCTTGATGGTTTCATCAGATTTTCCAAAATAGGGGTACTCATGGACATCCAAGCCCATACCATGCCCAATACCATGCGTAAAGTTGGCACCGTAGCCTGCATCACTAATGATCTCACGCGGAATACGATCAAAGTCACGATAGGTGATACCTTCCTTGGCTTGCTCAATCAAGGTCTTATTGGCATGTAAGACTACATCATAAATCTCACGCTCTTGGTCTGTCACATGACCGATATGGATGGTTCGTGTCATATCACTCACATAGTGCTGATAGTAACAACCAAAATCCAACGTCAAGGTCTCGCCTGACTGAATCATCTTATCAGATGCTCGTCCATGCGGCATGGCAGAACGATAGCCAGATGCTACAATGAACTCAAAAGAAGCTCCTTCTGCTCCGAGCTGACGCATACGGTAATCAAGAAAATGATTGACATCCATCTCTGTCGTCTGACCAGGCTTGATAAAATCCAATACATCTACAAAAGCCTGATCTGAAATCTGACAAGCACGACGAATTGCAGCTATTTCTTTTTCATCCTTAATCATACGCAAATCTTCGATAAAGTTTGACATAGCAACCAGTTGATAACCCTCAAAAATGCTGGTCAGACTTTGATAGAAACCATAGGTCACCTCGCTATCAAAACCAATGGTTTCAAGCCCATCTTCCTTAATCACCTTTGCAATCTCTTCAAGGGCAAAACGGCTCTCGATAATATCAAAACCTTTTACTGATGCCTTGGCTATCAAGGTATAACGCGAATCAGTCACAAACAAGCGACGCTTGCCACTGATGAAGACAGTCGCCTCTGTCCCCCAAAAACCGGTTAGGTAGTAGATATTATTCTGTCCTGTCACTAAAATCCCATCAACTTCTGACTGGGCTAGCTTACTCTCAAATTTTTCAAGTCTTTTTTGCATCGTATTCCTCCAAAGATTTTGTAATTATTATAGCAAAAAAACCGGAAAAAGCAGGAATTTTTAAAGGAAAAGACTCTCGGAAAAAACGACTACCTTTTGTGTTGGATTATCGCACTCACTTACTATCATATCATGATCTCTTTTCTACTTAATCAGAAAAACTACAAATAAATCTGCTATTACTAAAAGTACCATTCTTAAAAGCTAGTTTTTATAGTTATGAATGAACTTTTGTTATGATACATATTGTGTTATAATGAGGAAAAAAGGAGGATTTCAGCATGAGGAAAACAAAAATTTATTTATTTGACATCGCGAATTTAATTATTTCATTCCTAATATGTAGATGGGTCTTTATGGACTTTTTCTATTTTTATATTATCTCTATTTTTGGCTTCCCAGCTTCAGGTATTGATTTCTGGAGACCCCTTACGATTATACTGGTAATATCGTTTATCCTCTTTACGTTTTTAAGAGCGATTTATACGAAAAGGATTAGTCCAACAGCTGCCAAAATGATTTATATTTTATATTTTGTTACCCTGTTATATGCCTTACTCTTTAAGAATATCGGTGTGAGAGGCTTTAATTTTAATATTATAACTTTTCTATTGGACGCTTTTACCATTGATTCTACTGTTCCACTTTTAAATGTCTTAATTTTTATACCTTTGGGGACACTCTTTAGCTTTGATTACAAGAAAATTTTACTATTTATTTCTGTAATTTCTGCTGTAGAGGTAGCACAATACTTGTTCTCACTGGGCTTCTTTGACGTAGGAGATATTTTTACTAATACAATTGGATTTGTGATTGGTACTTTTATTCGAGACACCAAGATTGGAAAAAAGTTATCAGTATGATAAGGCTGGAAAAAACTAATTAAAATAACAAAAAGGCTTGAAATTTGGTTTAAATAAACCTTAAATTCAAGCCTTTTGTAATATCGCTGATTATTTATTTTCGATAAAAAACCATGATGGATTCTTTTGTATGGATAACTGTGCTTTATATCCGCAAGCAATCGCCATACAAAACCGACTTGCAACATAATAATCCTCTCAATAAAAATAGCCGATAACATAAGATTTTAGTATCTTACATTATCGACTCTGTATCTTTACGTCCGGCTCTTTAATTAGTGGTTTTAAACTTTTTATATTAACCAATGTTTCTAATTTAAGCCAATACAATAAAGAGAAAAAATATTTATTTGGGTATTTTCTTGTGGTTCTATTCTCGTTTTACTTTTACAGATAGGATATAATAACCCGCTTGTCACATTCAATTATTACCTCCATCACTTACAAAATGATAATCCAAGCTCCTCAAGAAATCATAGTAAAATTTAACACAAAAGTGATAACTACTATTTCAAACCTTTAAAACTATCTACTTTAATCTGCTTCATACTAATTCCATTTTCCTCAAGAAAATTCTTCATCATTTCAACATCATCAGGCCGACCAGCTAAAAGATATATAGCTTTATTGCCATATTTATCAACTGCTTTTTTAAAGGTTTCTTGACTTTGAGAACTGCTAGCACTGGTTTCATAAGTTAAATTTGTTACTTTATTTGATAAACTTGTTATTTCTTCATTAAAGACAGTAACACCTTTATCCAAGTGACTAAAGATAATATCCCGTTTGCCAGCCCATTCTTTGATAATTGGTCGTATTGCAGCAATACCAACATCAGATGCAAAACAAATAATAGGTTCTTTACCATCTGAAACTGAAAAATGAGAGTCAACCCAGCTCATCTCAACCTTACTTCCTGCTGGTAAACTGGTCAAACTTTTCTTATACAGACTACCACTATTGTGTGTCAAAATGAGGATTTCATTTTCATCAGGACTGGAAGCTATTGTTAGCCAACGACTATTTTCTTCGTTTTTATCAACGTTCATTGTAGCACCGGATACTGTATCAGTCGTTTCTTGCTTGATCTTCTGAACATCATGTAATCCAAATTGAGCAGAAGAGCCAGCTTTCCATGTCATATTATTCGGTTTCGTCAAACGAATCAAGTAAAGGTCTCCATTGAGATTTTCAATCGTTTTGACTGGCACAGTTTGAGTACGTCCAAAAAAAGTAATACCACCCCAAGCAATAAGACATATAGTTCCAAGAATTGATATAATAATTGTCAACATTTTTTTACCCCTTTTCATCATTTTCCTCATTTCAAAAATTTAAAAGATAGCCAAAAAGCCAATGCGATAGCAGGAATAAAGCCAATCGCTTTGATAGCAAAATCGGTATCTGGCAAGCTGTATATATAAATCATGGTAGTCGCTGCTGCCAACCAAATGCCTGTAATTTGCAAAATGGCAGGTAATCCGTTAATCATACATAACCCTATCGCCAACAAAATCATGCCTCCAGTAACAAAGGACATCAAATCAGGGCTTGATAAATCGATTGACTGTAGCATAGTTCCCCATATAATGACTAAAATACCAATAACAGCGACAGAAATTCCCGCAATGTCCAATCCATTCATCTTTTTTACTCCTTGTTTGTTCATAAAAATACTCCTTTTACGCCTTTGAATGAATATAAAATAAATTCATTCATTTATTCTTAAAAATAAAGAAATTAATTCTTTATTTAAAAATGCCTTTAACAAAATTCGTTGCAAGTATTTCAATCGTTTGGCTAATATTTGGGAAATTATCTTCTGTGATGTGCATATCCATGTAGTAGAACAAGTTATAAACCTGTAGAATATCTTGAATTTGTCCGTGCGAACATCCTTCTTTCACCATTCGATTGGTAAAGGTCTCCACTAAAAACTGATGAAAGTGATTTGCAAGTTTTCCTTCTTCCGAAGAATAATAATTATGCAACTCATCAGAAATAGCAGGATTATACCATTCTACGAGAATTTTATTAGAAGAAATAAGACTTCGTGATTGTCTGAAAATCTGACTGACAAGTTCGACCATATCCATTCCCCAATCAATTTTGTTTATCATTGCTTGACGTACACGATTATTCTCATCTACATAAACATCTAAAAAAATTGATTCTTTACTTTCATAATAGTTATAAAAAGAACCTACCGCTACACCGGCTTGCCTAGCAATTTCTGAAATACCTGTTGCCTTATAACCTTTTTTAGAGAAAACATCATGGGCGGCTGTCTTCAACGCCTGCTTTTTGTCCAATTCTATAAAGCCTCCTCTTTTTATATTGTGAATGAATAAATTTTTGTATTCATTCACAATATACCAAATTATTATTATCCTGTCAATAGAATTATATTTTTATGAATTAACTATAATATTATATCGCTATATAAAACCGACTTGCACCATATATTGTTCATGATAAGCCTCTCAATGAAAATAGTCGATGACAAATGAAAATTTTCCCAATCTCAATCTGAACGATTGCGCTGTTGATAAACATCTTAAAAAGCACCACAATTCCGCGTAGAGATGTTCTCTACTACAGAAACCATGGTGCCAGTTTTTAAAAATTGAAAATGTAATTGCTTAGTCTGTCAGTTTCTTTTGATACTAAGCCTAAATCATAGGCGTTATTCGATTATGCCAAAGATTCAATGCCGGTAGCTATCGAGCAACTGCTCTTCACTTGACTACTCTTTCTATCTCCCGACAACTATCTATTTCAACTTCATTTTTAAATATTGTCCTGTAAAGCTAGCTGGATTTTCCGCCACTTCTTCTGGGGTACCTGTCGCAACGACAGTACCACCACCGATACCACCTTCCGGACCCATATCAATGATATAATCAGCAGTCTTTATCACATCCAAATTATGCTCGATGACCAGAACCGTATTGCCATCATCCACGAAACGAGCCAAAACTTTGAGCAGTTGGGCAATGTCCTCCGTATGAAGACCTGTTGTTGGCTCATCCAAGATATAGAGGGATTTACCAGTTGACCGCTTGTGGAGTTCAGAGGCCAACTTCATCCTCTGGGCTTCCCCACCTGATAGGGTCGTTGCTGGCTGACCTAGAGTAACGTAGCCCAAGCCCACATCTTGTATAGTACGGAGTTTCCGCTCAATCTTTGGAATGTGTTTGAAGAATTCGACCGCATCATTGACCGTCATATCAAGGACTTGAGCAATGTTCTTTTCTTTGTAATGAACCTCTAGCGTTTCTGAATTGTAACGATGCCCATGACAAACCTCACATGGAACAAAGACATCCGGCAGAAAGTGCATTTCAATCTTGATGATACCGTCTCCTGAACAGGCTTCACACCGTCCACCTTTGACGTTAAAGGAGAAACGCCCCTTTTTATAACCACGAATCTTCGCTTCATTTGTCTGAGCAAATAGATCACGAATATCATCAAAAACACCTGTATAAGTAGCAGGGTTGGAACGCGGTGTCCGTCCAATCGGACTTTGGTCAATATCAATCAAACGATCCAAGTGTTCAATTCCTGAAATCGACTCAAACTTGCCTGGCTTGTCCGAATTGCGATTGAGCTTCTGGGCAATGGCTTTTTTCAAAATGGAGTTAACGAGAGTTGATTTACCAGAGCCAGACACTCCTGTCACCGCCAAAAATTTACCAAGGGGGAAACGGACGGTCACATCTTGCAGGTTGTTCTCCTTAGCGCCAGTGACTTCTAAGAAACGACCATTCCCAATACGACGTTCTAAGGGAACTGGGATTTGACGCTTGCCAGATAAATATTGACCCGTAATGGATTTTTTATTCTTTGCCACTTGTGCAGGAGTTCCAGCAGCAACGATTTCACCGCCGAAAACACCTGCACCTGGACCAATATCAATCAACCAGTCCGCCTCGCGCATAGTATCTTCATCGTGTTCTACCACAATCAAGGTATTGCCCAAATCTCGCATCTTCTTGAGACTGGCAATAAGGCGATCATTGTCCCGCTGATGCAAGCCAATGGAAGGCTCATCAAGAATATAAAGAACACCTGATAGGTTTGAACCGATCTGAGTTGCCAGACGAATTCGCTGACTTTCCCCACCTGAAAGCGTACCCGCTGCTCGAGAAAGGGTTAGATAGTTCAGTCCAACATTATTAAGAAATGTCAATCTATCCTTGATTTCTTTGATGATGGGAGTTGCAATAGTGGCTTCGTTGGCAGACAAGGTCAACTGAGATAGAACTTCCAAATGATCAGCTACCGATAAATCCGATAACTGTCCGATATGAAAACCTTTTTCACCACCGACCTTTACAGACAAGGCTTGATCATTGAGCCGATACCCATGACAGGTTCCACAGGTCAGTTCATTCATATAGCTCTTCATGACCGTCCGTGTATAGTCACTATTGGTTTCACGGTAGCGACGATCAATATTTATAACTAATCCCTCAAAAGGAATATCAATATCTCTCACACCACCAAACTCATTTTCATAATGGAAATGGAATTCCTTGCCATTAGAACCGTAAAAAATAAGATTCTTCTCGTCATCTGTCAACTCTTCAAAAGGCTTATCCATATCCACGCCAAAATGATTCATAGCCTGTTCCAGCATTTGGGGATAGTAGTTAGAAGAAATTGGATTCCATGGCGCCAAAGCACCCTCACGCAGAGTCTTACTTGTGTCTGGGACAATCAAATCCAGATCCACCTCTAATTTCGTACCTAGACCATCACAATCGCTACAAGAGCCAAATGGCGCATTGAACGAGAATAGACGAGGCTCTAACTCAGGGACTGTAAAACCACAAACTGGACAAGCGTAATGCTCAGAAAAGAGCATTTCTTTGCCATCCATAGTATCAATGAGGACATAACCATCTGCCAGTCGCAGAGCTGCTTCAATAGAGTCAAAGAGACGAGTGCGAATGCCTTCTTTAACAACAATCCTATCGACTACAACTTCAATAGTATGTGCCTTGCTCTTGGACAATTCTGGCACTTCTGACAGATCATACACTTCACCATTGACACGAACTCGGACGTAGCCATCTCGCTGTATTTTTTCAAGAATGGCCTTATGTTGCCCCTTTTTTCGACGAACGACAGGCGCTAAAATTTGTAAACGTTGGCGTTCTGGCAATTCCAACACTTCATCAACAATCTGCTCCACTGAAGAAGCAGCAATCGCTCCGTGTCCATGGATACAGTATGGCACTCCAACACGAGCATAGAGCAGACGAAGATAATCATTGATTTCTGTCGCTGTCCCAACTGTTGACCGAGGATTTCGTGATGTAGTCTTTTGATCAATAGAGATAGCAGGACTGAGACCTTCAATCGAATCCACATCTGGCTTATCCATATTCCCTAAAAACTGACGGGCGTAGGCGGACAAACTTTCCACATAGCGCCGCTGTCCTTCAGCGTATAAGGTATCAAATGCCAAACTCGACTTTCCTGAACCAGATAAACCGGTTACTACCACTAATTTTTCACGTGGAATTGTCACATCAATATTTTTTAAATTATGGGCACGCGCACCATGAATAATAATATTTTCTTGCATAATCTAAGATACAAAGCCCGTAAAACGCAAAATAAAAATAGGAAATTCGATGAAGAGCGTAAATGCTCTAAGAGGATTTATACTCAACAGCATCCACATCCGTAATCAACTAAAGTCGAAACGGCCGCGTATCTTTTTCACACAGCGCTTAGGGCGTATTCTATTCCTTTCTAAATATAAGTACGTTCACAAAATAACTGGTGACAGTCGTTTGCTCCGCATCACCAGACGAAACTGCCTATGGACAGTTTCTATATCTTGTATTAGCTCAATTTTCAAAAAATATCGTTTTGAAAATCTCACGTCAAGAAAGCGTACAAAAAATAAGATACAAAGAGCATGAAAACTGATTAGTTCCACAGTGTACCTGTACACAAAAGAATGAGTCTTTTTTGCATCATCTTTCTCCCATATTCAGTCCTTTTCCGTACCTAATTGGATAACAATACAAAAATCAGGCTATCCTCCTTAAATATTCCAATTATATCACAAAACTGTAGAAAACTTTTCCTTAACGATACTTTTTTTGGTATAATGGAGGTTGTGCTAATGCGTAAAAGATAAAAGGAGGCAGGGATATGAAACAAATTTTTCTATCAACCATGACTGATTTAGAAGAAGTCCAAACCTTTGAACCAGGTGCTTGGATTAACTTGGTTAACCCCGGCCAGAGTGAATCCCTAGAAGTAGCAGAACATTACAAGATTGATATTGCTGACTTGCGAGCTCCGCTTGATGCAGAAGAAACTTCCCGTATCACAGTTGAAGATGACTACACCTTAATCATCGTGGACGTACCGATCTTGGAAGAGCGGAACAATAAAACCTACTATATTACTATTCCCTTGGGGATTATCCTGACAGAAGATGCCATTATCACGACCTGTTTGGAACCACTACCACTCTTTGAGCAGTTTATCCATCGCCGGTTACGGAACTTCTTTACCTTCATGAAATCTCGCTTTGTATTCCAGATTCTCTATCGCAATGCTCAGCTTTATCTATCAGCCCTACGGACCATTGATAGAAAGAGCGCAGAAATCGAGAAACGATTGCATGAATCAATGCAAAATGAAGAGTTAATCGAATTGATGGAGCTAGGCAAGACAATCGTTTACTTCCAAACCTCTTTGAAAACGAATGAACGACTTGTCAAAAAATTAGCTTCCTCATCTCGTATATTACGAAAATATGAAGAAGATGAAGATCTTCTGGAAGATACATTGATAGAAACCCAGCAGGCAATCGAGATGGCTGACATATACGGAAGCATCCTAACTGGAATGTCTGATGCCTTTGCTTCTATTATCGCTAACAACCAAAATACTGTTATGAAGACTTTGGCTTTGTTCACCATTATCTTGTCCATTCCTACAATGGTCTTTTCTGCTTATGGCATGAATGTGCTTGGAGTTTCTATGCCATACAGCGAGCATCCCCTCTCATTTTGGATTGTGATTGCCATTTCCTTCCTAGCAACTATCCCATTTGTTATTTACTTTAGCTATAAGAAATGGTTTTAAATCAAGGAGAAATTATGTCATTTATAGAAATTAAAGAATTAACAAGAAAAAATCAAGAATTTATCCATACTGCTACCAACCTCTTGATTAAAGACGGTAAATCTGACAGCGAAATCAAGGAATTACTGGAAGAAATTTTACCAACAATCATCGAAAAGCAGAAAACTGGTGTAACTGCCCGTAGTCTCTATGGTACCCCTAGCGAATGGGTAGCCAGCAAGTCAACTTCAGAAGAACAGCAAACTAAAATGGAATACAACGAAAATCCATGGCTTATGTGGCTTGACTCTAGTCTCCTGATGCTTGCAATCATCGCTGGTATCAATGGGTTAATGAATCTTTTAGGTCAAGGAGCTCGGTACGGCCTCCTTACGCTGTTAGTGATTGGCTTTGGAGTCGGTGCTGGTATGTATGTCATGTACCACTTTGTATATAGAGAGCAAATTAAAACTGGGCAACGTCCTAAATTTTTAAAAGCCATCGCCTTTCTTGGTTTAGCAACACTGGCTTGGTCAGCAGTCTTTTTGCTCGCTGCTTTGATTCCAGCAGCTCTCAATCCTGTCTTGCATCCGGTACTCACCATTCTAATCGGTGCAGCAGCCTTCGGTGTTCGTTATCTCTTGAAGAAAAAATACAACATCCGCAATGCTATGACCCCAGTGCAGTAAAATTAAACTCCAAACTGTGGGAGATAAAGCAAGTAATGTTTACAATAGTTGTAAAGAGAACAAAGCCCTCATTAGGAGTAGAATCTTAATGAGGGCTTTTGAATCTTGTTTTCATTCTTCTGTAGGTGGCAGCAATCATGCATAGCATGATGTAGCAGCAAAACAATCAAATTAGCTATTTCCCACCTTTACCACCTGACGTTGGCCGCTACGATCTAGGAAGCTAACTGTTTTTTGCTCCGGCTGATACTCAAAGCTCTCTACTCCAACACTGTGCTTCAACGCAATGCTTACCAAGGCTTCTTCAAAATCATCCGCAGCCATACCATATGCTTTGGCACGTTCGCGCATAGCTAACTCGTACTCATCCAACTCTTCGCTATCCTCGTCTGATTGAATCTCTTCCTCCTCTTCCGAATCAGAATCAATGGATGGCTGAGAAATGGAACCATCATCGGTGCTTGATGAGTGATCAATCTCTGGCTCGGATTGATGTTCCGGTTGAAGGGTAGATAAGGCTTTATCTTGAACAGTTGAATCTGGTAAAGTCTGCTCTGAATCAACTCGCTCTGTATGAACTGGTTGCTCCTGAACTTTCTCATCACCATCACCCTTATCTTCTTCTGTTTTTGTATCTTGTGGTTGATTGCGTAAGGAGTAAATAACAGCATCCTTGACATTAACTAGACTTAAATCTACAGCACCATGACCTTCAATCATTACTAAATTGTCAAAAAGGTAACGAACTTCATGCCGTGGCACACCATATTGCTTAGCAATATAGGCCAATTTCTCTTCATTCGGATCAACAGCAGTTACTAATCCACTATAATCAACCTCATCATAGTCTAAAGGAAGGCGAATGTCTTTCAATTTGACTTCACGCTCTATACCGTCTTTCTGAACAACCACTACTACATCATTGCGACGGTAAACTGATCCACCTTCATTCTGTAGGCGTAAGTAGCTCATTTTCAAACTCACTAGAAGACTTCTATATTCATCCACATCACTGTCGTTTTTTAAACGCAAAGCTACAGGGTAACGATCGAGGTTACCGACATGAGAATGATTTCCATGGGGAATAATAACTTGATTTCCTGTTACAATCAATTGATCAAATGGTACCCCATTTTCCAGAGAGACATAGCGTAATTTAGCTTCAATTTCAGACTTGCTGTAGCCGCTTGGTTTCACAGCAGTCAAATGATTTCTGTTAATATAATTTTGAGCTGCTTCAAGCTCTGAATCTTCTAGTTCATGGTAAAAGATGTAGTGTTCATGATCTCCATGTTCTGCTCGTAACCCTTGATCATCATATTCCAAAATGCTCTCTGCGGTGAAAGTATAGCCATCACTAGTTGTGTAAGGTAGACCATCCATTCCCTTAGCTGTTTTTTTAATATTCTTGCCTAATAAATCAACCAAGCCATGATCATCGTCTGTAGTTGGTGGTGTTGGCTGAGAGGGCTGACTTGGAACATCAGACTGGATAGGCTCACTTGGCTGAGAGAGTAGTTCCGGTTGAACTGGTGGCATACCAATTACAACCATTTTTGAAATTTTAGCCTCCAACTCAGACATATGATCAAATGGTATAAAGTGAAAGTGATCACCATGAGGTACAACAACACCTCGGTCTGTCCGTTTGGTAATGGTTACAGGATCAAAGACCAAACCATCTCCCTCAACGTGGCGCTGCCCAAGTGGCTGAGCATATAACTGTTTCAGTAAATCAACTAAACTCTCACCATTATTATCACTTGGTTGAGGTGGGGCAGGTGGTTGATTGGAATCGGCCATCGGGATAGTTGGACGAGGTATCGGCTGAGATGAGGGGCCACTATACCCATTAGGAATTGGCACTGTTGGGTGCGAATCACCACGACCATATTCTTCTCTCTGGCGGCGTGGTTGAGGTTTCGCTACTAGTTTCTTGTGTTTACTGTCCCAGTAAGCTTGTGCAGCCGCTAGCTCCCCAGCGGACAAATCCTTCTTAGGAATATAGTGGAAATGATCGCCATGCGGTACCAGAAAACCATCTCCCATATCATCAATCACATCTGTAGGGCTAAAAACATAGCCATCATCAGTTGTATAGGGCTTTCCCGTCAAACCTGTTTGACGAAAACTCCCATTAGTCATTCGAGTCACGCCATTAGTAGCGTGACTCGAACGACTATTTCCTGAACTCTGTTGTTGACGACTAATTTCCTCCTTGGTTCGAACATTGCTAGTTTTGCTAGCATCCTTGAGGTAGAGGTAATAGCGGCCTTCACGCTTGATGATATAGCCATCCTTTACCTCATTAACAATATCAGCTTGGTTAAGAATGTAGCTGCTATCTTTGAGAATCAATTCCTCACTGATGATAGCGTCATAAGGTACCTTACCGTTATAATAATGGTAATGATCTCCATGGGAAGTTACATAGCCTTGATCGGTTATTTTAACAACAATCTGTTCTGCATCAATGCCTTCCTTGGCACTCACTTCATCAGGACTCATATTTTTGGTATCAGTAACAACACTGTTTTTATCTGTTGAACTTTGATTCCCTTCTACATACGCTACCCGATTCTGATCCTGGCTGACACTTTCCTGATAGCGCCCCAACTGATAGCATGCTACACCAAGTAGCAATGCTGCCGCTACGCTATAGATATACTTTTTCTTCATAAGTCCTCCCTTTTTGGTTGTCTTTTCACAAAAAACTTAACCAGTTAATATTTTTACTATATCACCGATTCCCCCAATTTGTCAAGTCTTTTTCTGACACACCGGATATATGAATGACAAGTTTCTCCATTGTATCCACAATCCGATTAGGTACTTACTCCTATTCCTCTGCCTTGGAAAGAGCAACTAATATTCATTTTCGATTGGCTAAACTTTAAAGTTCGTCTACTTGGATAACTCCAGCAACTAAAATCTAGAAGGGCTAATTTCTAAACTTACGAAAAAATGACCCACTAGTGATTGCACCTTTCCAGTTTTTAGAGCGTAAGAAAAAATGGCCCACTGGACCATTTTTTTAATCTTCATTTACGAATGGTAAAAGTGCCATAACGCGAGCACGTTTGATTGCTGTTGTTACTTTACGTTGGTTTTTAGCTGATGTTCCAGTCACACGACGTGGAAGGATTTTTCCACGTTCAGAAATGAAACGGCTAAGAAGTTCAGTATCTTTGTAATCAACATATTCAATTTTGTTAGCTGCGATATAGTCAACTTTTTTACGGCGCTTGAAACCGCCACGACGTTGTTGAGCCATGTTTATTCTCCTTTATATTATGATAGTACGGGTCAAAAAGCTATTGAAAGTGGGAAATGCACCGAAGTATATCTACCCCTTGAAAATTCATATCTTTTCAAGCTTTTTCCCAAAACTCAAACCTATCTTGAGTTATAAGTCCACCCCACCTTAGAACGGTAGGTCATCGTCTGATATGTCCATCGGATTGCTTGTCCCAAATGGACTTTCTTCTCGAGCGAAGTTCGGTGTAGATTGTGATGGTGCTTGATAAGATGAGTTATAATCATTTCCCCCAGCAAATGAAGAACCAGTAGAATAACCGCCTTGTCCTTCACGAACAGAGCGACTCTCAAGAAGTTGAAAACTTTCTGCAACGACTTCTGTAACGTAGACACGTTGCCCTTGTTGATTATCATAACTACGGGTCTGGATACGACCTGTAATACCAATCAGTGCACCTTTCTTAGCCCAATTCGCCAAATTTTCAGCTTGTTGGCGCCAAATCACTACGTTGATAAAGTCCGCTTCACGCTCACCGTTTTGATTTTTAAAATTACGGTTGACCGCTAAAGTAAAAGTCGCAACAGCCTGATTAGACGGGGTGTAACGAAGTTCTGCATCGCGGGTCATACGACCAACCAATACTACATTATTTATCATAAACTACCTTCTTACGCGTCAAGTTTGACAATCATGTGACGAAGAATGTCGCTGTTGATTTTTGACAAACGGTCAAACTCTCTGAGAGCTTCATCGTTGCTTGCTTCAACGTTAACGACATGGTAAAGGCCTTCACGGAAATCATTGATTTCGTACGCAAGGCGACGTTTTTCCCATGCTTTTGATTCAACGATTGTTGCACCGTTGTCAGTCAAGATAGAGTCAAAGCGTGCTACCAAAGCATTTTTAGCTTCTTCTTCAATGTTTGGACGAATAATATAAAGAATTTCGTATTTAGCCATTGATATGTTCCTCCTTTTGGTCTAATGACTCATGGTCTAGCCACGAGTAAGTGAGGGATACTCACAGAAAACAATTATACCATAATATTGAAAATGTACAAGTAAAAACCATTTTCTTAAAACGATTTCATCTCTTAGGTGACAATGGCCTGTACTGTTTAAGCTACAATAGCCTTGGCTACCTCTTCTGTTGTCATGCGTGAAAAATAGTGGGTCGTATCAATCTCTTGAAGCTTGGAAAGGACATCTACGTACTCATAACGAGTACCAACAAGAAGACTTTCAATATCTGACACATCTCCTATACCAAAAAAGTCACCGTAAATCTTAATTGATTCGATAACGGATTTTTCTGTCTTGATGTAAGTAGTAATTTTTCCAGCTTGGTAACGAATACTACGCTCCACTGTGTATTCTGGTGTCTGACCATAAGTCCAGTCCCAAGTCGCAAATTGTGTATCACGAATTTCCTGGATACGAGCCAAATCATCTTTTGAAAGAATGTATTCGTCCATATCTGGATATTCCTGTTTCATCTGATTAAGAATGGCCTCCTTAAATTCCAGAACGGTCATCTTCTCAGGTAACTCATTGTTGATATTCGTCACGCGAGCGCGAACAGACTTTACTCCCTTGGATTCAATCTTGTCCTTGCTCACTTTAAGAGCACTAGCAAGAACAGACATATCTACATCAAAGAGTAAGCAACCGTGGTGCATCATTCGCCCTTTAGCATAGGCTTGGGCATTGCCACAGATTTTCTTTCCATCGATTTCAAGATCGTTACGACCTGTAAAATTGGCCTCCACACCCAGAGTTGCCAGAGTGTCAATCACAGGCTTGGAAAAGGTTTTGAAATCAAAAGCTCCTTCATCCGCCTTGTTAGAGATAATAGTATAGTTAAGATTGTTAAGGTCATGATAAACTGCTCCACCACCTGATAAACGGCGAACAACATGAATTCCTTTTTCATCGGTAAATTCTTTATTGATTTCTTCAATGGCATTTTGATGCTTGCCGATAATAATGGCAGGTTCATTGATCCAAAGGATGAAAATCTCATCAATATCAGTCAATTCCTTGAAGGCATAGGCTTCAAGAGCGATATTATATGCTGGGTCGTTGCTGTTATTTATGATGTATTTCATGGATAGTTCCTCTCTTGTTAACTAATTTTTATTATAGTGGAAACGATAACAAAAGACAAGTCCAAAGACCTGTCTTTCCTGTCTAATCAATAACTGCTCCATTTGTAGCAATCACTTTTTTATACCAGTCAAAGGATTTTTTCTTAGAACGTTTGAGACTGCCCTTGCCTTCATTGTCTCGATCAACATAGATAAAGCCATAGCGCTTTTTCATCTCCCCAGTTCCAGCAGAAACCAAGTCTATGCAACCCCAGGTGGTATAGCCCATGAGTTCTACCCCGTCCTCAACAATGGCATCACGCATGGCTGCAATGTGTTGACGGAGGTAATCAATGCGGTAATCATCTGCTACATAGCCGTTTTCATCCGGTGTATCAACAGCACCAAGACCATTTTCTACGATAAACATCGGTTTTTGATATCGATCCCAAATAGCGTTGAGGGTAATGCGAAGACCAAGCGGATCAATCTGCCAACCCCACTCTGATGCTTTTAAATAAGGATTTTTAATAGAAGCAAAGATGTTCCCTGCTGTCTGTTCTTGGACGGCGGGGTCACCAGAAGCAACACGACTAGAATAGTAAGAGAAGGAGATAAAGTCAACTGTATGTTCTTGGAGCAAAGCTAAGTCTTCTTCTGTCATCTCTAGTTCAATACCTGCACGCTCCCATTTCTTCTTAGCATAGTTTGGATAGTAGCCACGCGCCTGCACATCTATAAAGAAATAATTTTCACGGTCTTCTTTCATTGCTTCCCAATAATCACGTGGATGGGCAGTATGTGGATAATACTGACCGGCTGCCAACATACAACCAACCTTATTTTCTGGGTCAATCTCATGGGCCAATTTGGTAGCAATTGCTGACGCAACAAGTTCATGGTGAGCTGCTTGATATTTGACCTGTTCTACATTTTCACCCTCTTCAAAATAGAGGCCTGCTCCCATAAATGGAGCATGGAGAATCATGTTGATTTCATTGAAAGTGAGCCAGTGTGTTACCAACCCCTTGTAGCGCGTAAAGAGGGTACGGCAGAGACGCTCGTAAAATTCCAACATCTCACGGTTACGCCAGCCACCGTAAGTCTCAATCAAATGCATAGGGCAATCAAAATGGGTGATGGTGACCAAGGGTTCAATCCCATATTTATGGCATTCCTTGAACAAGTCTTCGTAGAATTGAAGACCTTTTTCATTTGGCTCTAACTCATCTCCTTTCGGAAAAATCCGTGACCAAGCAATTGATAAACGATATGTTTTAAAACCCATCTCACCAAAGAGAGCAATATCTTCCTTGAAATGGTGGTACATATCAATAGACTCCTTAGCTGGATAAAAGTAACCATCCTCGAAGTTGAACATCTTTCGCTTTCCTGCAATAATTGGAAAACGTTCTGGACCGATTGGTACTACATCCACATTGGCAAGACCACGCCCATCTACATCATAGGCACCTTCACATTGGTTGGCCGCTGTTGCACCACCCCATAAAAATCCTTCTGGAAATACTTTTGTTTCTGTCATGTTGTCTCCTTTGCTTTATCATAAATGGTTAAGTTTTTTATAAAAATCTTCTCTTTAGAAATCGTAAACCTTAAAGTCATGAGCAGAATCAATCAATTTTTCAAATATCATTTGCCCTTTTTCTACCTCCACTGTCAGTTGACAGATAGCACAATTGGATAAGAAGACTCCTGATGGAAATGATACCTCCAAAATCTGTACTAAGCCCCAAATAGCAGCACCGTGACTAACCATGAGAATGGGATCAGCAGAATCAAGCTTTGCCACCGATAGAATAGCTTCTTTGACCCGTTTTCCAACCGCACGAATATCCTCTCCACCAAACGGTACCAAGAGATCTTCAAAAGAACGAGCTCCCGGACGATGCTTTGGAAGAAGCTCTTCTTCTCGTGCTTCAAAAATACCAAAGTTCATCTCTTTCAGCTCCTTAAGCTGTTTGTAGGGAGCATTTGTTACCAGTTTTAGCGTATCGGTCGCCCGTTCCTGAGTTGAAGAGTAAGCCGACTGAAATACAATCCCTTGTACAGCAAAATACTGAGCAACCGCTTGAGCTTGAGTAATTCCTTTTTCAGTCAAGGGAGAATCTGACCAACCCTGAACACGTTTCTGTGTATTGAATAAGGTCTCACCGTGACGCATTAAATAAATTGTTTTTGCCATAAAATCTAAACCTCCTAATCCTTTAAAATGCTTGCTCCGTTGCTAGCAATAACATCCTTGTACCAGAAAAAAGAGTCCTTACGAGAACGGTTGAAACTACCATTTCCTTGATCATCTGCATCTACATAGATAAAACCATAGCGCTTAGACATTTCACTGGTTGAAGCAGAAACAAGGTCAATACAGCCCCAAGGAGTATAGCCCATGAGTTCTACGCCATCTTCGATAGCTTCGTACATTTGCTTGACGTGTTTTTCAAGATAATCAATACGATATTGGTCATGAATAGAGCCGTCCACCTCAACCGTGTCAAGTGCCCCCAGACCATTTTCCACAATAAAAAGAGGAACCTGGTAACGGTCATATAACTTGTTTAGAGTCACACGTAGTCCGACTGGATCAATCTGCCAGCCCCAATCTGATGCTTCCAGATAAGGATTTGCTTCACCTAGTATCAAGTTTCCTGCTGTTGCTTTTTGCTCAGGAGTCTGGTTATTGGGGTGACGAGTCACAGAGGTCATGTAGTAAGAAAAACTCATAAAATCCACAGGATACTGTTTCAAAATAGCTTCATCACCCGATTCAAATTGCACCTGAATATTATTTTCTTTGAAGAAGCGCTTCATATAGCGGGGATACTGACCACGGATCTGGACATCTGAATAAAAAAGATTACTCTGATCCTTTTGAACAGCATGAAGGATGTCATCAGGATGACAGGTGGCCGGATAAGCTTCCATACGTGCCAACATGCAACCAACCTTGTTTTCAGGGTCAATTTCGTGAGCCGCTTTTGTTGCTAAACTTGAAGCGATAAATTGATGATGAACAGCTTGATACATCTCATCCAAATGTAATTGTCCATCCTCAAATAGCAGCCCTCCAGACAAGTAACCGGTCATCCCAAGAATATTGATTTCATTGAAAGTCAGCCAGTACTTGACTTTCCCCCTGTAACGCTTAAAGACCGTCTCTGCATAGTGAACAAAGAAGTCGATAACCTTACGATTTTTCCAACCACCATATTCTTTGACTAGATGAATAGGAAATTCATAGTGAGATAGAGTAACCAAGGGTTCGATACCGTATTTATTGAGTTCGTCAAAGACGGCATCATAGAAAGCTAATCCTTCTTCATTGGGTTCAAACTCATCGCCATTTGGAAAAATACGTGACCAGGCGATGGATAGACGGAAGGTTTTGAAGCCCATTTCTGCAAAGAGCGCAATATCTTCCTTATAGCGATGGTAAAAATCAGAACCCCATCGTTTTGGATAAAGCCCTTCCTTATCATTTAAGGCAAAATCCAGATGTTCACGAGTCATAGGGTTAGTAAACTCACTTCCCATGCTCTTACGTTCTTCTGGCGCCACTGCACGAGCAGTATCCGATGTGGCGGGACCACGACCACCTAAGTTCCAACCACCTTCATACTGGTTGGCCGCCGTTGCACCACCCCAAAGAAATCCTTTTGGAAATTGTTTTTTTGACATGATTTATTCTCCTTTACACTGTTAACTCAATTTGAATACCTTCAAATCCCAAGACGCACGACTCATAATAACCATCTCCAGTGACTCGCGGGCCACTGAGAAGTGGGTAACCTGCTGCCACAAGTCGCTCTGTCAATTCATCCACAGCTTCCTCACTTCCTAGACTAAAGGCTAGATGAATAAGACCGAGATGATTGAGTTGGCTTGGTTTGTCCACCACGTCGTCCCTGGTCATAATTTCCAGACGAGCTCCGTCTGCAAAGATTAGAAAATAGGATTTGAAACTGGTTTTCTGATTATGGTAGAGCTGATTGGATGTAGCATTAAAATAGGTCTCAAAGAAATGCCGCATTCCTTCCAGATCCTGTGTATAGATAGCCACATGTTCTATTTTCACACTCTTCTCCTCTCTTAAAGAAAAACGGCAAGCTGCCGTCTTTCCTATTCCACATCCTCACCATTGCTTGCAATGACTTTCTTGTACCAGTAGAATGAATCTTTTGGTGTTCGATTAAGTGTACCATTTCCAGCATCATCCATATCCACGTAGATAAAGCCGTAGCGTTTCCGCATTTCACCAGTACCTGCTGATACAATATCAATGCAGCCCCATGTAGTGTAGGCAATCAAGTCCACACCGTTAGCAATAGCGGCTGCCATAGCCTTGATATGAGCACGATGATAGTCGATTCGATATTGGTCATGGATAGAACCATCCTCTTCAACTGTGTCCAAAGCTCCTAGGCCATTTTCCACAATCATGACTGGAATTTCATAGCGATCATAGATTTTCTCAAGATAATACTGGAGACCTTTCGGATCCTGAGCCCAACCCCAATCTGAGTAAGTCAAGTAAGGATTTTTTGCTCCCATCGAAAAATTACCGGATACCGTATCTTCTACTTTATGGGTCGTCACAATCGTTGACATATAGTAGGAGAAGGTATACATGTCTACCTTACCTTCTGCAAGAAGTTCTAGGTCCCCTTCCTCCATTTGGATGACTACATTGTGCTCACTCCAGAGACGAGTAGCGTAGGCTCCATAGCGGCCTTTGGCTTGAACATCACTACAATAATAGATATTTTGCTCCCACTTGTGCTGATTTTCCAAGATGTCAGCTGGATCACAAGTTCCTGGATAGAAGGTGATACCGCAGATCATATTCCCAAATTGATAGCTTGGATCAATCTCATGTCCCAACTTTACTGCCTTAGCCGAGGCTATAAACTGGTGATGTAAATGCTGGTAAGCTTCTTGATAATCTGCATCCTGAGCTTCCCCGAACATATCCAGAAACATGATGGTATTATTGATTTCATTGAAGGTAATCCAATATTTGACCAAACCTTTATACTCTTTAAAAATCGTCTCTGCATAACGCACATAGAAATCTACCAGTTTTCGGTTGGTCCAGCCTCCGTAACGTGTTTCTAAAGAGAGTGGTGTATCAAAATGCCAGATAGAAACAAGTGGTTCAATACCGTACTTGTGACATTCTTCAAAGACTGAACGATAAAAATCAAGCCCTGCCTGGTTGGGTTTTGCATCATCACCGTTTGGAAAAATCCTAGCCCAAGAAATGGACAAACGAAAGACAGAGTAGCCCATCTCTGCAAATAGCTTGATGTCTTCCTTATAGCGATGATAAAAATCAACCGCCTTATGATTGGGATAATAATGATCTTCCAAAATCGCATACTCTGCACCTTCCGGTAAATGTCCCCCCATGTGCCCCATTGAAGCATATTTACCCGGCTTGCCTTCCTTGTCAATATAGGTTGTATAACGTGGACTAGATACGCTACCACCTGTTGTTACATCTGTCTGCACAAGACCTCGACCATCTACATTGTAAGCACCCTCGGCTTGGTTGGCAGCGATGGCGCCACCCCAGAGGAAATTCTTTGGAAATTTTGACATGATTATTACTCCCTTTTTATTTTCTAATGCTATTTGAGTGAAATCACCTTATCTACAAAAACGAATCCGAAGACCAACTCCGCTGCACTCCAACATTTGAGTAGCAAGCTAAATCCTTCACAGAAGTTTTTCTCAAGCAGATAGTTTGGAACGATATAAGGTAATTTTTGAAGAATATAAATATAGTATAAACTGATTTGTAATCCCTTTCTTCTAAAATAATATGTTATAATGATACTATCCTACGAATGAGAGATAGATATGCAAAATTATTTGAGCGATCAAGAATTTAAACATGCCATCAATTATGATAGCCAACTTTTGCCCTATAAGTTCTACCATACTAGTGTTATAGACGGTCTGCCAGATGTTCTATTTCATTGGCACAATGAATTTGAAATCAATTATGTTTATGGTGGAAGTGCTCGCTATCATATTGATTATGATTATTTTAATAGTCAGGCTGGAGATATTATCCTAGTTCGTCCAAATGCTCCTCATTCTATCCATCCTATAGAGGGACGCGGTCATGAAACAGCTACTTTCTTGTTTCATCTGGATATGCTGGGTACCTCGCAATCAGACAAAACAAACATGCTCTACTTCCAACCCTTACAAACGGATATTTTTAAATGCAAGCCTCGCATCCAACCTCATCAACCAGGCTACAGAGATATCAAATACTGCCTGATTTCTATTTTTGAGTTAGTTAAACATCAGCCACCCTATTTTGAACTACCCCTTAAGAGTAGATTGTTTGATCTCTTTTATCTGCTCTATCGCCATCATTACATTATTCGGAAAAATACCGATGATATGTATCGCAAGAATGAGAAACTACGAGAATTGATTGAGTACATCCAACAACATTATGACGAACCGTTACACATTGGGCAACTAGCGGAAATGATGGGCTACAGTAAAACTCATTTTATGGCTGTTTTCAAGCAACAGACAGGCACTTCTTGTTTGGAGTTTATCATTCAGGTTCGACTGCGAGCTGCAACAGAATTGCTGAACAATAGTCTTAAGCCAGTGGTCGAGATAGCCAATCAAGTTGGCTTTAACAATCTATCTAACTTCAACCGACAATTCAAACATTACTACCATACAACACCTAGCAACTACCGCAAGCAATTACGAAAAAATAGGGCTTATAGCCAAGTAAATCCAATTGATAAATAAGGAGAAACTGATGATTACCATGCACCTTTACTATACTGGTTCTGAAGGAAATGCGCGTGCCTTTGCCATGGAAATGGAAAGTTCTGGCATTGCAGACAGAATTCGCCAACAAGTTGGCAATAGCCGCTACCAATACTTTTCGCCCCTTGATGATCCCACGAGTATCTTGCTAGTTGACAGTTGGGATAATCAGGCAGCTCTTGACAGCCATCATGCTTCAGATATGATGCAAGAGATTATGAAGTTAAGAGAAAAGTATGGCCTGACCGTGCGCGCTGAACGGTACCTGTCTGATCAGGAAGGCATTCCCGAAAGTGACAAAAAATATCATACTGAGTAAGAGGAAAGGCTGGGAATAGACCCAGCTTTTTACTTGAACTTGTTTCTTTCTTATTCCTTATATTTCTCATCAATGACCGAACTAAACCAACGACCATTAAGGACTGTCTTGTTAAGCTCATCCTTCACTTCGTTTGGTAGAGTCATATCAGCATCCATCTTCTTCAAAATATCTTCAGCAGTTTCCTTATCGCTAGATGGTTTTATGATAGCTTTTTTAGTATCTGCATCCATACTCAGAACTTCTTGACCGGAAGCTGTCCAAACAGGCCATTTCTCCAAATTTCCACCATTAGGATCACCATTTGCAACGAAGAATTTGAGATAAGTCTTAAAATCAGCACTGAGTGCTTGTGCTCCCTCTGACTCAAAGTCTTTTTCAATAAAACGGGTATAGTTGGATGGTTTTTGTAACAGAGGCTCAAAGACGCCATGAAAGGCACCAAGAAAAGCTGCTGTTGTTGGAGTTATTGTTGCATTATCTCCGTAAGAAATCTGACCGATGTAGATGGGAGATCGGTATCTTCCCTTCATAACACGAGCGCTTTCCATAGTATTTGAAAGCCGATAAAGCTGGCTTCCATAGGTCTCCGTATAGGTAAATTCCTTCCTCTTTTCCTCATCTTTGAAGAGACTGCCATCAGAAAAAGAAGCGGAAAAGCGCTTATCAAAAGCAGAAAAGAGTGAAAACTCACTGGTTCCAGTCACAAGAAGCAAGGGAACATCATTATAAGTTTTGGTGTCAAACCCCTCTTTGGGAATGACTGTGCCATCTTTAAATAAATGAGGGAATACTGACATACGGATACCTGCGTTCCCCATCAATGGTGCCAAACGAGCTGCCGAAAGGCTGTAGAGATAATCTTGAACTTCTTGATCACTGCTCAACAGCCAATCCTTTGCCGCAACTTCATCTGCTTTTTTACCATCCTCAACTACCAACGGTGCTAAGGCTTTCGCAAAAACTTCCTGACTAGTGGCTTCATCTGCCAATGTCATAACCCCGCTGTAAGAAATTGCCTTGTGATATTTTCCTTTAAACAGTGGAGAAATAAGGGTTGCCATGACATCACGCCCACCGGCTGAAAAGCCTGTCAAGGTGACATTATTCTTGTCACCTCCAAAAACTTCAATATTTTCCTGCACCCAATCCAAAGCTGCTGCAATATCTAGAAGGCTGTAATTGCCAGAGTTCTCCAAGTCTGTTCCAGTCTTCAAAGCCACTAGGGGATTGAAACCAAGAGCACCCAAGCGATAGTTGACAGAAACATAGATAGCATTCATATCCTTGACAAATGTATTACCTCTAATTTCCTGAGCGTGGCCAGTTTGGTTATTACCCCCATGCAGGAAAACAACAACTGGTAAGTTGACTGCTGTCGAATCCGGTCTAACCACATCTAAATTGAGAGCAGTCTCTGAACCAACGACCTCTCCATTGCTAAATTGGATGAACTTCTCGCCTGCTACCGTCGCATCGAAAGTACCATTCCAGCTTTCAACAGGTTGAGGTTCTTTCCATCTTAAATCACCAACCGGTGCTGCTGCATAGGGAAGACCCAACCATTCCAAAACACCATTTTCCTTGTCTTGATTTCCCTTTATTTTCCCGCTAGTAATCGTCTGAGTTGTATCATTTGTAAATCGAGTTACTCTTTCTTTGTCAGTTTGATCACAAGCTACCAAAAATAGTAGCAAACACAAACTGAGCCATCTTAATAGTTTCCTTTCCATATTGGAACACTCCCTTCTAAAATTTCATCTAGGCAACGGATTACAACTTTCAATAAAGAAGACTTCTCTACCGTCAGCTTCTATGAATCGACACAAAGAAAAGGAGCTGGGGAGTGATTTCCCTAGCCCCTTTTAATGGTTGTTCAAATCTTGGGTTCTGTTTTATTTAACCGTCGTCAATAGGTAATCCCCTCTTTTCACCTGAGATTCCTGTGTGAATAAAACATCTGCGTAGTCAGCTGTGTTAGCCACAATGATTGGAGTGGTGATAGGCAGACCTGCTCTACGAATCAAATCCATATCAAAGGAAGAGAGTTTTTGCCCGGCTTCCACTCTATCTCCGACTTCAACAAAGTTGTCAAAACCTTTACCATTAAGTGAAACAGTATCCATACCGATATGAATCAGGAGTTCTGCACCATTTTCCGTACGAAGTCCAATCGCATGTCCTGTTGGGAAAACAAGGGTGACCTCTGCATTTGTTGGAGCATAGACCACACCTTCTGTTGGTTCAACGGCAATACCATTCCCTAGGGCACCTGAAGCAAAAACCTCATCTGGTACATCAGCTAGGGGAACTACCTTACCTGTCAAAGGGCTACCAATAATTTCTTGTTTGATTTCCTTTAGTGTTGGAACAGACTCCGCCGGAGTCTCTACTACTTTTTTTCAGTTGGTCCTCCATATAGATAAGGAACTGGAAGAGCCATTTGGATAGCAAAAGAAATAACAACGGCTGCTATTGCAAAAGCAATCATAATCCCCATTGGAGCCATCCCTTTATCTGGACTTACAAAGCTAGGGAAGAGGAAAACCCCCAGTCCACCCATTGAGTAAGCTTTCAATTCAAAGAAGGACAAACCTGCACCGATTAAACCAGACACGGCACATGATATGTAGAATGGAGTTTTCATTGGAAGAGTTACACCGTAGATAGCTGGTTCTGTTACACCGAAAATAGAAGAGATAAAAGCAGGCATAGAGAGAGTTTTAACTTTTTTCTCTTGGGTTTTTAGCATGATTGCTAATAGAACACCAGTTTGGGTAAAGTTTGGTAAATTAGCAGCAATTAAAATATCTGACCAGCCGTTTTGTGAGAATTGCAAAATTGCCAATGGAACAATCGCCCAGTGCAAGCCAAACATCACCATCACTTGCCACATAGATCCAAGGAGAATGCCATAAAGAAGCGGGCTAAAGTTCATGACAGAGGTAAAACCAGCAGACAAAAGATCTGAAGCGTAGTTAGCAAGTGGACCAACTGCCAGGAAAGTGACTGGAACAGTCACGAGTAATGTTGCAAAAGGTACCATGAAAACTTTGACTACATCTGGAGTAATTCTCTTGAAGAATTTTTCAACATGAGAAGCCATCCAAACTGCCAATAAAATTGGCATAACCGTTTGCAAGTAGCTACCTGACGATGGAAGAACAAATGGAATACCAAATACATTGTTCAATCCCGCTTCTTTCAAGGTAGTCAGGGTTCCTGGCAAGGTAGGGTATACCAAAGCCATAGCAATTGCCATACCTGTAAATTCACTCATCTTGAACTTACGAGCAGCATTATAAGCAAGAACAATTGGTAGGAACTGGAAAAATCCATCACCGGCTGCATTTAAAATAGCATAAAGAGCGCTATTGTCATTAGTCCATTTTAGAGTTGCCGCTAAGATGGCTACAAGCCCCTTGATAATACCGGCAGCTGCCAAAACACCTAGAGAGGGCTGAAAAACACCTGATACCAGATCTACGAAACGATCAAATAAGTTACCTTTTGGAACATCACCTTCATCAATATCCAAGCTACCACCGCCAGATATGCCCGCAACTTTTTGTACAGCTGCATAGACATCTGGTACATGGTTGCCAATCACTACTTGATACTGGCCTCCTGCTTGAACAACAGTTACCACTCCGTCTCGTGCTTTAAGATAATCCGTATCCGCCTTGCTCTCGTCTTTCAAACCAAAACGGAGACGAGTGATACAGTGTTTAAGGCTACTGATATTCTCTTTACCACCGACATGGGCTACAATGTCTGTAGCCAAATCTGTATAATCCTTTGCCATTTTCCGGCTCCTTTCTTTTCTGGAAAAACAGAAAAACCTAAACATACACCAAACACCACCTCTTGGTTCGCACCAAAAAGAGCATCTCGTATATATTTAGGTTTTGCCTGCTTACCAGTAACAATCCTTTTGTCAACACCATCATAACACATCGCAAATAAATTTGCAAGCGTTTTCTGTTTGTTTTTTTTTTTATTTTTTTAACTTGTTTTTAAACGTTGGATATGAATCGTTAAATAGACTTGCTCATCCTTGGACATTTCAAAGTGGTAAACTTGTGCAATGTGCTTACGTATTTTAGTAGTACAAGCAAAAGAGTCTGGATAATTAGCCTTGACCTGCTCATAAAGAAAAATATCATTTTGCCCCTCTACAACACCATTTGCAACCCGTTGAGCAAAATACTGGACATGGGTCACGAAACGATGGTAACTGGTATCTTCTTCATAGTCCACACAGCCAAAATGTAGGCGCACAATGTCCAAAATCTGCGTAACAATCTTGCTGATGACTTGAGTGCCTTTTCCCAAAGTGCCATTTTTCTGAGCATTGATGAGATGAAGAGCAATTGAAGAGGCTTCCCCCTTGCCTAACTCTAAATGCAAGCTTTCCTTAACTAGTTGTAAGGCAGTTAATCCAATTTGGTATTCTTGTGGATAAAATTTACGAACCTCCCATGCAAGAGGATTTTCAATCGTCACTCCTTCACGACAGCGTTGAAAAACAAAATGTAGATGATCCGCCAAAGCCAAATAGAGAGACAAGTCAAACTGAACTTTTAGAACCTTCTCTGCCTCACTGATAATGGCATTGACAACCTCTATCTCACCATTATCCATTTGCAGATATAGTGTTGATAAATCGGATTGCTGGTAATCGTTTTGTAACACGAAAGTTTTCTCAATCTTACTGGTGTCCAAATCCTCACCAGTCTTTTTCTGAAATCCCAAACCTTTTCCCATCACAATCAATTCCCGTCCATGTTGATCTATGGCTTGGACTACATTATTGTTGTATACCTTGTCAATCTGCATTTATTTTCACCACCTACCTAACCGATAAAAAAGAACCTAAACTCACAACAAAGAAGACTGTTTCCAGACTATTTGCTATCAGTTTAGGTTTTGCCTGTTTATCAGTAACAATCCTATTGCTATTATATCATAATGAAAACGCTTTTTCAATCATTTCTTGATAGATTTTGAATAGTAATAAAGACAGATATCAGAACGTAGACAAACCATTAAAATGTAATAACTTTTGGAAACCTACCATAATGTTGTTTACATTTCAACTCTTAGAAACGCTATTATTCGACGTTTCTGGGAGTTTTTGGCTGTTGACTGCAAAGAAAGAGATTGAAGAACTTGTCCAAAATGGACTTTGTCTTCAATCTGAGACCATTGCTTATACCAACCCTTGTTCTTCTTTGTAGAGTTTTTCATCATACATTTTGATGAATGGGAAATAAACAAGGAAGGCTACCAGAGCACATACTAGTGCCACTACTGCTGCACGCCAGTCACCACCTGTACCAATAAAGGCACCTATACCTGCTGGTGATGGCCATGGCATTTGAGCGACTACTGGATTACATAATCCTAGCTTAATTGCAAAATAACCTACCGTTGCAGAGGCCATTGGAGCAAGGAAGAAGGGAATGGCTAGAGCTGGGTTGTAAATGATGGGTAATCCAAAGATGATGGGTTCATTGATGTTGAAAATAGCCGGAGCAATGGAGGCTCTACCAAGCATTTTTAACTGCTCTGCTTTAGACATATAGGCTAGGTAGATAATCAAACCTAGGGTGGCACCTGATCCTCCCATAGTAACAAACATATTGCTAAATTCCCCCGCAAGTGGAATTGCAGCTCCATTGTTATTGGCAGCCATATTAACAAGAGCGATTGGGGTTACGAAAGCAAAGATAATATTGGCACCATGAATGCCCACAATCCAAAGCGATTGCACAAGGAAGTAGATCACCATCAGACCCAGCCAAGAATTTGTAATATTCGCAACGAAACCAAATGGAATAGCAACAACTTGAAAGATGTCCGTACCAAGTGCAATGAAGATACCATTGATAATGAGAACTGCAAATGCAACAACAAAAGCTGGAATCAAGGCGGTAAAACCACGAGATACTCCTTCAGGAACAGAATCTGGCATTTTTACCACCCAGTTTTTCGCAACACACAAACGATAAAGTTGAACAGCAAGTACTGCCATAATAATCGCTGTAAAAATACCAATTGAACCCAGACGATTTACACCTGAACCACCGATTGCCCAACCATTAACAATCGTTGCTTTCGCATCATTTACAAGGGAAATTGCTCCATCTTTGAACACCAATTGTGGTAAGGTCATGAAGAATGCAAACATAGATAGAAGGGCACCGTTAAGAGGACTCAAATTCAAATCATCCTCTTCTGCGTAGATTTTTGTGAATTCATAGCCAAGTGCTAGGTTGAAGTAGAGGGCCAAAATTCCCATCGTTGCCCCATTTGCTAACATGTAAAGGTCTGAAAACTTTGCAAATGTATTATTGAAGAAATTTACAAAAGCAGGATGCGAGAAAGTCAGTGGCAAAATATTAAATACCAAAAACATTGAGCCCACGATTGTAAATGGAATACTTGCCATACCTGCTGCAGTAATGGCCCGAACGAATTTATATTGGGATATTTTTCCCATTGGCCCCATGAGGTACTTTTCTAAAAATTCAAACATAATTTTCTCCTTTTATTTTGTCTTCATATTTACAAGATACTGTTGGATACGATAGTATTGTTTGTCCACACCTTGACGGATTTTGTTCAACTTCTGGAGAATAGCAACAGCCAGTCCCAATCCCAATAATAAAATCACTAACAGACTAACTCTGACTTGCTCTGAGTTTGCTAGGAAAGGATAGAAGTACTGATAGTGATTAACAAGGAGCAGAAAGAGCATAAAAGTATTTGTAATAATAATTATTTGATACAACAAACGTGTTCTTGATGCCTCTCTTTGCTCAGTTGTGAACATGCGGCTCTGCTCCCATACACCTAGCAGTGCAACACAGGTAAGAACTGCCGGTAATAGTACAGCTAAATTCATGGAAGAAACAATAAAAGACATAACCCAGTAAAGATTGATGAAAAATAGTGTAACGGTAGCATAGCGGATAAAGAAATAGCGACCGTAGTACATGCTTTTCAAAACATTTTCTTGCCGATACTCTTCTAGTTTCTTGTACTCTTTTTTCCGCATATTCTTCACTTCCTTTTAATTGATTCGTTTATATAGTTCAAGCATTTCTAGGGCAACCTCACGCAAGGTCATCGTTGTCATCAAGTGATCTTGAGCATGGACCATGATAATCTCCATTTTAATCTCAATACCGCTTGCGTAGTCTTGAAGCAATTTTGTCTGAGCATGATGAGCTTCTACCAGTTCAGCATTAGCAACTTCTAATTTGTTGCTAGCCATGTCATAATCTCCCACACGCATTGCTGCAAAAGCTTCATGAACCTCTGTACGCGCAGTTCCACTGTGCAAGATAATCTGAAAGGCTGCAACTTGTAGTTCTTCCTGGTTCATTTCCTTCCCCCGATTTTCAAAAATAATTCTTTAAATTCTTCAAAAGACTGACAGGCTACCATCGCCTGTTGCAAATCTTTTTCTTCCAATAATTCAACAATTTGTGAGGTCAATTGTCCCATTCCTTCATTCTCATATATGGACGGTGATGGCAGGAAAATTAGCTGTATATTCCTAGCTTGTACATCCCAAATAACTCCCTTAGATACTAAGGCCACAGCAATCTTATGCTGTCTAGCAATCGGTTTAATCGGATGCGGTACCGCAATTCGATTACTAAATACAATCGAACTCATTTGTTCGCGTTGTTCTACGTATTCTAAAAGAAGGTCTACAAAACCGTTCTCTTCACCTTTAGAGAGAACTCTTGCTAACTGAGTCAAGACTCCTACCTTATCTGCCTCCTCCAGGAGAATGAAACAATCTTCTGAAAAATAGTTATCAAATAATTGCTTCATATCTGGAATTTGCTTCGGTTCGCATTGTCGAGACGGCCGCGATAGAAAGCGTAATTGCTTAACAGACTGCTTAATCTTTCTAGCCTCATCAGAAGTAAAAAAGACACTGACCGTAAAGACTGGGATACTAAAGACAAGATTGGACAAGTCAATCGAAGAGATAATAAAATCAATGTTCTCTAAGCGTTCGCCACTCAGATCATAGTAGCCAATAACGTCTTCGATATGAACCATATTTCCCAATTCATGTTTGATCCGATTTCGCAAAAGCTGAGCACTCCCGTACCCGGTTGCACAGATAACTAAAATATGATATTTTTGCGTCTCTTTCAACCGCTCCATAGCTGCCATAAAATGCAAGGCTACATAAGCAACCTCATCATCGGAAATCTGATATTCAGAAAAGACCGGCATGCCTTGCATGATATTCCTAGTCATTTCAAACACTTGATTATACCGCTGACGAACTTCTTCTCTCAGTGGATTTTCAAAATGTACCTTAGTCTGCAACCGCACCAACATAGTTGTCAGATGCGTCACAACTCCCTCCAGTAATTGGGAATCCCATTGAAATTGATATTCTTTCGAACTTGGGGAACTTTCTAAGGCCATGATCAACTCTTCTCGGAGACGTTGGTCATCATCCATACGTTTGCATCCAGCAACGGTACTTCCTTTAGACACAAAGTGCAGAGTGATATAATCTGTCTCTTCTTTTGGACAACAGATACCGGTTGCCTTATAGATTCGATCTAAAATATTCTGAGCTACTTCTTGTTCAGTACGATACAATTCAGAGTTTAATTCTTGAATCGGGCTCATTTGAAAGCCTTCTTGGATACGCCGTAAAGCTAAAGCAATATGAAGAACTAAATTTTGAATGACAAAATCAGATAACTTCAATTTGGCTTCACGACACTCATCTAGGACAATCAAGGTCAACTCTTCTAGGCTAATCACCGACTGGGTCATAGCACCATCAATATAGTTATGGATACTTTTAAAAAAATTATCTCGAAAGAAATAATCCATGATGAACCGTCGTTTGTCACGCTCTTCACCAGAGATATAAACACCTTTGTTGGCCTTACTCTCAATCATCAGATGATAATATTCCAAATCCTTGCGGATTTTTTTAAATTCATGAGATAGAGTTGAACGACTGATAAATAACTCCTCTGCCAAATCATCGAAGTACAGCTCTGCCTGCTCGAACAACAATTTATTTAAGATATAATTGTAACGATCGTAACTATCATTAAAAACAGAGGTTGGTTTTGTTTCTTCCATCAATTGTTGAACAGCTTTATTATCCCTAACCTCTAAACGATAGCCATGCCCTTGCTTGGAGCTAATCGCTACGCCATCATATAATGAATCTTCTAAACGCTCGGTAAGGTGTTTCAAATAGGTTCTAACTGTTCTATCTGAACAAGATAAGTGCTCCGCTAACTCTTTACTCGTTGTGTAAGAATCTCGTTGTTCCATCAGATAGCGAAGAATCTGTCGTTCTTTTTGACTGAGCATAGATAGCCTCCAAATTTGTTGATGTCCCTATTGTAACATCTACTAACCGTTCCTTATCTGATGTTTTCAGTAATCAAAGTAGCCATTTTTTCAATTCCCATTGGAATTGGAATATAAGCTTGCGGAGGAATTTGTGTAATTGATTTCCCAGCTTTTTGAGCAGCCTCCTCAAATTGCTTGTAGTACATTTTTGTCTGAGGACTCACTAAGTACAAGTCAAAATCTCCATTTGTGATTGCTTTTCCTCCTTCTGTCGCATTGATAGCATCTACTTCAATATTAACTCCTTGACTCTTAAATAGCTCAGTCGTTTTCTTTGCCATCAGTGAAGATGACATCCCTGCAGCACAGATAATGAGCGCTTTTGCCATATTGTTTCTCCTTTTATTTGATAATCATATTGTAAAAGAAAACGTTATCATTTTCCATGCTAACTTTTTCCTTAGCACAACGGAAAGAATTGAGATGACTCTAAGACCTCCAAAAAGACAAGCTCCATGAAAAGAACTACTTATGGTGAACAATATAAAAAGCTATATACTGTTCTTATACGGTAGGTCTTTTCACTTTGCCTGTCTTTTTCTGTTTTATTTATATTTCAATTTATAAATGAAGATGATACCCGATAAAATAAAGGATCCCCCATTAGCTAATATTAGAGCTAAATCTCCTATTGTCACCCCATGAATGAACCATAATCCAATTCCAGCAACTGACATGCTGTACATTCCCAGAGAGATAGACTCTGTATCCTTCGTTTTGACGACCTTAATAACTTGAGGTAAAAAACCAAAGGTTGTCAAACAAGCTGCTATAAATCCAATCATAGTACTTCCTCACTTCTGCGTATTGGTAAACAGTCTTAACATACTTTACCCAAAGATACCACTTATCTTTATTTCCTTAAACTATGAAAAAAGCCCTGCTAAAATCAGGGCTAGCAAATACCTAGGCATAAAAAGACGATTTCACAAAGCCGAATTCTGCTTTTCCCATTGATAGCCTTTCTTTAACCTTGCTCATTCATTCTAGTCAAAAGCTACCATATATTTCCCTTCAAAATATTACGGAACTATTCTATTGCTGCTCCATTCGTCGCAATGACTTCCTTGTACCAAGCGAATGATTTTTTGGGAATTCGGGCATAGGTCCCTTGACCCGCATCGTCTTTGTCAACGTAGATAAATCCATAGCGTTTGCGCATTTCACCTGTTCCAGCAGATACAAGATCAATGCAGCCCCAAGGGGTATAGCCCATCAAGTCCACACCGTCTTCCACAACAGCTTTCTTCATCTCCGCAATATGAGCAGCTAAATAGTCAATGCGATAATCATCGTGGATCACACCATCTTTTCCTACTTGGTCGATGGCTCCAAAGCCATTTTCAACAATAAAGAGTGGCAGATGGTACATATCTGTAAACCAATTTAAGGCATAGCGAAGCCCCTCAGGATCAATTTGCCAATCCCATTCAGATGCTCTTACGTATTCATTTCTAACTAAATCCTCTGTTTCAAGGTAGTCGTAATAAGGGTTTTCTCTGTGATAGCTGATGGCAAATGACATATAGTAGCTAAAGCCAATATAGTCTACACAACCCTCCAACAAATCAGCCTTGTCAGCCTCTGTTACATCCAACTCAAAACCCTTTCGTTTCCAATACTTAAGGATATGGTCTGGATAAAAGCCATGGACATGTACATCTGTAAAATAATAACGCTTTTGCATTGCTTTTTGAGCTAGCAAAACATCCTTCGGATTACAGGTCGCAGGGTAAATAGGACACATAGCAATCATGCATCCAATTTGGAAGTTTGAATTGATTTCGTGACCCAGCTTTACTGCACGGGCAGATGCAACTAGCTCATAGTGAGCAGCTTGATACATGATTTCTTCACGATTATCCCCTTCTTGATAAACAATTCCTGAGTTGGTAAAAGGTGCAAAATCTTCTTGATAATTGGCCTGATTATTGATTTCATTAAAAGTCATCCAATATTTCACTTTATTTTTATAGCGTTTGAAGACGACCTCAGCAAAACGAACAAAAAAATCAATTAACTTTCGATTTTTCCAACCACCATATTCTGTTACGAGATGATAGGGCATTTCAAAGTGAGAGAGTGTGATAACAGGCTCAATGCCATATTTCAAACACTCATCAAACAGGTCATCATAAAATTGTAAGCCAGCTTCATTCGGTTCGTGTTCATCTCCTTTCGGAAAAATCCGTGTCCAAGCAATAGACGTGCGAAAACACTTGAACCCCAGCTCTGCAAAGAGAGCCACATCCTCCTTATACCGATGATAAAAATCAATCGCTTCATGATTTGGATAGTATTTTCCCCCCAAAACTCCTGGAGTGATTTCACGTGCAATGCCGTGCTTTCCTGCTGTCATAACATCAGCTACACTAATTCCTTTACCACCAGCCTGCCAGCCACCTTCCAATTGGTGAGCGGCAACTGCTCCTCCCCATAGAAAATCATCTTTGAATGTAGACATAATCTATCCTCCTGATAATGATACTCTCATTATACAGACTTCCTTACAAAATGTTGATAGCGTTTTCTTCCTTACCACTCCGGAAATACTTAATAACGTTTCTCAGCCACTCAATTCAAGATGAAAGGAAGGCTAGTCCAATAGTCCCAATTTTTCAAAGGCATTAAAGAGACCATCCTGCTCGACATCATCCGTGATGATATCAGCCATGGCTAAGATTTCAGAACCGCCATTTCCCATGGCTACTCCGACTGCACAGTATTCAAGCATGGGAATGTCAATCTTTGCATCTCCAAAAGCAATAGTATCTGCCTGACTGGCACCCAAGTGAGCTAGCAAAATACCAATCGCATTCCCTTTGTCAATCCCTTTGACACCTAAATCACCAAATAGAGCTGTCTCTCCTCTTCCACCCCATGTATTAGCAACCAATTGTGGAAAAGCTTCTTTGGAATCCAGGTGGTCTTGATAAGAATCGAGAACAAAACTAATTTTATTTAAATCGGCCCGATACAACTCTCCATTAAAGATGATTCCGTGCAGGACATCCTCAACTTCTTGATCAGCTACTTCTTCAGCGGTTTTGCCTTTATTCATAGCATAAATCTTCATCGTTTCTCTGGCTCGTTTTCGGAAGTTCTCACTTGCAAAGAGTCCATTGTTACTCTCTAAATAAAATTCTAGCCCTCGCTCATGTAGCCAGTCCACGACAGCTTTTGCATCTTCCTTAGAAATCAGTTGATGCAAGATAACCTGCCCTCGATGTTCTACATAAGAACCATTCCCACCAATCATTCCATCCAGACCGATTTCCCAGAGTTCAGGCTGCATTTCTGCTCGACTGCGACCTGTGCAAACATAAACTAGGTGCCCATTTTGACGCGCCTGCTGAATAGCACTTTTTGCGGAGTCTGGAATTCGGTTATGATAATCAACCAATGTCCCATCCACATCTAAAAAGACAATCTTACGCATACTCTTTCTCCTCTTTGTTTACTCATAGGTTTATTATAATCCGTTTTTCGTCATAAAAACAGGCGTAAAGTGTGAAAGATTGATACTATTATCTGATATTCTAAAAAAGAAAGCCCCTACGGACTTTCTTCTTACTTATCTTATTTACGTCTTGGTGGGTTGTGAATTGCTACGCCAAGCACATCAAGGAAGGCTTCATACATAACTTCTGAGAAGGTCGGGTGCCCATGAATAGAAGCTGCCACATCATCTACTGTCAACTCAGATTCCATGATTGTCGCTGCTTCGTTAATCATTTCAGCAGCAACTGGACCGATGATGTGAACACCGAGGATTTCGTGGTATTTCTTGTCAGCGATAACTTTTACAAAGCCATGTGCTTCATTAGAAGCAATAGCACGACCGTTACCAGTAAAGCTGTTGCGACCGATAAGAATATTGTCTTTACCATACTTCTCAATCGCTTGCTCTTCTGTCAAACCAACCATTGCAATCTCTGGGTGTGTATAAACCGCTGCGGGAGTATAATCCAGTTTAGCCCTATGGTGGTTACCATGGATAGCATTTTCAGCAGCAACTTCACCCATACGGTAAGCAGCATGTGCTAACATCTTGGTACCATTCACATCACCCGGTGCGTAGATACCCGGAATAGATGTTTCTTGGTAAGCATCGACTTTGATACGACCACGGTCTAGTTCAAGATTCAAGTTCTCAAGACCTGCCAACTGTGGTACACGACCGATAGAAAGAAGAGCTTTTTCAGAAACAACTTCTGAACCATCATTCAACTTGATTGTCAACTGGTTGTTAGCTTCAATGATTTCAGATACACCAACAGAAGTCAAGAACTTCATGCCTTTCTTAGAAAGGACTTTTTGCAATTCAACAGAGACTTCGCGGTCCATACCTGGAATGATACGATCTGCCATCTCAACAACTGTTACTTCAGTACCGTATGAAGCATAAACCAAACCAAGTTCAACACCGACTACACCGCCACCCATAACAGTAAGTGACTTAGGAATTTCACGCAGGTCAAGAATATCATCAGAGGTCAAAACCAATTTAGAATCAATGCCTGGAATATTGATACGAGATACTTTTGAGCCTGTTGCAAGAATCACGCTACGTCCCTTGATAACTTTGTCACCAATAACAACTGTTTTATCTGGGTTAACCTGACCAAGACCATTAAAGATGGTCACTTTGTTGGCTTTCAAGAGTCCTTGAACACCACCTGTCAATGTCTTAACCACTGAATTCTTAAAGTCAACGGTCTTATCCATATCAATAGTATAATTGGTTGAGGCCAAGTTGATACCACGACCGGCTGCAATCTTCAAACCATCAAGAATTTCAGCATTTTTTAGGTAAGTCTTAGTTGGGATACAACCCTTATTCAAACAAGTACCACCAAATTCTGACTTCTCAACAATTGCGATTTTCCCACCCAATTGTGCACCACGAATTGCTGCATAGTAACCGGCAGGACCACCACCAACTACAACCATATCATACTCATCAGCCGCCAACTCAGTCTTAGGCGCTTGTGGAGTTGCTGCGGGAGCCACAGGAACTTCTAAACCTGCTGCTTTCAAGTCTGCTGTTGCTTGTGCAACTTGAGCAGGAGCAGGTGAACTTCCCACTTCAACGCTTTCACCTTCTGCGCCCAGATAAGCGATGACTTCTGTTACAGGAACAGTTGCACCGTTACCATGAACGATTTTCAAAAGAACACCTGATTCTTCTGCTTCTAATTCCATACTTGTCTTATCAGACATCATTTCCAAAATGACATCACCTTCGTTGACAAAATCACCCTCTTGTTTTTTCCATTCGATGATTTCACCTTCTTGCATGTCTACACCAAGTTTTGGCATAATGACTTCTACTGCCATGATTAAGATACCAAGAGCGAAAAGAAAGCGACTGAAAAATGGGAAATCATAGAAAATCCTGATTTTCTAAACGATTTATCTTTTTTCTGAGCTTTCCGCTCGGGTTCAGTTTCTCCCGCTCTAAATCCTTTCTTCAATTTTGTTAAATGCTTCAAAGTTATAGCGGAGCAGACTAACGCAAACAGAGGACTGCTCAGCTTTATAGTGACGAACCTAAATCAATAACTCCAATGGATTCTCAAGCAAGTTCTTGAGATCAACCATAAATTTAGCACCATTCATGCCATCAACGATACGATGGTCAATTGTCAAGCAAAGCGCCATGATTGGACGAATTTTAATTTCCCCGTCAACCACAACCGGTGTCTGGACTGTCGCTGCAACACCTAGAATTGCTGAGTTTGGCTGGTTGATGATTGGGTTAAAAGTCTTGGTACCAAACATCCCCAAGTTAGTGATAGAGAAGGTTGAACCTGACATTTCAGCACCCTTCAATTTGCCAGATTGAGCCTTTTTGATAACATCTTTAGAGGCTACTACAAACTCTGACAAGCTCATCTTGTCAGCACCATGAACAACTGGTACTACAAGGCCTTCATCCAAACCTACAGCGATACCAAGATTGACAAATTTATGCAACTCGATTTCTTGGGCATCGTTGATGAGTGAGGCATTGAGATAGCGGTGCTCCTCCTTCATAAGTGTACGTGTTACTGCAAGACCAATCAAGTCTGTGAAGGTCACTTTCAGACCTGTCTTATTCATGATTGGCTCAAGAACTTGCTTACGAAGAGCCATGAGATTGGTCATGTCAATATCATAATTAAGCGTGAAGGTTGGCGCAGTTAGATAAGAGTGAACCATCCCTTTCGAGATTGCTTTACGCATTGGACTCATCTTGATGATCTCAACACCTTCTGGTAGTTCCTTAGCTGGTGCTACTTCTGCTTTAGAAGCCGGTGTTGCAGATTCTGCTTCAGCAGCTGGAGCAAGAACAGCAAGTACATCATCTTTTACAATCTTACCATTGACACCTGTACCGACGAGAGTTGACAAGTCAACACCTTTATCTGCTGCAATACGAGCTGCAAGCGGTGTTGCTTTGGGAGCTGCACCTTTGAAGTCTTCAACATCAACTTTGTGAACGCGACCATTCGCTCCAGTCCCTGGAACAAGACCGAGGTCAATTCCTAGCTCACGTGCTAACTTACGAGCTGCTGGAGTTGCACGTACTTTACCACTACCTTGTGGTTTGGACAATACAGGGGCAACGATTACCGGTGTCCGACCTGCCGGTACTTCTTCAAGAGCTGCGGCAGGTTCTACTACTGGCGCTGAAGAACCATCTAACTCTACTGTCTCACCTTCTGCTCCCAAATATGCGATTATTTCCGTAACAGGTACCGTTGCACCGTTACCATGAACAATTTTCAAAAGGACACCTGACTCTTCTGCCTCCAATTCCATGCTGGTCTTGTCAGACATCATTTCCAAGATGACATCACCTTCGTTGACAAAATCGCCCTCTTGTTTTTTCCACTCGATGATTTCACCTTCTTGCATATCTACACCGAGTTTAGGCATAATGATTTCAATAGCCATAATAATGATACAAAGAACATCCAAATGCGACCGAATGTTGGAGGTTTCCCACAGGATGTCTGCCATCCAAAGTGGACCATCTACATTCCGAACATCTGGTTCGTGTTCTAATCCTTTCTTTCAGTTTCTTACGTTTTCAAGGAATCAAACCAAACTTCGTTTCCATTGTCGGGTTCAATTCCTTTCTAACATTCTCAGTGGTTGAATAACTCTTACCAACCAGACTATTTCAAACAAGGCTAGGACGCTTGCACGTCCTTTTATTCATTTTTTATCCCTTGCTTACTTGCTTATAGATTGCCGCCTTAATTTTCTCTACATTTGGCAATACTGCATTTTCAAGAATGTTTGCGTAAGGAACTGGTACATCATCTGAGGCGATACGAATGATTGGCGCATCCAAATAATCAAAGGCCTCGCTTTCTGTGATAATAGATGCAATTTCACCGATGAAACCACCCGTTTTGTAAGCATCGTTCACCAAGATAACCTTACCAGTTTTCTTAACAGATTCGATAATCAATTCTTTATCAAGTGGGATTAGGGTACGTGGATCAACAACTTCTACACTGATTCCTTCTTCAGCCACTTCTTCGGCAGCCTTCAAAACACGTTCCAACATACGACCGTAAGAAACGATTGTCACATCCGTACCTTCACGTTTGATGTCACCCTTACCGAGTGGAATATAAAAATCTGGATCTAAATTAACTTCTTCTTTCTTACCATAAAGAGCTTTTGGTTCCAAAAAGATAACTGGGTTATTGTCAAGGATAGATGATTTTAAAAGTCCTTTAGCGTCGTTAGCTGTACCAGGTGCGACAACCTTGATGCCTGGAATATGAGTCAACCACGCTTCAAGAGATTGTGAATGTTGTGCTGCTGAACCGATACCTGAACCAGAAGCTACACGGAAGGTTACAGGTGTTTTCAAGCCGCCACCAAACATATAATTAGTTTTTGCTGCTTGGTTCACAATCGCATCAAGGGCGATAGTGATGAAGTCCATGAAAGTCAAGTCAACGATTGGACGAAGGCCTGTTTGGGCGGCACCAACCGCAGATCCTGCAATGGCAGCTTCAGAGATTGGTGTATCGCGAACACGCTTTTCACCAAATTCTTCCAACATACCAACTGATGTACCAAAATCGCCACCATAGATGCCGACATCTTCACCCATCAAGAATACTTTTTCATCCTTACGCATTTCTTCGCTTTGAGCCAAGTTAATCGCTTCACGCAAGGCCATTACTTTTGTTTCAGTCATATTTAAGATACCAAGACCGCACAGAAAAACCAAAATGTTAGAAACCTTCTTTGGATAACCTACATCCAAGGAGAGGTAGCTAGATTTCAGACTTTCCGGTCAAGTTCCATTCCTTTCTTCTATTTCTTTAGAACTGTACAATGATTGCTTATCTGCAATAGAGCAATGATAATTTCGGACACTCCGCTTATTACTAGGCGTCCTTTTACTGCTTTATGTACTTACGACACAGAGAATGCTCAGCCAATATTGCTGAATAGTCGAAATTTGTGAGATAAGTAGGTATGAACTTCCTCATGTACTAGCGCACTGTGTCAGTTCCCTATTTTTCAGTCGTTTTTACGACCTCACAACTTAACATTCTACTTGAACTAAGGACCATGCGAAAAAGATAAATCAGCAGGTAATCTCAATTTTCTTGGCTGATTTTCTATTTTCGCTGTATCCTCTTAGCGTTCTCGTTACTTAATCCACAAACACGTCTTCGTAGGCTACTGAGATGTCTGGATCTGGACTTTCTTGTGCGAATTTAACAGATGCTTCTACTTGTTCTGCTACTTGTACTTCGATAGCATCCAATTCTTCATGGCTTGCAATCCCATTGTCTGTCAAATACTTACGATATTTCTTAAGCGGATCTTTTGCTTTCCACTCATTTACTTCTTCTTTCGTACGGTAAACACCCGCATCCGCTGTTGAGTGACCAAACCAGCGATATGACTCAACCTCTACCATAGCTGGACCATTCCCTGCACGTACGTATTCGATCACTTCTTGCATTTTTTCATAAACCGCAACAACATCATTTCCATCTTCAATATAATGACCTGGCATACCATAAGCGGCTGCACGAAGATAAAGGTGTGGAATTTTTGTGGAATAAGAAATATCTGTTGAGATACCGTAGCGGTTATTAGTAATGAAGAAGATAACTGGCAAGTTCCAAACCGCTGCCAAGTTCATTGATTCATGGAATGACCCTTCGTTAGTCGCTGAGTCACCTGAGAAGGCAATAACGATATTATCTGTTCCAAGATACTTTTGTGTCAAAGCTGCACCAACAGCTAAAGCATATCCACCACCTACAATACCATTTGAACCGAAGTTTCCTTTTTCAACGTTTGCCAAGTGCATAGAACCCCCACGTCCTTTAGACGTACCGGTCGCTTTACCAGCAAGCTCAGCCATCATTCCATTGATGTCGATTCCCTTAGCGATAACATGTCCATGTCCACGGTGGTGCGAGAAGATGATGTCTTGGTCTGTCAAACCAGCAATTGGACCTACAGCGGCAGCCTCTTCCCCAACTGAGAAGTGAGTCATACCTTGTACAAAGCCACGGCGTACTAGCTTATTTAATTTCATATCAACATCACGAATCTGTTGCATTTTCAAGAACATATCCAAGTGCTGTTCTTTTGAGATAGATACCATAATTTCCTCCAAAGGTTTTTCTCTTTCTGTACTATGATAGACCAATATTTCACAAATGGCAAATAATTGAACCGTTTTCTTTTTACAGAAACTTTCGTGAAAACCCTGATTTCGTGCGTTTTTTCACAAATTGACAAAATGTATCCTTTGCTGATTTGATTGTTATTTCACAAACTTTCAATAGTAGCTTGCATGCCTATTTCTTTTCTGTTAATATAAGTACGGAGGTTCTTATGGAGTTTGATCTATTTCTTATGATTTGCAATTATATCGGAACTATCGCTTTTGCTGTCTCTGGAGCTGTCAAGGGGATTAAGAAAAAATTAGATATTTTTGGTATTAGCCTGCTCAGCGTCATCACAGCTGTCGGAGGAGGAATTATCCGTGATACCATAGCTAATCGCATCCCTACTGCTTTGACCGATCCTGCTGCCATCTATTTGTCCATTGGAGTAGCCATTATCATGTATATCATCGTCATCAACCTAAAACAGGACAAACCCTTGGACAAGCGAAGGCTTCACCTTCTATCTCAGATCAATCTTATCTTCGATGCTATCGGCCTTGCCATTTTCGCACTCATTGGAGCTAGCACTGGAGTTGCACTTCAGCTAAATGCAATGACTAGTGGTATCCTTGCCGTCCTAACTGGAGTTGGCGGTGGTATTGCTCGAGACCTACTCGTCAACGAAACACCAATCGTTCTCAAAGAAGATGTCTATGCAGTTCTCGCTCTCTTTTCAGGAATTCTCTATCACCTGTGTGTTGTGAATTGGCATTTACCACAAATTCCAACCTTTATCAGTATCTTTATGATCGCCTTGATTATTCGTCTCCTGGTAATAAAATACAAGGTTAACCTCCCAAATATGGAAAGCAAACGAAAAGGTGGAACACAGTTCTAGATTCAGGCTGAAGAACAGTTTCTTTCAGCTAGGAGTTTCATTCTTTTTGCAAACAATAAATACTTTACAAACCAATAATCGGGAGTCGTCCTCGTTTTTGATTCCCAACTACAATAAAGCAAAATTAAGAAAGTCGAATGTTTCCATCCGACTTTTTTTCATTTTAATCTTTCTGTTCAAGAGCGCGCAACATTTGATCGATTTTGTTACCATACTCAATTGATTGATCTTTTTCAAAGACCAAATCAGGAATTTTATAGAGGGTCAATTTGCGCCCCAATTCACGTTTAATTGTTCCAGTTGCTTTTTCCAGACCAGTTTGTGCTTTTTGATTGTCTGAAGCCAAGCTGCTCATAATCGTGTAGTAGACCTTGGCCATCGACAAATCACCAACCATCTGTACATCTGTAATCGTCACACCTTGCACACGGGGATCACGAACTTTTTTTTGCAAAATCTCATTGACTTCACGCTTAATTTCCATACCCACACGGTCTGTACGAAAATGATTTGCCATAGGAACTCCTTTCTAAATTCAAGATGCAAGGACATCAAGGAGAGTAAGGAAAAATAAGAAAACTAACAAAGGCTCTGTAACAGCAAGCTTCCATATTTTTTACCAACATCTCAGCTTATCTTTCTGTTTGAACTAGATGCAGGAAAAGGAGACCCCTTCCTGTACTTAGTGACAAAATATCGGTTTTCTATTTTCTCTGCCTACCTTAGATCTTTGTATCTTATTTCTTAATTTCTTCCATAATATACGCTTCAATCGTATCATCAATCTTCAAGTCATTGTAATTCTCAATCATGAGACCACCCTCTTGGGCATTTCCAACTTCTTTCACATCATCCTTATAATGTTTCAAGCTAGCCAGTTTTCCATCAAAGAGTACTACACTATCACGGATAACACGAACATTGGAGTCTCGGGTAACCTTACCACGTACGACCATAAAACCACCGATTGTACCGACTTTCGACACTTTGAAGATTTCACGAATAATCGCTTCACCGATAATCTTTTCTTCGTATTCTGGATCAAGCATCCCTTTCATGGCATCCTCCATCTCCTCAATCACCTTGTAGATAATACTGTGGAGACGTACCTCAACGTCATCGGCTTCAGCTTGCTGACGAGCTTCTGGAGTAGGACGAACGTTGAAACCAATAACAAGAGCATTTGATGCTTCAGCTAGAGTGATATCCGATTCATTGATTGCACCTACAGCAGAGTGCACAATATTGACACGGACACCTTCTACCTCAATCTTTTGAAGGGAAGATGCAAGAGCTTCAACTGAACCTTGGACGTCTGCTTTTATAATCACATTAACAGATTTAACTTCACCAGCTTTAAGAGTATCAAAGAGGTTCTCAAGACTAACACGTTGAGTTGCTTGGCGTTGTTTAAGAAGAGCACGTTTAGCACGTTCTTCACCAGCCGCACGAGCAGATTTCTCATCCTCGTAAACCGCAAAATGGTCTCCGGCCATCGGTGTTTCGTTCAAACCAGTGATAGATACCGGAGTAGAGGGACCAGCCACTTTGACACGACGACCGAGGTCATTCGTCATAGCACGGACACGACCAAAGGTATTACCAACAACGATTGGATCTTGAACATTTAGAGTACCTTGTTGAACAAGGAGAGTCGCAACCGCACCTTTCCCCTTATCCAGATGCGCTTCAATAACTGTACCGATAGCACGAACAGTTGGATCTGCTTTGAGTTCCTGGATCTCAGCTACAAGAAGAACTGTCTCCAAAAGCTCATCAATATTTTGGTTGAATTTAGCTGAGATTTCTACAAACTCAGATTCACCGCCCCAAGCCGTAGAGATAACTCCATGCTCAGCCAACTCACCGATAACGCGCTCTGGATTGGCACCTGGTTTATCAATTTTGTTGATTGCAACAATAATTGGAACATTGGCTGCTTTTGAATGGTTGATCGCTTCAATCGTTTGAGGCATAACACCATCATCTGCGGCAACAACAAGAATGGTCAAGTCGGTAACAGACGCACCACGTGCACGCATGGAAGTGAAGGCCGCATGTCCAGGGGTATCCAAGAAAGTAATCTTCTTGCCAGCTTCCTCAATCTGGTAGGCACCGATATGCTGCGTGATTCCCCCAGCTTCTCCTGTTGCAACACGAGAATTACGAAGAGTGTCCAAGAGGGTTGTTTTCCCATGGTCAACGTGTCCCATGATGGTCACAACCGGTGGACGTTCTGTCATTTCCTCTTCATTGAGGTATCCCTCTTCTACGAAGAAACGCTCAATATCTGCATTGTCTACTTCCACTTTTTCCTTAGCTTCAATACCATAATCCACCATAAGCAGTTCAATAGTATCTCCATCGAGAGACTGATTTTGTGTCGCCATAACCCCCATAAGGAAGAGTTTTTTCACAATTTCTGCTGGTTCTCGCTTAATCCGTTTTGCAATCTCAGCAACGGTCATACCAGCTGTGTATTCAAACTCTGTTGGCAACTCATGGAACTTGCGTTCTGTGACAGGCTTAGCAGGCTGGTTGTTCCTGCCTTTTTTATTTTTCTTATTGTTATTCCAGTTACTTGTTCTTTGATTTCTCACTTGATTTTGACTATTTCGATTTCTTTGTTGTTTTCTTGGACCATCTTCTTCGTCACTATTAAAGTCACGTTTCTTATCAGGTCGAGCTTGTTTCTTACGACGTGTATCTACAGCAGTTTCTGCTACTTGCTCCGGTACCGATGTGGCAATAGTAGGCTTAACAAATGGCTTAGTTTCTACAACCGGTTCTTCAAACTTGATTTCCTTTGGCTTCTTAGGCTGTTTTTTTGCCTCCTGAGCCTGACGGAAACGCTCCTCACTAGTACGAGCATACTCAGCATTTTGCTCTGCCTTCAAAGCAGCCGCACGTGCCTTGAAGTCAATCTTCGGCATTGCAGCTCTAACTTCTTCTTGACGACCAAAACTACCGTTTTTGCCAGAGCGACTATCTTGACGACGATTATCACGGCCATCACGACGATCGCTAAAGCGATTATTCTTTCGCTCTTCTGAGCGCCGATCGCGACGTTCATTTCGCTCATGATTTGGGTGGCCTTGACCACTTTGGCGGTTATCCCGGCGCTCCTGGCCAACTTTAGCCTGACCTTGTCTCTGATTTCGCTTAGCTGCCTGCTCTTTAGCACGCGCTTCACGTTCAGCTTTAAAATTGCGACTCTGTGGACGATGCGGTGCCGGTTGATCTACAGTTGCCTTTACTTCCTCTTTAACTGTTGGCTGTGGCTCAACTACTTTTTCAACCTTAGCTGTCTCTGATTTCGGACTTTCTACAGACCGCTCAACTTTACCACTTACTTCCACAGACTTCGTTGTCCTTGATGAAAAACTTTCAGCAAGACGCTTGGCACTTGCAGCATCCACACTTGAAGCATGGCTTTTTACATCAAACCCTAATTCCTGAGCCTTCGCAACAACTTCCTTACTGCTTACGCCCAATTCACGGGCAATTTCATTCAATCTCTTCTTAGACAATACCTTGTCCTCCTGTTCTATTACATAATAGACCTCATCTTCTTTGTAAATCCAGCGTCTGTCACCGCAAGGACTTTTCTGGCCTTACCGACAGCTGCACTCAATTCCAGCGTTGAAAACACTGTTACAACTTCTACTTGATAGGTATAACTTTTATCTGTCACTTTTTTGCTTAAATTTACTGCGGCATCATTGGCCAAGAAAACCAATTTTGCCTGTCCTTTTTGAATGGCCTCAACAACCAATTCTTCACCTGAAATCAGGCGACCAGCTCTTTGAGCCAAACCTATTAAATTTAAGATTTTCTGTTTCTTATTCGAGTCCAAGTTCTCTCCTCTTGACCTTATGTTCAACATAGGCAATCAGTTCATCATAGAACTCTTCCGCCACTTCCATGCTAAATGAACGATCAAAGACATGTCGTTTTTTAGCCTGAGCTGCCTCATCATTATCAAGCTTGATATAAGCTCCACGACCATTGGCCTTGCCCGTTGGGTCGATGAAAACTTGACCTTCTTTATTCTTTACAATGCGGAGCAAATCCCGTTTGTCGATGATTTCACCGGACACCACAGACTTGCGCAAGGGTATTTTTCTAGCTTTTGCCATGGTCGCTCCTTTTGCTTTATTCTTGTTCTTCAGCAGCTTCTTCTACAACTTCTTCTGTCGCATACTGGGCCGCCTCAAATGCCTCGTATTCTGAAGCAGACTTAATATCAATCCGGAAACCAGTCAAGTGTGCAGCCAAGCGAACATTCTGACCACGACGACCAATTGCCAAGGATAATTTATCATCTGGTACAACAACCGTTGCATGCTTGCCATCTTCTGTATCAAACAATACTTGATCCACCTCAGCTGGTGCAAGAGCATTGTAGATAAATTCTGCTTCATCTGCCACCCACTCGATGACATCAATATTTTCCTCTGTCGGAATCATACGATCACTCTTAGCGTCATAACGAGCTGGATGAAATTTATTGGTAATCTTCTTAATGTTTGATCCGCCACGCCCAACGATTGTACCGATGGCATCAACGTTGGGGTTATGGCTACGCACAGCTACCTTTGTGCGGTCACCTGCTTCACGCGCCACACTCATGATCTCAACAGTTCCATCGTACACTTCAGGAATTTCCTGTTCCATGAGACGCTTAATCATTTCAGGATGGCTGCGGCTTACAAAAACGTTAACTCCGCGACCATTGTCTTCCACTTTGTAAACATACACATCAATCCGATCATGAGATTGAAAAACCTCACCTGGAATCTGATCTTGTTTTGATAACTGGGCTTCAATCGTACCAAGATTAACATAGATGAAACGATTATCAAAACGTTCCACTGTTCCAGACATGATTTCATTTTCATGCTGCTTGTAGGTATTGAAGGTTATAGCACGTTTTTGTTTGCGCATTTTTTCCATAATGGTTTGCTTCGCTGACTGAGCAGCAACGCGACCAAATTCGGCTGGATCTTCTGGGAATTTAATTTTGTCGCCCATTTCATACGCTGACGAAATAGCCAAGGCATCTTTTAGGCTGATTTCTAAACGGCTGTCGAACACCTCGTCTACCACTTCACGCACTGTAAACACATGAAAATCACCCTTTTTCTCGTCAAATTCAATCACTGCTGACTCTGCTTGACCATAGCGACGCTTGTAGGCTGAACGGAGAGACTCTGTCACAGCTTCGATGATGTCTGCTTTGTTAATCCCCATGTCTTCCTCTAAAATACGGAAGGCTTCTAGCATTTCTTTACTCATGATACTTTCCTTTTGCTTCCAAAAGGTCCTTTCTTAAAATCTTATATCTGCTCTATTAGACACTGACTGTCAAAGACTACTACACTTTCACGGCCAAACGAGCCTTAGCCACTGTTTGGTAAGGAATAGCAACTTCCTTCTTACGAGTTCTATCCATGTATTCCATAAGCAGAACATTTCCATCAAAGGACAGGAGGGTTCCTTCAAAAACCTTGACCTTATCAATAGCTTGATAAAGTTTGACATGGATGTACTTCCCAACCGCCTGTTCAAGAGCAGCCACCGTTTTCAAAGGACGCTCCAATCCTGGACTGGTTACCTCCAACATGTACTGCTCTGGGAATGGATCTGGTTTTATAGTATCCAAAATAGGACTGATCATTTCTGACAAATCTGCCGTGTCTTGGAGAGAAATTCCTCCTTCTTTATCTACAAAAATGGATAAGACATAATCACCACCCATTTTGCCATATTCCACATCAACCAATTCATAAGGTGCCTGAATAGCAGGAATAATCGCTTCTGTGACTAAATCAATAATAGATGACATAAACACCTCCTCATTCTATCATCTTGTTAAACAAGGTAATCCATCAATACTTCAACAAATATAATGATTGCTGCTCCCAGATAGTTAGAACTAACCTACAAATCATCTTATTTGACCTGTATCCCCATACGGAAATAATCACCTCAACAGAATAAAATCAATGTATAGGGAAAGGGTTGACTTAACGCCAACCCCCCTTTTCTCATTATTACTTTTTTCATTCTAGCATATTTAGTTTTGTTTGTAAAGGAAAACGATGTAAAAGCCTACTAAAAGCAACTCACTCCCTAATAAGCGCACACCAACATTCAAAATTTATCAAAGCAAATCAACAAGATTTTCAAAGAATACAACGCAAAAAGGAGCCTATCAAAGCCCCTTGCCATCATCACTAGAACTGTGCTTCTACTCGATAGATAACCTGACCCTTGTTTGAGAACTTCTCCTCATACTCCGTCATAACATTACCTTCCAAACCATCCGCATGCAAGTCTAACCAAACTTGTTTCAAAATCATGCCGTACTGAGAAAAACTGGCCAAGCTATACTCAAAGAGACCACGATTGTCTGTCTTAAAGTGAATTTCTCCATGTTCAGGCAATATTTCTTTATAGGTATCCAAGAAAGACTTGTAAGTCAAACGGCGCTTCTCATGGCGCTTTTTGGGCCACGGATCTGAAAAATTCAAATATAGCTGATCAATTTCGGCTGGTGCAAAATAATTGGTCAAGCTCGAACCATCCACTTGAAGTAGCTTGATATTGGGTAAGCCAGCCTCAAGAACACGATCCAAAGCATAGCTCAAAACAGTCATCTGAATATCAATCCCAATATAGTTGATATTGGGATTTTGAGCTGCCATACCTGTCACAAAACGTCCCTTACCAGAACCCACTTCGATATGGATAGGATTGGTATTCCCAAATATTTCCGCCCATCGTCCCTTACACTCTTCCGGATTGGAGATGACATACTGCGGATTGCTTGCTAGCAGTTCACTAGCTCCCTTGCGATTTCTAACTCTCATACTTCCTTATAGAAGCTCTGACGGAACTGCCGCAGAGCATAAATTTCCTTGTTCGCCGCTAAAACATTGTAACTTTCCACATGCTTAGCGATTTGATTCAAATAGCCCAACTGACCATACCAATAAATCTTATTTAATACTGTCCCGTTGTATTTATAACCATACGCTCGTAGCCATTCTTCCCATGACTGGCGTGGAATGTAGTGGGTCAAGATATAAGCGACATCCAACATTCGGTCTGTTAGACAAGCCGTTTCCCAGTCTGTCAAATAAACCAACCCCGAGGTTGTTTCCACCCAGTTACTATGGTGCAAGTCACCATGAACAAAGGTCGCAACTTCCTGACGGAAAACCGGCAGATTATCCAATAACTCCTGACAAATGGATTGCAGATAAGAATTCTGCCCCAGTCTTGTCGGTGCCTCTTTTTGCCAGCGATAAACTAAATCCTGAGGCTCCATGTAGGTATAGTTCATCTGCAAGGCTTGATTGAGCAGAATCCGTGAGTAATGCATTCTTACCAAAATCTGACGAACCTGCTTGCTGGTCATATCTTGCCACTCTAAGGTACGCCCATTTAACCACTCTTGCTCTACACGATGCCCCATCCCCGCTTCACGGTTGGCCGATAAAACAGGTGGTGTAATTTGCTCGCGTGCTAGAGCAGAGACTATCGGAGGCATCTCATATTTCACAAAGACTGGCGTTCCGTCTGACCGCAGGCCTTTAAACGCTTTGCCACTGTTTCCTGCAATAGACTGTAATTGTAGCCCACTGGTATCAAACTGCATGCCTTTCCTCCTTTAAAAATTCCTTACTATTTTACTAATTTTCAGCTATTTAGTCAATCAATTTTTTCAATTTTAATGGTAAATATACCTCATGCAAGAAAATACCAATGAGAGGTAAGAATATCACCATTATTTTCTCTTGGCTAAATAGCAGAGCAATGACCACTTCCACCGCTAAAAGACCATATAGAATGACACGAAGAAGCCGTTGAAAACCAACTTTCCTGCGTTGACCATCAAGAGGATACAACTGTGTCAGATATTGGTAATCATAATGTTTGTACAAACCTAACAGTTGAAATAAGAGTAGGTAGTGAAAAACGACTACTAGACCGATAGATATCCATGATTCCTCAATCGCAATCACAGACAAAATAGCTAACAAAAGCAAACGTACAGTCAAGCCCAAGTAATCACCGGCCCTTAAAAAGGCTCGCAGATAGAGATAAAACCAAGTCTGTCCCTGCTTTTTCTTCGCCAAGTTCAATAAAGTATCCAGATAACTCCTACGTTTAACGGTCGTCGTTATCCCTTTTACAGTGGTAAATAAGGCAAAGAAGCGCAAAATGGTCTGCTTTCTCTTTTGCTCTCTTTCAATAGCCTCAGACCAATCAAACACATTTTGCGATTGATACAGGGCCATCTGTCGCCTTATAAGGATAATCTTCATTCCCAACAATCCCAGAACATAGAGAACAATCATCCAGACCGTCAAGCCTAGTTTTAAATAGATAGGGACTAAAATGAGCTGCAACAAGATCTGAATTCCACTCCAGAGCAAGAAACTCCGTATAGCAGCCGTTCTAACCTCTTCTGAAACCTCTTTTTCTTTAGGTAAGAGAAAAACTTGATCTGCCTCTTCCACATAAATCGCAAGCCTTCCTACAAATAGCAACAGGCCATTGATAACTAGGACACTCAATCCAACTGACCAAGTATTTTCAGGAAAATTAAGCAAGAGCTGACGGTATTGTAGACTGAGAAAACCCAGAAAAACCATGAGAACCAAAACAAAATGATCATTCAAGACATAGCGCAAGTACTTGGAGCAACGCTCAAGAAAGTCCAAGCGGCGCCTTTGAAATAATTTTCTCATCTGACCACTCCCTCTTGCGTCAAGGCAAGATAAATATCACTGAGACTGGCCTCTTCCATAGCAAAAGTTGCCTGTAGCTCAGCCAAATTTCCAGCTGCTCGTACCTGCCCTTGGTGGAGAATAACAAACCGATCACACATTTTTTCAGCCGAATCCAGAACATGCGTTGACATCAAGATAGAAGTTCCCTTTGCTTTTTCTTCCTCTAGGAGAGCAAGCAAATCGGCAATAGCTACCGGATCCAAACCTAAAAAAGGCTCGTCAACGATCAACAGGCTTGGTTCTACCATAAATGCACAGATAATCATCACTTTTTGCTTCATTCCTTTTGAAAAATGAACAGGGAACCAATCCAACTTTTCGTCCAGACGAAAAATATTCAGCAACCGTTCTGCTCGGTTCCAAGCCTGCTCCCAATTCAAATCATAAGCCATAGCAACAACTTCCAAATGTTCTTTGAGAGTTAGCTCCTCGTATAAACTAGGCGTTTCTGGGATAAAACCAATCTTTTTTCGATAATGTTCTGTATCCTGTGTCAGGCTTTGGCCATCAATCAAAATCTGTCCTTGATAGGGTGTCAAAAGGCCGATAATTTCTTTTATGGTAGTTGATTTTCCAGCACCATTAAGACCGATTAAGCCGACCAACTGTCCATCTTCAACTGTAAAAGATACATCTTTCAAGACAGGGATATTTACATAGCCACCTGTGACATTTTTTACTTCTAACATACAATTCTTCCTACTATTTGATATAATTATTATAACAAAAATCCCAGAAAGAGGTTGTCATTATGTCGGATTGTATTTTTTGCAAGATTGTTACTGGAGAAATTCCTGCATCCAAGGTCTACGAAGACGACCAAGTTTTAGCCTTTTTAGATATTACACAGGTCACAAAAGGGCATACATTGGTTATTCCTAAAAAGCACTACCGCAACATTCTCGATATGGATGGAGAAGCTGCTAGCACTCTCTTTTCTGTTGTTCCAGCTATTGCCAAACAATTGAAAGAAAAACTCGGTGCTAGCGGGCTCAACATTGTCAATAATAACGAAGCAGAAGCTGGACAAACGGTTTTCCATACTCATGTCCATCTCCTACCTCGCTTTGGTAAACATGATGGTTTGGACATCCGTTTCAAGACCAATGAGCCTGACTTTCCAGCCTTGACTCTATTGGCTCAAGACCTCTATCTAGGAGAATAAGATGAAACTTCGCAATATCATTTTAACTATGAGCGCCGCTAGCGCTGCCTTTCTTGCAATTACTCACCGAGACAAAATCACAAAAGAGATACGAGAGACCAAGCAAATCCTAACAGACATACAAACGAGTAAAGCCAATATTAACACTCAGCTAGCCATCATTCAACGTTTTCAACAACCCTTACAGGAGATGGCTACTGACCTTCAATACAAGACACGGGCATATCGACAAAGTATTGCTGGAAATCTGGAAGAAATTCAAAAAATCCAGTCAAAATATAAAAAACAACGATAGTGCCGCTGGCTATATACAAAAAGAGGTTGGAAATCCAACCCTTTTTGCATTATTGTCCCTCTATTTCCTTTCCAATAGCTGGTTCCGTTGAGGAATCTCTTGTCTGTGTTTCAGGCATAACCGTCGTACTAGTAGAGGTAGCACTCCCTAGTTCTGGATCTAAAGTTTCTGCCCACGGACTAGCTTCTAGTTCCAATAATTTTGTATAAACATTATATACATTGATTGGACTAAGCAAGCCTAACTGCTTTTCATAAACCTTAACGTTAGTTACCAAGTCCTTCTTCTCTTCCAGACCAATTGATTTTTTCAAAATATTTTGCATCTCCAAGAGATGTTGGCTAGTCGGTAATTGATAGTAGACCTCATCAATCATACGATCAACACCACGTACCTGATAAGAATTTAGCTTCCCTATCGAATCTTTGTAGCCTAGGAGTTCAGGTATCGTAGCTGGATTGATTTCAATATTGGTCCGCATATTATTGGAAATAGCTGTCAAGATCTTCTTATACTGTGTAAAACCATCCAATTGCAACAGCTTTTTAACAATAGCAGTGATAACCTCACGCTGACGGCGCTGACGACCAATGTCACCTTCTGGATCATCATAGCGCATCCGAGCATAAACAAGTGCCTGATCACCATTCACTAATTGCTTCCCTGTCGGAACGATTGCAGTATAAGCCGGTTCCTGTTCTGAAATCGTAATCGGAAAGCCAAGTGTATTGTTTACTTCAATTCCTCCGACCGCATTAACCAATTCTACCAAGCCATCCATATTGATCTCTATATAGCGGTCAATATGAATATCCATCATTTTCTCAATCGTTGCAATGGCCATCGGTGCCTGCCCGTAACTATAAGAATGATTCAATTTTTCAACCGTTCCAGTTGATTTTCCATTTGCACTAGCAATCTCCACCATGATGTCTCTCGTCAGACTCATCATATTGGTCTCTTTGGTTTTAGGGTTGACTGTCACCAAAATCATGGAGTCACTTCGCCCACCTTCCCAGTCAACACCACGAGTTGCCTGATCCGTATCCACTCCCATCAGAAGAATGGTTAGAGGCTCCGTTGCATCAATTGGGGTAATCTTATCTTCTCCATCCAGTTTCTTAAAGGTCTTTGAAATAGCATCCGTTGAAAAGTTTAATAGACTGACTCCATAAACAAAGCCTGCTCCAAGCGTCAGCCCTACAATAGCCAAAGACATTAAGAATATTTTTTTTCCAATCGTCATATATCACCAATTAGCTTACCCATATAATAGAGATCAAGCCATTCTCCTTCATCTGTTCTAGCACCTCTCACCTGAGTTCCTTCAATGACAAAGCCCAGCTTCTGATACAAATGTACCGCTGCCTGATTACGAACTTGGACAGTCAACTCCAATCGCCTGAGCAAATTCATTTCCTCTGCCCAATGCAATACTTCCTCCAGTAAAATCGTCCCTAGACCGTGACCCCAGTAGGCTTTTTTTACTGCAATAAAAATATTTCCGATATGGCTAATGCGAAACTGCTTAGAGGACTTAACAGAAATTGCGCCGACGACTTCCGAACCAACCTTAGCCAACAGGCACAATTCACGAGGATTTTCGATTCCTGCCTCGAAGATGGTTTCCATTTCATCAACACTAAATCGAAAACCAGTCTCATCCATGACCAGATAATCCGTTTCTCTAGCAACTTGATTCATAAAATCAATAAAAGCTACTGCATCAGCTGGTTCAGCTTCACTAAAATACACTTCTTTTTCAGACATTTTGGAACTCCTTCGCTAAATCACTACTTTGAGCTCCATGAGATTCGACTGTCAATCGTCGACCATCTCCCTCTTTCTCTATACGAATGAGCAAATAGTCATCAAATAGACTGACATCCAGTAATTCTCCCCACTCGATAACCGTTAGACCTCCTCCATAGAGAAAATCATCCAAATCAATCGAGTCAGGGTCATCTCCAATTCGATAAACATCTAAGTGATAGAGCGGCATGGTCCCCTCATACTCTCGAACGATCGTATAAGTAGGACTCTTAATCATCTGTTCAATTTTTAACCCCTTGGCCAAACCCTTGGTCAGAGTTGTTTTCCCAGCACCCAAATCCCCTGATAATACTAGAACTTGATTTGGCTTACAGGCTTTTCCAATTCTCTCACCAATGGCAATCAATTCATTTTCATTATGACTATACATACATTTCATTATACCATAGCCTACTTGGTTTGTCATAGGTCTACTTTAAAAGTCAAAACGACAGACCATCAACTCCGGTTTGATAAACATATAGAGCGGGCAGTCTGCTATGGTACCAAAGAGTTAAGAAAATAGCAAAAAATAAACAAAATAGACCTTACAGCGAGCTAGCACAGATACTTCCTCTTATCGAAAATAAAATCGCAAGCTTCTTGCCTGCGACTCTATTGTTTATTCTACACTAAAGAGATATGGATAAACTGGTTGATTTCCCTGATGGATTTCAACTTCAATGTCTTCAAATTGTTCTTCCAACTGGTCAGCTAGAGCACGAGCCAATTCCTCATCCCCTTCTTCACCAATATAGATAGTCACGATTTCACTATCCTCATCGAGCATTTTCTCAAATGTCGCAACAAGCGTTTCCATCATATCTGGATTCGATACCACAATCTTGCCATCGACCATGCCCAAGTTATCATGTTCATGAATTTCAAGACCATCAATGGTCGTATCACGTACTGCCGTTGTGACACTGCCACTCCTAACATCTGACAGAGAAGCTGTCATCGCTTCAAAGTTTGCCTGCAAATCACAACTTGGATCAAAAGCTAACAAACTAGTAAAACCTTGTGGAAGGGTCTTCGTTTCAACAACTTTAACCGCTACTTCAGCCACTTCAGCAGCAGACTGAGCAGCCATCAAAATGTTTTTATTATTTGGCAGCAGAATAACATTGCGAGCGTTCACCAAATCAATTGCCTTAACAAAATCTTCCGTTGATGGATTCATCGTTTGACCACCTGAAATCACATAATCAACTCCTTGTGATTTGAAGATATCTGTCAAACCTTCACCAGCAGCTACGGCGATAATGGCATATTCTTTTTGCTCAACTGGTTTTTGGAAAGTTTCTTCCTTTCCGATTTGTGCTTCGTGTTGCGCACGCATATTGTCCACTTTGACCTTAACCAGACTACCGTACTGGAGACCAGCCTGCATCACCAAACCTGGATCTTCCGTATGAACATGAACTTTTACGATTTCATCATCATTTACTACAAGGAGAGAATCCCCTAGGTCATTGAGGTAGTTTCGGAACTCTTCATAATCGAACTCCTTGACATAAGTAGGCCCTTTACGAAGCGCCACCATAATCTCTGTACAATAACCAAAAGTGATCTCTTCAGTTGCCACATGTCCAGCAACAGACTTGTGGTGCTCAGCGTTAATCATCTCTGACATAACTGCTGGCGTTGCTTCAAAATCCTCTGAAGCAATGTACTCACCAGTCAAAGCTGACAAGAAGCCTTCATAGATATAGACCAAACCTTGACCGCCAGAATCTACAACGCCGACTTCTTTCAGTACTGGCAGCATCTCTGGTGTCTTTTTGAGAGCACGGTTGGCACCAGCTAAAGTTGCCCTCATCACTTCAACTGCATCATCTGTCTCTTCTGCTTTTTTTAGAGCCGCAGTAGCTGCACCGCGAGATACGGTAAGAATGGTTCCCTCAACAGGTTTCATCACGGCTTTATAGGCTACTTCTACACCATGCTGGAAAGCTTGAGCTAAGTCCTTGCCGTCCAATTCAACCTTGTCTCTAACAGACTGACCAAAACCGCGGAACAATTGTGACGTAATAACACCTGAGTTTCCACGAGCCCCCATCAACAAGCCTTTGGACAAAATCTGCGCCACTTCTCCAACTGTTGAAGCTGATTTATCCGCAACTTCTTTTGCACCATTTGTAATGGTCATCCCCATGTTGGTACCTGTATCCCCATCTGGAACAGGAAAAACGTTGAGTGAGTTCACATATTCGGCCTGTTTATTTAAACGAGTTGATGCGGCCTGCACCATTTCTTGAAATAAACCAGTTGTAATTTTAGACACAATTATTCTCCTACGACTTTGATATTTTGGATAAAAACATTAACGGCATCCACAGAGATCCCCAATTGATTTTCCAAGTTAAATTTGACACGTTCTTGGATATTGCGAGATACTTCACTAATTTTCACACCGTAGCTCATCACAGTGTAGACATCGACTGCAATGCGACCATCTTCCATGGTCTTGATGACAACACCTTTAGAATAATTTTCCTTCCCTAAAAGGGCCTGAAAATTATCCTTAATCGCAGACTTGCTAGCCATTCCAACCACACCGAAAATCTCAGTCGTAGCACCGCCGACAACTGTGGCAATCACGTCATCAGTCAACTCGATTTGGCCGTCTTTAGTATTGATTTTAACAGTCATATTCGTTACCTCAAATAGTTTTATCACTCCATTTTAACACATTTTCTATTTTCTGTAAAAAACAAGCTTGTTACATCTGATTCTATCGTCTTTTCGTTGACTTTTTACTCCACTAACTCAGGGAGTATTGATAGAGATCAAAAGCAAAGTGAGTTAAAATACGCTCAAATTGTTTAAAATTATCCTAAAGAACCAATATTTTCTCTATCATCCAAATGATAAAAGATAGACAGCAAAAATAGAGTCCCTAATGGAACTCCGTACGTCTGATACTTGATAAAATCAAACGAGCCCAAACAGCTAAAAGAGTAGCTATTTGAGCTTAGAAAGAGTAAATTGCTCAACTCATTCAAGTGCAGGTACTTACAAGAGCCATTTAGAACTTGAATTATTCCCAGTACTATTTCTTAGTTAGTAAACCCAAAGCACCTACGAATTTTTCAACCGTTCGGAACTTATTGTTAAGGAATACTAGCCCAAACGCTGTTTAGCATCTGCTGCACGTTGGAAGGCTTGACCGACATAGTTGATACATAGCATCATCACAAGGATGAAAATCGCTGCTGGCAACCAAATCCAGGTCTTATTCTCCAAAATATCTGCATTACGAGCATTGGCAATCAAGGTACCCAAACTCGGTACAGTTGATGGAAGACCAAATCCGAGGTAGGTTAACGATGTTTCGATACCGATATTCCCTGCAAAGTTCAAGGTCAGGTTAACGATAATCAATGAACTCAAGTTTGGCAAAATCTCACGGAACATGATCACAAAATCGCTCGTCCCCAATGTTTTTGAGGCATTAACATAATCCAAGCTGGCCTCTGACAGTGTTCTTGTCCGAAACAGTCGAGCTTTAGCCGTCCAATAAAAACCACTCATAATCAGAATAAAGTGATAAATCGTGTAGTTCTTAATAACCGTTACGAAAACGATAATCAGCATCAGCACTGGCAAAATCATAATGAAGTCTACAATACGCATCAAAACGCCATCCAAACGATTACCATAGTAGCCAGAAACAAGACCTACAGATATACCAATAATGCTTGTGATAATAGTGATGGCAAAGCCAATGACGATTGAATTACGAGCACCAATAATCAATTGACCAAAGATGTCCCTACCGCCTTCATCCGTTCCCAAAAGGTAGCCATCTACCCCTGGTTCCAAATATCGCCCCAAAAGGTTAACCTTCATGACTTGTTCTTGATCCAAGACAAGAGCACCGATGAAAACGACTAAAAGAACCGTTACCAAGATAATCAAAGACGTTAGTGCTATTCTATCCTTCATAAACTCTCGCGCAATGACACGGAGGCCACCTGGAGGAGTTGAAGCTGACTGTACTTGTTTTTTATTCTCTTTACTCACGATGCTCCTCCTATTTCACACGAATACGTGGGTCCACAATACTCATGATAATATCTGAAATCAATGTTCCCAAAAGCGTACCAAAGCCAAAAATCAAAAGCAAGGCCAAGATAACACTATAGTCACGACTAGAAATAGAGTTAAAGAACAACTGACCTACACCCGGATAGGTAAAGATATTTTCAATAAAGATCGAACCACCAATCAAACCTGTCAATTCGTAACCCAAGAATGAAGCAATCGGCAAAATAGAGTTACGGAAAATGTGACGGTTGTAAACCACTCTTTCAGGGACCCCTTTGGCACGAGCAGTACGTACGTAGTCTTGCCCCTTAGCATCAATAATTCCTGTACGGAGATACTGAATCGTGACTGTTGTAGACAGAATAGCCATGGTAATAGCTGGCAAAATCATGTGATGAAGCCGACTGAGCACAGCCGATAGACCTACAACACCACTCTCAATTGACCCACGAGTTGGGAACCAACCCAAACTAAAGCCAAACATCCACAACATGAGAATAGCAAAGACAAAAGTTGGTGTTGAGAAAGTCAAGAAGTTATATACACCAATAATTTTGTCTGCTAGAGAGTTTTGGTAACGTCCCGCAATCATCCCCAATGGAAGGGCAATTGCGTAGGTTAAAACCATTGTCAAAAGGGACAACCAAATGGTGTTATTTAGACGCTGCATGATAACATCTAAAACAGGCTGTTTAAAGAGCACACTTTGACCAAAATCACCCTGCAAGATATTCCCAACCCAACGGAAATACTGGACAGGAATTGGATCGTAGTAGCCTGCTTCAATACGCAATTTTTCAATAACAGCCGGATCAATAGACGGATCAATCAAACCTGTGAATGGATCCCCTGGCATCAATTTGGCAACGAAGAAAGCAATGACACTCAAAATGATAATCTGTGGAATCATCATGAGCAATCGTCGTAATACTGTTTTCCACATATTAGTTCTTACCTCCTTCTGGAAGGGCTACTCGATGGGTCGCAGAGAAAGCCCTCAAATCATAGACACGACCACGTTCATCATAGTAAAGACCTTGCTTTTCTTGATACTCTTTTTCAGCAGCCAAGCGTTTTTCTTTATTTCTCAAGCGGTTGACTGGATCAATTGTTGGAATTGCAGACAGCAAACGCTTGGTATAGATATGTTGTGGATTTTCGTAAATATCATCCTTATTACCAGTTTCGACGAAACGACCACGATACATGATGAAAAGCTCATCACACATGTGTTGTACAACACCGAGGTCATGGGAAATAAAGAGATAACTGAGTTTGAACTCATCTTGGATACGCTTCATGTAATTCAACACCTGAGCTTGAACGGACAAGTCTAGGGCTGAAACTGGTTCATCAGCAATAATCAAACGAGGATTACTCGCTAGAGCACGAGCGACACCGATACGCTGACGCTGACCACCTGAAAATTCATGAGGATACTTAATCAGAGCTTCTTCATTTAAACCAATTGTATCCAGAAGCTGAAGAACTTTCCTCTTCTCTTCATCTGGAGAAAGACGATCAAAATTACGAATCGGCTCAGCGATAATATCTAAAATACGCTTTTTCGGATTGAAACTTGATAAAGAATCTTGGAAAATCATTTGAACATCACGGTTGAAATTTCCTTTTTTCCCACGTGATTTGTTGGTTACATCCTGTCCTTCGTAGATAATTTGACCGGATGTAGCACGCTCTAGACCAATAATAGCCTTACCGATTGTCGACTTACCAGAGCCGGACTCCCCCACCAAACCATAGGTTTTTCCTTCTTCAAATTCAACGCTGACACCATCCACAGCATAAACATGATCTGTCACACGGTTAAAGAAGCCGCTACGAATTGGATAATGGACTTTTAGATCTTTTACTTCAATAAATCCCACTATATTAGGCCTCCCCTTCAAAATAGAATGATTCATGACAGGTACAACGAACGAAATGGTCCGGTCCTACTTCATGCATGCTTGGATTTTCTTCATGCGCTTCCGCACCAATCCAAGGAATACGCGGCGCAAAACGACAGCCCTTACGGAGCATCTTGGTAATCGGTGGCACAATGCCTTCAATAACATGGAGGTCTGCACCTTCACTACCAGCCTGTGGATTTGACTTTAAGAGCGAACGAGTGTACGGATGCTTCGGATTTGTAAAGAGCTCTTCAACTGGAGCTACTTCAACAAATTGTCCACCGTACATAACCGCAACACGATCAGCAGTTTCCGCCACAACACCCAAGTCATGAGTAATCAAAATGATACCAGATCCAGTTTCAGCCTGAATATCGTTCAAGAGGTCCAGAATTTGAGCTTGGATGGTTACATCTAAGGCTGTTGTCGGCTCATCGGCAATGATAATCGGTGGTTTACAGGAAAGAGCCATAGCGATGATAATACGCTGACGCATACCACCTGAAAGTTCATGTGGATACTGTTTAAATGTCCGCTTGGGATTTGGAATACCAACCTGTGCCAACAATTCTAAAACACGTTCTGTCCGAGCATTGACATCCAAGTCTGTATGATAAAAAAGTGCCTCATCAATCTGCGCACCAATGGTCATCAATGGATTCAAAGAAGCCAAAGGATCCTGGAAAATCATGCCAATATCATTACCACGCACAGTATTGTACTTGGCTTCATCCATGCCAACTAATTCCATATCGTTGTACTGGATGCTCCCTGAAATTTTTGTGTTCAAGGGATTATGCAAGCCCATAATAGTCGTTGCCAAAGTTGATTTACCACATCCTGATTCCCCAACGATTGCCAAGATTTCATTTTTTTGCAATGAAATATCAACACCGTCAACTGCATCAAAATAATCATCTCCAATGCGGAAACCGACGTGTAAATCCTTAATGTCTAAAAGCGGTTTTTCAGTAGCCACGCTTTTTCCTCCTTTATGTGTCAGTCAATCAAGCTCAATCAATTCGACACTCTTACGATTATCAAGTTTATAAACTGACTGTTATCTACCTACCCTATTGTCAATCGAATTCAGAGTCTCAAGCCTCACCCAATCATGACTAACAACGGGCAAAAAATGTTCCTAAATACCCAATGAAAATCAAAATAGGCAAAAAAACCAAACTGTAGTATAGAGATGAGGTTCATCAAAACTAGTCGGCACAGTATCATTTTGATATTCATAGAGTACGGCTCATTTTTGTGTACTGGTTCTACTATACCACAATTATCTGAAAATTCCAATAGCCATCTGAAAAAAGCCAAACAAGTTGGCTTTTCCAGAGTTTATGCTATTTGCATTGTTTTATTTCGCAGTTTCACCCTTGTCTGCAAGAAGCTCAATATTTTCATAAGCAAGACCATTGCCTGACGCTGAACCAAGTTTATTATCATAGTTCTTCACACGCTTGTTGAGAGCTGTCAATGTCTCTGACTCGAATGTTGGAATAGCAAATGCTTGCTCAGCAGCATATTTTTGCCATGCCTTGTAGTTTTCAAGGTTTTTCTTCTCATCAAATGAGTCTGCCGAGCTAAACGCTTCTAATAACTTAGTATTTTCATCAGAAACAAAGCGTGACATGTTGAACTTCGCAATTGGTCCCCAAAGACCTGTTGGATCTGGATCATATCCTGTTGACCAACCAGCAGCATACATATCAATATTTGCATCGTTTGCTTCAATCATATCGTAGAACGAGTTAGGTTCAATTGTGCGACCTGTGTACAATTCAACATTCAAGCCAACTTCTTTCCACCAAGCAAGGTACTGCTGCATAAGAGCTTCGTTAGCTTCTGTACGCTTACGAGCTGCGAACGAAATCTTGAATGGTTTACCATCTTTACCTTCGCGGATACCATCTCCGTCTACATCCTTATAACCAGCTTCATCCAAGAGTTTCTTAGCTTTTTCTGGATTGTAAGTGTAGCCTTCCAATTCTGAATCATGAAGATCACCGAAGAAGGAGATAATCAATGATTTAGCTGGATGGTATAGACCGTGGTACAATTTTTCACCCGCTGTCTTCGTATCAATTGCATAAGCAATCGCTTGGCGAAGCTTCACATCATTCATCTTAGCATTTTCGTCCATCACGTTCTTAGACTGATTGCTGTCGTATTTACCAAAGTTAAAGGAGATATACTCATAACTTGAAGCAAGTCTTCCAACAACATTAAGGTTAGACAAGTTCTTATATGAATCCACCTGATCTGATGGCATGTCTGCAATATCGTAGTTACCAGCCTTCATCTCAGAAACGATTGTGTCAGGTGATACAATATCCATCTTCAATGAGCTTGTTTTCGGCGCACCCTTGAAGTAATGCTCATTTGGAACGTATGTGATAGACTCACCGTTAACGATTTCTTTAACCTTCCAAGGACCCATACCTACAATCTTAGCTGTACGTGAGTACTCGCTGCTCTCCCAGTCTTTGACTGGAATATCTTTATAAATGTGTTCTGGTTGAATGTAAGAAGGTAACTTACCACCAGCATACATCATTGACGGAGACATTTCCTTCACAGACAATTCCACTGTGTAATCATCAATTTTCTTGATCCCAGAGATGTCAGAAGCTTTTCCGGCAACAAAGTCTTCCATACCAACGATGTTCAAGAATTTATCATCAAAACGGACACCAGTGTAATCTTTGCTTGCCATTGCCTTGATGGTGAAGATATAGTCGTTGATAGTAAACGGTTGACCATCAGACCACTTGTAGTCCTTACCTGTCAAGCTAATCTTTACTTTTTTACCTTCCACATCAAACTCAGCCTTAGCAAGACCTGAATCATCCAACTTGCGGTCACCATCATAGCCAAACATTGAAATATCAACCATGCCACCGAATGTTGAGTCAGTGGTATTTGAAGTCAATTCGTCAATCAAAAGACCCGTTGAAGTTGTAGCTGAGACCACAGCCACTTTCAGTTGCGCATCAGCTACAGCAGTTCCCTCTTGTTTTACTTCAGATGGGAATGACAAATCTTGCTTTGCAGTATTCGATTTCTTAGAACCACATGCTGAAAGAGCCGCTACTGAGAGGAGAGTCACACCAGCAAGTGCAAAAAGTTTCGTTGTCTTCTTCATAAAACACCTCTGTTTCCTTTTTGTTTGACACATCATAGTATGTCTATGACCACTATTATACCATAAAATTTTCTTAAATAAAGTCTTTTTGTCAGAAAATTTTGTAAAAACATAATTTTTCATCATTTTCTTATTTTTTACATATTTTTTCCAATTTTTTCTTACATCACTTGTGATATAATAAGGTAAATAATAGTCAGAGGAATGATTATGCGGAAAATTTTTTTATCATTTATAATAGTAGCTACTTTTTTTATCAGATCCAGTCCAATCTTGGCCAAAGATTTTTCTGTCGCTGCTAAGCATGCTGTCGCTGTTGAGGTCAGCAGTGGAAAGATTCTCTACGATCAGGATGCAGAAACTAAAGCAAGCGTTGCATCCATCACTAAGATTCTCAGTATTTATCTGGTTTATGAAGCCTTGGCAAAAGGCGAAATTACTTTAGATACACCGGTAAGCATTTCTGATTATCCTTATCAGCTTACTGCAAACTCAGAACTGAGCAACGTCAATCTGGATGAACGTTCTTATTCTGTGCGTGACCTACTAAATGCTTCGCTGATTACATCCTCTAACAGTGCCATTATCGCCTTAGCCGAAAAAATAGCAGGAAGCGAAGCCGCCTTTGTTGATAAGATGAAAGCAAAGGTCAAAGAGTGGGGGATCACAGATACTAAGATTGTCAATGTATCTGGTTTAGATAACAAAGACTTAGGGGGGCATATTTACCCAGGTTCCAGTCCAGAAGATGTCAACATGTTTTCAGCTTTGGATGTGGCCATCATTGCGCGACGATTGATCCTTGACTATCCACAAGTCCTTGATATTAGTGCACTTAGCGCCTATGACTTTGGAGGGCATACTTATTACAATACCAATCAGATGCTCAATCAAGGGACACATGCTCGCAAAGGGGTTGATGGTTTGAAAACAGGAACGTCCAATTCAGCCGGTTCGAGCTTTTTAGCAACCACCCAACAAGCTGGTATGCGTATTATTACCGTTGTACTAAACACTACTGATGGTCTAACTTCTCCAGAAAATCGTTTCGTAGCAACAAACAATCTTATGAACTATATTTACTCCAATTTTTCTATCGTCCCTCTTGTAAAGAAGGGAGAAGCCTTTGAAAATAGTCAGATTAAGGTTTTCAATGGAGAAAAAGAAACCAGTCCAGTCGTAGCAGCTTCAGACCTCTATGTTGTCCGACGAAACCAAACGGATAAAGCAGTAACTGCAACTTTTACAACAAATAAAAAAGAAATTGATGCCCCTCTCACCTCCGGAACATTGATTGGTAAACTTCAATTGAAAGATCAAGACCTTATCGGAAAAGGCTATATAGCTGATCAAGCTAGCGTAGATATGGTATTACCAGGTGATATGAAGGAAGCTTCTTGGCCGATCTCTTGGTGGAATCACTTTGTCCGCTACGTCAACGAAAAATTATAAAAATAATGCGTTGGAAACAGAACCAACGCATTATTTTTTATTTACAAATGATGTATTTTAAAACCCAGTTAGAAGTTTTTTGCAACTACTTCTATCTCCAACGAGTGCAAGAAAACTGATTGTCAAGCAATAAGATTCTAGCGCGGAGCGACTACCATCGGTCTCTATCTATCACTTCAGTGGATAGTTTAACGGTCTTGAACAGCTTTAAGACTATTCAAGTTCTCAGCAAACTATCCCACTGAACCCTCCATTTCATAGGCAATCAATCTGTTAAGTTCGACTGCATATTCCATTGGGAGTTCTTTGGTGAATGGTTCGACAAAGCCCATAACGATCATTTCTGTTGCTTCTGATTCGGATAAACCTCGACTCATGAGATAGTAGAGTTGTTCCTCTGATATTTTTGACACCTTAGCTTCGTGTTCCAAAGCTACTTGTGAATTATGAATTTCATTGAATGGAATGGTATCTGATTTGGAGATTCCGTCCATAATAATAGTATCGCATTCGATATGGCTAATTGACTTAGCCGAGTTTTTGGCAAAGGTAACCTGACCGCGGTAGTTTACTTCCCCACCACCACGGGCAATGGATTTGGATACAATAGACGATGAAGTCCGCGGAGCATTATGAATCATCTTAGCCCCCGTATCTTGGACCTGTCCCTTATTAGCGAAGGCAATAGAAAGCATCGTCCCACGCGCTCCTTCTCCCTCCAAATAAACCGCAGGGTATTTCATAGTTGTCTTGGCACCAAGGTTTCCATCAATCCACTCGACAGTAGCATTTTTTTCGGCACGAGCACGCTTGGTAACGAGATTATAGACATTATCTGACCAGTTTTGAATGGTCGTATAACGCATGTAAGCCCCCTCATGAGCAATGATTTCTACAATAGCAGCATGAAGACTGGCTGTTGAATATGTTGGAGCAGTACAACCTTCTACATAATGTACACTGGCACCTTCATCCACAATGATGAGGGTTCGCTCAAATTGACCTGTTCCTTCATTATTGATGCGGAAGTAAGTCTGAAGAGGAATATCCAGTTTCACTCCCTTTGGCACGTAGATAAAGGTACCACCTGACCAAACTGCCGAGTTGAGGGCAGCTAATTTATTATCCGATGGAGGAACAAGTTTTCCAAAGTACTTCTTAAAGAGTTCTGGATACTCCTTGAGAGCAGTATCGGTATCTGTGAAAATAATACCATGCTTGTCATACTCTTCTTTCATATTATGATAAACAACTTCGGATTCATATTGAGCAGAGGCACCAGCTAGATAGGCACGTTCTGCCTCTGGAATACCAATGCGCTCAAATGTTTCCTTAATCTTATCTGGTACATCATCCCAGCTACGAGCTGGCTTATCTGATGGTTTCTGATAGTAGACAATATCCTCAAAATTTAATTCAGACAGGTCTGCTCCCCAAGTCTGCATTGGCATTTTTTTAAAAGTTTCGTAAGACTTGAGACGGTATTCCAACATCCAATCTGGCTCGCCTTTAATACGGGAGATTTCACGAATGATTTCTTCGTTCAAACCTTTACCCGTCGAAGCTACCAGCTCAATATTTTCATCGTGGAAACCGAATTTATATTCCCCAAGGTCAATCGGGGTTGGTTCAATTCTTTCTTCTGACATAATTTAAGATACAAAGCCCATTAAGAAAGTGAGAATAGGATAGGAAATAACTATATGTATCGGCATACCAGAAGATTCATCTCCGATAACCTTACTTCTTTGTCAAACAATTTTTCCTTCTCACTTTTAGGGCATGTTCAGCTAGCTTTGTAAGCTGAACAGTCCTTTCCATATTATTTGTTTTCTGTCTGGCACTCGACAGCCTTCTTCAATGCATTCCAAGGTAAGGTCGCACATTTGATCCGTTGCGGGAATTTGGCAACTCCAGCCAAAAGCGACGCATCTCCCAAGTCTTTTTGACGCTCATCGGCCTGTCCTTGAACCATTTGCGAAAATACTGCTGCAAGTTCAAGAACTTGATGGATATTTTTTCCTAGGACAACTTCTGTCATCATGGAAGCCGAAGCTGTTGAAATAGCACAACCAACGCCATCAAAGGCAATATCTGTGAGCACACCTTCTTCAATCTGAACTGACAATTCAATCACATCACCACAGGTTGGATTATGAAGTTCTATCTTTTCAACTCCTGTCAAACTACCACGGTGACGAGGAGTTTTGGAATGTTCTGAAACAACCGCCATATAAAGAGAATCTAATTTAGACAGAGCCATTGAAAAACTCCTTCGTTTTTATGAGAGCCTCAACCAACTTATCACAATCCGCTTGGGTATTGTAAAAATAGAAGCTAGCGCGGACAGTTGCAGCAACCTGCAGATACTTGAGCAAGGGTTGAGCGCAATGATGACCAGCCCGTACAGCAATACCTTCATAGTCTAGGGCTGTCGCTACATCATGCGGATGCAAATTATCCAAGTTAAAAGCAATCAAGCCTGTCCGCTTAGCCACATCCTGACTGCCATAAATCGTCAAACCTGAAATAGCTTGTAACTTGGGCCAAATATAAGCAATCAATGCCTCCTCATGGCAGCGAATGGCCTCCATACCAATTTCATTTAAGTAATCAATAGCCGCAGCCAGACCGATCGCTCCTGCAATATTAGGGGTTCCGGCTTCAAACTTCCATGGAAGGTCTTTCCATGTAGCTGACTGCTCATAGACAAAATCAATCATCTCACCGCCAAATTCAATCGGAGACATGCGGTTGAGAATAGCTTCCTTACCGTAGAGAACTCCGATGCCTGTAGGACCCAACATTTTGTGACCTGAAAAAGCGAAAAAATCTACATCTAAGTCCTGAACATCAATACTGATATGAGGTACTGATTGGGCACCGTCCACAACCAAGTAGGCTCCAACTTCATGTACCAGCTCTGCTATTTCCTTAACAGGAACAATACTTCCTAAAACATTGGAAATATGAGTCAGAGATACAAACTTGGTCTTTGAAGATAAAAGTTTCCTCAAACCATCTATATCCAATTCTCCATCCTTTAGGTAAACATAGCGGAGCTGGGCACCTGTTTGCTTGCAAACCTGCTGCCAGGGAATAATATTAGAATGATGTTCCATAACCGAGAGAATAACCTCATCGTCTGGCTGGAGAACTTCTCTAGCAAAATGTGCGACCCAGTTAAGACTGGTAGTCGTTCCTTTTGTAAATAAAATTTCCTTACTAGATTTAGCATTGATAAAATCCGCAACTGTTTGACGAGCGGCTTCATAACGAGCTGTTGCGCGTTCTGAAAGGGTGTGTACCCCACGATGGACATTGGCATTATCGTTATGATAGTAATCAGCAAGCACCGAGAGAACCTGCTGAGGTTTTTGGGTCGTTGCAGCATTATCTAAGTAAACCAGAGGCTCGTCGTTAATCACTTGGTCTAAAATTGGAAAATCTGCTCTACAATGTTCTAACATGCTATTTCCTCTTGTTTATTGCATCTGTTTTTCAAAACGGAAGAAACCTTCCGGGAATTGTTCAAGCATATTATGGTTTTCTTCTCCTGGTATCGGCTCTTGATGGAAACGATTATAGTATTCTACAACATGAAAGCCACAGCGATTGACATAGAAATGAATATTGCGTTGGTCATAATAAGGAGTAACAGTCTCCCAAATCTTAACCTGCGGGAAGGTTTGTTCCACAGCTATCCAGGCTGCAAAACCAATCCCCTTACTGTGAATGGTAGGAGTAGTAAAGAGTGTTTCCAACTCCCCTCGCTCACCTTCTATCATCAAAATCAGACCACCAACTCGCCGTCCATCCAGAATAATCCAATAAGCTTGTCCATGCTGCAACGATCTGAGAATAGTATTGCGAGCAATGACTTGCCCCTCTTCTTCAAAATAGGTATGTCTTGGACCAAATTCTTCCAAGGCACCATAATTAAAGGATTCTTGATTAGCTTTGATAAACTCTTCGTGTTCTTCAGTTTTCAAAGCAACCAAATCAACCGTCAAAATCGTTCGTGTCATCATTTTCTCCATTTTTACAATAGCAGCTCTATCTCTTTGTCAATATTTCCTCAATAACAGCAACCAGTTCGTCACGAACTTCCTTAACTGGAATTTCTGTAATAACAGAGCCCAAGAAACCGCGGATAACTAGGCGCTCTGCAGTTGCCCGATCCAAACCACGGCTCATGAGATAATACATGTCCTCTGGATCTACCTGACCGATAGAGGCTGCGTGACCCGCTGTCACCTCATTTTCATCAATAAGAAGAATCGGGTTAGCATCTGAGCGCGCCTTATCCGACAGCATAAGCACACGACTTTCCTGTTGAGCATCTGCACCCTTGGCTCCGCGAATAATATGGCCGATTCCGTTAAAGGTCAGGGTACCACTCTCTAAAATAACGCCATGTTGCAAGATATGGCCGACCGAATTGTGACCGTAATTCGTCACACGCGTATCAACACCTTGCACCTGACGACCAGATGAGAGCGCAACAACTTTGAGATTAGCGTGGCTACCGTTTCCTTTCAAATCACTGTCAAAATCTGCAACCACATTTCCTTGATTCATAAGTCCCAAGGCCCAGTCAATGCTGGCATCATTGCCCAGCAAACCACGACGCGCCATATAGGTATCCAAATGCTTACCAAGTCGATCAATGGCTGCAAATTTTATCTGACTACCTGCCTGCGCAATCACTTCCACAATGATATTCGCAGTACTTGGAGAAGCACCATCTCCTAGACTTTCAAAACGCTCCAGATAATTTAGCTTACTATTTTTTCCAGCAATGATCAGTACGCGTTTGTTAAATGGAACAGCACTTGTACTATCTTGATAGAACAGCGCTTCAACAGGCTGCTCAACCTCTACATTATCTGGAATATAGAGAACGGCCGTTGCATTAAAATAAGCTGTATTGTAGGCAGAAAGTCTGTGTTCATCAAAGGCAACCGCAGATCCTAGATACTTCTCAATAATATCTGGAATCACATCCATCGCCGAAGCAAAATCTGTAAAGACTACACCTTGTTCTACCAGCTCAATTGGTAATTGTTCCAAAACAGTCTGACTACCGACTTGAACCAGCTTGGGATTATCTCCAAGAGAAGTGAAATCAGGAACCGCACCAATTGCTTCGTTAACTGCTAGACTTCCATCTCCTAAGTTCCAACGGTGAAATTTAACACGTTCAACAACTGGAAAATCCAGTTCTGCGATTTTGTCAAATGCTTTAAGACGAATATCCGTCAACCAAGTTGGCTCTGTCTGTTCTAGTGAAAATTCTTTGATTCTATCTTTGGTCATCGCTTCCTCCAAAGACCTAAATGTCATCTTCTTTATAGTCAATGCCAAGTTCAGCAGCAACCTGAACATAGCCTTCTTTTTCCAAACGTTGTGCCAATTCTGGCCCACCTGAAAGCACCACACGGCCTTCCATCATGACATGGACAACATCAGGAGTGATGTAGTTGAGAAGACGTTGGTAGTGGGTGATAATCATCGCTCCAAAGCCTTCACCACGCATGGCGTTAATTCCCTTAGACACAACTTTTAGTGCATCAATATCTAGACCTGAGTCAATCTCATCAAGCAGGGCAAAAGTTGGCTCTAGCATGAGTAATTGTAAAATCTCATTGCGCTTCTTCTCACCACCTGAGAAACCTTCATTGAGATAGCGCTCTGCCATTTCTTCCTTCATATTGAGCAGTTCCATTTTTTCATCCAACTTGGTAATGAAGTCACGGACCGAAATCTTATCTTCATCTTCCTTGCCAGCGTTCATGGCTGCACGAAGAAACTCCGCATTGGTAATTCCAGGAATTTCTGATGGATACTGCATAGCAAGGAAAAGTCCCATACGAGCGCGCTCATCTACTTCCAATTCTAAAATATTGACACCATCAAAGAGGACTTCCCCTTGGGTTACCTCGTAGCTAGGATTTCCCATGATAGCTGCCGAAAGAGTTGATTTTCCCGTTCCATTCGGTCCCATAATAGCCGCAATTTCACCGGTTTTCAGAGTCAAATTGACTCCTTTAAGAATTTCTTTCCCTTCAATTTCCACATGAAGGTCTTTTATTTCTAATATCGACATGCTGTTCTCCTTTTCATTTTCTCCTTTCATATTATAACAAAAAAAGAGCCAACTGGCTCTTATCATGTTTAGAAACATTCCCATGTTCTTGTCTACTTTTTGAAGCGTTCTTTGTACTTAGCAACTCTCTCTTGCCGGTAACTGCTATTGCCGATAAAGCGCAAAAGATTGAGTAGAGGCATCCGATTGACTCCAAAAATACCGATCAATTCGCAGAGAATTTCAACTCCCAAACCCATGGTTACCAAAAGAAGAACTCCTCCAATTCGGCTAGAAACATTAAGCAAGAGTGAAGTCAGGGAAAACACGAAGGAAATCGCATAGATTACCAACACGGTCCCCCTATGGGTCAATCCCAGCGATAACAAGCGATGGTGCAAATGCATCTTATCTGCTTCATAGATTTTTTGACCCGATAATTTCCGACGAATGATGGCTACGACTGTATCTGTAATCGGCACTCCCAGAATAATCATCGGTGTCACCACAGCGACGGCTGTAGAATTTTTCAATCCTTGAAGCGATAAAACCCCAATCATAAATCCAATAAAGAGAGCACCCGTATCACCTAGAAAAATAATTGCCGGATTGTAATTGTAAGGCAAAAAACCAATAATAGCTGCTACCAAGATAAAAATAGTTAGCGTCAAAAAAATGTTACTGTCGTGTAAAAAGAAGTATGACACAATCCCCATCGTGGTCAAGGAAATAACAGATACTCCCGACACCAAACCATCTAGTCCATCAATTAAATTCACAGCATTCGTAATAGTAACAATCCATAAGACTGTCAATACAAAAGATAGCCATACAGGAAAGTGAATCAAGGGACCACCGAAAGGGAGCTTAAAACTATCAAAACGAAATTCAGTAAAAATCCAGATAAGAGCCGCAGCTACAACAATCCCTAACAGCTTAGGAACAGGCTTTAGTTCTCTGACATCATCAATATAACCTGTCGCAACAATAATACTAGAGGCTACCACAAGAGGCCAAATATAATTTAAGTAGCTTCCATGATAGCTGATATGAGCCACGATACCTGGCAAAAACCATAAAGCCGATAAAGTAAAAGCAATAAAGATTGCCAGTCCCCCCGCTGAAGGCATAGGTGCCGTGTTAATCCGACGAACATTAGGATTATCAACAGCCCCAACCCTCAGAGACAAAAAACGTACTAAAGGCGTTACAACCGCTGAGATAACCATGGTCGAAATAATAACCATTATGTACTTTAGGGCGAAGGGAATCATGCTATTGTAACCTTTCTAAGCTCTTCAATCGCTGCATGGGAGAGGAGGAGCATCCCGTGTTCTTGCAAGACAGGTCTTGCTAATTTTGTATCGTTGGAAAACTCTAACATACGTGAAAGAAGGTGCTCTGGATATTGCTTGGAACGGTTTTCTATATCAACAAGAACTGTCAGATAATAGTAACCATCCATCTTATAAAGTTCCGATTCTTCAATCGAATAGTCAACCGTACCAACAAAAATAAACAGTTCTTCAATCTTTTTGAACTCTAAAATATAGTAGATATACCGTTCTTGCTCTCCGTCCTCATCCTCTTCTGCCTGCTCAATATCTTCTAGATGGTGGACAGCAGCTACATCTGCGGCACTCTTCTCACGAACCGTCTGCTCCAAACTCTTGAAAAATTCATCTGGAGTCATACTGGCAACATCACCAAGGTCAGACAAATCTGTAAATTCATCAAAATTCAAATTTTGATCCAAATCAGATTTGGTCACAAAAATGTCAACCCTATCAGGCTTTGGTGTCACACGGAAACTCAGCATACCACTTTCGCGGAAAGTCATCGGCAAGTCCAGCTCATCCAGAACTGTGTAGAAAAACTCTTCTGTCTTCTCCTGTGGGATAAGAAAGTCAGAAAGTTCCATGCCTCTTTCTTCCAAGTCATCCAATTTGATAGTGATTTTTAAGGTAGAATCACTAATTTGTTTTACTTTCATAACCACCTCATTCAATCGTCAGTGTTCTCAAGTTTATACTCAATAAAAAGCCAAAATAGCCTAAGAAGCAAAAGCCATCTAAAACTGTTGATAATACATCACCTTGGTTTTCATAGAGCATGACTGACTATTCTCAATACTCAAGCATATCTTCCACCATTATACTAAAAGCAGCCCCGAAAGACAAAAGAAAAGCAGGGAACCCTGCTCTTAAAATAAAAATGTAACAAAGGAGTATACCAATAGGACAGCCCCCAAAACAATACGGTAATAACCAAAAACAGTAAAATCATGTTTCTTCACAAAATCAGTCAAGAAGCGAATGACAATCAGCGATACAAGATAGGCTGTCACGCTAGCTACCAATAAGAGTAATATCTGTTCAAGATTGAGTCCATTGCCATCCAAAAAATACTTAACAGCCTTCAAACCACTGTAGCCAAACATGGTTGGAATACCGAGGAAAAAAGTAAAATCAGCTGCCACCGACCGACTAGTCCCCAAGATGATAGCTCCTAGAATCGTCGCTCCTGATCGACTCGTTCCCGGAACGATACTCAAAACTTGAAAACACCCAATCAACAAGGCTGTTTTATAACTCATTTTCGCCAAGTCCTTCACTTGAGGCTCCACATCTTTATTGCGATTCTCAATCCAGATGAAAGCGACACCATAGACAATCAAGGCAATGGCAATCGGTACCATAAAATTAAAGTTCGCTTCAAACCAGTCATCCAAAGGAACTGCAATTAAGATTGACGGAATACAAGCAATGACAACTTTGGCCCATAGTTGCCAAGTTAATCGAATCTCACGCTGAGTTTTTCCAGGCTGAAAGGGATTTAATTTTCTAAAGTAAATTGTCATAACCGCTAAGATAGCTCCCAGCTGAATGACAATATTAAACATCTCTAGGAACTGTTTATTTTGATTTAGTTTCATAAATTCTTGAACTAAAATCAAATGTCCAGTAGAGGACACAGGTAACCACTCTGTAATTCCTTCAATAAGCCCTAAAAATATAGCTTTCAATAACTCTAGCAACATATAAAGCTCCTTTTCATCAATTCTCTACATTATATCATATCATAAAAAAATAACATACTCATAGTGCAAGGATATTGAAATTTGTCAGAATTTTTAATAAAATGGTGTAATAGCATTAAAAAGGAGAAATTATGAAACATAAACTCAGCATATTTCTGCTGACACTCATTACTGTTTTTTCTATGGTAACAGAGGTTAAAGCAGATGAATACCTTCGAGTCGGTATGGAAGCAGCCTATGCTCCTTTCAACTGGACCCAAGAGGATGCCAGTAATGGTGCGGCTCCCATTGAAGGCACCAATCAATTCGCCAATGGATACGATGTCCAAGTTGCCCAAAAAATTGCTCAAGCAATGGACAAAAAATTACTAATCGTCAAGACTAAATGGGAAGGATTGGTTCCAGCTCTTACATCTAAAAAAATTGATATGATTATCGCTGGCATGAGTCCAACCGAAGAACGCAAAAAGGAAATTGCTTTTTCAAATAGCTACTACACTTCCACTCCCACATTGGTAGTACGCTCAGATAGTCAGTACGCAAGTGCAACAAGCTTGACTGACTTTGCAGGTGCCAAAATCACTGCCCAACAGGGAGTCTATCTCTATGATTTGATTAACCAAATCAAGGGAGCAAATAAGCAAACTGCCATGGGAGATTTTTCTCAAATCCGTCAAGCCTTGGAATCCGGTATCATTGATGCCTATGTTTCCGAGCGTCCAGAAGGACGTACCGCAGAAGCTGCCAATAAAGCATTCAAAATGATTGAACTTACTGAAGGCTTTAAAACCAAGGCCGAGGATGTAACCATTGCAGTTGGCATGCGCAAAGAAGATACTCGCATCACTCAGGTCAATGAAGTACTGACCACACTATCAGAAAACGATCAAATTTCTCTCATGGACAATATGATTGAAAACCAACCAGTTGAAGAAGCCAGCGAAGAAACACCTAGCTTTTTCTCTCAGGTTTGGAACATCATCGTCAATAACTGGCAACAACTTCTTCGTGGTACAGGAATGACGCTCCTCATTTCAATTATCGGTACCATTGTCGGAACAGTAATTGGACTGTTAATCGGTATTTTCCGCACTGCTCCAAAGGCAACCAATAAAGCCCTAGCTGTTGGTCAAAAGCTGTTGGGCTGGATAATCAATATTTATATCGAAATTTTCCGCGGTACCCCAATGATTGTACAATCTATGGTTATCTACTATGGTACTGCCCAAGCCTTCGGTCTAAACCTTGACCGCACTCTAGCAGCCATCTTCATCGTATCCATCAATACCGGTGCTTATATGAGCGAGATTGTTCGTGGAGGCATCTTTGCTGTTGACAAGGGACAATTTGAAGCGGCAACGGCTCTTGGATTTACCCACAACCAAACCATGCGTAAAATCGTTCTTCCTCAGGTAATCCGCAACATCTTGCCAGCAACTGGTAATGAATTTGTCATCAATATCAAAGATACTTCTGTATTGAACGTCATTTCAGTTGTCGAACTCTACTTCTCAGGAAATACTGTCGCAACTCAGACCTATCAGTACTTCCAAACCTTCACAGTTATCGCTATTATTTACTTTATTTTAACCTTTACTGTAACTCGTATCCTACGTGCCATTGAAAAACGTTTGGACACTGATACTTACACAACAGGTGCCAACCAAATGCAAACGGAGGTGCTCCATGACTAATCCTGTCATCTTAGAAATCAAAAACCTCAAAAAATCCTATGGGCAGAATCAAGTCCTCAAAGGTATTTCCGTCACGGTTAAACAGGGGGAAGTCATCTCTATTATCGGTTCATCCGGTTCAGGAAAATCAACTTTCCTTCGCTCTATTAACCTATTGGAAATTCCAACTGAAGGGCAGATTCTCTACCACAACCAAGACGTTCTTGCCAAAGGCTACAATCTGACAACCTATCGCGAAAAGCTGGGTATGGTTTTCCAGTCGTTTAATCTTTTTAATAACCTTAATGTTTTAGAAAATGCCATCGTAGCACAGACCACTGTTTTAAAACGTGATCGAGCTGAAGCGGAAAAAATTGCCAAAGAAAATCTCAACAAGGTCGGCATGACAGAGCAGTATTGGACTGCTAAACCAAGCCAGTTATCAGGTGGACAAAAGCAACGTGTTGCCATTGCTCGTGCCTTATCTGTCAATCCAGAGGTAATCCTCTTTGATGAGCCAACTTCTGCCCTAGACCCAGAGATGGTCGGAGAAGTTCTCAAAACCATGCAGGACTTAGCTAAATCAGGTCTAACTATGATTATCGTTACCCATGAAATGGAATTTGCTCGGGATGTATCTGATCGTGTTATCTTCATGGATAAAGGTGTCATAGCAGAAGAAGGAAGCCCACAGCAAATCTTTGAAAACCCACAAGAGGAGCGGACACGTGAATTCCTTCAACGTTTTCTCGGATAAAAATAATTGACATTGGAAAAGTCTGATTCTGTACTTAAAAAACGAACAAAGATTGATTTCAAAAAAGAAATCTAGTCTTTGTTCGTTTTTATATATGCAATTTTATTGAATAATAATAATAGATGATGCAGGATTCCTAAACTCAAAATCTTTTTGTCCCAGACTCATTTTTTACATTGTAACCCAAAAAGAGAGAAACCCAACCGAATCTCTCTCCATCACTACATATCCAAACAAAGCCATTCAGATTAGCTTTCAAACTTCTTGTGGTTTTTATCGTAAAAGTCAATCAACCCCAAAGCAGTAGCAAACGAAATGTTATCAATCTTAGCACGACCTTGTGCAAGTGCGATAACTGACATTTCGCGAGCGTTTGTTTCCTTACTGATGCGGTAACCTGTGATCTTCTTGTCACGAACCCAGCCGACAACTGCGGCTACTTTTTCATAACTAGTCATTAGAAACCCCTTTCCTTTTTATTCGTGCAATTTAGTATAATATAAGCAAACCTATTTTGTCAAGCAAAAGATTTAGCTTCCACCATTATTTTGCTTTTAGAGACGATAGTATCTGTGTCCTTATATCCTCAACTCCTTCTGGGCTAGCAGGAAGGAAAATAGTCTGATTACCCCCTTGTGCAAAATTATTTAGGGTATCCAAATACTGGTTAGTCAGCAAAATGGACATAATCTGTGCTTCTGATAGGCTGATGTTCGAGTCTTTCAACTCACGAATTGAATCTGCTAGCCCATCAACAATCGCCTTACGTTGTTGGGCTATACCCACACCGTGCAGACGATCTTTTTCAGCCTCTGCTTCTGCGGCAGTAACAATCTTAATTTTATCAGCTTCTGCCAATTCTTGGGCTGCAACCCGTTTCCGCTGAGCTGCATTGATTTCGTTCATTGATTGCTTCACCTCGGCATCTGGCTCAACCTTGGTAATCAAGGTTTTAACAATAACATAACCGTAGGTTGACATTTCTTCTGCTACTTGTTTTTGTACTTCAAGGGCAATTTCATCTTTTTTCTCAAACAGTTCATCCAAAGTCAATTTAGGAACAGATGAACGCAAAGCATCTTCGATATAAGACTTGATCTGTGCTTCTGGATGCATGAGTTTGTAGTAAGCATCCGTCACATTGTTTTCATTTACTCGATACTGTGTAGCGACATTCATGGTTACAAAAACATTATCCTGTGTCTTGGTCTCAACTACAATTTCACTCTGTAACATACGCAATTGGATACGAGCCGCAATCATATCTACACCGAACGGAATTTTAAAGTTGATACCCGAAGTAGATGTTTTCTGATATTTACCAAATCGCTCAATAATCGCAACCGTCTGTTGCTTAACAACATAAAGCCCTGAGACTAGCAACACCAAGGCAATAAACATAACAAGTAAGATAAAACCAATAATAAATAAATTAATTGACATAACAGCCTCCTAAACTAACATTTTATAAAGCGAATCATTTTCATGTAAATTGATGTACTGCGGATCAAATTCTTCCAACCGTTCGATAAACTGAGTGTAGTCAGCTTTATTCTCCAGAGCAATCCCTATCAGGACCGGACCTGTCCCTTTATTGGCACGTTTGATATATTCAAAGCGGGTAATATCATCGTTTGGACCTAAAATATCATTCACAAACTCGCGAAGGGCGCCTGGGCGTTGTGGGAAGTTGACAACAAAATAGTGTTTAATTCCTTCGTAAATGAGAGCTCGTTCTTCCATCTCCGGCATGCGGTTAATATCATTATTCCCACCCGAAATAATGCAACAAATCGTTTGCCCCTTGATTTGATCCTTGATGACGTCTAGTGCGGCAATGGTCGCTGCTCCTGCCGGTTCTGCAACAATCCCTAGTTTAGAATAGAGGTCCAGAATTGTACCGGAAATCCAGCCTTCATTCACACCAATGAGCTTGTCTACACATCTACGAGCAATTTCATAGGTTGATTTTCCGACTTTCTGGACAGCAATACCGTCCGCAAATTTATCAATTGTCGCCAACTTAACTGGACGCCCTTTATCAAAAGCAGCCTTCATAGAACGAGCCCCGCTCGCCTCTACACCGATAATCTTTATCGCAGGAGCGTGTTCCTTGAGATAGACAGAGACTCCCGAAATCAATCCACCACCACCAACAGGGACTAGGATTTGATCAAAGCTAATACTCTGCTCTTCGGCTTCATCTAAGATTTCATAGGCGACCGTACCTTGCCCAGCCTGTACATTCTCATCATCAAAAGGATCGATGAAGGTTTTTCCGCTTTCTTTGGTGTATTCTTGCGCTGCCTGAGTAGACTCATCAAAGGTGTCACCAACAAGACGAATATCAACATAGTCACCACCGAAAAATTTTACCTGTCCAACCTTCTGCTGAGGGGTTGTAATCGGCATAAAAATAGTAGCAGGAATTTTCATCTCTTGACAAGTGTAGGCAACTCCTTGGGCATGATTTCCTGCAGAAGCACAAACGACACCTCGTACTTTTTCTTCATCCGTTCGTTGCGAAATAGCATAATAGGCTCCACGAATTTTGAAAGAACGAACCTTCTGTTCATTTTCACGCTTGATGTAAATAGTAGCATCGTATTTTTCTGACAAATAGCGACTATAATCCAAAGGAGTCCGAACAACCACTTGCTTAAGAACCGAATAAGCTTGCTCTACATTTTTTGCTGTAATCATACTCACATTAAATTCTTTCTATTTTTTATTATACCAATATTTCCCAGAAAATCCTAGTATTTAGATAGTTATGTTAAATAATTGTGATAGGTATGGGAAAAAACGAATTTCCTATTGCCGGTTGATTTATTTTGTCAATAAGTGAGTTTAAAAAGTTGGTCAAACCAACTCTTTTGTTCACTCTTTTGACTAGCAAAATAGGACCTCTTCAATCTGATGCCTGCTTTAAACCTACTTGCAATCTAAAAAATCCAGCCTCTTTCCTTTCTGATGACGACTTCAGTCGTTTAAAAAAGTTGACGAGTAGGAAACAAAAATATGCAGTGTCCCTATTCTTGCAGTCTTGGTTCCAAAATCTATTGATTTGACCTTCCAGAAATTCTCAACAAAAATCCCATCAAACCTTTTTAGCTATAGATTTTAAACGAGGCATCATCATCGGGACTGACAAACGGCATAGCTTTACGGAGTTCTGCGCCAACTTTTTCAATTTCGAGATTTTCTGCCTCTTTACGATAGATTTCCATACGTGGACGACCTGCTTTATAGTCGCTGACAAATTCACTGGCAAACTTCCCTGACTGGATGTCTGCAAGGACAGCCTTCATATTTTTCTTCACTTGATCCGTAATGATACGCGGACCGGATAGGTAATCCCCAAACTCAGCAGTGTTTGAGATAGATTGGCGCATTTTCTTGAATCCTCCTTCATAAATGAGGTCAACGATAAGCTTCATTTCGTGCAACACTTCAAAGTAAGCCAATTCTGGAGCATAGCCTGCTTCTGTGAGCACCTCAAAACCTGCTTGCATAAGGGCTGTTAACCCCCCACAAAGAACTGCTTGCTCACCGAATAAGTCTTCTTCTGTTTCCTCCTTGAAGGTCGTTTCCAAAAGACCTACACGAGCTGCACCGACACCTTTGGCCCAATCCATCGCAATATGCTTGGCATTGCCAGTCGCATCTTGGTAAACTGCGTAAAGAGCTGGAACGCCAAAACCTTCCTCAAAAGTACGACGAACCAAGTGACCTGGTCCTTTGGGTGCACACATGAAGACATCTACATCGGCTGGAACCTTAATATATCCAAAATGAATATTAAAGCCGTGAGCAAAGCCAAGGGCATTACCTGCTTGCAAGTGTGGTGCGATTTCATGCGCATAAAGATCTGCTTGAATTTCGTCCGGTGCCAGAATCATGATAACATCAGCTTGTTTAGCAGCCACTGCTACATCAAAGGTCTCAAATCCATCTTCTTTTGCTTTATCAAACGACTTCCCTGCACGAACACCGATGATAACATCGTGACCTGAATCACGCAGGTTTTGAGCATGAGCATGACCTTGCGAACCATAACCGATTACGGCGATACGTCTGCCATCAAGAGCTGCTACTGTTACATCTTTTTCATATTGCATTACTACTGTCATACATTTTCTCTTTTCTAAATCATTACTACTATTGTGATACTCAGACTGTTCAACCCCAACTGCCCCAAAATAGGCAGAGGCATACAGAACTTCGTTCGGTCATACAAGAGATAAAGTTGATCAAAAATTATCGGGTCAACCTAACATAAGACCGATCTCAAAGAGTACCAATCATGGTAAAAACCGCTTGCTCTGGTTTTCGTAACTTCCTTTGTATCGCAGGATGAAACAGATAAAGAAGTACTTCTACTTTGTCTTCGTTTTCTATTATTCTAAAACCAATAGAACAAAGAGCAGCATCTCCCCCCTGATACGGAAAAACTGAATGAATACTGCTTCATCTATTTTACTGAAGGGATATTACTCAAAATATGACTGGTCTGTTGAATCACAGATACAAACCACATCAATCAGGCGATCAAATTGCTTCATCACTTGTTTCACTTCATCATAACTAGCCATGTCCACAATGACAGTTACTTGCGCTAAATCCTCCACCTCAGTCAGTCCAACGCAAAGTGATTCAATATTGATTTGACGACGAGACAAAACACCGGTAAAGCGGTTCAGAACACCTGGGGCATTTCGTAGTGTTGCTGTTAAGGTCCTACGCATTGAACTTCACCCCCAACATTTCTGCATTACTCTTGCCAGCCGGAACCATCGGTTGAACGTGCTCACGATTGGAAATGTGAACTTCTATCAGCATGGGTCTATCTTCTAAGATGACTTTTATATCTTCTGCCAAAGTAGCTGGATTTTTTAAATGATAATGACTGATACCATAAGCTTCAGCTAAAAGTTGAAAATTCGGTTCATCATTAAAGACAGACTGGCTACGACGATTCTCATAGAATGATTCCTGCCATTGGCGGACCATCCCTAACGAGTGATTATTCATCAGGATAATTTTAATGGGAACACCATATCCATTTAGAAGAGCCAACTCCTGATTGGTCATTTGAAAACCCCCATCACCAACAAAAACGATAACTTCTTTATCCGGATTGGCTAATTTTGCCCCGATAGCCGCCGGGATACCAAAGCCCATTGTTCCCATACCGCCAGAAGTTACCAACTGACGAATGTGTTTGTAAGGATAAAATTGAGCTGTCCACATTTGATGTTGCCCAACATCCGTAACAATGATCGCATCCCCATCAGTCAGTTGACCAACCAGCTCAATCGCTGCCTGCGGCTTGATATAAGTTGAATCCTCATCGTATCCAAATGGCGCTCGGCGCTTGTTTTCCAACACTTGTCTTGTCCAAGTAGCATGGTTCGTTTTGACCGGTTCTAGCTTTAACAGCGCTGTTAAAGTTGCCTTAGCATCTCCAACCACTGGAATAGCTGTCTCAACAATCTTGCCAATCTCGGACGGATCAATATCAATATGGGCTATCGTTGCATTTGGTGCATAGGTAGCGGGATTTCCCGTCAATCGATCATCAAAACGAGCACCAACATTGATGAGATAGTCAGCTTCATCCATAGCCATATTGGCAGCATAAGAACCGTGCATACCTCCCATAGCTAGGGACAAGTCGTGCTCAATTGGTATAGCGCCTAAACCGAGTAACGTTGATACGACAGGAATCTGGTAGCGTTCGGCAAAAGCTACTAATTCTCTACCAGCATCCGCATAGTTGACACCACCACCAGCTAAGATAACTGGCTTTTTTGCCCTGCTCAATTGTTGCAAAATCTTTTTGACCTGTACATCATCTGGTTCAATAATAGGCTGATAACTCGGTAAATGGAGACTGGGATCGTGATAAAATTCAACTACCTTTTCCTGAATATCTTTTGGAACATCAATAACAACCGGTCCTGGACGACCCGTTGTTGCAATATGTAAAGCTTCTGTTACAATTCTAGGAATATCTGCTGCATCACGAATTTGGTAGTTGTATTTGGTAATCGGCATGGTCATCCCCAAAACATCAGCTTCTTGAAAGGTATCTTTGCCAATACCTCTAGTTGCTACTTGACCAGTAAAAACCAAAAGTGGCACGCTATCTCCCATAGCATCTACAATTCCTGTGATAGCATTGGTAGCTCCTGGGCCAGATGTCACAATCGCCACCCCCACCTTTCCTGACGATTTGGCGTAGCCTTCTGCCTCATGAACAGCTCCTTGCTCATGACGTGCTAAAATATGCTGGATACCCTCATACTGATAAATCGCATCATACAAGGGTAAAACCGCCCCACCAGGATAGCCGAAAACAAGGTCAACTCCTAAACGGTGTAGGGTATCTAGCAATAGATAGGATCCCGAACGTGGTTGATCTAACTGAATTTCTTGCACGCTTTTTCCTCCTCTCCGCAAGTATATTACCTATTATCATAGCACAAGGAAATAGAATGTCAAGGAATTTTCTGAAAATTCCTACTTTTGTTTAATACAAAAATAATGCCAAACTGATTACGTCCGATAATTTGCGGAATTCTGTCATCTAGCTACTGCTACAAACCTTCTGACCTCATTTTTTGTCAGCCCTTTTATTTCGTAAAACAGCAGCATTCACAAGCCCATTTAACTAGCTATAAGCAAAAGTAGGATATTTTCAATCCTCTTTTTTTCTCAGTTAGGGTCTTAAAAATTCAGAAATTTCCAATTATTCATTAAATTCCTGAACCACTGACTAATAACTATGGTATAATAATTAAAATAAGATAGGAAGGGAAGTATCATGACAGACCTAAGTAAACAAAAAAAACTTCGTCATCGTAGCTCCGTCTATGATTCGATGGTCAAATCACCCAACCGAGCAATGCTTCGAGCAACTGGCATGCAGGATAAAGACTTTGAATCGCCTATTGTGGGAGTGATCTCTACTTGGGCAGAAAATACACCTTGCAATATTCACCTTCATGATCTTGGAAAGATAGCTAAAAAAGGAGTCACATCTGCCGGTGCTTGGCCAGTCCAATATGGTACCATTACGGTAGCCGATGGAATTGCCATGGGAACTCCAGGAATGCGCTTTTCTCTAACTTCACGCGATATTATTGCAGATTCAATCGAGGCAGCTATGGGAGGACATAATGTAGATGCTTTTGTCGCCATTGGTGGATGCGATAAGAATATGCCCGGAGCCATGATTGCTATTGCAAACATGGATATTCCAGCCATCTTTGCCTACGGTGGAACGATTGCCCCAGGAAACTTAGATGGTAAAGACATTGATCTTGTGTCCGTATTTGAAGGTATCGGCAAGTGGAACCATGGTGATATGACTGCTGAAGAAGTGCGCCAACTGGAATGCAATGCCTGTCCCGGTCCAGGGGGATGTGGCGGTATGTATACAGCTAATACCATGGCCTCTGCTATAGAGGCTCTAGGAATGAGTCTACCTGGTTCATCTTCACATCCAGCTGAGTCTATGGAAAAAAAGGTTGATATTGAAGATGCCGGTCGCGCAGTTGTCCGTATGTTAGAATTAGGCCTCAAACCATCTGACATTATGACCCGCAAAGCCTTTGAAAATGCCATAACTGTCGTCATGGCTTTAGGTGGCTCAACCAACGCTACCTTACATTTATTGGCCATGGCTCACGCTGCTAATGTCGAATTGACACTGGAAGATTTCAACACCTTCCAAGAAAAAGTTCCGCATTTAGCCGATTTAAAACCATCTGGTCGCTACGTTTTTCAAGACCTCTACAATGTTGGCGGAGTACAGGCTGTCATGAAATACCTCTATCAGAATGGTTTCTTACATGGTGATTGTATGACTTGCACAGGTAAAACCATTGCAGAAAACCTAGCTGACGCACCCGACCTGACTCCTGGACAAGATGTCATCATGCCATTGGATAACCCCAAACGTGCAGATGGCCCACTGATTGTCCTCCACGGTAATCTAGCTCCAGAAGGTGCAGTTGCTAAGGTTTCTGGGGTGAAAGTCCGTCGCCATATCGGCCCAGCTCGTGTCTTTGATTCTGAAGAAGCTGCGGTTGCAGCTGTATTAGCTGATGAGATTGTAGAGGGGGACGTAGTAGTTGTTCGCTATGTCGGTCCAAAAGGCGGGCCTGGCATGCCTGAAATGCTTTCCCTTTCCTCTATCTTAGTCGGTAAAGGGCAGGGCGAATCTGTAGCTTTATTAACAGACGGTCGTTTCTCTGGTGGTACATACGGTCTCGTTGTCGGCCATATCGCACCAGAAGCTCAAGACGGAGGACCAATTGCCTACTTGCGCGATGGAGATACTATTCTTATTGACCAAGATACTAAGGAATTGACGATGGAGGTTTCTTTGGAGGAAATTGAACGTCGCAAGGCTGAAACAGTTATCCCCCCACTCTACTCTCGTGGGGTTCTTGGCAAATACGCTCATACCGTATCTTCTGCCTCAAAAGGAGCCGTTACAGACTTTTGGCGACCAGAACGAACGGGCAAAAAATAATACTCTTGGAAAACCAAGACCGTATGGTATCCACTTATTTTGATAAGCACTCATCTCATTGAGCATCTTCAGTTTGCTCCTTAAAAGCTACTTTTGATTTTACTTTACTAAAATAGAACAGGAAATCCAAAATGAAATTACATGTTGAATTATCTCGCTTTCGTGTCAAGGAAGGCAAATCAGCCGTTGTTGATCAATGGATGAACTTTTTAAACGATCACATGAAAGACACGCTATTAACCTTAGAAGGTGAGAAAATGTATATCGAGACTATCTTTCGTGAAGTTTTAGACGGCAATGAATATCTCTACTGGTACTCAGTTCAAGCTGAGGGAGGAATGGAAGTTGAAAATTCTGAGTCCTACGTTGATAAAAAACACTTGGAATACTGGAAAGAATGCATTGACCCTTGCTTTGGCATGGTAGACCTCAAACCACAGGTCGTTATGATTCCCAAGCCCATCTATGAAACTATGGAAGAATTAGATAAACAATACGATGAGTCCCATAAAAAATGAGCTGCAACTGTGCAGCTCATTTTCTTACTCTCAGAACGTGGATTCCCCTTGAACATTTAATAACTTCGAAAGTTCTACGGTAGTATAGTTCATTTTTCAACTCTTAGAAACGCTATTATTCCAACGTTTCTGGAAAGCTTTTGCTACTGATTGCAAAAAAAAGACTGAAGATCTTGTCCAAAATGAACTTTCTCTTCAATCCGGATAGGATTTCTCCTACTTCCCTTTTTTCTGACGCTTATGAGCTTGGATAACTGCCAAAGCTCGCTTGCGTGTTTTAATATTGGGACTCTTCAGTTTGCGATATGCACTGGATAAATCTAATCTTTCTGCCATGATGACCTCCAAAAATTCTGATAAGATATAGTTTACCTTATTTTAATTAACCAGTCAAGCATTTTGAAAAAATCTATTGACAGTTTATTGATTAAGCTGTAAAATAACCTTGATTACTTAACTGGTTAATCTTTTTTACAAAAAGGAGATAAAATGAAAAAAAGAAAATTACTTTATAGTAGTCTCATTCTAGCTACCTTAGCTGGAACTTCAGGAATAGCTTATCAACTAGGAATTGCTAACGGGAGAAGGGAAGTCAAATCTTCTGTAGATTATGTTTCTCAAAAAGTTACTAAAAAAGGTGCATCATCCAGTAAAACATCCCCCAAAAATCCAGAAGAAGATGCCAAGGATGAAGGTATCTCCGCAGAGCAAATTGTTGTCAAGATAACAGCCGAGGGTTACGTTACCTCTCATGGAGACCACTTTCACTACTACAATGGAAAAGTACCATTTGATGCAATTTTCAGCGAAGAACTCCTGATAAAAGACCCTACTTATAAATTAGATGAGAGTCATATTATAAGCACCATTAAAGATGGCTATATCATCAAGGTTAACGGACAATATTATATCTATCTAAAACAAAATAGTAAGCAAAATCACATACGTAGCAAGGAAGAAATTGACCATCAGCGACAGCAAACATCTAACCATCCAGTCGACAAATCTTCCCCTGATGGAAGTTACACGACAGACGACGGCTATATCTTTAAACCAAGCGATATAATCGAAGATCTAGGGAATGCTTTTGTTGTTCGGCATAAGGATCATCTGCATTACATTCCAAAATCAGACTTATCTGAAAATGAACGTACTACCGCACAATCTTATTGGAATCAACGTCGCCAACAAATTCACACCAGCAAGTCTACAATTCCAAGTCAGCAAACCGATAACTATTCTAGAACTTCTCCAGTAAATGTTAATAATAGTATTGAAGCCAAACGTGCTTATATGGCTAAGATGTACGGTCTAGCCATTTCCGACATTCAGATTGCAGGCGATTATTTCACTTATCCACACGGAAACCATAGACATGCCCTGCCAATTTCTCAAGTTATTGTCGGACAGTTTCCAACCGCAGCCAGTGTTGAAGCGGACCTCAATCACAGACACACTAACATACCTATTCCGTTAAAACCAGCTACTAAACCAATACAAACAGAGCCGATTGCTCCTCAAAATAATGATAAAGAGTTACAAGACAAAATTAACTACATTGCTCAGCTCTACGGAATTGATCCCGAAAGGATTCAGGTACAAGGTGATAGTTTGATTTGGCCACATGAAGATCACACACACGGAATGGCTATTTCCGAGATTGTCATTCCCAAAATTAGTGATGACCCTGAAGCTGACTTTGAGGCAGAATTGACAACCCTAGCTAAGACTCTACATGTTGATCCATCAAGTATCATCATTCAAGATGGTACAATGACGGTTCCTCACGGAGATCATAGCCACACTTACAAGATTAAAAGTCCGGGCTGGCGCGATTACATTAAGCACAAAATCCCAGCTTTAGATGGCAGCTATATCGCTGGTCCACTGGATCGCAAAATCGTTCGCACCAAGGTTCAAGAACTCATTTTATCAGCCAAAACGATTTTTCAGGATGACCCAAAACAATTACGTCGCATCAAAGCAGCTCTCAGAGATTTTGAAAATGGTTTAGACTGGGCGACTAATTCCACACAAGGATACCTGAAAATTCTGGATGATTTTGATAAGAAGTACATCCAATTGACTACTGTCCCAGTTACAATAGTAGAAACTGCTGAAGCTGATACCAGCTGGGCTGATGTTGATGCCTTAGTTCAAAAAATCCAAGATGCTCTACCAAAAGCACATGAACAGTATTCCAAAGCTCTTTCCAAGTTACAAAGTCTCAAGGAAAGCATTGGTTATCGCCAAGAAACACCTGCTACTCTGAAGGTTCACCTTCTTCAATTTGCTGCTGAACACCAACTTAATCTTGAACAGGCAATAGCTCCTTCTGTAACAGTTAATGACAGTAGCAATTTTGAAACAGCTAAAGAACAAGTTCATGCTGCTATCCTAAGATTAAATGAAGATAAATATTTATTAAAACGTGTACAATTGCTCAACCAAGTCTACGATGCTAAAACTATCTCAGAACTACAAGCCATTCAGGATGAGTTGATCCACATCGGAACAACAGCTAGCAATCCTGCTCTAAAGCAAGTAGATGATCTCAAGCAATATTTAAAAGCCAACGAAAATGACAATCGACTCACAAGCGAACTCAAAACCGCAATCCAAGACGCTCTAAAAAACGATTCCACCAGTGTACAATCTCTGACCAATCTAAAACAAAAAATTAAAGATTCCTACCGTCAAGCTGACATCAAACAACATCAACTGGTCTCTCGTATCACTGAGTTGCTATCTCAAATTCAAGAAGCAATCACTGCTCTTTCTGAAGGAGATACAAGAACTAGACTTGAAGCTGAGTCAGAAGAACTCAAGAACCTCCTTCAAATAACTACTTCTGATAAAGATGCACTCCTCTTGCGCGCTCAAGAGTTGAAAGCGAAAATTGAGAAAAGCACTGATTCTTCAGAAATCCCTGAAAAAGAGTCATCCTCAGAAGACTCAACTATTGCCACGGAAACGCCTGTCCCAGTTGCCAATCCAGAATTAGTAGCCCAAATTGAAGCTATTATTGATTTTATCACTGATAACCGCCGCAAGATTGAGACAACACCTATTACTTTAAAAGTTGAATTGCTGAATAAGGCTGATGACTTGGAAGCACAATTCAAGGCTAGATCCAAAAATCTACAAGAACTGTATGAACAATTACAGAGCTTGAAAACTCAGATTGAACCCCACATTAAAGCTGATAATAGTACAAACAATACAGCCGCTAACGATTGGGGAACCGGATGGTAACAACTACTCGTAAATATGATTTTATATCTAGCTAGAAGGATAAGCTGTTCAGTACGTTTAATGCTTCCTAATACTCAGTTATTGATTATCACTTGATCTATCTTTTATTACTTTGGTAAACAAGGAAACTTCATTTCCTTACTGCTTTAGACAACTGATATTATTTGAAATCGCCCTATCTACCCTCATTGGTGTCTGTTTAACACGGACTCCAATCACTTTATTTCCAACCTTCAACAGGTTGTTTTCAGATTTTTTTGGAACTGACTACATCAACTGTGAAGATCAAAAAACAATGCCTAGGGAGAGCAACATTTCGTTCTCTCTTTTTTGTATGAAAGACCAAGCTAAAAGAGCACGCTAGCCCTTTTTTATATTTAATAATGACTCTAAAAACTACCTCTATCGGACTATCCTTGGAAACAAGTGATGCTCCTTCAAATTTGATTGACCTTAACAGTCAAACTAACTTTTCTATTTAGGGCTAATTCCTAACATAATCCTTCCCAGACGACTAATTCTGGTCATCTTCCATACGGGAGACCAAACAATTTCTACTTGAACACTTTCAATACCTTCAATCGTTTTTAAAGCAGCCACAAGTTCGTTTGGTACGGTATCTGTACAGGAACATGCTGAATCCGTAAAAGTCATAGTTAGTTTGCACAGCCCAGTCTCATCTAGATGAATCTCATACACTAGTCCTAAATTGTATATGTCTAACTCAATCTCCGGATCATAAATGGACTCCAAAACTTCTACCAGTTGATCTGATAAGGCCTGTGCTCGATCGTTTATCTGAATATCTTTTCGCATAATTTCTTCTTATTTTCTCCACGTTTGTATCATTTTCTCATATTTTTTGTACATTTTCAAGAAAAATTTGTAAATTCTGAATATTTCAGCGATTCCAAGAGAAATTGCTCAATAAATAAAAAGCAAAATTGACAATAAAAATCCCTTATAACTTCTTGTAAAGTGCTTTGAAGCGTTGATGCATCGCTGATACTTCAGTATAAGTTTACCCACTATAGTTGGCAAGGCATCAAAAAAACACCAGCAAGATGCTGATGCCTTAAACTTATTGAACTCATTAAGCGAGTAAACATTTGAACCAATTTGAACCAAAAAGTTGGCACAAAGGTTGTCCCCATAACGTTTTGATTAACGTTTTGAGAATTGTGAAGCTTTACGAGCTTTCTTAAGACCTGGTTTTGGGTTGTAAAAATTAAATATTTGTAAAAGTCTATTAAATTAAGCTTTCTAACTTCATTTCCATTGAAAATAAGCACTTATAACCTAATCCTACAAACAATGGATTACCATTAGATTACCAAAAATCTGTTTTCGGAGCTGATGTAGTTGAGGAACAATATGTATTCACTTTACTTTTTTGTAAGTTCGTTTTATAATGTATATACAAAAGGAGGTGGAACCATGAATGTTATCTTGAGAAAAACAGGAAATAGTACTGTCATTACAATTCCCAATAAAATAAAAGAGACTCTTGGAGCAGAAATTGGAGAAGAAATCGAATTTGTCACTTCGGGAAATAACGTCATCATTCGTAAAGCTGAGCCAAAATTTGATTTTGATAAGGAACTAGAAAAAGCCATGAACCAGTACGATGAGCTTTTGAAAGAATTGGTGGATAGATGAGATATCTAACTGCTGAAGATATTATCAAAATCAATGTCATGGCTATTGGTAAATATTCTCCTAATGAACCTGTTGGCATTGCTGATCCAAACAGTCTTCAAATGATTGTTGAACAGCCTAAACAAGAGATTTTCGGCAAAGTTCTCTATCCAGATATCTACAGTAAAGCTGCTATTATCTGGATAAATTTGATTAAGAAACATCCTTTTTACAATGCCAACAAACGAACTGCCGTTCTTGCCTTACATATGTTTCTAGCAATGAATGGCTATCAGTCCCATCTCTCACTAAGTGATGGACTTGAAAAGACAATTGAAATTGCTACCTTTCAAGGAGATTTTGAAGATTTAAAGAAAATAATTATTCACTTCCTCAAGCAAGATGGAAATATAACTAAATTATAATTAAAAAGTGGTTGTCAACTTTTCGTTGAAGACCACTTTTTGTATTCTACTGCATCCTACTGTATCCTACTGTATCCTACTTCATAAAGGATAAACTATCTGTCAACCAAAGTATAGTACTGATTTCTATCATTTTTGTTTGCGCCGTACCAATTAAGGATGCCCAATTCTTGTAAGTTTTTCATAGTTTTTACAATAAATTTACGGCTTCTACCAGTAATTTCAATCGCTTTGGCCGTAGTCATCTTCTCGCCTGAATTATACATGTAGTGAACCAGTAATTGCTCATCAGCATTGAGGTCGCCAAAGTCAGTAAACTGTTTCTCTAAACTATCTCGTGTTCGGAGATGTCGACTCACGATGTTATTTTCAAGGGTCAAAACCACCTTATTACCTGGTTCTGAATATTTAGGCTCATGAAGAAATGCTGATTCCATCTCAGAGTAGATCCGTTTAACACCTTCATTCATTTCACGGACCCAGCCAAACTCTGTCAGGGTTCTGGCAACTCGAGGATTTCTTGAAAACCGTTCATGCTTGATATTGTCAACGGTGACGATATTTGGCAATTTCCCTGGGCTATGAATTTCCAGTCGGTCATCAAACATCAGCACACGAATATGATCCCCATAGACAGAGTAATCACGGTGAGTAACAGCATTGACAACACCTTCAAACCAGGCAAATTCTGGATACTCAGGCAAAATTTGAAATTGCCCATTGTCATCCAGATATTGGAACTCACGCAGCTGGGTACGAATAAAATCACGAGCCTTGATAATCAGGCTTGGTAGAGCATCATCAAAGGTTGCTTCCTTGATGACATTAAAGCTAGTCCCTGTCCCCATGTCCGTGCCATCAAACCGCTGAAAACGAACACGAGCTTGAGGGAAGAAGGCTGACGGGTATTTACCAAAAAGCAAGATAGCTGCCTTGGTCAATTTTCCATTGACCAGAAAACGCCGAGCTTTGAGAATTTCTTCCGTAGAACGGTCTGAAATATCAAATCGATTCTTGAAATCCTGTACCAGACTATCATCAATGTCTTCCAAGGTTGCGTCAGCCACAACTTCATCCTCAAAGAAACGCTGCCCTTTATCATAGCTGAGTTGAGTTCGTTGTTCATAACTAAGTTTAACAGTCTCATCACCCTGACGCAGGTAAACCTCATCATTAGGCGCAGCAATCACTCGGTTTGAAGATAATTCAACTGAGATAACCAAAATCAGGTCATCTTCCCCCTTATGATTAACCACAGAGATTTCTTCAAATGACAAATCCAGAGGGGAGTATCACGCATCTCACGGTCAATCTTTTTGAAATCGTCTATGGGATAAGATCTGCCATCTTTGAAGCCAGTGATGATGTTATTCTGCTTGTCGTCCTCAATACCGATGACCAGCTGACCACCATCTGCATTAGCAAAGACAATCAGGTGTTTAAGAAGTTCAGACGGCTTCTTTCGGGCGGATTTCCTGTCCAAATGTTGGCTTTCTAGTGAGAATTGGTAGTGGGATAGGGTTTGATTCATGTCATTCTCCTGAGTGATAGTTAGTTATCTACCCACAGTTCACATTGGATGATAACTGTGGACAAAGCATCTTCAAGTCCTTCGGGAGGGTACTTGTATTTTCTTAACAACCTCTTTACAATACGTCGCATATTAGCACGTGCAGATTCTTTTTTCTGCCAATCAATCGTACGACTTCTCCGCAATTCATTCGTCAGCTCACGCGTCAATGCAACTAGCTGGGCATTGTCGTAGAAATCTTTAACGGCAGCTGGTTTGGTGATGGCGTCATAAAACGCTATTTCCTCTTGGCTCAGTCCCAACTTGTTTCCAACATCACTCGCCGCTCGCATTTCAGAAGCCATACGTTTTAGTTCTTCGATAACTTCTTCATTTGTCAGCATACCGTTTAGATAAGCTTTCATAGCTCTGGAAAGCATTTCTGAAAATTTATCAGATTGAACAACATTCGTCCGCCTGTAAATATGAACCTGCTCTTGTATCAATTTCTTTAATAACTCAACCGCAATATTTTTTTCTCTCATCCTTGCAATTTCGTCCAAGAACTTAGGGTCAAATAGTGAAAAATCTCTTTCAGAATCTGCAAATAAATTAATAACACCTTCACTCTTGATGCTTGATTTAAGCAATTCATTGATTCTTGCATTTATTTCTTTAACCGATAAAGGTTTTCTTGGATTAACAATGCGAGTTAATATTGTCCGAATAGCTTCGAAATAAGCTGCCTCGTAGCGCTCTTCTGCTGTTAATAGGGAACGACATAGTTGCAAGGCTTGTTTCAACAAACTAGCCTCACGTAAAAAACTTTCCCTATCCTTATCTCTACCAGTGATAAAGTTAACACCTCCTGTAATCGCATTTGCACGCATAAGATTGGTTGCGCCCCAATCTTTAAAAGCTGTGTAATCAAAACCAAAGAACATGTCTTGACACACTTCGAGTTTTTCTTGAAATTTTGGATAAGCTGTTGTAGCAATATTGGTGTCGCCAAAATTTCCCTTATCACGATTGGTGTAATCATTCATGGCTTGTTTCAAAGCCGAGGCTATACCAACATAATCAACGACCAATCCCCCCTCTTTATCCTTATAGACACGGTTAACACGTGCAATAGCCTGCATGAGATTATGACCAGACATGGGCTTATAAACATACATAGTCGCAAGACTTGGAACATCAAAACCAGTCAACCACATATCAACAACAATAGCAATCTTGAAAGAACTATTATCACCCTTAAATCGCTTGGCTAACTCCTCTTTGTGCTTTTTATTGCCGATAATATCATGCCATTCTTCGGGATCTTTATTATTAGAGGTCATCACAACACCGACTTTTTCTCCCCAATCAGGACGCAAATTAAGAATCTTACGATAAATCTTCATTCCAATGGGTCTCGAATAAGCGACAATCATCGCCTTACCAGTCAATTCGTTTTCACGATGTTCTTCATAATGGTTAATAATATCTGTCACTAGTGCTGAAATAGTCTGCTCAGCACCTAGAACACTATCCAAGCGACTAAGTTCTTTTTTACTCTTACTAATAGCAGATTCTTCAGCTTGTTTAGCTAATACATCGTACTCGGCATCAATCTTCTGCAAAATCTTTTCATCTAGGTTGAGGTGAATCACGCGACTTTCGTAGTAAACAGGTCGGGTTGAACCATCTGCAACAGCCTGTGTCATATCATAAATGTCAATATAGTCCCCAAACACTTCTGTTGTTGACTTGTCTTTGGTTGAGATAGGTGTTCCTGTAAAGCCAATATAGGTGGCATTAGGAAGACTATCACGAATCATGCGTGCTGCTCCAATTTTAACCTTACCAGTTTTTGGGTCTATTTTTTCTTCTAAACCGTACTGACCACGGTGGGCCTCATCTGCCATGACAACAATATTATGTCGTTCCGACAAAGCTTCCGATGACTCTTCAAACTTCTGCATGGTTGTAAAAATAATGCCATTAGCCTGTCTGCCTACCAATAACTCCCTTAGGTGTTGACGGCTTGTTGCTTGTACTGGAGTCTGACGTAGAAAATGACGACAACGTTCAAATTGCTTAAATAATTGATCATCCAAATCATTTCTATCCGTTAGGACAACAATCGTTGGTGACTGCAGGATTTTATCTAACAAATGAGCATAGAAAACCATTGAAAGGGACTTACCGCTACCTTGTGTATGCCAGAAAACTCCACCACGACCATCTGTCTCGGTTGCTTTTAAAGTTGAACGAGCTGCTTTATTTACAGCAAAATACTGGTGATAAGCTGCTAAAATTTTAGTATCATCAGAAAAGCAAACAAAGTTTTTAAGAATGTCTAGCAAACGTTCTTTGACAAACATTCCCTTGATCAGAGTTGTAAAGTTCGCCAACTGTGTATCTTCGTAATTACCATCTGTCGTCTTCCACTCCATGAAGCGATCTTCTCCAGCCGTTATAGTGCCCGCCTTTGATGTCGCCATGTCACTCATAACCAAAAAAGCATTATAATAAAATAGAGATGGGATTTCTTTCATGTAGTTTCGGAGTTGACTATACGCCTCTGAAACTTCTGTCTCCTCACGTGACGGGCTTTTAAGTTCAAAAACCACTACAGGAATACCATTCAGAAAGACAATAATATCTGGTCGCTTCTCACTATGTTCGGCAATCGACCACTGATTAGTTACAATAAAGTTGTTAGCCCCTGGTTTGTCATAGTCAACTAGATAAACAATACTTGAAATTTCTTCACCATTTTTAACATAAGTGACAGGCACCCCATTTTGGAGATAATCCATGAATGTCTTATTCTTCTGCAAAAGTGTGCCACTTTCAAAATCACGCAACTTATTGATAGCCAAATCAATAGCAGTGCTGGGTAGGTTTGGATTTAGATGTCCCAACGACACATCAAGCACACCACGAAAGAGACTATCACGATAGTCTCTTTCAACATCAGGGCCATAATAATAGTCGTAACCTAATTGATTTTGAAAAATGTCTAAAATAGCATTTTCAAATTGGCTTTCACTAAATTTCATAACAAATCCTTTCTTGGATTAAGTATGGTGGTAAATAAATCATCATTTAGAAGAGATAATAAACACAATCTACCTGATGTTTATTGAGAGTGGTGATCAATTAGAAACGAGGAGACTTGGAGAGTTGTTTGATACCAAGACAGCTACCTTTAATCCATCTAAAACAAATGAAAAGAAAGTATATCACTTTAGTTTACCTGCATTTGATGTTAATCAATACCCAATAGTCGATGACACGAATAATATTAAAAGCAATAAAAATGTTGTTAAAGAGTATTCAGTCTTAGTTTCAAAGCTTAATCCGGCAACAAAGAGGGTATGGATACCATTTACGAACGATGACTTACTTAGTGTATGCTCCACAGAATTTATTTCTTTGGCAGGAAAAGATATACTTGAGCAAGCCGTTTTATTTGCCATTATCAATAGCCAAAATTTTCAGGATTGCTTTATAGCTCGCAGTACTGGAACGACTAACAGTAGACAGCGAACGAAACCTAGTGTAGCTTATGAATTCGAGATACCTTATAATAAGAGTCTATTTAGAGAACTGGGAATTTCCCTTTCTCCATTATTATTGAATCTCAAAGAGAATTTACATCAAATTCAAAAACTAACTCAAATAAGAGATGAACTTCTTCCTAAACTATTATCAGGAAATTTGTCTATTTAAGCCACTAAATGATGATTTATCTTTTTGTTGTTCTCAATTTTATCATCAATTACACTTAAAATTTTACCAATTTGGACTTGTTCGTCCAAAGGGGGACATAGAATTTCATAATTTTTGACTACATCTAATTGTACTCGTTGTCTTCCCGAAGTTCCAACCATTGACTTAATGGCAACATCTCTCACATTTGGAGACATCATCAAATAATAAATAAAATTCTCATCACTGATACCCTTTTGAGCTCTAGCTATGATAAATTCTGTTGAGCCAAACCCCACTTCATCTTCGTCAAGCAAACTCACTTTCGCTGTTTTACCATTTTCAAGACTTGGTGTAATACGCGCCATCAGTGTATCCCCATTTCTGAATTTAGTTCCACTTTTATATTCTAATAATTCAAATTCAGGAATATCACGAGTAAATGGCGCTATTTTTTCCATTGCTATTTTTTTAGCAAGAGTTCCTTTAGATAGGCGCTCTGTTGGATTGAACTCTATAATATCACCAAGTTTCACCTTCTTCCAATTACTCACTTCTTAATTCTCCTCACCCTATATATTTTCGATGCGAATTTTTAACATTCGCTTGATTTACCATGGCATAGTGCATGGTTGTGTCTATCTTGACATGCCCTAACAAATGCTGAACTTGCTCAATGGGCATGCCCTTATCTATAGCTCTTGTTGCCAGAGTGCGTCTAAATTTATGCGGATGAACCTTGTTCAAGTCTGCTTTTTTCCCTAATTGTCTCAACCTTGTCTCCACTCCACCTATCAAAAGTCTGTCATGGGGGGAAGAGAGTGAAACAAAGAGAGCTGGATTGTTGTCAGTCCTACTATCAAGATAGTTAAGTAGATGAATTTTTGTCCTAGCATCAAAATAAACAATTCGCTCGCTATTTCCCTTACCAAAAACAACACATTCCCTCTCATAGAAATTGATATCTTCTCTATTTAATCCCACTAACTCACCAACCCGCATCCCTGTCGAGGCCAGTAGATCAATCATGGCCAAATCTCTAATCTCGTCACAAGCATCCCTCAAAAGTTCAAGCCCTTCATCAGAAAAGGTTTCTTTTATCATCTTATCTGTCTTTATCTTGTTAATACGGCGAACAGGACTTTTGAGAATGTAGTCCTCGTTCTCTAACCAACTGAAAAAACTACTGAGAATGCGACGCATATTATCAATGGTTACTTTACTAGACTTCCTCTCCTTTTGATAATCAGCCAAATAAGTTCGTAAATCACTAGTTGTTAAATCACGAATAGCTTTATCTAACTTGACAAGCAATTTTTCGATTACCATTCGATAGTAAGTTAAGGACTTCTCACTACAACCTTCAATTCTCTTCGCAGAAATAAAAATCTCTAGCAATTGACTATTTGTTTCCTGTTCATTGACCGAGCGAACTTCTGCGAACTCAACATTAATCAACGCTGCTTTTAGAACTTCTTGCAAATTCTCTAATTGCTTGATTGTTAATTGTTTCTCCATATCAGTCACAATCTTAGTAATCAGTCTATCTTTCATCATTTACCCACCTTTCGTATATCTTTTATTATACAGTATGAAGGAGATGAGAAGATAAATCATCATTTAGTGGCTTGAGTGACAGAAAGTTCGCCTGATAAAAGTTTGGGAAGTAATCGATTCCTTAATTTTTCCAAAGTTTCATTTTGTCTACTATTTTCACTCATCAGAGTTATCATGGGGCGAATAGTCAGTGTCAACTCATGAGAGTTTTCAGGGATTCCTATTTTGAACTTTAAAATGGCGCCTTTATCTCCTCTAGGCATTTTAGTCCCTTTTGATGATTTTGTGACTGCTTCAAAAAAACTATCTTGATAGAGATATGCCCAAAGTATCTCAGAACTTATAATATCAGTATTAGCTCTAAAATTGATTACATCTGCCGAATGTCCCCCAACTCTATCAGAATACCAAATTTTTTTGAAATATGGCCGTATATTTGAGACTAATATATCATTCGGTTGGAATTTTTTTGCTAATGACATTTCTGGCAAACTAACAGAATAGTTTATTCCAGATTTTCCTGGAAGCATATTGGTAGTTGAAATATAGTTTCTAATACTTAATTCAGAAGATAATACTTTATGACTAGTTTCTATAGTTACTTCCTCAATAGTTTTGTATCTAGTATTTTGATTTTCAACAGATTCATTATAAAGTGCAGAGACTTGATTTGCTAAATGATGATTTATTTGTTTATTAAGTTGTATTTTTTGGTCATACGAATTCAAAATATCTGCTATTTTCCGTTGTTCGTCTATCGGCGGGACTGGAACTAACATTTTCCGAAACTCGGTCTTATTAAACTTTGGTTGAGCGCTTCCAGATATGATAGTGGAAATCATATGTTTACCATATTTACTCTTTAGCCAATGAAAATAAAAATCGTCACAATACTTTGTTCTTAACATTACCGAATTAGGAGCCAAAGCCATTTTTATATTCAAATTAGGAGCTTTAAATACAGTTCCCACATTCGCACCAACATTAGAAATAATAATTTCACCACCAAATAACTGACTCTTCTTTAAAAAATCATACGATGATTCATTTATATAGATAAATTCACCTGAAAAATTTTTATTAAAGTCTACAAGCCGAATTAACACAGCATAATCAGGCTCCGAAAGATACTGAACATTCTTTTTTAATGCTGTAAAACTTCCATTAGCAACATAGTCCGTCACTACTTCAGCAATTTCTTCTATGCTTTTTATTTCCCAGTGGCTAGGTATTTCTCCAAAAGGACTTGTCTTATATTTCAAATCCAATCTCCCCCAATCGTTGTCTGATTTCTTCTTCTAGAATATGGGACTGTTTAAACATTTCAGAGAGTTCTACTGTCAACCGTTCCATTTTTTCTTCAAAAGGTTCACTATCTTCTTCCTTGTCCTCAATACCAACATAACGACCTGGTGTTAGGATATAGTCTTGATTAGCAATGGCCTTAGTATCAACGACAGCACAGAAACCTTTCTCATTTTCTAATGTCCCTTCTTGAAAGTATTCAAACGTCTTAGCAATCTTTTGAATATCCTCATCCGAAAAATCTCTATGCTTACGGTCAACCATGTGTCCCATATTTCTGGCATCGATAAAAACCGTTTTACCTTTTTGTTTTTTATTTTTAGAAATAAACCAGAGACAAGCTGGGATGGTCACACTATAAAAGAGTTGAGCTGGAAGTGCCACTATACCTTCAACTAAATCATCTTCAATGATGGCTTTGCGAATATCTCCCTCGCCACCCTGCATTGATGATAACGATCCATTAGCCAAGACAAGGCCAATTTTTCCATTGGGGGCCAAGTGGTGTATCATGTGCTGTATCCATGCATAATTGGCATTTCCTTCTGGAGGAGTCCCATATTTCCATCGTACATCATCTGCTAGTTTATCTGCCCCCCACTTCTTCAAATTAAAAGGAGGGTTTGCCATAATGTAGTCGGCCTTAAGCGTTGGGTGTAAATCATTGGTGAATGTATCTGCATGATGAGGACCGAAATTAGGTTCAATACCTCGGATAGCCATATTAATTTTAGCCATTTTCCACGTATCGGCCACTGCCTCTTGACCATAAATGGAAAGGTTATTTATGTTCCCGCTATGATTTTCAACGAATGTTTCTGACTGCACAAACATACCACCAGAGCCACAAGCTGGGTCATACACACGACCATTAAAAGGCTTTAGAATTTCAACTATTGTTTTAACAATACTTGTTGGCGTGTAGAATTCCCCGCCATTCTTACCTTCATAAGCAGCGAATTGTTCCAAACAATATTCATAAGTACGCCCTAATAAATCCTTTTCATTACCATGTGCGAACATATCAATATTGGTGAAAATATCAACTACTTCCCCTAAAACTCGCTTATCTAAATCAGGAGTAGCATAAACTTTTGGAAGAACTCCTGCCAAAGATTTATTTTCTAATTCAATCTCACGCATAGCTTCATCAAGAATAATACCTATCTCTGGAGAATGTGCATTCTCTGCAATATAATTCCAACGAGACTTTATAGGGACAAAAAATATATTTTCAGATATATATTCATCACGGTCTTCTTCAAAACCCTCTCCCTCCTTAAGAAGATAATTATATTTAATCGTAAATGAATCGGAAACGTACTTTAAGAAAATCAAACCAATAATAACTTTGCGATAATCAGCCGCTGAAATATGACCTCGTAAAGAGTCTGCTGCAGCCCAAAGCTCCTTTTCAAAACCAATATTAGCACTTGTATTTGTTTTTGCCATTTTTCACTCCCGAACTATTGTATTTCCTCCATTATACCATATTCTAACGCTATCTCTAACCATTTCTCAAGGGGTTTGGGGCTTTGCCCCAAGTGTTAAAATCCATCACCTAAAGGAGCTGTCTGCTCACTCTTGGTGATGGATTTTTTGCGATAGTGTGTATACACTATCTGAGCTCGCAAAGACCTAAACCCAAGTTTCTCAGTCCTTTCTCATTGTCCCGGGTTAAATACGGGGGTGACATTGCTAGGCAACTGAATTTCAGAAGAACACAATAAAACCGCTGGCTGCTGCCAACGGTTTTATTCACTTTTTCGGGACTTCTTTTGGGGTATTACTGAAATTTCTTTCTCCACCGCCTCCATCAATCGAGTCACCAACTGACCAAGCTCTATAAAATCCGATTGCAAAATCATTCCAACCTGCGTTGACAACTTAGCAATGACATTGATTGAGCGACCAATTTGAATCAATTGCTCTGTCAACTGCTCATACTCAGGAAAACTGACTGTCCATGATTCTAGCTCGTTGTTAAATAGTTTCTTTCTGGCATAGGCTGAAAAGTTTGTCTCCTCTTCCTCCGACATCAGAGCTAGCAATCTCGCATTTTCTTCTTCCGTCAAAAAGACCTGCTTTACGATATTTTTGATCCTCTTCTTCCTCAATCCACTTTTGATAGCAACCTCTCCTTCTTCTGTTTATGGCGTTTGAGTAACACTTTTTCATACTTTCCAATCATTTGAACACTATATCCCATAGCTCGCATGGCTTGACTATTCTTAGATTGTTCTGCAATCCTTGCCAACTGCTTCAAATTATTCTTAATTCTCCTCAAGGAAAATATCAATGACTCAAACGATGTTTCATCAAATATCACGACAATAGGCTTTTTCTTGAACAACATTTTCCTAGTATAGCTGGAAAAATTTCCGAGACCTGTATAACCTATGAATTCATTTAAGATTTGATTCTGCGATTCAGTAATATAGAATTTTTTCAGGACTGTTCGATAACGGTCAGCCATGCTACACCTTCTTTTCATAAAATTCCGCCTGAGCATCATCATGCTTTCGTAAACATTCCACTAGGGATTGATAGTCATGTAGCAAGCCCAATTCCAAATCTGGAAAGTCATTTTCCTTGGTTTCGATAATAACTTCCAACTGACTAACAATTTCTCTGACTGAAAAGCTATAATCCAACGTCTCAGCTTCGTAGTTTTGCTTTAACTCTTGATAGCGTTCAAATTCATCTTGCGACTTAAAACCAGCCACCAGCATGTTCTCAAGTTGATAATAATCCGTCATTTCTTCTTTCCTCTATTTCTTTTGATACTTTCTTCTAGCATTTTCATGGGCAATGGCTTTCGCTTCTAACAACCTCTCCTCCTTTAACCGTTCCATGGAACTGATTAGATAAGCTAGGGGAGATTCTACATCTTCTGGAATCCTATCAATCATAGCCAGAACCTCATCACTTGTCATGTAGCCATCACTCAAAAATTGACCAATTAGCATCTTTTGTTGATGGGTCAGACTATAATTGTAAGGATAAATAAACTTTTCGTTGTACTTGTCTGCAATGACTTGTAGCAACGAATAATATTCAGGTTTGATATAAGGTTGAGTCTCTCTAGAACTATTATCCAGTATAGTCTTATTCTCCTTCTTACTCTTGTTCTTAATCTGTTGCGTTACTTGACCGTTACCATCCGTTACAGGTAACGCTTCTGTAACGTTACATTCCAGTTTTAACTGCTCTTTACCATTGACCACCGCTTTTTGCTTTTGACGAAAGCGTATTACCCTTTCTCTAGTTTGCTGACGAATTTTCTCAAGGCCATCAATATTCTGATGTTTTTCCCAGTTAGGAATGGTGACAGTACCATCTACAAAGGCTATCATTCTAAATTGTTCAAAGGTCTTTAAGGCTAATTTGATCGTCGTAGCTTTTCGCCTGAAAACTGTCGTCAGCATTTCTTCAGTGTAAAAGATTTTATCGCCTAGAGCTAGTACGCCACTATAATTCTGTTTGCCCGCTAAGACTAACAACTTGAACCAAATAACAATTAAGGTATCACCCTCTGGCATTGATTCAATCAACTGAATCTTTTCATCATCAAAAATATCCGTTGTAATCTTAATCCACCGAACACCACTCATAAATGTGCCTCTTTATCTTTCATATTGCTTCAGCCAGCGTGTCACAGCCCGCTTATCGTAGAGAGTTACACCATCTATCACCATAGTTGGCATACCCTCACGTGTCCATTTTTGCAAAGTGGTTGTGGACACATCTAACCATCTTGCCAAAGCAGCCATTCGCACCATCGGTTTATAGAGTTCTTTATCCTCTAAAGCTCGCTCCACTGCTGTTGCAATCATCTCATCATAGTGAGCTCGTAATTGCTTTTCTAGTGCTTTAGGAAGTTGGACAACCAAAGTCGTTTCTTCTGACATATCGTTACCTCATTTCCATTTTTCAATTAAATAAACTCCGAAATTTGTATATTTTTTTATACATTTTAGATTATATATACTTTTTGTATTGAATGTGGTTGCAATATCTAAGAGGAGGTTACTTATAACCAATAATATCGCCAAACTTATCGAAGAAAGTGGCAAAAAAATAAAAATTATTAGTGAAATACTCGATATATCTTATTCCACATTATCTAGCTACAATCAAGGTATACGGAAACCTAAAAAAGAAAATGCCCAAAACTTGCGGGCTACTTTGGTGTTTCAGTAGCCTATATTTTAGGTCTAGATGATGATAAAAATGCACCATCTAATTTGAAAATCGTCGCAGATAGTTTCAAGACATCAGAAATCACCTCTGTAACCCCTTTTAAGAGCGATATGGATAGGCTTAAAAAGTATCGAGCTTGGTGAAATTCATCTATCTATGCCCCTAAATGAGGCGTTCTCAGATGAATTTAGACGTTTCTTATCAGGTTACTTGGTTGATTATGAAGAGACATTTATCAAGCATTTAACCAAACACATGAACAGTCAAAATCGTGAATCAGATCTTTGGAAAATCTGGACCCAAACAGAAGAGTATCAGATTAGACGAACAGATCGCGAAAAAAAAATAAACTAACAGTTTCTCAATTACATAAGCTCCGAAAACTTAGAAACGGAGAACTGTTATGTCAATTCATAAATACCAATCCCTCAAAGGAACCACCTATTTTGTCAAAATTTACCTAGGTCTAAACGACTATGGTAAGAAAAAGTATTACACCAAGCGAGGATTCAAAACTCGCAAAGCTGCAAAAGCACATGAAACAACTATAACTCACCAACTGAATTCTGGAGTTTTTGTTCAACTTTCCAGGCAGGTATCATTTACCTACAAAGAGTTATATCAAAAGTGGTACGAAGCCTACAAAGACACTGTGGAAGCAACCACAGCTGCGAAAACTGCTGACTTATATCGCCTTCATATTCTACCAATCTTTGGGGAGAAAAAGATTTCAAAAATTAGTCCATTGGATTACCAAACCTTTATTACAGATAAGGCCAAGTCATTCAAGAATATGAAACAAATCAAGTCATATACCTCAAAAATCTTTGAATTTGCCGTCAACATGAATTTCATTGAACGCAATCCAATGAGCAAGGTGATTATGCCTAAAATCAAAAAAACTGCCAGCGAAAATTTCTGGTCAGTTAGTGAGTTGCAGCAGTTTTTGACAATCATTTTAGAAAATGAACCTTATAAACACTATGCCTTGTTCAGACTATTAGCTTATAGTGGTTTACGAAAAGGTGAATTGTATGCTCTTAGATGGTCAGACTTTAATCCAGATACCCAATTACTAACCATCAATAAAAGCCTGGGTAGGATAGATGGGCATGCCGTTGAAAAAGACATGAAGAACTCATTTTCTGTACGTTCAATCTACCTTGACGATGAGACTTGTACCATACTTCATAAGTGGAAACAAGAATCTATCCAAGAGAAAGGCCAGCTACATATCGCACCTCTCTCCATAGAAGATAATTTTATGTTCACTTACTGCACAAGAACAGGTGGTATTGAGCCACTTCACGCTGACTACATCAACAATATTCTAAAACGCATTATACGTAAGCATAATCTTAAAAAGATTAGCCCACATGGGTTTAGACACACTCACACAACCTTGATGATTGAAATGGGAGTTGATCCTGTGAATGCTGCTAAACGGTTAGGACACGCTAGTAGCCAAATGACACTGGATACCTATAGCCATGCCACAAAAGCTGGTGAAAAACAGTCCATTACAACATTCGCTGAATACTTCAATAAAGCTAAATAACCCTAGCTTTATTTTTCCAACTAAATTTAACCAGGTCTTAAGAGATTACCAAAAGGATTACCAAGCCCACTTTTCCACAAAAAAGGCACCTTGCAAGTGACTTGCAAAGTGCCTGTAAATGTTGATACATTAACGTTTTGAGGCAGGCTCTGACGAGCTCTGCAGCCGCATCTGTAAGCGCCTAAAGCCGCAACAGCTGCGTCAATTGTGCCGTCAATTTAGACACAAAAACACTCCCCAAATCTGAGGAGTGTTTGAGATAGACGATAATCTGACCAACAGATTAACGTTTACTAAATTGACTCGCTTTACGAGCTTTCTTAAGACCTGGTTTCTTACGTTCAACCATACGAGCGTCACGAGTAAGAAGACCTGCACGTTTCAATGAATCGCGGAAGTCTGGGTCAACTTGAAGCAATGCACGCGCGATACCGTGACGGATCGCACCTGATTGACCGCCGTAACCACCACCATTAACGTTTACGAAAACGTCATATGAACCTTGTGTTGAAGTTACTGCAAACGGTTGGTTAATTACCAAACGAAGGTCAGCGCGTGGGATATATTCTTCTACATCTTTTTTGTTAACTGTAATTTTACCAGTACCTGGGACCAAACGTACGCGTGCAACCGCGTTTTTACGACGACCAGTACCTGTGTATTGTGCTTGTGCCATTTAGATTACGTCCTTTCCCTTAGATAAGACCTGAAATATCAAGTACTTCTGGTTGTTGTGCAGCGTGATTGTGCTCACCACCTACAAACACTTTCAACTTCATGCCTTGTGCACGACCAAGTGTGTTGTGTGGAAGCATACCTTTAACTGATTTTTCAATCAAACGAACAGCGTTTTTAGAACGCAATTCACCCGCAGTGATTGATTTCAAACCACCTGGATGCAATGAGTGAGTGTAGTACACCTTATCAGTTGCTTTTTTACCAGTCAATTTCACCTTCTCAGCGTTGATGACAATAACGAAATCACCAGTATCAGTGTGAGGTGTGAAAGTTGGTTTGTTTTTACCGCGAAGAACGCTAGCAACTACTGCTGAAAGGCGTCCAAGAGGCACATCAGTAGCATCTACCACATACCATTTACGTTCAACTTGGCCTGGCTTAGCCATAAATGTTGTTTTGTTCATGATTTCTCCTATACGAATCGTTTTTGTTTACTAAGGCGGATGTTCCGGTCCGCGGATATTTGGAAGGTTCCGGGGCCTTTCAAATGGGGTAAACAATACCATCTACCATTCTATCAAATATAGGGGAGCTCGTCAAGATATTTTACTTTACTTTTTTTATTTTTTAGCAATAACAGATTTGCCAATTAAAAACAATTTTTACAGCTCCTCCTTTGATTTTTCCATTCCTTCACATCATCATCCGAAGATTGTACATTACCGTTCCTAGTCATCATGGTCATTGAATAATCTGCTGCCTTATTTCCTGATAACCATTCCCGTTGATTGGTCAAATAAAATCAATTATAGTACCTCAACCAACAATAGCGCTCTGCTATTTTGCAAAAAAAAAATAAAAGCAAGAGAGTATACCAAAGAAGTATTGGCTAACTCCCCTACCACACAAGGCAACTTTCCCTAGGATCTTTTTTCTGATCCAATGGATAGAATAGCTAGAACACCTGTCCCTGTATGGGTTGCAATAACAGGTCCTAGCTCAGTCACAATCACTTCTGAAACCCGATGATCTTCAAGAAGGGTAGTTTTTATAGCTGTTGCTGCTGTCAAATCACCTGTATAAGCTACCATGACAGTTGAATGATCTAAGTTATCTAGGGTAAGGTTCATCATTTCCTTAATCCCTTTCTTACGTCCGCGCATCTTGGCAATAGGCTCCAGCTTACCTTCTGCATTAAGAGAAAGCAGGGGCTTGATATTAACCAAACCACCGATAAGCCCTGCTGCCTTAGACAGGCGACCACCGCGTACCAAGTGATTGAGATCATCAACCAAAAGATAGGTTCGTAGACGTGGACTCAATTCTTCAATAAGCGCCGCCGTTTCCTTTAAACTCTTTCCCATAGCACGCGCTTCGACAGCCTTCATCACTAGGTAGCCCTCACCGATAGTCGCTGCCTTTGTATCAATAATGGTAATGACTGCTTCTGGATACTGATCCAAAACCATATCTCGGGCGATGACTGCACTTTGATAAGTCCCTGAAAGAGCTGCTGAAAAAGCCAAATAAAGAACAGCTTCTTCAGCTTTAGCTGCTGCCTGAAAAACTTCTTCAAACTGTCCAACATTGACCTGACTGGTTGTTGGTTGACTTCCTGCTTCCATCTTCTCTAATAGGAAATCGCTAGTCAATCTGTTATCTCCAACCGTTTCATAGGTCTTACCATCTAGATTTATGGTTAAACCCAGCACTGTTACGCCATGCTCTTGCGCCCAACCAGTCGGCAAATCCGAGGTTGAGTCTGTTACAATTCTAAACGTCACTCGTTCATTTCCTCCATCATTTCTTTCAAGGCTTGAAAATTTCTATCTGACCATGGATTCAGACGCGGAGTATAAAGTTCTACCCGATCTACAAACTTATCCAAATCCTTTTTAACCACCTGTGTCCGCTCTTCCAACTCACGAGCAGATACCCGTAAGGCACCTTGAGAAAAGACAACCCATTGTTCGTTAAGGTCACTTGTAGCTACCGATACTTGTTTTCGGTGGTTTTGATTTAACTCTGCACTCAAGCGCTCGATATAACTATCTGCAGTTTCTTCCTCTTCTGTAAAGACAACCGACACATTAAACTCATCATATTGCTGCCGCAAGCCTGGAACATGGTGGGCGTCAAAAACACAGATAATTTCTAAATTCTCAAAGGAAGCATAATTGGACAATGTTTGAAGAAGGCTAGTCCTAGCTGCATCCAATTCTCCTTTTTTAAAGTCTTGTTTTGTTGATCTCCAGGAGGCAATCATATTATAGCCATCTACGATAAGAATTTTTTCCTTCATCTAAATCTTCTTTCGGGATACTTCATACATCAATATCGCAGCTGCTACACTGGCATTGAGGCTCTGGACATGACCAGTCATGGGAATGGTAATCATCTCATCTACCTGCTTTTTGATATTAACTGAAATTCCCTTGCCTTCGTTACCAATAATGAGAGCTAGTTTGCCAGAGGTATTCCACTTAGTTGATGGTGTACCATTCATATCCGTCCCAAAAATCCAAAAACCAACTTCCTTGAGTTTGTCCAAGGTCTGACTGAGATTGGTCACACGAGCAATTGGTACATGCTCAACCGCACCTGTCGAGGTCTTTGACACAACGGGTGTAACTCCAACCGCACGATGCTTGGGAATAATGACCCCACAAACTCCTGTTGCATCAGCCGTCCGCAAAATTGAACCAAAGTTGTGGGGATCGGTCAAGCCATCCAAGATGAGAATGAGGGAATTGTCTTGCTGCTCTGCTTTTTCCAAAATCGTAGATAATTCCGCATAGGCAAACTCAGATACACGTAGGACAAAGCCTTGATGAACCGCCCCATCAGTCATCTCAGACAAGGTTTTCTTCGGTGTCCAAGAAATCGAAACTTTTTTCTCAGCCGCCAATGCCTTGACTTTGTCAACCTTTTTGCCCCGCAAATCGTCTTGAATGTACAGTTTGTTGCCAGTATTGGCCTGCAAACTTTCTGTGACAGCGTGAACGCCGTAAACTATGTCATTTTGTTCCATAATTTCAGTATAACATAGAACAATCAATAAACAAAGAGAGAGTAGCTAAACTTACTACTCTTTCCTGATGATTAGTCAGCGGTTACACTAAATTGTCAACAGCTTGAACTACTGCTTGGATGATCATTATTCTGTATATTCCTCGGAAACAGGCTCCCAAATCAGTTTATGATCAAATTGAGCATGCTCCAGGTGACCGTCTCCATTGATTCGATACTGTCCAACTTTTTCAGCATTAAAATTAGGATCACTGGGAATAGTAATATTGGCATAAACTAAGCCATCTTCTGCCATTTGAACAGCGATTACCAAATCCGTCCTTACATATTTTTTGCTGTTCCCCTTTGTTCTCATAAAGACAGTCGCAACCCATTTTTTCACCTGCTCAGTCGTCAGATTTTTTGTATCAATCCGTTGGTTAGCTTGACCAGCTACTCCTGATACATTTTCTCCATGAGCGACTACGCTTCCCCCAACTATGTTTAGAGCAATCCAACCTTCACCTGATTTTAGCTTACCCCAAAGTTGTCCATCAACCTTCCGGGTTGCTGTGATTGTGTAACGCCCTTTAGGAATTAAACGTACAACTGGAGCAGACAGACTAGGACTTTGACGAATATTGAGGTCAGTGACTGTGACATCAACTGTAAATTCAGTTGAGTTAGTATGCTCGGTATTAGCATAAGGTGCTGGTAATGCTGATGAAGAACTTGATGGCACAGGTTCACTCATAGATAACGCTGACCTATCATCGCTTGACGATAAGACAGCAGATTGAGCAGATGCACCAAAAGTTCCATCTTCTTCACCAGCCTTTAATACTGTTTGAACGGTACTAGTTCCGCTCTTCTGTCTGTTATTCTGACCACCAAATATTTCCTTAAACATCAAGAAAAGCAAAGGAATCATGATTAACAATAAAACAATTGAGATGACTCGGCCTATTCTCTCAGATTTTCTTTTCCTTTCCAAATAGCCCTCATAATCTGCTTGTGCTTCATCTAAAAGGATTTGGATTTGTTCCTGCTGATGACTGTCAGAAGCCTGTGCCAAGGCTAAACGCAAGCGATCAATTTTATCCTTGTAAGACTTTTCCTCTTCTTTTTTACGCTGTCGCTCTTGATTGGCAATTTGAAGAGCTAACAAATCATTTTGCCGTCGAGATTCATTAGCCATTTGCTCTTCAAATTGTTTTCTTTCAAAATCTCGTATCCAGTTATTGTTATTCATCACAAACCACATCAATTCTCATTATAGCCAAATTCTCTTGTCTTCAAAACTTGTTTCCAATAAGTTTCTCTCCCAAGGACACACTTATCGTCTATCTTAGCATTGTAATTTTCTAGCACACTATACTGGAAATACTTTTTGACATAGTCAAACCCTTCCCTATTCACCAAGGCAAGTAATTCCTTATTGCCACCGTGACCGTTTTGAATATAAGATTGCCAGCGAGACAAAAGCATGCCATAATCACTGGTCGCTGAACCTACATAAAGTTTCCCTGTATAGGTATCAGTAATAAGATAAACAGCCTTTTGATTGGTCAGAGCAGTCAACCAATCCTTTTTTCCCAAGCGTAAGATGGATTCCAATTGTTGATAAGTTAGGCAGATATTATCATAACCAGGAAATTCCTCACTCCCATAGACTTCAGGTAAGAGTTGATGCACCTCTAAATGATCTATCACCGTTTGGAAGCTAAAAACAGAAGCACGTCCGGGACGCTTGCAATGCAAAATCAAACGAGCAAAATAAGGAGAATATTCCTCTAAAACCTCCCCCGTATAGTTTTGACCAAAGGTCACACCAAGTTCCTTGGTAACACGTTTAATCGTGGTCAAAAGCCACTTATCGTGTCCCATCTGAATGAGGTTAATAGCAATGTCGCCAACCGAGTAATTTCGATTTTTATTTCGCCAGAATAGATTGAAGTTATCTACCGTTTCAGGGTCAGATAGGTAGTTTTGTAGCGGATTTTCCCCAGTCCAGTTATTAAACTTGACCTTAACGCGTGGCAGTTTTTCTTCTGAAAATTGTAGCAAATCTTGCAAACGAATCATCTCTCGCTCCTCAACTTTCTTTACCAATAGTTTAAGCTTTTTTGCTTCTATGATACAATGAAAGAAAAGGAGATTACTATGCCCATTTTTCAACGAACCATAAAACTGATACTGGCAACTGTCTTAGCCATCTACCTTGCAGATTGGCTGGGATTAGCCTATGCGACATCGGCTGGGATTATCGCAATTTTGAGTGTTTTAGATACCCGAAAATCTAGTTTCAAAATGGCATGCAATCGTCTCTTTTCCACCCTTTTAGCGCTAACAATAGCTTCTCTGACCTTTGTATTGTTTGGGTTTGACATCTGGACTCTCACTATCTATCTAGCATTCTATGTTCCTATCGCTTATCATTTCGGCTGGGAAGCAGGCATTGCACCTTCAACCGTCCTTGCCGCCCATCTCCTACTAGAGCAAAATATATCCTTTTCTTTTTTAGGCAATGAACTAGCACTTTTTCTACTTGGAACAGGACTAGCCCTCTTATTCAACAACCTCTATATGCCTTCACAAGAACAGAATATTGAGGCCTATCACGCGCAGGTGGAAGACCTGCTCAAACAGATTCTCCTACGTTTTGAATCCTTCTTACTAAATGGTGATGGTCGTAATGAAGCACAGCTCATCAACCAGTTAGACCTGACTCTTGAAAAAGCCTTGAAAGTCGTCTACCTAGACCGCCATAACCAACTTTTTCAGCAAACCAACTATCAGGTCCATTATTTTGAAATGCGTGCCGCCCAAAATAAAATCCTGCGTACCATGGCAGGAAATATTAACAAATGCTTACTGGAAGGTCGAGAAAATATTATTTTAGCTAGTCTGTTTGAGCGAGTAGCCCAGCAACTTAGTCGAGAAAATTCAGCCAAGGAACTTTTACTGGACATTGAACTCTTTCATACTACCTTCCGCGAGCGACCGCTCCCACAGACCAGAGAAGAATTCGAGACCAGAGCAACCCTCTTCCAACTCCTACATGACATGGAAGCTTTTATTCGACTTAAGGTCGAATTTTACCAAACCTACTCAAAAGAAGATGAAAAAGACCCATCAGTATGACTGGCGGGTCTTAGGTGTTTTATGAACAAGATTAGACAATCGCTTGATCTGTGTCATCATCAAAGAAATGTGCCTTATTGAGGTTGAAGGTCAAACGAACTTTATCACCTGGATTATGGTAATCACGCGCATCAACACGAGAAACAAATTCTGTATCACCAACCTTAGAATAGAGCATAGTTTCTGCACCAAGAAGCTCTGAAACGACAACTTCTGCCTCAACGATAGAACTTGGGAAAGTATCCAATTCCAACTGAGAAGCCTTGATGTCTTCCGGACGAATACCAAGTGTAAATGATTTACCATTGTAGCCTTTTTCTTCCAAGTGTTTGCGGCGTCCCTCTGGAAGATCAACCTTGAAGCCATCTCCCACAAGAACACCATCTTGAAGTGTAACTGTGAAGAAGTTCATAGCAGGGCTACCAATAAAGCTAGCGACAAACTTGTTAACCGGCTTATTGTACAATTCTTCTGGGCTACCAATTTGCTCAATCCGACCAATCGTACCTGTACCTGCATCATTCTTAGTTGCAGACATGATAACGATGCGGTCTGCCAAGGTCATTGCTTCTGTCTGATCGTGGGTTACGTAGATAGTTGTTGCGCCAATACGACGGTGAATTTTAGCGATTTCTGTACGCATAGATACACGAAGTTTGGCATCCAAGTTTGATAAAGGTTCGTCCATCAAGAACACCTTGGCATCACGAACGATAGCACGTCCCATAGCAACACGTTGACGTTGACCACCAGAAAGATCCGCTGGTTTACGTTGCAAGAATTCTGTCAAACCAAGGATTTGCGCTGCTTCTTCTACACGCTTTTTGATTTCGTCCTTGCTGTACTTGCGTAATTTAAGGCCGAAAGCCATATTATCAAATACAGTCATGTGCGGATAAAGGGCATAGTTCTGGAAAACCATAGCAATATCGCGATCTTTTGGTGCTACATCGTTCATCAATACGCCATCAATGTATGCTTCTCCTTCTGTGATGTCTTCCAGACCAGCAATCATACGAAGGGTTGTTGACTTACCACATCCTGAAGGACCTACGAATACGATAAATTCCTTATCCTTGATGTCCAAATTGAAATTTTCTACTGAGTAATGCTCACTATTTGGGTATTTTTTATAGATATTCTTTAAATTCAGTTGAACCATAGTCCGGCCTCGCTTTCTTTTATGCTTCCATTATATATGAAAGCGTTTTATTTTTCTAGGTCAGGGTGAACAAAAAGAAAAAAATCTTTTGTACATCTTGCACAAAAGATCAGCATCATTGTTCCATTAGCACTTGGTAACACATGGTCAAATCGGTCAGCTCTTTTAATTGTAAGCCTGTCAAATCTTGCCATTTTTCCAAACGATATTGAAGGGTATTGCGATGAACATAGAGGCGTTGGGCCGCCTTGGTTACCACTGCAGCCTCGGACCAAAGAGCCAAAATAGTTTCCTCAAGTTGATCCTGACTTAGAAGCAAGCCACGTAAAACCGATTTTAAGTACTGTCTCCCCCTGCTGCCCTGTCCCGTACCCAAGATGAATACTTGACTAAAGCGTAAAAAGGTCGACTGATGGACTGAATGTTTCCAGTCGGTAAACAAATTCACTTCTGCTTGAAAAATCTGCGGCCATTCTTGCACAATTTGTTGCGGCCATATTTGTCCGATAAATACTGCCAACTTCAAACCCAAATCATATTCCAAAGCAGGGAGCACTGATTGAACAATCTCCTCAACATCAACCCTAAAGGTCTGGTCTAAAACAAAGACATAGTCCCACTTCGATTGCTGAAAAACGGTCACTTGATTCGTCAACAAGTCTCCCATCATCTCCAACAAGGTCTTAATCGCTTCTGTATCACTAGAACCCGGAATATGGATATAAATAGCCTGTAAAGCTCCCAAAGGTTGAGGAAGTTTCCCACCTTGATTTAGATAAAGAAACCAAGGGTTAGAAGAAGTTTGTTTAGTCTTACCAGTCAATAGCTCAAATAAGAATAGTTCCCTTGCTGTCAACTCCTCTTTGGGAACTTGTAAACAACGTCCATCTTCTAAAACCAGTGAAAGCCATGATGATTGTGGCAATTCTTCTTCCACGATTCGAGCAGTTGGAAACCAAGAAACTAACTCCTTTTCGTACATTCTAGCCCCTTTCCACTCGTTCAATACACCAAGTCACCAACTCTTCTAGACGCTCGATTTCCCCAGTCATATGCAGGTAGCCCAAAACCGCCTCAAAGCCTGTAGACATGCGATAGGTCACCACATCCGCATTCTTAGCTTTGGTGTGACTGTGGGTATTGCGCCCTCGCTTATAGATTTCCTCCTCTTTTTCGGTCAATAGCTGAGCCTCTAAGAGGGCTGAAACTAGGCTTGCCTGCGCCTTAGCTGATACGTATTTGTTGGCCTCGCTGTGCAATTTATTAGGCTTGGTTATGCCCTTGAAAATCAAATGCCTGCGAATATACATGGCATAAACCGCATCACCCTCAAAAGCAAGAGCAATGCCATTGATGAGATTAACATCTACTGAACTAGTCACGTGTCCACCTCACTCCATCTTTTGTATCCAATAGTTTGATACCTTGAGATGCCAGTTCATCACGGATTCGGTCAGCTGTAGCAAAATCTCGATTAGCACGAGCTGCTTGACGCTCCGCAATCAAGACCTCAATCTCGCTGTCCAAGACATCCTCTTCAAAGACAATACCGAAAACTGCCAACATCTTCCCAAAGGCTTCTTTGACTGCTTCATCGTAGTTGCCAGAGTTAATCCACTTAGCAAAATCAAAGACAACTGTAATACCATTTGCCGCATTGAAGTCATCATTCATTGCCGACTCAAAAGCCGACAAATAGTGATTCAGACCTGCTTCATCCGTGACCATTGATACCGGTTGAGTGTAGGTGTTTTTCAAATACTTGAGATTTACCTCCGCATCATGGATAGCCTTTTCAGTATAGTTAAGTGGACGACGATAGTGCTGAGTGGATAGGAAGAAACGCAGAATCTGTCCGTCAATTTGCTCCAACATATCATGTGCTGTCAGAAAATTGCCTAAGGACTTGGACATTTTTTCATCATTGATATTGAGCATGGCATTGTGCATCCAGTAGTTAGCAAAAGTCTGACCTGTCTTACACTCTGATTGGGCAATTTCATTGGTATGGTGAGGAAACTCCAAATCTGCACCGCCACCATGAATATCAATAGTGTCTCCCAAAATCTCTGTCGCCATAACCGAGCACTCAATATGCCAACCAGGGCGACCAGCGCCCCAAGGACTCTCCCAAGAAACCTCACCTGGCTTAGCTGACTTCCAAAGAGCAAAGTCAAAAGGATGCTCCTTGAGCTGACCTTCCCCATCAACCCGACCAGAAGCACCGGCCTCAAGGTCCGACAAGGTTTTATTAGCTAGACGAGCATAGTTTTCAGCTCTTTTCACCCGGAAATAGACATCACCAGCCGCCTCATAAGCATAGCCCTTGTCCATCAAGACTTGCACAAAATCAATAATCTCATCCATGTAATCAATAACACGTGGATTGTTTGTTGCAGGTTTAACACCCAAGCTAGCTACATCTTCTTTGAAGGCTGCAATAAACCGATCAGACAATTCTTTGGTTGTCATACCAGCTTCATTGGCAGCTTTGATAATTTTATCGTCCACATCTGTGAAATTGGAAACGTACATCACCTCATAACCACAGTACTCAAAATAACGCCGAATAGTATCAAAAGCCACCACACTACGAGCATTGCCAATATGGATATAGTTGTAAACTGTTGGACCACAGACATACATCTTGACCTTGCCTTCTTCCAAGGGCACAAACTCACGCAAACTGCGAGTCATGGTATCGTAAATTCTAATCATAGATTCTCCATTATCTCTGGGCATTTTTTAAAAATTGGTACTTTTGATAAAGTTTTACTAGCCAATAGGTCGTTGCTACCAACCAAATCATTCCCAACTGCCACTTACCTTGTGAAAATTTTACAGATAACATGATGACACCTGCTATTGATGTCAGCACATAGGGCCAATTCTTTTGCAATAGTTCTTTTAACATGATCTACTTTCTAACTTTTTAGCAATGGCCATAGCAACCTCAAAGAAGACCATGCAATCTTCCTGACGTTTATCCCACCGCACATCCCACTCATTTTTGTGGTGATCCACATAGTCTGCCGTGTAGAAAAATTGATAAACCTCAGCCTGACGAAAATTCGCCCAAGCCATGATGGCAGAAGCTTCCATATCGACCACCATGGCACCAGCGGCTAGGCGGCGTTTGACCTTGGCAGCCGTTTCCCGATAGAAAGCGTCCGTCGTCCAGGTCTTGGCCCGCACATGCTCGATTCCCACTTGATCCAAGGCCTTTTCCATGGTCAATAGCAGAGCCGGGTCATAGCTGATTTCGTCACTAGCCGAAGCATAATGATAGCTGGTTCCCTCATCTCTCAGAGCAGAGCAAGGTAGGATAATCTTATCCGCTGGGATAGATTTGTCCAATACACCGCAAGTCCCCAAAATAATAAATTTCCTAAAGCCCTTGGCTTTCAACTCTTCTAAGTTTCCGACAATCATAGATGCCCCAATCGGTGCTAACATGACTCCTACCTGAATCCCCTCGGCTTCATAGATATACCAAGGCAAACGACCATTGAGATTATAAAGAGCACCGCCCTCACGCACATCTTTTAGCTTTGTAATTCTCTCGATCACCTCACCATTAAAGGAAAGAATCAACGTATCGCAGACCTCCCCTCCTCCACGAATGGAATGATCTGTCGGTTCAATGACAGCAGTACCGGTTTCAAATTCTTCTAGTAACATCATTTTCCCTTGTTTATCTTATAAATGCGAGGAATGGTGGCTAGCTTCTTTCAACTCAGCTAACTTGGTCGTATAGTGTTCCCGACCGTCTTCCATATCATGAATGACCTTCTCATCTTTTCTTCCATGGACGCGGACAATTTTGGCTGGCATACCAACCACTGTCACATTTGCCGGAACATCTGCTAAAACAACAGCTGCCGCTCCGACCTTGGCATTTTCACCAATTTCAATAGGACCAATAATCTGAGCATGAGCAGAAATTAGTGCTCCCTTGCGAACGGTAGGATGACGTTTACCACAATCCTTACCAGTCCCACCCAAGGTCACTCCATGATAAAGCATAGCGCCCGACTCTATAACAGCAGTTTCTCCAATCACTAGACCAGCTCCATGATCAATGAAAACCCCCGCTTCGATACTAGCTCCAGGATGAATTTCAATATTGGTCCAAAAACGCCAAAATTGACTATGCATACGGGCCAATAACTTAAAGCCCTTTCCCCACATAAAATGAGAGAAACGATGGGCAGCTAGAGCCTTAACGCCAGGGTAGGTCAAAAGGACTTCCAGACTGGTTCGTGCTGCCGGATCTTTTTCTTTTACAATCTCAATGGTGTCTTTCCACCATCCCATGTCGTAACTCCTTCCTTTCCTAACGCATTCCGAGAAAATAGACACTCAACCAGACAGCGAGAAAACTGTGAGACTGCAATTTTCAAAGAATGGTCTACTACGGAAAGAGGCTGGGCATAACGTCCAGTCCTCTATTTTTATTCTCTGAAACTGTCTGACATAGTAGCTTATCCCTTTAGCAGTTAGATACTACTATCGTGAAAATAGAGATTGCGAAACAAGTCTCACAGACCCTTTTCATTTCAGCAACAGCACTATAACTACACCGTATTTGTGTTTATTCTAACCTTTATCAACTGCTGGATCGTTTGAGCAGTCTATCACTACTTTTTCTCCACCTTGTGGAACTTAAACTCCCCAAAATTACCGTCTTTTTTATCTTTGTGTTCCTTGTGACGACGTGGCTTGTCTGAACGTTCCCGCTTTTCTTCTGTGCAACCTTCTGGTCTTGGAAGAAGAGCCTTCATAGAAGCATCTACACGTCCCTTATCATCAATCTTGATAACCTTGACATCAACGACATCACCGATTTCTACCAAATCTTCGGGTTTGTTGACACGAGTCCAAGCCATTTCAGAAACATGCACCAAAGCATCCGTCTTGTCAAAGAGGTTAACAAAGGCACCGAACTTCTCTAGACGAACAACTTTCGCTTGATATACTTCATCCACCTTAGCCTCACGAACAAGACCTGAAATAATCTCTTTCGTACGCTCAATCGCTTCACGGTCTGGTGAGAAGATTGCTACAAGACCGTCTTCATCAATATCAATTTTTACGCCAGTCTCTGCAATGATCTTGTCGATGGTCTCACCACCCTTACCAATAACAATCTTAATCTTATCAACATCAATCTTGATGGTATCGATCTTCGGTGCTGTCGGTGCCAAATCAGGACGAACCTCTGGAATAGTTGCTTCGATGACATCAAGAATCTCAAAACGAGCTTTCTTGGCTTGTGCAAGTGCTTCTTCCAAGATTTGCGGTGTGATGCCATCAATCTTTATATCCATTTGAAGGGCTGTAATCCCCTCACGAGTCCCTGCCACCTTAAAGTCCATATCTCCGAAATGGTCCTCAAGACCTTGAATATCTGTCAAAACAGTATAATTGGTGCCATCTGAAATCAAGCCCATGGCAATTCCTGCAACCGGTGCCTTAATCGGTACACCACCCGCCATAAGGGCAAGTGTCCCAGCCGTGATAGAAGCTTGCGATGATGAACCATTCGATTCCAGAACCTCAGCGACCAAACGGATAGCATAAGGAAACTCCTCTAAACTTGGCAAAACTTGCTCAAGAGCACGCTCCCCAAGGGCACCATGACCGATTTCACGACGACCTGGTGCACCATAACGACCGGTTGAACCAACGGAGTATTGCGGGAAGTTGTAGTGGTGCAAGAAACGCTTCTTGTATTCATCATCCAAACCATCAATGATTTGGGTTTCACCCATCGGTGCCAACGTTAAAACAGAAAGTGCTTGTGTTTGGCCACGAGTGAAAAGACCTGATCCATGAACATTTGGTAAAAAATCTACCTCTGCATCAAGCGGGCGAATTTCATCTACGCGGCGGCCATCCGGACGAACCTTGTCCTCTGTGATCAAACGACGCACTTCTGCGTGCTCCATGAGTTCTAAGATTTCGTGAACATCGCGCATGATGCGGTCAAACTCTTCGTGTTCAGCGTATTTTTCTTCGTAGGCTGTGATGACTGCTTCACGAACTGCATTGGTTGCATCTTCGCGGGCTAGTTTTTCTTCAACCTGCACCGCTTTTTTCAAATCATCATTATAAATTGCCACGATCTCCGCCTGCAAGTCGGGATCAACTTGCAACAACTCAACATCTGCTTTTTCCTTACCCACTGCCGCTACGATTTGGTTTTGGAAGTCTAGCAATTCTTGAATGGCTGCATGGCCCTTGAGCAGAGCCTCAAGCATGATGTCCTCTGACAATTCTTTGGCACCTGACTCTACCATGTTGATAGCATCCTTATTACCGGCCACTGTCAGATCAAGCAAGGACTCTTCCATCTGTGCCTTATCTGGATTGATGATAAATTCACTGTTTACATAGCCAACCTGAACACCTGCGATTGGTCCATTGAAGGGAATATCTGAGATAGCAAGAGCCAAGGAACTACCAAACATGGCTGCCATAGGAGCAGATGCATCTGGATCATAAGAAAGAACCGTATTGATTACTTGCACTTCATTGCGGAAGCCTTCAGCGAACATTGGACGGATTGGACGGTCAATCAGACGTGCAGTTAGGGTCGCATCTGTTGATGGTCGGCCTTCACGCTTCATCCAACCACCTGGAAACTTCCCAGCAGCATACATCTTTTCTTCGTAGTTGACTTGGAGCGGAAAGAAGTCTCCCGTTGCCATTTTTTTGGACATAACCGCTGCAGTGAGAACTGTTGAGTCGCCATAGCGAACGACAACTGCACCGTTGGCCTGTTTGGCAACTTGACCTGTTTCAACAACCAACTTCTTGCCAGCAAAAACCGTTTCAAATACTTGTTTTGACATAAATTGTCTCCTGATATTTATTTTGCTCAATAAAAATCAAACTTCAAACAAGAAAAAACGCAGAAATGCACTTCTATTTTGAGTTTTAACAGCAGTGGGAATCGTTAAAAATTTAACTTATGCCAAAAGGTAGCCCTACCGATACCATAGCCAACTGATAGGAAGACAAACTAAAGTACTGTGCAAACAGAGTTTACCAAATTGAGTTCTTACCGTATGAATTTGATTTTTGCAGAGGAATACGTGTTTTCCACAAAGTTCAACCCAATACCCCTATCGGATTCAGCTTTGCACAAAACCACGCATACTCTTTATTTTATCATATTTGATGAAAAATGTGGGGAAATGAGGAAGGAATTTATGATAAAAACCGATGAAAAACGAATGAAGAACAGCATACATAAAAACACAACCTAAAATGAATAGGTGATGCAGTCTAAAAATTCTGAACCAGTGATATTTTTCAATTTTTTAAGTTAATCAAAAAACACCTACTTCCTGCCGTTCATTTTGAGGGATTTAGGTGTTTTATGATAATCTAAACTGATTTTCAATATCAACTTAGTATTACTGGAGGAATTTTATCTCCAAATAAAATCACATATGTAAACAATAACAAACTAAATTTAATTAATTTCTTCTTCATCTTTCGGCTCCTTTTCCATTAAATCTATAAAGAATGATTGAGCTAAATTTTTTAAAAGTTCATCACCTTCTAAGTCATAAACAACTATTGCTTTTTTGACCATATCAATCGCTTCTGAAATAATAGAGCGCTTCGCTAATATATTGGCTCTCATTAATAAAGTATTACCTAGCATAAATAAAGTATTTCGACTCCTTAGCAATTCTAGTGATTCAGCATTATAAATTAATGCCTTTTCAAAGCTGTTACACAGGTACAAAATTCTAGAATATCCGTATTGAAATAATACTTTCAGCTCCCAGGCATTTGATTCATTATAGTGATGAATGAGACTTTCATACTGGTTCATTGATGCTGTATAATCTTCTAACTCAGAATATATCCCCGCAATGGCAATCCCAACTCGTAAAAATAGATTAGAGTTTTCAACCAAAGTAGGCAGCAACTCTTCCAAAATTTCTAATGCCTCGTTTGTTTTTTTATATTTTCCAAACAACAATACCCCGTTAAGATATCGTATATAGGGACTTTGATTCGAAGGTACAGAATCTTTTGAAATAAACTGTAAAAAATATTCTAATGTATCATACTCTCTTCGGTAAAGAATAGATCTCAATTCATCCGTAAGAATAGATTCTTCTGTACTCTTCTTTAGCTGAAACAATTCCAATATCACACTAGAATCAATGTCTAATTTTTTGACAAGTTTAAAAAATAATTCGACTGAGGGAGAAACCTCGGCTTTTTCAATTTTACTAATAACGGCCTGAGCACAAATACCCTCAGACAGTTCTTTTTGACTAAATCCCTTCTCCAAACGAGTCCGCTTAATAAGACTAGCAATCTTTTCTTTCACGATTCACATTCCAATTCATAGTATTTTCTCTATTGTACCACTATTCGGTTGAATTTCCCATATTTCATCGTATAGGCTTAAGTCCGACTCTGTATAATGATGAGCAACCTCAAAGATTGTAATTGGTAATTGGGCAAGTTTGTTACGAATGAGAGTCGAAGACTTTTTATCAATTGCTGACGTTCCCTCATCAATTAATAAGATTTTCTTATTATGAAGAAGGGCTCTGGCAATCTCAATACGTTGTTTTTGTCCTCCTGATAACTGCGCCCCATTTTCACCATAATATTTCTCTAAACAATCTTCACCTAGCTCTTCTACCAACCCTAGTGCTGAAAGCAAGGCTAACAACTCCTCCTCACGGACTGATTCCAGTGCCATTAGGAGATTCTCTTTTAAACTTGCCTCAAAATAGTAGGGAGATTGCTGTATTCTAGCCATTTGATTGCTAGGATTGTTTATTTTCTTCTGACGATCTAATACAGAAATCTCCCCCTCCAATGGCTGAAGTACCCCCTGTATGCTATCTAGTAAGGTCGTCTTGCCGCTTCCTGAGGCTCCTCTAATGAGTATTTTTCGACCATATGGAACTGTAGCATTAAATTTTTTTATAATAGGCATTCCGTGTCCAATTGCAACACCTGAAAATTGAATCTCAGGCGTCAATATTGATTCATCAATATGATTTTCAGACACTTCCTGTTGCTGAGAATCCTGTAACATTTTCTCTAATTTTTTTCGAGTCTGCTCCGTTGATTGTATCATCCGTAAATAGTTCGAAACATTTCTAAATGGATAGATAACACGGTCACTGGCTAAAAATAAAGCGATAACAATACTAGCATCTAGCTTCCCTTGGGTTACAAATACTAGAGCTACAGTTATTGGAACAATATAACTTAACCACGATAGCATGGAAGAAACAAGGTTAACTATGCTGTGTTTATTATTTAATGCCTCATTACTATTTTCTAAGTCATTGACAGTTGTCTCAGCCATCCCTAAAAACTTACGATTCGCACCGTATGTCCATAGAACCGAAAAACCTTGAAAAATATCTTTTATGCTACGAATAAATTTCTCATTCGACTTAGTAAAGTTCTCTGTTGCAGTTCCTAGATATTTGCTAAATAGTATTGCTGGCAACATTGGAAGAAATGAGAAAATAATAAATAATACAGAAATTGCAGGACTTAGATAGACAAGATATATCAATGAAACTGCCCCTAAAAGACTGTAGTATAAGCAATCAAAAAGAACGGAAAAATATTTATCTTCTACTAATTTTAAATCTACTGTTAATACCGCAAGAGACTCTGTAACGTCTAATGCATTTCCCTTATTTCCAAGATAGTTTAACAGCTCCATCTTATACTTTTTATGCAGATTTTTTAGTAAATCGTTTTTTATTATTGAAACAAATAAATCTGATAATTGAATCAATAAATAGAACAATATACTGCAACCAGCGAATAGTAAAATATCTTTTACAGTTGATTCCGAGCTAAATTTACTAACTCTCGAAATAACCTGAGACATAATAATACCGTCAAAACTCGCTCCTACCAATGCAAGCAAGAGTAAACATATTTTAAACTTAGGCAATATTCTCCATACCTGTTTTAATCTCATAACCCGTTCTCCATTTTCTAAAGATTTCATCAAGTAAATATAAAGCAAACTCTGAGGGTGCTGTTTGCACACCTTGCTTATACTTTACGTATCTATATAAGACGAGCGCTATTCCACTACTACCTGAATGTAAATCATGGGAAATTTTTAAATTTCCTTCACCTAAAAATCCAAATAATATCTCACTCCCGTCTCTCTGTTCAAAAAGATTCAAAGTCTTGATTTGCTGATCAACTACTTTTGATGTTCTTTCTGAGACTTCATCACACAATACTCCTTCTTGTAAACAAGTAATTAATAAATCAGTTATCCCTGCCAATCCACGCATCAGAGTAGCAAAATAGTGGATATCATAATCTAAACTCAAACAGATATTGTTTAACATGTTTGAGTATTCGACATTTTTAGTCACTTTATAATAGTAAAGCAACAAATACCCGATATCCGACAAACCATTGTATAAGAACGGAGACTCAATCCTCTTTCCAGAATTATTTTTCCCAACTCGGTCTACAGTGAGGTTTCCATGTGAGTTTTCATATACATACGTCAAAATATTTGCTACATGGCTCTCCCCAATATCTAAATAACGTCTATCGTTTGTAACCATATACATCACCAAGTAGACCAAAGCAACACCAGATTCCCCCTCATACAATCCTACTACATCTGTTTCTAACCGTCTTTCCAGCAACCATTCTTGTAACTCTAAAAGTATTGTTTCGGAACATCCCTCAAATCCAAAGTATGCTCCTAAAATAACAAATCCAGAAATACCATAATATATCCCCGTATTATTACTATTTTTTAATGTTTTGAAACTTCTATTAAAAATATTCCATGCTTTTAATATTTTGTTCTCACACATGAGAAAGTATGCAAAACTCAATTCTCCAATCATTAATCCACTTGAAATATCAATACAAGCATCAAATAACACCCCATATGTAGTATTAATAATATTGTTACTAATATTTTGTATTTCGTTTAATATTGTTCCTTCTTTTTCATCAGAAATTCGTCGTAGAGAATACAAAACACCTAGCCCACCATGAGCAATACTATAGGGATTTGTATTATAAACTTGTGGACCCGCTGGAAAAAAATTTTTTTATGGTCCACTTCTAAAACAGCATAACTTTGCAGTATACATTTCAATATCTGATCTAACTGCTGACTGATATCATCAGGATAATCTTCACATACATTTGTTATATCATCAATTGTTTTAATATGCTTTTCTATTTGATCCAGCATTTTTTGAGCATACTTATTATTAATTCTATTTTTTAAATACTGAATACTTTTGAAAATATTGGTACGATTAAATTCAAACATATTTTGTATTGGAAACATCATACATATCCCTATAATGTAAGCTTTAGGGTGTTTTTTCATGTTTATTTTTATTCAGTTTTTATCAATATCATTACTTATATTTTTTTCATTTTACCTATTGACTTTTAATAGTTAGTCTTTCTAAAATGTTTTAGCTAATCAACTGAATACATTATAATATACTTATTTTAAAAAGTCAATTACTTTTTTTTTGTTTTTTATAATTTTATTGATATTATCAAGTTATATTTTGTTTCTATATGCCTTTTATCCCAACAACCCCATCCACTATCAAAGATTCGCATTACAGATTGAGTAAGAACCCGACATAAGTTCTTGCTGAATAATTGATACGAGCTGCGTCCTCACATCTTGAGCAGTTGAACACAACCTAAAACCCAGAAAAAAGAAGAACTGCCAATATCCGAAGACATTGGCAGTTCTCTATTTTTCAGTCGTTTTTGACGGGCTTTATACCTATCTTAACGACGCAATCCAAGTGAATTGATCAATTCACGGTAACGGTTAACATCTGTGCGGCGTAGGTATGCCAACAAGTTACGACGACGACCGATTTTTTTCATCAAACCACGATAAGTTGCATGGTCTTTTTTATGTTGCTTAATATGGTCGTTAAGGTGGTTGATTTCCCAAGTAAGTACAGCTACTTGTACCTCAACTGAACCAGTGTCGCCTTCATGACGAGCATACTGCGCCATGATTTCATTTTTTTTCTCTTTTGAGATTGCCATGATCTATTCTCCTTTTATTTGAGCCTAATCCGAGTGACAGGTTGGCGACCTGCAACCAAGAAAAAGCTAGATTTGTCCTTTAGGACCTTATTCATTTTAACAAGGAAGGAGACTTTTGTCAAATAATATTGTGTCAAACAAAAGTCTGATAAGACTAATTCACTTTTGACATCTCCAATCGGTTAGTCGGCTATTCCGTTTTCTCAGCTCTTGGCAAGATTAGATTTAGAATAATTCCCACAATCGCTGAGAGAGCCGTACCTGATAGCTTAATGGCACCAAGATTCAAAACAGCTCCGCCAAGTCCCAATACCAGCATAGAACTTGCAATAATCAAATTCCGAACCTGACCAAAATCCACACGACTTTCAATCAACACTTTCAAACCATTTGAGGCAATAACACCGTAAAGTAAGATGGACATACCCCCAAGAACTGCACTTGGAATCGTTGAGATGAGGGCAGTAAATTTACCTAAGAATGAAAAGGCAATAGCAATCATAGCAGCATTGCGAATAACGGATACAGAAGCATTGCGGGTCATCCCAATAACCCCCGTATTTTCACCGTAAGTCGTATTAGCAGGACCACCGATAAAGGCTGAAACAGCAGTCGCTACACCATCGCCAATCAAGGTACGACTGAGCCCTGGATCTTTCAAGAATTGACGTCCACAAATTTGACTAAGAACAGTATGGTCACCAATATGTTCAGCAACGGTCACGACTGCAATTGGCAAAATAGCAACCATCTCAGGTCCAAAATAGAAGCGATAAGAGTCAAAGATGCTGGTTTTAAATGGTAGATAGAAACGCGGCAATTCAAACCAAGCTGCTTTTAAAACAGGCTCAAAATCAACCAGACCAAGCGTAAGGGCAAGAATATAACCACCAATGATAGCAATCAAGAAAGGAACAATCTTGGCAAAACCTTTCCCTTTGGTATTGACAAATGCTGCGATTAGGAAGGTCGCAATAGCAACCACCACCTTTTTCCAATCTCCATCTGCCACAAATCCAGCAGAAGTAACTGCTGAATTGGCGAGTCCAAGACCAATAACAATAATCATGGGACCAATAACGATTGGCGGCAAAAGAGTGTCAATCCATCTAGTACCGACCATCTTAACAAGAGCCGCAATCAGCACATAAATCAAACCGACAAAGAGAATACCAGTTTGAGCTGCCGAAATATCACCTCCCATTTCCTTAATCGCTAAAGACATGGCTGAAATATAGGCGAAGGAAGAACCTAAGTAAACCGGCACCTTAAACTGCGTTGCCACTTGATAAATCAGGGTTCCAATACCTGAAGCAAAGAGGGCAACCGACACCGGCATTCCCAAAATCAATGGCACCAAAATCGTTGCACCAAACATAGCAAATACATGCTGGAAACTAAGCAGTATCCCTTGAAGTGGAGCTGGTTTCTCGTGGACATCAAACAAAAGGTTGGCTTTTGTATTCATCATTCTCCCATTCTGGGTACACAAAAAGACCCAGACTTTCTAAATATACATAGTCATAGGCCCTTAATTGATTTTCCTGTTGTCTTTCTCACCTCACGGGATGAGTTTAAAAACCTACGCTTTTGATATTATAGCATAAAAAACTAATCTTTGACAAGAAGTTTTATATTTTTTTGTTTGAGTAGCGGTAAAAAATAGGGAGCGAAGCAACATCTCTCCTCCATTCCTTATTCTGCTCTGCAATCAATCCCCTTACTTCCCATCACAGCTCCACACCAAATACTTCTAATTTGGCCAACTCTGCCTCAGTTAATCTACGGTAAAGCCCAGGATCAAGACTGGGATCCAAAGTCAATGGGCCCATGGATAAACGTTCTAAGTCTATTACCTTTTTCCCACAAGCCTGCACCATGCGTTTAATCTGATGAAACTTTCCTTCTCTAATCGTAATATCTACCAGTGAAATCCCTTTTTCTTCATCGGTAGATAAAATTTCTAACTGGGCTGGCTGACAGGTGAAATCTTTTAATGCCAGACCAGCGGCAAACCGATCTACATCCACCCGATCCATAATGCCATCCACCTTTGCACGATAGCACTTATCCACGTGCTTTTTGGGTGACAGCATGGCATGGGCTAGCTGTCCATTGTTGGTTAGGAATAGGAGTCCGTGCGTATCAATATCCAAGCGTCCAACAGGAAAGACACCCTTATGATGGGCTGTATCGTCCAACAGATCTAGAACCGTCCGGTGATGACTATCTTCTGTTGCTGAAACCACTCCTTTTGGCTTGTTGAGCAGGTAATAAACAAAATTTTCATGAGTCAAGGCCTGACCTGCTACCATAATCTGATCCACCTTCTCATCAATCTGGTGTTTGGGTGAGGTTTCCACTTGATTGTTGACCATCACCTGCTTACTTTTTAAAATCTTCTTGACTTCTGTTCGACTGCCAACACCACAATCAACCAAATACTTATCTAATCGCATGTCATATCCTTTTCCATTCTAACACAATCATACTGACTTCCATTAGCAGTTTGAAGAAACTGTTTCTTTTCGACAAAGCCGACTGCTCGATAGAGAGCCTGTGCCCGCTGATTGAATTTGGCCACCGCTAGGCAGATGCTATCTGGGGCATACTGTTCTTTTATATAATCTTCAATGGCCTGATAAAAAGCTCTGCCATTTCCCTGACCTGTCAAGGATGGTTTCATCCCAAGACCAATCTCTAAGCAACTTCCAACTAACTCCAGACGAAAATAGCCCATGAGAGCAGCATTACGGATAACAGCAAAAAAGCAATTCTCACGTGCCTCTGGCGAGATCAGCTCCGCATAAGCTTCTGGATTGGCGCTGACATTGTAAACATCATAGGGAGCTTCATAGCGCCACTGATTGGCAATCTCTAAAGCCAGATCCTGCTGCAGGGGCATGATGTAAAAATAGTCCATTCTACGGAAGTTTTTTATCAGATTTTTAATGCGCCGATTCTGAGTTGCATTGTTATCCGTTTGATAGACATAATCCACATAGCCTAATTGGTAGGAAGAAATCATGTTCTTAAAAATGAGCTGCACATCTTCTGGAAATCGGAGTATTAACTCATTTAACCGATTGTTTTCTAACATACTAAACCTCCTCTTCACCTATTATAACAAAAGGAGTCGAAAACGACTCCTACTTCCTCAACTGAACTTGTTTGTAAAATAAACTAGCACTAATCAGAGCACAGCCGATGGCATAAATTCCAAAGGCTCCTGTAGTTGTCGGATTGAGCTTTTCCAGATAAATAGGCAAAATTGCAGAGGTCGCTCCGCCTGTACAACATCCCATCAAAACAATTGTCATGACGGTATTAAGCAGAGACTTAGGAACACGATCTGCTACCTGACTAAATACAATCGTTAAAATAATACTATAGAAAAAACCCGAAATCATACTGCCTAGACCTAGAAGCCAGAGGCTACCAGCAACTGTAATACCGATGACAGCCAGACCATAAATCGCATAAGATACAGCCAGTAACCACCCCTTTAAACGCCCCATCAAAAAGCCAAAGAGTGTTCCAGCCACAATTCCCATAACCTGCATAAGACTGAGAATCAAACTAGCCTGTTGGGCTGTTCCTATCCCTTTTTCCAAAACGATTTGCGGAATACGGATGGTTAAAAAGGTATTGACATTGATAACAAAGAAAGCTAGAAAAGCTAAAATAATCCCCAGTTGCCACATGTATCTATCCAATTTTATTTTTGTCCCTGGCTCTTCAAGTTTGATTTCGCTGTGGGCAGCAAACTCTTCTTGTGGAACAAAAAGCACAAATAAAGCTAAAATCACCATAGCAAACAAATAGACCATGAATGCACGTTGCCAACCAAATTGAATCAGCCAACCAACCAGCAGGGTTAAACCAGCACTTCCTAAAACTTCTGCAGAACCACGTAGCCCCATCATCTGTACTCGTTCTTTTCCAGCAAAAAAGGTCCCTATGATATTGATAGCACGCGCATTGATCAAACCAATTCCCAAGCCTAGTAAAATTCTAGCGAGAAAAACAAGTGGGAAAGCTGAGAAAAGAACAGGCATAGATCCACCTGTTGCCATTAACAAAAGTCCTATGATGATGATAGCTCGTTCTGACAGGATACGAACGATGAAACCATTCAGTAAGAGGGTTACCATGATAGCAAAAGAGGTAATGGTCACCAAATTTTCTACCTGCCCAGCAGAAATTCCCTCCTTAGCAAAATGCTCAATCATTTGAGGTATGGCAGGTGAGACAGCAAAGGTTGATACCAACATGGTTGACAGAGCCAAGAGGCTCATTTTTTCTAAAATCCTTTTCATGATTTCTCCTTTTCATGATTCGTCTATTCATCCATTATTAGTATAACAGATTTGAGGCAGAATGGATAAAATCTCCAGTAAAAATCAACAAACAAGTAAAACAATCTACCAAAGGTTTGGTCAATTATAGGATCCGTATTCAATCTGTGTAGAGTATGGCTTTTATTCTCCCCTGTTTCGTGCTATACTTATCTAAAAAATAAATCCAAAGGAGAGAAATATGTCTGTACTTGAAACCTTAACAAAACCATCCCATCTGATTGATATGGACGATATTATTCGCGAGGGACATCCGACCCTCCGTCAGATTGCTGCCGAAGTCCAATTTCCCCTTTCCGATCAGGAAATCATTTTAGGAGAAAAAATGATGCAATTCCTCAAGCATTCGCAGGATCCTGTCATGGCCGAAAAGCTGAACCTTCGCGGAGGTGTTGGACTGGCAGCGCCACAAATTGACGTATCTAAGCGTATCATCGCAGTCTTAGTCCCAAATCCGGAGGATGAGGAAGGGAATCCACCTACCCAAGCCTATTCCCTCCAAGAGGTTATGTATAATCCAAAAATCGTAGCCCACTCCGTTCAGGAAGCAGCTATTGAAGGGGGAGAAGGATGTCTATCTGTTGATCGTGAAGTTCAAGGCTATGTCGTCCGCCATGCTCGTGTAACAGTAGATTATTTTGATAAAAATGGCAACAAACACCGTATCAAACTCCGAGGTTTCAATGCCATTGTAGTTCAACACGAAATTGATCATCTCAACGGAGTCATGTTCTATGACCGCATTGATCCCGAACACCCATTTGCAGTGAAAGAGGGAATGTTGGTCATTAAATAAACAAAAATTGACTGCATAAACATTCAGCTTGCTAAATAAACAAAAGACTTAAAACCTTGACTCCTAGAATCATGGCTTTAAGTCTTTTATTCGTTTGTTTATCTAAAATCACGCTTTTCTTATTGCAATATGACAGGAGAAATTTTATCTCCAAATAAAACAACATACAGTAGCAATGATAAGCCATATTTAATCATTATCTTTTTCATTTGTTACTGACTCCTTTTCTAATAGATCTATCAATAGAGACTGTGCTAAGTTTTTTAAAAGGTCATCTCCCTCTAAATCATATACAACTATTGCTTTCCGGACAATTTCTACCGCTTCAATATATTTTTCATATAATTATTTTAATAATGATTCAAACAATCTTTTGTTACTTAAACACATGAAAACTCCCCAAAGGGAATCAATCTGACTAAATCCACCATTCTTTTCCAATAGAACTGTTACAACAAAAAAAACGACCCTTTCGAGTCGTTTACTGGGGGGGTTATTCCACCCATTTTCTATTGATATGCTGACAAATACATCACGAGATTCTCAACAGTCTCTCTGTCCGAAATTGTTTTACTGATACCACTTGCCAGACTAATGGTGCTTTTTCAGCTCCTAACTGCTGCGACTTCGACCAAAAATCGCTATCAATAATATGGCGCCAAAAACAGAGGGCACTAAAGCCATACCTGCCAGTTGTGGTCCCCAATAACCAAATAGTAATTGTCCAATCCAAGAGCCCGCCAATCCTAGGATAATATTTCCCAAACAACCTCGGCGGTCACCTGAGGAAGTAATAGCTCCAGCAATGAGACCAATAATAGCACCTGCGATAATACTTGTAATCATAATATTACCATTCCTTTCATAAAAGATGGCCGCTCCCCCAGCCTCATACTACTTGCCATAATCTATCCATTTCCCTTAGATAGCCCATTCACCATCACGGAAAATTGGTACACGAGTACCGTCTGCACGGATACCATCAATATTCATCTGATTTGAGCCGATCATAAAGTCCACGTGGACATCTGAGCGGTTGAGTCCTGCTTCTTTCAACTCTTCTTGACTCATTTCTGTACCACCTTCAATAGAGAAAGCATAAGCAGAGCCGATTGCTAAGTGATTTGAAGCATTTTCATCAAAGAGGGTATTGAAGAAAGTCACGCCTGACTGAGAGATTGGACTCTTATCAGGTACAAGAGCTACTTCGCCAAGACCACGTGCACCAGCGTTATCAAAAACTAATTTTTTCATGACTTCATCACCTTTTTCAGCCGATACGTCAACGATTTCACCATCTTTAAAGGTTACCTTAATCCCTTCAATGATATTTCCGTTATAGCTGAGTGGCTTAGTAGAAGTGACATAACCATCCGCTACACGATAATCTGGTGCTGTAAAAACTTCTTCTGTCGGCATATTAGCAATAAATTTCTCACCTTGGGCATTGATAGAGCCAGCTGCTTCCCACAAGTGGTTTTTCGGCATACCTAGGGTCAAATCTGTGCCCGGCGCAGTGTAGTGAAGCTTAACGAACTGCTCGTCGTTGAGGACTTTGGCCTTGGCTACCAAACGCGCCTCATGTTCTTCCCAAGCCTTGATGGGGTCTTCTTCGTAGATACGGCATGTCTTGAAGATTTGATCCCAAAGAAGATCTACAGCTTCCTCATCAGAGGTCGCATTAGGAAAGACTTTCTTAGCCCATTCCAAGCCAGAAGCTGCACCAAGAGTCCAGCTGACTTTATTGGCTTGTGTTGCCTGGCGCATCGGATTGAGGGCTTGACTGAGAGCGCGTGCGTTGCGAGATAGTTTTTCTGGTTCAACTCCATCGTAGGCTCCTGGATCATCTGACAAAACAACCAGACGACTAGCCTTACGCTCCAAGAGGTAGTTCATCTCTGTGATGCGCTGTGGATGTACCTGTTCCAATAATTCCACATCAACATTCACCAACCGTTCACGCGCAATGACATCGTCCTGCCAATTGACAAGAACTTCTGCTGCACCGTAGGCATAGGCTTCTTTCACAATTAAACGAGCTAATTCAGCCTGTTCCACACTGATAGTCAATTGGACAGTATGACCCGGTTGTACATTGATACCAGTCGATACTAAGAGCTTTGCATATTTTGCTAGATTTTCTTTAAAATGAGGTAATACCATGATATTCTCCTTTGGCTATGATACTAGATTATTATACCATATTTTAAGATTGAACAAGTAAAAAAACTTCCCCGAGTAGGAGGAAGTTGAGCAAGGAGCTATATGTTTGCAAATGTTATCGAGTCATCAAGATGCCTCACCATTAAAAACATAATTGTCAAAACATGCTAGTTGCCAAATACTTTTACACGGTCACCATCTGCTATATAGTCCTTATCTGCCGCTGGAGCAACAATGCTACCAAATGGTGCCTGAGCACGGAGTTTCCAGCTTGCAGGAATCCCATATTTTTCAGTGACCTGTGCATCAACCAATGGATTATAATGTTGCACATTCATTCCCATATTCTTCTCTGCAAACGCCAGCCACACTGCATACAAATTGATACCGTGAGCTTGTTCGGACCAGATTGGGAAATTTTCAGCATAAAGCGGGAAACTTTCCTGTAAACCTTTCACCACATCTTGGTCCTCAAAGAATAAAATGGTTCCAGCACCAGCTGCAAAGCCAGCCAAACGATCTTTCGTTGCTTCAAATGCTTCTGCAAGTGTTACCTTTTCTAATTCACTATAGACGATTTCATTCCAGAAAGTATCCGACTCAGCACCAAAAAGAATAACTGCTCGACTTGACTGTGAGTTGAAAGCTGATGGTGCTTCCTTCATGGCTTTTTCAACAAGTGCTACCACTTCTTCATTTGATACTGGCAATTCTTTACCAAGTGTATAGATCGAACGACGATTTTCTTGTAGAGTTGCAAAATGTGACATAGGATTTCCTCTTTTCCTTTTATTACTACTTAGTAATTTTTTGATTGTATATAAATTATACAATTATCACTAAGTAGTGTCAATTATTTGACTCAGCACTCTAAAAGAAAATTGTATTCGTTAACAAAGAATCTGAGTAAAAATATTTTAATTTTTGGCTCCCTATATTATCTATAATAAATTATACATATAAAAAGTGAGCTTGGGACAAAAAGATTTTCAATTTTGAAAATCTCAATTATCAAGTCCTTTAGATCTAGAATTGAACAAAAAAGCGAACAAACCAAGATTCTGATTGTCAGAAAACTAGCTTTGTTCGCTTTTTATATATGAGATTGAACCATTGGCCCAGGCTCGGTTTTTGAGTACAGAGCCATGCTTTTATTCCAGACTCTGTTTAAAATAAATCATCAAAGAGACTGAGCTGGTTATCCTCTGGCATCTTGCCGAGAATCCCCATTTCGTCCATCTTTTCAACCAAAGTACCTGATAAACCGCCACGTTTACGAAGTTCGGTCTTGGAAAGGAACTCCCCTTCTTTGCGGGCTGCCACCAATTGCTTAGCAACGTTTTCTCCTAAACCATCCATGGCAACAAATGGCGGAATCAAAGTATCTCCTTCAATGAGGAACTCAGTAGCATCTGACTTATAAAGATCCAGTTTACCGAACTTGAAACCACGCTCCAACATTTCATTGACCAACTCCAATGTAGTATAGAGATCTTGCTCTACATTAGAAGCTTCATTGTTCTTCTTCTTGATGGTAATCTCTTCCATTTTGGCCTTAACACGGTTCAAACCACCAGACATAGTCGCCAAATCAAATGCCTTAGCACGAATGGAGAAGTAGGCACAATAGTAGTAGAGAGGATGGTGAACCTTAAAATAAGCTACTCGTAGAGCCATCATGACATAAGCTGCCGCATGAGCCTTGGGGAACATGTACTTGATTTTTCCACAGGATTCAATGTACCAATCCGGTACCTTGTTATCCTTCATCGCCTGAATATAGCCATTTCGTTCTTCTTCGGAAATTTTCAGCCACAAGCCTTTCCGTACCCGCTCCATGATATTAAAGGCCATCTTGGGTTGTAAACCTGCGTGCATGAGATACACCATGATGTCATCACGACAACCGATAACAGTTGATAGGTCAGCAATGCCTGCCTTAATCAAGTCCTGAGCATTGCCCAGCCAGACATCTGTACCATGTGATAGACCTGACAACTGAAGCAGTTCCGAGAAGGTCGTCGGATGGGTTTCCTCCACCATACCCCGAACAAAGTTCGTTCCAAATTCAGGAATACCAAGCATGCCAGTCGGTGTACCGATCTGCTCTGGCGTAACCCCCAGAATCTCCGTACCAGAAAAGAGAGCCATCACCCCCTTGTCATCGGCAGGAATCGTTTGTGGATCAATACCAGATAAATCCTGCAACTTCCGAATCATAGTCGGATCATCATGCCCCAGAACATCGAGCTTAAGGACGTTTTCATCAATATCGTGGAAGTTAAAGTGAGTAGTCTGCCAGCTAGCGGTTACATCATCAGCGGGATATTGCACAGGAGTGAAGTCGTAAACATCCATGTAGTTTGGAATAACAACGATACCACCTGGGTGCTGACCAGTCGTTCGTTTCACACCGGCCGCTCCGGCTGCTAACCGTTCTACCTCAACATCGCGATAGAGTTTACCGTAATCCCGTTCATAACCACGAACGAAACCGTAGGCGGTTTTGGCTGCTACCGTACCAACCGTTCCAGCACGAAAGGCATATTCTTCTCCAAAAATCTTCCGTACATCCAAGTGGGCGGATGGTTGATCATCCCCGGAAAAGTTCAAATCAATATCCGGTACCTTGTCCCCATCAAAACCAAGGAAGGTTTCAAATGGAATATCCTGACCATCTTTTTTGTACTTGACACCGCACTTCTCACATTCTTTATCTGGCAGGTCAAATCCAGAGCCGTAGGAACCATCTGTGATAAACTCACTATGTTGGCAGTTCGGACAGACATAATGCGGCGGCATCGGATTAACTTCGGTAATTCCAATCATGGTCGCCACAAAACTTGATCCGACAGATCCCCTGGAACCAACCAGATAGCCTCGCTCATTTGATCGTGTTACCAACATCTGCGAAGCCAGATATATCACAGCAAAGCCATTACCAAGAATGGAGGTTAACTCCTTCTCAATCCGCAAATCAATGATGTCTGGTAGAGGATTGCCATAGATTTCAAAAGCCTTTTGATAGGTCAACTCAGCAACTGTTTCTTCTGCATTCTCGATATACGGTGTATAGAGGTCGCTTTTGACAACTTCTACCTCTTCAAAGCGCTCTAGCATGACATTGGGATTAGTGATGACAATCTCTCTTGCTAGACTATCACCGAGAAAGGCAAACTCATCCAACATCTCGCTGGTCGTTCTAAAGTGTGCTTTTGGTAGAGGGGCAGGTTGAGCATTTTCACCGTGACCAATCGTTCGGTTGATCATGGCTCCTTGACCCAGAGAACGAACAATAATTTCACGATAAATCTCTTCTTCGGGATCAATATAATGAACATTTCCTGTTGCTAGAACGGGCAGACCAGCCTTACGACCAACTTCAATCAGTTTTTTGATGGTATCTTCAACTTCTGCCATATCTTTAAATTGCTCCTTAGCAATCATTGGAGCATAGAGTGCGGGAGGCATCACCTCGATAAAATCATAGTAAGCTGCTATCTTGGCCGCTGCATCAATGCCCTTGGACAGGAGTTCATCAAACACTTCCCCTTCCTGACAGGCTGTTCCCAAAATTAGACCCTCACGGTGAGCGTTTAATACCGTTCTTGGAATCCTGGGAATGCCTTCAAAATACTTGGTATTTGATAGGGAAACCAACTTAAAGATATTTTTCAAGCCGACCTGGTTGGTAACATAAAGCGTCGCATGTTTGACTCGGGCTTTCTTATAAGAATCCTCTGCAATCAACTCGGTATTGAGTTGGTTGAGATTAGTCAGGATGTGTCTTTCCAGAGCTTCTCTCAAAAAGATAAAGAGCAAGCGTCCCGTCGCTTCCGCATCATAGTTAGCCATGTGGTGGTGCTCCAAGGCTACACCAAAACGCTTAGTCAACGGTCCCAAACCATGGCGCTTATAATCCGGATAGAGGTTACGAGCAAATTCAAGTGTATCAATAACAGGTTGCTCAATTTGTGGCAAACCTGCTCGCTCATAATTGACATTCATAAAACCAACGTCAAAAGTCGCATTATGAGCTACCAAAATAGAATCTTGACAAAAAGCTTGAAACTCCTTCAAAACCTGTTCCAACGGCTTGGAACCACGTACGTGTTCATCTGTGATCCCTGTCAAATCGGTTGTAAACTGACTAAGCGGGTGTCCCGGATCAATAAATTCATCAAACTCAGCTACAATATTACCTTTGTGCATTTTGGATGCCGCTATCTGGATAAGAGCATTATTGACCGCAGAAAGACCTGTTGTCTCCACGTCAAAGACTACGTAGGTCGCATCCGACAAAACCACATCCGCTTCGTTATAAACAATCGGCACTGAGTCTTCAACGATATTGGCTTCCATTCCAAAAAGAGCCTTGATACCAGCCTTACGAGCGGCATGATAGCCATGAGGGAAAGACTGAACATTCCCATGATCCGTAATCGCTACCGCCTTGTGTCCCCAGGCTGCTGCACGCGCAATCAGGTCTTCAACTGCAGGAAGGGCATCCATAGTGGACATATTGGTATGGGCATGGAATTCCACCCTTTTCTCACCTTCTGGCATCAAATCCTTGCGAATCTCCCTTTTGACTTCCTGAACTTCTTGAACATTCATAGTCAAATCACGGGTAAAATGATTGGTCTCGATATTGCCACGCACACGCAGCCAATTTCCCTTCTTCACCATATCAAACTTCTGGGCTTCCTCTTCATTCTTAGCCCATTTCTGCAGAGTGAAGGACGAAGTATAGTCGGTCATCTTAAAGTTAATAATCACTCGCCCAGTCTTGGTAGTCTTCTGCTCCACCTCAAAGACAAGCCCCTCAAAAACGATACGGTTTTCCTCACTATCCACTTCAATCATCGGCGTAATCTCTGCCTTTTCAATATTGACCTTGGTAGGGCGATTTTTCTTAAATTCTGGGACAAATGGCTGAGCTACCTCTGGCGGTGGTGTCATTTGAGCCAGTTGTTCAAGAGCTGCCAGATTTTCCTCATTGGCCTGCTGATAAATTTCTTCATTCTGCGCATGAAATAGCTCGGCTTGCTGCTGTGTCATCTCCTGACAAACTTCAATATCTACCACCAGATTTGCAAAACCAAACCGTTTGTATTGCTCCACTAGATTGGGCAAATGATTCTTCCGAAAATGAGGTGTATCAATTGTTTCAGGACCTTTTATCCATAGAACTCCATCTCGATACTGAACAGTTAAGGGTTGGAAAAGGGTTTTAAAGCCTGCACTTTGACAAAGATCCTCAGTAAAAACTTCTGGGTAATAAGCCTCCACCAAGTCAGGATTGACTTCATCCATATCTGTCACTAGGACAAAGGTAGCCTTATTGCCTGTCTTTTCAAACTCAGTCACCAAACGTGCTTTAAAGAGTTGGTAGTCTAACAGGGGAAGAGGCTTAACAAAGCGAAAGGTAAATTCCCAGACTTTGCTGACCTTATGCAAGACCACTTTCTCAATCTTTGCAGTCGAAAAAGCCTCTGACTGTCGAGTAGTGAGAGGTATTCCAATTTGTTGAAGCAAGAGCTGAAACTTATCTGACATGACCTTTTCCTTTGAATGTAGTTAGGAATATTCTACCATAAATAGATAAATTTTTCTTGCTAAGAAAGAACTAAAAACAAAGCCCCACCATTTACTCAGTTGAAAACAGTGGGGAAATCGCCTATTATAGCTATTCATGATCCCGAGAAACAAGCCACTCAGGGAGTGACTGATTAGTCCCAGAAAATATATCGTACGATCCATCTTTTTTAATATGGATAAGGGTTGGAACACCCGCTATAGGGGATGTTGCTAGCAACCGCTGTTTGGCTTCCTCTCCGATCCCCTCAACACCATAATAATAGATGGGGATGTTCAGATTCAGTTTCTGTATTGTTTCCTGAAAAAAGGTAGAAAATCTCTACAATGCGGACAGTTCACTCTTCCTAGAAATACTAAACTATTTTTAGAAAAATCGCCAGCTAAGATTTGCTCAGTTGTCAAGTGCTGATAATTCGATACAATATCCTGATACCGTATAGCACTATCGCTCTTATTATCTGCAGCACCTTCTACAAGACTTGAACCCTCTGAAGCAGAAGCAACCGTCACTTTCTTATTAGAGGAACAGCTCCACAGCATAAACAGCGAAAGTAGCAAAAAGATGACAATAAGCCATATATTCCTTTTTCTTTTGGGAACTTGCTCTGTTAAAGCCATAAAAAGTTGAAGCAACAGGACAGAAACTGCTAGTACAGTAATCCATATAGAACGCTGAAACAGTCCATCTTTGAAAAATAGGATAAGATTGAACAGAAATAGATAAAACAACGGATTTCTATAAAAACTTCTATTGAATGAAAGTCCCATAGGCTCTCCTTTCACTTAGCCAAGTACACAGTTAAGCAGCGCTGGTCCAAACGTTTTTACAACCTGTTTCCAGGTGACCGGATTAGACCAACCTAAAATACCAATACATCATCTGCTATGACAGACATCGTTGCATGAATAAAAAGTTTAAAAATAATTTTTGTCAAGCCCCAGATAAAATGGACAGTTAAAAAAGTTAGGTGTTTAGAAGGTATGCTTCCCTAAATTCTAAGGGAGTCATACCTTTTAATTTTTCTTGTGGTCTGTGGTGATTATACCAGTCAATGTATTCCCTGATTTGATGGACGAGGGTTTCTTTATTCTCAGGTGGAAATAGTCTCAAGGACTCACTCTTCAAGTGAGAAAAGAAATTCTCACATACTGCATTATCATAACAATTTCCCTTGCCAGAATGAGATATGGTCACACCATATTGGTCTAATTTTCGGAGATACTGTTGATTGGTATATTGAAAACCTTGATCAGAATGCAAGACACAAATGTGTGTGGCATCCCAATTTTCATTGAAGACGAGGTCTAAATTTTCAAAAACGAGCTGATTATCGCTATAATCTGAAAGAGTATATGCTAGAATAGAGTTGTCATAACAATCTTTTATGACGCTAAGGAACATCCTTCCCTGTTTGTGGTAAACATAACTGACATCCGTTGTTAGTTTCTGGAGAGGACGTTCTGCTTTAAAGTTTCGGGCAAGCACGTTGTAGTGGACGTGTCTTGCCTTTTCATTTATCTCACGCTGCGTGCAAGAATGATAGCGTTTCTTTCGAATTGGCGACTTCAAACCCAGAATACGCATATAGCGTAGGACAGTTTTAGGATGACAGAAAATATCGTATTTTCTTCTCAGTTGATAACAAATGAAACGATAACCTTTCTGAGTCTCATTAAAAATAGCTGTAATGACTTGTGCTAGGTCAGGGTTAAACCGCTTGTGTTCAGGTTTTCCATTGCTTAACCAGAGGTAGTATGATGACCTAGGGAAACCCAAATAGGCACATAAACGGGAGATGGAATAACGTTCTTTCAATTGTTCAACGACTTGATAAAGGTGGACTCTTCTCACTTTCTGAGGAGAGTCCTTAAGGTTTTTAAAATGTCATTCTCCATACGAAGAAAGGCATTCTGTTCCTCTATTGTCATTTCATCAAGATTGGTTGATTTTGGGCGACCAGTTGATTTAGCACCTCTTAAATCTTGGTGGAGCAATTGTGGATTTTCGTGATATTTTCTAGTCCATGTGAGGACTTGATTGTTTGATTTCAAGCCATACTTTTTTACAATTGAGTCCATACCACCACTTTTCCCACTAAGATAGTCCTCGACTACTTGTATTTTGAATTCAGGTGGATACTTTGTAAATTTACTTCCTTTTTTAGCCATGAGAAAAGAACCTCCTTATAAGAACAGTATAGTACTTTTTATACTGTCCATTATAAGTGGTTCTTTTCATTTTCTAACAGTCTTTTTTGTTCCGATGGAAACCAACCACCTTCTGACTAAGCCATGAAGTACATCGGATTTCCTCCTCTCAAATATAATTTGTATCCGCTTACATTTGTTGCCGAAAAACAAGACAACTCAACTGCCAAGATGGTCCCTTCTCCGAATCCTATCTTGACATTATTATTTTCTCTCTGCCTTATCCAACTGATCTGATTAGGCTTGAGGAACAATTTATTCAACGGCACAAAAGTAACAATCTTCGCACCTCTCAAGTATTCTCAATACAAGAATACCACTAATTTTCCAAAAAAATCAAGTAAAATATAATACTCCAAAATCCTTCCGTATCCATTCTGAAAATAATTCACTTAGAAATTTTAAAGTGAACATCAAAAAATCCCTTAAAGATAGGAAAAAGTCCACTGCCACTTCGTTCGTGTCAATATCTCAGAACAGTGGTTGATTGACAGATTTGGTCGTGTTTTACACTCCAAATCTAACCATTACGACTGCTGCGAACAGAGTTGCCAACCTCTAACTGTCTCCCAGACAGTTGGAGCTATGCGGAAGGTGGACTTCAAAAGGTCTGGGGATAGACTATTTCAGATTAACAACTTGAAACGAGGAATTGGTGACAAACTTTTTCAATATGTCACCCCAAAAGACTTGGAAATGAGGCCAAGACAAAAGTTGGTTCTAAATTAAAACTCCTTTTTCCTGAACTCACTTTATTGAAAGACATCCATCAAAGAAAAGAAACAACTGCCCTCTACCTCTTACCAAGCGACTGCATCTGTATCAACCTGCAAATAGTCCAACCATAGCCTATCCTTCACACGACAAAGAGTAACTGAAATACCTCCCATATCTAAACTAGTCATAAACCGACCTGTCTTAACATAGGAAAGAATTAGCCCTTCCAACTCTAGAAATTGACAAATATCACTTAGGAAGATTCCCTGCTCAATCTCAGACATGGTTCCAAGATTGTTCACCAAGAGGATATATTCCTCTCCTTCTTTCCAACGGAATTTTAATTTTAATTTATTGACAATTTCATTGGCCAGTTGCTCTGAGGATTCAAAGGCTACTGTGCGATAGCCCTCTTCACCATGAATACCAATACCATAAGATATTTCACCTTCTTCCAAGTCAAATAACGGTAGTGCGGCATTCGGCAAATAAGCTGATTTGGTCGCAAATCCAATCGTTGCTATCTCTGTTGCCAGCGACAATCCTAATTGTTCCAAGGCATCTAAATCATAACCAGCAAGTGCAGCAGCTCCCAAGATTTTATGAAGGAGGATTGTTCCAGCCAGTCCTCTGTGCCGCATTCTAAAATTGTTTTTAGTATCCACTGAGATGTCATCATGAGAAATGATGTATTTAACAGCTATTCCCTCGTTTCTAGCTGCCTCTATTGCCTTACCAAAGGAAAGAAGATCAGCTTCAAAGTTTTTGACAATGAGAAAGACACCTCTTCCCTTATCTACCTCACGGATTGCTGTTATAATTTCTTCCTCAGTTGGAGGTGTAAAAATTTCCCCATAAACCGCAGCCGTCAGCATTCCTTTACCAACAAAGCCGACATGAGCTGGCTCATGCCCTGAGCCTCCGCCTGAAACAATGGGAACAAGTCGGCAGTCCTGATTCCTTTGTACGATAATCGGAAAATGTTCCACCCTCCTCAATTTGGAGTTGGTCCGACAGACACTTTCCATGTAATGCTCAATCATTTTTGCTTGTCTATTCTTAATAAAAACCATACGATACTCCTACAAGGTTGAAAATGAGGCTAAAACTACTGCTACCATTTGTTTCCAATAGCTCTGAATCTGGCAAGGTGACTGGGACAGACCTTCCTTTATCATTCCAATCCATGCACTGGAATGATAGGATATCAAAAACTGTCTCTCCTTTTCAGAAACATGCTTCCCTCCTTGGAGCTGATATTCGTTGATAATCTTTTCCATCAAAATTTTAAAATACCCTTCCAAATAGCTCACAAAATCATTCTGCCCCTTAATCTCAAAAAGCTGTTTGTAAAAAACCTGATTGTGCTCAATATAATAGAGCAACTCATCCAATAATTTTAGCCCACTGATGTAGGTCAAATTATCCGTTACCTGTTCCTGTAATTCTGTTTCAAAAATCCAGTCCAGTAACTCGTACTTATCCAAGAAATGATTGTAGAAGGTTTGACGACGAATCTCAGCTTCTTGCATGATATCAACAACCGAAATTTTATCAAAAGACTTGATTGATAACTGCTTTTTAAAAGCCTTGGCTATCCTTTTTTTAGTAATTAACGAAGTTGGCATGAGTCACCTCCTTTCGATACCTCTTCATTATAACCTATCATGCCTGACTTGAAAACAAAAGGGACACATTTGATAATCTGTCCCTTCCATTTTTATTTGGAAAACCTTATAATGAAAGCGCAATCAAAACAAAGGGGTTTTCTGATGAAAAAAATTATAAACCAACCTGAACGGGTCGTAGATGACATGTTGAAAGGGTTCGCCTTTATGCACCAAAATATCATAGAGCGCATCGATGGATTTGACATTATTGTTCGAAAGGATAAAAAAACGGGTAGAGTCGGTATTATTTCAGGTGGTGGCTCTGGGCATGAACCTTCTCACGCAGGCTTTGTTGGCAAAGGTATGCTTTCTGCCGCTGTCTGTGGCGCAGTATTTACTTCTCCAACACCAGACCAAATCTTAGAAGCTATCAAGGCTGCCGACGAAGGTGCCGGTGTGTTTATGGTGATTAAAAACTACTCTGGTGACATCATGAACTTTGAAATGGCTCAAGAATTAGCTGAAATGGAAGATATTGAAGTTGCTAGTGTCGTGGTAGATGACGACATTGCTGTAGAAAATAGTCTCTATACCCAAGGTCGAAGAGGAGTGGCAGGCACTATTTTCGTCCATAAAATTCTCGGCCATGCAGCAGAGCAGGGAGCATCTTTAGCAGCTATCAAAGCTCTAGCTGATCGTCTTGTACCACAGATTAAAACAATCGGTCTCGCCTTATCCGGTGCAACTGTCCCAGAAGTTGGAAAACCTGGTTTCATCCTAGAAGAAGACGAGTTTGAATATGGTGTAGGTATCCATGGCGAACCGGGCTATAAAAAAGAAAAGCTACAATCATCTGCTAAACTAGCCGAAGAACTGGTTGAAAAGTTAACTCAAGATTTCGATATTCAAACAGGTGAACACTATGGTATCCTCATCAATGGACTTGGTGCTACACCGCTGATGGAACAATATATCTTTGCCAATGATGTCGCTACACTACTAGCGAAAAAAGGTATCCTTGTTGACTATAGAAAAATTGGCAATTATATGACATCCATTGACATGGCAGGTCTTTCGTTAACGCTGATTAAATTAGAAGACCCAAGCTGGCTCGAAGCCCTACAGGCTCCTGTTGATGTTGTTGCTTGGTAGGAGACAGACTATGGAGACAAAAACTGCATTACTTTGGATGGAGAAATTTAACGAAAAAATACAAGCCAACAAAGATTACCTGAGCGAACTTGATTCTCCGATCGGAGATGGTGATCACGGTGGCAATATGGCACGTGGCATGGCAGCAGTCATGCAAGAGTTATCTGTAAAAGAATACGAAACAGCCGATCAGGTCTTCAAAGTCGTTGCCATGCAGCTACTCAGCAAGGTAGGAGGTGCTTCTGGTCCACTTTACGGTTCTGCTTTTATGGGAATTACCAAAGCTTGTCAAACTGGAGCTAGTTTAGCTGATACCTTACAAGCCGGTTTAGAGATGATTCAAAAAAGAGGAAAGGTCGAATTGGGTGAAAAAACAATGGTGGATATTTGGATTCCAGTCATCAGCGCCTTGCAGGCAGAAAACCTCTCTCTTAATGTTATCCAAGAAGCTGTTGAAGGCACACGAAACATCATTGCAACCAAGGGTCGAGCTTCCTATGTCGGCGAACGTTCAATCGGTCACATTGACCCTGGCTCCTTCTCATCAGGACTCTTATTTGAGGCGATGTTGGAGGTTGTTCTATGACAAGCATTGGAATCTTGCTCGTTTCACATTCCAAAAATCTGGCACAAGGCATTGTTGATTTGGTGTCTGAAGTAGCAAAAGATATTCCCATCACCCATTGTGGAGGGCTGGAAGATGGCAGTATTGGAACTAGTTTTGAGATCGTTCAAGATCGCATTGAACAAAACCCAGCTAACACCCTCCTAGCCTTCTTTGACCTAGGAAGCGCTCGGATGAATATCGAACTAGCAGCAGAATTTACAGACAAACAGATCCTCATACAAACAGTTCCAGTCGCAGAAGGAACCTACACCGCTGCTGCGCTGCTACAAGCAGGTGCCGATTTAGACACAATCCTTGAACAATTAAAGGAACTTACAATAAATAAATAGGAGGTTATTATGAATCTTATCGGAGAATTGCTTGGCACATTCTTATTGGTCTTGCTGGGAAATGGGGTCGTCGCCTCATGTATCTTATCCAAAACAAAGGCAGAAAATAGCGGTTGGCTAACGATTGTCCTCGGCTGGGGAGTCGCTGTAACCATCGCTGCCTACGCATCAGGTATTTTTAGCCCTGCCCACCTCAATCCAGCAGTGACTATCGCCATGGCTAGCATTGGTTCCCTTTCTTGGACAGAGGTACCCGGTTTTCTACTAGCTCAATTTGCAGGTGCCATGTTGGCATCCATCGTCCTCTATCTACATTTCTATCCACATTGGCAAGAAACCAAAGATAGCGCTACTATCCTAGGAACCTTTGCAACTGGTCCTGCCCTTCGTCACACTCCTTCAAACTTGCTTGGAGAAATCCTTGGAACCGCTGTATTGGTAATCGGAATCCTCGCAATTGGACCAAACAAGGTCAGCGCTGGACTTGGTCCGATTATCGTTGGTTTCATTGTTTTTGCTGTCGGTTTTTCTCTAGGCTCAACAACAGGCTATGCAATCAATCCTGCTCGTGACTTAGGACCACGTATCATTCATGCCTTACTTCCTATCCCTAATAAAGGAGACTCCGATTGGTCCTATAGCTGGATTCCAGTTGTTGGTCCGATCTTGGGAGGAATTATTGGAGCAGGTCTCTACACACTCCTCTTGAATATGTTGTAATAAATTGAAATCAAAACTGAGTGTATTGACAAGCAGGTCTAAACTGGAAGAAGCTCAAGCTATAGCAACAATACAATACTAATCGCAATAGAAAAGGTCTAAAATCAAGTTGTTTGAAACATTGATTTTAGACCTTTTTATTTTTAGGAGTTTTCTTGACTCCTTTTTTCTTATTGCTTAGTTAGAATTTGTAGTGTTTCAAGCAACTGATCAACATGAACTTCAACAGTATCGCCTGTCCCTTTGATTTTCACTTCAACGATTCCATCAACGGCTTTCTTACCAACAGTGACACGAATTGGCAAGCCAATCAAGTCGCTATCAGAGAATTTAACACCAACGCGTTCATTACGATCATCCGTCAAGACTTCGTAGCCTGCTCCAATCAAACTTGCTTCAATTGATTGGGTCAACTCCATAGCAGACTCGTCCTTGACATTGACTGGAATTAGATGGACATCAAACGGAGCCAATTCTTTAGGGAAATTAATCCCCCAAGCATAACGGTATTCACCTTTTGGAGTCTTATTGACAAAGAGACGAGCATGTTGCTCCAGAACTGCCGATAGAAGACGGCTAACCCCGATTCCGTAGCATCCCATAATCATTGGCATTGAACGGCCATTTTCATCTAAAATAGTAGCATTCATGCTATCTGAGTAGCGTGTGCCAAGTTTGAAAATGTGACCGATTTCGATACCACGCGCAAAGTTGAGAACACCACGACCATCTGGTGAAGGCTCCCCTTCCTTTACCTCACGAATATCAACATATTCTGTCACTTGGAAATCACGACCTGCATTAGCACCTGTGTAGTGGAAACCATCTTCGTTTGCACCGACTACAGCATTCTTCACATCCTGTACCTTACGATCAGCAATAATCCTCACATCTGCTGGCAATCCTACTGGACCAAGCGAACCAAAACCTGCTCCAAAGATTTTTTCTGCATCAGCCGGACTAGCTACATCAAAGAAATCTGCTCCGAGATAATTTTTCAACTTAACATCATTAACCTGATCATTACCAACAAGAAGGGCAACAACTGGCTCACCATCTGCCATAAAGAGCATGGTCTTGATAGTCTGGTCTTCTGAGACATTCAAAAAGGCTGCAACTTCATCAATCGTTTTCGCATCAGGTGTTGAAACTTTTACCAAGTCCTCTTCGGTAACAACGACTGTCCGTGGCTTGTACTCACTTGTCGCCATTTCCAAGTTGGCAGCGTATCCTGATTCACTAGAATAGACAATAGTATCCTCACCAGAAACAGCCCAAGCTAAAAGCTCTGCTTTAATCGCCTCCAGAACTTCCTCTGGGATTTCTTCAAAAGAGGAAACTGACTTGTCTAATACCACCCAGCGCTCCAAGTCAGTACGATCTGGAGTAATAGCCATGAACTCTTGACTGTCCTTACCACCCATGGCACCACCGTCACCAATAATCGCCTTAAATTCCAATCCAGCGCGAGTAAAAATAGTTTCATAGGCCTGTTTATAATCGTCATAAGTCTGATCCAAACTCTCATAGCTAGCATGGAAACTATAGCCATCTTTCATGATAAACTCACGCCCACGAAGTAGACCGTTACGAGGACGCTTTTCATCACGGTACTTGGACTGGATTTGGTAGATGTTAAGTGGCAATTGCTTGTATGATTGCACCGCATCACGCGCCAAAAGGGTCACCGTCTCTTCATGAGTCGGTCCCAAAATAAAATCTGAACCTTCACGATTTTTGAGTTTGTAAAGGTCATCACCATAAGTCTCATAACGACCAGATTCACGCCAAATATCAGCAGACAAAAGAGCTGGTGCCAAAAATTCAATGGCATCAATCTTGTCGAATTCCTCACGCATAATCTTTTTGGCTTTTTCAATCACACGGTTAGCAAGTGGCAAATAGCTATAAATACCAGCCGAAACTTGGCGAACGTAACCCGCTCGCAACATCAAGGCGTGGCTAATCACCGATGCATCAGAAGGCATCTCCCGCAATGTAGGGATAATCATTTTGGATTGTTTCATAGTTAAGTATAAGTGCGTCAAGAAAACAAAACGAAAATAAGGAGCCTAACTCGGAGCCTGTAGGCACTGAATAGGTTTATCTTTTTCGTAAAGTTTTTAACACGCATTCATCTCCTTTCATCTTTAAATCATTAGAAGAACATAGAGCCAGATGCTTGTATACAAAATGACTTACACCTTGAGGTATAGTTGAGACAGCCGCGTCTCTTTTTACACAAGTTTCAGCCCATGTTCAATTCCGAAAAATAGCAGAATCGCATTCATTCCTTTTTCATCCGTCTAAAAGAAAACCTTCAGAATATCATTCCAAGTCACTACTAGCATAAGAACTACCATAAAAGCAACACCCGCTAGTGTAATATAGGACTCTATTTCCGGTTTTAATGGCTTTCTACGGATAGCTTCCAAGATATTCATCACAATTTTCCCACCGTCCAAGGCTGGAATGGGGATAAGGTTGAAAATACCTAGATTGATAGATAGCATAGCCATCAGACCCAGTACGGAAGTCCAGCCAAATTCAGCAGCCTGTGCGCTGACATTGTAAATAGCGACAGGACCACCTAATTGCTTAACATCAAAATGGGCAATTAGATTTTTCAATGCCGTAACAATTAAAAGAGCCCTCTCTCCAGCTTCCTGAATTCCTCCAATAACCTTATCAAAGAAACCTGTCTTCAAGATGGGTGAAATACCAATCCGATATGCACCATCCACCTTCTCAGCAATTACTGTCACATTTTTAGTTTTTCCTTCATGCTCAACCACTAGGTGAAAGCTCGGAGCGGAAGTTGCTTCTTTAGCAGCAGCGCTGATGATGGTAGCAACTTGTTTGTAACTGCTAGTCACCTCACCATTAACAGATAAAATCTTATCTCCGGTAACTAGCCCAGCTGCCTGTAAAGCACCACCGTCAGTAATGGTCACAGCATTGTTGGAGATATCTGCTACTCCACCCTGCATAAACATCAGCAGGATAAAGACTACAATTCCCAAAATAAAGTTATTCATAGGACCAGCAAAATTTGTCATCAAGCGTCCCCAGACGGTTGCATTTTGGTATTGCACATCTAATGGAGCAATACGAACTTCCGTTCCATCTTCCTCTACAATGGTTGCATCGTGGTCCACCTTATACGTTTTACTTTCTTCTAATACCAGCCCTGTGATTTCTAACTGTTTCTCAAAATCAAAACTGGTTACACTCATAGGTAAGGCAAGATTGTCAAGCTGTTTACCAGACAAGTTAATCCGAGTGACAACACCAGTCTCGTTCAGGCTAAGACTAACAGGAGTCCCCGTCTTAATCTCCGTCTTATCCTCACCCCATCCGGCCATTCGGACATAGCCACCAAGAGGTAGCATACGAATCGTGTAAAGGGTCCCATCTTTTCCTGTGTGAGCGAAAATTTTAGGTCCCATTCCAACCGCAAATTCTCTTACCAGAATACCGGCCCTTTTAGCAAAATAGAAATGACCAAATTCATGGACAACCACAATTACACCAAATATAAATATAAATGCTAAAATTCCCTTCATAGAATCTCCTTAAAATAATCCAAAGAAGTGCATAATTGGGAAGACAAAAATCATACCGTCAAAGCGATCCAAGATACCACCATGCCCCGGAATCACCTTGCCAGAGTCTTTGACACCAAAATGACGTTTTAGAGCACTTTCAACTAGATCGCCAAATTGTGAAAAAACTGAAAAAATAGCAACAAATCCCAACATCATGCCCAAAGAATACCCTGTCAGCAGGGATTTGTCAAGTAGCAAGAAGATGAGGGCTACAACCACAGCAGAGAGGATTCCTCCCACAAAACCTTCAATAGTCTTATTTGGGGATACTTTTGGCAATAGTCTTCTCCGACCAATTTTTCGCCCGACAAGGTAAGCACCAATATCCGTTGCCCAAACTATACACAGAGCAAAGAAAACCTTATTAAGGCCATCCATGCGCGCCAGTATCAAGCTGTGAAAACCAATTCCTACATAGAAACTAGAAGCAATCGGAAAGACCACATCCGAGTAATGATAGCGACCGACATTGAAAACTGTTGAACCTAAAAGAAGGAAAATCACAATGGCATAGGCAGTGTAATTTCCATCTGTCGGCAGGAAGGTCAGGTAATTCTGCAAGGGAAGAGTCAATACAAGACTAGCCAACATAGCTAAAACTCCCTCAATAGAATTTGGAGCAAGACGATGCATCTTTATCAATTCAGCTGTCGCTATAATAGCCAGTAGCCCTACGAAAAACTGAAAAACCATTCCACCTTTCAATAAAAAGGGAAGAAAAATAGCAAGGGCTATCCCACCAAAAATCACTCGTTTCTGTAAATCATTTGTCATACGTTCTCCTTACACACTGCCAAAACGTCTGTGGCGTCGGTTGTATTCTCTAATTGCTAGTTTAAGAGCCTCCCCGTCAAAATCCGGCCAAGCAATATCGGTAAAATAAAGCTCGCTGTAAGCTGTTTGCCAGGGCAAAAAATTACTAAGCCGAATCTCACCACTAGTCCGAATCACCAAATCTGGGTCACGAAGAACCGGCGAAAGACCGCCTGTATAAAGATAATCTGCTATCAATTGCTCATCAATATCCCCCGGATTAAACTTGGCATCCAACACATCCTGAGCAATTGCTTTAACTGCTTTTGTCACTTCATCACGACCACCGTAATTCAAAGCAAAATTAAGAATCAAACCTGTGTTATTCTTAGTTTTCTGCTCTGCTTTCCGAAGGGCGCCCAAAGTTGCTTCCGGCAATCTAGAATGGTCACCGATCATTTGAATTTTGACATTGTTGGCATGGAGTTCGGGGACATATTTATCATAGAATTCAACAGGAAGATTCATGATAAACTTTACCTCCTTTTCCGGCCGAGACCAATTCTCCGTAGAAAAAGCGTAGACTGTCAAGACCTTTACTCCCAGTTCCGAAGCTGTTTTGGTAACTTTTTGCAGAGCATCCATACCAGCCTTGTGCCCCATAATGCGGGGTTGCATCCGTTTTTTTGCCCATCGACCATTGCCATCCATAATGACTGCAATATGCTTAGGGACTTCAATCGCTGTCTCAATGCTTTCTTTCTTTTTAAACTTAAACGTAAACATGCTATTTTCCTCAATATATGATCGTTTCATTATACCATATTTCTAGTGAGGATAGCAAAATTTGGATAAGGATAGAGTCATAACCACCCGTGAAAACGGGCGGCTTGTACATTGGCTGTAGTCCATTCTCTCCAGCGATGTCTAAAGACGTTCGCTGAACTTCTTTCAGGTTAGTGCTACGATTACTTGACTAATGCTCACAACAACGGGCTTTTATCTTGTTCTAAAACTGCCATCTGAAAATGGATCTTCGTACTCTTTAACACCCAAGAATCAAACGCTATACGATGTATAACTCACTTTCTAAATTTAAGCTCATGAAGAAATCATCCACTGGATAATTTTTCTCCTCCTTTCGCTTTACAATTGCTTAAACACCTTTATTGTATTGCGCTTGTTTTTTTGTATAACCTTCGTCACGTCCCCTACAGAGCGTGACGGACTAAAAGTCACATAATGAAAAGGCCTTATCCAATAAATATTGGAGCAAGACCTTAACTGAATCCCTCGGTTTCTAATACCTACTCTTCAATGACAGATGCTGAAGTTGCTTCTGTTGTTTCAACCACTGTCTCTTCTGCAACCACAGGAGCTGTATTGGCAGTCGCCACTCGATTGCGGATCGCTCCACGTTCAAAAGTCAAATAGACACCATCTACATCAAGAACAACCTTTTTATCGTTGATTTCATCAACAATCCCAAATAGGCCACCAATCGTCACAATTTCATCACCTTTTTTAATCTGACTGAGTGCTTCCTGACGCTGTTTTTGTTGTTTGCGTTGCGAATAAAACATAAAGCCAATCATGGCAACCATGACAAGCGGTAAAAATAAATTTGGCATTTGCTTACCCCTTTTGTTGTTTGATAGTCTTGATTATACCAGAATATAAGTAATAAAGCAAAGTTGGGCTAAGGCATAATACTTTTAACATTAAAATACAATAGCTATTGAATACGAAAAAATCAAACAAGGCAAGCTAAGTTGCTACCCAAATAGGCGACAGATCATTTAGGATGAGAAATATAATGCGTGAATACACCTTAGAGTCAGCAAAAGGAGCTAATATCATGATAATAAAATGACCAAACAACGGTAACAAAAAGACCGGACTTTCATCCAGTCTCAATACAATTATTTTACGCTCCAGACACTTTCAAGAATATTGGTTTGTTCACGACCAGGTCCTACTGAGAAGGTTGAGATACGTACACCGACCAACTCACTGATGCGACGGACATAATTCCGAGCCGCCTCTGGTAACTCATCCAAACTACGCACACCTGTGATATCTTCTGACCAACCCGGCATTTCTTCGTAGATTGGCTTGCAGCGCTTGAGTTGTTCTAAGCTTGCTGGATAGTGGTGAATGCGTTCTCCATCAAGGTCGTACGCCACACAGATTTTCAGTGTTTCAAGTCCTGACAGAACATCAATAGAGTTAAGAGAAAGGTTAGTAATACCTGATACACGACGACTGTGACGCATCACAACTGAATCAAACCAACCCACTCGACGTGGACGACCTGTTGTCGTACCATATTCCTTACCAATTTCACGAATACGATCGCCGATTTCATCGTGCAGCTCTGTTGGGAATGGGCCGTCACCGACACGACTCGTATAAGCCTTACATACACCGACAACCTTGTCAATTTTGCTAGGACCAACACCGCTACCAATCGTTACACCGCCAGCAACTGGATTGGAAGAAGTAACGAATGGATAGGTACCCTGATCAATATCCAACATTACCCCTTGAGCCCCCTCAAATAAGACACGTTTACCTTGATCTAAGGCATCGTTAAGAATGACAGAGGTATCAGTCACATACTTCTTAATCTCCTGACCATAGGCATAGTACTCTTCAAAAATCTCATCAAATGAGATTGGTGTTGAGTCGTACATTCTTTCAAAAAGTCTGTTCTTCTCAGATAGGTTGATCCGCAAGCGCTCTGCAAAAATGTCCCTATCCAAGAGGTCGGCAATACGGATTCCCACACGTGCTGCTTTGTCCATGTAGGCAGGACCAATTCCCTTATTGGTCGTACCAATCTTATTATCACCCTTGGATTCTTCTTGCAACTGATCTAGCTTGATATGATACGGCAAGATAACATGGGCACGATCTGAGATGCGCAAATTATCAGTCGTCACACCTGAGTCATGGAGATAGTTGATCTCCTTTACCAGCGATTTAGGATTGACAACTACACCATTACCGATGACCGAAATTTTTTCTGGGAAGAAAATTCCTGACGGAATCAAATGCAGCTTGTACTTGGTACCATCAATCACAATAGTATGTCCTGCATTATCACCACCTTGATAGCGTGCAATGACCTCGGCATTAGCAGACAGGAAGTCCGTAATTTTACCTTTACCCTCATCGCCCCATTGGGTTCCTACAACAACTACTGATGTCATATCCACTCTTTTTCTGAACCATACGGTTCAGCCTTTCTTCTACTTCTGGCGGGAATTTCACCCACAAGTTTCGTTCCACACATCATTTTATCAAAAAACGAACATTTTTTCAAGATTTTTAAATATATTTGCAAATAACGGACTTTTTTTATATTTTTAAATCATTTCACTCTAAAAAACGATTGAATATGCGTTTGTTGCTCGATTATTTTAGTTTTTGGTACAGATTCCCGAAGTCCTTTTCTTCTCGTTAGTAGCAAGCTCCATTTTTAGAAAAACGTAGCAAAAATTTGTATTTGCTTGCCAATCTAGATAAAATGAGAATAAGAATTGACAGAACAGAAAATATGAAGGATCTAGATTCAGTATGTTACACAAATTACCCTCAAATAGCCCTATTCTTCAAGCTACCTTTGGCATTGAGCGCGAATCTCTCCGCATCAATCGAGAAAATCGGGTAGCTCAGACACCTCATCCCCCCGAACTAGGCTCTCGCTCTTTTCATCCCTATATCCAGACAGATTACAGTGAGTCACAGTTAGAATTGATTACACCTATAGCTCACTCGACCAGAGAAGCTCGACGATTTTTGGAAGCTATTACGGATGTGGCTGCCCGTTCTATGGATAGAGATGAATACCTTTGGCCCTTGTCCATGCCACCTATTGTCACAGAAGAGGATATTCGGATTGCTCAACTGGAAGACGACTATGAGTATCAATACCGGGTCGGCTTGGCCAAACGCTATGGCAAGCTCCTCCAGTCTGTGTCTGGTGTTCATTATAACTTCGAGCTGGGCAAAGACCTAACTCAAAAACTCTTTGAAGTAAGTGAACAAACAGATTTTATTGCCTTTAAGAACGCTCTTTATCTCAAATTGGCACAAAATTTCCTCAACTACCGCTGGTTCTTAACTTATCTATATGGAGCAAGCTGTCTGGCAGAAAAAGGTTTTTTTAAAGATAATATCGGTTGTGTTCGTTCTATCCGTAACTCTAAATATGGCTATGTCAATGCAGAGGATATACATATTTCTTTTTCTTCTTTAGAAAAGTACGTATCCGACATTGAACAGGCTGTGGCGACCGGACAACTCTCTGCTGAAAAGGAATTTTACTCAGCTGTCCGTCTAAGAGGTGCCAGAACGAGCCGAGACTATCTCAGTGAGGGGATCTCTTACTTGGAATTTCGTACATTTGATCTCAACCCCTTTGATCCACTTGCTATTAGTCAAGAAACTCTTGATACTGTTCACTTATTCATCTTAGCTCTTCTCTGGTTAGACCAACTAGGAGACATTGATACTGCTTTAGCAGAAGCCGAGCAATTGAATAATCTGGTTGCTCTTAGTCATCCATACAGCCCACTACCAGTCCAAGCGGATACCACTCCTATCCTAACTGCTATGAAGGCTATCGTGACTCACTTCGGACTAGATGATTACTATAGCCAGCTCATCGCTCAGGTGGAGGCGGCTCTTCTCGACCCTCGTCTGACCCTTTCTGGAAGAATAGCAGAGCTAGTTGAGAACGACTCTTTGGAAACATTTGGTCAGCAGCAAGGCCGAGCTTTTCATGATTATGCTTGGACAGCCCCCTATGCTCTAAAAGGCTACGAAAACATGGAACTCTCAACCCAGATGATCCTCTTTGATGCTATTCAACTAGGCTTACATGTTGAGATTATGGACGAAGAAGACCAGTTTCTCAAACTTTGGCATGGCAACCATGTCGAATATATCAAAAATGGTAACATGACTTCCAAAGATAACTACGTCATTCCACTAGCCATGGCCAACAAAGTAGTTACCAAGAAAATCTTGGACCAGGCCGGTTTTCCAGTACCTACGGGAGCAGAATTTTCTAACAAATCCGATGCCCTGCGTTATTATGGACAAATAGCTAGCTCTGCCATTGTTGTCAAACCAAAATCAACCAACTTTGGTCTAGGTATTTCCATCTTCCAAGAGCCAGCCAATCTATCAGACTATGAAAAAGCACTAGATATCGCTTTTTCAGAAGATAAGCATGTGCTGGTGGAAGAGTTTATCGCAGGTACCGAATACCGCTTTTTTATCCTTGATGGTAAATGCGAGGCCGTCCTCCTTCGCGTCGCAGCCAATGTAGTCGGGGATGGACATTCTACCATCCGTGAATTGGTTGAGAAAAAGAATCAGGATCCACTTCGTGGCTATGATCATCGCTCTCCTCTTGAAATGATCCATCTAGGTGCCATTGAACTCCTGATGTTGGAACAGCAAGGCTACCAGCCAGAAACCATCTTGCCAAAGGGAAGTCAGGCCTTTCTGCGTGGTAATTCTAATATTTCAACCGGTGGAGATTCTATTGACGTGACCGACCAGATGGATGATAGCTACAAGCAATTGGCAGCAGACATGGCAACGGCCATGGGAGCTTGGGTCTGCGGTGTAGACCTGATCATTCCTGACTTGAATCAAGTATCAACCAAAGAGCAGCCAAACTGTACCTGTATCGAGCTAAATTTTAATCCGGCCATGTACCTGCACACCTATACCTATGCTGGCCCAGGACAGGTTATCACTTCTAAAATACTGAAAAAATTATTCCCAGAACTATGATGTCTTTGCATCGAGATACTTTTCTACTATCTCGGTGCTTTTCTATTTTTTATGAGATGTTTTCCCATTCTTATTTGTTTTTCATTCGTTTTTCACTCCAATTTCAACTATTTTCTTTATATTTTTTTATTTATTTTCAAAAAATACGGATTTTATCTAAAAAAACATATCCAAAATGACTTATTTTTTGTTAAACTATATATATCAGAACTACAGATGTTTCTACAGCATCATTCAGATAAAAGGAGTTTTAGTATGAAGATTAGAAAGCGCTCTCTCTTCTCTACTGTCGGTTCTATAGTGGTGACGGCTGGATTATTATTCAGCTTAACTTCCCCAACCATAGCCTCTGTCCATGCCACTGAGGTAGCGATAGAAAACTATCCAACGCTTGCCACTACAAAGTCAGAAGTGACTGTACAAGGTTATCTTATTGCTCCACTCAACAGTAGTGGAACAGCTTTTGATTCAAGTAATAAGACCAATCTTGCTCTCGGAGCTAGTATGGACACAGCCGCTTCTAACACCATTCCTGTTCAATTAAAAGAGCCGCTGCGTTCCCAATTCAACCTCGTTGATCATCCAGAATTGATTGGAAAACTGGTCCGTATCACAGGAACTAGCGATACCTATATGAAACGAGCTGGGATTAAGCCAGCTACAAGCATTGAAGTCGTTGACAATTCTTCAGCAACTATTCAACCAGTAGCTGACAAAGGGTTACCAGAAGAAGCAAGTAGTCTAGCTTCTACTCCGCTTACTACAGTTCGTTCAGGAAAGCAAGGGACAGCATACACCGTCTCTGGTAAAATCATCAGTCGAGTCAACGGTTGGGGCGGCAATGGTTTCTATCTTCAGGGAGCTGATGGAGCTGGAATCTACGTCTATCCTGGTTCTGCCTTAGGCTATCAACTAGGCGATACAGTCCAGTTGACAGGAACTCTCGGTGGATTCCACGGTGAACTTCAATTAACTAAAGTTAGCCAGCACAAAAAAATATCTGAAGCCATCAATACTCCCACTGCGGAAACAAGTATCGCTCAATTATCAACCAATCAGCAAGCAACATTGGTTGCTCTAAAAAATGTAACAGTCGGTGATATACAAAGTGACAGCTACCAAAATTCAACCTTTACCGTTACAGATTCGCAAGGGCAGTCTGTTGAAGTGCGTTTGGATAGCCGAACTGGGATTAAGAGTGCCGAGCTTTTAAATCATGTTGGCAAGGGCGATAAAATCAATCTAACCGCTATTCTCTCCACGTATGATGGCAAGGTGCAACTCAAACCATTTGACCTTACACATTTTGAAGTACTCAAAAAAGCACCGACTGAAACAGAACCTAGCAAAACTGAAAGTGTGACTGTAGGTCAGATTCAAGGCGCCAGCCACCAATCTCCCTTCATCAATAAATCAGTCACTATTAAAAACGTTGTAGTGACCTACGTTGCTTCTGCCAATAACTTCTACGTTCAAGACATTACACCAGATGGAGATCCAAAGACATCTGATGGAATCAATATCTTTACTGATAAATTGAAGACCCAAGTTAAGGTTGGAGACGTATTGACAATCACGGGTAGGGTTGAGGAATACCTAGGAAAAGGCTATGCTGAACGTGATAAAACGGATTTGACCATCACCCAAATCCGTGCAAATAAAGTCACTGTTGACGGGAATGCACCGGTTCCGGCGCCGGTAGTAATCGGTAAGGATAGAAACATTCCAGCAGATATTATTGACAACGATGGCTTTGCTCAATTCGATCCTGAACAAGATGCACTTGACTTTTGGGAATCTCTTGAGGGAATGGTTGTAGCAGTAGACGATGCCAAGATCCTTGGACCTATGAAACACAAGGAAATCTATGTCACTCCTGCCAACAGTCCATTTATTTTAAACAACGTTGGCGGTGTTAATTTACGCCCTGATGGTAATAATACCAATATCATCCCGCTTCTTCTAAAAAATGGAAAACAGATCATCAAATCAGGAGATTACTTCACTGGTCGTATTGTAGGACCTGTCACTTATTCCTACACCAACTACAAGGTGTATGTGGATGATAGTACCTTACCTGCTCTGCACGAAGGACCTACAAAACCTGAAATAACCCATATTGTCCCAAGCGAAGACAAACTAACCATCGCTTCTTACAACATCGAAAACTTCTCTGCCAATAGCAAGTCTACCTCAGATGCTAAAGTTCAACGCATTGCTAAGTCTTTTGTTTCCGATCTCCATTCTCCAGATATTATCGGTCTGATTGAGGTACAGGACAACAACGGTGCGACCAATGACGGAACAACCGATGCAAGTCAAAGTGCCGCTCGCCTAATCGCTGCTATCAAAGCCATCGGAGGACCTGATTATACTTACGCTGATATTGCTCCCGAAAATAACAAAGACGGTGGACAAGAAGGTGGAAATATTCGTGTTGGTTTCCTCTACAATCCAAACCGCGTCAGCCTCTCTGATAAACCTATCGGTACTGCAACCCAGGCTGTAGCTTGGGAAAATGGAGAACTCAACCTCAGCCTGGGTCGAATTGCTCCAACAAATCCTGCTTGGACTGCTGTTCGCAAAACTCTAGCTGCTGAATTTATCTTCAAAGGAGAAAAGGTAATCGTTCTTGCCAACCATCTCAATTCAAAACGGGGAGACAACGGTCTCTACGGAAAAGTTCAACCTGTTTCCTTTGCTTCCGAAGCAAAACGCCATATTTTATCACAGTTACTCGCTGATTTCACAAAAACAGGTCTGGCTCAAAATCCAAATGCCAATATTGTTATGTTAGGCGATTTTAACGATTATGAATTTAGCAAAACAGTTGAAATTATAGAAACTGGTGGTATGGCTAACCTCGTGAGTCGTCATGATGCAGCAGATCGCTTCTCCTACTTCTACAATGGCAACAACCAATCGCTGGATAATATACTGGTTTCTACAAACTTATTGAACCGTTACGCTTTTGATATGGTCCACGTTAATTCTGCCTTTATGGAAGAACATGGCAGAGCTTCTGACCATGACCCGCTATTAGTCCAGCTTGATCTTACAAAAGCCCAAAAACCAGCTAATCCAGCACCGGACAACAATCATACAGGTGCAAATACCAAAAATTCTAAACCTAATACGGATAACACAAATGTCGGTATTAAAGATAAGGATACCAATAAATCCAATAAGCAAGTCACTAACCCTACTACAATAAGAACAGACAAAAAAGCCACTCAAAAGAAAGTTCTTCCACGAACCGGACAGCAAACTAGCTTTATTCTGATTTCCCTCGGTCTTTTGACCTTGAGCCTTGCCTTCACCAACAGCCGGAAAGACCCCTAAGTATTGTTGGGAGCAAGAAATAACTCGGCAGATAGAAAAAGTTCGCCAACTAGTCTTTCTATTTTAGTTGTCGAGCTAAAACGGTCTACTCCTAGACCCTTTCAACTCTTACTCTCACATAACTTCAAGAGATTAGAAAACCTTTCGATGATTAGAAATGGAGCGAACAAAATTCGCTCCATTTTTATACGGTAACTTTTGAAGTAGAAAGCACAAATTATGAAGGTTTTCCTCATACATCTCTCCAACTTAACAGTCTACTAAATTGTAAAAGCCATTCACTGTGCCAAAAGCGCGATACGAACAGTAAATAATGAGATTGGATTTTTTCCAAGCTCATTTTTCTACCTCCTCTACCCCGACTTATGCTATAATAATCCCTATGGATAAACTTATTAAAACATTATCAAACAGTGGCCATTTTCGGGCCTACGTACTCGATAGCACACAAACCGTAAAGACGGCTCAGGAAAGACATGATACCATGGCTTCATCAACCGTAGCACTTGGTCGGACTCTGATTGCCAATCAGATTTTGGCAGCCAATGAAAAAGGCAATACCAAAATCACTCTAAAAGTTTTAGCTAGCGGTGCAATGGGAGCGATTATCTCAGTAGCCAATACCCAAGGACAGGTCAAAGGCTATATACAAAATCCTGACTTGGATTATAAACGGACCGCAACAGGTGAAGTGATTGTTGGTCCTCTAGTAGGCAACGGGCAGTTTCTGGTTATCACCGACTATGGAACCGGCCACCCATACAATTCAATGACACCTCTAATTTCGGGTGAAATCGGTGAAGATTTTGCTTACTTCCTGACTGACAGCCAACAGACACCTTCGGCGGTGGGACTCAATGTCCTGCTAGACGAAGAAGATAAGGTCAAGGTTGCTGGTGGTTTCTTACTTCAAGTTCTACCAGGAGCAACAGAAGAAGAGATTGCTCAATTTGAAAAACGTATCCAAGAAATGCCTGCCATCTCAGGCTTGTTAGCTTCTGAAAACCACATTGAAGCCCTATTGTCTGCCATTTACGGAGATGATGACTTCAAACGTCTATCAGAAGAAGAAATTGGCTTTGTCTGCGATTGTTCAAAAGACCGCTTTCTTGATGCTCTAGCTAGTCTACCGAAATCCGACCTGCAAGAAATGAAAGAAGAAGACAAGGGGGTAGATATTACTTGCCAATTCTGCCAGATTCATTATCACTTTGACGAACAAGATTTGGAGGAACTCATCAATGGCTAACCTTAATACTTCTTTCATGATTGGCGATGTTGAAATCCCCAATCGTTGTGTACTAGCTCCGATGGCAGGTGTGACAAACTCCGCTTTCCGTACCATCGCCAAGGAAATGGGAGCTGGCTTGGTTGTCATGGAGATGATTTCCGAAAAAGGGCTCCTTTATAACAACGAAAAGACCCTTCATATGCTTCATATTGACGACAACGAATACCCCATGTCCATCCAACTTTTCGGTGGCGACGCTGAAGGACTCAAGCGTGCTGCGGATTTCATTCAAACCAATACCAAGGCCAACATCGTAGACATCAATATGGGATGCCCTGTTAATAAGGTTGTCAAAAACGAAGCCGGAGCCAAATGGCTCAAAGACCCAGACAAGATTTACCATATTATCAAGGAGGTAACCTCCGTCTTAGACATTCCTTTGACAGTCAAGATGCGAACAGGTTGGAACAATCCAGACCTAGCAGTTGAAAATGCCTTGGCAGCAGAAAGTGCTGGTGTGTCAGCACTTGCCATGCACGGTCGGACTCGCGAGCAAATGTACACAGGAACCGTTGATTTGGAAACATTAGCCAAAGTAGCTGCTAGCCTGACTAGTATTCCATTTATCGCAAACGGTGATATTCGTAGTGTTCAGGATGCTCGTCAGCGTATCGAAGAAATCGGGGCCGATGCCATCATGGTTGGACGAACCGCCATGGGCAATCCCTATATCTTTAACCAAATCAATCATTATCTCGAAACAGGACAAGTTTTACCAGACCTCTCTTTTGAAGATAAGCTTGATGTTGCTTTCGAACACTTAAGCCGCTTGACCAAGCTCAAAGGCGAATCCATTGCCGTCCGGGAATTTCGTGGACTAGCTCCCCACTATCTCCGTGGATCTGCCGGTGCTGCAAAAATCCGTGCCGCTGTTGCACGAGCAGAGTCCATTGAGCAAGTCCAAGAGCTCTTCAACCAAGCTAGATTAGCTTATCATAAAAAATACAAAAAAGAATAGAAACTAGAAACCTATACAAAACGAATACTCAATGAAAATCAAACTCAGATCAGGCCTTAGGAGTATAGATAAACGCAAGTTCATCAATCCAAGCCAACGAAGTCTGAGTATTTCTCAAAGAATGTAACCAATAAAAAACACCGAAGAAATTGACTTGATCTACTTCAAGAATCCGATTTCTTCGGTGTTTTTTCATTTTTTAGAACAAGACAATTCCTAAAGATAAAAATAGCTTCCCTCAATGGGGGATATCCATTTTTATATGCCAGAAACTAATTTTTCAAGTTGCTTGCTTCTCTCTAAAAAAGGAACGAAATGCAGGAGCTATTTGCTCCAGATATTTTTTGGGATTTTCCCGAATCATAGTAGCAGAAATCCCGAACTTCCTCGGACCACAAGCAGCTTGATACCCCCTATTTTCTAGCTCTTGGGCATATTCTTCCTCAGAAACATAAAAAATAGGTTGTTCCATACTTGTCAATTCAAGCAAGTTCAACAATCGATTCAGCCATTGTTTCCAACCATGTGGGTAGGGGGGCAAATCCGTTTCATCCAAGGCACAAACCGTCACTCGACTATCAGCTTCAAATTGTATCTGGATACAGTTCAATCGCTGTGATAGACTCATACCAATCCTATCCCCACGATCCCCCTCGTAGCCCGAAACCACTACATACACTCGACCGCAAGCGACCTTTGCTCGCTCAATCAGATCTAAATGTCCCTTATGCATAGGTGCAAATGTCCCAAAAACAACCGCAACTGATTTCTGCATACCTCACCTTTTATCTTCTATGTTCATATATAACCGAGAAAAAGGCAAGTTGATTCTCACCTTTTTGTCACACTCACTTTTCAGCACGGAAAATCATTCCATATCTGGAAAATTAGGGACTTCCCTCACTTGATAAGCAGGACTGAAACATTCCACTATCTGAAAACCATACTCATTAGTATAGGAGTGAATATTTCAGACTTCAAAATTGGAATACGAACTTCCCAAACTACCAAATCTAAGTTTTGTTCGAGAGCCTGCTAGATGTTCAAGCCCAATCCCTGCGCCATTCCTTATCTATCTTATAGCACAGCTTACTTAATTCACAATATCAAACCTAATCTGAGCTCCCTTAACTCCAACCTTCAAGGTTGAACCAGTAGGTAGCTCTCCACGAAGTAGCATCTCCGCCAAGGGATCTTCCAATTTGGTTTGTAGTAAGCGACGGAGTGGACGAGCTCCCATTTCCGGATCATATCCTTCTTTGGCAAGCAGTTTAAGCGCTGATGGTTGAAGTTTGAGCCTAATCCCTTTATCTGCTACCACAGCAATCAATGGCTGTACCATAACCTTGACAACATCCTGCATATGACTTTCTGTCAGGCTATGGAAGACGACCTTTTCATCGATACGGTTGATAAATTCTGGACGGTAGGCTTTTTTGAGTTCTTCAAAGATTCGTTTTTCCACATGTTCATGGCTACGCGATAAATCAAGCGCTCCAAAACCAACTGTCTTGTCATCACGCAAGGCTGTTGCCCCAAGGTTGGAAGTCATGATAATGATGGTATTGGAGAAGTCAACCTTGCGTCCCTTGCTATCGGTCAAGACACCGTCATCCAATACCTGCAAAAGAACATTGAAAATATCAGGATGAGCTTTTTCTACTTCATCAAAAAGCAGGACAGAATAAGGCTTATTGCGAACCTTCTCAGTCAATTCGCCACCTTCCTCATAACCCACATATCCTGGTGGCGCTCCATTCAAGCGACTAGCGGCGAATTTCTCCATGTATTCGGACATATCAAACCGAATAAGGGCTGACTCATCATCAAAAAGTACTTGAGCCAAGGCCTTAGCCAATTCTGTCTTACCAACTCCTGTTGGCCCCAAGAACATAAAAGAACCAATTGGACGACGACCCGTACGAATGCCCGACTGATTGCGACGAATAGCTCTGCTAACTGCTGAAATAGCAGCATCTTGTCCAATCACACGCTTATGTAATTCCTCTTCAAGGCTCAAGTACTTCTTAGTCTCTGACTGACTAAGTTTAGCTACTGGAATACCTGACAGGCGACTGAGCGTTTCCAAAATATCTTCTTCAGTCACTTCTAGGTCATAAACCTCACTAGTTTCATCTTCTTCCCTCATTTTGAGTAAAAGTTTGCTGACGGTCTTATATTTTCTTGCCATCAAAGCCTTATCCAAACTGGTTAAGCCTGTTTCTGTAGACTGTCCCTTGATACGATTTTGAACCGTCGCACTAGCTTCATCCAACAAATCAATCGCAGAATCTGGTAAATTTTTACTGGTTAAATAGCGTTTTGCATAAGATACTGCAACCCGAACAGTATCCTCCCCAATGCGGACCTTATGGTATTTCTCAAAGGTTCCTTTCAATCCTGTCAAAATAGCAATGCTATCTTCCACTGTTGGCTCCTCAATCGTCACCTTAGCAAAACGTCGAACCAAGGCAGCATCCTTTTCAATATGCTTCTGATACTCGCCCTGCGTTGTAGCTCCCACTGTCCGGAGAGTCCCACGAGCAAGAGCAGGTTTAAGGATATTTGCCGCATCCAGCGTCGAATCAATTCCCGAACCAGACCCCATAATCGTATGCAATTCGTCAATAAAAAGGATGACTTTTCCATCTTCTTCAATATCATTGACAATATTGTTCATCCGTTCCTCAAAGTCACCACGGAAACGAGTCCCTGCGATGACACTCATCAAATCCAACTCCAAGACGCGCATATCAAGCAGACTAGTAGGCACGTCACCATCTGCTACACGTTGAGCAAGACCAAGAGCAAGAGCTGTTTTTCCTACACCAGCCTCCCCAACCAAGACAGGGTTATTCTTCGTTTTACGAGACAGGATTTGAATCATTCGAGAAAGTTCCGCATCCCGACCGATGACAGGCTCTATCTTGCCATCACGAGCCAAAGCTGTCAAATCCCGAGTATAGTCCTCAAGACCACCACTTTGAGGAGTAGGAGGCATTCCCATCATTTGCCCCACATTAGCTGGTCTAGCCTTTCTCCCCTTCATAACACTACGGATGGCTTTTAAATCTTCCTTGGAGAATCCTGCACGAGCTTCTAAATTTTTACGTAAATCCAGAAAGCGAATCTTATCATCTGAGTCCTCAAAATGAAAGCCAACCTTATCTAAAATCTGACTAGCTGTGGAACGCTTGTCCAATAGCATGGCCATAAAAAGATGTTCCGTACCAAACTGTTTGGCCTTGAGCACTTCGGCAATCTTCTTAGCCAAACTAGTTGTTTCATCCAAACGCTTAGACAATGGTAAAATGCGAAGAGGCTTCAACTCCTCACGGTACACCTTACCTGTCACTACAAAAGTAGCATGTTCATAGTCTGAAACAGAAACTGGATACTCTGCTAGAACAGCTCCTGCCACCGTATTATGATTAAACACGAAAGACAAGAGTAGATGCCAAGTTTCCAAATAATCACAAGCATAACGATGGGCTACCAACTGTGCATCTTCCAGCGCCTGTCGCAAACCAATTGAAGTCTTCATAAATCTTAATCCTCTTTCCTATCTAAACGCCGTAAAATCTGGCGCATCATTCGTGCTCGAATACTATCTGCTTCCTTGCCCAGAACCTCATCAGTTCCAGCAGCTAAGAATAAATTGCCTTCGCGTTCTGTCATCAATTTTTCATCAAACAAGAGCTGTAAGATGTCCGCATAAACCGTAGCAGACAATTGGCTTCCCATATTTTTTAACAAATCATGCACTAATTCATGCTTATCTGAAAATGTAATCCGGCCAATACGGATATAGCCACCACCTCCACGCTTACTCTCAACAATATAACCCCGACTGGCTGTAAAGCGTGTCTTAATCACATAGTTAATCTGGCTAGGAACTACCTCAAACCGACTAGCCAATTCACTTCGACGCAACTCAGCTACACTGACCTGTTCCAAAATTGCCTTGATATGCTCTTCAATATAATCTGATGTATTTTTCATCACCATCGAATCGCCTCTTTCTTTGACTTTCTTTGACCATTATACCTTAAAATGACGAATTTTGAAAGCAAAAGCCTAGCAACTAGCGTAGCAGAATTTTGAAATCTTTCTCCAATTTTTCTATAATAAAAAGAAAAAGGAGAAAACAATGAACTTTCAAGACTATATCCAAGATTTTACAAGTGTGACTGTGGAGCAAGCACAAAGCCTCCTAACTGCCAAAGAGGGAGCTATCCTCTTCATCGGACGAGCAAACTGTCCTTACTGCAACCGCTTCGCTCCAAAGCTTCATAAGGTAGCCCAAAACAAGCAAGTGACCGTCCACTTCCTCGACTCCAGCCAAATCAGTCCAGAACTCCAGACCCTTCGCGACCACTACCAAGTTCCTACCGTCCCAGGTCTCCTCGTCGCTAAACCTACTGGAGTCCAAGTCCGCTGCGACTCCAGCATGACGGAAGAAGAAATTGTGGCTTTTATTCAAGACTAATGCTAGACATTTCCTACCAAGCCAACACCTTCCACATCTCTTATCAAGGAAGACCACTCGGCAAGATTCACAGCTACCAAAATCCCTACCACCAGACCAATATCTATCTGCGACTAGATTTGGTTGATTTCGATTGCACCATAGCAGAGCAGCTCTTCCAGTCCCTACAGACTTCCTTAGGCGGAAAACCTCTTCAAGTTATGCTCTCCTCTGCAGAGCAGGAAAGAATCCATTTCCTTACCGCAGCTGGCTTTGTCTGCAAGCGGAAATGTTATGAGTTCGAAGTGACCAAGCAAGACTATCTCAGTCAAACAGGCACTTCCAACTTAAGCATAGTCCGCAAAGGCACCGCACCTTATCAAATAGCCTGTCAGCAAATTTTTGACCACTATCAAACAGTCCACCAAGACATCAATCCTTGGACTGCCAGTCAAGAAGAATTTGAAAAAGGCTTACCTGATCTGGTTTATACAGATTCAAAAAATTGTGCCTTCATAGATACCGATGAAATTGCCTACGTATGCGGAAAAGATGAACAAAGCTTTGGTTCCTTCATCCAAGCAGTTATTTGCCAACTATTTGAACAGTATGAGCAAATTAGCTTTGAGGCTGATGACTGCGATCCTATCGCCATGCATTTAGCTGACCAATTCCGACAACCAAACAAGCCTAGCTGGGATACTTATATTTTAGAAATCTAACAAAAAGCACCGACCACAAGGCCGGTGCTTTTTAAGGAGATTATGAAAAATATTTAGGATTGATATCAGTATAACCTAACCAAGCATATCCGACATCCGCCCTAGGACCGATTTTACAAAAAAGAACTCCCTTTCGGAAGTTCTTCGTTATCTAATTATTTACCAAGAGCTGCTGCCATCGTTGCTGCAACTTCTGCTTCAAAGTCATTTGAAGCTTTTTCAATACCTTCACCTACTTCAAAACGAGCAAACTCTACTACAGAAGCATTTACTGAATTCAAGTAAGCTTCAACTGTCTTGCTGTCATCCATGATGTAAACTTGTGCAAGAAGAGTATAAGCTTGGTCAACTTGAGTGTTATCAAGCATAAAGCGGTCCATTTTCCCTGGGATGATTTTGTCCCAGATTTTTTCTGGTTTGCCTTCTGCTGCTAATTCCGCTTTGATTGCTTCCTCAGCTGCTGCAATCACTTCGTCAGTCAATTGAGCTTTTGAACCATATTTTAACAATGGCAAGGCTGGTTTATCAACCATTGCACGGCTTTCGTTGTCTTGCTCAATTTTATGGTTGATTTGTGCCAACTCATCTTTAACAAATTGCTCATCCAATTCTGTGTAAGAAAGAACAGTTGGTTTCATAGCAGCGATATGCATTGAAATTTGTTTTGCAAGAGTCTCATCGCCACCTTCAATAACTGAGACAACACCGATACGACCGCCATTGTGTTGGTAAGCACCAAATGCTTGTGCATCTGTTTTTTCTACCAAAGCAAAGCGACGGAATGAGATTTTCTCACCGATTGTTGCAGTTGCATTTACGTATGCTTCTTCAAGGGTTTCACCTGAAGGCATTGTCAATTTAAGAGCTGCTTCGTTATCTGCTGGCTTACCTTCTGCAATAACTTTAGCAGTAGTGTTCACCAACTCAACGAATTGAGCGTTTTTCGCAACAAAGTCTGTCTCAGCATTCACTTCAACAACTGCTGCTACGTTACCATCAACATAAACACCAGTCAATCCTTCAGCCGCTACGCGATCAGCTTTTTTAGCAGCCTTAGCCATACCTTTTTCACGAAGCAATTCAATCGCTTTTTCGATATCGCCTTCCGTTTCAACCAATGCTTTTTTTGCATCCATAACGCCAGCACCTGATTTTTCACGCAATTCTTTAACGAGAGCTGCTGTAATTTCTGCCATGTCTATTCTCCTTGTTTGTTTTTTTGAAAAATAGAAGGACCGGGCTCAGCCCTGCCCTTCTAGGTTTGTTTATCAGTTTGTAAGCTAAATTGTACTCGAGCGAAAGACTTTAAAATTTAGACGATTTGTTCAGCAAATCAGAATTTGCTGCCAAGTCCCTAAAATTCAGTCGTCTTCTTAAACGCTCTTAGTTATTTAATTGTACTCAGGCTAAAATCTTAGTGAAAAAGATAAACTTCCTTGTATGCAAGCATATTGCGTCAGTTTCCTATTTCCATACAGATTTTCAAACGCCTTCGTTACTTATTTTCCTTCAACTACTTCAACCAATTCTTCGATTGACTCTGTAGATGCTGGTTCAGCTGCCAATTCAGCTTCAACCGCTGCTACACTGTCTTCGCCTTGATTGCCTTCAATGATAGCATCAGCCATCTTCGCTGTAATCAATTTAACAGCACGGATAGCATCATCGTTCGCTGGAATGATAACATCAATGTCATCTGGGTCAGTATTTGTGTCAACCATCGCTACAACTGGAATACCCAATTTTTTAGCTTCTTTAACAGCGATTTGCTCTTTGTGTGGGTCAACAACGAACATCACGTCTGGAATACGTGGCATATCAGCGATACCACCCAAGAATTTTTCAAGACGAGCACGTTGTTTGTTTAACAATGCTACTTCTTTCTTAGGAAGCACATCAAAAGTACCATCTTCTTCCATACGGTTGATTTCTTTCAAACGAGCGATACGTTTTTGGATTGTACCCCAGTTTGTAAGAGTTCCACCCAACCAACGGTGGTTGATGAAGTATTGACCAGCACGGATAGCTTCGTCTTTAACAGCTTCAGCAGCTTGTTTTTTAGTACCTACAAACAGGATAACTGCTTCGTTTGCTGCGGCATCACGGATGAAATCGTAAGCTTGATCAGCCAATTTTACAGTTTGTTGCAAGTCAATAACGTGGATACCGTTACGCTCTGTAAAGATGTACTTAGCCATCTTAGGGTTCCAGCGACGAGTTTGGTGACCGAAGTGCACACCAGCCTCAAGAAGTTGTTTCATTGAAATTACTGCCATGAGTATTTTCTCCTTTTTGTTTTTTCCTCTCCCGAACTTCAGCTTGCAGCCCAACCTTTCGGCAACAGAACCACAATGGATCCGAGATGAGTATTTGTTGCTACAGCAACTCTATCATGATACCAAATTTTTTCTCATTTGACAAGCAAATTCCCTCTTGACGAATGCGTTTTTTTTCGATACAATATTCTTTGTTATGGCGGTATAGCCAAGTGGTAAGGCATGGCTCTGCAAAAGCTTGATCGTCGGTTCAAATCCGTCTACCGCCTTTCAGTACCTGAATTAACAGGAATTAACCGATTGAAAAGTCCGATTTTGCGGGCTTTTTTGATTTTCCGTCAGGTTAAATCAGGCTAACTTTAAAAATAATTTGGGGCGAATTTGGGGCGGACGGTTTTTCATAGGTCAATTTTTGAAAAGTATTACTATCTATTTTCATGATTTTTTATACAGAAAAAAGCGGCCATCTTTGACCGCTCTTTCTTATACTTGCAATTCCTCACGGATTGCTTTTTGCAACAGTTGGCTAAAATTGACCTTGTTTTCTTTTCCAATTTCAACAAGCCAGCTTGGTAGTGTAACGGTCTTATTGACGATTTTAGAGCGTTCACGCTCACGGACAAGTTCAGTATCAACAGAGATAGCCTGAATCACATCATCATCGCTTGCTAGATTGCTTGCAAGTGCCTTAAATGATGATGGTTTAGGAAATTCTTTACCCTCGTCTTCGAACATGATGGTATAGATTTCAAGAACTTCACGAGCGTTGAAAATAGCTTCGCTTAGATTGTCAGCTTCGCTAAATGCTCCAGGGAAATCAGGGAAAGAAATGCTGTAGCCACCATTTTCCTTATCTGCTTCAAACAATGCTAAATAATTATATTTCATAGTGATCGATTAAGCCAATGATCAGAGTAACCCCTTTAGGGGTACAGGGAGGAGTGCCCTCACTCCCCATACAAGACTTTGAGAATGTTGCTTAGTGTGCCTGGTCTGTAATCCTTTTCTTTTGGTTTAGGTATCGTCACTGTCCGTCCGTCTGGATGTTTCCAAACCTCGTGAGACCCTTTGCCAAAGTTTGTTTTACTGAAACCTTGCTTCTTAGCAATCTTCTTAAGCTCTCGCTCTGTCATTGGCTTATCTCCTTTCCTTATCTTTAATTATATTATACACTTGTTTTTAACACTTGTCAACAAAAACACTTGTTTTTAACAAATATTTTTTAAAAAAACATTCCATCACAACAGACATTTTCAAAAATGTCCATCATAATAGAAAATAGCCCCCAGCATTGCTGAGGGCTTTGTTTGTCTATTAGACTGGTTTCTTTTTCAGCTTGTAAGTTTCACCATTGATGATGACTTCGATACCTTCGGCATTGATTTCAATCTCATCAGACTGACTGACATCTGTAACGGTCTGTTGGTCGTACTTAGCAAGCGACCCGTTTTCCGACTCAATAGCTTTCAGACGACTTGACGCTCCGACAATATAGCTGTCAAATCCGCTAGCGGCATAATCATAGACTGCATCACCAATCCTAAACATCCCCTTGACAGCTTCTGAGAATGTCTTAGCTCCTGATACCTTGTAAGAACCACCAGCACGCAACAGATAGAACCAATCTGTCAAGAAGTCCTCAATCGTTGCGTAGTGCATATAGTGACCGCCCTCATTGGATGGACGGGCAAGACCTCTAGTTACTGTTACACCGCTTGGACGTTGAATGGTGTCCGCATCCGAGGTCATGGTCATACCGCCCCAGTTATTATCTGCCTTACCTACCGATGAGGTGCCCCAAAGCCCCTCAAAGTGTAGGACAGTGATGGCATAAGATGGCAGGATGTCATGCTCCTTACATTTTCGCAAAATGATATCCAGAACAGACTTCTTGAGAATTGCCCCGTTAAAGGACAAGTCACCGTCTTCTTTGGTTTGGACCGCCTGTGGCATATTTGGGATAGTTTCAGACGGTCTGGAATCGCCTTTGAGTATTTCGTTAACCTTTGCCTGAACCGCACCATAGCGAGGTCCTAGCGAGTGCTTACGCTCTTCTCCAAATCCGTGCAGACCAGCGATGACTTCTTGAGCTAGTTCCTCATCTGTCTCTTGATTGGATGTGGTAGTTTCGGATTGGTCTTTCAAGCGATAAACATAGTAATATGGACGTCCATCATAAGCCCACGTTGTATCATGTTCGTTTACGCTAATACCGTTATGAGCATAATTGCAATGAATGATGTTATCACCATCAACAAAAATACCCGTATGTCCACCAGCTCCGGCTGACTCCCCACGTCTACCCCAGATGAAGACGTCACCACGTTTTGCATCCCAAGCTGTATTTTCTGCAACCAACTCAAATCCGTTATTCATTAGCCAGTCATGCTCGTATTCAGTATTGACTGCCCAACCAGCAGAAATAGCCCCGCCAGCCGTGAGAGCGTAATAGACTGCGCTAGAACAATCATAGCTATCCGGACCGTTACGATGGTCCATGGAATAGCTAACTTTTCCAGCTCGTGATGACATCCAACGGATGGATGTTTCAATATTTAATGCCATGTCCTACTCCTTCCACGAATCATTCATCTGTTTAACTGCTGACTCGATAAATGTCTCAAGCTGCCCTTCTGTCATATTGATATTGTATTTTGCCAATTCGCTAGTAACACGACGCTTGGCCATATCTAACTTATCAATATGACGAGGATTGGCGTCCGTTTTGGTAATCTGTTCAACCGCATTAACAGCGTTTTTGGCCAAAATTTCTGTAATTTCAACTGCTCGCTTACCACCTTTGGTTAGTAGGTACTTCTTAACCTCACGGACAACGATACCTGCCACAACTGTTAAAATGCCCAGTGCTGAGCTGGCGATAATTTCTGTAATTTGGTTCATGATTATTTTCCTTTCTCAATTTCATCCATACGGTCATTCATGCGGACTAACTCTTTTTGAACATCTCCCACAGTATGGGAAATAGCTCTCAATTCAACGGTAGTCTGGTCTAAATGATTCATCAGACGGTCTTCACGTTGGTTGGAGTCGCGCTTAGATTGCTCGTGAAATTCCATTAGCTTTTTCTCTCTTTTGTCTGACGTTCGAACTAGATACCCTACGACTATGCCAAACAAAAGAATAAAGAGAATAGCCCAGACGAACTGTGACTGGGCTATTCTTTCTGCCTGTTCAATTGGCATAGACTATTCTCCTTTCGGTACGTAGTTAACAACTTTCTCATCAGCCAATTCCGGATGTCCCATCAGCTCCAATTGTGCCTTAACTCGTTTCTTAAAGATGCGCGGTACATCTTTAAAAGAAAAATCAAAATGCTCATCTACTATATTCATTGCCATTAACATTACCATCATTTTATTGCTCCGTTTCTGTATTTTTGTTATCGGTAGAATTGTCGCTACCGTCGACATTAACATCATCTTTAAGACTTTCATCTTCCGTGACCTCTTCTGCTTTCGAGTAAAGTTCAGTTAATATTTCCATAACTGAGCCATTCAGGATTTGGAACTTCGCTTCGATTGCTTTGAAGCGCGTCTCCCGTTCTGCTTCGGCGGTCTCTTGACGACTTTTGATGGCTTCAAATTCTTGATTGGCTTCCGCCATGAAATCTTTTGCTTTCTTAGCGACTTGGTCCAACTCTTCTATCTTCTGAACACTTTCAGCCATGGCACGGTCGGCATATTCCCCTTTAAAGTGGGCATCTCTGGCTAATTCAACCAATTCCGCATCCGTCTTAGCCATTTGATTCCCGAGAACGCGCTCAGTATAGGTCGCATAGCTGCCAGTCGTTGACGCAATTGTGATTTCTGTGTGGCTAATCTCACCATCCGTATAGACGGGATATTTCCCTACAACACTCCAACTTCTCATGGCGCTACCTCCTCAGGTTTGGTAGCCTCATCTAATTGCTGGGTCAGCTCATCAATGGTTTTTCGAGCCTCTGTAAGTTGGACGGCTAGTAGATTCTTAGACGACAGCTCGTCTGCCAGCTTGGCTGTTAATTCCTGAATTGTTAAGCTCAAAGCCTGATTGATATGTTCTTGGTTCATATTATTTCCCCCCTATACTTTACTTGGTAATGTGTAGCTGTAACTATTTTCGGTTGTTTTGTTAGCATGGATCAGCGCTAGATTGTCAATAATGAGATTGAGAGTTTCTTTCAAACTTGAATAGGTTGTAGGACCTCCCCACAACCAAACATCCCCAATTTTCACTCTTGAAGATACTCTGTGATTAACATTGTGCGCATCAATTTCGAGTTTGTTCGGCAAAGTAACTACATCCCAACCATCGGATGAATCATAAGCAGAGCTAGCTAGACGGATTTTGTCTCCAACCAAATCAAGAGCATCGATGTTTGATCCATTCCAAATGCGCATGCCAACAAAACCTCCATCGTTAGAACTTTCAGTTCCGTTTCGATTAGAACCTATGACAGTTACCCCTGCGTGCCCTTTGCCGTCTATAAGTCCGGTCGCAAACTTAATGAACTGAGTGGGGTATCCGCTTAAAATTCGTTTCAAAGCCGCTTGGTCAGTGTAGTAGAGGATTTGACCTGCGTTAAGGTTAAATTCTGCGGCACCGTTTGTCGCTCTGAGAAGGCCGCCTGTTATCTGACTTGCGGACACTTTAACGGATTGTACGCTAGTGATGAACGCATTTTGGGCAAATAATTGTTTGAGATAGGCTTCGTTCGCTGCGAACTTGTTGATTAGAGCTTGGTCCACAACCATCTTGTCACCCGTTATAGAATTAGCGCCGATGACATTAGCGTTTAGCTTTCCAAAGGTTCCGTCTGCTACGAATAGCCGGTTAAATTTCCCGTCAATCGCTTGGATTTCGTCAACTAACGTTTTCCCTTTCAGTCGAATTTTAGATGCTTCAAGCAGGAATTGAGTGGGGGACAGATTGGCTTGCGCCAATATATCGCCAGCGCTACTGATGTGTTGCACCGCCCAGGAACCTGCCAAGGCACTGACTTGCGTTTCGGCAGCTAACTGCATGGCGGAGGTATTGTCCATAAAGCTGGTTGGCGGTACTTCTCCTCGTACGATTGAGATTTGACCAATTGCAACCGAGCCGTTCTTTCTCAGCCAAACGTGCAGGCCGAAATCATCTGTGGTAGTTACTGTTCGGCTCACTGTGAATGTCCCTGTGTAGATTTGATTATTGCCTGTTTTTGTGAGTTGTATAGAAAACCCAGCGATACTTGATCCACTTTTTATTTCAACTCCAAAAACGTCATCGGGCACCGTATCAACCCAAAGATTGATACGGTAGCTTAATTTCTCCCCTTTGATAAACTTTTGACTGTGGAGCGGCATTTGAAACCCTCCCCAAACATGGGTTGTCACGCCTGTTCGAGTGATACGAATCATCTTGTATTCATCCGTACCAATCATAGCTAACTGTGCGCCGCCGGGTCTTGCTCGGTATTTTGAGTAATTAGTGGGGTCGTATACCAGGTTTTGGCCATCTATCAGATTGGATACACGAGTCACCAAGCCTTTAGCGGTCTGAATGGTCTCGGATATGGCTGTACCATCACCGATAGTGCGCTGATAGAGATTAACAGCTTCTTGCACCTTCTGGAAAGCTACCTGATCTGCTTTTTCTGTTTGCAAAATCGCAAAGCGACCGTCCACAGTTTGTTTAAACTCTGCGATTTTACTATCAGTATCTTCTGGAGCAGGGCCTGCATCTATACCCCCCTCTCCTTTAGTCAACTCAACTTTCCTGAAAGAGAGAGAACCTATCTCGCTGTAGCCTAAAATGATTTGACGATGCCCGAAATCTGAGTTAGGCTTAAAGACACCCGAAATTGAGTACCGAACCCATTCATTAGAAGCAGTTAATGTTTCTCTAGCTCCCCCTATGTGGGTTACGACATGTTCGTAATCCGCGAGACCATTATCCCGAACTTCTAGCCAAAAATTAGGATTCCCGGAATTACATTTTGCTTCAACGGATAGCGTATAGAGTTCGCCCGCCTTTAATTCTAGTAGCGCAGTTGAATCTTTTTTTCCTCCCAGACGAGCGCCGCTTTCTGAGTGTATTTGAAGCTGCTTCCAGACTTTAGTAGTTCCGGAGACAGTGTAGATTCCGTTACTGAAATTAACATTTTTAGAAGAGGAATCACCTTGGGAATATTCCCATAGTCCGCGGCTAAAGTCATAATCTTCTGCGTAGTTCCTTACCCCTTTTCGTAAACTTTCAAATCGATGTGTGATACCACGAACATCTTCCTCATATTTCGATTTGGATACATAACCATTAGCCACTGCTGTGCGTTCTGCCGCAATCTGCCGGGCTGTCTCCTCTCGCATAGCTGTGAAGTACTGATTAACTCGTTTCCCCTCATCGCTTTGATAAGTTTCCAGAGATTCCAGACGTGTTCGTAGACTATTCGCTGTTTGCTCGACAGCAGTCTTGTACTGTTCGGTCTTGCCATTAAGAACACGCAATTGGCGTGTTAATTCAGCGGAATTCTCTTCGGCAGTGCGCTTATAGGCAGCGACTTGCGATTGAAGGTCCATGTCGGGTAGATGGTAGTCTGTCGGAATTGTGCCTTTTTCGAATTGAACTTTTAGATTGGGGGCTTCTCCAAATACGTCATCACTAAAGCTAAATTGGATATATTTAGCGTTCGGCAGAATAGAGATATCACGTTTAAAGTACAGCGACGTTTTGCTAGGGTAGATAGTAAGATAGCTATTTTCGATAACTCGACCTTCGCTATCCAGCTGAATAGCACCAATCCAACTAAAATCGTTAATTGACTTTGACCATGTCTGCAAGATATATGTTGCGCTGCTATCGACAGCGAGGGGCTCTCCGTGAGCGTAGCGCGCACTGGCTATACTCTCGCCTTTGGTAAACTTGTAAAAACCTTTGGTAGCGCCGGACAAGCTAAATAGATTGGTAGCACCAATTTGTAAATTTCCGAATCTTTCAGTAATTCCAGCTAAGTTAGATTCAATTGAGCTGGTTCTGCCGCTCATCTCTGACCGTAGCAAGCCAATTGATTCTTCCGCTTGGCTTGCTTTGGCCGCAGCTGTATTGACTAGTTCTGTCAAATCACTTTTACTTTGGTCTAGTTCAGATTTTGCTTCTTCAATCAATTTCTTGGCAGTAGATGATTGTTCCAAAATCTCAGCTATCTGCGCATCCTGAACCATCTTCTGGGCTTGGTACTGTCTGTCGGATTCGGCCATCTGGCCAACTATCTCTTCTTTGATTGCATCTGCATAGACCTCGGCATCTGCTTTGGACTGTTCAATACCGTCATAGATTTTCTCAGCACGTTTATCAAACTCTGCATCAAAAGCAGCATTAGCATTTTTCACAGCCCTTTTAACAGCAACGTCCTGAGCTGTGGCACTTGCTCCAAGTATGGCATCGGCAGCATTGGACAGACCACTGGATACCCCAGAGCCCCCAACCCCTGGCTTATCGTCAAAAGTGATGGAGATATACTCTTCTGTCAGAGCGTTGAACTCATAGGCAATGGCCTTCTTATAGAGGTCAGCACTGTGCTTTCTGCTCTTGAGGTTAACCGTGTCGCCCAGATGGACAACTTGACCGTCAAGCTCATAGGCCTCAATCTCAATGGCATCAGAGACCTTGTCAATGCCCTCATTGGTAAACTTAGCCTCAGCCCACTTTCTCAAGTCTTCAACGGTTTCAACGTTGTTGTTCTCATACTCTTTCTCGTTGATATAGGGATAAGAGTTAATAAGTGGACTATCAACAGTCACTCTGAGCGTCACTTCGTCTTCAGCACCATCTGGCTTAAAAGTTGACCGTGCATGAATCCTTGTGACAACACCCTGAGAGTTCTTGGTACGCTGATAGGACTTGAGGTTCTTGTGTGTCGTGATGACAACCCCACGATCAGCCCCACGGCTACGCTTGATAGAAAGAGCAAAGTTATCACGGACAAGCTCACCCTCCCACGTTCCAACGATACTGTGTTTACCGTCCATAAGGACAGAGTAGAGCGTTTCCGTTTCAGTCGTGTTATAGGTCCGACTGTCCATGATGTCACTAGTAAAGGAGAAATCACCTAGACCAGTCTTAGCATTCTGAACCATCTGAGACAGTGCCATAGCACAGCCTTGACCCACCACAGAAACAGGAGTGATAGACCGCTTCATGATGTCATCAGAGACATGATAGGCAGTGATGTCCAGACTATCATCATTCTCAATAGGCTTCTTGATTCTAAACAGCTGAGCGCCCAACACAGGCACAGGCGACTTAATCAGCATATCCTCTTTGATAAGCTGATAGATACCTGAATCCGTGATAGGATAGCGAACAGTCAGGTAGAAATCACCGTTGTTTTCTTCTTTGACAATGGCAGAGCTGGCTTCATGTAGTGGAATGCCATTCCATTTGACCGTTCTTACATTTGCATCAAGTAAAAAGAGCAACTATGCCCACCCCCAAACTGTTTCAAATTTCAAGGACGTTATGCCAGCACCTAAAACAACACCGACATTCTGCCCCTTGGCAGTATCAACTGTGATAAAATCACCATCCCACTTAATGAGCTTGCCACTAGCCGTCTTAAAGCTAGGATTGTCAGGATCATTAGTCATCACAAGCGATTCTGAGAGCTTTTCAAGTTTAATCACTTGATTACCTACCGTAAACGATGTCTCAGAAGCGCTCTGACCAACCACTGTAATCTTCGGAAAAGCAAGAGCTGACCCTTGCACCCTCAAAACCCCATTCCCAGTTAATGTCTGGGTGTCAGTACCTTTGAAAAACTTGGTAGGGTGGCAGATGAAGGTAACATCAACCACCCAAGCACCAAATCCATCTTTTCCAATCTCAAAGCTATCAACCTTATAACACCAAAGCCTAATAGTTGGTTCCTGTTCATTTTCCAACCAGAACTTTTCACGGTTCAAAAGAGCAGAAAAGCGATAAATTTCTTCATCGCTTGGCTCAATTAAAGTGATATGATAAGGCTTCTCAATTAGTCCACGGTGTCGGTTCGATTGCACAACTGCACCACTAATACCGTCATGCTCTAATAGAGCTGTCTTGGAGCTGGAGACAATGACATTTGGTCTAGTTTCAACCAATACATCACACTTAAACGATGATGTTTTCACACCGTCAATAGTAAGTTCATTGATTTTTGTCATGCCATTCCTCCTCTCAAATTAGTTTTACGTTGCAATTCTTCAGCAATACGATTTCCAACCACGTTAGCCAGTCTGTTTAGATCAGCTTCTTCCCTGATAGTGATATCAGAGAAGTTGACGTTGATATTGTTCGATGTGTTCATCGTGTTTGCAATACTTTGACCAATTGCCCCCAGGGTTGACTTATTCAATGGCAAGATGGCTTCAGCGCCAGCCTCACCGCCAACCATGGCACGGTTTCCATTCATGCCAAATAGAGTTGGTTTGGTCATGATACCGCCCTTGGCATACCAGTCAATGCCGATACTTGGCAAGCCACCTTTTAGCCAATCCAGAGGGTTAGCAGAACCACTCACACGGAAGTGAGGTAGTGGAATATGAGGCCATTTAATCTGGAAGTTAAACAGATTCTTGATGGCATTGACCCCGTTGGACACTGCATTTTTCGCCCCGTCTATCGCATTGGAAATAGTGGATTTTATGGAATTCCAAATATTACTTGCTGTTGAAAGTATCCCATTAAAAATTCCTGAAATCGTGCTACTCAAATTATTAAACAAATTTGACCCAGTTGAGACCAGTCCAGACCACAAATTGGAAAGAGTGGAAGTGAAACTTGACCACAGAGACTGAGCACCTGAAATCAAACTTGAGAAAATATTGGACAAGGCACTAGTAAAGCTAGACCACAAAGACTGTCCAGTTGAGACTACTGAAGACCAAAGGCCAGAAAGCCAGGCAGTGAAATTTGACCACGCTGTGGTGGCAGTCGTGACTATGTTAGTCCACAATTCAGAAAGCCAGGCAGCACAAGAATCCCACGTTGACTGAAGCCATTCAGATATGGCTCCCCAGTTCATGATGGCCTGAATGATAAGTGTGATAGCGGCAATAGCTCCTACTATTGCCGCCACTACAATTCCGACAGGCGCACCTATTGCCCCTATGGCAATGACCAGCGGTGCAATTGCACCAAGCAACATCATTACAGCAGTTGTAACTAGGCCAAGAATCACGATAGTCTGTTGATCAGTTTCATTTAGGCTAGTAAACCAATTAACAGCAGATTCAAGCATACCCATCAAAGGTTCTAAAGCTGGTATGACAGTCTCAAGCAATTTACCGCCAAGTTCTGCCATTCCCTCTTTTGCTTGGTTAGAATACTGAGTCAATTTGTCTATTGGGTCAACTGTTTCATCAAATGTGGTGGAGACAGTACCAGAGGAACTTTTAGCTGCTTCAGCTAAGTCATCAAAGCTAAAAGCACCACGCTGAATGGCATCGACCATTCTAGGAGCAGCCTTACTACCAAATATTTCTGAGGCAATACTTAAAGCCTCTGTCTCACTGGTAGAATTTTGAATAGCACTAACAGTCTCATTCAATCCATCTGTCAAAGTCTTACCGTCTTTAGCATAGTTAACAGCTGCCTTCGATAGAGAGGATAGAGCAGCAGATGAATCCACACCGCTTTTCTCAAACTTACCAATCAGTGCAGCACCTTCTTCAAAAGAAAGCCCCAAACCTTTAATCTGAGGAGCACCGTCGATAGCTTTTTGAACAATCGTATCAACTGATTGTCCTGTGTCTTGAGCGGCTTTGGTCACATTGTCTAAGACCATTCCCAAGTCTTCAGCTGTCAAACCATAAGCTTCAATAGCTTGTTTAGCAGAAATAGCAGAACTTGAAATATCTGTTTCGTTAATCTTGGCATACTTGATGAGTAATTCAGACGCTGATTTCAGTTTTTCCCCAGTAAAACCGAACTGAGTATTCAATTCCCCAACAGCATCACCAGCATTCTTAAAGCTGGTAGGCATACCAGTAGCAATATCTTTAGCAATTTCCTGAAGCTCTTCTAGGGCATCACCAGTCAGCCCCGTTTTGGTTGTGACGGTGTCCATCGCTTCATCTATCTCAGACCAAGCATCTACTGTCATTTTCCCAGCAGCAAGCATTTTCTGGCCAATCTGACCAGCCTTATCTGCAACATCCATCATGACATCAGCTCTTAAATAGCTGGTTGCCTCTTTGATGTCTCCAGTTGCAGAACGGCTTGACTCACCAAGATTGTCCATTGCACGGTCAATCTTTAGAACTTCAACTTCAGCTTGACCGATTTCATTTTGAAGTTGACGCCATTCTTCTGTACCTATTTTCTCATCGCCAAGGGCAGCTTGTTTTTTCTTTAATTCTTGGACTTTATCCCCAGCCAATTCCGACTGTTTGCCAAGTAGTTTCATTTTTTGCTCTGCTAGTTCGACATTGTCAGGGTCTAGCTCAAGCTTTTGATTGACAATATCAAGCTCTTTAGCAACATTATCAAGTTCTTTGTTAAGATTCAGAATAGACTTTGGGTCTCCTACATCTTCAATGTGTTTCTTTGTTGACTCCATTGCCTTATCAACAATCTTCATCTGTGATTCAACCTTAGCAATTTCAAGTTGAAGCTTATTCCACTGTGCTGACCCAACTTCAGATTCTCCCAGTGCCTTCTGTTGCTTTTTGAGTTCAGCAATTTTCATAGCACCAACACGAGTCTGTTCTTGCAAGTTAACCAACTTACGATTCAACAAGTCAACATTGTCTGGATCCATCTTCAATTGTCTGTTGATGTTATTGAAATCTTTTTTCAAACTAGATAGGGCATTATTGATACCTTTTACAGACCTATCAAATTCAACAGTATTAGCACCAAATTTGACGTATAAGCCTTCAAACGTTTCAGACATAAATTTCCTCCTTTCTTTTTAATCTGACATTACGCTAAGTAAATCAGCGTTTGACAAGGTTTTCTTTTCTTCATGATTGATGCTCATTTGGTGAAGAGTTCCCATCAAATAGTTAAAGTGTTGGGATTCTGCCCAAAAAACATCCATCCGATTTTCAAAGACAACCTTATAAATTTTTTCAGAAGTTACTACTTCTGAAGAGGCTTTTTTTTATCTTGTGGCACCTTTGCCCTGCTTCGGTTAAATTCATAGAAGAGGTCTGAGAAGAATCCAATATCAATCAAATCACCAAACCAAGGAGCCAATGAGGCTGTTTCAGCAGTCAACTCATTCTGTACCAGGCGACCATTTTCAACCTCACCGTAGAGGCAAGGGATAACTTCAGTTAAGAAGTTCATGAAATCTGACTCCATAAGTAAAGGCATTAGTTTGATTTTTTCTTCATCAGTTAAGTCAGATAGGCTACCAGTTACACCGGTTGCGAGGGCAAGCCGTGTGTAAGCCGTGAGTGCTTTTTGGTTGTCATCAAAGAAGTTGCGACCTGTTCGCTGTTCATACATCTTGATAGCTGGTAAAGAGTAAAGAAAGCGCACTGTTTCAGTGTGCTCCCTTTCTTCACCATAACTATCAAACGCTGTGAATGATAGTTCTTTTTTTATCATTAAACGCCTCCGCTAGTAGTTGTGGTAGGTGTAGTGGTTGTTCCAAGCGCTTCATTGATGAAATCAATCAGCTTGCCTGGTGACTTGTCAGCAAACAACTTGTCAAACTTCCCACGGACAGTTCCTTTGCTGTCATCACGCCATACAATTTCTGATACAGGTTTCTTTTCAGAATCCACAATGAAGTTATTTGGAGAGGCAGTACAAGGGATTTCAATTTCTTTTGGTGTTGCTGATGTTTCATCAGTTGATGTGCTGCCTTTAGGTGCAGATGCCTTAACGTTCGTCCAAATGTGGAACTCTTCAATCTCAGCTCCAAACTCATCTGTAACAGTTTCAGCATAACCCCAAATGAAGTTAGTATTGACACCAGTATCAATCAAAGCTGGTGGTGTAGAGTTAGTAAGTTTTTTACCTAAGTGATCAATCATAAACTGTTTAGGAATCTGATAGGTTGTAATAGACCCTTCTGTGGATTTTTTACCTTGCAAACGGACATGTTCCACATTGTCTGCATAGTAGGCATTTGATTCCTGAGAAGTTTCAAAAGATGTGCTTCGTAGCCCAGTAAAGGGATAAGGTTTCTGCAAGTCCAAGGCACCAGCATCAGTTTTAGCAATTTTGGCATAAAAACCATTCGCATTACCGTGAGTGACTTCCCTTGTATCGTATTGATAAGTCATGTAAGACTCCTTTCTTATTTGGGTGTGATTTTAATGGATTTCATATCATTAAGGAATTTCTCCTTATTCTTGAGGTAGGCTGGTCTGATATGCTCTCTAGGGGCAACAAAGCCACCGTTTTTAGTGGCACGACCATTCTCTAATAAGTGGGATAGAGATTTTTCTTTGCCATTGTTATGAACAATAGCGGCGTCATCTATGATATCGTGTGTCCAACCCTTTTCGTAAACACCGTTTCGTCTAGGGCTTCCAGTTCTAATGTCATTTTCTGTACTTTGAGCAGCCTTCTTAATGTTCTCTAAAACTTGATTCTTGATATCGACCTTTAGCGGTGTCATCTTCACGCTACCACTGCCCATTTGTAAACACCTCAAGTCTATAAGTTGTCAGTAGATAGTCAGTGTCAGGTTGTTTTAGATTCAACTGATTTGGCTCACACATAAAATTAGACAGCATCAAATCTTCAATGCTGTCTAGTTTCTTCTTGTGGTAGTGACTAACTTGAACAGTCACTTTTCTCATGTGTACTCTATCATCAGCAGTAATGCTACTGCCTGGTGTTAACCGATAATACAAAATGACATTATCAGGAGAAGATTTCTCCTCACGCTCCATGTAGAAAACCTTAGCCTTCAAATGGTTTGCTTCAAGGATAGCTTGAATATCTTGTCTAGTGAAAAATTTCTTGGCCATTATTTCAGTTCTCCAAGTTCGATGATAGTGTAATGACCATCATCTGATTCTGTCCCAATGTTAACCTTATACTCTTTGCCATTGTATTTGACATAGTCCAGAGTATCAGTCACATAATTGGAACGAACACTAAACCTAGCAGTCAGAACTTGACCGTCTGCCATAGCTTTATCAAGCCTTCGCTGATAGATTTTCTCTTTCTCAGCTTTGACTTTCTTTTCTACGGTCTTTTTCTCCCAGACACCTTTTTCAACCTCAACACGCTCATCATAGCAAAGAATGATAGCCACTCTTGAAGATTTCATGTCTTCCCTTCATAGATTGCCTTGAGTTGATACAAAAGATTTGTCATCTCTCCGTCAATCCATTCCATAGTAGCAGCACTGCCAGTCATCAAAGATTTGTCAAAACGTTGAACACATCTCAGATGTAACCAGTCAAGCACTGTCTCCCTATCTTCTTCCTTAATGTCTGTCCATCCCTCTAACTCCGTTTCTTTATCGATACGGATAACCGGAATAGCATTTCTTTGTAAATATGAAATCCCACTGTTGATATATCGTAAAAGTTGGACGTCAAAGATATCCTCTTCAACGTCAACCTCTACCATTTCTTTGATTGTGTTAAGGATTGTCATTTAGACTCCCCTTTCTATCTTTAACCTGCTGGGTTTGTAAACTTAACCGCTGATTTGTACTGAGCCAAACGACCACCCATAACACTAGCAAGCTCAATGTGACGGCGGTTGACTGTTACATCATAATCATCAAAGCGGTCAACGGCAGCCTCATCACCAATCATCTTATAAGCTTGGTCAGCAAATGCAATGATTGGGTTAGTTGCACCGTCCATCCAATCGTAGATGTAAACTTGGAAACCAGCAATAACATTTCCATTGGTTGCAATTGGAGCAAATGGCTGAGGATCGATGTAGCGACCTTCTGCATCTTTGACCAATTTCAATTTACGAGCAATGGCTTTTGAAGTGACAAGGATTGGAGTAGTATTCGGAACCATCTTATCAATACCAGCAACCAGCGTTTCAAGAACAGCATTGTCAAAGACACCAGCAACGTTGATTTCTTGTGTCTCAAAGAGGTTCACTTCAGTTTCTTCAGCAATTGATTTGATTTCAGTGATTTTGTCTTCAGCACTGTTAGATTTTCCATCACCAATAACAACAGCACGTTCAATAGTTCGGATGAAGCCTTGAGCAAGTTCTTTCATCACATAGTTGAAGTAAGCGCCTGTTGTATCTTTCTTCAAGTCAGCATATTCAAACGCATATTTGATATAGACTGTTGCAGAGTTGATAGTGAAATCCAAGAATGTGAAGTCTTCATCTTTCTTAGTCTTACCAGCTTTGTGTCCTTTAGCTTGAGATACTTGAGTTTGAAGAGCAACACGCACCGCATAACGTGGATCTTTTGAAACGTGGTTCAATATTCCATTATAGTTAGTAAAGGCATCTTGAATAGCGATAAGAACAGGTTCTGGAAGAATCTTAGTGAGGTTAGTCACTCCTTTTTCAACAAGGTTAGCTTCCCACGCTTTACGGGCGCTGTTGGCACTACCTTCGTTGTCCATCAGAATACGGACAAAGTCAAGAGCAGCGGCTTTGGTTTTCAAATAATCCATAGGTGTATTACCTTTCTGTTTTTCTTTAATGATTTTAGCAGCTTTGCTGAGTTCTTCTTCAGTTTCTTCAATGTCAGAATCCAGCCCAGCAATTGTTTCTTTAATAGCTGTTGCTTGAGAAACTAAACTTTCTGCATCAGTTTTCAACTGTTCCAAGTCATCGTCTTCAATGGTTGAAGATTTCATCTTGGCTTCAATAGTGGCTTTTTTAAGCTTTACCTCAGCTAGTTCATCAGTTGCTTTTTGACGAGCTTCCAAAAGCTCAACGAGTGATTTTTTCATCATGTCTCCTTTAAATTTTTGCAAGTTTACTCATGATTTCTTGCCTCATGTTCGCCTGAGCGATTCGCTTATCAACCGCTGACATATCAAATTCCTTAATATTATCAACAGTTGCTTGAGGGTTAGCTGGAACGGTCACAACAGAAATTTCAAAGATTTCAACTTCCTTGAAAATCAATCCGCCGTAAGGCTGCTTAGCGTCAATAGGCTCATAATCTTTGATAAAGAACCCAATACTCAGGCTATCCAATGCCCCCATTTTCATGAGGTCATAAGTTTTCTTAGCCTCTGGATCACTAAGGTTAAATGTTGAACGTGTTCGCAAGCCTTTTTCATCCACAGACAATTCATGCTTACCAATAACACGGTTACGGTCATGATTAAGACACATAGGGACAACAGCCTTAGATTTCAGAGTGTTATCAAAACACCCCTTAGCCATCACATCGCCTTCTCTGTCTGTATTGTCATATGTTGAAGCGTAAGCCTCAAAATGAAAGTCAGCTGATTCATCCTCAACTGACTTCACGACAAAGGTTTTTAGTTTTTCCATTGCTTACCTCCTTTCGTGAAAGATATGCCAACCGCCCACCCTTTAGATTCCTACTCAGATTCTTCTGCACCAATACGCACAGCATTCAGGTTGGTTTCAAATACTTCACCGCCCTCATAGCCAGGTAAACCAAGATAGGTTTCGCGGAACTCATTTGAGTTCATCAATCCAGCATATTTGGACTTAAAGCCACCTTCAACCAAATCCTTAAATGAAATCATGTCAGCCATATCAAAGAAGACCAGTAACTTATTCCCCTGAGTCCGCGCTGTCTTCGTGAAGTATTTTCTGTTGATTTCTTCAGAATAGACACGCTGATACAACTTCATGACACTAGAATAGTAGGCTCTATATTGTTCCTCAGTGTAGTCACAGGTAAATAATTTCTCATTGATACCATGAGCATTATAAAGCTGTGATTTCAAGAACTCTAATTCTTCCTTGGAAGCAGTAGAATAGTCTTTGCTAAGTTCCTGAAACTCTTCGCCTTGCTCAAGATAAGCAATGCCACCGTTCTTGGCCAAGTCCAGCATACTATCAACACGGTCTCTGGCTTGTTTCTTCAAATGTCCATCAGCAGCCTTAGTTGGTAGTTTCAAGAAACCTCTCAAACTAGAATTGCCATCGCTGAGCTTTTCTGTCAAAGCATTCAAATTAATGTCAATAAGCTCAGTAATCTGATTGAGTTGAGCCGTGACATTTAACTTTGGATTTTCAAATACCCACACATCAGTAAGAGGAAGCTCAACAGCAACATCATCAAGCATAAGCTCCACGCTCTCGGCAGTCCAAGTCACTGTCTTCTTAGCAAGCCATATTTCAACCAGTCGGCCATTCTCCCAACGTGGCACAACAACCGCCACACCGTCTCGCAACATAGCTCTAGTTACATTTGACCAAAAGACAACAGGCACTTCTAGTGGATTTGGTGAAACTGTTAGCACCTCAGCCAAATCGCTATGCTCATACCAAACCATCGAATCGACACCGCCTGGGTTACGAGTAATCTTGACATGCTTAAACCTTAACTGAGCTGTGTCAGTGGAAATCTTATTGTAGATGTTATCCAAATAGATGGAGTTCCTACGCCAGTAGGAGATACTTCTTTGAAGATAGGTTCTTGTAGATTTCCGATTGTTTGGACGGAAAATCCTAGCAAAAACCTCCTTCAAATTTTTCAAATAGTTGTTCATTCTTCACCTCAATCAAAGTAGTAGCTCAAGTCTTCCTTGAAATTTTCATAACAGATAAAGGCATCTAGCTGACTAGCAAAGACGTCAATCTTTTCTTTTGCCTTTTCTTTATTTGGAAATACGTTGTTATTCGCATCTATCTTGACACGTACATTGGCATGGTTCCAAGTTGCCACAGGATCGTCAAAGATGATTTTCCCCATCTTGGCCTTTTCCTTGTAAACCTTTAAAGGATTTGACAGGCTCTTGACCGTCTGTGGTATATCGTGGCAGATATCCCCATAATAGTCATTGAATAAGCGGATAAGCTCCTTAGCGTTCCAACGGTCATAACCAACTGCAACAGGAAGAATCCTATTCTCACTCATGAACTGCCTTAATTCTTCAAAGATATAAGCTTGGTCATTGTAGTCCAACTCATGAACATGAAGCTGACCACTAAGCTCCCACTCAGCGTATTTGTCCCTTAATTCTTTTGGAAGGCCTTCAATCGTATGACGTGGCATGAATTTCTTGTTCAAATACTGACGCTCTTCACCACGCACCACCATGAATGAGACAGAACAGATATCATTGACATCTGACAAGTCCACACCAAGCACACAACGAGCACTCCGCTCATCATTTCCGACAAATAAGCTCTTATCAAACTTATCTGTCCAACCCTTACATTCTTCATTGCTGAAGTAAGCAAGATAGTTGTTGACAGGAAGATTGAAAGTCTTAGCCATCAGCTCAGCTTGTTGTGCTGGATCATTCTTGCTCATCTCAATATCACGAGCGATGGTTTCTTTCTCTGTCGTGATACCAAGTAATGGCATAGCTTTCTGCCACATATCAGGGTCATGAATCTCTGACACATCGTCCAACTGATAAATCCAAGGCATGACAGAATCATTGATAATCTTGTCATCAAGGATATCTACCCAGATGTTGTAATACTTATCAAAGAGCTTGTCACGCTTCGTTCCATTTGTGGAAATGTACCAGGTTATCCAATTCTTACGCTTACGGCTGGAACCATCATTCACAACCTTGATGAAGTCATCATCATAAGTGTGCACCTCATCAAAGATATTGTAGTGAGCATTAGTACCGTCAAGGCTTTCATAGTCAGAAGTCTTGATAGACATAAGACTGTTAGTTGTTTCATACAAGATACCTTGCTTGGTTGAACGTAGGATGTCAGCCTCACGCATATAGTGCAGCAAGCTTTCTTCATTCGACAACATCGCCCTTGAGGCATTGAACAAATAGCCAGCCTGTTCACGACTGTAAGCAAGAAGCTGAATATCAGCACCCCACTCACCGTCAATGATTTGACCAACCTCACCAATAGCAGAACCAAGAGTAGTCTTACCTGTGCCACGAGGCACAATAATAGGCACCTCATGAATGAGACGCCTTTCTTCATAATCTGTGTATTCTTCCAAGGTATCAGGATTGGTCTTAGTAACCTCAACCGTGTGATAAAAGCCCCACGTTGTTTCTAACCAAACCTTTTGTGGTAATGCTAAGCGTAACTTACCAGCAAGGCCTTTAGTATTGCTGCACTCTTCCTCAATGAACTCAATCCGTTTGTCAGCTTCCTCCTGTTTGAAGAGGTATTGCTCTTTGTATCGCTCAACACGTCTAATTGATTTCATTGTGAGCTTACAAATACGAATCTTACCAGTATAGATGAGCTGAGCATACTTATCAAAATATCTCATCTCAACCATAACGTGCTAACTTCTCCTGAATCATTTCTTTGAGCCTATCACCCTGTGGACTTTGCTTTTCAATCGTTGACATGATCTGCATGTTAAGCTTTTGATACTTTTCCATTCCATCAAGTAGGTACTTATCAGGTAGCTCACCGTCATTGATGACCTTATTGATTTCAAGCTGGAAGTTTTCAATCACTTTTTGATTGTGATTGTATTGAGTTTTGAGATTTTTCAACCCAACTGAATCATTATCACTGATTTCAAGCATTTTTTCTTTTGGAATCAGCTTGAAAGTCTTACGAGATAGCTCAACACGTTCCTGCCTTGTGTACTTTTGCCGTTGATTGGCAAGCTTTTCCAACTCTTTGAACTGACTTTTGGTGATATTTGACCTAGTTTCTTCAAATATGCCCAGCTTTTTTCGATACCTGGTAAGGGTAGCACGACTTATTCCTAGCTTTTCTAAAACTTCATTGATTTTCAAAATCATGCTCCTTTCTTGTATCAATTTTCGTCAATTTTGGGGGAGAGGTACACAAGAGGATTGACACCGTTATTATTTTGGCGCTGTCAAAATTCAAAATGGGGGGAGTCCACAAAAATTCAAAAATAAAAAAATCAAAAATAAATTTATATTCCGATTGTCTAAATTTAAATTTATTTTACTTTGAAAAGTTTTTGTGTTGTGACATTCAAGACAAAGTAACTGACAGTTCTCTTCGTTGAGAGTAATAGATCCATCTTGATAATTAGTTTCGTCAATCTCTATGATGTGGTCAACAATACTCTTACCGTGAATCAAACGTCCGCATATGTCACAACGCATACGCTTAGCTTTTCTGATTTTATTTCTCAGAGTTCTCCAAGGTTTCGAGTTGTAGAATTTAATCTGCCAAGCTCTGAACCAGTCAGAGTGTTTAGGGTTTCTATAGCTCACTACAGTGACCCCAATGCAAAACTATTTCTTGCAACCTCTCTTGAAATGTCTCTAATCTTTAAATCTGCTTCACTCACTATTCTTTTGTCATAGTTGATTAACGGATTTAGAATATCATTTACCAAACTTGGCTTTATTACGATTTTATTTACAGTCTCGTTAGGCTTAATATCTAAAGTCACCTCATATCCATTTGCAATATGTTCTAAGTCGTTATTCGTGAGATAGATTTCTAAAGTGCTACCAGCTACAAGACTAATTCCATCAAATGCATTTTCATCTTTCATGGCATCGTCACCCCCAACAAAAAAGAGAACATGCCTAAGCTTGCTCTCTGGATTTTTCTCATGTTACCAATATATCAGATTGTTTTTGTCAATAATACCCATTTTTTTGACAAGATTATTTTTACGACTTCAGAATACATTTCTGCTGTCATTTTGGAATAAAAATTTTTAAAAAACATTAGAAAGTCCATATCTTCATTTCTAACCATTGAGTACATTATTGCAAATAGTATTGGCTTTGCACTCTCGTAGTCAAAATCTCTAATGCTACTAATCACCTTGTCTAAATCTCCAAAAAAATCTCCAAACAAAGAGTTGTATCTGAATATAGTATTCAAAGTATATGAGATTTGAAAGCTACTGCCAGCAATTTCTATTATCACTTCACTTATATCCTTTCTCAAAAATTATGTAAAATATCCATACTGAACTATCTATATCTTATATTTTATCCAATTTTGTTTCATACTAAAAAACTAATAAGGACAAGGCTTTAAACTCACTTCAAAATATAAACTAGAAACTTCCTCGTTATGGATAGTTGAAAAAATCAAAAAAATATTAGAGGCTAAAATTACTCATCTTAGTATCAAGCTCATCTTGTCTTACACAGATATAGATTAGTGTAACTGCTGGACTTGAATGGTTGAATAGTGACATCAAGTCAGCAACGTTCTTGTACTTTTTGTAGTAATGATAGCCAAATGTTTTTCGCATGGTGTGAGTACCGACATTGTCAATACCAAGGTCTTCAGCAGCTCTTTTAAGAAACCAGTAAACCGTCTTATAGCTGAGTGCCTTGTTCTTTCCAACACGACTCTGAAATAGATACTCATGAAGTTCCTTGTCTTTGACAAATTCCCTCAATTCATTTTTGAGTGGCCTTGTCATCTTAATACTTTTATACTTACCAGTCTTTTGTTCCCTAACTTTGATATGCCAGCCCTGGACATCTTTGACCTTTAGCTTGAGAATATCTCCAACACGGAAACCTGTATTGATGCCCAAAAGAAATAGCATGTAATACTTTTCATTCCAAGATGATAGATAGTCCTTCATGGCTTGGATATCGTCTTTGTCTCGCAGAGGTTCAACAATATTCATCGCTTTGCTCCTTTCTCAAAAAAATAAAGCACCAAGGATTTCTCGGTGCTTAGCGACACTATCAATCTATCAGATCGTTCCTGTCAATTCTATATGTTTTTTTGACAAGTTACATGAACAGTAATTTTGCAAGTGTATCAAGGATGACTTCACGTCTTCTGTAAATCTGCTTGCTGTGTCTGTATAGGTAACCAGTCTCACCATTTTCCATGATATGCCAAACTTGAATCCAATCATACCCAGTGTGCTCTCCCCACCTCAGATGGAAGATTTTCTTATCATCAGGTTCAAGTACATCCAGCAGTTTTGAAATTGCTGTTTGAAACTCTTCAAGTTTCAGAATCATTGGATCACTGGCATAAGCAACAGCTAGATTCTCAGATGTATTAGTTGATGTTCCACTGCGACTAGCTCCTGAATCATCGATGCCTGGCATGGTCAGGTTTTTGACTGCATAGATTCTTTCCAATTCATGACGGCGCTGGCCAATAAGTTTATCAATTTTTAGATACTTAGCCTCAAGCTCAAACTCAAGGAAATCACGTCTTGTCTTACTTGCTGTTTTCTTTGTCAAATTGTTCTCCCCATTTTTTCCATTGATCAGCTCTGGTCAATCGACCAATCAGTACAACATTATTGATCATGCAACTCCTCCAACGCTACCCACCGAAACTGTGGGTATTTCTTTGCTTCTTCTTGGGTGCAACGACATGCATAGACTCTAACGAATAATTCCGAATCCGTATCAATAATCCTATGTTTTCCATTCGTTCTGACAAGGATAGAATACTTTGTAAGCCTTGGCTCTGGCACATCGACCAGTAGCACACCTAATTTTTCAGTCATATCACTTCTCCATCAATTCCGGATGTTCGTAGATATTTCCTATCACTATAGTCTCTTCAATTTCTGACCACAGAGGAATAAGCTCTTCACCTGTATCAATCATCCAAGCGCCTTCAAGGAATTTAACCACTCCTCTGTAGTCTTCATAAGAGCCTCCACAGAATCGTGTTGTCTCAACTATATCTCTGTCGAAAATATCCTTGCCATCTTTGTCAAGCGACCCTGTAAATTGCATTATAATGAATTCATCTGAAACATAATCTGCGGAACTCACAAGAGCATTTTTTGTTGAATACCACCAAATAGCAGATAGGGACTCCTCCTCGTTTTCGTCATTTTTCCAATCCAAAGAGCTTACATTGACCATCTTTTGCGCGGTTTTTCGCCACGCTCTAAACTTCGGTACTACCATTCTTCCCTTCTTTCTATTCGTTCAATTAGACAGCAACCACACAATCCTGTCTGGTATATGCAGCTGTAATCTTCGTTCCCTTCGTAGGATACGACACCGCATTCTTCACATTCGAGCTTTTCCATCACTCCACCTCCTTCGGATTTCCATAGATTAGGTATACCGCAATTTCCATCTGCGCCATACCGAGCGCGAAATCGACCCATTCATCAAAGTCTTTTGTTTTAGGGAGCCAATCTTTAGTAGCTCCAAAATCAAAATATTCAGGTTTTTCATCAGCGAAGATGCACTCCATACAGCCCATGAATGACATACCATCTTCTGCCATATCCCAGAAATAGTCAGCTCTCTGCTTAACTGTATCCGGTAGATTATGTATCGGAGGCACAACCTTTCCATTTCTGATATTCCATCCATAGACGCCGTTGACCTTATCCTTTAATTTATCCATATTCTTTCTCCTATTCTTTCGGTGGCTCTGGCAGCGGCATCCAGTATAGACCTTCCGCATCTGAATCCAGAAGACCTGCACCGTCAAAATCGCTGTACCACTCGTCTATCCATACACCTACGCCATCGCTGACCAAGACCCTTTCTTCGCTGTCAGGAACTGGACAATCCCATATTTCGTCACAGTCAAAGTATCCTTTCTCTTCTGCATCTGTTTTCCGCACTCTAAATTTATTCCATGTCATCTGCGACCTCCTCCAATAAACGGTATGCAAGCCATCCATAATATCATTAAAACAATCAAAATTTTATCTGTTTCACTCATCACTCCACCTCCTTTTTTGAACCATGTTTAAGTTTCCACATTTTCCATTGCCTCCAACTCCGCGTAAATCTCTGCCAACTTAGCCTGCCCCTCGGCAGTTTGTTGGCTTGCTAAAACTTTTTCAGCCCATTCTGGCACAGGTTCATCTTTTTCGTTGGCTAACATTCTAGCCTTCAAAGCCTGCATCCGTTGCATGGCTTCTTCTGAGTTGTCTTGCTCAATTTCTTCCAAGGCCCAGTCAGGAATGTTAGTTTTTCTAGGCTGTGAAGTATTCCTATCTTGGAAAGCGTTACTTTTCCTATCGACATAGTTCCGTTGCTCTTCGTCCTGTTGAACAATAGTCCTAATATCGTTCTGAACCCAGTTTTTCAAAATGGCATTGACGTAGCCAAAATTACGCTTAGCATTGTCTGCAGCTCTATCAATAGCTCTCTTGACAAGTGCAGGTTCTAGTTTATCAATATCTAAGTAGTCTTTTAACTTCTCATACTGATAACCATCCAAAGCCCCTATTCTTTGTTGGTAATAGTCGAAAATATTTAATTCAGTAGCAGGTTTGACAACATCTACTTCTGACTTTATCTCTTTCTTTATATCTATCTCTTTTTTTAACTCTATCTCTTTCTCTAACTCTATCTCTTTCTCTAACTCTATCTCTTTCTCTAACTCTGTTGGACAGTTGTTGGACAACTGTTGGACATTGTCCAATCTTAAAGTTTTTCTTTGTTCTCGTTTATACCTTGCCCAATCTGTTTCTTGTTCCATCAGAGCTGGAACTTGCAACATTTCAGCGTTGTTTTCATCATCAACTTGTACCAATCCAACACCTTTAAAATATGCAAGTGTCATCTGGATTTCCTCCTCTTTGATGTCTAGGCGGACAGCGAGTTCCTTTTCCAACGTTGGCAAAGTACCCTCATAGTATATGATGCCATCTGTCGCAAGCGATTCCAGCATGAGTATTTGATAAACAATAATCATGTCCTTTCCACCAGGCATACGGAGAGCTTGTTTAATAGCCAAGTTTTTAAAGAAATTTTGGTCAAGTTTTAACCAAAAAAACACTTTTTTCTTCTTTTTCATGACTTCTCCTCCCACATTTCGGCTACTATGCCCTTATTCCAAAGGTCCTGTTGATAAACTCTGGCTTCTTGCCAAGTATCGAAAGACTTCTTGTAGTGGTACTTCCGACCACGACTCTTTTTATTTATTTTTGCAACAACCCAAACCATAGCTAGACCTCACGATCTGCCAATAGTTCAGCCTGGCACTTGTTGACATTCTCCAAGAAGTCAATCCGTCTGCGTAGCTCATCAATCAGCCTAGCCTGACCAACGCATTCCTGATTTTTCAGTAAGGCTAACTTCTTGTATTCCTTGGCTGTGTGCCTAGCGTTGGCCAATTCACGTTCCAGCTCATGTTTATTTTGAGGGATGTAATCCTCTCCATCCACACTCAAAAAACGCTTCATCATGTCCCAAAATTTCATTCTATCCTCCGTAGTAAGTCCGAATTTGCAAATATCTCAAATTCCGTTCTGGTTGCTTTTCTTCTACAACAGGCTCTTTGACTTCAATCTCAATCTTCATCGACTTACGGATCAGCCAGATTAAGATTGGGCTCAAGATAGAAATAACTGCCAGAGCCTGCTCTGTTGTCAACATCAATTCTTCTGTCATATCGCTGTCCTCTGCCAATTATTGTGGTACCATTCAATCACTGCATCACGAGGGTACTTCTCGCGAGCATTCGGAATTCTTGGGAAATCTTTGTGGCAGTTGAAACGTTCATCAAAAGTACCGGTGTCTTTTGTTCCTAAGAGCATCTCAGAACATTGTGACTTGTTGAGTTCCATAGGAAACCGTCGTTTTTCGTCCATGACAACGTGCATGACCTTTAACGCTCTATCCATTAGCCCAGCTTCAAACTGGTCCAACATTTGATTCATTAGATCATTCATGGTATAATCCTCTTGTATCTTTAGATTTGAGCCTGATTGCCGTCAGGCTTTTTGCATGTCTTCGTTCAAAAACTTGTTGATGAAGTAAGTCTGACCCTTGCCCGTCATCTTGGTCGTCTTGCTGATCCGAATGCTACCATTAGGCTCATTATGTGTACGCTCCTTGACCTCAAACAAGCTCATATCCATAGACCTCTGAGTCGGCATATTGTAGCTCTCACCACGCTTCCGAATGAGAAAACCATTATTGCGCAACCACTCAAACAAGCGATTTTGACCGATATTGTAGCCATTCTGGCGCAAAATCTTGGCAAAGTCCCCAATCAAGATAGATGTAGCACTAGCCTCGACCGCATTAGCAAACAGCACCTTGGGCTTGTCCGCTTCAATCTGTGCTTCCAACTGATGCACCTTCTTGTCGGCCAATAGCAGAGCGCGAGCCATAATCTTCTCTGGACTGTTGAAGTCCTTTTCTATTTGGATAAAGTACTGCCGTACCTGCTTGCCACGGTCTGTCCGTTGGATCATAGCAATTTCCTTAGCCATGTCCAGCTTGATAACGTGGTCAACAGCTTGGCGACCTCCCGTACTTTTTCCCAAATTTGGGAGAAAGTCCTGACCTTCGACAAATCCATACTCGGTCATTCTTTCAAACCAAGTTGTATATCGTGAATTGACCCCCAAGGCCTCATGCAACTGCCGACCAGACACAACAGGCTCTTGATTGTCATTCACACTGACATCGATAATTTCGTTCATAAAATCCCTTTCTAACGTGATAAAATTTGCTATAATAAAAATAAAAACGAGGTGCATTATGGATGAACTTCTACCCACAATTTTGACTTCATTTGCAACAACGATGGCAGTTAAAGGAGCAGAAGCTCCTGCAAATACCTTTAATGAAGCGTGGAAATATGTTTTTGGTCCAATCGACAGTTTTTTGATAAGAAAAAACGAAAAACGTAGAATCGATAACGAAAAATACATTCAATCTCTCACAGAAAAGGTTGAAAAAATCCCACTTGAACAAATACAAGAACCTAAAATCAGTATTCTTGGTCCAGCTTTGGAAGCTTCAAAATTTTACATTGAAGAGAAAGAAATTCGAGAAATGTTCGCATCGTTACTTGCATCCTCTTTTGATTCTTCAAAAAATCCACAGCTTCACCACTCATTTGTCGAGATTATCAAGCAAATGAGTCCACTAGATGCTCAAAATTTAATTAAGATTGCTACTTTTAGACGATTTCCAGTTGCAAGATATTCCATAAAATACGAAAACAATTCTACAAGTCTTTTGAAAAGCCTGGTATTTATTCCAGTGGAAAACCTTGCCGAATCAGCTGATAACTCTATCTTCGATTTTGATAGACACGCTACATCGATTACAAATTTGGAAAGACTTGGACTAATAAAAATCGATTTCGAATCGTGGTTTTCGAGTGAAAGTAGATATTCTTTACTCGAAAACAATCCGCTTGCAGAAGCTTACAAAACTTCATACATTAACGAGAATAACAATGAAACTTTACATATAAACAAGGGAATAATTGACATTTCCCCACTTGGTATGGACTTTTATACAGTCTGTCTATCTAAGTAACTTCTGTACCAATTCTTCAAAGTGTTCTCGCAACCAAATATCCTGCTTGTCGAAGAAATCGGCAAGCCATTTTTTTGTCATATTTACATGAAATGCCATTATGATTAAAGATGTTAGCAACGATGTAATAAAGCTAACCAAGATGCTTATGATAAAAAAATTCATCTTTCTTCTCCTCCAACTTTTGAAACAGAACTATTTCTTATTTTTCCTAATGCCACCACAGTCTCCCACACATCTAGCCCCTCGAGGCTATCAACTATCAGTTGACTGAGCTGGTAGTTTTTCTTTTGCCAGTTCTGGATTAGTTTGCTAGTCATCATCTTCCACCACATTCTGAACTTCCACAACCTCTACATGAGCCTGCTTGACTATCAAATCTTTAGAAGCACAGAAGCGAATCAGGATGCTCACTGCTTCACCAATTTTCAAGTCATGCTCATTAGCAAAATCTACAACATATTCATACGCGTCCGATTCAATACGGACCACTTTTTCAGCTATTTTCATGTTTCTACTCCTCTTCAAAACTTTCCCAACTCTCAGAAATTCTAAGTTTCTTGTTGACTTTCAGTTTTAAGTCATCACTACCATGACCTTCGTTCAAGAGGCGTGTTACCATTGCAGGAGTAACCCCTAGAACAATCGCGAAATCCGTCCGGGACCAGCCGCGGTCATGCAGTCGTTTTTTGACCAAATCGGTCCATTTTTTATGTTGTTGACTCATATTTTTTCCTTTCTAATTTGGTATAATAAAAATAAAATGATTGGAGAAAGATAAATGCTGCAAAATGTATATATTCAATTTAGAGACCTACGAACTAGTATTACAATTGACACACCTTCTGTTTGTCCTCATTGTGGACGGACTATGTCACCACAACACGTTGGAGAAAGTGACAGTTCGGATAAAGGAAGCTATACAGATCGCGGTAGATTCTCAGTAGTTTTCCGTTGTCCTTACGAAGATTGCCTAAAGTATTTTGTAATTGAATATATTCATGATGAGCCAAGTAATGGAACTCCTGTGGAGTATTCCTACCGTCCACCTATCAATGTGAAATTACCAGATAACATCGAGAAAGTTTCTCCTGTTTTTGTTGAAATATACTCCCAAGCAACTGTCGCAGAATCAGAAAAACTAGACCAAATCGCAGGTGTTGGTTATCGTAAAGCGGCTGAATTTTTGATTAAAGACTATGTCATTTCAAAAAATCCAGATGATGATGAGACAATCAAAAAAATTATGCTAGGAAAAGTAATCAGCGATTATCTTTCAGATTTTCCAAAATTACAAGCCTTAGCAAAATCTGTCGCATGGATTGGCAACGATGAGACGCATTACGTTCGTCGCCACGATAACAAAGACCTCCAAGATTTGAAACGCTTTATTCTAGCTTCTGCACAATTTATTGCCGCAGATTATGATGCAGATGATGCTCTGTCGTTCACATCCACATCTTGATTTTGAGTTGATATTTTTTTATCAATTTCATCTACCTTCTCAGCTATATAAGTCACAGTCCTCATGATTTCATTGAGGGCTGTTCTTTCTAATTCATTCACATCTCTCCCCCTCCTTCCTATAAATTGGTTAAAAACCTAGTAAAATGACGAAGAAACTTTTCTGCTCAAACTTTCAACTATGAAAACCTTTACAAAACTTCTAGCATTCTGTATAATAAGTTTACCTTTATACAGAAAGGAGCTGATGCAAATTGGCGGAATTTTTGAAAGGTACTGTGCTCTCATAAGTAAATAGACACCTTGCTCTGCTCGGAGCCGTAGCGGACTAGACGCGTAAAACTAGGAGGAGAATCAAACAAGGAATCTCTGCAGAAATCCGCAGAGGGAGTCATGGCATGAGACGTAAAATATTGCCGTTACCGAGTTTGATACTCCAGAGCCGTGGTGATACTTTGAAACCTTGCAGTGCTGGTGACCAACCCAGCAAAGTTTGTTTTGTCTGTCCGAGAGGCAGAGAGCTTCTAAAAAGTTGGTGGATGTCAGACCCTCGGACGGTCTGGCATTTTCTTATGAGATACTGCTATTAGTTTGAGCAGAATAATTTCCGTAACGCATTTCAGATAGCAGCTGGAATGCGTTTTTTATTTTTAAAGTTAAAAAGTTAGTAAAACTGTTGACATTTAACAATGAATAATTTAAAATGAAATCATAAAGAAAACACTTGATAAAACAAAGTTCAATCAATACAATCTGCACGCCAATGCTTTTATTTTTTGAATTAGTTTTACTTGTGTTTTTACTAACTCCTTAACCTTACAAAAACTATTTTAAATTATTCGTTGTGTTTTGTCAAGTATTTACAACGAAAAATTTAAATATTTTTTGTCATCCTTTAGAAAGGTTGATAAATCAATGTTTTCAACATTTGAAAGAATTAAAGAATTGTGTAAAAAGCATGGAATTTCGCTAAATTCACTTGAAGAAAAACTTGGATATAGTCGAAATACAATATATTCTTTAAAAAAACAAAAACCTAATGCTGAACGAATTGCAGAAATTGCTGACTACTTCAACGTCTCAACTGATTATTTGCTCGGCCGTACCGATAACCCACGGATTGCTAAAGAATCTGATGCACCCTCAGAGGTTGACCTCAAGGAATTGGCCAAAGAATCCTTCTTTTATGACGGCCACCACCTCAACGATGAAGACATCGACTTGATCTCTTCATTGCTTGAGACAAGAATTAAAAACAGACAGGACTGAGGTAAAGTTTATGGGAAGTGGGCGCACCAATGAAGAAATTGCACTTTACAATGCTCAAGTGTTAGCTGACCTAGAAGAATACTTACACTATCTAACAATCCAAGGTGAACCCGAAGATCAACGGGCCGACAAGATAAGCCAATGGGTTGAAAGCTGGACACGCTATTTAAAACGTGAAAAAGATTTTAACCCCAAAGGAATTTCAGCATTCAAAAGAGGCAGTATTGTATATGCAGATTTCGGATTTAATGTCGGACGTGAATACGGTGGACACCATTATGCGATTGTCTTAAATAAAAAAGATTCCAGGAAAAATCATCTCTTACACGTACTACCGTTAACATCTGTAAAAGAAGATACTGACTTAGGAAATCTTCAATATTTCCAAAAATACATCGGAAGCGAAGTTTTTCAACTAATGCTCCAAAAAGCTCTAAGAGTAGAAACAGAAGTTGAAGAATTAAGAGAGCAGCTAAAGAGTCGTCTCGAACATTTACAGATCCGTTTGAATAATATAAAAGATTTAAAAATCATGCTCGAGGATTTTCAAAATGATTTTTCTATAAATGATACTCAACAATCTGAACAGGTAGATAGTGTTATAAAAACCACCGAACAAGAGATTTCAGAAATTAATAATGAAATTGAAGAAAATGATAAACTGATGAACGATTTCGACACCACTAAAGATTACTTAAATAAACTGATTGCTAAAATCAATAAGATGAAGCAAGGCAGTATCGTCTTGTTAAATCAAATTACAACAGTAAGTAAATTAAGGATTTTAGATCCTAGAGAAAAAGATTCTGTCCTTAAAGATATTGTTTTATCTTCGGAAACTATGAATGAAATCGACAATCTTTTAAATGATTTTTTCTAAATACTTGACAAAAATAATGAACTAGGCTATCATATGGTTATAAGGTCGCTAGACGACAACCAAAATGATATTGTCCCTCGAGGACAACCGAAAAGCCTTGCTCATTGAGTGAGGCTTTTCTATTTTAACAGACAGGACTGATGTGATATGACCCAAATTGCCTATTTTGATGGCAGAGACACCGGTATCAAAGGTGTCTATAATAAACCAATTGATACAGTCTTTATTGATGTCTATCTTGATGACCTGGAGAAGAAAAAAGTCACTTATCACGAGCTTGGCCACAAAAACCATACCAAAGCGGATTATGAATATAACCGTGAACGGTGTGAACTCCAAGCAGACAGAAACATGATCCACCATCTACTCAAAGAAGAACTTGACCAGATGGATGATCACAAGGATTTTAACTATATCCAGTTTATGGAAAAATACAAATTAAAAACCGTGGTCAATGAAACCATGGTCAAAGAAGAATTTAATAACTTGGCTAATATTGTTTGATAATATTTTATGCTATGACATTGTTTAGCTATAAGAATTGACAAACAAATAAAAAAATTATATAATAGACACAATCGAAGTGAATGCTCCCCCCTGGGAGCCCTAAAGAGCCATTGTGTCCGCACATGGCTCTTTTTGATTATTGAGGTCAAAATTCATGGATAACAAGCCCTTTAAAACAATAGATGAGCAGATTGAAATTTTAAAATCACGAAATCTCACATTCTTACATGAACCATCTGCCCGACGAATTCTAGCAACTGTTGGATACTATGAACTTGTTAATGGTTATAAAGATATTGGTATCGAAGAAGGTGAAAGGTTCAGAGATGGATTTACATTTGAACAACTTTTTCATGTTTTTAATATGGACAAAGACATTCGTTCAGCTGTTAATGTTGCAATTGTAGAATAAAAAAAGCCTCACGCTCAAATTTTGGTCGAGGAGAGCGTGAGGCGAATTAAGTATAGTAAAAACCTGCTTTGCAGTAGGTCTCTTTACTATACCCATTTTATCAAAAAAGAAAGGGTAAATCAATGGCATACTTTAGAAAAAGGGATAACGGTTGGGAATACCGCATTTCCTACAAGGATGTATCTGGAAAATATAAGCAGAAATCAAAGAGCGGTTTTAAAACTAAGAAACTTGCTCAAGCAGCTGCTAGGGAAATTGAGAAAAAACTATCTCAAAATATCCTGACAGATGGAGAAGTTACTCTATATGACTTTGTCAAGACTTGGTCAGAAGTCTATAAACGTCCTTATGTCAAAGATAAGACTTGGGAAACCTATACAAAAAACTTTAAGCACATCAAGAACTATTTCCAAGAGTTGAAGGTCAAAGATGTCACACCGCTTTACTATCAAAAAAAGTTGAATGAGTTTGGCGAGAAATATGCCCAAGAAACTCTTGAGAAGTTCCACTACCAAATCAAGGGAGCTATGAAAGTAGCTGTGAGGGAACAAGTCATTCATTTTAACTTTGCTGATGATGCAAAGGTTAAATCACAAATTGAATCAAGAGCTGAGGAAAATGATTTTTTAGAAGAAACTGAGTATAAGGCTCTCTTAGCCCTCACAAGAGAGAATATCCAGTATGTATCCTATTTCACTCTCTACCTTCTTTCTGTTACTGGTTTGCGATTCTCTGAGGTCATGGGGCTGACCTGGAATGATGTTGACTTTAAAAATGGCATACTGGATATCAATAAAGCTTTTGATTACTCAAACACTCAAGATTTTTGTGACTTGAAGAATGATCCATCAGAAAGAAAAGTTCCTATTGATAGAAAAACAATAGAAATCCTATATGTGTATAGACAAAACTATTGGCAAGCAAATATCAAGAATAGAATCTGCTTTGGTGTATCTAATTCAGCATGTAATAAGCTAATTAAAAAGATTATAGGCAGACCTGTCAGAAACCATACTCTAAGGCACACATACGCATCATTTTTAATTTTGAATGGTGTTGACATTGTGACAATCTCTAAGCTTCTTGGCCATGAAAGTCCAGATATTACTCTGAAAGTTTATTCACACCAAATGGAGGCACTGGCTGAAAGGAACTTTGAGAAAATCAAAAATATTTTTCTAGCGTCATAATTTGGGGCGAATTTGGGGCGAACAACTCAAAACCTTTGATATATAAAGAGTATTTAATCCGTCTACCGCCTTTCAGTACCTGATTTGTCAGGAATTAACCGATTGAAAAGTCCGATTTTGCGGGCTTTTTTGATTTTCTCATTCGGTTAAAGTTGGTTAATTGTGGTAAAGTTGGTGGCAAAAAGCGAGCTTCTTTGCTTTTCATTCAGAACCGGTCATTACAAAAACTCAAGCCTAGCAGCCTGAGTTTCTTTTTTTTACAATTCCGCAATCTGACTCAGATTGACTTCCGCAATAGTATCATTACCAAACATAGAGATAACCATCTTAACTTTATTGTTATCAATTTCTGTAATTTTACCTGTGTAGTCGGTGAAGGCTCCATCAATGATTCGAACAGTATCGCCAACTTTTACATCTATATCAACCCCTTGGACTGTTTGTCCCATTGATACCAAGATTTGACGGATTTCCTCTTCTAATAATGGAGTTGGTTTTGAACGGTTCCCGTGTGAACCAACGAAACCAGTAACATTTGGTGTATTCCGTACAACGAACCATGCTTCATCCGTCATGACCATCTCCACCAAAACATACCCTGGGAAACGATTTTCCTCTACCTCTTTGATTTCACCATTTTTCTCAACCTGGACGGTCTGAGTTGGGATTTCTACACGAAGAATATTTTCCAACATATTGTAAGTGTGAGCGCGTTGGAGTAGGTTTTCCTTGACCTTATTTTCATATCCTGAATAAGTTTGCAAGACAAACCATCCCTTATCAAAACTATCGTACATAGCCATTTCCTTTCTTTTAGAACCCAATACCTTCTGCTGATCAACCATATAAAGTTAATCCGCATTGAGTGTAATTTGAAGACGCTAAAAAAAGCCCGAAGGCTTTCGCTTTTCTTTATTATATCACTTCCATTTTACAAATGGCAAGTATTTTCTAGAAAAGATGAATCAAACTGAGAATTCCTCGTGACAAAATCAAGTCAAAGAGATAAATAACTGCTACAAAGAAGGCTGTGTATTCTACAACGGATACAAAGTCCTTCCAGCTCTGCTTACGAGTTGGCCAAGAGGTATCTTTCAAAATACGAATCATATCTTTGATAAACTTCACGCGCGACTCCTATCTGGTTTCTTTGTGAACAGTGTACTGCCCACAGTGTTTACAATATTTATTTACTTCTAACCGTGTTGGCTTGGGATTGCTCGAAAGGCTGATTGAATAGTTTCGAGAACCGCAAACTGTACAGGCTAGGCTTGCTTTTTTAAGTGCCATAAAGCCTCCATCCGTATCATTTTACCATGTTTTTATGGATTTGACAACTCCCTCAAACCAAGTTGTTAGGTTATCCCATAAATTTTTTGCACGTTCTGGAATGCGAGCCTCTACCAAGCTTTTCTTAGTCTGTTCAATTAAATTTTTTGCCTGTTCAGAAATCTCTTGCGCCTGATTTTGATCTTGGTTGGCAGTCGTTTCTGATTGAGGAGTTTCATCTTCTGCCACTTTTACAATCCCATTTTTTGCATAGGCATTCTCTACATCAAATTTTGTCCCAGCAGTATGGGGAAGGATAGCATTAGCCACTGTTCTAAACACTGACGGTGCCTTCCAATAACTTGCACTATCAATGTAGTGATTCTCATCCGTCTTCTCAAAACCAACCCATTGACTAATGACCAAATCTGGTGTATAGGCGATATGCCATTGATCATTAACCAGATTCACATCGAAGCTGGTTTCTGTCGTCCCTGTCTTTCCAGCAATATAGTAATTGGCCGCATCTGCTGTTACACCCGTACCGTTCGTATAAGTTCCTAACATCATGGACGTCATCTTATCTGCTACAGACCGTTCAATAACCTTGGTACTCGTCTCGCGGTGCTGAGCCAACACCTTTCCACTAGCTGTTTCAATACGAGTAATCAAGTGAGCATCTTTCATAACTCCCTTATTGGCAAAAGTGGCATAGGCCTGAGCCATTTGTAACGGGTTGGTTTCCACGCCAGAACCAATAGATACTCCTAGAACCTTCTCCACATTGTCCATATTAAGTCCAAACTTTTGACCGTATTCAAAGGCCTTATTAACTCCCAGCGTATTGACAATATAGGCTACCGGTAAATTATAAGACTGTGCTAAGGCTTGATACATCGGGACGGAGTCTGAGGTAGAACGATCGTAATTATGTAAAGTATAGCCTCCATAATTTTCTGTATGGTTATCTAAAGGCTTGTCAATCGACCAACCAGCTGCAACCGCAGGAGCGTAGGCAACGAGAGGTTTGATGGTCGAACCTGGGCTACGCTTGGCTTGGGTCGCAAAGTTAAAGGTTCGAAATGCTGCATTCTTTGAACTATTAACACGACCAACCAACCCCCGAACACCTCCGGTAGTTGGGTCAAGCGCCACACTAGCTGCTTGAGCATGACTACCATCAAAATTAGAAGTTGGAAACTTAGTCTCATCATTGAAGATGACCTGCATGCTAGCCTGAGAGTTTTGATCCATCTCAGTATAAATACGGTAACCGTTGTTGATAATGTCAGATTCTTTCAGGCCATAACGCTCAATTGCTTCTGCGATAACCGCATCAAAATAGGATGGATAAGAATAGTTATTCTGTTTACCCGTATAAGTATCTGCTAGCTGACCGGCCAAGTCAACTTGAAAACCCGCATCTGCTGTTGCCTGATCAATATAGCCTGCGTGAACCATATTTTGTAAGACTGTATCTCTACGATTTTTAGCATTTTCCAAGGAATAATAAGGGTTATAAAATTCTGGTCCCTTGAGCATACCAGCAATCACTGCTGATTGTTCAAGTGTCAGGTCTTTGGCAGAAGTCCCAAAATATTTCCGACTAGCATCTTCTACCCCCCAAACCCCATTACCAAAATAAGCATTGTTGAGATACATGGTTAAAATCTCTTGCTTGCTGTATTTCTTATTGATTTCAAGTGCTAAGAAAAATTCTCTGGCTTTCCTGCTAATATTTTGATCTTGAGTTAAAAAGGCATTCTTAGCTAATTGCTGGGTAATGGTCGAGCCTCCTCCTGATTTTCCTAGAGTCAAAAAGGCTAAAATAGTTCGCTTATAGTTAATGCCGGAATTTTCATAGAAGGTCCGATCTTCTGTCGCAATAACTGCATTTTTGAGATTATCAGAAATAGCATCTAGCTCCACATAAGTTCCCTTTTGACCGGAAAGGGTCCCTGCTTCAGATCCATCTTTATCATAGATAACTGTTGTCGCCTTCAAAGCCTGCTGCAAATCGCCAACATTAGCAGTCTTAGCCAAGAAAAAGAGATAACCACCTACTACCAAAACTGCAACTCCCATAAAAATAAGGAAAATCTTAGTCAACTGATAACGACGCCAAAACTTGCGAATCGGTGTTGGGATGCGGGATTTTTTCTTCGTTTGATTAAGCTTCCCCCGACTACCTCTACGACTAGGTCTATCTTCATATTCGGAATGAAAATCTTCTGGAACATCAATCGGTTGGTGCTGTAAATCGTCCATAAAACACCTCTTTCTAGATTTTGTACCATTATACAATATTTCCCAAAAGCTAGCAGAAAAAAACACCAGAACCTATCTATCACACAGAAAATTTTTGAAAAATATGGTAGAATAGGGTCATTCTGACAAATAATAACCCATGAAAATCCGAAGCCAACAAGCCAAATCTACTAACGAAGAAGGTCGTTCCCTAGACAAGTTGCCAAAGACCAGAAGAGAAACGCTTTGATTTTCAAACAGTTTAAGAGGACATTTCATGACACACATCTACGATATCACCATTATCGGTGGAGGACCTGTCGGTCTCTTTGCCGCCTTTTATGCCCACCTTCGTCAAGCCAAGGTCAAAATCATTGACTCTCTACCACAACTAGGCGGTCAACCGGCCATTCTTTATCCAGAAAAAACGATTTTAGATATTCCTGCTTTTCCGAACTTGACGGGACAAGAGCTAATAGATAACTTGTTGATACAGTTGGCTCCTTTTGATACGACTATTTGTCTCAACGAAACCCTGACAGCCATAGAATCTGGTGAGGTCATCACCCTGACAACCAACAAGGACACCCACCAGACTAAAACCCTCATCATCGCCATGGGGGGAGGAGCTTTCAAGCCTCGCCCTCTGGAAATTGAAGAAGCGGATAACTTTGATAATATCCACTATCATGTTTCCAACATCCAGCAGTATGCTGATAAGGATGTCGTCATCTTGGGAGGCGGAGATTCTGCGGTTGATTGGTCCTTGGCCTTTGAAAAAATCGCAAAGACCACCCATATCGTTCACCGTCGCGACAACTTCCGTGCCCTTGAGCACAGCGTAAAAGAGCTGAAACAGTCCAGCGTATCCATTCACACTCCATTTATTCCTAAGAGACTTTCTGGGGAAAATGGCAGAGCAGACAAATTGGAGCTAAACAGAGTCAAAAGCGATGAATATCTCACCCTGCCCTTTGATCACCTTTTTGTCAACTACGGATTCAAATCTTCTGTCGGAACGCTAAAAGAATGGGGGTTAGAACTCAATCGCCACCGCATTCTTGTCAACAGCAAACAAGAAACTTCTGTTCCAGGTATCTATGCCATTGGTGATTGTTGCTACTACGAGGGAAAAATCGACTTGATTGCAACAGGCTTTGGAGAAGCACCAACCGCTGTCAACAATGCTATGAACTACCTGAATCCAAACGAAAAAGTGCAGCCAAAGCACTCCACTAGCTTATAAGATGAAAATTGTTATTCGTATTCCCCAAACCTTTCCCCCCCTCACAGTCAAGGAAGCCTTGGAAGATTATTTTCTTATTCCACGAAAAATCCGCCATTTTCTCCGAACCAAGAAACATGTCCGCATCAATGGTGAGTTGATTAACTGGCAAAGTTCCGTCATAGCAGGAGATTTATTGGAGTTAATCTTTGATGAAGAGGACTATCCTGAAAAGCTGATTCCCATGGGAGAAGGCGATTTAGTAGAAGAACTCTATCAAGATGAACATCTGATTATCGTAAATAAACCCGAGGGCATGAAAACCCATGGCAATGAGCCAAATGAAATCGCTCTTCTCAACCACGTATCTAGCTATGTTGGACAGACCTGCCATGTGGTTCATAGGCTAGATAGAGAAACCAGCGGAGCTATTCTATTTGCCAAAACCCCTTTTATCCTCCCCATTCTCAACCGACTCTTAGAAGACAAGCTTATCTACCGAGACTATCTAGCTCTCTGCCAGGGACAGATAAAGAAAAACGTCTGGACCATTACAGATAAGATTGGACGAGACCGCCACGACCGCAGAAAGCGAGTAGTGGACAACCACGGAGGAAAAGAGGCTCTAACCCGAGTCTATCCGCTCACAACAATCGGTAAAAATAGCCTAATTAGCTGCCGACTCCAAACAGGTCGAACCCACCAAATCCGTGTCCACTTAGCTCACCATGGACATGCCTTACTCGGCGACCCACTCTATAGTAAAGTGTCCGCTCCGCGTCTCATGCTCCATGCTCAAAAACTCAGTCTGACCCATCCACTCACGCTGGAAAACATTAGCGTAGAAGCTAGATCAGAAACGTTTGAAAAGGTATTAAACAGTTTGAAATAAAGAACTCCATGTTTCAAGGCTTAAATGGCTTATGAATATGGAGTTTTTTCAATGGTCTCCCTTTTCCAAGAAACCAAATATAGCAGAACATAGACACCCCCTTAAAATGTAATAACTTTAGGAATCCTAAATAGTGTTGTTCATCTTTCAACTCTTAGAAACGCTATTATTTCGATGTCTCTGGGAGTTTTTTGCTGTTGACTATAAAGAAAGAGATTAAAGGTCTTGACCAAAATGGACTTTTTCTTCAACTCAATATATAAGTAGGCTGTTTTTTAAAGGTGAAAACCCCAAAACAAGTCCACATAGTGTCAACCGATTGTTCTTAACATCCTGTAGTTTAGATGGTAAAATTTTATCGTAAATGCTAAAAAAAAAAAAGCAATTACTGATTAAAAAAGGAGGGTCGCAATGACTAAGTTAAGAAACCTACTTCTAATCTTGCTGGTGTTGTTTGGCGGGATTTTTTCTGCCCAAGCAGCCTCGGCAAAATCTGTTGACATCAAAGTTGAAAATACAGAATTGACTCCAGAAGTACTTAATGGAGGACTTTCTACGAACTTTTCATTTGATTTTATTGTACCTCGCGAAGCAAGTAAAGGCGATACAACAACCATTTCTCTGCCAAACGAATTAAATTTTCAGCGGGATCAAGAATTTGATGTCTATGCTACTAATGGCGGTAGCATAGTCGCAAAGGCCAAAATTGATACTGCAAATAAAAAATTAACATTGACCTACACAGATTACGTTGATAACCATAGTGACATAGTAGGACATCTCTCGATGAATGTTGTGGTAGATAGGAAAGTGGTAATAGCCGCAAAAAGCATTTCAGCAGAAATAAAAATAAATGACAATACCACCATCAAGATTGGTAGCGGGAAAATTAACTACACTGGTACAGAAGGTGATAGAGACGATGTTGATTTTTGGAAATACGGAGTTAGTTCTAGAACCGATGAAATAGTGTATTTAATCAATATCAAACCTTCCAAAACAACTGTACACAATGCCAGCATTATTGATACACTTAAGTCTCCGGGTCTGCAGTATGTGGAAGGTAGTTTTGAAATCCAAGAGGGAGAGTGGTATAAAAATCATCAAAATTACTGGACGTTAGGAAAGGCCACTGATGTTACTAGTAAGTATAAAGTTGAGGTTTCTCCTGACAAAACCTCTTTTAGAGTTGAACTTGGAACAGTTGCTGACAAAGGATACGTAATTAAGTATAGGGTAAAAGCTGATTATTCTCTCGTCAACGGAGAACAGCTTAACAATTTGGCAGAATACTATACTGGAGCAACTAAAAAAACTTATGCCAATAACACTCATACATATCAAAGCGCTTCTGGCACAGCTGCTGGCTATAACTATAGCATCACCATCAAAAAAGTAAACGAAGCTGGAGAAGCTCTTGCAGGGGCTGAGTTTACCGTTACCCGTAAATCAACCGGCCAAGTCATCGGCACATTTACAACCGACTCGGAGGGTAAAATAATTATTGGTAAGCTTCTAAGAGATGAGTATATTCTTACAGAAACCAAAGCGCCAGCAGGCTATGTGATTGCAGCTCCTGTAGAGAAAATAGCTGATAATTCAGCCATAACCATCACAGACAAAAAAGCAAACATTGACATTGAAGGCAAAAAGACCTGGAACGACAACAACGACCAAGATGGTAAACGTCCGAAATCTATCACCGTAAACCTCTTGGCTAACGGTGAGGTCGTTCAAAGTCAGAAAGTCTCTGCCGATACGAATTGGACTTATACCTTCACTGACCTACCGAAGTACGCTAACGGAAAAGAAATCATCTACACTGTTTCAGAAGAAAAGGTAGACGGGTATGAGATGAAGGTGGAAGGAACCAACATCACCAATACCCATACTCCAGAAACAACGCAAGTTTCAGGTACCAAGACCTGGAACGATAACAACGACCAAGACGGTAAACGACCACAATCTATCACCGTAAACCTCTTGGCTGATGGTAAGGTCATCAAGAGCCAACAAGTCACTGCCGAAAACGACTGGAAGTATACCTTCACCGACCTACCGAAATACGCTAACGGAAAAGAAATCGTCTATACCGTGACAGAAAACGCTGTTGAAGGCTACACTACAACCTACGATAAGTACAATATCACCAATAGCTACACACCTGGTCAAACCAGCCTCACAGTAACCAAGACTTGGGATGACAAGGACAATCAAGACGGTAAACGGCCTGAAGCTATCCAAGTTCAACTCTATGCTAACGACCAGAAATCTGGCGAGGTCGTGACACTAACAGCAGCCAACAAATGGACACACACTTGGACAGGACTTGCTAAGAAGGCAAACAAAAAAGACATCGTCTACACCGTCAAAGAAGTCTCAAAAGTAGAGGGATACACCACTACTGTAGGAACTGTTGAAAATGGAAATGTCACCATTACCAATACCTATAAACCAAGTACAACCTCTATCAAGGTAAACAAGGTCTGGAAAGATAAGGACAACCAAGATGGTCTGCGCCCAACTTCCATTACCGTCAACCTCTTGGCGGATGGTGAAGTTGTTAAGACGGAAACGATCACACCAAATGCTGATGGCGATTGGAGCCACACCTTCACAGACTTGCCTGAATACAAAAATGGCAAGAAAATCACTTACACCGTTTCAGAAGAAAAGGTAGAGGGATACGAAACAACGGTAGAAGGAACTACCATCACCAACACCCATACTCCAGAAACAACAGAAGTTGCAGGTACCAAGACTTGGAACGATAACAACGACCAAGATGGTAAACGTCCGAAATCCATTACCGTAAACCTCTTGGCAGACGGTCAACCGGTCGCAAGCAAAATCGTCACCGCAGACGACAACTGGGCTTACAAGTTCTCAAACCTACCTGCTAAGAAAAATGGAGCTGCCATTACCTACACGATTAGTGAAAAAGCAGTCGCAGATTACACTACAACCTATGATGGCTACAATATCACTAACAGCTACACACCGGGAGAAACAAGTGTCACTGCCACAAAAGTTTGGGAAGACAACAACAACCAAGACGGACTGCGCAGGGAAATCAAACTAGAACTCTACGCAGACGGTGTTGCCACTGGACAGGTTCAAACCCTTTCTGAAGAGAACAACTGGAAAGCAACCTGGACAGGGCTTGCCAAGAAAGCAAACAAAAAGGACATCGTCTACACCATCAAAGAAGTCTCTGCTATTGATGGCTATACTTCAAAAGTAACTCAAACATCAACCAATAACTTTACCATCACCAACACCCATACTCCAGAAACAACGCAAGTTGCAGGTGCTAAGACCTGGAATGACAACAATGACCAAGACGGTAAACGTCCGAAATCTATCACCGTCAACCTCTTGGCTAACGGTGAGGTCGTTCAAAGTCAGAAAGTCTCTGCCGATACGAATTGGACCTATACCTTTACTAACCTACCGAAATACGCTAACGGGAAGGAAATCGTCTACACTGTTTCAGAAGAAAAAGTAGACGGGTATGAGATGAAGGTGGAAGGAACCAACATCACCAATACCCATACTCCAGAAACAACGCAAGTTGCAGGTGCTAAGACCTGGAATGACAACAACGACCAAGACGGTAAACGTCCAAAATCCATTACCGTAAACCTCTTGGCTAACGGTGAAGTCGTTCAAAGTCAGAAAGTCTCTGCCGATACGAATTGGACCTATACCTTTACTAACCTACCGAAATACGCTAACGGGAAGGAAATCGTCTACACTGTTTCAGAAGAAAAAGTAGACGGGTATGAGATGAAGGTGGATGGCTACAATATCACAAACAGTTACACACCAAGTACAACCTCTGTCAAGGTAAACAAGGTGTGGAAAGATAAGGACAACCAAGATGGTCTACGCCCAACTTCTATTATCGTCAACCTTCTGGCAGATGGTCAGGTAGTTTCTACAACAACCATCAAACCAGATGCCAACGGTGATTGGAACTACACATTCACAGACTTACCTGAATACAAAAATGGCAAGAAAATTACCTACACTGTGGAAGAGGCGAACACACCAAACGGGTATACCTCATCTGTAGAAGGAACCAACATCACCAACACCCACACTCCAGAAACAACGCAAGTTTCAGGCACTAAGACTTGGAATGACAACAATGACCAAGACGGTAAACGTCCGAAATCTATCACCGTAAACCTCTTGGCTAACGGTGAAGTCGTTCAAAGTCAGAAAGTCTCTGCCGATACGAATTGGACCTATACCTTTACTAACCTACCGAAGTACGCTAACGGGAAGGAAATCGTCTACACTGTAACTGAGAATGCCGTTGATAACTATACAACAACCATTGACGGGCACAATATTACCAACAGTTACACACCTGGTCAGACGAGTCTCACTGTTACCAAGGTCTGGAAGGATAACAATAATCAAGATGGTAAACGTCCTGGATCTATCCAAGTTCAACTCTATGCCAACGGTGAAAAGTTGGGCGAACCTGTAACCCTGACTGCTGATAACAAGTGGACGCATACTTGGACAGGACTTGACAAGAAAGCAAACCAGAAAGATATTGTCTATACGGTCAAAGAGGTTTCAGTGGTTGATGGATACACAGCATCTGTAGGAAAAGTTGAAAATGGAAATGTCACCATTACCAACACCTACAAGCCAACCACTCCTCCTAAGAAGAAAAAATCGACTCCACTGCCATCAACAGGAAGTCTCAGCGGACTAGGACTGACATTTGTCGGACTAGCACTTGCCGCGACTATCAGTGCTCGAGCGATTTACCGAAAGAGGAAATAGGCATGACAAACCCACAGAGTGAGTAAAGATAAACATATATTTACTCACAATAAGAAACAACGGCTTTTGATACCGTTGTTTTTTTACTTCACAAGAATGGAAAAGCTAGGTCAGGTAAAAAGCAGAAAGCTCTACGTTTCTAGTTTTTCACGAAACGTAGAGTTTTTCTCATGAAGTCACCTTTTGAAAAAAATTCTTTCCCTTAAAATGAATCCTTCCTCTTACGAAACAAATAGCATATAAAATAGAGAACATATAGCAAATCTAGTAAAAATAGACAAGCAAGTAACCCAAATTGCCACCACGACTCAACTTTTACAGCTAAAAAGATGATGGAAAGCGGCTGTATTGTAAAAATAAACTTGGAAATCTTTTCAAATTTTTCTTTTGTAAACATTTTTTGTACCCCATGTCTTGTCCAACTATGGTTGACAAGAAGTCTGTTTTTACTTTTCAGTATACAATTTTATAATTTGCTGATCTATATCCATAGAAAAGATATAGGGTCTATTCATTTGGAAAAACCTGCCATCAATCGGAGGAGTGATGCGGCAATCCAAACAATCTATAAACTCCGAAATATCGCTTCTTAATTTAGATACTGTTTTCCTGGACATACCATTTGCAATCTGTTCGAATACCAATTCTTGAATGGTACTTACTAAAAATGTTTTTGATAGATAAATCAAATTCTCGTTCTGCAACCATATTCCCATCAGACCAATTTTATAAATTACATACTTCAAACGGATAAAATAGCCTACTCCTTCCTCATACTGATGCCGAACAAGCCGAGCTAAAACATCAGCCATTGCTTCAACTTGTATCTTTCTATCCTTCTTCAATAAATGTAAATTACACAGATTTTCCAATACCATTAAAAGAAGCCGATTACTCGTATCGTCACCTTTATTGGCAAAATATGAATAAAAATGTTCCGGAGAATGTATCTTTAAATAGGATTTTGACAGTAGGATTTCTTCAAATTCTTCACTCCCATCCAGAAGCCGATTACCAATCCATCCTTGTTCTTTCCCCAAAAATGAACTGGTTAATAACAAGACATACAAAGAAAGGTAAGACACTGGTGCAAGTCCGATAGATTTTGGTAGGAGATAATATACTACTAGAAAAGCAAGAACCACACTTACTTCTCTTGATATTTGCATTTTCCTTAACTTTTTTCCTAAGACTTGCCATGTGGTCCCTGAATAATAATCCTGCTCAAGGTTTACATACAGAACATCCATTATCATTTCTGGAAAGTAGAGGAGATTCAACGGTTGAAATTTCCATTGGCCATCATAAGAAAAAGGATAGAGGATAAAATAACGAATATAGCATATATTACTCAGTTTGATATAAGTGATTTGTATAAAGAATGATAAGAGGTAAAGAGTGTACACAATCAGGAGTGCAAGAAATACTCCCTTAAAAGTTCCGATAGAATTTGCTAACGGGACATAAAATAAAAAGATAAAAAAGAAATACTGAATCAATAATATTAATTTAAAAAAACGTTCCATAAACTTCTAATAAAAGACCCTATTATGCCATAAATGATGAACTGCTGCGGCAGCGTCCAAGCCAGCCAAACCAATAATAATTGGATTTCCTGTTAGAGCTGATAGCTTGGTGATAACTCCTGGAAAATAAGCCATAGCTGTCTAATATCCCCATTTTGCCATAGTAATTGTAGATGGGAGACCAGCTGCAATACGATTGGCCATACTTAGGCCTGTTTTATGAATCAAACCTTGAATATTTTTAATAAGGTTTTGAGGACTTCCCCCGTCAAGATACATCATTTCCTCTTCTTCAAGAGCGACATAGTTATTTGGTAATACAAGTTCCATGAGTTTTTCTCCTTTATTTTTACGTGGTTAGAAAGGATTTCCGTAACATTCTCTTACAACAGATTCGTTAGTGTTATCTGAATCGCTATTTAAATGGCAAAAATAGATATTCTCACAAGAATTTAACCGTTATCCACGGAATCAAAGTAATTAACATACTAGAAATGATTGGGATAACTTGGGTGCTAAGCGTCAAAAAATAAATTAAACGGAAACTCTTTAACTCTGCCAGGCTGATACTGCCGATAGACTTGATATACCTAAGTGAAGCGTTAGAAGCACGGATTTCGATATACATTTTTAGGAACAAAACAATCAGCAATAACAGAATATCCATACGTACAGCCATAGTAAAAAAATAATCCATATTTTCTAATAGTACTCTCGAAAGAACCAAGATTTTCAACATAGGACTAACAAAGTACAAGATGGCAAATGAAATAGATTGAATGATTAGTACTCGTTTTCTATCCAGTGAGTGATATAGCTCATGTATGAATGCAAACGTGCCATAGAAAGAAAATTCATGGTCCTTTACGAAGATAACCTCATTTAAAATAGGTCTATATAAAAATTCTTTCCCTTCCTCCATAGTGGATAGAGGGTTAATGGATTCTTTCAGGTCTAAATAAGTTCTATCAGCACCAAAATAAATTTTTGAGTACATTAAAACCCTTTTATATATCAATTGATGAGCGGCAGTTAGTAACAAAATTAAAAGAAATAAGGAAAACGGAAATAAAAGAATAGTCATAGGCACTCCTTAATTACCATCGCTTCTAAGCTCAGTCTACAAATCAATCTCCATCTTGGAGTATTTATAACTTCATATAATAAACTTATCAGTTCCAAGTCTTTCCCACTCCTCACGAAACATTGGCTTTCCTAAGTTTCATTGATTCATAACATGTAAAATAAAAGCATTGACAATATAAGGTAAATAATAAACTGAAAAAAATAGCTGAGTAGGGCATGAAAGGAGATGCGCCCTACTAGGTTTGTTTGGTCTATATAATTATTATTCTTTAAGAAAGAAATGGCTCCATTGGACGCGTATGATTCGATAATAAGTGTAAAAATCAAGCAAACCAGAAGCATAATCATATCAATAGTCACCAACAACCTCAAAACCGGATAAGATGTTCCAAACCATATTGAATATAAGGTTACAACCTTCAGTAGCGTTGATAAAAGATAGGTATAAACAGATACAACTGTTTGTACTTTTAACACCCTATTCCTATCTTTAAAATGATAAAGTTCATGTAAAAAAGCCAGTGCATCTACTAAAGCATTCGTTTTTAGATTTTTTACTCCTATCGTGTTTGTCAATGGACGAAACCAGAAGGAATCTGAATAAACAATTAGAGGTTTATCCAATCCTTCTGTCTCACAAAATTGTTGGAAAATGATGTCCAAATCGTTACTTATTCTTATTTTTTTTTCGACTGTATCTATTTAAACAATTTTTATTTACCCAAATAAACACAAGAGTTATGATAAGAAAAGTAAGAAGAATAACATTCATCAACGCTGCATCATTACTTAATAATTTCATTACCAGAATTTATAATGTTTGCCTGTTAAATATACAGCTGTAGCTACAACTGCCGCACCGCCAACAACTGCTATTGCTCCACCTGGGTTAAGCCATGCTGATATTACTAAAGCATTGATAGTGTTCGCAACCCAACCTCCAGCCAATCGAATTGCTGCGCCAACCAGACTGTGTTTTACACCATGCCCAACAATAGCTCCGACAGCTCCAGCAACTACAGCGATAGCAGCATCTCTAATCCAATCTCCCTCATCAAGGCAGGTTCCTATTTTCTAAGAAGGAACTGGTATATTGGATTTTTCATATTCTTTCTGTCGTAAAAAGGGAACCACGAAATTTGAAAATAGTGAGAGACTGATAAACCACCATATCTCTTTGAAAATCAATAATAAAACCAGCAAAACAAGCACTAGCATAAATTCTATGATTAGTAATTTCTTTAAGTAACCAAGCAATTGTTTATCTGCAAAATATAGCTTGATCAGCAAATTAGCTCTGATAACCCTAAAAAGAATATTTAAAAACGCTAATGCAATTATAATATAGGATAAGCCATTCCTATAAAACAATAGAGGCAAAAATACTGTTGTATAGCTCAAATAATTGATCAATTTAAAATAGTCACTGGTATCTAGCTTTGAATGGAATTGTTCCACCCGTTGATATTCTTTTAAGAAATCACCATGGTCTCTGAGAGTTAGAAACAATACGATTTGAATACCACCAATTAGACAACTACCTAGCAGAATAATCTGCTTGTTTATCGCAATCAGGTTAATGTTTAGAGATACTAGTATTAGTACTATCGAATTGACCGAGAGCATACTTCTTATCAAAATATTTTTTATCCTAAATAACGGCAGATTGAATAAAATATAAATCAGTGTTAAAAGCGAAAGAATGACAGAGAGAACATCGGTGAAAGAGGAAGATTGGCTCAGTATCAGCAAGATGATAAACAAGATTACTGTCGGGCAATATTTGATACTATTCATATTTTTCATCTCACCGTTGCAGATATAAAGCCATCCCATGGATAGGGATTTCCAGTAATATCACAACCTCTATTTATTGCACCATAACCAATACAATAAGCAACTCTAGATATAGCGCCCGCCAAAACACCTGCTGCCGCTCCAACTAGCCAACCTCCCAAGCCTCCAACCTTAATAAAATTGGTTAATTTTTTTGCTACAACTGCCGTAGCAGCCAATGCTATAAATGTTCCTGGACTCATAGCCAAAGCTGCACAAATAAGCTGACAGTCTTTTCGGGAAAAATATACTCCCCCATCAAGATACATCATTTCCTCTTCTTCAAAAGCGACATAGTTGTTTGGTAATACAAGTTCCATGAGTTTTCTCCTTTATTTTAGTGTGGTTAGAAATGATTTTCTAACAAGATCGTGACAACTTAGTTTATATCTTCGTAGCTGCCTAGATAGGACAGTCTTGCTAAGGTTTATAAAAAATTTTTATTAAAAATAACGATCCCAATATTACAATCACTCCACTTAAAAAAAAATGTAATTCCATTCCCCTATATTTTTCAATATAGGGAATGACATACATGCTAAGCAATACAAGTATTACTCCAGCAAGAGCTAGGATAATTAATAGTGTATTTGCCATCTTAATCATATAATATCACACCATCCATTATTGGGATGTTTATCCCCTTCATACGACTCAAAAAATATACAGTGAATGTATCTATTGCTCAACAACTGGGCATTTCAGATACATTCACTTTTTAAAGTTTCACACTAATAGAATAGTCTCATTTGCCATAATGCTGCACCTGCACCATATGAAGCGCCTCCAACCGCAATTGTCAACTTGATAATCGTAGCAATTGAAATTGGTTCTCCCCCATCAAAGTTATACTAGTTATGATTAAACACAAAAATACAACTATATAGCTAGTATTTTAATATTCTTTATCATGTTTGGTAACTATTTTAAGCACGAATGTTGAAATTTGTTACTAACAAGTAATGTAAGTCACTTCTTTATCAAAAACCATATTAACACTAAAATACCTATCCCTAAAAAAAATGAAATGTTTGATAACAAATCTGACAGACTTTTATCTTTTACGTTTGGAAATACATACTGCCCTAACAATACTAAGACTATACCAAAAACTAAAAAGAAAAATTTTATATAAAAAGCTTTATTATCCATAAAATTAAATATCACACCATCCATTATTTCTATTTTTATCTCTGCTATCCCACCATCTAGCTGCAAAATCTCCGATACTCCAGCCACCAAATCCCGTTACTAATCCAATTATAGTACCAGCCATTCGATTCGCTAACTGAATAGCTATAAATCTTCCTAAATGATGGGCAAAAGTTTGGGTGATTCTTCTTGCACCTAAAGAACTAATAAGCCCTTTCAGTACAGCTAACCCACCACCTCCTCCTGTAAGTGCTGCAATTGTTCCATTTATCCCAGCATTAATTCCAAATGCTACCACTGAGTTAGGAACAGCCAAATTCCATCCCCCATCAAGATACATCACAACACTCAGGAACTAGTATCTTCTCCACTATTAACTAACTTCTCCTTTTACGAAAGGAATAAGTAAGAAAATAAATAACGTATAACAAATCTAATAAAAATAAACAAGAGAATAGTCCAAAAGACCACCACGATTCCACTCTTATAAAAAAATACAAGATAGAAATAGGTTGTATTGCAAAAATTAACTTAGAAACCTTTTCAAATTTTTCTTTTGTAAACATTTTATTTTTACCTTATTTCTTATCTTAACTATAGTTAACAAAAAAATCTATTTCTACCCTTTATTGTTTGAAACTGCATTCATTTATAGCATATGGAACAGAAGCATTGACAATATAAGGTAAATGATAAACTGAAAAAAATAGCTGAGTAGGGCATGAAAGGAGATGCGTCCTACTAGGTTTGTTTGGTCTATATAATTATTATTCTTTAAGAAAGAAATGGCTTCATTGGACGCGTATGATTCGATAATAAGTGTAAAAATCAAGCAAACCAGAAGCATAATCATATCAATAGTCACCAACAACCTCAAAACCGGATAAGATGTTCCAAACCATATTGAATATAAGGTTACAACCTTCAGTAGCGTTGATAAAAGATAGGTATAAACAGATACAACTGTTTGTACTTTTAACACCCTATTCCTATCTTTAAAATGATAAAGTTCATGTAAAAAAGCCAGTGCATCTACTAAAGCATTCGTTTTTAGATTTTTTACTCCTATCGTGTTTGTCAATGGACGAAACCAGAAGGAATCTGAATAAACAATTAGAGGTTTATCCAATCCTTCTGTCTCACAAAATTGTTGGAAAATGATGTCCAAATCGTTACTTATTCTTATTTTTTTTCGACTGTATCTATTTAAACAATTTTTATTTACCCAAATAAACACAAGAGTTATGATAAGAAAAGTAAGAAGAATAACATTCATCAACGCTGCATCATTACTTAATAATTTCATTACCAGAATTTATAATGTTTGCCTGTTAAATATACAGCTGTAGCTACAACTGCTATTGCTCCACCTGGGTTAAGCCATGCTGATATTACTAAAGCATTGATAGTGTTCGCAACCCAACCTCCAGCCAATCGAATTGCTGCGCCAACTAGACTGTGTTTTACACCATGCCCAACAATAGCTCCTCCTGCAGCAAAACTATCTGCAATCCATCCCTCACCATTAAGATACATCATTTCCTCTTCTTCAAGAGCGATATAGTTGTTTGGTAGTACAAGTTCCATGAGTTTTCTCCTTTATTGGTTAGAATGATCCGTTAACAAGGTGTAGATACTTGTCTATCTTAGGGATCTATTAAGAACCTGTATTTACAATATTATAAAGCTCTTAAAATCCGACTAATTTGTGATAGTTTTACAAAAGCGACTTCTGATGACACTAATTTTTCAAGAGCCTTGGCTAGCCTTCGATAGGGGCAATCAGGCGAAAGTCCGCTCCACTACCCAACGTTTTGGGATGATTTGCCAGCTTCCTTTTATTTTTTCAGAAATATCTACTGGGCACCGAAACTCCTCAACCATCCTTTCTTCAAAACTTTTCCGGTAACCAGCATCGGCTGAAAAAGCCTTGATTGTTGGAAATCGTGCCATCACTTGACACGCAACTAAAATCCCTGATTTGGTGTCATGAAGATTAGCTGCATGAACCACAACATCGAGAAGATTACCCATGGTATCAACAACAATGTCGCGCTTTCTCCCTTTGACTTTTTTTCCGCTATCAATGCCACGTTCCTCTGTAGCATCCGTTGTCTTAACGCTTTGAGAATCAATGATAGCATAGGTTGGAGAGATAGCTCTACCAGCTTTTAGTCGCTTTTTTTAACAAGCTCTGCCAAAATGGTATCCCAAAGCCCACTTTCCTTGGCACGACGAAAGAAGCTCCACACAGTTGGATATGGAGAAAAATCATGGGGGAGCATGCGCCATTGACAATAGGGTTCTAGCTTAGCCCATTCTTTATCAGTTAAATCAGTATCATATGCTTTTCGTTTCATAGTTTTAGTTTAACATTTTTTGTGAATACAGGTTCTAACTTAAATACTGTTCACTATTTTTTCTCTACAAATACAGAATTATTTTTATAACATCTAGAAGACTCCTCACAAAATTGGTTACAAAATCTAACTAGAAATACATCCAGTCAATCCTCTTTATCACAAGTTGATAATTCCATATATGAAACCAGAGAGAAGCTGTGATAGAGCATAGAAAATAAATAGACATATAGATATAGAACACCATATTTTAAAACGGAACAACTAGCGACTAACAAATTATGAACGACAGGTACATAAAATAACAGACAATATAATGTACGAATAAGAAATTGTAACTCATCTCGCAAGGAATCTAGAATGGATTTTTTGGTCCAGTTATCAAATAGGAGAAACATTCCTGTAATAAAACCAGACAGGATGATAAAATGCAGCCCTGTCTGAATCAAAATGACAGACAGCACATTAACCACTATTACAGACAGATAGCTAAATACGATATAGGACATCTTCTTATGTTTAGAATACGATAATTTTCCAAACTCATATTTCTCTCTGTTTAAATAATGACTCCTATTTTTACTACAAAGTAAATCAGACAAAAACACTCCACCCAGTACAAGAAGTCGAACATCATAGCCAGTGTGTACGGTACCTACCATCACTAACCAATAGACCAGCTCAACAATCATAAAAATCATTCCCACCTTGTCTGATTTTATCAATGCCTTGCACATAAACATTTGTTCCAGTACAAATAAGGACTCAAAAATAAACAAAGAAAGGATCCCAAACTGAATCAGCAAAAACAAGAAAGGAACTTTATCTGACAAAAGAATTGAACATACTATAATGATTCTAAGCCAATTGTTTCTACCTGATAACATTAAATGCTCCCCTTTTTACCTAATATTAATATCCACCCAGTAAGGAATTCCATTTCGAGTGTAGGCTAAGTCCACGCCTATCCCCTTCCTCTCAATCAAAGCTCTAGCAATTGTAAAAGCAGCTCCTCCACCTATTACGGATGATACTAATCCAGAAATCCCCGCTACAACTGGACCTCCTATACTACCAATTTTCATGCCAAATATAGCTGCTTTGGCAGTTATTAGAGCACCAACTTTATACAAGCCAAGTCCAATTAAAAAACTTCCCAACGGGTTAATTCCTGCAGAGATAGCGAACGCCTTCAATGTCCCGTACGAGATATAAAATCCCCCATCAAGGTACATCATTTCCTCTTCTTCAAGAGCGACATAGTTATTTGGTAATACAAGTTCCATGAGTTTTCTCCTTTATTTTTACGTGGTTAGAAATGATTTTCTAACAAGGTATAGACAACTGTTTATCATTCTCCAGCTCAACAACAGAGCAACCTTTCTCCACTCTAGTTGGATTTGTCTTGCAGAGAGTACTAAAACCTTTATTATTTGAAACTCAATAGTTCCAATATCCAATCAAGATAGGTCTCTTGATTGTAGACAATACGCGCCTCTACTGGCATATCTTTTTGCAATACAATGACTTCTTTTCCTTTCTTCAAGGTCAAACTTTCTAGCTCGATAACGACCTTATAAAGACTGATATTGCCATTCTTTGTTTCTCTAGTAACAGTCCCTGAATCTATCTGTCGAACTGTGCCTTTCAGGGTTCCATATTTCTGACTATTGACACCTGTAATAGCTACATCTACCTTAGCACCTTTGAAAACTCTGGAAATATCCGTTGCCAGAACAAAAGCTTCTATGTAAGCTTCCTTATTATCTCCAGCAATCTCGGCAATGGTTTGGTGTTGCTGAACGGACATCCCCTGCTTAAACGGTGTCACATAGTGCAAGGTTCCGCCACTAGGAGCCAATACGGTATACCCCTTATCCTGTCCCGTAGTAACTCCAAGATTTGCTTCCAATTCTGTTATGCTCTTGTTATTAGCTGCTCGAGCTGTTCCCAACTCGCTAATCAATTGGGCATAGGTCGTATAGGCTTGAGAAGTCGGATTATGATACGAACGCTCCATATCCTTTATGTTGGACCGTAAACTATCAATCTCCGTTACTTTTCCTTGAATAGATGATTTTGTTGTTTCGATCTTCGTTTTAACTTCTGAAATGCGTGTTTTCAACTTCTCTATCTGGGTGGTATTGATCGGCGTTTCCGTGGATGAAGAACTCGTTTCCGCATCAGTCGGATTCGTTACAACCACTTCCGAAGAAGGCTGTTCCGATAGACCTGCCAATTCTGCTTCCAGATTCGTTAACTCTAGCTGCAAGCTACTCAACTCTGTATCAAGTTGGCTCTTCTCATCGGTAAGTCTATTCAGTTTGGCATATTCATCCTGCAACTTAGCGTATTGAGTTCCATCATTATAGTTTTCTGATTTGAGTTGCGACAAATAGTACTCAACTTTCCCATAGTACTCTTGCTCTTCACCTGAGTTCACCATATAGTTAGCTTTCCCATTCAAAGACTGCTCATACTTCTGGAAAATAGCTTCCTTAGATTTCAGCTTTTCTAACTGTTTTTTTAATGACTCAGTTTGAAGTCCCTCTTGTCCGCTGGACAAGGAGAGTATAACCTCACCAGCCTTCACACTGTCTCCTTCATTCTTATGTAAGGTGACAATCTTACCATTACTGACAGCTGTTATATACTCCGTCCCTCTTATCACTGAGCTACCTGTAGCCTTGACAATATAATGTTTAGGAAGGTAAGCAGCCACGACAAAGGAAAGCAACAAAACAATCAAGGTACTGAAAATAAGGATGAAAGCATAGGCTGGAGGACGTTTATCAAAGAAGATTCTGGAATAACGTAATTCTGATTTATTGTATAATTTCATAGGCTCACAATCGGTCTAAAAATATCAACTGTCATCATCTCCCCAGTTGTATTAACATATACGGTATAGGAAGTTCCATCTGTTTCAAGATCATTTTCATAAAAGTGCAAATCTAGCTTAGAATAAGCAAATTGCAGATACTCTGGACGATCTTCAAAGCGGACATAGACACAATGCGGGCAGATAACTTCTTCATAGACAGTATAAAACGTATCATACTGACGAAAATCATGGGCTTGAACATACAAATCATAATTGACAGTAATCGTTCCATCTTCGTGAATCATGGTTCCACTATTTTTCACAATGAGAGGCCCAAACATCTGAACATTTAGTAACTTTAAGTGTTGATAGAACTTATCAATCTCCTGCTCCAACTTTTCAACTTGAAGACTCTTTAACTGTTTACAGATTACTTTTTTCAAGACTAATTTCTTGTTTTCTAAGACTTCTAACTTACTCATAACTAACCTCCACCGACTGAGTAGCAATTCGTTTACTTTCGTGTCTGTAGGAATCAATCGTCTGCAATTGAACCATTTTGGCATAGCGACCGCCTAGCTTCATTAGCTCATCATGGGTACCATATTCCACAATGTTTCCATTTTCTAAAAAGCAGATTGTATCGCAACGCAAAATAGTTGACAGGCGATGGGCGACAATGATGGTTGTCTTGTCGATAATTTTATCAAATATCAAATTTTGAATTATCCGCTCACTAAAGGAATCCAAGTTTGAGGTAGCTTCATCAAAAATATATAATTCTGCCTTGCTAAGAAGAGCCCGTGCAATGGCCAAACGCTGTTTTTCTCCTCCAGAGAAGTTCTGTCCACCTTCCTCAACGAAAGAACCATACCGATTTTGCAGTTTTTGGATAGTATCATGAATACCAACAATCCGACACACCCGTATCATGTCCTCATAGCTAGCATCTGGATTACCGATTTTCAGATTATCAATGATGGTACCTGAAAACAACTCTACATTTTGAGGAATGTAGGCAATTTTTTGCCGCAGCTCCCCATAGTCCAAATCACTCAAGTCATGATTGCCAAACTTTATCTGACCTTGATTGGGTTGGATAAAGCGAAGCAGTAATCTGACAAGCGTACTCTTTCCAGCTCCGCTCTCGCCAACAAAGGCAATCTTCTCACCTTGTTTGATTACCAAACTAAAATTTCTAATAATAGGTGGTCTAGAACCATAGGAAAAAGTAACATCTCGGAAAGAAATATCTTCTAACAAGGAAAAATCATGGATGCTATAGTCTAGCTGACTGTCCTCACGCTCTACTTCCATCAACTCCTGAAGACGACTAACGGCTACCTGAACTTCTTGGAAGGTTAGCTGCAATCGAACCAAATTCTGAACAGGTTCTGTAAAGTACTGACTCAGTGTCTGAAACACCAACAGATCGCCTATAGTCATTTTATTATCAATGATAAATAAGGCACCTATTCCCATGAAAATTAAGCTTCCAAGAGTTCCTGCTATAGAGGAAATGGTAGATTGAACATTCTGCAATACTCCCTCTTTGTAGCCAATCTCTAGTGTATGAACAAAGTTCTCTTCTAGTTTATCCAAGCGTTGTCTCTCGTCATATTGAGCCTTAATAGTATCAATATTTCGTATAGACTCTATCAACTGGGAATTAAGCATTGAGTTAGCTTCCATCTGCTCCTTATTGATTTTTTTGTAGGGCTTTTTAAAACAGTAAATCAAGATAACATTGACTACTACCATAACTACCAAGATAAGAAACAGAGAAGAATTTAGATTCCATAAGACGAGAGCACTGATGGCTGATAGGCTAATGTCCATTACAAGTGAGATAGAGACCGATGTAAAGACATTTTTGATGGTCATGGCATCCTGAAACCGTGTTAAAACATCTCCAACTCTTCGGCTTCCAAAAAAACTATAGGGGAGATGGATAATATGGTCGTAATAACCCATAAGAACCGGAATATCTATTTTCCGAGACAAGAAGAGCAAGATATGTTGCCTAAAAGCGGACAAGAGGCTTTGTAGCAGAGAAACCACTCCAAAAACAAGTAAGAATAGATAGAGGCTATTCTTTAAACCGAAGGGAATAATCTCATCCATAATAACCTTGGAAAAGAGACTGGATAAAATACCGATGATACTTAACAAAAAAGAGGCAAGAATCACTGTACCAACCAAACCTTTTTGAGCTAGTATCAGGGCAGAAAATAAATCAAATAAGCCCTTACCTTTTACACTTCCTCTCTCAAAATGGCTATTTGGCACCATAAAGATAGCAATCCCTTGATAAATAGAATCCAAATCTTCTAAAGACCATTGTTCAAGTCCCTTGGCTGGATCCGCAATTAAATAGGAACCATTCTTTTTTATCTTATGTAAGACAACAAAATGATTTTGTCCCTGCTTATTTCTAACTTGTAAAATAGCCGGAAAACTCACACCATCTGTCAAATCATCAAGTGATACTCGGATAGCCTTAACCGTAAAGTTTAGCTTTTCCAATCCCGATACTATCCCATGAACAGTCGTACCATACATATCTGTCCCAATTATTTCGCGGATTTTCATGATGGACATCTCTTTTTTGTAGGTCAATAATACCGTAGAAACTACTGCTGCCGCACAGTCCGATTGATCGTGCTGATGCGTACAGACATATTTTTTGAACATAAACAAACTCCATCTTACTTATTTTATATGAGTACGAATAGTATCACTGCCTATCCTAGAAAATATAAAAATATGAGGCAAGCGAGATACGGATACTACTAATCTTTTCTTCCATCTTGAAAGCCCTTTCGCCCATATAAATTATACTATTCTGATTATGCTTTGTCAAGATTATAGTCATTTTTTGTTTATATATATTTTTTGACATTGTGTAAACTATGAAAGTTGCCTTACATCAAGTTATAGACTAAAGAAAAAGTTCATTTTGGATAGGAACTTCAATCTTTTTCTTTACAGTTAAAAACAAAAAAACTCCCAGAAACGTCAAATAATAACGTTTCTGAGAGTTGATTCATGAAATTCCCAACGTTAACAAACTTTCAGGAAGTTACATTTCGCAAACTCATTTTACGATAAGTCATTCCAAATAATTTTCTTTTAAGTGCTTTTCTACCTTCAACGCTAACTTGCTGATGCCAGCCGTTGAGTAGAGTATTTGTGACATTTCATAATATCTTTTTACAATATCCTTATCCGCAAACTCTTCTGTTACATTGCCCAAATCGCGATAAAAAGCAGCAAATAAATCAATTGGATAAAGTTCCTTGGCCTCTTCCAAACAGTCTGCCGCTACCTCAATCCCTTTTTCGATCTGATTCGTCAACCAGAGATAGCGACTGTAATTGCTTTTTATACTGAAATAGTAGGTCATATCTTCTGAAGTTTCCAGTCTATCACTGTCTATTTTATCCATTATTTCAGCATATAAACGTTCGACTTCTTGATGCTTGTTAATCCTTATCAAGATTGCTAGCAAACTATCGTACAGGTACAGATAACCTTTCCAATTTACTCCGACCCGTTTCAGAAGTTTCTTATACTTTTCAAGAGATTCTTCATACTTACCTTCTCGCTCTTCTACGAGAATCGCTTCTAACCATTCCATATAGATTTGATCCGGAAATGTTAGACGAGAACTGTTCATCTTTTCCTTTTCATAGAGGAAAGCAATGGTTTCAAAATCTTTTTTCTTCAAGTAATCCTTGGTTATTTTTCGAAACTGTTTTAAATCAGATACGATTTCTCGCTCATTCTCATCAAAAAAATACTCCATATGCACCTGCATTTTTTTAGCGAGAAAATAGAGCAAGTCAGAACCAGGCATATAAGCTCCCTTCTCCATGCGACTGATCTGTCCTTGATCACAAAGACCTTCTGCCAATTCTTTTTGGGACCAGCCTAATTCTTTTCTTCTTAATTTCAATCTTGTTGCTAATAGTGACTTCATATTTTTTCTCCGAATTTTACTATGTACACATTATAACAAGTTCGTCTTAATCATTCAAATGTTAAAAGATTTTAGGAAAAAAATCTCCAATTTGATTTCTATGTCATTAGAAAATAATATATCATTGCATAACTAAAGAAAGCGAACAAAGTGGGAAAGTTTATCAAACCAAATTCCCTTCTGTTCGCTTTTTGTTTTTTATATTCAACTTTTATCTCAGGCATAAAATCCTATTTTTCATCAAAGATATTCCCTAGCTCAACATCAACTCGGTTTTCTTTGACATTGATATCAGTCACCGCTAGCAAAGATTTGTAGTTAGCTACACTGCGGTCACCTTTTTGATTTTCTGCAAAGACTGCCACACCGACCAAGGTAGAATCAAACTCTGATAAGAGGCTGATCATACCGTTAATCGTACCACCATTTTTCAAAAAGTCATCAACGATAAGGACTCGACTACCTGCCTTCAAACTCCGTTTGGACAAAAACATCTTCTCAATCCGATCGCTAGATCCCGACACATAATTGACAGAAACTGTCGAACCTTCGGTGATTTTCAAATCACGACGTACAATAACAAAGGGCACGTTGAGAACGTTAGCAACTGCATTAGCCAGCGGAACTCCCTTGGTCGCAACAGTCATAACAGCATCAATCTTCTCATCTTTGAAAGCATCTGCAATAATACGGCCAACATTTCTCAAAATATACGGTGTTGACAGAAGGTCAGACGAATAAATATAGCCTCCTGGTAAAATACGATTACTCTCAGCAATTCGCTCGCGAAGGGCTTGAGCAATTTCAATGGATTCCGTCTTAGAGATTGATGGTGTGAATACAACACCACAACTAGCTCCTGTGATAGTCTCAATCTCTCCTATAGAGCTTTCTTCAAATGCCTTCTTAATGATTGCAATATCTTCTGAAATTGAAGATTTAGCTGATTTATACTTCTCAGCAAAAGTATTTAGACTAGTCAATTCATAAGGGTGGTTGATGAGGTAATTGGAAATGACAACCATTCGCTCACTTCTTCTTAATTTCATAAAATTATCCTCTTTCACTTTTTTCTATTATATCACAAAAAAATAAAAAGCGAACCTTTTTATTTAAAGGCTCTACTTTTTTCGTATTTTTTCTGTTAATCACCTATACCATTTAGGGATAAGAAGGGAAAACTCTTCATACCAGTCCAAGATTTGATTCGCCTGTCTCTTCATAAGCAAAACTTGTTCGGGAGCGACTTTCTCTGCCCAGGCCAAAGCACCTAGGCTATTGACGGTAAGATAAAGCGGTAATAAAGACCAAAATTCTGTCGGAATGCATCCGTTAAAATAAGCATAAATCTGCCCACTTGCAAAGGTAGGAGATAAAGCAGCTGTAAAGACTAAGCGATTAAACTCTTCCCACGGATCTCCAATGTCGTGCCGGTCAAAATCCAACACCTTGAGTTGACCATCTAAACCAAGCAAGAAATTCCCCATGTGAAAATCACCATGATGGTAGGCAATAGGGCGACTCTCAAGTAAGTGACGATGAGTACGCACAAATTCCAGCATGACCTGATCATTCTCATAGGAATGTCTTGCAGCTTGATAGGCAGCAAGTTTACTGTCAATCTTAGCCTGATAGAAGCTATTCCAAGCACGCTGGCTTTGATCAATCGGTAAAGAATGAAGCTTCCGTAGAAACTGTCCAGCCTGACACCCCAACGCATAGAGCTGCCGATCAGATAGATTCGATGGAAGGACTGCCATATCTTCCCCTTCTAGCCATTCAAACAAGCTATAAAAAAACTGCTCATCCAGCCAAAAGGCTTCAGGTCTAGCTACTGGCAAATCTCGCTCTGACAAGTTCTTCGCAAGAGAAAATTCCGCTCGTTTGCGTTCATAACTTGACCGCTCCGCTATTCGCAAAAGGCCAAAGCGTCCATCCTGCAGTTGGACCTTGTACTTTTTATCCGTAGACCAGCCTTTTGTGATAGGTTGAGATGAAACAATCCTGCTTTGTGGCATGAAAACCTCCCTGAAAATACAGATGAGACAAAGCGCCAAGGTACAGATACAACTGTCTTAAAAGAAGCAAACGACAATGCCTGTCCACAGACTATTAGTCAATATTAGGCTTATAAAAGGTCCGATTATCCATGGCAAAGATGCGGTTGGTTACCTCACCCGGTCCTACTTTGTCTAAAGCAGATAGCATCATCATCATTTCTGCATCAATATTATCAATCATATGAAGGATTTCCGCCTCCATAATTTGTGGACGAACAGGGCTACCGTACTCCAATAGACCGTGATGACTGAGAATAACATGACGCAACACAATTACTTCTTCCAGACTATCATCAATCCCCAGCTCGATCAAGACCTTGGTGATTTCTTCATCAATTAAGGAAATATGCCCAATGAGATTACCACGAACAGTGTAACTTGTATTATCCGGACCAGTCAATTCAATAACCTTAGCCAAATCATGGAGCATGATACCAGCAAAAAGCAGACTTTTATTGAGCTGGGGATAAATATCACCAATTTTCTCTGCCAAGCGCACCATGGTTGCAGTATGAAAAGCTAGACCTGAATAGAAGGCATGATGGTTGGTTTTAGCTGCTGGATATGAATAAAATTCCTTATCATACTTGCTGTAAAGAGCTCGGACAATCCGTTGCCAGATGGCATTTTCGATACGAAAAATCATCTGATTCAGATAGTCCTTTGTTTCCTTGACATCAACAGGAGGTTTTTCCTTAAAATCGGCAGGATCGTTTGGCTCCCCTACCCTTGGCAAGCGAAGCACTAATTGATTGACTTGAGGCGTATTATTATAAACTTCTCGGCGGCCTTGCATATGAACTACTGTTCCAGCCGTAAAGTCCTTAATCTTCCCAGGCTGTGCATCCCAAACCTTGCCTTCAATTTCTCCCGTATCATCCTGAAAGGTAAGAGCTAAATAATCTTTTCCAGCCCGCGTTTGACGGACTTCCGCTGTTTTTATGAGATAAAATCCTTCAAAGAATTCATCTTTTTTCATTTGGTTAATTTTCATCGTCTTCCTCATCTAATGGTGACAAACCAAGTAGGCCCTTAGTCTGGTCGTCTTCATATAAGTCAATCGTACGAAGACTGCGTTCAATGGCGTTGGTTCGAGTTGTTAAAAGTTTATCAATATTGCTGCTGGCTTGGTTGAGCTGCTTCTGAGCCTTAACTAAGAGAGTGCTAAACTTGCCGAATTCCAGCTTGACATTTCCCAAGACCTTACTAATATCATCGGCAGAACGTTGGATATTGAGAGTCTTGAAACCGACAGAAAGGGAATTGAGCAGAGCCGATAGAGTTGATGGTCCTGCCACTACAATACTTTCCTGACGACGGAGTTCATCAAAGAAAATAGGATTGCGAACAACTTCTGAATAGAGGCCTTCTGTTGGCAAAAAGAGGACACCAAAATTAGTCGTTTCAGGAGGGTTAAGATACTTGCTTTGAATATCCTTGGCAAAACGCTTAATGGCTGCCAAAAGATTTTTCCGGTGAAGATCAACCTGATCCTTATCGCCACTTTCGTAGGCTTCTTCCAAACGGTAATAATCAGCCAATGGGAACTTGGAGTCAATCGGCAAATAGATATAGTCGCCATCCGTTCTCCCCGGTAGTTTAACAGCATATTCTACTCGCTCATTAGAGCCTGAAACAGTCACACATTCACGCTCATACTGGCTAGGAGTCAAAATATCCTCAATAATCTGTCCCAACTGCAACTCCCCCATAATTCCACGGGTCTTACTTCCAGAAAGAACCTTGTGCAGACTCCCTACATCACGCGCCACTGTTTGCATTTCTCCCAAACCGCGATTAACAGACTCCAGCTGTTTAGAAACTGTTTCAAAAGAAGCTTGCAAGCGAGTTTGCAAGGTCTTCTCCAACTTTTCCTCTACCGTCTGGCGCATTTCTTCCAGACGTTTTTCATTAGAGTCCTGAATAGCCTGCAAACGGTGATCCGTGGCATCACGACTTTCCAAATGATTCTTGATCAGTTCTTGGCGAATCTCAGTCAACTGCTGGTAAAGCTCCTTACGTACCTTTTCTACTTCCTGATGAATAACTTGTTGCTGCTTGAGAGTTGAGTTTTCTAACTGATAGCTGAGCTGATCAGACAAGTTGTCTGCTGCATCTTCTGTTTGATCTTGTAAGAGCAGGGCTAAGCTCTGCCATTTCCCGTAAAGAAAAACCAAACAGGCCAAGACCAGTATCAGCAAAATGAGTTGTAAAATATCCATTTACTCCTTATCCTTGCTATAAATAAGGACCACGTAGCCCTTATCCAGTTCGATTTCTATATCTCTATCTATAAATTCGTTAGAGCTATAGCATTTTTTATAAAAATAATTGCTTCCCTCAAGCGGATACTTGGCATGACGAATCGTCAAACGACTGTTATCCGAGGGCATGAAGGAAATGTAAGTCATACCTTTGATAGGAGAAACCTTGTGCACGCCTGCCGGACGAAAACGAATAGTATTCTGTCTATCGACCAGTTCAATTTTCTCCATGTGAATCGCTAAATCTGGCTCACTAGCTAAGAAAAGATTGCTCATCATATGATCCACACGTCCACCAAAGGCACCGTAAATCCTGACCTGAGCCTCTGGATAGGCAGCGAAAATCTCTTTCAATGCCAACTCCAAGTCTGTATCATTTTTCTCTGCTGGTGCCTGAGTAACCAGCTCTGCCATTTCCATAATACGCACCAAATCCAGCGAACTGACCGAATCAAAGTCTCCAATGGCCCAGTCTAGCGGAAGAGCGAGTTCTAACAGACGAAGAGAGCCTGCGTCTACCCCCACATAGAGATCAGCAGGCTCAGGAAAGTAGTCAAACGGACCACCTGCTATCAGCGCAATCTTAGTCATAGAGGGCTGCTCTCAATTTGGCAACATTGGCATCTAAATCTCCTCTGAAGAGATAGGAACCTGCCACAAAGACGTTAGCGCCCGCGTTTTTGGCTGAATGAATGGTCTTATCATCAATCCCTCCATCTACCTCTATATCAAAGTCCAGTCTCTTCATCTCACGCAATTCGACCAAGTTTGCAATTTTCCCTGCTACTTCTGGAATGTAGGCCTGCCCCCCAAAGCCTGGATTGACTGTCATTAGAAGAACCTGATCAACTAAATTCAGTACCGGCTCGATTGTCACAAGCGGCGTACCAGGATTGATCACCACACCAACTTTCATACCGGCCGCACGGATCTTTTGCAAGGTCCCATGCAAATGCACCGTCGCTTCCGCATGAATCGTCAAAATATCTGCCCCTGCACGCGCAAATGTTTCAATATGATATTCCGGGTTGGACACCATCAGATGGCAATCAAAAACCAGCTTACTGTGAGGACGCATAGCTGCCACTACATCTGCACCAAAACTGATATTTGGCACAAAATGACCATCCATAACATCAATATGGACATATTCAACACCCGTTTTTTCTAAACGTTTGAGCTCGCTTTCAAAATTCGCATAATCTGCCGCCAAGATGGACGGTGCAATCTTATAATGTGGCATAGGGACCAACTTTCTATTTAAATTTTTTGCTAACCTTGGTATAGGTCTCACGCTGATTTTGGATTTCGCTGAGGAATTGAAGATAATTATCAAACCGACTTTGGGAAATAGCCGAGCTGCTAACTTCTCTTTTTACCTCACAATCCGGCTCATGAGTATGAGTACAAGTTCGGAATTTGCAGTTCTGACTAACGTTGGCAATCTCTGGAAAACAATCTGTCAGAGCCTCTGCCTCTTTAACATCATAGTCTAAGGATGAAAAACCCGGAGTATCCGCAATTTTTCCACCAAATACATTGTAGAAACTAACCGCACGTGTTGTATGACGACCACGCCCCAGACTGTCTGAGATTGCTCCGGTCTCCAAGGCCAACTCTGGTGCAATTTTATTAAGAAGTGTCGACTTACCGACTCCTGTCTGCCCCATAAAAACCGTAACTTTACTCTGCAAAAGGGGTGTCAATTCCTCTAAACTATAAACAAAAGGATAGCCGATTTTTTCATAAATTGCCTTAAAGGTATCTATCTCAGAAGAATCCTCTACCAAGTCCATCTTTGAAACGTAGATGATTGGTTCCATATCCTTTTGCTCCAATAATACTAGGAAACGATCCAGAAGATTGGCATTAAAATCCGGTTCTTTGGCCGACATGATTACTACTGCCTGGTCGATATTGACAATAGGTGGACGAACCAAGCTATTCTTTCTCTCGTGGATTTTCAAAATGTAACCTTCGGAATGTTCCTCTGCGGAAAAGTCGACAAAATCCCCCACGTAAGGAGTCTGTCCCTTCTTACGAAAATTCCCTCTGGCTCTAGTCTGATAAATCTGTCCATCCGCCTCAACATAGTAAAAACCAGCCAAGGCCTTAATAATTCTTCCGTGCAATGAAGACTCCTTTATAGGTATTCTTTCTAGTATTATACCAAATTTCCCTCAAAAAAGGGAGCGGGAAAAAACTCAACAAAATACATAGGAAAAGACTTTGTCAATAAGTCTATGTTTTTAGGAGTTGAGCTAAACGATTTATTCTCAGATAACAACTTGTATAGACTGACTTCTGTCAGTTCTAATCTCCTACTTTAAAAGGTCTCTCGGTCACTACATTACTCCAAGAAGTCAGGAAACTCTTGGATACTGGAGTCAACAAAGTTCACACCATTTGTATTAGAAAGTAAAGAACACAAATCGTATCTCCTAGTCAACGGAACCGCTAAAGGCAATCAGTCCCTACACTTAGATAGTAATATGAACCCTAAGAAGTAAATCTGAACCAAACCCAACCTTCAATTTTTAAAATTCCTCTAGCCAAGATAGAATAAAAAAGGTATAATGTAGTTAAGTTTGAATCTCTAAAAAGAAGTTGAGGCACAGAGCTATACCAAACAGACTCAAGCGGAGGTGGTGGAACGGCAGACACGCATGCTTCAGGCGCATGTGCCCATCGGGTGTGAGGGTTCAAATCCCTTCCTCCGCATCATAGAAAAAACCAAGCCAGTCGGCTTGGTTTTGTTTTATTCCTTAACTTCTGTAGCAATCTTGAAAAAATCCTTGTGCTTCAAGAGATGACCTTTTCCGGTAGATAAATCATACTGAACTAGCTTGAGTTCCTCTGCAACAGTTGCATCACGTTCTGTTTGTCCAACTCGGTTCTTGTGCAAGACTTCTGTTAAGAGAGCATAGTAGGGGCTAACCTTTGCTTTAGTCGTCTCCAGCATGAGCGCATTCATATCACTGGAGTTGACTAGCTCATAATGATGTTTCTCTGTCTCAAAATTACTCCAAATGAAATAATCTGTTTTATACCGCTGACTTGGATCCGTTACAAAGGCCGACTCTGGGTAGAGCCCCGGCAAATGATCTCCATAGAAAACGACCGTCACTTTCTTGTCCAACTTTTTGAGTTGGTCTAAGAAATCTCTCGTTGCCTGATCTGTGAAGGACAAGAGGCGGGCATAACTAGTCAAGTTTTCATTTTCTTCTGCCGTAAATCCTTCACCTGTTGCAGTAATTCCAGCAGGTTCAGCCGCACTCCATTGAACGTGGTTCTGCATAGTCATGGCTGACACAAATTTGTTATTCCCAGAACGTACCTGCTCTAAGATGAGTTCATAAGTTTTTTTATCGCTGACAAAATTCCCTTGGTAGTCAGTATCTTTAACTATGATTGGGTACTGCGAACTGTTCAAAGTGTAGAACTGCTCAATTCCCAACTGCTTGTAAATAGAATTACGGTTGTAACTAGTCCCATAATAAGGGTGTATGGCCACGCGCAAATCCTCAGCATATACATCACTGATACTTGGCAATTTCTTCATATTCGGTGCCACATCCAGATAGACAGATGAGATGGAAGAGCTATAGTTATAGAAAGGAAGACCACTGTAAACCTGAAACTCAATATTGGCTGTTCCACCACCGTAGTGGTCGCTCTTCATCAAGCCACTGGTCGTCTGACTCATAATCTGCTCAATATTAGGCAGGACATTCTGGCTGAGAGTTACTCCGGGGATCCGACGAGGATCTGCCAAACTCTCACTGAGGATGTAGATGAGGGTTTGATCCTTTAGTTGATTGGTCCGTTCAATATTGATCTCCGCAGCTAACTTAGTATATTTTTCAACAATAGCCTTTATCGTCTTTTCAGAATAGTTCTTTGGCTCTTCCATACTGGTCTTACTAAGCTGTTGTAACCAAAGAAAAGCCAAAGTACGATAACGGGCCACAAAAGCATAGCCCTTCCAGTCTACGTTTCGCCAATTATTGACTTGGGAGAGAATCGGGATCCCTCCCCATATCTTATGATCTTTTTCATGGCGAATCGCCCAACCCATTCCCAAAATTAAAGAAAGGATAAGAGCAACTCCTGCAAACCGTTTCCAAATGGATTGAATGATGGTTCCTAAAAAATAGCGCTTGCGGATCCGTTTGTAAACGAAGATTAAAATAATCAAGAAAGCCAGTGAAACAAGTACAACCCTCAAGCTGATGAAGCTGAAAATCATCCCCAAATTCCCAATCCATTTAAAATCATTTGGGGTCAAGGGTTCCGAACGATACCGAAACTTGAGAAAATTAGCTGTAATCAGGGTTACATTTAGACTTGCAATCAAGGTTACCGATAAAATCTGACGATTGATCAGCAGGCTGATGATGACATTTAAGAAAAAAAGACAGGCTATTTGAAAAATAATGGCTCCTGGAAACAGATGTCGCGTGAAATAAGCTCCTGTACCTCCAGCCATAGAAGCTTGATAACCAATGTGAGAAAGGGTTGCCAAGCCCAGACTGATAAATATCATACTGTGTACATTGGTTCGATTAGCCTTAAATTCTCCGAACGCTTTAGGGATATAGCGCAGAAAAGCATAGGTCGCTATAAAGTGTACGACCGCAAAAATCGGAGTCTGACTGAAAAATTCGATATAAGATCCTTTTTCAATCAAACTCTCGTAATGACTATCTTTCCAATAAGAAATTGCCAAAGGACTAAGGGAAAATAGAGTCGTCAGAAGCAAATAACCATCTGGCACCAAATGGCTAGCTGACCACCTTTGTAATTTTTCCCGAATTTTTGGTTTGTTTCTCCATAGGAGAGCCAAGAAAATTGGTAAGACCAACATTAACAATAACTCAAACTGGAAAAGATTGTTTCGGACAATATTCCAAGGTTGATACTTCTTTGCATTGAGACGATAGACTAAACTGACCAGATAGAAGAAACCTAGAAAATAACCAATATACTTGGCAAAAGTCTTGGTGCGGACAAATGCTTCGTACTTGTCCAGAATTACTAAAATATAAAAAGTAAAGATAAGATAGGCAATCAGCGGTAAAGGGATAAACCAAACAGGAAAAGCCTTGCCACTAAGGAGTAAGGCTCGTCCCATAGCCAAGATCACCGTCATAACCATGACTAAAATAAACTGCTTGCCAGTATTAGAATTGATTTTTTTCATAAAGTGCCTCAAGTGAAAGTAGTGTTACTGAACGATAGGTAGTTACATAATAGGTTAACCAAGCCAACCAACTTATTAGACTGATGACGATAACTGGAAGTAACCACCACTGCTGTTTGTAGGATAGAATAAGCTGATTTTGCCCAACTTTACCAGTTACAGTTGGAACACCGATGGTGGAAAGGTAGTAATCTGATTTCCCTAGTTTTTGTCCATTCAATACCAACTCACTATCGCGATAAACAACAATCGGTATTTGGATTTCCTCTGACTGATTGGCTGACCAGCTTATCTCTAGGCTGTCCCCATTGACTCGCTTGCTGAACTGCTGGTTAGGTAAAATAATCTGATCACGATAGCGATCATAGCGTGATTTAGCTTCGTTTATCACACGCACATTATCCGCCTTATCAGATAGTTTTGGTACGTAGTCAGGAGTAGATTTCTGAGCTAAACGAATAAATTCTCCCAAGTCTTGCGAGTGTAGGGACGCACGTAATTCTTCCGTTGTCCCATAGAGAGTGGTATGCAGCATATCTTGCAAGAAATCAGGCTTGTTGTATTGGTTTTGGATAGCTTGATTATATTGCTGCCAAGCAAAGCTGACACCAATCAAGGTAGACAGGGTGGTAAGCCCTAGGAACAACTTCTTACGCACTGCAAACTTTGTTAATTGCATGCCGACAACTGTCAAAAGCAAGGCATTTGCATACAGAAAGAAACGGAAAGGAAATTGAATCAAATCTACCAAACCAATCCCCTTGCCAGCAAAAAACTGCCATGGAAAGGCATTTGTTGAAAAAATAAAAAAGATTAGAAACGTCAAAGATAGGCCGCCCAATACCACTGACTGTTTTTTCCACTTTTTCATCATAAAATAAGCAGAAAGCACAAAAAAGATTGGTAAGGAGTAAGGGAAATACAAGAAATTCACCTTAGACCAAGTGACCGTTGATTGAATAAATTTTTTATTGATAAACGGTGCTACCAATTCATTGCCTGCATTGACATATAGCAAAGGAAACCAGATATTCACCGTCAAAATCAGAAAGAGTCCCACTGATAGGGCTACATCTTTAACGATTTTCCATTTTTCTTGAGACTTTATCCAGCCGATGAAAAAGAGGAGCGCATAGGCTAATATGAGGAAGAAGGCAGATAGCATGTGTATTTGTAACATGAGCCCTACAGCTCCTGCCATTAGAAAGATTGGAACTTTTCCAGTTCGAAGAAAGCGAACTGCCGGAATCAAGCAGAGTGGAAACACAGCGACTCCCCAGCTCGAAAAGCCTTGAGCCACCCACCAATATTGGATAGAGTAAGTCGTCACGAAAAACATGGATAACACTACAGAAAAAGAATAGCGCACCCTCACTTCTCGCATCAAAAAATAAAGCGAGGTCGCACTCAGCGTTCCCAAAAGAAGATTGGAAAGCAACTGGTATCTGTACCAAGTCCCAGCCAACAACACTAAGGCCCCTTGTAAATAGGCTAGATAAGGACCATATAGGGCATTAACAATTCTTCCAGATTGCTGATAACCATGCAGGCTCATCATATAGGAAAAATCACCCGTCTTTATTTGCATAGCTGCATCATAAAAACGATTGAAGTGGAAAACAACATCGTCTCCCGTCACAACTGCTCTTGTCCAAATCTGCGGCAAAAGGAGAGCAAAAGAGAAAAGAAAAAACAAAACGACTGCGGCAATATGTGGGTGTTTTTTCAAAACATTTTTAAACATTTTCATACCTTCATAAAAAAAGAGGGAACCCCTCTGTTATATTCGTAACTTTTCTGATGACTACCAGAATCATTGTTTGCAAGTTTGACTATACTCTTCAAAGATCAAATTCACACATCGCTAGCCCAACTTGGTAGGCGAGGAGTCGTCTAATCTGATAGTTAAAATCAGCAAGTAATATCATCGTAAACTCCCTTCTATTTCCAGCAATATTGGAATAAACTGTTGGAAGTAGTTTGATTTTCATTGGATATTATCTTTCAGTATAACAAGCTTTCAAACCTCTGTCAACGGGCAAGAGACATTCATTCGGTATTTTGTATCAAACAAACAATGACTGGCTTTACAAGCCTACTTCTCGAAGACTATCTGATAGACGTGCAAAGTCAACCATAGAAAGAGCTTCTCCTCGGACGCTAGCTTCTAGCTCTGCCATGCCGAGTGCCTGCATCAGCTTATCCTTCACTTCCTCAGACTTACCAAAATGGTTGGTCAGGTTGTTCCAGAGAGTTTTGCGACGATGAACAAAGCTAGCTTTGGAAACTCTAAAGAAGAAGTCTTCATCCTTGACTGTCACTAGTGGTTGCTCTCGACGAACCATCTTGAGAATGGCCGAGTCTACATTTGGAGCAGGCACAAAGACCGTTCGAGGTACGATAAAAGCCACCTTAGCAGTCATGTAGTACTGGACTGCGATGGACAGGCTTCCATAAGCCTTGGTATTTGGCTCGGCAGAAATACGATCTGCCACCTCCCGCTGCATCATAACCACAAACTCGCTAAAAGGAATCTTGCTCTCAATCAGATGCATAAGGATTGGGGTAGTGATGTAGTAAGGCAGATTGGCCACAACCTTAATAGGTAGATCAGGATTTTTGAAGTTCTGAATCTGTTCCTGCAAATCAGTCTTCAAGATGTCCTGATTCACGATGGTCACGTTATCAAAACGACCCAAAGTATCCGACAGAATAGGAATCAGTCGATCATCAATTTCAAAGGCCATGACCTCGGCGGCCTTTTCTGCCAAAAATTCCGTCAAAGCACCGATTCCAGGACCAATCTCAATAACATTGACATGACCATCAATCTCTGCTGTATCCACAATCTTTTGTAAAATATTGGTATCGGTCAAAAAGTTCTGACCGAAAGATTTCTTAAAGGTAAATCCGTGGCGCTCAAGGACAGCACGGGTAACGTTTTTGTCTGCGATTCTCATTTGATTTCTTTCTAAATAATTTGATAGGTAGCCATCAATTCTCTAACTTCTTCTACCCCAAAAGGATCTCCTACTTGTTCAAAAACAGTAATGGCTTGTTCAAAAGCTTTTTTAGCAAGAACAGTTGCGGTATTTGTTGCATAAATTTCACCTAATCCTCGATAGGCACAAGCTTGTGCAACGAGGTCGTCTGTCATTAAAGCATTCTCTAAACTCTTGTTCATAAAATACAGAGCAGAATCTATTTCTCCTAACTTCAATCGTAAATAGCCTTGTTCATAGTCGTTAATCGACCATTTCAACTTATCATCTGGGAAAACATCTGCTATCAGTTGTCCTTCTTCTTCGATTAACTCCAGAGCTTTCGTAAAATTACCCAACTGACGATAAACCATGGCTAGTTGATGCAAGCCAATATGCTCTTGTTCAACATTCTTTTCATTACGAGCCAATTGAATATATCGTTGACAAGCTACTAAAGCTCCTTCAAAGCTTTTCTCCTCAAGATAAAGATAGACGAATAGATTGAGAACAGGGTATTCCAAACAAGTCTCAACGTGATAATCTTTCTCAACTAATTCTTTCGCCTCTGCAACCTTCCCTTCTAAAAAGAGTTCCCATGCCTTGTCAATATTTTTATCCATAGAACCATCTCCTTGAGCCCATTCTTTATCTACTGCTCCCATTAGTTTTCTTGCTTCTTATTTTGCCATCTCACTCAATCATGAAACAACACTTAATTTTCTCATGGTCGCAACAATCCCCAACTGTTCTTCTAAATAGTTGGTATTTAGTTTTTTCTTTCTAGCTTCTCTTGGCAAATACATATAGAGACACCGACTATCAGAATATAGTGCTTCGTCACCAAAGTCTTGTTTTAGCAGCTCGGCTAATTTTCCCATATTTATCTCATCATTCGTCAAAATCAAATGAACACGAGAGCTATCGTAATTACTATCAAATGGTCTTTCAGATACGGCTTGTGCTAGCCGTACTTAGTGTTTGATAATAACTGCTAGGTTTGCACCGATTTTATTTTTAATCGTGTTATAAAAGATAATATTGCCACTTTGGATATACATCTGCACTAATGACAGACCAGTGGCCATCAAAATCTTTATCAAGTAAGACACCCTAGAAATTTTATTTTTTCCAACGGGTGTGACACCGCGTAGGAGAGCAATTTTTTCCATCACCTGTTCTCCACCTGCCACTCACAATTTTCAAACCAATAATAGTTCTCTGTCAAGTGCGGATTTTCAAAAATGTCTAGCATGGATTCAAAACCGTCTGCCAGCTGATAATTTCTCAAGTCTATGCGGTCAATCCAGAAGACATCACCTTCATCAGAAGCCCGTAATTGACCGGAAAATTGGCTTGTTTTATAGAGAAAAACCAGATAGCGATATTGCTCTGTAGGGTCTGTCCAATTCTGAACTCCACAGAGTTCTAAGTCTAGAATTGTGAGACCTGTCTCTTCCTCAACCTCACGAATAACGGAAGCAACAATACTTTCTCCTTGTTCAACGTGTCCGCCAGGAAACGTAATCCCCGGCCAGTCCTGTTTACGGCGGTCCATAACGACAACTTTATCGCCCTTACGAATCAGGCAGAGGTGGGTAAAGATGGCTTGTTCGGGCATATTCAGCTCCTTTAAGACCACAAAGGCCAACTATTCGATTTTTACTCTATCACTATAAACTCGCTCTGCTTGTCTAATAATTTCTTGATATGTTTTTAATTCAATATTACTATTTTTAAGGTCAGTTAAATCTAAATCTCCTAGCTTTTCTTTAGATTTCTCACCACAAATAAAGTATGCTTTTATATCATTAGCGTTTGTTATTCTCAAAGGAGTGTCTGAACGGTTAATCTCCTCACTGATAAATCGTCTATATTTATAAATTTGGGTACTTATATCAGAAATATTAGGCGCAGAGTAGACAGTAGCTTTCTCTCTTTTTAACTCACAGATAATTGGGTAGGGTTCATCCGCAACTTTTGTAATAATATCGGTTCTTCCGTGCACCTCATTTTCTTGAATAATTGCCTTATACTTATTTTGTGTTTCAATTACAATTTCATTACTAGGTTTATCCCAATATTGATTAATTAACCATGGATTTTTTGCCAAGTGCTCTTCAAATACTGCTTCAATTTCCTCGTCATCAATAATCTGTTTTAATTTATTAATTACGCTAATTCTGTCTTCAATATTAGACTTGATACGCAATGCAGCATTAAGCTCCGTTTTCTCAAATAAACTATAGAATTTTTTTAGAATATCTCCAAAATCATCTGTACCCGTATCAATAGTAATTTCATTAATAACCTTATTATTTACAAGTGCAAAAATAGCTTGACCATAAACTCTGTACTCAGCTTCTGAGTATTTTTCATCATTATCAAATATTTTTTGTGACAACTTTGCAATTTGTTTTTGCTGTTTATCATTATAAACAGTGAATGCAGTACTTAATCCACGATCTGCATTTAACATTTTATCAAGATAGTCCAATTTTTCTCTAACTCTACTTGCTCTCAAATCATTCCAGTTAGCATTTAATTTGTTACTTACTCTTGAAAGTTTTTCAATTAATGTTTTTACATTAGGTATTTCTTTGTTTAGACCTTCTCTACTACTAAGTACTGGGTCTTCTTCTTCATTTTGAAGAAAGTCAGCATTAACTTCACCTAAAAAGTATGAATTAGTAATTCGATTCTTTAATTTATCTCGTAAAATATCCTCATCAGCTAATTTTCCATGAATATAAACAATAACCCCAGATACACTAATATTTTCTTCAGCTAACAAATGACTAGGTGTTTCAACTGTACCAAGCCAACCATTGATGGAGTTTTCAATAAAAAACTCATCCTCCTCCTTATAAAAATTTTCTTCAGGAATCCTAGGAAACCTTCCTCTGATGTCTTCTAATTCCATTCCAAAATAATAAATAAATTCCAGATTTTCATCATAGAAATGCTGGGCTAGATTTATTTCTGTTGTATTTATTTTTAACGAAAAATCATGTTGTCCGATTACTCCTACAGAAAAACGTCGAGAAAGCAGGTTCTTTAATCCTTCAACACTCGTTGAAATAATCTTTCTCCTCATCTCAGGAATATAAATTGCTGTCCCAGTATCAGGTACTACCATGCCCGAAAATATTGTTTCTAGTTCTGTCAAGTCGTCAATATACTCAACACTTACTGGGACTGTTGCCCTATCTTCAAGTAACAATTCATATTCAAAGGTAATTTTTTTCCATTGAATATCATCAATACTTTTTGTATAAAGAATATAACTATTACCTAAACTAAACGCTGAAAATTTTCCAATACCTTTACGTCCCATATATGGCCTCAAAGTCATATCTTCAGGTTTTCGAACTAAATTAACATTTTTTTCAGTTCCAGAGACCGCATACCTTTTAACCAATTCCTCGTCTGTCATTCCTATGCCATTATCCAAGATTAATAATGATGTTTTTTTAGAAGTATCGGAATCTGTCTCACTATAAAAAATATCACATTTCGTACAATAGGCATCCCATGAATTTGCAATTAGCTCAGCAATAGCTGGAGGATTAGAAGTATATAAATTTCTTCCAAAATGCTTCACTGCACCGTATGCTATTTGTAAGTCAATTTTATCAATACTCATTTATATATTCTCCAAATGTTCTAAAATACTATTTCCAATAACTTCCCCTAATTTAGGCGGAACAGCATTCCCAATTTGTAGTGCAACCTGTGCAATAGGATAATTCCCTCCCAAATCCGGTTCTGTAAACAAATAATCCTTCGGAAAAGTTTGTAACATTGCACCTTCACGCAAACTCAATGCTCTATCTTGTTCTGGATGACCAAAACGACCATTCCCAATACCAGGAAACTGTGTTGTTATTGTATTAGAAGGTTTATCCCATTCTAAACGACCATAAACAGAACCAAATGATGCTCCACTCTTTTTCTTATAGGCTTCAAGTAAAAGCTCTTCATCCCAATCTTTCCAACTTCCACCTGGTTTTGATTGTTTTATCCTTCTCATATTTAATTCGGAAAGTTTGCGACTTCTATGTAGAGGGTCCTTCAAATTAGTCTCTCCCGCCTTTAGTTTTGGTAAATTTCCAATTGTCTCCCTCAGTGTTGGGTAACTATCTTTAGCAAATTGAGGAGGCAGTAATTTTATCTCTCCTAATTTTGAAGCTAAAAGTAATAGGCGTTTTCTTTTTTGTGGAACACCATACTCTGGGGCGTAAACTACTTTATAATCAATTGAATAATCATTATCTTTCAAAATTTGGATAAAGTTATCAAAGACCTTCTCTTTAACCATCTGAGGAACATTTTCCATAGAAACAATATCCGGCTGAACATATTCAATTTGTTGACCAAAGTAGTCTAAAAGATCCATTTTCTGAAGTGTATTTTCATTGTTCTTATACTTATGACTATATGTCGAAAAGGGTTGGCATGGAGCACAACCCATTAAAATTTTTATATCAGTACCATCTGGATAGAGATTACTGATTTCCTGGTCATCAATTTCTTTAACATCTTTTAATATGAATCTCGCCTTATTATTAAATTCATAAGCAAATTGACTACGAGGATCTATATCATAACCTGCAACAACGTTTATACCCGCTTGTTGAACACCACAGGTCAACCCTCCAACACCGCAAAATAAATCTACAGCATTAATTTTCATGGTAACATCCTCCACTTTAAATTATATCACTCTTTTGGATCTTTTTACAGTATTTATATTTTGTAGAACGCTCAAATCCTTGATTTATCAGCGTTTTAAGCACCTTCATTATTATGACACAATCCCCGCCAGGAAACGTAATCCCCGGCCATTTGGATGATTTTCTATCCTGCACCAAGACCTTATCACCATCGGTAATCATACACATATTGGTTAGGATAACTGATTCTTTCCGAGACATCTATCCTCCTATCTTCCCAAATCATCAAAATAATAGAGATTTAAAAATTCTTCTTCCGACACCAATCGCTCAAAAGTATAAAACCAGCGATAAACCTCCAATGCAGGTGAATCAAAATCAACCTCAGCGTCTACTTCTTGAAAACCTGCAATATAGAATAGACGATTTTGTTTCCAAACACCATCCGCATTGACATAACAATCTTCCACCACTGCTTGCAAGTGATTTGCCACTTTGGCCCTAACAATAGACTCATCTTCCGACTCCACATATGGTACCAAATAGGTGACTTCCTCATAGGATGAGTAGGACTCATAGGCAGGTTTAAACTCATTCTTTACTAAACACTTGACAGCATAAACCTTAGTCATTGTACTCTCTCATTGCCCCTTCTACTTCTGCTAGAGTCACCCCAAATAGTTCTAATCGTTTGAGGAGCTGTTTGCCATTACAATAGCCAATACGCAAGTGTTCACCCAGATACTCTCGCCGCTTACGACTTTCACTACTCAGGAGCAGACCGAGACGAATCAAATCTTTTTGACTGATGTCAAAATTGTTTTCGTCATCATAGTAACCGCGCACACAAGCCAAGGCCTTTTCCAAGTCCTCAAAACTAGCGTGCTCAATCCCCAAGGACCGCCCCTTTGTCTTGGACTTTGGTGTAGCCTCGTCCCGCTGTAAAAAAGCATGTCTGACCGTAGGAATAGCTTGCATAATGAGTTTACGGATCCGTTCTCCATTATAGTCTGGGTCTGTAAAAACGATAACCCCTCGCAGGTCATGGAGTTTCTCAATGCGCTCTAAATCATCATCTGAAATAGCCGAGCCTCGAGTTTCGTAAGTATCAACCTCATAAAATCGCTTTAGGTTGGCTGTATCATCTTTCCCCTCAACAACGAGGACTTCTTGTATCTTAATTTTATGAGTCAATTCTGAACAACCTCATTGCATTCTCGTAAGTTACAGCCGCCACTTCTTCAACCGATTGGTTACGAAGCTGAGCTAGCATATCTACCACATATCGAGTGTAGCCGGTACGATTTTCCCGTCCACGCTTGGGAACAGGTGCCAAGTAAGGTGCATCTGTTTCAACCAGAATTTTTTCCAAAGGCAATGCCTGCGCTGCGTCTTGCAGTTCAACAGCTTTTTTAAAGGTTACGACACCCGAAAAGGAGATAGACATTCCCAAGTCTATGAAGGCCTGAGCCTCCTCCAAGGTACCTGAAAAGGAATGCATGATCCCACCCCGGGGACCAACACCGACTTCCTTAATAATCTGATAGGTGTCTTTCAGCGCATCACGGGTATGGACAACAAATGGTAGATCCAATTGCTTAGACAACTCTATTTGTCGCTTGAAAACACGAGCCTGAGTCTCTTTTTCCGTTGTCATCCAGTAATAATCCAGACCAATCTCTCCCAAGGCAACCACTTTGGGATGCTGGAGAGCTTGCAGAAGAAAGCTTTCCACCTTTTCATCATAGCTCCCTGCTTCAGTTGGGTGCCAACCAAGTGTCAGATAGATTTCAGGATGCTGATCTGCCAAAATGATAGCCTTATCAATGGTTGGACGATCAAAACCGACCACATTATGGCATGTAACCCCCATTTCCTTTGCAAAATCTAGTTCTTCTTGGACTCTACCTTCAAACTGTTCAACGTTAAGGTGGGTATGCGTATCAAAAATGTTTATCATTGTTTCTTCACTTTCTTTCCTAACTATTGTAACACATTTCAAAAAATTCTTCCGCAATGAAAAAACCAGCAGACTCGAGTTTCTACTGGCTTTTCTTTTATTTTTTCTTATGCTACTGTAAGAACTTTGCGTCCCTTACGGCGACGAGCTGCTAACACGCGACGACCATTTTTAGTTGCCATACGGCTACGGAAACCATGTTTGCGTGCGCGACGGATTTTACTTGGTTGAAAAGTACGTTTCACAATGAATACCTCCTCTTAGATTCTTGTATTCGTTTAGCCGGCTAGTTTTGATCAGTTACTAAACATACCAAACTATTTTATATAAATTCCAATCATTTGTCAAGCCATTCTGACCTGTTTTCGGGAAGAATCAGAAAATCACTGAAAAAAGAGGACTAGCCTCTTTTTAATCGTGATTCCCTTCAATGTCTACAACCACATAACGATTTGGTTCGCTACCTTCTGAATAGCTAGTCAAACCATCCATTTTCGAGATAATTCGATGGATAATCTTACGCTCGCTACTTGACATCGGATCGGTATGATAAGCTTCTTGCTCCGCCAATACTCGTTCTGCCAATTTCTGCGCATAACCTTGAAGAACTTCCGCGCGGTGTTCAACATAGTCATTCACATTGATAGTAATATAGAAGTTGCGCTCATAGCGATTGTATAGGAAGTTTTGTGCCAGAAGCTGCATGGCTTTCAAAACCTTTCCATGGTAGCCGATTACTCGACCTGGCTCATTCGTATCCACTTGGATATTGATTGTACGTCGATTATGGTTCGTCTCAATGCTCGCCTCAACATCCATATCATCCAAAATTTCTTGTATATAGGCAGACACTTCTGAAACGACTTGCTCAATATCATACTGTGGTTCAAGTTTAATATCCAAGTCAGCAAAGCCATCCGTTCTTTCCGCAGAAACAGCTTCTTGCTCATTCCGTGTAGATAGGCTCGCTGTGTCAGATGCATCTTCAGACAAAATTTCCATACGACCAGTTTCTTCCAAGATTGCTGCCGCTTCTTTTTTATTTTTTAGAATCTGTTCCTTGATGCCATCATCTAACATTTGACCTGACTTTTCAAATTCCTTAACGGCCGCAACCACCTTCCCCAGATCAATAGTCGCTTCTGATACACTCTTAACCGGTTCATTGAGTTCGTTAATCTCACTTGGAACTCCACGAACCGCTTTTTGGTTGGCCTTGACGACCGTTGTTTTGTTAATGACATCAATATCTACAACAGCTGGCTTTTTACCAAAACCGAAAAAGCCTTTTTTCTCACGCGCTACTACGGTAATATGAGCTTTCTTTCGAGGAATATTCAGCTCCACCAAGCCATTCTGGATGGCTTCTTCAACAGTTGCTCCTGTAAATTTCATCTTCTCTCTCCTAGTTATCCTATTTCTTTTTCTGTGCTTTCTTTTGCGCCCGTCGAATCTTAGCCTGACGCTCTTTTTCTGCATTGATTTTAGCTTGGCGCTCTGCGATAATTTTGAAAGGATTATTGAACACCAAGGTCTGAGCTACTTGATAAGCATTCGATACCGTCCAATACAAGGACACCCCACTAGCTGCTGGAAGGGCAAAGAAAAATATCATGACAGGCATGGCATACGTCATAACAGTCATAGCCATATTTTTCTCAATAGCCGCTTTGTTGGTCAACCATGAACTGAGGAAAGTAAATCCCGCAGCAAGGATTGGTAAAATGAAGAATGCATCTGGCTCTCCGAGATTCAACCAGAGGAACTGCCCTACTTTCAAAGCCTCTACACGGGTGAGAGCTTGAAAGAGTGCCAGTAAGATTGGCATTTGAATGAAGAGCGGAATCAGGGAAGACTTCATGCTGACGCCATTCTCCTTATAGAGAGCTTGTGTCGCTTCATAAAGCTGCTGGCGACTTTCCATATCCTTCCCAGCATATTGCTCTTGCAATTTCTTGAGCTGAGGTTGGAGTTCCTGCATTTTCCGTGAGGAGTTCATCTGGATTTGGAATAATGGCAATAAAAGAGTTCGCATCAAAACCGTAAAAAGAACAATCCCAATTCCAATCTGACCGTTAATTGACAGGAATTGAATAACACTGGCAAACCAATAAATCAATCTGTCCCACGCATCTGTAGACTGACTCGTCACCGGTCCCGTTCCACCGCAGGCAGTTAAAACGAGTAAGGAGGCACAAAGCAAGCCCACCCACTTAATTTTCTTTTTCAATCACAACACCTTCCTGGTATAGTTTAGCTAGTTTCAAAACATGGATAAGGTTTTTTTTGATGTCTTGATAAGACAACTCCTCCACGCCCTTTCTGGCAATGATAACAAAGTCAGCCGCTACCAACTGATGCTGACACTCAATTAAGACATGGCGAAGTCTTCGTTTAATCCGATTTCGTATGACAGCGTTTCCTAATTTCTTACTGACAGACAATCCAACTCGGAAATGATCCTGCTTTTTAGATAAGCTATAGACCACAAACTTCCTATTTGCTATATTATTTCCTTTTGTGAAAATGTCGTTAAAATCTCGTTCACGCTTGACACGATAGCTTTTTTTCAAACTGCCACTCCATCTTTCAAAATTACTTCTATTATACCATAAAATTCAAAAAAGCCAATAAACATACCGTTTATAGACTTTTTAACCTTGATTTGTCCTTCAGCTCATTCCAACCGAATCAAGACAAATTCTAAATCAATTCTACTAAGTTCCTTTTTACAACAAACAACCAATCAAATGTTTGAACACCATAGATAGCTATAAAATGAAACTCTTTTAAAAAATGATTTCCTCTAATGTTAACTTTCCAATAATCCATGGCTTATAAACCCTAGTACAATCTAGTAATATTTATGTTGCACTAAATTCAGTGTTCTTACCACTCACTAGACAACAATAAGGAGTTCCCCCAGCCTCTACCTGTTTTCCACCTAGATCAACTCAGAATTTTACTTCTAAAATTGGACGGAAGAACCTGTTGACAAGAGATTAAGTTGGGGGAATTCACTTGCGCAAATAAAATAAATCAGATTGACCCATTTACAAAAATAAAGTGACTATGGGCATTTTATTAGTGTCTTAAAGTTACTAAGGTGTATAAATTTTTCGATTTTTTAACATTCCCCAAAAATAATAGGCCAAACCGAAATCCATCAGACCATGGAGAGCAGAACCAAACCCTACCAAAGCAAGCATAGTCAGCCAATACGAAAGATTGGTCTGCCCAGTCGCAGTCAGAGCCATGACCGCTACATACTCCCCTAGTCCATGAATAATATTGAGACCAAGTCCTAATAAAAGAAAATGGCTGGTATCCATCAAATTCGGAAATCGCTTGACTAATACGGCTCCCAAGCTAAGAAAAATAACATGGGTCAAGGCACGAAAAACAATGACGATCGGAAAACCTGCTAAAAAGAAACCTAAGGTGGATCCTAGAGCCACAAAAATGGCTGTAACAGGAGAAATAAACATCGCGATAAAAAGTGGAACGTGACTGGCAAGAGTGTAGGATGCTGGACCAATAATTACTTTAATTGGCATCATCAAGGGAATTAAAATAGCAAAAGCTGTTAAAAGAGCACTGAGGGACAGCTGCTTAACTGGACTTTTAGACTTTTTTCTTTTTGGCATAATAAAACCTCGCTTTCTATTTCCAATAAATGGATTATAAACGAAAAAACTACACGTGTCAAGACACTTGTAGTTTTTTCTTAATTTTCTAGCAAAATCCCTGCCTCTCTTAGCTCATTTAAAATATCTTGATAAGCTTGGACAGAAGGAAAGCAGACGGTGTGGGTATGCACACCATTTGTCAAATGACTCAGCAGAGCCTCCTCATGATGACTCAAAGCCTCTAAAAAACGGTCTCTATCTTTCAGACTTGTAATATTCAACTTACCAGTCAACAGACCATAAATAGGATGCTCAATTTCCACATCCAAAACCTGAGCTCCTCCCATCAGTAGAATAGTCAACTCCTTTTCAACATCTTCTGGACCATGCTGACAGGCTATCTTTCTAATATAGGTTCCCTCAGTAGCAACGAGGCAGGATTGCATTAGATAGCCCCTTGGAGTCGCTAAAATAGACTCCCCTTCTGCTCGTAATAAGGCTACATCTCCCACAATGACTTGACGGCTAACTTCAAGCCATTTTGCTAGGTAACTCGCAGAAATCGGATGACGATTTTCTTTTAAAACAGATAAAATTTTCTTTCGCCGATCAGTGGCTTTCATATACTCTTCCTTCCTTAAACTTTTTTCTATTATATCAAATTTCTGGATAATTGGTCACTGGTAAAATCTATTACTTACCCCTGCATATCCAAATAAATATACATCCTAAAAAGTTTGCCTCACTTTTTACATTTATGTTATACTGATACAGTCTATGTACAAAGGAGAAAAACATGGAAATTTGGAATGCCTACACAGCAGATGGTCGACTGACTGATCAGATTCTAACGCGTGGAAAAGCCATTCCCAAGAACATCTATCATCTGGTTGTCGAGTGTATCATCCGCCACACTGATGGTAGTATCCTCTTTATGAAACGCTCCAATCTCAAACTTTCTTATCCTGATTATTTTGAAGCAACAGCAGGAGGTTCAGCTTTAGCTGGAGAAATAGCAGAGCAGGCCATCCTGCGAGAGGTCTACGAAGAAACGGGAATTATTCTTACAATCAATCAGCTTCACCACCATACACATTTTGTTGCCCATGACGACCAGTGTCTCTTTCACTGCTATTGGGCTGAAACGGATGGGGACAAATCCACAATCCGCCTCCAAGCAGGAGAAACTAGTGATTTTGTCTGGGTCAACCAAAAAGATTTGAAAGATTTTCTAGAAAAAGAGCTTGTTATTCCTAGACAGAAAGTATATGTAGAAAAATTATTCTTATAAAGGTAAATATCCCAATACCTATACCATCATCCAGCATAGATGCAAAAAAAGTTTAATGTGATAGAGTAACTTTTATTCATTCAAGTATTTCCTAAGGTGTTCTTGCTTAACTGTTCTCAATCCCCAAAAATCAGAGATTAGCATCATTATAAATACCAAAACAAATAGAAAGGCCATATTAGAGAATGTCCATAAAGTCGTAAAATAAGAGAAATATGTCGTTTTACTCAAATAAAGCCAATGCGCTAAAAAGACCATTACAATCGCTCCAACAAAAGACAAAGAAAACAAAATCATGTTATCAAAGAAAATTATTGAGAATATATGAAACCTTTTGTATCCCAAGCTGTACAAAATAGCTAGTTCTTTCGACCTATTATTTATATGCCCCTTATTTAAAAAAGCTATTATCAACCCCATAACCAACGATATTACCGTAGAACCCATAATGAGATTTTTTACTAATTGATGGTATATATTACTTAATGACCCTGATTGAATTTCGTATTGAGAAGTAAGTTGATATTTTGGAAATATTTTTTCTAACTCTTTTGTTACTGTCTTCAAATTTCCTGATATTTTTATAACTACTCCATCCTTTCCGGTACCGACAGATTTTACATACTGCTCATAGCTACTGATAATCCCTTGGCTTGCCGCAGATGTTTCAGGGGTGAGTGACAATATTGTTTTATGATGTTCATATGATTCAGGCTTTAGAAAATGTTCGAGACTAGATTCTTCAAAATAGCTTGAGTAAATGACATATTCCGAACTCAGCGTATTTTGATATTTAGTCTGGTAAACACCACTAATTCTCATAACTTCTTTTTTTACATCATTGGAGTAAATATTTATAGTATTTAAGCTAACCTCTTTTCCAATCACGTTCTGAAAATCCTCATTGCTCATTTGTTGCAGTACAAAAGTATCCGGGACAAGGATTTCTTCAGTATTATCTTCAGGATACGAACCTGCTACTAAGACGATATTGGCATAATTATAGTCTTTCATGTAACTCTTTGGCACATTAAGTTTACGCATGCTAAACGAAACATTGGAGACTTTGTTCCATCCATAATTAAATTTTCTTAAAGTATTGGAAAAATCTTTCTCAGAGTAGGTTAAAGATAAGCTATTGAAACCTTTATTATAATTTGAGTTAACACCATGTCTATATAGAACCACATCATCAACTCCATCAATCTCTCTAATCGTTTTGATATCACTGTCTGAAAATCCTATCCTTGCCCCATCATAAGGACTTTGAATATTCTTTTTATTGTATTCTTCTATCGTCTCAGTATTAAGCTGTTGGGTTGACATTACAATTACTTTATCACTAATTCCATTAAAAATTTTTTCAAAATTAAGCGTTGAAGCAGATCTATATGCTGTGAACCCCATAATAAAAAGAAAAATGATAACCATCATAGGAATTCCAAGAAAAAGTTGTTTTTTGAGGGTTCGTAAAAATTTGCTTTTAACATACCGCATTACAAATTTAAATGGGATTCTACTTTTTTCAGTTTCCTCTTCATATTCTCCAGATATATCGCCACTGTCTTTTATTGTTTTCACAGCCTTTCCATCTAATTCATATATAACATCCGCTAAATTAGCCAGTTCTTTATCATGAGTTATATAAAAAATCAAGATACCTTTTTTACTTAATTTTTTCAAATATTCGAACACTCGGCTACTTGTTAGTCCATCCAGATTTCCAGTAGGCTCGTCTAATAGTAATATTCTCGGGTTCTTTATCGCGGCACGTGCTAACGCAACTCTTTGTTTTTGACCTCCACTCAATTCAGAAATGTAACTTGATCCGAGTTCGGAGATATCCAAATCATTCATTATGGATTCAATCTCCACTTCTTTAGCATTGCTCCCTAGCTGCAAATTTTCAAAAACTGTAAAATCCTCTAAGAGTTTGTAGTCCTGGAATACGAGACCTATTTCTGACTCTCTAAGAGTTGCCCATTCGTTTGCACTATACTCTTTTGCATTCGTGCCAAATAATATATACTCCCCTTCATAGTCTTGGTCTAATCCAAATAATATATTAAATAGAGTTGTTTTACCTGATCCACTTTCCCCGATCAAGGAAAAAATCTTATTTTTCCCCTCAATATCTAAGCTGAGGGAGTTAAAAATAGACTTATCCCTATATTTTTTACAAATATTTAAAAGTTTTATCATACTGTTTTTTCCCATTTCTAGCATCTTCTCAACAAAAATTACACTTTGGAAGACTAGCCCAAAATATGTTCAAGATTTATGTATTTACTATCTTTTTGAACCTCTAAAAAAGCTCAATAACACAAATTGAGGTACACTGGAAAATTGATGCACCTCAATTTTTTAGGTTGTAATAGTTTGGCATAGCTAATATCAATTGGAATTTTTATTCATTGTAACACGCTATTTAAGGCTTAAACCAAGGTGTGTGCCAATATCGAGAATTGATAATCACTTGCCCCTGTCTATCTCCCCAAAAGCTATTCGCAGCTGACTGATGAGGCCCCAAAGTGTGATTACTGTGCCCAATCCATTGCCCAGTAGCACGAACTACTCTCAAAGTAAAATGCCCAGTTTCACCAAAGGCGTTTGTCGTTCCTACTTCTGATACTCCATTAAAATCGAACTGAAAACTGGATGTCCAACTACCTTGTGCAACAAATATAGAGCCGCTACAAAATAAGAATACCACAGATAAAGATAGGATAGCGAGCAAACGAACTTTTTTCAACGTAACAATTATCCTCCTTTTTATAACCCAATTTTTTCTAAGTAATCAAATAAATGTCATCATTTAAAGGAATGACTACTCCGAACTAAATAACAATTTCTCCTTATCACGATTTTCGATATCAAGATAATCAGTGGAGCGAGAACTTGTTTTAACGATAATATTCTCACCGCTAATCAAATATATATTTTTTATCTTACTCCCAACATCACCAATTATGATTCTCGATAATTTCAAATCAACTGCATCGTCCTTAAAAATAGACTTGGTTTTCATAAAGTATAAGTAAACATCATTTCCTGTTTGTTTAGCTTGATAATTTGAAACTCGTTCAAAATTACTGATATTAGCTGTCCCTGAAATCGAAAAGTCTCCTTTGATCGGCGAAACAGTTATACCCTGTAGCTCTTCTAAGGGAATAATTACCCGAGTACTATCTTGGTATAGTTTCCATCCTACATAACTTCCAAATAACATTACAACCCCAAAAACGAATAAAAAAACTTTTTTTCTAGCCATGAAGCCCCCCTTTTTTCTGGTCTTTTGGAAATTATACCGCCCACATTTGTATCCGTTTACATTATAGCACTTCCCCCAAAAAAGTCAATTTCTACAGATTGTTACAGACGATAAATCCGCAGTCATTCGACAGCGGATTTTTTATACTATAAATTATTCAACATATTGTCAATATGTTGGATAGATTTTTCACGACCGAGTAGGTAAATCGTATTTGGTAATTCTGGACCGTGCATTTCACCTGAAACAGCAATACGGATTGGCATAAAGAGATTCTTTCCCTTGATACCTGTCTCTTTTTGAACGGCTTTGATTTGTGGGAAGATGTTATCTGGTTGGAACTCCTCATCTGTCATTGCCACTAATTTTTCTTTGAGTGCCTTCAGAACAGTCGGTACTGTTTCTGCTGACATCACCTCTTTTTCAGCTTCTGTCAGATTTGGAAAATCAGAGAAGAAAAGATTTGTCAAAGGAAGGATCTCATCTGCTGAGGACATCTGTGGCTTGTAGAGCTCCACCAATTTTTCTGCTTTATCCGTCAAACGATTCGCCGCTTCTAAGAATGGCTTAGTCAAACTGAAAATGGTCTCCAAGTCAGCCTTCTTCATGTACTCATTTCCCATCCAAGCTAACTTCTTCGGATCAAAGGAGGCTGGTGATTTGCTCAAGCGTTTTTCATCAAAGAGTTGAATAATCTCTTCTTTTGAGAAAATTTCTTCTTCACCACCGGGAGTCCAGCCCAAAAGTGTGATAAAGTTAAAGATGGCTTCTGGAAGGTAGCCTTTCTTGCGATAGTCTTCAATAAAAGCAAGAGTATTAGTGTCACGTTTAGACAATTTTTTACCTGTCGCAGAATTGATAATCAAGGTCATGTGTCCAAATTCTGGTGCTTCCCAGCCCAGCGCTTCATAGACCATGAGCTGTTTTGGTGTGTTGGCGATATGGTCATCCCCACGGATAACATGTGAGATTTCCATGAGATGGTCATCAACTACCACGGCAAAGTTATAAGTTGGATAACCATCGCGTTTCTGGATAACCCAATCACCACCGATGTTGCCACCTTCAAACTCAATCTCCCCTTTAACCATGTCATTCCACTTGTAGATACCAGTTTCATTGACTGCCAAACGAACAGTTGGAACAATCCCCGCTGCCTCACGCTCTGCAATGTAAGCCGCTTTCTCATCTGCTGACATACCTAAGTACTCATTAACATAGCGAGGAGTTTCACCGGCAGCTTCTTGGCGTTCGCGCTCTGCCGCTAACTCTTCTTCTGTCACATAAGACTTATAAGCTTTTCCTGAAGTCAATAGCTCATCAATGTATTGTTGGTAAATATCTAAACGCTCTGATTGACGATAGTTTTCATGCGTTTCTGGACTTTCATCCCAATCAATCCCCAACCAACGTAAATTGTCAAGCTGAGAACGCTCTCCGTCCTCTACGTGACGCTTACGGTCAGTATCTTCAATACGAATGATAAACGTACCACCATAATGACGGGCAAATAGGTAATTAAATAAGGCTGTACGGGCATTTCCTATGTGTAAAAGTCCTGTTGGACTAGGTGCGTAACGCACACGAATTGGTTTTAACATAACTTACTCCGTTATAAAAATTTTATATTGCTTCTATTATAGCACTAAATTAAAAAAAAGAAAGCCGACTATACTTTTTTAACCATAGAACGGCTATTCTTTCTGGTGGAGCTTTTTTGAAAACCAGCAGCTACAAAAATCAGGGCAGTGATAGGTCAGACATAGAAAATCTCTAACTGGCTAAAAACGTAATCCCCTGTAATGACCAAGGTTTTTTCTGCCGTATTTTCAACTGAATGATTCTTGATACTGCTGAAAACTTTATCCCCTCTAAATTCAATATTCCAGTTTTTGGGAACATATAACTTGACGTTGGAAAAAACAGCATCACCTGAGTAGGTTGCGACATCACCTAACATATTAGCATTAACAAAATAGATAGAAACTCCAGAAAAGACCGTATCACCACTGACATTGGTCAAATTACCTTCATTAATATAGCGAGTTGCATTGGTAAAGACAGTATCTGGTCCGTGATTCTGGAAAAAACATCCTTCAATAGTATTTCTCGTACTCTCACCAGATTCAAAACCATATATCTTGTGACGAGGCTTAAAGATCATGTTGAGACCAAGACCAGCTAAAACCGCTGCTATAACTATGGTTCCTGTACTAATATTGAGCCAGTTGTAATGCTTTTCCAAAAGAACAAAAGCAATGATACCGCAAACATAGGCACTGATATAGTTACGACGATAAATATTTTGAACAGTTCCATAGCCGAACCCCAAAACCAAGAGCAAGGTCCAAAGAGACATTCCCAAATCTGGCAGTAATAACCTATCCTTGAACAGAAGATAAAGAGCCAAAAGGATAAATCCTACCCCTAAAAACATTTTTCTCATGATACTTACCTCATTTCTCTGAGCTTTTCTTTTAATAATTGATAATAATGACGCGATACATGGATTTGTTTGACTGTATCATAAAAGTGAATAGTACTAGTTCCTGAAAAGGATTTTTCCAGCGAATAGATGGAACGTATATTGGCAATGCTTGATTTGGAAATTCGACAAAAATAAAACGGCAAACACTCTTCCAATTCATAGAGTTTCAACTTGACCTCGTAAGCATTGTCCCGACTATGAGCAAAAATCTTTGTCCCATCTGTTTCAAAAAAGAGGACATCCGTTAAATCGAGAAAATATTCACTCCCTCCCTTATAGAAAATCATTTTCGGGCGACTAACCTGAGCTAAAGCCTGCTGGATTTGTTCAACCTCAACAGATAAGTGACTAGCTCGAATGACAACCTCAAGATCATCCAAACCATCGTCCAACTCAATCTTAATTTTCATATCCCCTCCCTCAAGATACAAAGAGCGTAAAAATCCGTATAAAAATAGGAAACGGACAAAGTGGGCTAAGCACACTAGGACGGTTATCTTTTTTACTAGGATTTTAGCTCGTGTTCGATTAAACCAAGATACAAAGAGCGTAAAAATTCGTACAAAAATAAGAAATCAAACGCAGTATCCCAGATACAAGTGCGATTTAGCTTCCCATTCTCTGCTACGATTAGTATTAGTGTAACAAATCCTGAGAAATTGACAAGTTTTTTTCAGTAAGTGGTTCGTTTTAACCAGTAAGTGGTAAACAAAAAAACTCAAGTTGCCCTGAGTTTTCTAGCTTTTATCTCTCCACTTGGATACTAAAATCAGCACACTTATAGGAGTCCTATAGATTTCTTCTACTTCCTAGCAACTACGAACCCGAATTGGTTGAAATATGATGGCTAACAACACGCGCAAAGGTTTCAATATTCAGACTCTGTACATAGATCTCGCCATAACCAGTGAAGGTATTGACAATCCCTTCACCAGTACCGATAGAATGAAGGAAGCCATTTTCCATGTGAATATTGTAGTCTAAATCACGACTCCAAGCAACAACATGAGCATTATCAATTGTAATACTTCCACCATCCAGTGTCAGCTTTTTAATAGAACCAAATGCGTTGGCTAAAAGCGTACCACGACCTTCAGTTGTCATAACAAAGAGACCACCTTGACCACCAAAGAGGGCTTTCCCAACACTCTGGCGCTCCATTTTGTATTGAGCAGAACCATCTAGGGCAAGAAAGGCACCATCATTGAGTCTGTATTGCTCCGCACCAAGCTCCAAAGCAATTACTTGACCCGGAGTAGAGGGAGCAAGAGCAATCTTTCCATCATCACTATCAGACACAGCTTGTGTAATAAACATGGACTCACCAGATACCATAGAGCGACCAATCGCTCCCACAAGTTTACCAAAACCAGAACGTCCACGTGCATTGAGTTTCGTATTCAAGGTGACACTCGGTGTATGATAGACCATGCTTCCCTGTTGTATATAAGCTGATTCTCCAGCTTCCAAAGCAATTTCTACCAGAGGAAACTGCATATTGCTATCAATGGTATATCTCATGCGATTATCTGACATAAAAAATCTCCTTGCCTATCTGTATCATTCATTTCATACAATTGTATACTCAACGAAAAAAATTGTCAAGTATGTTTGTGTAAACAGCTATTATAAAACTCTAGAGAAAATTATTGAACCTCGGTCATGCGCCCTGTATCCACATCATAAATTGCTCCTGAAATTTCAATAGTATCTGGTATGAGAGGTGAGTTTTTCAGCAGAGCAATATCTTCTCTGACACTATCTTCAATATCTGTAAACGGGAGAAAATCTTGATTTCCCACATCCACTCCTAAGTCACGCTTGAGCTGGGCTGTAAACTCCTCATTCGTGAAGGTCTGAGCACCACAATCTGTATGGTGAAGCACTACAATTTCCCGTGTTCCTAACTGTTGTTGAGAAATAACTAGAGAACGGATCACATCCTCGGTCACTCGACCACCCGCATTCCGCAAAATATGGGCATCACCAAGAGCTAATCCCAAAGCCTGAGCAACATGGAGGCGCGAATCCATGCAAGTCACAATTGCTACCTTTGTCTTTGGTCGCAAAGGAAGATGATAAGTCCCGTGTAAATCAACATAGGCCTTATTAGCTTTCATAAAATTTTGAAAATAAGACATGGGCCCCCTAATCCTGATGAAAAAAGCTGAAATTTTCAGAAATGAAACTGACTTTAGCTTATCATATTCTCAACAATTTGTCGCAAAAAAGGGAACAACAATCTGTCACTCCCGAAAGTTTTTACTAATTAAATACTTTTTGCAAAACTTCACCAATTGTTGTCACTCCTATAGCCATAATTTCTTTAGGGACCTTGATACCTGTCAAGGAATTTTTGGGAGCATAGACTTTTGTAAATCCCAACTTAGCCGCTTCATTGATGCGCTGTTCGATCCGATTGACACGGCGTATTTCACCTGTCAGACCGATTTCCCCGATAAAACACTCCTGAGGATTGGTGGGCTTATCCTTGTAGCTGGAAGCGAGGGCAACTGCTACCGCAAGATCAATTGCCGGCTCATCTAACTTGACACCACCTGCTGATTTTAGGTAAGCATCTTGATTTTGTAAAAGTAGACCTGCCCTTTTTTCCAAAACTGCCATAATTAAGCTCGCCCGATTGAAGTCTAGTCCTGTTGTCGTCCGCTTGGCATTACCAAACATGGTCGGAGTCACCAAGGCTTGTACTTCTGCTAAGATAGGTCTGGTTCCCTCCATGGTAACAACAATGGCAGAACCTGTCGCTCCATCCAAACGTTCTTCCAAAAAGACTTCGCTAGGATTGAGAACCTCTACCAAACCCTGAGACTGCATTTCAAAAATTCCGATCTCATTGGTTGATCCAAAACGATTTTTGACCGCTCGCAAGATGCGGAAGGTATGCTGGCGCTCTCCCTCAAAATAAAGCACCGTATCTACCATGTGTTCTAGAGTACGCGGTCCTGCAAGAGTTCCTTCCTTGGTCATGTGACCGACAATAAAGGTTGCGATATTATTGGTCTTGGCAATCTGCATGAGCTCATTGGTCACTTCACGCACCTGACTGACTGATCCCTGCACGCTAGAAATATCCGGACTCATAATCGTCTGAATAGAATCAATAATCAAAAAATCCGGCTTGATTTTTTCAATCTCCTTGCGGATACTCTGCATATTGGTCTCTGCATAGAGATAAAACTCGCTGTCAATATCGCCTAAGCGCTCTGCTCGTAGCTTGATTTGTTGGGCAGACTCTTCTCCTGATACATAAAGAACAGTACCAATAGTTGATAGCTGAGTTGAAACCTGCAAGAGCAAGGTGGACTTGCCTATACCCGGATCTCCACCAATAAGAACCAAACTCCCTGGCACTACACCTCCTCCCAGAACGCGATTGAACTCTTCCATACTAGTCTTGGTGCGAGACACTTGGATAGAGGAAACTTCATTTAGCTTCATTGGTCGGGTCTTCTCGCCTGTCAAACTGACTCGCTCATTCTTAACTTCTGTAACTGCCACTTCCTCTACAAAGGACGACCAAGAACCACAGTTGGGACAGCGCCCTAGGTATTTGGGCGAGTGGTATTCGCAGGACTGACAGACAAAGGTTGTTTTTTTCTTAGCGATGATGTTTTCCTCCTATTAACTCGTATTCCAATATCTCACTGTAGGCACTCTTTTCTTTTGGTACAGACTGATATATCAGCATATCATGACAAGCTAGCGGGGGTTTGTCATGCGTTTGGTATTTTTTGAGTGCCTGTAAAATCGATTTGTCATCCCCACCATAGTTTCGTAGCAGACAGGTGAAGGCTCAGACACCCCTCTATGTTCCATAAATAATCTATGAACAAACACAACCTGTTCTTGCCTAAAGTTTTGTCCCGTTATATCCGGTCGCCATTCATGGAAAGTAGCTCTACCAGATCGGAGCAAATCAGGCTGTGAGCGAGGTAAGCGTAGTTCCTAAGACTCGGTCACACAACTTGTACTCGGACAAATACAGGATTTTCCGCCTTTTCTTGAGCCAAAAATCTCCCCAAGCAAAGACACATCCAAAACCAGCAATAGAGGCTGGGATTTTCAAGGCTAGTATAAGACACAGTGTAGTCCGGTTCAGAATGCTGGACCAAAATAATGTACATGCGCCCTTCTACTTCCCTGTAGAACCAAAACCACCCGTACGAACTCCATCTGCTTCATCACCATCGGCTAGCAAGAAAGGAGCAAAGACAGCCTGTACAATTCGCTCACCAGCCTCTATCACAACTGTTTCATCGGTGATATTGCGCATTTGAGCAAAGATATGACCTTCATTGGCAGCATTGCCATAATAATCACCGTCAATAACTCCAACTGAGTTGATTAAGACCAAGCCCTTCTTACGAGGATTAGACGAACGGTCATAAAGGTAAAGAACCTCGTTTTCCTGCATATAAGCTTTAACTCCCGTTGGTACCAACTTAATCTCGCCTGGTTCCAAACAGATGGTCTCGGCTGCTTTCAGGTCATAGCCTGCTGCATGAGCTGTTTCTCGTTTTGGCAATAAGTTTTCATCTGTAAACTGACTGACCAGTTCAAAACCACGAATTTTCATCATATTTATCTTTTGATCCTCTCAAGTATTGATTTTGCGAGGTTTTTATCCTCTCTTTAATATTATAATATACATTTGCACGCTCTTTTGTGAACTTACAAGCTATTGGGAGCTTTTTCTTCAAAAGCTAAACCACTAGCAATTTCTTGTAATTTATCTTTTGAATAATGACAAAGCCCTCAGATTTATTGAGAATAATCTTATTTTAGCTTGTTCTGGACAGATTCTTGATTTGGTCAAGACTTGCAATACAAATATAAACGTGTCAGGATGTGAACCATGCCCTCACCATTTTTCCTTATCAATGACACAGATTATTTCTTGAACATGCCCAACTTGATAGATTAAAATGATAACTCCTATGTATTTTAACCATTCCCATTATACACTAATTCGCAAAAGCCTGCGATTTTCAAAGATAAAAAACTGACCAGTTGTCAGGCAAACCTACCCCAATATTCATTTACTTCTTGCTCCATTTTTTCCGCCATATCCACCATTTCTGCTGCTTGAAGAATAGCAAGTCCCTTGTCCACCATCTTTTTGTCGTGTCGCAAAATTCCCATACGAACATTGGCAAAGCCTATATAGTCGATTCGCATGCTTTCCTGAGCAATCTGGTAGGCAATTTCAATTATTCGCTTACAGTCTATAATATGGTCATTTTTGATAAGCACTGTAGATAAATTTGCTAAAAGTACAAACTGACTTGTTTGTATTTCCTTAAAATCTTTATATTTTTTCAAGGATGACAAGACCTTATTAACAAACCCTTCTAGCTGTTTAAGTGGAAGAAAAGGAAGAACTAGATTTAATTTCCGAAAGTCCGCTAGATACCATGTATCGCATTTTTCTAGCTCTTGCCACAGTTCTTGAGACAGTTTTCTAGTTGTTTCGCTATCGCCATACTGACAGATGGATAAGGTTAGTCGAAGCTGTTGATTCATTCGTTGTAGACGAATATCATCATATTTTTTTAGATAGGCCTGGATGGCTATCAAAAATTCTTCCAACACTCCATTTGTCATATATTTGCCACCTAGCTTTTCAAATTTGTTTATCAGACTGGATCGCTCGGAAGGCTGATAGGCATGACAGATATAATCAAACTCTGCATAAGTCATATCCAATTGACGAAGGATATGGGCAAAGTGAGCAATCGTGGGATATTCCTTGTTATTTTCAATCTTTGAAAGAGTTGTTCTTGATAAAGCATCTCCGCAAACCTCTCGCTGACTCAAACCTTTTGACTTCCTGATTTCTTTTAAAACCGTACCAAAATCCCACTTCATAGCAACCTCCCTATAAGTGTGTGAGAATTGTTTACACTTTTTTATTTTTCCGCAAATACATGATACCATAAGGCTAAGGAAAAATAAAAACGAATAGAGGTAAAAGATGATGAGAAACTGGAGAAACCACCTTCTCCTATTGACCTACTTAGCAGTCATTACCATTCCTCGTCTCCTAGGAGACGGTTGGGGCGGTTGGTGGTTACTGCCTATCCAAAAGTAAACAAAATCCACTAAAACTTCACCACCTTGGAAGGGAGGAAAAGCGGAAACAACAATTTTGGGTGGGGGAGACAGTTTAAATCTTTACTATTACTCTAAACAGAAAAGAAGTATCATCATGAAAAAGGCAATGAAATACATAAACACCTCATTAGCAGCTATAACTCTTTGTGTATCAATTTTACCGAGTACAGCATCAGTTTATGCAAATACCAAAGGAAATCCAACACCGAAAACAATATCAACAACTGATTTCCCCGATGTTCATTTGAATGACCTTACATCTGAACAAAGGCGAAAATTAACAGTAATATTCACCATTGGTGAAGAACTCGCTTTAACAGATAACAATGAATTATATCTCAAACACGATACTGGATTCATCAAAAACAAGTACAACCTTAGTGGCGAAGACATCGCCTTTATCATCGGATCAATCGCAAATTACAATACGAAAATCACAACACCAGTTATGATACCAAGAGCTAGCTTTAGTGGCGGATATATCCATTTATCCTACGGTGAAGTTCTTAATATTGTCAATTTATCAGCTAGTTACGGACCAGGAGTTATCGCTGGAGCAATGTCCGCTTTACTATCATTTTATCCTGGTATCGGAACAGTTATTGGAGGTATTATTGGATGGTTCGGAGCAGCAGCTATTTTACAAGCTTTAAATGATGCAGCGTTCCAGAAAAAAGGAATAAAAATTGGCATTGGTGGAATAGTGGCGGAATAAAATATGAAAGATTTCAAAGAATTTATTATTATTTTTTTACTATTCTGCCTATTTTCGATCACCAACCATTATTCTCCAGCGCTTTACAATTCGATACAAACGGCTATATTTGTTCCCATATCAATATTTTTAATATATAAATTGACAATGTGGGTCATACGCTATCTCTATATCAGAATTAACTCCACAAAAGAATGAGTTATTTTCAGCTCATTCTTCTCTTTATTACCCTTGTTCGATACAACAATCCTCCTAAATCAATCTTGAACAATCCACTTTTTTCCAGCTTGATACGCACCATCAATATACAATCTCATCAGACCCAATTTAGGTGTTATAATTTTATAAAAAAGGGGTGAAACGAACTAATGACAAAATTTACTACTGTTACTCTGCAATCTCACATTGAGACACTCATTGGCACACATCCTCTATTGGTCCAAGAGTTAGCTGTGCTGAAGCAGGCTCAAAACAGGCTGCAAAATGATGAGTACTTTTTAAAGGTGATTGCATATCTGAAGAAAGAACTATCTTCTTTGGCAGTAAAAAATTTACTCTCTCCTCCGGTGATGGAATTATTTACTGAAATAAGCAGACAAAATCCAGCAACTGGAGCTGCTGCCATATGGAATTTTCTTATTCCAGACAAAAAGAAACTCTAGGTTCTCTAAATAAGTCAAAAATCAGACAACGCTAGTCCACTACTTTATAAGGACTAATTTTATTCCCCGTCTCATAAGAATGGTCAAAAATAGTAAAAAACAGTCAACCAGATAAACATGGATTGACTGTTTTTTACTGTTTACATATTTATTCAAACACAAACTGATTGTGATAGAGTTCGGCATAGAAGCCGTTTAGCTTAAGCAACTCGCTGTGGTTGCCACGCTCGATCACCTCTCCATCTTTCAGAACAATGATTTGATCTGCGTTTAGAATAGTCTTGAGACGGTGAGCGATGACGAAACTGGTCCGTCCTGCAACGATCGTCTCCATGGCAGATTGAATCTTGCTTTCCGTTACCGTATCAACATTTGAAGTCGCCTCGTCCAAAATGAGAACCTGCGGATCAGTCAAAAGAGTACGGGCGATAGAAATCAGCTGCTTCTGACCGGTTGAAAAGACATTATTTTCATCATCAACATAGGTATCGTAGCCATCTGGCAAGCTCATGATAAACTCGTGAATATGAGTAGCACGAGCCGCCGTCTCCACCAATTCCTGCGAAACGTCACCTGCACCAAAGGCGATATTATCTCGGATAGTTCCTGAGAAGAGGACGGACTCCTGCAAGACGATACCGACCTTCTGTCGTAAGCTATCCAGATCAAATGATCGAATGTCTGTTCCATCAAAACGTATCGCTCCGCTATTGACATCATAAAAACGGTTAATGAGGTTCATAATAGTCGTCTTTCCTGAACCTGTCGGACCAACGACTGCGGTCATTTGCCCTTTGGGAGCTGTGATTGTCACGTTTTTGAGAATCGGCTTGCCTTCGACATAGCTAAAATCAACCTGTTCAATCTCTACCTTATCCTTCAACTCGGTAAAGACTGGAGCATGAGTCGGGCGGACTTCTTCTGGCTCATCAAACATTTCTTGTATACGGTGAGCCCCTGTGAAAGCTAATTGCATTTCAGCCCAGCTGGAAGCGACTTGCATCATAGGCTGATAATATTGCTGCGAATATTGGACGAAGGTCACGACTAGACCCAAGGCTGCTGCTGTGGACAGGTTGGTATTGGATAGAACTAGATTAGAGCCGACAAAAATAACAATAGCTGTGTTAATCAAGCTCAAACCATTCATAACAGGAAAGAGAAGACCTGAGAAAATTCTTCCCTTAAAAGTCGCTTGTCGGACATCCTTATTGAGTTCCATAAAACCATCTACGACCTGAGACTGCAAACCTTGGACAATAATAGCTTTTTGTCCTGAGATATTCTCATCCATGTAGGCATTGAGTTTCCCAACTGCCTTTTGTTGCAAATCTGAATACTTACGCGACATCCGGATAATAAAAAATAAGAAAATGAGGGCAACTGGTGTTGTCGCAACGACCACTAGAGCCATCTGAACACTTTGGACAAACATCATCACGACGATTCCAATATACAAGATAGACTGGGTGACAACATTGATGAGTGACATATTAAAAGCATTTTGAATATTGTCCAAATCTGATGTAAAGCGTGAAAGAATCTCCCCATCCTGATGGCGGTCAAAAAAGCTGACTGTCAACTTCTCTAATTTGCCAAACAATCCCTTTCGCATCTGGTTCGTTGATTGAGAAATAATACGTGTAAAAAGCAAGGAATAGGTCACCGATGAGGCAGCCATCAGCAAAACTGCAAACAATAAACTCATCAAGGTTGAAAAGAAAAGACTCGTATCCATCTGCTTACCAGTCGCCATAGCCTGAGCCAGACTGGTTAGTTCTGTTACTGCTCGCCCCATAAAAACAGGCGATAAAACCTGCATGAATGTCGAAAGGAGAATAGCTACAAAAATGACTGCAAAAGCTAACTTAAATTGTTTAAAATAAGTCCAAAAAAATCGTGCTGTTTTCATAATCATCATACCAAGATAATTGGAAAGCATTTAAAAAAGGAAATAAGCACCGCATAAGCATACGTAAAATATTTTATCCTTTTTGAGCTTTCCAGACGAGTTCAAATGAGTATAAGCCCAAGATGAACCCGTTACCTTAGTTTTCCTCCCTCCCTTTCTGCGTTTCAAATATTTCTCGATAAACCTCGTTGGTTGCCACCAATTCCTGATGAGTCCCCTGACCAATCAAGCGTCCCTCATCCAGAACCAAAATGGTATCTGCCTTGACCACAGATGAAATTTTCTGAGCAATAATGATAGTTGTTGTATCTTTCAAGTCATGGTTGAGGGCCTCCTGCACTAGCTTCTCAGACTTTGCATCCAAAGCAGATGTAGAATCATCTAAAATCAAAATTTTAGGATTGGATACTAGACCACGCGCAATGGACATCCGTTGCTTCTGCCCACCAGAAAAATTATTTCCACGCTCCTCCACACCTGACTGATAACTATCTGGCATCCGTTCGATAAATTCCATAGCTTGAGCAATTCGTGCAGCACGTTCCAACTCAATTTGACTAGCACCTGCCTTCCCCTGACGGATATTGGATGCAATGGTCCCCGTAAACAAGATGGCCTTCTGCAAAACGATAGACACTGTATTTCTGAGTGTTTCTTGGCTAAGTGTCTTGATGTCTCTGCCACCGATTTCAATCGTCCCCTCTTGCGGGTCAAAAAGCCGGGGAATGAGTTGAGCCAGCGTAGATTTTCCAGCTCCTGTCGCACCAACGACACCAACCATCTGACCAGCCTGAATATCAAAGCTAATATTTTTCAGCATTGCCTGTTCGTCTTTTGGATATGTAAATGTTACATTTTTAAAGGAGATTGTTGCATCTAGTTCCTCTACAGGCTTGTCTTCAAACGTCATAGCAGGATTGGTCGCTAACACTTCATTTATCCGCTTGATAGAAATAGCTGCACGGCTAGCATTGCTTCCCATGAATCCAACCATGATGATAGTAAACATAATTTGTGTGAGATAGGTGTTGAAAGAAGCCAACTTGTTGACCGCCTCTGGATTGGTTCCCAACAGATTGTAAACAGAAAAAATAGCCGCATAGATTGCCAAATAAGAAATCAAAATGAACATCGGTTCCAAAAAGGAGAAGCCCGACCCAATAAAGCGGTTTAATTTGAACAAGTCATCTGATACTTTTTCAAACTTCTCAGCTTGATTTTTTTCCTGAACAAAAGATTTAACAACACGAACCCCACGCAGGTTTTCCTTGGCAATAGCATTGATGCCATCTACCAATTTTTGGAATTTTCCAAAACGAGGTCCCATAATGCTCATAATAACCGCCATGGTTGCACCTATCAGAACAATCATCAAGACTACAATCCACCACAGCTCCGGCATGGTACTCACAGCAAAGACAATCGCACCGATAAAGAGCAGGGGTAGGCGCAAAAGAACTTGAAAGGTCATCATGAGTAAATTTTGCACTTGAGACAGGTCGTTGGTCATACGAACAACTAGATTCCCAGCATTGAACTCCTCAATATTGGCATAAGAGAAAGTTTGAATTTTCTTAAACATTTGCTCCCGTAAATCTGCGGAAACAGCTTGTGCAATATACGCTGCCAAAATAGTATTGGTCGCTCCTGCTACCAAGCCAAGGGCAGCTACTCCCAGTAGCCAGCCTCCCATTTGGAAGATAGTCGCTTGGTCATTAGCTGCCACAGCTGCCAATACATTCTGCAAAAAACGCGGTTGCAAAAGACTAGACAAAACATAGAACAGAACCATGAATACCGAGCACAGCGCCTGCCATTTGTATTTCATAATTGCTTTTATTAACATATTTCCTCCCCTTATACATACGTACATTTTAATATGCGTATTTTTTATTCTAACATAATTAAAAAAGACTTTCAAACTTCTAAAACCATCTCGTCCAAAAACTGTTTTTTTCCCACAATATATGATAAAATAAGGTCAATACTACAATTCCTAGAAAGGGAAGACTATGAGCAAACAAACCATTGCTATCTTGGGCCCCGGTTCTTGGGGAACAGCCCTTGCTCAGGTTCTAAATGATAATGGGCATGCTATCCGAATTTGGGGAAATGCTCCTGAACAGATTGATGAGATCAATGAGCGGCATACCAATACCCGTTATTTTAAAGATATTGTTCTTGATAAAAATATCAAGGGATACAAGGATCTATCCGAAGCCTTAGACGGTGTGGATGCTATCCTTTTTGTGGTTCCAACCAAAGTAACACGACTCGTTGCCAAACAAGTAGCTCAAGTGCTCAAGCATAAGGTTGTCATCATGCATGCTTCTAAAGGATTGGAGCCTGATAGCCATAAACGCTTGTCTGAAGTCTTAGAAGAGGAAATTCCAGCTAAATACCGGTCGGAAATCGTTGTTGTGTCCGGTCCTAGCCATGCTGAAGAAACCATCGTTCGCGATTTGACCTTGATATCTGCTGCTTCAAAAAATATGGAGGTAGCAACCTACGCCCAAAATCTTTTCAGCAATCATTATTTCCGTCTTTACACCAATAATGATGTGATCGGAGTAGAGACTGCCGGAGCACTTAAAAACATCATCGCAGTTGGTGCAGGTGCCCTTCATGGTCTTGGTTATGGTGACAATGCCAAAGCTGCGATTATTGCCCGAGGCTTGACAGAGATTACCCGTTTGGGGGTCGCTATGGGAGCCAATCCTTTGACCTACAGCGGTCTTTCTGGAGTAGGTGACTTGATTGTTACCGGTACATCTATCCATTCTCGCAACTGGCGGGCCGGAGATCAACTGGGGCGTGGAGAAAAATTAGAAGATGTTGAGCGCAATATGGGAATGGTGATTGAAGGAATATCAACAACCAAGGCTGCCTACGAATTGGCTCAAGAACTTGGTGTCTACATGCCGATTACCCAGGCCATCTACAAGGTAATTTATCAAGACGCTACTATTAAAGATGCGATTAAGGAGATTATGACTGGTGAATTCCGTCATGAAAACGAATGGCATTGATTTTTCAGCTACATAAAACATAAAAGGAAAGAACAATCTATGAAAAAAGTTAGAAAAGCTGTCATCCCAGCGGCAGGCCTGGGAACTCGCTTCCTCCCAGCAACCAAGGCACTCGCCAAAGAAATGCTTCCAATTGTGGACAAACCAACTCTGCAATTTATCTTTGAAGAAGCTCTTCGTTCAGGTATCGAAGATATTCTTGTCGTTACGAACAAGGCAAAACGCTCCATTGAAGACCATTTTGATTCAAATTTCGAGTTGGAGTATAACCTAAAGGAAAAAGGGAAAAATGACCTCTTAAAATTGGTTGACGAAGCAACCGCCATCCGTCTCCACTTCATCCGTCAAAGCTATCCAAAAGGACTCGGAGATGCCGTTTTACAGGCCAAGGCATTCGTTGGCAACGAACCATTTGTAGTCATGTTGGGTGATGACCTCATGGATATTACAGACACCACTGCAACACCTATTACAAAACAATTGATTGATGACTATGAAGCAACTCATGCATCAACCATTGCAGTTATGCCTGTCCCACATGAGGAAGTTTCTGCCTACGGAGTTATCGCCCCACAGGGCGAAGGAATTAACGGACTCTACAGTGTAGAAACATTTGTAGAAAAACCTAAGCCTGAAGAAGCACCATCTGACTTAGCCATCATTGGTCGTTACCTATTAACCCCTGAAATTTTTGATATTTTAGAAAAACAAGAACCAGGCGCTGGCAATGAAATTCAACTGACAGACGCAATTGATACTCTCAACAAAACGCAACGTGTTTTTGCGCGTGAGTTCACCGGCAAACGCTACGATGTGGGAGACAAATTTGGCTTCATGAAAACATCAATTGATTATGCTCTCCAGCATCCTCACATCAAAGACGATGTGAAACAATACATCATTGAGCTTAACAAGCAATTTTCAGAAGAACAATAAAAAAACTAGCAAATGCTAGTTGAGATTGAAGAAAAAGTCCATTACGACTGATTTTCTTCAATCTTTTTTTCTTCTTCTGATGACTCAGCTAAGATAAAACACTCCAAGCAATAAAGCAAGCAAACCTAGATAACCGATAAAACTATAAAAGATCTGCTTGCCGCTAAAAAGATCTTTTTCCACAAGGGGGGGAAGAAAAACCACAACCAAGCACCCTCCAACAGCTCCTCCAATATGCCCAGCCATGCTAATTGCCGGATTGAACAGTCCCAAAACCAAGTTGAAGACCAAAAGAACCACGTACCGCTGACCTAACATCCTCAAATAAGGACTTCGACTAAATTTCCTTAGAAGAGCTATGGCTGCAAAAAGACCAAAAAGTGAAGTTGAAGCACCTGCACCGATTACACCAGGTGTGAAAAATAGAACAAATGCATTCCCCATTATCCCAGATAAGAGATAGAGGAGAAAAAAACGTCTTGGGCCAAATAACCCCTCTAACTGATAACCAAGCCCAAGTAGAGTGACACTGTTAAATAGGAAATGTTCCCAGCCAATATGGACAAAAATGGGAGAAACCAAGCGCCACAACTGAGTCGGATCATGGCGAACAATCTCACCATACATACCACCAAATTCAAAAATAGTATAAGCTGCTGTCGTCTGTCCAAAACGCAGCACCTGTATTAAAAGGAAAACAAAAGCCGTTACAGCCAACAACCCATTGGTAATCGGGTAACGTGTATCAAATACATCCTTCAAAGATCAACATCTCCTTTACTGCTATATCAAACGATTCTTGTACAAAGTCATATAGCTGAAAATCAAGTAGGGTCGAAAAGGTTTTCCCCTGAAAATCCATCAGATAGCGATCGTAAAAACCCCCACCATAGCCAATCCGAAAACCCGCTTGATTCCAAGCCAAACCCGGTACATGAATCAAGTTTATCACAGACTTATCCACAGGTTGTGAATAAGTAGCTGGTTCCCAAATACCAAAACTAGATTTCACTAAATCATCAGGATTATATTCTACAAAATCCATCCGTCCTTGAGAATAAGTCTTAGGAATGAAAAGCCTTTTCCCATCCTTCTGGGCCTGCTCCAATAGGTAAGCTGTATCAAACTCATGTGGCATGGAAATATAGGTCCCAAGCGACTTTGAAGCTTTATAGGCTTGGGTTTGCAAAAGATTTTCTGTTAGGCGCCGACTCCATCTGGCTCGTTGACTATTCGATAATTCCTTCATTCTCGTTAGCATCAGGTTACGTATTTCTTTTTTATCCACAGTTTATGCTCCTTTTCGGAAAAAGGCTGGAAATACCAACCTAGCTTGCTTTTATTTTCAGAAATTCACTCAACTTATCCACAGCAAAGGAAAGAACTTCCTCTCTTGGATTAAGACGAGGATTGTGCAAGGGATAGGGCGTATCTACCCCCAACCAGAACATAACACCCGGCACTTTGTTGAGTAGGTAACCAAAATCTTCCCCTGTCATAGCCGGTGGACAGTCCATCATTTCCACATCCTCCACGCTTTCAAAATACCTCATGAACTCGTCTGCTAATTGAGGATTGTTCTCCACAGGTAGATATCCGCTCGGATTGAACTCTATCTCCAGCTCCACGCCAAAGGACTGGGCAATTCCTTCCGCCACTTCTCGGACTCGTTTTTGCACTAGAAGGCTCATGCTCTGGGTCAAAGCTCGAATTGTTCCGTGTAAAAAGGCTGTTTCCGCAATAATATTATTAGTTGCCCCTGCATGCATAGAGCCAAAGGTAACCACAGCTCCCTCAATCGGATCCACATTTCGGCTAATAACTGATTGCACCTGAGTTACAAAATAACTGGCTGCTACAAGCGCATCATTTGCGGTATGGGGAAATGCTGCGTGCCCCCCTTTTCCTGTCAACCGAATCTTAACTTCACAAGTCCCAGCAAAGAGGGTCGCACGGTTAGTGGCCATCTGCCCGACTTTGAGATCTGGTCGGATATGAAGGGCATAAAATTCATCTGGTAGCCAATCACCAAAGGCTCCCGCTTCATACATCAACATGCCGCCAGCTAGACTTTCCTCCGCAGGCTGAAATAGAAAGAGAAGATTGTTCCTTGGTTGCTGCTCCGCCATTTTTTCCAGTAGTCCTAAAGCAATCGTCATATGAAAATCATGCCCGCAGGCATGCATACGCTCGGGATGGAGAGAGGTGAAGTCCAAGCCTGTTTCCTCCTCAATAGGAAGCCCATCCATATCAGCCCGCCAGCCGATTGTCTTTTCAGGCGCAAAACCAGTCAGATAGACTAAAATCCCTGTCTTCCATGTACGAATCTGAGCAAAGTCACAACCCTCAAGTAGGTTCTCAATCGTTTCTATAAGAAAGGCTTGGGTTTTAAATTCTTCCATCCCCAATTCTGGTATCTGATGGAGAAAACGGCGTATTGCAATTACATCTAGCATAGCTACCTCTTAGAGCGTGCGCAAAGCCTCTTCCAAGGCTGTTTTTTGTTGGGTTTGAGCATCAATTTCCTTGATGATTCGAGCTGGTACTCCTGCTACCACTACATTTTCAGGAACATCTTGGGTAACAATAGCACCCGCTGCGACAACGGATCCACTACCGATTTGCACTCCTTCGATGACAACCGCATTCGCACCGACAAGAACATTATCACCGACACGAACCGGATCTGCTGAAGCTGGCTCGATAACACCTGCAAGAACTGCACCTGCACCGATATGGCTATTTTTACCAACCGTTGCACGTCCTCCTAAGATAGCTCCCATATCAATCATGGTTCCTATACCAATTTCTGCACCGATATTGATAACAGCTCCCATCATGATGACTGCATTGTCACCGATTACCACTTGGTCGCGGATAATAGCACCTGGCTCAATTCGAGCATTGATAGACCGTTTGTCAAGAAGAGGGACTGCTGAATTACGAGCATCATTTTCAACGACATAATCCTTATTTTCTGTCAAGTTTGTCAAGAGAGGCTCTACATCTTTCCAATCACCAAAAAGGACATTGCCCAGCTTGACAACTGAATCAGGAACTTCTCCAGTCAAAACACCTTCAAAGGTTACCTTGACACTTGTTTTCTTCTCAGCATTGGCGATAAATTGGATAATTTCTTGAGCAGTCATTTGTGTTGCAGTCATAAGTTCATCCTCTACTAAATACTATTTTTACCATTATACCAAATTTTCTGAATATTTGGGGGAATTCAAAAAAATAAAAAAGAGGCTTATTGCGCGAGCCTCTCATTGATTTATTGAAGATTGATTAAACCAGTTTCTGTACCCCAAAAACCTGTTTGAACTCTAAGTTGGATACTTGGGTCATTAGCTGTTTCTTCTGTAATATCAAAAACAACATTACCGGTAACAGAATTTTCAGGGTTTACTTTTGTCAAGAAAAACTTAGTATCTTGATTGGCATATATACCTGCTGATGAATCTGATTTATATTTTACATCACCTTTTAATAAAGTAAAGAAGTCATCTATCACTGTAATGGCTTCCTTACTATTATTTTTTACGGTTACGTTTAACAATAGAAGGACGCCATTGGCATTTTTACCAAATTCTCCACCTACATTTGTAGTGATTTCTTTTAAATTTACAAGATAAATAACATTTCCGACTGGGACCTCCTGCCCAATACTATAAGTAACTTCTTGTTGTTTTTCCGAACTACTAGATGAGGTTGCTGTTGTGACTTGATTAGTTGATGAAGTAGTTTGGTTCGTAGAAGTTGATGAAGGATTACCTCCTCCAAGTACACTCTGCAAGCTACCAATTATAACCAATCCCACTAGAACAATAAACCAAATCCGTTTATAGAACGGTTTCTTTTGCACATAAACATTGCCATGCTCATCTCTCATTTTCTTTGCCATAAAATAGCCTCCTTAATTTCAATAAATCCATTATATATATTGTCAAGTGTTAAAATAAAAAATTAGAAGCCATCACTCCTAATTTTCATAATATTTTTTACTCTTCAATTTCTTTTCTTGGATTGATGGCACCAACAATGTAATCCCGCACTAAACCTATACTATCTAATACAACTCCATGCAGTACACCACCATAAACAGCGCCACCATCTATCCCCATCTTACCATCTGGACTAGTCCAAATTTGACTGATACGGAGGTTGGTCTGATAAAGATTATAGACAGGTGTGTGTCCAAAAATAATTAGTTTCCCTGTGGTGTTTTCAGCTTCATGGAATGGTTTGCGTAGCCATACCTTATCATGATTGTTGGTTTCCCGCCAGTCTGACAGGGTCAAATCTACACCAGCATGAACAAAAATATAGCGTTCTGTTTCAAGATGATAGGGACAAGATTTGATAAAATCAATCAAGTCTCCGTATTGCTCCATAACCTGATGAACAGCAATCACCCCATCAACCGGTGCATCTAAGGCTCGACCAAGGAGGGAATTGATAGTTGTATCTCCTCCATTACGACGATAATGATCATAGCGGCTAATAGGATCTCGCAACCAAGCCAACAGCATTCGCTCATGGTTACCCACTAGACAGATAGCGCCTTTTTCACGAACCAACTGCCAAGCAAGTTCCAAGCAAGCTTTAGAATTTTCCCCTCGGTCGATCAAATCTCCCAGAAAGATTAGTTGTTGCTTGCCTTGATCCCATTTTTTAAGGATATCACAGAGAAGTTCATATTTTCCATGTACATCTCCTACCACAAAATATTCTTTTTTCATACCTTCTCCATAAACAAGACTCTGTTTATATTGTACCACAACTTGACAGAGAAAAAGAAAAACCGACCAAGGTCAGTTTTCAAGGTCGATTTTAAATCCGTATTAGAGACGAGCATTCAATTCTGCACTTAATTCTTCATAACCAGGCTTGCCAAGAAGAGCAAACATGTTCGCCTTGTACGCTTCTACACCCGGTTGATCGAATGGATTGATACCATTGAGATAGCCAGATACAGCGATTGCCAATTCAAAGAAGTAAATGGTATAACCGAGGGTAAATTCATCTTGTTGTGGAAGAGTAACAAACATGTTTGGTACGCCACCATCTGTGTGAGCAAGAAGAACACCGTCAGTTGCTTTTTTGTTAACAAAATCAACATCTTTTCCTTGGAGGTAGCCAAGACCATCCAAGTCTTCTGCCATTTCAGGAATCAAGATATTTTTTCTTGGTTTATCCACACGAACAACTGTTTCAAAGATGTTGCGGTTACCTTCTTGGATGAATTGACCAAGAGAATGCAAGTCTGTTGAGAAGTTGGCAGAGGTTGGGTAGATACCTTTTTGATCTTTCCCTTCTGACTCACCAGCCAGTTGTTTCCACCATTCGCTGAAGTATTGGAGTGATGGCTCGTAGTTTGCTAAGATTTCTGTCACATAACCTTTTCTGTAAAGGATGTTACGAACTGCTGCGTACTGATAGGCAGCATTTTCAGCAATCTTGTCAGAAGCATAATCTTTACGAGCTGCATTTGCACCTTCCATGAGCGCATCAATATCTGCACCTGCTGCTGCAATCGGCAAAAGACCTACTGCAGTCAAGACTGAGAAGCGTCCACCGACATCATCTGGCACAACAAATGTTTCCCAGCCATTGGCATCTGCTTCAACCTTAACAGCACCTCGTGCCTTATCCGTTGTAGCATAAATGCGTTTGTTAGCCTCTTCTTGGCCATATTTCTTCACGAGCAATTCCTTGAAAACACGGAAGGCGATGGCTGGCTCAGTCGTTGTACCTGATTTGGAAATCACGTTGACTGAGAAGTCTTTATCTGCGACATACTCTACCAAATCAGCAAGGTAGCTAGATGAGATAGAGTTTCCTGCATAAAGAATCTGTGGAGCTTTGCGTTCTTCACGAGTTTGCAAGTTCACAAAAGCATTGCTCAAAAAGTCAATAGCTGCTTTGGCACCAAGATAAGAACCACCAATGCCGATAACCACCAAAACTTCACTCTCTTTTTGGATCTTAGCTGCTGCTTCTTTAATACGAGCAAATTCTTCTTTATCATAGTTTTCTGGCAAATCCAGCCAGCCGATATAGTCACTACCTGCACCGGTACCCTTGCGTAGTAGTTCATCTGCAAGTGTCACTTGTGGCTGCATATAATCAACTTCATGTGTGCCCACGAATTGGCCTAACACTTTTGAATAATCAAATGTAATATGTGTCATGTTTTTCCTCCATTTATGTACCATAATATGATAACGCTTTATCATATTTTTTTCAAGAAATTTATCGATTTTCATTTATTTTCATAAAATGAACTGCGTTAGTTTTATTTTTTCTGAAAAAGGTGAAAGCACAGACCCTATTATCCCTCTAAGGTCTCCTTCGTTTTGCCATGTGAACTGAGAAAATCTTGGAAGAAATGATGACTACTCAACGTCAAATTAAATATGAAAAAGTGCAATACTTGTCCCAACCTCAATCGACATAGTGACAATAAAAGAAAGCGAACAATATTGAGATTTAAATAATAGAATCTCAATATTATTCACTTCTTAACACCTACCTATTCAATCGAATACAATCTACTGGAGATGTTTGGCATGCCTTGTAAATTGGTACAAGTCCACTAGTGACGATTGCACCAAAAGCCACTAAAGGTAAAGTAAGAAAATTCCTCATTACAACAGCTAGAACATCCTGTTGTTTCAGTTGCAGAGATACAGCTAATGCAGCCACCAATACAACGGACATTACTAGGCTCATAACACAAACGGATCTTGTATATATGGTTAACTCTTTATAATAAAAACGACGAACCGCTGCCGAACTAAAACCGAGAGCCTTTAGAATACCAACTTCTTCTTTGCGAGTGTTGCTAATCTGGAAGAAGACAAAGAACAGGCAGAGTATCATCAGAGATAATATAAGGACCGCAACACTGGTTGAAACGGTTCTGACATAAGACAGCATGTGCTTCAGACTCTGATAATCTTCTGAGGAAGATACCGTTGTCACATGCGGCATCTTTTTCAAACGACTCAGCTCACCCGGAACGTCCGTACTATTGGCAACAGTAATATGATAGGCACTTGACCGCCACTCTGCGACTGGTAAACCTCCTAATTCGTCTGGTAATACCACTCCCTTTTTGGCTTCTTCTTGTAAAGACAGCATTTCATTGACCCTCATAAAGAAACTGTTGGGGTGAACCGAGTACTGGAAAGGATAGGAATCTTTCAATATCCCGATAATCGGGAATTCTCTTCGTTGCTTGACGAAAATATCACCATCACTATCCACTATCTCTCCTGTACTCTTGGTGACCTGCCCCTTATAAAGGGCGATTGGAACATAATAGTCTAGCGTCAACTTGGTCTGTCCACTGATTTCATTTCCTAAATTTTGACTGGCAAGAAAACTTTCTGAGACAATCAAACCTTGTGTTGCTGTGCGATCTATGTACTCGATATTTCGCTCCGTCATATTGGTTGGAAAGAGGGGTTGAATGCTGTAAGGAGACTTCAAGGCAACCGTCTTACCATTGATGGTCACCTCTGGTTGCGCATCAATCCCTCCAGCTTGAGTAGTATCTAGCGTTATGCCTTTGTAAGGAAATTCAAGATAAGGATTAACCTGCGAAATAACATCCGATTGTTTTAAGTTGCTAATTTCTTCATCTGTAAAGGAAAGAAAATCATCATATACCTGTTTGCCCTTAATATCTAGAGTATCCTTGATGGCGAGAAGACCGTTTTCCAAAGAATGATCTAATAATGTTTGGTAATGCGATTGGAACAGGCCTGTAATGTTAAACAATAAGGTACTGATAGCTATGAAACACACAAGTAGACCTGTAACAATCTTGGGAATTGGGAACTTTCTTTTTGGTAAATCAATCTTCTGTAAGATTCCTGCCTCTTTATCTAGGTTCTGATCCTGTTTTTCCACTTCCTTTGTGAAAACTTTCTCGATGGTTTGATTGGAAAGCCTTAAATGGACATCACCTCGATCAATCACCTCATCATCATGGGAAACAATCACGACGATTTTTTGGTAACGATGAGCTAAATCAACTAGCAAATCAGTGATTTTTTTCCTGTTGTCCTTGTCAAGAGAATTCGTCGGCTCGTCTGCTAAAATAATATCTTTATCAGCGATGAGCGCCCGTGCAATGGCTACTCGCTGCTCCTCTCCACCTGATAGATCATAGGGGAAGGCATATTTTTTATCGGATAGTCCCAGTTCTTCTAAATAATGGTCTATCCTGTCGTCCTTTCCGACAATCTGCTGTGCGTTGTTCAGCAACAAAGCGATATTATCATACACATTGACATGTCGAAGGAGATTTTTTTCCTGAAAGATGAAACCGATATGGGTGGCTATAAAATCAGAAACCTGCTTTTCATCTGAAAGATTGAGACACCTGCCGTCATAAGAATAGATCATCTGACCTAAATCAGTGGCAATCAGGCCAATCTTATTGAGCAGTGAGGATTTCCCAACACCAGAGACTCCTGAAATCGTATAGACTTTTCCTTTCTCAAGTTGTAAAGATATTTCTTTTAACAGGAGCTTTTGTCCGTATCTAATATCCAATTTTCTTATCTCTAACATAGAACAACCTCCCTTTGTAACCGCTTTCTATATTTGATTATGTCCTTTTCTTTCCAAATTGTCAAATGTAACATGCTACTTTCAGTATAAAAAAATAGCATATAAGATGCTGATTCTCATTTATTTTTTATTTGTCCCTATTTCCGGAAAACCCTCTGAAAGCTTGATTTCAAAGGGTTTTTAAAGTGTACGCAAAAAGAGCACACATCCGACCTCGCTTAGGGCTGCTGGATTCCTCCCCTGACCCGCTTCACGCACGAATGTTGCTCCATCTATAATTATAACACAATTTGGCTAGGGTTACAAGCTTTACGTGATTTTCATGGTTTAGCAGTTATTTCTCGGTCATCAACTTTTCAAACTTTTGTTTCTCCCGACGCTGTCTGAAAAAATCTTGCATAACCTGTGCACATTCATCTTCCAAAATACCTCTCTCCACTTCTACTCGATGATTGAGACGGGTATCCGTCAATATATCGTAGAGACTTCCCGCAGCACCAAATTTCTGATTGTTTGCACCGTAGACGACATGAGGAATGCGAGCTAGACCGATAGCTCCGCTACACATAACACAAGGCTCGATTGTGACAAAGAGACTCGTATCTAGCAAACGCCAGTTCCCCTCAACTTGATTGGCCTCTTGAATAGCCATCACTTCTGCGTGCATGATTGCCTGATTGAGTTCCTCACGCGCATTGTGCCCCCGACCGATAATCTGTCCGTCTTTCACAATGACACAACCAATTGGAATCTCTTCCTTCTCAAGTGACTTTCTTGCCTCTTTCAAGGCTTGGAACATAAAATATTCTTTTTCTTCTTCTGTATAGTTCATACTACTATTATACACCTACTAGGACTATATAGCGATCACTAAACGATGTTTATTCTGAAGAATTATTTAGCCACTATTTGTCCTTATTGTTTTACCGTTCCAATATTTTTCCCTCCAGGTCCGTTTCATTGATGGAAAGGATGAGTTCTCAGCGTTCAAAAGATTCTATCAAACTAGTAAGATTGTGTTTAAAGTCAAGGACATTTTAGGGTTGATTAAGAGCCGTCAGCAGATTATCGCAGATGAGAGCCAAAAACGGCAGAAAATCCGCCAACAATTCAGTACCAAAATCTTGCTTGGGTCTGTCAATGGCGACACTCAATGAATGGCATCCGGTAAGATGGCAAGGACTTTCGAGGATTCTACACTTACGACGGTTTGACTATTCAGCCAATGAAATTCTATGTTTGTGACTTGTACTCGCATGGTTTCATGAACTTGGAGCGTTCAAAAAGGCTTATGAAATGGGATTAAGAAGTGTAATTAGTTGTGTTATGTGTATTATATCTTTGTATTATAATTGTATTGTAGAATTTTTGGAGTTTTTTATGTCTGAGAAAGTGACGATTTTGAATATTAACCATGAGAAAAAGGAATTAAGAGAGAGGGCTGATTCTCAGAATGAAACTCTAAGTTCTTATTCAAGAAAATTACTATTTTCAGAAGATAATACAAAGGTTGAAAAAATCAATACAGATATAATTTAGGAAAAAGATGATCAAATTACTGACCTAAAGTCTTAAATTGATAACTACAAGCGACAGATTGACCAACTTCATACCATCATCTCATCTTGGAAAGTCAGCAGGATAATCAGCTATTACTTGAGCAGAAAGCTCGCAGGTGGTGGCAATTTCATAAGTTGTCGTAATATTCAGAAAAAAGAATTGACAAATACTTCTTGAATTGTTATAATTTCACAAAAAAATTTAAAGGAGATATAGAGATGGCAGCTTTTATCCAATATTTGTTATATATGCGTTATTGGTAATGCATATAATAAAAAGGGGCGCCCCTTTTTATTATACTATGTTGTGATAAAAATATTTTTAAGTTATCTTTATATTTTGAGTATGAATTTTAAAAAATATTATTTAGATCTTAAAAATGAATATATTGAAACTAAGAGTTATCCTAATGAGGATTTTTTAGAATGGTTAATTCAAAGAAAGATGACATGGGGTATGAGATGGACCCTTGTAATTATTTTAATGTTCGTCATACAACCACTTACTTATCATCCTATGCTTCTCTTATGGTGTTTTTATATTGGTCTAGTTCTTTTTGTTATTTATATTTTGGGGCAAATTTTGTTTTTAGTGAGGGATGTTTATAAAAAATATCATTAGGCGATAATATAAGATTTATATAAAAAACAGGTTTGGAAACTTGTTTCAAAATGGAGACAAACCCTATCGACAATAGAAAAAATTCTTTTGAGATTGATTACTACGTAATGAAAACTCTGAGAAATACTGTTATGCCAGCATTTCTCAGAGTTTTTAATTTTCTAAGTAAAAAAAGATTGAAGAAAATCCTCCAACATGGACTTTTTCTTCAATCTGACAGCCCTAGGGACTGTTATATGTTTCATAATTTGAGAAGTAGTTTGTCAGGCAATTCTACAATTCGCCAACTAATTTCACCACATTCTCTACGGTAAAGCCATAATGGTCGATAACCGTTTGAGCTGGGGCTGATGCACCAAAAGTATCAATGCCAAGGACTTTTCCATCAAGACCGACATACTTGTACCAGCTTTGGGTTGCACCCATCTCAATCGCCAGACGGCGGCGGATAGCATTTGGAAGGATGTCTTCCTTGTAAGCGGCATCTTGTGCATCAAAGAGCTCTGTAGATGGTACAGAAACTACACGAACCTTAGTACCTGCTGCCTCTAGTTCTTTAGCTGCTTTGACAGCCAGATTGACCTCTGAACCTGAGGCAAGAAGGATGGTGTCAAAACCTTCTGTTTCGTAGACGACATAGGCACCTTTAGCAACCTTGTCAAAGTCTGTTCCCTCTTCCACTATCAAGTTTTGACGAGTGAGAACGAGAGCAGACGGTGTAGACTTGCTTGTTAAAGCCAAGTACCAAGCAGCCTGTGTTTCACGTGCATCCGCAGGGCGGAAAACAGTAAGGTTTGGCATAGCGCGAAGTCCTGCCAAATGCTCAATTGGCTCATGGGTTGGACCATCTTCACCAACTGCAATAGAGTCGTGAGTGAAGACATAAGTGACTGGCAATCCTTGAAGAGCTGATAGACGAACCGCAGCCTTAACATAATCTGAGAAGACAAAGAAAGTACCGCCGTAGACACGAAGACCACCATGTGCTGCCATACCATTCAAGATAGTACCCATTGCAAATTCACGTACACCAAACTGGATGTTGCGGTTAAGGGGATTGACTGAATCTTGCAGGCCATCTTCCTTGATATAGGTCATGTTTGAATGTGCCAAATCTGCTGAACCACCGAGGAAGGTTGGCAAGACCTTAGCTGCTGCATTGAGAGCATCTTGTGATGAATTACGAGTTGCTTGGGAGAAGCCATTTTCATAGACTGGGAAGTCTTCTGGTTTGATTTCTATTACATCACGACCTTCCAAGATCGCAGTCACTTCTGCTGCTAAATCTGGATAGGCTACCTTGTAGTCTTCTACCAACTTCACCCAGGTATTGTAAGCTGCTGTACCCCGATCAGCTACATTTTCCTTAAAATCAGCATAGACTTCTGTTGGGATTTCAAATGGTCCATAATTCCAGTCAAGTGCCTTACGAGTTGCTTCTACTTCTTCAGCACCAAGGGGAGCACCGTGAACAGCATTTGTGCCTTGTTTATTTGGTGAGCCATGACCGATTACTGTCTTAACTTCGATAAGAGATGGTTTGCCAGCTTCCTTGGCTCTTTCAATAGCAGCGAAAATCGCCTCTACATCCGTACCGTCTGTTACTAAGTCTGTGTGCCAACCATAGGCATTGTAACGAGCACGAACATCCTCTGTGAAGGAATCTTTTGTTTCGCCATCCAAGTTAATATCATTTGAATCATAGAGAACAATCAATTTTTCTAATTTTTGAAGACCTGCGTAAGAAGCTGCTTCAGCAGATACACCCTCCATAAGATCTCCATCACCACAAATGACATAAGTATAGTGGTCAAAAATTGGAAAACCGTCACGGTTGTATTTGGCAGCAAGGAAACGTTCAGCCTGAGCAAAACCTGTCGCTGTTGAAATTCCTTGACCAAGAGGCCCTGTCGTAGCATCAACACCTGCTGTATGACCGTATTCTGGGTGACCAGGTGTTTTTGAACCCCATTGACGGAAGTTCTTGATTTCATCCATAGTCACTTCTTCAAAGCCTGAAAGATGCAACAGTCCATAAAGGAGCATAGAGCCATGACCCGCTGACAAGATGAAGCGATCACGATTTATCCAGTTTGGCTGAGCTGGATTGATGCGAAGTTCTTTTGTGAAGAGACTATAAGCCATAGGAGCCGCACCCATGACAACACCTGGGTGACCTGATTTTGATTGTTCAATGGCATCAATACCAAGGAAACGAATCGCATTGACTGAAAGATTTGACATGTTTTTCTCCTTTTTTAAAGTCATAACTTTATTATACCATAAAGCGTTTTCTCTGTCTGTTTACAATGAAGTATGGCATAGAAATAGGCAGGACCCTTGTCCTGCCCCTCGGTACACACTGTATCACAGCAAGGCCTTAAACTGGATGTTGGAATCTTCTAAGAAGCAATCATCAAAGCCTCGTGGGTGATGGTACTCAATCCTGTCCTTATCAAGTGGATAGGTGTACTTACCGCCTACTTCCCAGATGAATGGATGGAAGTCATATTGTAGACGTTCTTTACGCATCTTCCAAAGCTGCAAAATCTCGTCCGTTGAAGCCATAAAATTGGACCAGATATCATAGTGGACAGGAATAATCACCTTGGCACGTAGGTTTTCTGCCATACGCAGAAGATCGATAGAAGTCATCTTATCTTGAATACCGATTGGGTTGTCTCCGTAGTTATTGATTGCAACATCAATATTAAAATCACGACCATGTTTTGCAAAGTAGTTTGAGAAGTGAGAGTCTGCGCCATGATAGATCGTTCCGCCTGGTGTTTCAAAAATATAGTTAACAGCTTTACGCGCCATCAATTCATCCGTTACAGGAAGACCTGCTAAATTGCCACCATTTTCTTCGTAACCATCAATAGGGAGGGTTACTAAGCAAGTACGGTCAAAGGATTCAACTGCATGGATTTTAATATCTTTAAACTCAAAGCTATCACCCGGTGCAATGCGGACAATACGATCTGTTGGCACGCCCCATTTTTCCCAAATATCGCCGCTCTCAACTGGACCGACAAATTTCACGTGATCCAATTCAGGGTTGTTAAGGATAGCTGCTGCGGTGTTAATATCCATGTGGTCGCTGTGGACATGTGATACGAGATAGTAGTCCAATTCATTGATAGCAAATGGGTCGATGACCATCGGTTGCACACGCAAGTTTGGTTGCAATTTACGAACACCAGCCATGTTGGCCATCTGGTGTCCCCAAACCATATCTTTTACTTTTTTTGTAGACTTACCACGAGAAGACCAAAGATCCATCACAACATTGGCTCCACCCGGGGTCTTAATCCATATACCGCAGTTCCCTAGCCACCACATGGCAACGTTGCCTTCTGGTACGACTTCCTCTTCGATTTCTTCATTCAGCCAAGTTCCCCACTCTGGGAAGGTTGACAGAATCCATGATTCTCTTGTAATATCTTGAACTTTAGCCATCATTTGTTCCTCCTAAACACTCAGTGAAAATCAAATGGAACTCACCCAAACCCTCAGATAGCAAACTAAAAATTTTCACATGTGTTGTCCGCTCATCAGACTTTTGATGAATTTGAGTTTCAAAGAGCGTGTATTTCTATGTTTCTAGTATATGCTCAATAGCCCACAAAAAAAAGACCAAATAAAACACAGGTTTGTGTTCACACTTGGACTTTACCCTAATATAGGTCCGTTTCAATATCTTGATTGGATAAATTGGTAAAGAGTTCATTAGTAATCAGCTTTTGTAAGCGTTGTTTGAGTTCCTGAGCTGCCTTGCCATCAGCAATATAGCCTGACAAGAGCTTATCCAGTTCTACCGCAAAGCCCTGCCTTTCATCAGATAAACTGCGGTATTTTGCGAAATGGGTCACATTGAGTACATCATCAAAGTCCATGATGGGATGAATCTGAACCAATGGAAAATCTGTTTCCAAACCTTCACTGGTTGTAATCAAAAAATCCACTTCTAGGAGGTCTTCTACACTTTTAAACTGCTCAGTTGTAAAGACTGCACCGATCTTCTTATCTGGCAAATGATGTTGACACTGTTTGTAGAGAAGTCGCTGAACTGATACCCCCTCATCGCATATCAGATAAACAAGCTGAGTCGGTGCCTTGCGTGTCCCGCTTCTATGGACAGCTCCACCGAGATGGACAGTCAGATAAGCAATGTCCTCATCAGACAGTTCAATCTGCCACTCCTCTTCCAAAATTTTTCCAGATACCCGAGTCATGGCAAACAAGCTGCTATACTTGTATTGAATCTGCTGCACCATTGGATTTTTTGTAAGAATACCGTAGGTTTTTCTAAACAGCAAGGCCTTGCAATGGGCTAGGAGGTGTTTGGCTAACTCCTCTGGATTTTCTAACTCGAAGGTTGAGTGAACTTCAAAATGATGGATAAAACGCTCAATAACTTGCTTCAGGTCAATAAAATCTTGACTAAATACATGAACATCGCTATCCTTTCGATAGGATAAAAGCAAAATAGCAATTAGAGAAACTTCGATTTCATCCAGCCCCAAGTCAAAGGTCTTCAGCAGAGCATCTTTCAAATCTTGAGCGACATGGTATTCTATTCTCTCCCGCACCTGCCCAAATTCTTTAAGAGTGGCTCGCTTTTCCAAGTTATCCACTTCCATATTGCGATAACTGAGAAGCACAAAGGGCAGGACTTTCAGCATGAACTCAATTTCATAGCGATTGATTTTCTTACCTAGTTTTTTCTCTAACTGCGAAACCTGTCCCTGTAAAAACTGCGCCATCTCTTCCGAAAAGAGAAGCTGGCAACCCGTCAGATCAAATAACTTGTCTTCCAAAACTTGCAAAAAGCCCTTGTTCGCATCTAAGAAAATCGTGTATAGAAGAGAGTGGACATATTGGATCTTATTCAAAGGATGACAGGCTAGACTATAGCCTTGGCTTTTGGAGACGTAGAGTGTCATCTTGTACTGCTCCTGAGCCAGTTGAGAGCGGATTTCATTTAAGTCATTCAAGACGGTATTACGAGAAACCTCTGTCAACTCCATCAGTCTTTCAATCGTCACTCGTTCCGGTGTAATACAGATATAGACCATCATCAACTGGATGCGCTCAGACATGTTCATGACATAGGTGTAAGAATCAATCGAGTCCAGCAGATCACGACAAGCCTGTTTCTGTTCCTCTGAAAGACGAAGGCCAACACGTGGAAGACTCTCGATTGGCTCTACACTTGCTGGCAAGGCATCATTTATCTTTTCTAGATGGTAATAGATTTTTCGGCGTGATTGCTGCAGCTCTTTAGAGATAGCCATGATGGTCTCTGGCTCCTGCAATCCAATTAAATACCTCAATAAAGCACAACTGCTCTTATCTAATAACAAGATTTTCCTCCTCCCCACTCTATTACTATCTTAACACATTTACACACGATATTCTAATCGTTTTAGTAATTAAGATTGGCTTTTCTGTTTGTTGTGATTTGTACAGGTTTATGCCTTCTAAGCTGACATGTCAAATGAAGATGAGATACTAGGATAATAATCTTTTCTTCATGGAAGCACTACTTTTATCGGAAGCCTCATTAGACCCATGTTTCATGCGATAGAGAGCGTTAGAATGAACTTGCAAGGTGTCTGAAGGAGTTTCATGCTAAATGGCACAATCAATACCAATCATCAATGATCCCTGACAATCTCCTTGCAACACCATGCATACTATTATCTCCCATCAAAAAGGGAAAAGTGCTCTTTTTTTGCAAAAGACCACCTTCTTTTCCCTATGGTTTTATATATTTTCTGTAAATAGTGAACTAGTGACTGTCACCTTTTTGCCCATAATAAGCATTTGGTCCATGCTTACGGAGATAGTGTTTATCCATGATGTACTGAGGAGCTGGCTCAACCCGTGGATTGATCTGCTCGGTGTAACGGTTCATACGTGCCACTTCTTCAAGGACAACACTGTGATAAACAGCCTGAGAAGGGTCTTTTCCCCACGTGAACGGCCCATGGTTTCGGACGACGATGCCAGGGACAGAGACAGGATCCAGACCTCGCTCTGCGAAAGTTTCGATAATCACTGATCCCGTTTCTTTTTCGTAAGCCTGATCAACCTCCTCTGCTGTCAGGGAACGAGCACAGGGAATGGAACCGTAAAAATAATCTGCATGTGTAGTTCCGTAGAAAGGAATGTCGCGCCCAGCCTGCGCCCAGCCAACAGCCTCTGTCGAATGGGTGTGGACAACCGCATGGACATTGGGCCAAGCCTTATAGAGGGCTACATGAGTTGCTAGGTCTGAAGAAGGATTGAGATCTCCTTCAATAACTTGACCATCCAAATCTGTCACGACCATGTTTTCAGGTGTCAACTTATCATAGTCAACGCCTGAAGGTTTGATAATAATACGACCAAGCTCACGACAGACCTCGGAGACATTCCCCCAGGTAAATTTGACTAAACCATGAGCAGGTAGAGCGACATTGGCCTCGTAGACCCGTTGCCGCATAGCCTGTAAATCTTTCGGCATTAGTTCAACCCCGCTTTCTCAATCAATGGGTAAAGGAAATCCTGAGCTGCCTTGATAGCTGCTCGTGTTTCTTCTACAGTTTCACAATTTTCTGACCACATTTCAATCAAGAATGGTCCTTGGTAGTTGGTTTTTTTCAAGACTGCAAACATCTCCTCCCAGGCTACACAGCCCTGACCGAATGGAACATCACGGAATTGCCCCTTAGATGTTTCAGTCACAGCGTAAGTATCCTTGAGATGGAGGGCTGCTATGGAGCGATGCCCCAGATAAAATTCGCTCCAAATATCATTGTGCCAGGCGGAAACATTGCCCGTATCAGGATAGACAAAGAGATATGGTGAATCAATTTCTTTCTCAACAGCTAGGTATTTCTCAATGGAGTTGATGAAAGGGTCGTCCATAATCTCAATCGCCAATATAACCTGAGCCTGCTCCGCCCAGTTACATGCCTTGCGAAGGTTTTTAATGAAGCGAGTTCGTGTTTCTGGAGATTTTTCTTCGTAGTAGACATCGTAGCCAGCGAGTTGGATGACCCGAACACCCAAATCTTGAGCCAATTCGATGCATTGTTTCATCGTTTCGAGCGACTTAGCTTCAAGATCAGGATCGTTGGAGCCGAGTGGATAGCGACGATGACCAGAAAAGCAGATGGTCGGAATCCGTACACCTGTTTCGTAGATGGCCTTTACCACCTCCAAGCGCTCCTCTTTACTCCATTCTAAGCGAGCCAAGCGAGCTTCACTTTCGTCTACCGACATTTCGACAAAATCAAAACCAAGCTCTTTAGCAAACTCCAAACGGTCCTTCCATGTAAAATGCTTGGGGGTCGCTTTTTCATAAATGCCAATTGGACGTGCCATACCTACCCCCAAATACGACGGATTTCGTCTTTGAACTCACGTGCTGCCGCTGCTGGATTTTCTGCTTCGGTAATGCCACGACCTGCGATAAAGGTAAAAACATCAACTCCTTCAAACAGTTTGAGCGTATCAACATCCAGACCACCTGTTACTGACACACGAAAGCCCATCTCTACCAGTTTCTTCACCTTATTGAGATCTTTTTCACCCCATGTTTCACCTGCCAGAAGGGCATCGCGTGATTGATGGTAGATAGCTTGAGAAATGCCTGCATCTAGCCAAAGCTGAGCCTGCTCGTAAGTCCAGTCACCATAGAGTTCAACTTGAATTTCTCCCTTGTCGCCACGCACTTCTTTAATTGCCTTCAATGCCGCTTCCATCGTTGGAATGGTAGCTGAGCAGATACAGGTCATCCAATCTGCACCACGGACAGCATTATTTTTGGCAACTGTACCGCCAGCATCTGCACACTTGGTGTCAGCAACAATGATTTTATCAGGAAAAAGGTTGCGTAACACCTCAACCAGCTCACTACCGACTTGCAACAAGCAAACAGTCCCTGCTTCGATGATGTCTACCTCGTGGCCGACAGCCACCGCTGCCTTTATAGCTCCCTTGAGATCAGAATGATCCAATGCGACCTGTAAATTTGGAATATGTTTTGTCATAGTTAGGATACCAAGAGCGAACAGAAAACGACTAAAATCAGGAGAGATACGCAGTTGAGTCTATACACAAGTAACCCTATCCAAATTCTGAGTTTTCTGCTCGAATTTCTTCCCTTTCGTTCTTATTTGTACTTATCATTTCATCTCGGCAAATAGAGATGATGAAAGCTGATTAAATTTTAATAAAAGCATATAGCTAAATTGGTAAACAAAGGGCTTTATTAACATTCTAAACATTGCCTTGAAACCTAAATGCTCTATGTTTTTGTATTGTTATTCAAGTAAAATGCAATGGAATCATTAACCTTCTAAATCCAGACCTTCTAAGTAGGGGCTGTTTTTTGATTCTTCTACCATAGCCAGTACTTCTTCTGGTGTTTGACAAGCAACTAAACGCTCGATGGAATTTTCCAATTCAAAGAGGGCAACAATCTGCGGAATAGCTACAGAGGTGTGAATTTTGGGATCTGTAGCTGCAAGAGTGAGAAGAACAGATACTTCCTTACCATCTGAAAATGTCACCGGTTTTGTCAAAGTAATCAGGGCAAAGGAGTCTTTCAGAACCCCTACTCCTGCTTGAGCATGTGGCATCGCCATACCCGGCATGAGAACATAGTAGGGGCCATATTCTTCCGTTGAAGCAATGATGGCATCATAGTATTCTTCTGTAGCTGCACCACTGTCAATCAAGGGTTCAACTGCCAAATGGACTGCCTCCTGCCAAGTTTCAGCTGTCAATCCTAGGCGGATGGAATTATTTTCAGTAAATGATTTTTGTAAATTCATGACTTCCTCTTCTACGTACTATATGAAAGGGGGAGGGAAAGTCCCTACCCCTACTGACAATCTATAGTACGGCTTGTAATTTCGTTTTGATTTCGTTGTCATCCATCAAGTTATCAAGACCAACCAAGTGCCCCTTGGTACGTCCTTCCAACTCAGCAATCAAGTGGTTGGAGGCTACCACAATATCGTATCCTGCTGCCAAGCCTTTTGCCTCACCGACAGAACAAGACGCTGATTGAAAGTCTGTTACACCCAATTGACGAAGGGCATTTTCCACCTTCATCTTAATAACCATGGATGAACCCATACCATTTCCGCAGGCTGTTAATACTTTAATCATAATTTCACTTCCATTTCTATACAGTTTGTTGTTTTTAGTAAGATAGGTGAATGTTCCTTTAAATACTAAAGGCTATATTACTCTGCTGGCGCTTCACCACGATAATAGGCTTCTTTATCTTTAGCTTTTGCAAATTGAAGCTGTGGAATGGCCAACAAGAAGAGGCAAACGAGGACATAACCAGCAATACCTAGATACTTGAAGGCATATCCGAATGGCAACCATGGTACTTCAAAGTCAATATTTCCATGGTAACCACCGCTCAATTCAAGCAAACCTACACAGACCGCCCCAAGTGCTACTTGAATCACACCTGAGAGGAAGGATAGGATAGCTGCCGCTTTCCATCCGCCACGTTTATCAGCATAGACCGCAATTGCTGCGTTATCAAAGAATACAGGCACAAAACCAGTAATGATAAGAATTGGACTCTTGAAAACGACCAAGAGAACGATAGTAATTAGTTGACCAACCAAACCAAAAGCAAAACCTGAGAGAACTGCGTTAGATGACCCGAAACCATAAGAAGCTGCAACGTCCACCGCTGGGAATGAACCCGGAAGCAACTTGCTTGAGATACCTTGGAAGGCATTGGTCAACTCCGCTACGAACATGCGGACACCCTGCATCAGGATGAAAAGATAAACTGAGAAGGTGAATGCTGTCTGAATAACATACATGAAGAAAGCTTGTTTAGCTGGGTTATAAGGAGTACCTGAAGTGATGACTTCTGGATTTGCCATAATTTCTGGCCCCAAAATAAACAGGATAGCTCCGAAGAAGACAAGCATCAAGGTTGCTGAGGCAACAACTGTATCATGGAAAATGGAGAGAAATTGTGGCAACTTCAAATTGTCTAAGTTTTCTTCTTTTTTACCAAGTTTTGGAGCAATCTTATCAACAAACCAGATAGCAAACTGTTGCTGGTGACCAATAGCGAAGCCACCGCCGCCTGTCAGGCGCTGCGTTGCTTCAACAGTCATATTTGAGCTGACCGCCCAATAAATACCACAGATGATACCGATAGCCGCTGTACCAAATTGGTTGCGCAGGGCTGGAATGAGAAAGAGTACCATCAAGGAAATCGTTGCTGCTTGCTGCACCATGATGTGACCGGTGATAAACAAAGTACGAACTTTTGTTACCTTACGAAAAGCCACTAAAAGAATATTGACACCAAAACCAATCAAGAGGGCTGTGGTCGCTGCTGATACAAAATCAGGGAAGGCTTCCGCAATCTTGCCATTAGCTGCTGCAAGACCAAAGTAAGGGTCAATGACTGCTGCATCAATTTGAAACTTATGGTTCAAGGCAGCCAAGATTGGACGGAAAGTTGTCACCAGGCCACTTGCAGCTACGTTTAAAATCATGTAGCCAACCGTCGCTTTGATAAACCCTGCAAAAACATCATGAGGTCGTTTTTTCAAGAGGGCATAGCCCACCAACACTAATAGACCTACAAAGAAGGCTGGATTCTGCAAGATATTCTGTGAGAACCAGTTTAATGGGGTTTGAAGGAAATCCATTTTTCATTCTCCTTTTTGAAATGATTTGTATGGTCTTATTATAGATTATGTAAGCGGAAACAAAAAGACCAAATAAAACACAGGCTTGTGTTCACTATTGGACTATTTTCCAATCGTATGAATCTGTCAACCCGTCCGTGTCCGTTTTCTCTTCTACTGCCGCCTGTGAAACGACTCTAGAGTACCTCTCTTTTTTCACAATAAAAAGAGGCTGGATAAACCAACCTCTTTCAGAGGGAAGTGATACTCAAAATATGACGGATTGATAGCCTAGGCCTACAATCATTTGAGTATATGCTCCACTTAATAAGAGCCAATTATTTATTCGTCTTCCAATTTCTTTCTACCTTTTGTAGCGCCAATCAGTCCGAGACCTGCAAAACCAAGACCAAGAAGAGCTAGGCCATTTCTGGACTCACCTGTAGCTGGCAAGGTTTTTTCGCTTGCAGAACTTGCTGTTTGAACTGGAGAGACTACAGAAGGAGATTCTTTTTCACTAGGAAGCGCTGCTTGAGTTGTTCCTAGATCAACTATTGGTTTTTCCTCCGCTGTCGGAGCTGTATCTGGCACCTGTGAAACACGGTGCGGTAGACGAATCACTGTTGCGGTCAATGGCGCAAGGACAACTGCATCGTCTGTCAAGGTCACTCCATCCAGATTCGTCAGAGCTTCTACTCCAGCCTGCTTGCCATCTACGAGAACTTGCCCCTTGAGCAGATCCTTATAGATGTCTGCGAGAACAAAGCGCCGCTCCTTGCTATCTGCATTGACAAAGACAGCATAACGATCACCATTGCTTGCAATGGTCTGGTAGGCAATCACAACATCATTTTTAGCGATGCCATTTTGTCCTGGTATAGAGATTAAGCTGACTCTCTGATCCACTTCTTCTTTTGTCCCTAAACGGAAGGCATCCGTTGACTTCCGTAAGGCAATCAATCCCTTGGTAAAGGCTTGGGTTTGCGTATTTTCTGGATAACGTTCTGAATCTGTCGCCTTGGTCCAATCAAACTTGTTGACTGCATCAGATGAATCATAGGAATCATGGATGTAATATGGATAGTCAAACGGTGTGCCATCTGCGTTTGTTAACAGATGAGCCTTGTTTGGTACCTTATCATCAGATACAGGGTATTTATAATCTGGATGGCGGAATTGTTTGGTCCGTCCGTACTCTTGTCCAGAATGGATGAATGGTGTTCCTTGAGAGGTCAAGACCAGCAAATTACCCAAGCGTTGGCGGCGATGAATTTCCCGATTATTTTCAGCCACTGATGGATCTTTCTTGATAGATTGGGCAATAATATCAAAGAGGGTCAGATTATCATGAGCTGCGATATACTGAATCACATCACCCGGATCGTCAGCTTGGAAATTGCTTGGTTGAGCCTTGATATTGTTGAAAACTGCTTCAATGCTCTTAGCGCCGCCTGTGATAAAGGCCGGTTGCCCTTCATTTGGATAACCTGACTTGAGGGTATTACGAATATCATCCGAGAAGACCGCCACCGTATCCGTTGAACTCATCCAATCTTGGTCTGCTGGTTTGACAGGTTGGTTGGCATCTCCTGTAAAGGTTCTCCAGCCTTCTCCTAGCATGATGATGTTTGGATTGATCTTCTTGGCTTCCTTGAAAGCTGTTTCAATTGCCTCTGCATCATGATCTCCCATCATATCGAAGCGGAAACCATCCACTTTAAACTCATCAACAAGATACTTAATAGAATCCACCAAGACACGACGACTCATGTGGTGAGTTGTCCCCAAACGACCACCACCAAAGCTGGACTTGGCAGTGCCATCTGCTTCCATGAAATGGTAGTAATTCGGCTCTAAATCTTCAAACAAGAAGGTCCTAGCAGTGTGGTTGTAGACCACATCCAAAATGACTCCCATGCCATGTTTATGAATTTCATTTACGAGGTTTTTAAATTCCTCAATTCGTTTCAATGGATTTGTCGGATCAGTTGAGTACATACCGGTAAAGGCAAAATAGCTCTGTGGGTCATAGCCCCAGTTATAGTTGCTATTGCTAGAAGCGTACTCACCAAGGCGCTCTGCATTTTTCAATTCATTGACATAATAATAACTCATAACTGGCAACAATTGGATATGGGTCACGCCTAGTTCTTTCAAATATTTGAGACGCTCTGCAAAAGCCGCAAAGGTACCAAACTGAGCTTTCAATTCGCTTGAGATAGCAGGGTCAGATGTAAAATCGCGGACATGTGTTTCATAGATGATCGCATCTTCACGTTTCACAAAGTTTGGAATGGTCGCATGAGTAAGGTCACTTGGTCCAACTTCTTTTGGATCGACAATTGCTGCCTTGGCAACGCGGTAAGACGGATCTGTCTCCGCCAAATCACTATTCCACTCTGCCAATGATTTGGCGTACGGATCAAGAACGAGAACGGACTGGCCATTTCGAGTAATTTCGTAGTGGTAGTAGTAGCCGCGATAATCAGTAATGCCAAGGCCAGATTGATCATTGAGCTTAAGATCCCATTGCCCCTTATCCCCCTTGGTCATAGCCAATTTTCCGACCACTTTAGACTGGTCGTCCTTATCATAAAGAACTACGGAAACACTGTCTGCACTTGGGGACCAGAGGGTCATATCCACCACAGCACCCGCTTGATGAACACGCGCACCAAGTTCGCCATCATAGGCGTAGAGCTCGTCTTTCAACTGCCAGCTCATCTTAGTCGTAAAGCTATCATTGCCATACTTGAGGGTATAGCCAGCGTTTTCTTGATTGAAATCCCCAAGGACTCGCACTTTATTGTTTGTAGTATCCAGTACAAGGTCCGTCACAGTGACAGGTTGACCATTTTTATCTGTTACGGATAGTTTTTCCATTATGCTCTGCTTGTCTGCTCCTTCAAGTGTTGTGAAAGCTGCTTCTAGGGCTGTCAGGCTAACATGTGATACCCCTGTGACACGAATATTGTTTACAAAATATGGATTGGTATAGATGGTCGCATCATCGTCTTTAAGGAAAATTTGTGTATGGTTTTTCAAATCAGTAAAGTTGTAGTCTTTTGGCTGAATTTTTGCATCATCTCCCGACTTGCTTTCGTCCAATAAAAGGAATCCAATCGAATTTGGTAGGTCTGTCAATTTCACATCAATATAAGCACCATACTTGCCACGATTTTCAAAGTCAATACCATCTGGCCAGTCTCCCAATTTGACATCCTTCACATCTCCCCAGACCCATAAGCCTTTTTGGTCATAATTGCCATCTGTACGGAAGTAGTTGATGCGGATATAGCCTTTCTTGAGCGGTGGATAATGACTCAACTGGTAGTTTTCGTCAAACCAGGCCTCGTTCATCTTAGGACTGATTCGCTCGATTGTCTTATCACCTGTGAGGTTTTCACCCGACGTATTGTTAATCAAAAGGCTGATCTTACTTGCCGCTTCGTCCTTCATCTTAATGTCTAGGTAGTAACCGTAATCATCTTGCTTTGCAGTGCTAAAATTGGTCGCACCAGTCGGCCAAGCACCTATGCTAGAAGATGGCTTTTCGACATCGTCCCATGTCCAAAGACCGAGACTTGATAGATTATCGGATGGTAATTTTTTAAAGTGAACCCGGAAGTGACCTGCTGGAATCGGCTCTTCTGTCGCTCCTTTCACACTGGCATTAACAATATCGCCTGCCTGAGCTTGAAGAAGCATCGTTCCCCCTTGCGCAATCGTTGGAAGTTCTACTTGAACCACAAACTTACCATCTTTTTCAAGAGCTTGGTAGCTCTTACCCGTATAAGCATCCTTTAGTACGACATCTTTTCCGGAAACTTCAATATCCATTTCCTTCTTGTCCGTATTGGTCGAAAAGAGTAGGTAGGCTGATTGGTTTTGATAGCTACGCTTGGTTAATAACCAACCTTGGCTATCATTTGCAGCAACTGTCGCTGTATCTCCACGGGAAAGAAGCTCAGAATTAGCATTACGGAAGGCTAACAATTTTTGGTAGTGTGTTTGTAAATCGCTGTTTCCTACCCGACTCCAGTCAAAATCATAGCGATTATCGTAAACAGGCCAGTTATTTTTTCCTGACTGCCCCAACTCTTCTCCATAGTAGATGACCGGTTGACCTTTTGCTGTTATCAAAAGGCTGGCAGCTAGTTTCAATTTGTCCAGATTGCCTTCTTTTTCGACTCCGCCAAGACTGTATAGGAAACCATCTTCATCATGACTACCTAAAAATTGACCCAGACTAGCAGCGCTATTCAAGACCTTACTACGCTCTTCCAACTCTTTTCCAGCCGCCTTGAGCTGACCGTTGACTAGGTACTTGGCAATATCCTTGAAACCAAAGTCCAGCAAACTATCCATGGTTCCAATACCTAGATCACCCTTCGTATCCTTGTAATTGGCACCCCAAGTCTCCCCAATCAGGTGGAAGTCAGGATCACGATCCACCAATTCATTTTTGAAATGCTGCCAGGTGGTATCATCCACGTGTTTCACCGTATCTACACGGAAGCCATAGATGGAGTTGCCTTTGGCTGTGGTAGATCGTTGTAACCAAGAAGCTTGCCAGTCTACTAATTTCTTGCGAATATCGGCTTCCTCTGTCTTAAAATCAGGTAGACCAGCGAGAGAGCCCAGTTGATCATCTCCTTGCTTGTCCTCTTCCTTGGTTCGTACCATGCCTGAAAATGTATTTTCTGTTCCGTAACCTGCATGGTTGAGCACGACATCCACGATGATCTTGATACCTCTTTCTGCTGCGGCATCAATCAATTCATGGAAATCAGCCAAACTACCTAGATGTGGATTGAGTTTTTCAAAGTTAGCTGCCCAATAGCCATGATAAGCGTAATAGTCACCATCTTTTTCACCACCAGCATTTTGTGGGATATTTTCTACAATCGGTGTCAACCAGATGGAATTGACCCCCAATTCCTTCAAGTAATCTAATTTGGCTGTTACTCCTTTGAAGTCTCCTCCTTGATAGAGACCACGAGGATTGGTAATCTTCCCTTCAACTCGTTTATCATTGCTGGTGTCTCCATTGTAGAAACGGTCAGTCAACATAAAATAGATGACCTGCTCATCCCAGTCCTTTTCACCAGCAGCCTTTTGACGTTTGGTAATCGTCACATCCAACTTGGTTTCATAGTAACCATTGTCCTTGTCATAAACCTTCACAGGCAAGCTATAGGTTCCCGGTACTGTATCCGATGTCGCCTTGATTGTCACACGGTTGAGTTCTGTTGAAATCGGGACAATCCCGCCTCCAATAGCTGTTGTATCTACTTCCATTTTGACAATTTCAACCTGTTCAGGATTGGTCACAGTGAGTGATACTAGGCCGCTTTCGTTGTAATTAAATGGTGCTTTTATACTAGCTGCAACGGTCACATTTTTCGTTCCAGGAGTTGCCTTACTCGTGTCTAACTCAAGCTTTTCTTCGACAAAATAAGGGTTAGTATAGATCTTTGCCTCATCGTTGCGGAGGAAAATCTGGCTATGACGCTTACGATCGGCGAAGGCTAAATCAATCGTTTTATTACCAGGAAGATCCGGATTATTTTTATTGACTAGAAGAAAATTCAATTTAGAATCCAGAGCCTTAGATAAAGGAATATCTACATAAGCACCGTATTTCCCTAATTTAAAATCGACTGCACCGGCGGGCCAACCGTCGCTAGCTTTGGTCGTATCACCCCAAGTCCAAACACCCCAACCTTCATAGTTGTTATCATCTCGTTTGTAATTGATGCGAAGAAGCTTCTCATCCTTAATAGGCTCATAACTAGAAACACTGTAGTCACTAGCAATCCAAGCTTCATTTTGCTCAGGAACCAGCAGTTCAACTTTCTGGTCTGACTCGGTTACCTTTTCCCCATTCTTGAGCAATAAGTAGCCGATGGTTGCTGGAGTTTCTGACTTTTTAATATCTACATAGTGACCGTAGTTGTCAACTTGGCTACTAGAAAAATTCGCTGTATCATTCGGCCATTTGTTGCCATCTGATGGTTTTTCTACACCGCCCCAGGTCCATAGTCCCTGTTTTTCAGGCTCTTTTTTGTCTACATTTTCAAAGTGAAGACGGATGTTGCCAGCTTCAATCGGCGCTTCTGCTACAGGTGTTTCTACAACTGGTTGAGCCTTAGCAGCTTCTTCTGTGTTGGTTGCCGGGGTTGCTAGAGTCGCAGCATCCGATACAGTCTCTTCTGTCTTTCCTGAGAGAGTCGTTGCAGGTGCGACTGCTTCCTCAGCTTGTACCACCTGTCCCACACCACTTAAAAAGAGAGCCGTCGCAATACCGACTGAGGCAATTCCTACATTTAGCTTTCGGATGCCAAAGATTTGCTTCTCCTTGAACATTCCTATTCGCTTCACATCCTGAGCGGATTTCTTTTTCATATAACTCCTCCATGTATATTCGTTTGATAGGTATATTACCAGTATATACAATTTAACAGAGGTTTTGCAAACGTTTTCTCAGATGTTATCGTTAACAGATTTCCAACTATTTTCAAAATAAAAGCTTCCTAAATCCCATAACTAAAAAAGTATCTTATGGAATTTCTGAAGCATTTTATCATTCTTTTTGTAATGTTGGAGCCACTCTATTACAGAAGTCTCGGTAGATTATCAGGCATACAAACATTATTTTTACGATTTATAACATAAAATTCCCTTGCGGAATGTAATCAACAATCATCAACACAGTCAAAATGGATAGTGAATAGTTTCTGTTAGCAAACAATTTGATCAAGAGAATCCTTCCCTATTATTTTTCTTTCATCCCTCTGACTATTCTCATTGTTTGAACAATTTTTATCAGCATAGTATAAGCTGACGACAATCATCAAAGAGACCAAACTGAACACAGCTCCGACAATCAGTCCTTGCGGGAAAAAGTACATTTCGATGGTATGCCTTCCTGCGGTTATTGGAAATGATAGTAAGCTATTCCACGCTTTTTTAGCCACTACCATTCTTCCATCAACCTTCACCGTCCACCCTTCACTGTAGGGAATGGTGGTCATCATGATGTTACTATCATCAGTAATATCAACAGTCCCCTTAACAGTGGTGTTTGTCCATTCCGTAACTACCATATTTTGTTTTAAACGCTCTCTTAATACCCTCCTAATAGCATCATTATCTGCGCGCACAAGACCTGCTCCTTCTAAGTTGACACCATCCATTGAGTACCGTAATTCAAGCACCGTCTCCTCTCCTTCTGTATTTGAGGTCAATTGCCAAAGCTGTCTTTGAGAAAAACTTTTTTGGTTCGTCAACCATTTATTGTTTAGGAGAATTGAGAGACGACCTTCTGCTTTGTTTAAAAAATATGGCGTTAGAAAATAATAAGTATAGCTACTTTTAGGAATGATTTTATAGCGAACGATTCCCGGTCGATTGCTATCAATGCGATCATAGACCTTCTCACCTTTATCGTTGGTTGACTCTTTCATATTTTCTGTCTCCACTCTTGAAAAACCGAAGGTCTGAAAATAATGAATATCATTCTTAGAATTCCCCACCATCGAATTAAGGATAATATTTTGGTTTGCTACAGGATTATTGAATCCAAATTGTATATTTCGCACAAGCGTATTTGTTCCAAAAGCAATGGAGAGGACATTGGGATTTTCATAAACAACATACCGGTCGTCATCGTATACCTTGTTTATATAGTATTCTGGAAGATCAAATCGTTTGGAGTAACGCGTAAAATACATCTTTTTAGGATTCATTTCGACCTCTTTTTGGGTGAAGTCTTTCACATCCATATAATAACGCACCCCGTAGAGCGCATCTGTTAAAGCTGTTCCATTTGCATATTGGGTTGCAGCATTCACTCCTACATCTCCCAGATATGCAAACAAATTCATGGTAGACCGCTCCAAACTTGAACTAAAACTGCTCAGTCCCGGATAAGACAACAAAGTTGGTGCTGTTTTTGAGTAAGAAAAGCTAGAACCGATACGATAGAATTTTGTTTTAGCATTATCCTGAAGACTATCTGTTACATGCTTAACCGAAATTGTTGCATCACTAAATTTATAAGCATTGGCATAATGTAGGGTCACTTGGGACAAATATGCATTATATCCCAGCTCAAGTATTGTGATGAAAGCTAGCATCACCCACCCCAAACGACCTGGACCCAAATAGAAAACCAGCAAAACACTTAACCAGACCATAATAGTCAAGGCTACCTGCGAAAGAAGATAACCCTGCTGTAATAAAAATAGACCTAGTACCATCGCACTTACTAGAACAACAGAGAAGATCAGTCTATTCTTTTTAGAGTATTGCCATTTTTTCCAGTAGCAATAAAAAATCCCCGTAACAAATAGACCTGTAAAAAGAAAAATCAATAAATAGTTTTGCTTGACAAAATCCGTCACCATCTGAGGTTGTTCTTTAGAAATATAACTGTATTTTTGACTCAAGACGTAGGTTGCAGAAGCAATGAGTATAACACAGCCAATTCCAAAACCCTTGTTCGAAATCTTCGGCGATTCTTTGAAGGCTTGAAAAGCCAGCAAAACCATGTAGAAAGATAAAATCCAAGAAAAGCGGAAAAAGAACCCTGCTGGATTCTGCCCCATGTGCCAAATTTTACTAGAAAACTCATTAACAAATGAAATGAAAAAGATTACCGTTATAATACTAGCACTGATTTTTTGGTTGCGATGCACTTTTGCGAACTTAAAATAGAGAATAAAGCCAAATAAAGCTAGTGCCCCTACATAAATATTTGGTAAATTAGGACCTGCTGACCAACCAGAGGTCGTATCAAAGCCACCAATGGTTAATTTTGATAAAATATCTAAAGGATTGATCTGCAATGCTAAACGAAAGGTCAGTCCAGTTCCCACTTGCCCTTTACTTTGCATAAGATTTAGGGCAACTGGATAGATCAAGACGGACACTAGTCCTATCGCTATAACAGAGTAACTAAAAGTCCTTAGAAGAGGAGAAAAGAAACTCCCTAGCTTCTTTTTCCAATCTCCTTCAACTGCCAGACGAGGAGAAACATAGAAACAAGCATACAAGGCAACAAAAATACCAATCATATAGCCCATATAAAACTGCAAAAAGAAGGTCAAGGCTATCGTCCAGATATAACAAAACGGTTTCCCTCCGTCCAGTAGTTCTTCCAGTACCGCAATAACAAGTGGTAACAAAATCATAGCATCGTAAAAGATTGGATTCATCTGATAAGAAACCAGCATCCCAGACAAAGCATAAGCAGTTGATACAAAAGGCACTAGCCATGCATTTCCTTCCAGCGCTTTATAGCGTCTCACTAAAAGATATGCAAAACTAAGTCCGATAACCCCATAACGCAGCCAAATTGTCAGGAAGACTGCTAAACTAAAATGACTAAATGGAGTGATGATATAGATGAGATTAAAAGGACTCAATAGATAATAAGCTAATACTCCAAGCATATCCCCACCTAGTGATTTGGTAAAGGAGTAGAAAAAACTAGACCAATCACCCGAAAGAATTGCTGATTTCAAGAAACCATAAAAACTGATGTACTGTTGTCCAAAGTCAACTGCCATAAGACTCTTTGTACCAAAAGGGTACATTCCAATAAAAGACCAAACTACCAATATAATCACCATTGGAAGTAGAGCGCTGATAATATAAGTGCTTAACTTTCGGTGAGCCTTAAGCGAATTTAGCAGCCGTTGATATAATCTCGTAAACAATTTCATTCTTACCCTACCCTATCTTTTCTTGCTGCCTCAATATTTGTTTCTCCAACAACAAAATGTGGACGTTGCTTGACTTCATAATAAATCTTCCCAATGTATTCTCCCAAAATACCGATAGAAATCAATTGGACTCCACTAAAAAGAATAATGGCAGCTATAGTTGTAAAATAACCGCTGACCCTATGCCCTGCATACATAAAATATCGAACAAGTTCAACTAACAGGTAGAGCAAAGCGATTCCTAAACTGATTAACCCAAACTGTACACAAACTCTCAGAGGCTTATCGTTAAAGGAGATGATTCCTTGAATAGCATAATTGAAGGACTTTTTCAATCCAAATTTACTCTTCCCAGTTATCCTAACTTGATTTTTGTATGGAATTACTTTTTCTTTAAAGCCAATCCACTCATAGAGCCCTTTATTAAAGCGATTGTATTCCGGTAATGCTATAAAGGTCTCAACAGCACGTCTGCTCAGTAATCGCAATTCTGATTTCCCATCAGTTAGCCGAACATCCATTGAGTGATTCGATACATCATAAAAAACTTTTGCAAAAAGACTTGCTAGTTTAGATTCTCCCACACGGTCTCTCTGACCGCTAACAATGTCATATCCCTCCTTGTAAGCTGCAACAAATTCTGGAATGAGATAGGGTGGGTGCTGAAGATCTCCGTCCATTACCATCACCGCATCACCAGTTGCATATTTAAAACCTGCTAAAATTGCTCCCTCGCGACCAAAATTTCGACTTAAGCTAATATAGCGAACCCTTGAGCTATCCGCTGCAATCGTCTCTATCAACTCAAGAGTTGCATCACTCGAACCATCATCAACATAGAGCAATTCATAATCTGAAAGCCCTGTTCCCAGCATACTATCCAACTGTCTAGACATTTCATCATGTGTTTTAGTCAATATATTTTCTTCATTGAAAAAAGTAATTAGTACAGTTAATTTCATTGAACTACCTTTCTTTCATATTTTCTTAAAGGGAACAAATAATAAAGTATTTATTCCTTCTAAAAAAGAGAGAAAATCTGTTCTCTCTTGTAACATTAGCCTAATGATTTTTTGATTTACGATGGTACACCATCGCTGTGATTATCGAAACAAGGACACCAAATCCAAGCATAGTTGCTAAAAAGCTACCTACTTCTCCCGTAGATGGGAGCGATGCTTTTCTAGATTTGTCATTTGTGGTCGTTTCTGGTTGACTAGGTTTTTCACTTGTTGTGGTGGTGGTCGTTGGCTCCTCAATTGTGGTAGTGGTTGTTGGCTCCTCGGTAGTCGTTGTAGTTGTTGGCTCCTCGGTAGTCGTTGTGGTTGTTAGCTCCTCGGTAGTCGTTGTGGTTGTTGGCTCCTCGGTAGTCGTTGTGGTTGTTGGCTCCTCGGTAGTCGTTGTGGTTGTTGGCTCCTCGGTAGTCGTTGTGGTTGTTGGCTCCTCGGTTGTAGTAGTGGTTGTTGGCTCCTCGGTTGTAGTAGTGGTCGTTGGCTCCTCGGTTGTAGTAGTGGTCGTTGGCTCCTCGGTTGTAGTAGTGGTCGTTGGCTCCTCGGTTGTAGTAGTGGTCGTTGGCTCCTCGGTTGTAGTAGTGGTCGTTGGCTCCTCGGTTGTAGTAGTGGTCGTTGGCTCCTCGGTAGTCGTTGTAGGTTTATTTCCGTCCGCACCACCATCTGCTTTCACGTTAACAACGGAATGATTAAACTCTTTACCTTCAATAGCATCTTTACCATTTTCTTTATACCAAGCCTTAGTATGATTTTCAAAGGTTTGCTGTTCCGAATTGTCAACCTTTGTCTTATACATAATACTGAAATTACTTAAAGATGCATAGCCTTGAGTAATAAGAACTGAAATTTTCCCCGTCGTAGCATCGACTGAAATAGATGATCCAGGAAAGTCCTTGATAAATTTATTAATCGCATCTGAACCATAGTAATGCCCAGGCTTATAGCCTCCGACTGTAATATCAAAACTATTTAAATCCAGTGTCTGACCGGGTTGAATTTCATCTTCTATTCTGATATCACTATCTACATATGCTTTCTCATTATTTATATTTAAAAACCAACGAACATGCTCCGTATCCTCTGGTAACATATCACCTGTTTTATAGTAAAAAACTCCTACTGTTCCCGAGGCACCCTTTTTTACAGTAACAACTACTGATTGTCCTCCACTATTGATTGTAAAAGTCCCTGAATGTTCATCACTTGTCTGTGTCATATCGCGACCTTGAATTTCAAATTCACCCCAACCAGTGATATTCTGTAACCCTTTAACTCCCTCATTAAATGTTACCACCGCTTCTCCATCGCTGATAATCATATCACCAACGTATTCTCCACCAATCATCAGTCTAATTGTCTTCTTAAAACCTGAACCATATACTGTCCCTGAATTTTGCCAATTAACTCTAATTGTATCACCAGAATTGATTTTTTGTGAATGTTCATCAAAAGTAAATCTAACAGTGGTTTTTCCACCGTCATTAATTTGGCTAGGTGATACCGTCAGTGATGTAACGTTAGAACTGACATCTGCTGCTTTAACTATTTTAATGGGATTAAATAATGCTGTAATAAATAAAAGCGGTAAAAAAATAATAAGAAGTGTTTTAACAAATCTATTTTTTAATAACTGTTCCAATTTTCTCCTCCTGCTACTCTGGTCAAGTTTAATTATTATATAAAATAAAAATTACCCCTAACTCAATTAATATCTATATAGTAGAATGTTTGCCAATTTAAAATAATCCGCTCACCTCCTTTAATTATAGATTGATATTTTAAAAAATCTATATTTATTACTATAACGTAAAAAATAACTCTTCTCTAAATTTTTTGCTTTTGAAATCGCTATATTTATAATATTCTGCATATTCATCATAAGATAAATCCTCTTGTGCGAATATCTCATTGGAAGTCCTCAAGAAATACTTTTTCATCTGAAATATCGTTTAGAGTAACCTCTGCTTGAAAAATTTCTCTTTCAAGTTCTTTTATCTGCTTTTGTATTGATAGGATTAGGTTATTTTTTTATGTTAAGTACCTTCTTAATGAATTAGCAATATCCATCTGGGCTCCTAAGTTATAATTTTTATTTTATTTTAACATAATAACACTCAATTGGCAATGCAAAACGCAATGCATATTTAGCGTACAAAATGCTATATCCTAAAAACAAAAAGAGGAGAAAAGATATGGCATTTCAACTAAAATCAAATCGTAAAGAAACGGAAAATAAAACTATTCGATTTCCAGTACCACTTATTGAAGAAATAGAAAAAGCAATTCAAAACAAGGATGTAACTTTTTCGAGTTTCGTGATTCAAGCATGTGAGTATGCGTTGAGGGACATGGAAGATAAAAAATAACAACAAAAACCAATAAAGGTTGACTTTTTTGGAAAAAATCTTAAACTAAGACTACAAACTTTAAAGGAGTATTTAATGAACAATTTGCCATAACCAATCTATAAATTTGCTCAAATATTTTCAACAAGTCACAACAGGGGAGGTTGAGAAAATATTTTCTGATAATGAGTTCGAAATAAAAATAGTCGTCATATTTTAATTTGGGATTTTATTTATCGTGATATTGCAAATACTGCAAAATCAAATAAATTAACATCACCTGCTATGGATATGGGGGATCTTTGGACTCTGAGAGGAGTAATTATTGAGGGAAGCCTATATATTTTTATGATGAAGCAACGATTCGAAGATGTCATTAATAAATACGAAAAGCATCACCATCTTACTTGTATAGCACATTCGAAAAATTCTCATTTAAATGAGAAAGAAGAGGATAAACTATCAATTGAATTATTTAACGACCTAGATGATGAGTTGAGCAATTCATAATCTGAAAGCCCTATTCCCAGCATACTATCCAACTGTCTAGACATTTCATCATGTGTTTTAGTCAATATATTTTCTTCATTGAAAAAAGTAATTAGTACAGTTAATTCATTGAACTACCTTTCTTTCATACTTTCTTAAAGGGAACAAATAATAAAGTATTTATTCCTTCTAAAAAAGAGGTTGGGACAATAGTCCAATTTCATATATAAAAAGCGAACAAAACCAGTTTTCTGACAATCAGAATCTTGGTTTGTTCGCTTTTTTTGTTCAATTATAGATCTAAAGGACTTGATAATTGAGATTTTCAAAATTGAAAATCTTTTTGTCCCAAGCTCTTGTAGTATTAGCCTAATCATTCATGATTAAGATTTTTTTATTTACGATGGTACACCATCGCTGTGATTATCGAAACAAGGACACCAAATCCAAGCATAGTTACTAAAAAGCTACCTACTTCTCCCGTAGATGGGAGCGATGCTTTTCTAGATTTGTCATTTGTGGTCGTTTCTGGTTGACTAGGTTTTTCACTTGTTGTGGTGGTGGTAGTTGGCTCCTCAATTGTGGTAGTGGTTGTTGACTCCTCGGTTGTGGTGGTCGTCGTTGACTCCTCGGTTGTGGTGGTCGTCGTTGACTCCTCGGTTGTAGTAGTGGTCGTTGACTCCTCGGTTGTAGTAGTGGTCGTTGACTCCTCGGTTGTGGTGGTCGTCGTTGACTCCTCGGTTGTAGTAGCGGTCGTTGGCTCCTCGGTTGTAGTAGTGGTCGTTGGCTCCTCGGTTGTGGTGGTCGTCGTTGGCTCCTCGGTTGCGGTGGTAGTTGTTGGCTCAACATACTCATTATTGAACTCAATATCGTTAGGATATTCAACTGCAGCAACAAGAGTACCCTGTTTATCATCGCTCACACGAACAGTTACATGAACTCTGAGATCATCATATTTCAAGCCATCAATCATTTGACCTGCATTAACCTCTTCAATCGTGTATTTATAGATACCAGCCGCAGAGTAGTCAATTGCCTTGAAAACGACAGAACCATCAACTGCATTCTTTACTCTTTGAAGCTCAGTTCCATTTTCATCTCTTAAGATAAATTCAAACTCTTGATTCATGAGAGTACGGCCTTTCAAAGCCTTCTTAACCGCAATCGTTGCTCTAGCTGGTGTAGTCTTATTTAAAGTATTCTTGATGGTAAAGTGACTGTCTGCACTCTTTATATACTCAACAGTATAGATTTTTCCTTCCAATACTACTTTACCATTATTCTCGCCTACTTCTTTAACTGTATAGCTATAATCTTTACCCTTATTGTCTGTTTTATCTAAGGCTTTCCAAGTATATGAACTACTATTTGGTGTTATTGAAATTGGCTGTCCTTCTACCACATTATTTTTATACAATTGTAGCAATATTGTCGGTTTCTTATCATCTAAACCAATCCATTCTTTATTGACTTTAATATCTATTTTTTTCTTTGTATTTTCTATCTGGAAAGTTTTTCCTTCTGTATCACTTTCCTTAACTTCAAATTCATGGGTGATTGCCTTAGATGGTTCAAAGTCTATCCATGCCGGAGCAGAAATTTCTTTCAGTCTATATTTTCCATCTACCAAACCCTTTTGACTGGCAATACCTGATTCATTAGTCTTTATTTTGTACTGCACGTTTGTATTGTTTACTGATTCAATCAGAAACTCTACTCCTGCGATTCCAGTCTCCGTCCCTGCAATCTTCTTAAAGATCCTTACCTCACCTTTTACGGTTCCTTTTGCCCAACCTCCAACACGAATGATTTCAACAGAGGCACTCTTATCGCTCTCCTGTATCTGCCAATCTAGATTGGAAAGGTGAACAGTTGATGTGTTCGTCACTCGTGTAATTGCTGGGTTATTCATGGTTTCTGCTGTCAGCCTAGCCTTCAAACGAACGGAGATACTTCTGCCGTTCAGAGGCTTTACCCATGTACCGTGCTCAAGAACCCACTGATTGGATAGTTTAACATTTAATTTTCGCTTGTTGGAAGTATCAAACGAAATCGTAACTCCCCTTTTTCCAGCCTCTTCTAGACTAATCCAGTTACCAGAACCAAATTCAACTGCATAAGAAGCCTTATTATTATAATCAATGTCCCACTCCATTGTCTCTGGAAGTTCATCGTTAATCTCAAAAGTGGCATTTAAGTCTTCCACAGATTTTCTTGCAGTGTTAACATTAAAGATCCAATCTACACTATCATCCTTATCATCCCAAACTCCAGATTTGTAATACACATTATCCGTCGTTTCTGAGCCTTTCTCGTATTTAAGTGTAATGCTCTTACTAATGCTTCCTGAACTTATATTGATTGTTCCTTGACCTGATTGACTATAATCTCTGTCGTAAAATGCTGAGGCACTAAAATAGAAAGCCCCCGTAACGTCATCAAGAGTTGCTGCATACTTATTAAAAGTTAATACCGCTTCATTGTTATTAAATTTAACACTTCCAAGAGTCTGACTCTTTTCATTTTTCAACTCAATTTCAGTTGACGGAAATGTTACTTTCACATCTTGAAGGTCAAATCTTATTTTTTCAACTTGCCCTTCTTTAACTTTCGTACCTGGACCTCCAAAATCTACATCCACACGGAAATGATCACCATGCCTCATCTCTTGTTTATCAACTTTAATGTCTTTAATCAAGCTCCCCTGCGCTTGGCTCACACTTGCTCCCATAAATGCACCAGCTAAGGTTGACACTACCATTAAGATGCTTAACATCATCGCACCTACTTTTTTCCGCATCATTACCAATCCCTCTCTATTTTGTCTTTTTCTACCACCCACTCCTCTTTTTTCACGATGAAAAGAAGAGTATACAAAAAAATATTTGCATCGATCTGTTACAAATACTATGAAAATACTGGGTGATAGAACATCAACATAACTTATGACAGTGTAACATAGCTGAAAATAAAAGTCTATTATTTTGATTGAAAAAAAAAGACTACTAAGGTGTAGTCTCACGTTCAATCAAGGTCGCTTGGCAATAATGTCCCTGCTTGGTTAGGGGCTTTCCCTCCAATATAGTCATCAACTGTTTGACACTTAAAGCCCCCATTTGTCGAATAGGCTGCTTCATGGTCGTCAGAGAGGGCCTGGACATCCGATCCAGGAAAAAACCATCAAAACCAATCACACCAACATCCTGTGGGATGGATTTCCCCAAAGCTAGTAAACCTCTTGTAATCCCTAGGGCCAAACGATCCGAAGCGCAAATAAAACAGGTATTTTCTAATAATAGGTCACTGTTTTTTACAAACTCTTCTGCTAACCGAGAACTATTTTCTAACCGATAAAGGTGAGTCTCACGTCCCTGCATAGCAGCTTTATAGCCCCCTTCTCTGCTCTTTTCAAAGGCTTCTGGCAAATCAATCCCAACAAATATAATCTGTTCGTATCCTTTGGATAGGGCAAACTGGGTAGCTGATCGGGTCGCCAAGTGATTATCCGAGTCAACAAAGGGAAGCCCCTCTTGATTTTCTCCAAACAAAACCAAGGGTTTTCTCAACCTCTTCAACCAAGTATAGTCCGCTTTCCTAGCTCCTGTTACGATATAGCCATCACACTGATCAGTGATTAGATCAGAATCCGTCACCAGTTGCAGAGTATAATGCCGATGATTTAGTTCATCAGCGATACCGGCTAAAAGGTCGATATAGTAAGGTTCCACCACATCCATCTTCTCCAGAATAATCACCTGAACAATCAAGGTTCGTTGTTGAGCTAAAGCCTTGGCAGCCACATTTGGCGTATAATCTAACTCTTTCATCGCTGCCATTACCAGCGTACGCAATTCTTTCGTGACCTGTTCTGGATGGTTGATGACACGCGAAACGGTCATTTTTGATACATTGGCTAACCTAGCCACGTCGGCTAATGTTGTCATAGAACTTCTCCCTATCCTTCCCTTATCTGATACGATTCGACAAATCAAATGCCTTTAATAGTGCAAACGTTTTCTTGGTAGTATTATATACTATTTATCTTAGAAAAGAAAGCCTTTCTACTTATTATCGTTTTTTATAGCCTTTCAATTTACTCTTGGCATTCGTTCCATAGGCTTGAAAATAGCGTAAACATAGTTCGTACCAACACAGTCTGGTTGGGAGAACTATTCAAACACTCATCCCCATACATAACCTTGTTCGCTAACTTGACCACCTACTCAAATGACTAGGAAAAACACTCCAAAGCTAGACTAGAGATTTTCTATCTAGCGTTTAGAGTGCTGCATAATTTTAAATGAAACTATTGTACGTCTTCCTTTCGAATACGAGCCAAGAATCGCTTAGTCCGTTCTTCTTTTGGATAATCAAACAAATTTTCTGGCTGCCCTTCCTCAATAATCTGACCACCATCCATAAAAATTACTCGATCAGCTACCGCACGCGCAAACCCCATCTCATGAGTAACAACAACCATTGTCATGCCTTCTCTAGCAAGCTGAATCATGACCGCTAAGACCTCTCCAATCAATTCTGGATCCAACGCTGAAGTCGGCTCATCAAAATAAATCACTTCTGGACTGGTTGCAATGGCTCTGGCAATCCCAACTCGTTGTTGTTGACCACCTGAAAGTTGACTAGGGAAAAAATTATACTTGTCTGATAGCCCAACCTTATCCAAGGCTGCCTTACCAATTTTTTCTGCCTCTGGCTTGGCTATGTTTCGTGCCACAATCAACCCCTCTGTTACATTCTCTAGGGCAGTCTTATTGGCAAAGAGATTATAATTTTGAAAGACAAAGACTGTCCGCTTGCGAATAGCCGCAATGTCTTTACTGGAAATCTTGGACAAATCATACTGACTATCACCAAAGACCAAGTGACCTGCGTCAGCTTTTTCCAAAAAATTTAACGAACGAAGGAGGGTGGTTTTACCTGAACCAGAGGGCCCCAAAATCACCACTACTTCTCCGGGATTAACCTGAACATCAATCCCCTTCAAAACTTGCTGATTACCGAAAGCCAACTCTAGGCCATTAACTTGAATCATCTGAACCTCCTAATAAACTGCCAATTTCTTCTCGCCATAGGCTTGAAGTTTTGTCAAAATGGTCGAAAAGAATAAATATATCACAGCGACTTCACAATAAAGAATAAAAGGCTCGTAGGTCCGAGCCGCAATTTGCTGGGTTACCATAAACATCTCCAAAACAGTAATATTGGCTGCTAGTGACGTATCCTTAACGAGACCGATGAGGGTATTAGACAAAGGAGGAAAAGCTACACGAAAGGCTTGCGGTAGGATGATTCGGCGCATGGTCTGAGCAAAGCTCATCCCCACAGAATAACCTGCTTCCAACTGTCCTTTGGGAACAGACTCGATAGAAGCCCGAATGGTCTCAGCAGCATAGGCTCCAGTATTAACTGAGAAAACCAAGACCGCTGATGGAAAAGCTGCTAAGACAATCCCCAGACTTGGCAGACCATAGAAAATCACGTACAGTTGCACCAAGAGGGGAGTTCCACGAATAAGCCAAATGTAAAACCGTGCGAGTTGCCTGAGTACAGGGATATGAGCGACTTGTACCAGAGCTGTCCCAATAGCCAGTAATAGCCCAAAAGCAAAAGACAAGATTGTCAATGGAATCGTCACCAACAATCCTGGAACAAGTATTTGCGAAAATGAATCAATCAGTAGTTGCCATACTCTATCTGTCATATTTTCTCCTGCTTACTTGGCTTTTGACACGTCTTCACCGAAGTATTTATTTGAGATCTCAGCCAGTTTTCCTTCACTTGCTAACTCAGACAAAGCCTTGTCTATCGCCTCTACCAGATCTGTATTACCTTTTGCAACTGGAAAAGCAGTTGTGGATACATCATCTGTTAAGGTCACAACTTTGATCGGTGCGTTGGCGTGTTGCTTGATATAGTCTAGGTACACCAAATTATCATTGATTGTCGCATCCACACGCCCTGTATGCAACAACTCAACCGCTTGGGAAAAACCGTCAACACCGACAACCTCTGCGCCATTTTTGCGAGCTAAATCTGCCCAGTTACTTGTCAGACTGTTAGCAGATTTTTTACCTGATAAATCTGCAAAACTTGTGATGTTTGAGCTATCTTTTTTCGTAACTAGAACGCCATAAATATAGGTATACGGTGCAGAAAAATCAAATTTTTCCCTGCGCTCATCTGTCACCCCAACCTGATTTGCAATCGTATCAAAGCGCTTGGCATCCAAGCCAGCAATCATAGAGTCCCATTTTGTCTCGATAAATTCGACCTTGACACCTAATTTAGCCGCAAGAGCTTCTGCTACTTCTACATCATAACCAACCAACTTACCATCCTCATCATGATAGGAATAAGGAGCATAGGTGCCTTCTGTACCAATCTTGATGACCCCCTCTTTTTTAATTTGGGTTAGAAGAGATTGATTTTCGCCAGCTTCCGATGTAGAGGATGACTTGCATGCAACCAAGACAATTCCTGTCAACAATAAACTAATTAAAAGAACAATTTTTTTCACGATAACTACACTTCTTTCTTTTTCATATTTTACAATAGTATCACGAAAGACTTTTTCCAGCTAATATATATTTTCTATCAGTGAGATTAAAATTTTAAATAGTGGCTTTACTAGACATAAGAAAAAAGAGACCGAAAAAATATTCCGCCTCATTAACATAACAACAAAAATACCTACTCAGTGGACAAGGCTGAAACAAGCAAAATGACCGACCATCTATTTCCTACTCTCCATAGTCCTCTCTCAGACAATAGCTTCTTTGCTAGACAGCTGGCAGATAAGGCAAGACTACACCCCCGCAGGCGGATAAATGTAGCTCACTGTTCCTTCGCTGGTTGCTGTCGGATCAAAGAAGCCACGAACATTGCTAGGATGATAAGCACCACTGTAATTTGATTCCTTTACCTGAATCCGACCATCCTTTGCCACGTCCGTCACATAGGCAACATGGCCATAGCCACCGTCCGTCCAAACAGCAATGGCTCCAGCCTTAGGTTTACTTCCAACTTCGTAGCCTAAAGACTTTGCAGTGGCAGCCCAATCGCCACCATTTCCCCAGTAGTTACCAACCCAAGGAGCCATTTGTTTGGCTCCCCAAGTACACTGACCAGCTGGATAGGTGTTAACAGTATATTCCACAGCAACTTCTGAAATCATATTCGTTGCTAATGCGACTTTAGCCGCTTTCTCGATAGCAACTTTAGTAGCTTTCAGACTCTTCGTCAGTGCCAGATTGTCATTCATTCTGGTGCTGGCGCTAACAGTTGGTACACTTGTCCACAAAAGACTTCCCATAAGAACTATAAACAGCTCTAACTTCATATACTTTCGAATAATGTTATAACTCAAAATACTCAATTTTCCTTCATATTTGTTCGGACTCATCTATCCTAATGGATAATCCTTGCAGCAGGCTTAAAAATATATAACAAATGTTACAAGCAAATTGCAATCTCTTAACAATGACATATTTTAAAATAGCATGATGACAAAAAAACGACCTCCTCATGGAAGTCGTTTAATATGGCAGCTAGTTACCTCTGCTTCTGAGCACACTGATTAGTATCAAAACCAAGCCAGCAATGATATTCAAATACTTATTTCCATAGAGCGGACTAACTGCAATAAGGAAAAATCCTAGCGCTAGTAAGAAGGGAGATTTATTCTTAGAAAACATTAGTCCTCACCAGCTTTAACCCTATTGGCAGCTATGACAAACGGAGTCCAAATCAAGAAGGCGATAAGGAGATTGAAAAGGGACACCAACGCTGCCATGACATTTCCACCTGTAGCAAGGTAAGCATAAAGCCCTGGAGGCGTAATCCACGGTACAGGCGCAAAGACCGGCGGAATCAAGCCAGCTGCTGTCGCCAAATAGGCAATGGCAGCACAGATTGGAGGTACAATCAACCATGGGATGACAAAGAGTGGATTCAACACCATCGGAACACCAAAGATGATTGGCTCGTTGATATTAAACACTCCCATCGGAGCAGATAATTTAGCCACCATCTTATGCTCTTCTCGTTTAGAAAAGATGAAAATAGCAATGATCAAGGCAAGGGTCACACCTGAGCCCCCCATTTGAGCGTAAGCATCAAAAGAACCACGAGTCCAAAGCCAAGGCAAGTTTGCAGCGCTTTGGGTTGCTGTGTAGGCAGCAGCATTTTCATTCAAAGCTACACCATAAATACCATCCATGATCGGTGCCAAAACATTGTGTCCATGCAACCCAAAGAACCAGAACAGTTGCACAAGGAAGGTTAGGAGAACTACTGACCCAAGTCCCTGCGACAATCCCAGTAAAGGCAACTGAATGTAGGTTGATACTAAGTCTCCCAAAGACTGACCAGTCAAAGCAAAAGCAAGGTAGGCAATGATAGAAGAGGCATAAACTGCAGCCGTACCTGGAATAATGGCCGCAAAAGCCTTGTTGACCGCCGGTGGAACAGAGTCTGGTAGTTTGATAGCAACGTTACGTTTCACTAAACTTGCATAAACCCATGTAGCAAGAAAACCAATCAGCAGAGCTGTGAAGAGTCCTGTTGCTCCACCATATTTCAGGGCAATAGCTCCCCACTCACTTGTTTCTAAAGCAGCAGCTCCATTAGTCGTAACAATCTTCAAACCCAAACCTTCTAAAGCTGAAAGCAACGATTTATCTGCTCCATTCAAGGCAGTAGAAATTGTTATGCTTTGGGGAATTGTTGAAATAAAGGAAGCAAAAGAAATCAAGCCCCCGGCTAAAGGATTGACCTTGTACATGAGAGACAAGTTGTAGCCGAAAGTGAAGGCAAAAACAAGAGCCATAATCCCAATGGTACCAAAGTATACATAACCATTGATGTTGATAATAGGTTGCATGGCTTCCACAAAACTAGTCCAACCCATATTAGTTGGAATATCTCGTAGAAAGACATTCAAGAGAACGGCTACTGTACCAGCCATTGTAATTGGCATCATAGAAATAAAGGAATCACGAATCGCTATCAAGTGGCGTTGCGAGCCAATTTTCCCAGATATTTCCATGAATTTCTCAGAAATATTTGACATAATCTGTCTCCTTTTTATTTTTTTGTCACATATGACCTAACTATTAAGCTGAAGTTCCTCTAAAGAATAGCGAATCATCGCTTCTAGCTGAGCTTCTGTCCGGCGTTTCAAGCTCTTTGAAAAGAGTTTTTTCATCAAAAAATAATTTCCCTTTGCAAAAATATCACCAGCTTCCATCTCATAGGAATACTCTATCTCCGTTTGATTGTTTCCCAAATCACGTAGTGAGTAGCGAATATGCTCCTTACCTCGGTTGGAATGAAAACAAACCGCATAGCAACTAGGAACAGCAAATTCTTCCACAATCACTTTGACACTATGCTGACCCTTTTCGCCAAAAGTTTTCGTATAAGTCAAACCTTCTCTGATATCCTGATCAAGAAGGGGAACCCCCGTATGCTGCTGATAATCTTCTTTCAAAGAACGCCGAATCGTATCAAAGAGGTGTTCCACGGGAACCTGTCCTACCCTTGTCAACTTCATACACATATTCCTCCCACCATCAGCTTATTTTCCTATAGACCTCAACAAACTCTCTTGCCAAATCAATGAAAGTTAAAGCGTTCATCAGATGGTCTTGCCCGTGTACCATTAACAAAGATAGTTCCACAGATTCTCCACTTGCTTCTTTTGCTAATAGATTGGTTTGTGATTTATGGGCAACATTCAAAGAGGCAGTCGCTTCTTGAAGCAACTGTTCAGCAGCTTCAAAATCGCCTTGTTTAGCCGCTCGAATTGCCTGAGTAGCATAGCCCTTGGCTTCACCTCCGTACATAATCAGCCCCATGATGGCTTCTAAATACTCTGGAGAACTCATACTACTCCTCCATCAATGTCAACGCTGCTTCTAGGACCTTGGCTCCGTTCATCACTCCGTAATCCATCATATTGATGGCATCTACTTTGATTGCCGGTTCAAATTTGGCCTTGTAATCATTCAGTAAGAATTTCACCTGTGGTCCCAAAAGAAGCACATCGATTTCTTTTTGCCCCACCTCATTATCTGCCTCAGATACAGGAACAGCCCAAATAGTTGCTTCTACCCCTGTTTCTTCCGCTGCTTTTTGCATTTTTGTTACCAACATACTGGTAGACATACCTGCGTTACAAACTAACATAATGTGTTTCATAAAAACTCCTTCTATCCCTGCTTCTGAATCAAGGGAATGAAAATATCTATCAATTCACTGTAGCTTGGGTTCTTCATCAGCCGCTCCTGCAAAGCTCCATTTTTTACAAATTCGACCAGACAAGGGGAAACATACTTCAAGTGAATATTGCGCCCCTTAGATGGAGACAATAGAAAGACTAACTGTACTTGTTTTCCCTGTCCCCACTCAACCGACCTTTGGCAAATCCCAACAACAATCTGCTCTGAGAAGCTCATCGGTAAGGCCGGATGTGGAAAAGCTAAGCTGTCCCCAAACACAACCGAGCTATAAGATTCTCGGACATGGACCTGTTCCAAAAACTGATCAACAAAATCAGAATCAACAGCCTCATTCAGGCACATTGTCAATTGGAATAGCACCGATTCGCGACTCGTTTCTTCTTGTATATAGAGAACTCGCTGAGGGGAGAAAACTGACTCTGCTATCTGTCTTGCCTGTTCTTCCCCCATAAGTACCGACTCCCCTTGCTCCGACTTGACCGGTGTCACTTGTTGTAGATAGGAACGTACAGCTTCCATATCCTTTTCTGATAGAAAGACACTCACATTGATAACGGGTGTCAAAAAAATCAAGTTGGAGAGACTAATAGAGGAGATAATTAAATCAATATCCCTCAGTCGCTCTTCTGTTATCTCATGATAACTGACACTATCTACAACCTCTAAGCTGGTGGAGAACTCCTTCTCCAAACGATTCTTTAACATTAAAGCGCTTCCAACTCCCGTTGCACAGACTACCAAAACCCTCGTCTTTTTAAATCCCTGATAGCGCTCAATCGCAGCCATAACATGAAGAGTCAAATAAGCCCATTCATCATCAGAAATCTGATAACCCATTAGTTCCGGCATCGTTGCAAAGGCACTCTTTGTTAGTTCAAACGCCTCAAAATATTGTTGCTGAATATCTGACGTTAAAGGATTCCCCAATTGGATTTTATTCTCCAAACGAGTCTGTAAAGGAATTAGGTGAGCCAAAATCCCCCTTAGTAACTGTTGATCCTTAAATAGTTCTAACCCTGTTAATTGAGAGAGGGTGCGCAAACAACTTTCCACATGATGTTGAAAACGCCCCTCAACTTCCATGACTTGAGTGGGACTTCCCGTCAATTTCACCTTAAGATGCAAGGCGATATAATTGGTCTCCTCAGTTGGGATTGTGACTTGAAACTGCTTCTCTATCCGCTGGATAATCCTTCCCGCCACTTGGTATTCCTTAGAGGACTGAATGTCATTTGATATTGGAAACTGATCTAAACTGGATCCAATCTTCATCCGCTTCAAAAGAAGCGCTATATGGAGGACAAGATTTTGCATGACAAAATCAGACAGACGGAGCTTAGCATCGCGGCATTCATCCAAAACAATCAACATCAAATCTGTAAACCAAATATCCGGCAAAAGATTGGTCTCAACCATACCATATACTGACTGAGCCTTCCCCTCGCCAAAAAAATAATCCATGATAAAATGACGAATGGCTGGCTCCTTGCCTTCCAACTTGATTCCCCTACGTGTAATAAGAAGCTCCAACTGGTAGGAAGCAAATAACTTACGGATGTCCGATAAGATGGAATGCAGGGTGGTCTTTCCAATAAACAATTCCTTCTGCAAGCAGTCTAAAGATTGAATGGGTTCCTCAAACAGTAATTTATTCAAAATATAGCGCTGACGATCCACAGCTTCTTCCAGTTGCGTCAGATCCGTAATCCGTTTCTTTAATTGGAGCTGCTCCTGCCAGAACATTTCAAATTCAACTGGACGATCAATCTGTAAACAATAGCCCTTGCTCTGTTTGGAAAGGATATGCGCACCGTTTGCCTCTAAAGAAGACGAAAGTTGATGAACATACTTCCGCACAGTACGATCACTCACTGCTAGCAACTTGGCCAATTCCAAACTGGAAACAAAAGTATCTTGCTTTGCTAACAAACACTCTAGCAGACGAACTTCTTTTTTAGATAGCATGACCCTTCCTTTCCTTCATTATATTAGCCACATATTCTATCTCTATTATAACACGCTGACTGTTTTCAAGTGTCCTGTCTTTTTCCGTATGATTAGTGAAAGTGTTCGGATGAGTTGATAATCAGTTGAAATTCTCTCCAAGGCTTGATGAGAGATAACAAGGGGAGATAAGAAGGACAAATCCGCCCAACTCGATTGACCTTGGAACTGACCGTAAATTCTTTCAGAGCAATCTGCAATTCCCCCTTATACCGACCGTAAAGATCATTGTCAATCAAAATATCTCCACGCTGCACGGTCATCATCTGATCTGATCGAGCTGGTATTGAAACATCCTGATACACGACACGCGGCATCGTTGATCGAAGAACATAGGCTGATACATCTCCACGATAGACATGAGGAAACGTTACAATCTCCTGCTCGACAGACGTTAGCCCATCTTCTACTTCCACCATCAGACGAATCTGTTCTCCTTTCAAGACCTCTTGGATGGATTGAAGCTCCTCTTCTGATACAAATTGGTTGGAGATCAAAATACAATCGATCAAGCCAGTCGCTTTCAACCAAGCGATTTGAAGGGGAATAGGTAGGTAACGATGGTCTTCCAGAGTCGGTAATCCTTCTGACAAGGGCCACGGTCCCTCGGTTGCTGATTGTGCACTGACAAAAGCAGCAGTCTGAATCCCAGAACGATGATAAAACGAAGACATCTCCAAAAAATACTCTTCAGAAAGCCCTGTATAAGCATGTGGATAAAAATTATGACAGGCGATTACATTATCCAAATTAGCAGAACTAACCAAAAGTTTGGTCAACAGTGTCTTATCCGTACTCAAATTCAGTTCAATCTTTATACCATAAGGATTGTTGGTTAGCTCAATAATTTCATCCAAAGGAAGGGCTTCATCCAGACGAATTCCTGCTAAGCCAAATTCGGCAACATGTTCCATGAGTGAATCTTGCCAACCTTGTGCCTGTATAAAACGTGGACACACATCAGCCACCACAGTTATTCCTAGTTGATTGGCATAGGAAATCAATTCCCTATATAGATCAAATACCTCTGGTTTACTGGTTTCTAGCTGCAACAAACTCAGAAACATCCGCCGCGCTCCATAACGATGCAGCAAATGAATATACTCTTGACTATCCTGTAAAGAATAATGCTCTGGATAGATAGAAAATCCTAATTGTACCATGATGACCTCCTAACGACTAAAACCATTGGTAGCACTCAAGGTCTTAAACCATTTGCCTGATTTCTTGATAATGCGATCTTGAGTATCCAAGTCCAGCTCAATCAAACCATAGCGATTCTTATAGGCATTGAGCCAAGACCAGCAGTCGATAAAGGTCCACAGCATATAACCCTTACAATTTGCCCCTTCTTGAATAGCTCGGTGCAACTCAATCAAATGATCCTCGATAAACTCAATCCGGTAATCGTCATGGATATAGCCATTTTCCTTAAAGGCAGCTTCTCCTTCCACCCCCATGCCGTTTTCTGTTACTAGCCATTCAATATTGTTGTATTCTTCTTTGAGACTGGTGGCAATGTCGTAAATCCCTTTTTCATAAATTTCCCAACCTCTATGTGGGTTGATTTTTTTCCCTGGCATATCATAAGGAGCAAAGAAGTATTCTGGAGTGAGAACCTCTCCTTCTTTCCATACCCTTGTCGGTGCTTGTACCCGAAGAGGTTGATAGTAGTTGACTCCTAAAAAATCCACTCTATTCTCTTTGATAATTGCCAGCTCCTCTTCGCTAACTTCTGGAGTCAAATCATATTCGGCAATCAATCGAACCAACTCCTCTGGATATTCTCCCAAGACAGATGGATCTAGAAAACTCTTGGTTTGGAAGAGTTCTGCAATTCTAGCTGCCTGTATATCTTCTGGCTGGTCACTACGGGGATAAGCTGGAGTCAGATTCAGCACAATAGCGATTTTTTTATCAGGATTAATCTCATGGCAAGCTTTGACTGCCAAAGAACTAGCTAATTGAGTATGGTAGGCCACGGCAACCGCTGCTTTGGCATCAACCTTACAAGGATAATGATAATCTCCCAGATAACCACATTCTACAGGAACGATTGGCTCATTAAAGGTAATCCATCGGTCAACCACATCATCAAAAAGCTCGAAACAAGTCCGTGCATAGGCTTCATAGGCCCACACCGTTTCTTTTTTCTCCCAGCCACCTTTTTCCTGCAAAGCATAGGGAAGATCAAAATGATAAAGATTAACAAATAATTGGATCCCCTTTTCTTTTATTAGGGAAAATACAGCTCGATAGAAAGTTACCGCTTCTTGATTGACCTCCCCTACACCCTTTGGTATGAGACGCGACCATTGGATAGAGGTCCGAAATACAGTATGACCTGTCTCCGCCAACAAATCAATATCCTTTTCATAATTTTTGTAAAAGGTAGAGGTCTGTTCCGGACCGATACCTCCATGAAAACGCTCCGGCTCTATATTGTACCAATAATCCCAGTTACTTTGGCCTTTCCCGTCACCGGGTTCCATCCCTTCGCTCTGAGGACCTGAGGTAGAAGAACCCCATAAAAAACCTGCGGGAAATTGATAAACTTGTTTGTTCTGAGTCATTGATTGCTCCTTCTTTCTTTTGTATGACCAATGGCAGTTGCACATGATCAACCTGTCTTTCAAACACCTCAGGAGAATTGGTGACGTCACTGATTGTCACTAACTTTGTAGGCTTCATCGCTTAGCTCCCTGCCCCATGTCTATATCCTTATTATATTCCAGCCCTTCTTGTTTGTAAACGCATCCAGCGTTCTCTCTTTTTCCGTAATGAGACGGAAATATGGTACTTTCTAAAAACACTGAGGGTATGTAAAATCGAACCCAGAAACATATGATTTTCCTTTTCCCAAAATCAATCTCTACTCATTTTTGAACATAAAATTAGACTTTTATTGACCTTTTCTCTATTGCCATTCCTTCACAAGAAATTAATCTGTAAGAAAATGCATTTTAAACTCTAAATTTAGAGGTCAGAAAGTCCACACAGTGTCAACCGATTGTTCTTAACTTCCTGTAGTTTAAGTGGTAAAATTTTATCGTAAATGCTAAAAAAAAGCATTTTTCCTGAATAAAATAAGGAAGAGGTGGTCATGATTCGTATTCGGGCTGATTCTCAAATTGGAGATAGATAAACGTCAAAGAAAAGAGGAAAATTTAAAGATGAAAACAGGATTAAAAAGTCGATTTAAGACGATAGTAATGTTATTCTGCTTGCTGTTTCAGGTCTTTGCCCCTGCCAGTACTGCCTTGGCGGAGGAAGCTCCAAAAGAAGTAGAGACTACTATAACATCACTCAAGGTGCTTAGAACACCTAATGGCGAAGAAACAGATAATGTTTTTTACAATGGTAGGTTCTATCTAGCGCTGGACTGGGATGCCAGTGGACATGGCGCAGAATTACGCAAAGGAGATTATTTCGAGGTCACACTGCCTGACGCAATGAGGTTTCCGACCAATTCTGCGGCAGTTGATTTTCCGCTACATGCACCTGATGGAAGTGTCGTTGCCAACGCCCATGTAACACCAAATCCTGATGGTGGTGGAAAAGTAAGAGCGACTTTTACCGATTATGTACAGAACAAATATAATGTCAAAGGCTCAATGCAACTAGCAGCCAATTTTGTTAACTCAAAAGTTCGCCGGAATGAAGAAAACACATTTTCTATAACTGTAAGTGGAAAAGTCCACACCATTAAGGTTAGACCAAATGGCCCAACAGATCTTAAAAATGAAAAGTTGAATAAATGGTCAAAAGAGATCGGTGGAAATCGTGTACAATGGGAAGGTCGTATCAATCATGAAAAGGGAAGCTTCCCAGATGACACTGTTTTTTCTGATACATTAGCACTTAATTCTCCAGAGAAATTTATCAAAGAGACTTTCAGATTACAAAGGGTAGAGTTTGACTCAGTAGGTAACCCAATAAAAGTCCTTGAAACCATTAGTAGTGATAAGATTTCCTTTTCAAATGATGATCGGACTGTCACAGTAAATTTAGGAAATATAAGTAACCAACAGTACTATTTTACTTATCAAACATCTTATACACCGGATACCGTTATAAAAAACAATGTTAAGCTCACTTCTAAAGACAAGGTGCTTGCTGAACACTCTGCTTCCTATATCAATTCCTCATCTGGTGGTACAGGTTCTGGTGACTTGACCAACAAGATTAAAATCATCAAAGTTGATGCTGAAAATCAAGAGACAAAACTTGCCAATGCCAAGTTTAAAATCACCAATGTTGCGAATGGCAAAGAATACGAAGTCACTACAAATGCTCAAGGCGAAGCTGTGACAGAAAAATTAGTCGCAGGTCAGTACAAAATCAAAGAACTGACAGCACCGAATGGATTTGAACTAAATCCAGAAGAAACAACCGTCTCTGTCGCTGATGGAAAAGCGATCATCCAAACCATCACAAACAAGCCAATTAAAACATCAGTAAGCGTTGACAAAAAATGGGTTGGCCCTGCAAAAGATTCCGCTACAGTCCGTCTCTACGCAGATGATGCAGACACCGGAAAAACAGCTACTCTCAACGCTTCAAACAGTTGGAAAGCAACATTTAATGACCTACGCAAGTTTCATGCAGATGGTAAAGAGATCAAGTACACCATCAAAGAAGATGCGATCGAAAACTACCAATCTGAAGTGACAGGCGACATGGCTTCTGGCTTTACTGTGACAAATACCAACATTGAAAAAGTATCTGTACCAGTAACTAAGACCTGGAACGATAACAACGACCAAGACGGTAAACGTCCACAGTCTATCACCGTAAACCTCTTGGCTGATGGCAAAGTCATCAAGAGCCAACAAGTCACTGCCGAAAACGACTGGAAGTATACCTTCACTGACCTACCGAAGTACGCTAACGGAAAAGAAATCGTCTATACCGTGACAGAAAACGCTGTTGAAGGCTACACCACAACCTACGATAAGTACAATATCACCAATAGTTACACACCTGGTCAAACTAGCCTCACAGTAACCAAGGCTTGGGATGACAAGGACAATCAAGACGGTAAACGGCCTGAAGCTATCCAAGTTCAACTCTATGCTAACGACCAGAAATCTGGCGAGGTCGTGACACTAACAGCAGCCAACAAATGGACACACACTTGGACAGGACTTGCTAAGAAGGCAAACAAAAAAGACATCGTCTACACCGTCAAAGAAGTCTCAAAAGTAGAGGGATACACCACTACTGTAGGAACTGTTGAAAATGGAAATGTCACCATTACCAACACCTATAAACCAAGTACAACCTCTATCAAGGTAAACAAGGTCTGGAAAGATAAGGACAACCAAGATGGTCTGCGCCCAACTTCCATTACCGTCAACCTCTTGGCGGACGGTGAAGTTGTTAAGACGGAAACGATCACACCAAATGCTGATGGCGATTGGAGCCACACCTTCACAGACTTGCCTGAATACAAAAATGGCAAGAAAATTACCTACACTGTGGAAGAGGCGAACACACCAAACGGGTATACCTCATCTGTAGAAGGAACTACCATCACCAACACCCATACTCCAGAAACAACGGAAGTTGCAGGTACCAAGACTTGGAACGATAACAACGACCAAGATGGTAAACGTCCAAAATCTGTCACCGTAAACCTCTTGGCAGACGGTCAACCGGTCGCAAGCAAAATCGTCACCGCAGACGACAACTGGGCTTACAAGTTCTCAAACCTACCTGCTAAGAAAAATGGAGCTGTCATTACCTACACGATTAGTGAAAAAGCAGTCGCAGATTACACTACAACCTATGATGGCTACAATATCACTAACAGCTACACACCGGGAGAAACAAGTGTCACTGCCACAAAAGTTTGGGAAGACAACAACAACCAAGACGGACTGCGCAGGGAAATCAAACTAGAACTCTACGCAGACGGTGTTCCCACTGGACAGGTTCAAACCCTTTCTGAAGAGAACAACTGGAAAGCAACCTGGACAGGACTTGCCAAGAAAGCAAACAAAAAGGACATCGTCTACACCGTCAAAGAAGTCACTGCTATTGATGGCTATACTTCAAAAGTAACTCAAACATCAACCAATAACTTTACCATCACCAATACCCATACTCCAGAAACAACGCAAATTGCAGGGACTAAGACCTGGAACGATAACAACGACCAAGACGGTAAACGTCCGAAATCTATCACCGTAAACCTCTTGGCTAACGGTGAGGTCGTTCAAAGTCAGAAAGTCACTGCCGATACGAATTGGACCTATACCTTTACTAACCTACCGAAATACGCTAACGGAAAAGAAATCGTCTACACTGTTTCAGAAGAAAAGGTAGACGGGTATGAGATGAAGGTAGAAGGAACCAATATCACCAATACCCACACTCCAGAAACAACGGAAGTTGCAGGTACTAAGACTTGGAACGACAACAACGACCAAGACGGTAAACGTCCGAAATCTATTACCGTAAACCTCTTGGCTGATGGTAAGGTCATCAAGAGCCAACAAGTCACTGCTGAAAACGACTGGAAGTATACCTTCACCGACCTACCGAAGTACGCTAACGGAAAAGAAATCGTCTACACTGTTTCAGAAGAAAAAGTAGACGGGTATGAGATGAAGGTGGATGGCTACAATATCACAAACAGTTACACACCAAGTACAACCTCTGTCAAGGTAAACAAGGTGTGGAAAGATAAGGACAACCAAGATGGTCTACGCCCAACTTCTATTATCGTCAACCTTCTGGCAGATGGTCAGGTAGTTTCTACAACAACCATCAAACCAGATACCAACGGTGATTGGAACTACACATTCACAGACTTACCTGAATACAAAAATGGCAAGAAAATTACCTACACTGTGGAAGAGGCGAACACACCAAACGGGTATACCTCATCTGTAGAAGGAACCAACATCACTAACACCCATACTCCAGAAACAACGGAAGTTGCAGGGACTAAGACCTGGAATGACAATAATGACCAAGACGGTAAGCGTCCAAAATCTATCACCGTAAACCTCTTGGCTAACGGTGAAGTCGTTCAAAGTCAGAAAGTCTCTGCCGATACGAATTGGACCTATACCTTTACTAACCTACCGAAGTACGCTAACGGGAAGGAAATCGTCTACACTGTAACTGAGAATGCCGTTGATAACTATACAACAACCATTGATGGGCACAACATTACCAACAGTTACACACCAGGTCAGACGAGTCTCACTGTTACCAAGGTCTGGAAGGATAACAATAATCAAGACGGTAAACGTCCTGGATCTATCCAAGTTCAACTCTATGCCAACGGTGAAAAGTTGGGCGAACCTGTAACCCTGACTGCTGATAACAAGTGGACGCATACTTGGACAGGACTTGACAAGAAAGCAAACCAGAAAGATATTGTCTATACGGTCAAAGAGGTTTCAGTGGTTGATGGATACACAGCATCTGTAGGAAAAGTTGAAAATGGAAATGTCACCATTACCAACACCTACAAGCCAACCACTCCTCCTAAGAAGAAAAAATCGACTCCACTGCCATCAACAGGAAGTCTCAGCGGACTAGGACTGACGTTTGTCGGACTAGCACTTGCCGCGACTATCAGTGCTCGAGCGATTTACCGAAAGAGGAAATAGGCATGACAACTTTCATAAACAGAACAACTTGAGAGAATAATACTCTCTTGAGATAGACAAAAGCCCTTAGATTTACTCTAATGGGCTTTTGTGGTATTTGCATAAAATATCACTAGAGGTGTTACAAAACAGGACAAATTTCATATTCTGTATGATTTATGTCGTCTTATAACATCTAAAGGTTAGTCAATTTGATCATCACGTCTTTTTTTCTTAAGAAGTCCTATTGCTCCAAGTACAGTTAAGGCTGCCACAGTGTAGGTAACATCAGGTCTATCTTTATCTCCAGTTTGAGGTAATTGACGAACTGCTTTCGCTTTGGAGATAGGGAGCAGAGAGGCATCTTGTTTAATTGTACCATCTTTTGGAGTTTCCGGAGATGACACAGATGGAACTTCTGAATGCAATGACCGTTGTGAATCCTCCTGAAGTGTTTCTGATAGCTGCGGATTACGAGATTCGCTTTCTGTCTTAGGAGCTTCCGGTGTTGGAACTACTGGAACCTCTGGACGACGTGGCTGGGAATCTTCCTGAGGCTTTTCAGGTCGCTGCGGATTATGAGATTCGGTTTCTGTCTTAGGAACTTCTGGTCTTGGATCAGATGGAACTTCTGGGCGGCGTGGCTGGATACCTTCCTGAGGTCTTTCAGGTCGCTGCGGATTACGAGGTTCAGTTTCTGTCTTAGGAACTTCTGGTCTTGGATCAGATGGAACTTCTGGGCGGCGCGGCTGGATACCTTCCTGAGGTCTTTCAGGTCGCTGCGGATTACGAGGTTCGGTTTCTGTCTTAGGAACTTCTGGTGCTGGGACTACTGGAGCCTCTGGTTGTGGCTGCTGTGGCTCTTCCTGAGGTTTTTCAGGTAAGTGCGGCACTATAGGTTCGGTTTCTGTCTTAGGAACTTCCGGTGCTGGTACTGCTGGAACTTCTGGAGATAGCGGTTGCATTGGTTGTTCCTGAGGTGTTTGTGGTCCCACATTCTCTTTTTCAACTTTTGGCACAGGGATCGTTTCTTTGGTGTACCTTACCTTAACCTCTTCTAATTTCTTATCTTTAACTTCTTTATCATTAATCTTGTAAGATGTAGTATTAGAAATGATTGTTTGATAAGTGGCTTCTTTATTTGTTGCTACACCTGTTGATTTAGAGAACTTATCCTTATTCACCTTCAATTTATAAGTAAAGGTTACTGGTTTTCTTTCCTCAAATGCCTTGGCAAGCTCATCCTTATTGATGGTCCATGTCAGGGATTCTTTGGTGTTAGGAGTGCTAATAATGGAAGAGAAGAGGTTAAAGCCCCATCCCAATAGCCCCCCACCTGTTCTACTAGATTTAGCAGGAGTGTGTTTAACACCAGTTTTGAAACGAGTTTTATCAAAGCTACCATCTACTACCGAAACATTCTCTCCGAAAGTATCGGTAATGGTTACTTCTTTTAAGATGTCCTTAAACTTATCTGGAGTGGTCAAGTCTTTCTCTTCTAGGAACTTGCTACCTTCTGACATCTTCTTGAGATATTCATCAAATTTATCATAAGTTTTTGCAGTGTCAGGCTTAGTGACATCAAAGCTGTAGAATAGGATACCTTCATCTCGAGCTATTTTTGCTTCTGCTTGAGCAGATAGATTATGATTGTAGAATTGGTATTGACGTCTGTAGAATAGGTGATCCAATGCTTTTCCAATAAACCAATCTCTAACAGAATCAGAAGCAGTTTTCAATCCTAGAGTGCTAAGCCATGAAGAAGCCTCTTTCGGTTCCAATTTTTCTAAATTTTTCTTAACTTCTGACTCAATAGTACTCTTAAGACCGACCGTATCCGTCACCCGATTGTAGTAGCTACGGAAGTTATAGCCCTCTCCTAAGCGGTTTGAATAGTCGAACTCACTTTCTTTCAATTCCTTTGTATCTAAATCCGCTAGTGTAATATAATCCAGCGGATTTTTAATCCCAAGCAAACTGTTTCCCAAAGAGAAAAGACTATTTCCTGTAGAAGCCATCCCCTTGACAGCATTTTTGAATTGACTAATTCCTACCTTATCTAAAAATTGAGTAAACTTTTCAGCGTCCTTCACGAAATTATGGGTTTTAGTCGTTGTATCAAAGTAAAACGGCCATGGTAGCAGAGGATTGCTATAGGTTACAGGTCCATCAACCTGTATTTTCGATAACTTTTCTTTGTCTTTTTTAATATCATAACTGAAGGTAGATTCTCCCTGAGAGAATAAAACGATGTGTTGGCGTTTACCTGATTTTTTCTCACCAGTTGAGTTAAATGCTTGACGGGCACGATGAATAGCCCCTTGAAGATCTACGCCCCAATTACGATCTTCTTTGGCAAAAACCCTAGCTTTATCAATTTCAGTATTTACTGTTTCAGGAGTTAAATAGACGGGTTCATTAACCTTATTGTAAAATGTAATCAAACGAACAGTATTGCGAGCATTGGGACTTTTTCCATCAGAAGCTTTGCTCGTTAGAGTATTGACTAATTTTTTAATATTCTCTTTGGCCGTTTTAAAGCTTTCGTCTGTCATCTTGTTAGAAACATCTAGAAGGACCATGACCTCGGCACCTTCATCGATCTGTTTCGGCTCAACAGTCAGGGTAACGTCGATGGTGTCATCGTCGTTTACCTTCACGTCACGAGACACATCAAAAATCTCTCGTTCCTTGCCATCACGGTTCTTGATGAGCTTGTTATCTCCGTCCTTCCCATCTACAACTTTAAGAGTTGACTTTTCCTTCTCAACTTTCAGTTTTTCAACTTCAATGGTCTTAGGCTCTTCTACTACTGGAGCGGCTGGAGTCGCACTTGGGCTCATACTAGTCAAAGCTGCTGGAGCGGGTGTAGAAGCGGGTGCAGCTTCTCCTGCTTGCTCTTGGCCACCATCTGCAGTCGCTGAGGTTACTGATGTTCCCGCGGCTCCCCCATTTTCAGCTTGCTCAGTCCCTCCAGTAGATGCAGTCGCAGACTCTCTACTTTCAGCAGAAGGAGCGGAATCGGAAGTAGAAGTAATTTCTGCCCCCGAAACAGTTGTCGCCATAAACATAGTTCCAACGGAAACAAGTCCGATAGACAATTTCCTGAGTCTATGCTTAATATTAACCTTAATCATTTTTTACCAATACTTTCTTTTTAATGTTTCGTTGTAGTATATAAAATAAACACTAAAAGGCTCATTTCACTACTCTATCAGTGACAAAGACAACAAAAGTAGCCAAGTAAATCACTCATGGCAACGCTCAACCTTAATAGTACAATGCAATACTCACCATGATTACAAGCTTGCCACCGACCCTATGACATTGTTGTGGAACACAGATGATTTGACAGACCTAGAGCGCCTCAATAAGTAAATACAAGAGCGATTATCTCGAAAAATACATCTCCATATAAATTTAGTAGTCACACTAATCCGAGATTATTGATCATCGGACGAATCATTGAAACCAGATTTACCGTCTCAACTCCTACTAAATTACAATGTTGATATACAATCTACGATATTGCATTTGTAACTAACTGTAGGTAGAATAGTCTTTACTATCCCATCTATAAATTGTACTTAAATAAATCACAGTTTGGTGTATTTTTTTTGTAACCTTTATCTGTTTTTTATCTACAGACGACCAGGAAACCTGCCAAACAAGAAAAGACTCTCAAATAAGAATGCGATAGAACCTTATTCACCTTGGACTGAAAGAATCTAAGGCAACTGTTTCTATTCGACTATAGGGTACTGACATTAAATAAATGAAAAAAGCGAACAAATTGGAACGGTAATCAAACCAAATCCCAATACGTTCACTTTTTTAGTTTAGACTGAACTTGTATATTTAGTTCGTCCAACTCCTACATAGAAGCTGTGTGGATAGACGACCCAATCCGGATAGTCACCCCCAAAATAAAAACTTATCGACGAATTCTTTTCTACTTGTCAAATTCTTTCTCACTCTTCCTTACTTCACTACAATATTAACAAGTTTATTCGGAACCGTAATCACCTTTACAACGGTCAAGCCTGCAATTTCTGCTTGGACTTTCGCATCAGAAAGGGCAATCTTTTCTAACTCATCTGCTGATAAATCCTTTGTAACGGTCAAGCGGGCTTTCACTTTACCTTTTATTTGGACAACGATTTCGACTTCACTTTCCACCAATTTGCTTTCATCGTAGCTTGGCCATGCAACATAGCTAATGGATTGGCCTGTATTGGTCAAACCTTGCCAGAGTTCCTCTGCCAAATGTGGTGCAAATGGTGCAATCAACTGCACAAAGCCTTTGGCGTAGTCAACATAGAGGTTGCCCTCCTTGTTGGCCGCATTGACAAAAATCATCAGTTGCGCGATAGCAGTATTGAATTTTAGTTCTTCGATGTGCTCTGTCACCGTTTTCACAGTTTCATGATAAACCTTATCCAAAGCTCCGCTATTTTCCGCTACGATCTCTTTGGTCGTTAAGAGGCGGTAAACGCGGTCAAGAAACTTACGACTGCCTTCCAAACCTTCTTCGCTCCAAGCGATAGAAGCATCAAGCGGTCCCATGAACATTTCATAAACACGAAGAGTATCCGCACCGAATTGATCCACCACATCATCTGGATTTACCACGTTTTTCAATGACTTGGACATCTTGGCTGGAGCCTGCTCCAACTCCTCGCCTGTTTCGATATTGAAGAACGAACCATCACGCTTTTCAACTTTGTCTGTTGCCACAAGCGCTCCACGACCATCGCGGTAACTTGTCCCCAAAATCATTCCTTGATTAAAGAGTTTTTGGAACGGCTCCTTGGTTGGCACAACGCCAAGATCATAGAGAAACTTGTGCCAGAAACGAGCATAGAGTAAGTGAAGAACAGCATGCTCCGCACCACCAATGTAGATGTCAACTGGCAACCATGCCTTGAGCAAATCTTCATCTGCCAATTTCTCATCGTTGTGTGGGTCAATATAGCGAAGGTAGTACCAGCTAGATCCCGCCCACTGTGGCATAGTATTGGTCTCACGACGCCCCTTAACACCATCCTCACGGGTAACCGTCAACCAGTCAGTCAAATTAGCCAGTGGGCTTTCCCCAGTACCAGACGGTTTGATGTCAGAAGTCTTAGGCAAGACTAGTGGCAATTCATTTTCAGGTACAGCTGTTGAAGTACCGTCTTCCCAATGAATGATCGGAATTGGCTCTCCCCAGTAACGTTGGCGACTGAAGAGCCAGTCACGCAGACGATAGGAAATTTTCTCTTGACCAACACCGTTTTCCTCCAGCCAAGCCACTATTTTAGCAATAGCATCTGCCTTATTGAGTCCATCCAAGAAATCCGAGTTGATATGAGGTCCATCTTCTGTAAAAGCAGACTCCTCAACATTTCCCCCCTCAAGAACAGGAAGAATGTCCAGACCGAATTGCTTAGCAAATTCCCAGTCGCGTTCATCATGAGCAGGAACTGCCATGATAGCACCTGTACCGTAGCTGGACAAAACATAGTCGGCAATCCAGATTGGAATTTCTCTGCCATTGACAGGGTTGATAGCATAGCTACCTGTCCAAACACCTGTTTTTTCCTTAGCAAGATCTGTACGAGCAAGGTCTGACTTGAGCGATGCTTGACGTTTGTATTCGGCTACTGCCTCAACTTGTTCTGCCGAAGTAATGCTATCTACCAAATCATGTTCAGGGGCTAAAACAGCATAAGTAGCACCGAAAAGTGTATCAGGGCGGGTAGTAAAGACTGTGAAATCCTTATCTGTATCCTTGATTTTGAAGGTCACATTGGCACCAGTTGATTTACCAATCCAATTGCGCTGCATATCCTTGATAGACTCCGGCCAATCCACTTCTTCCAGATCAGTAAGTAACCGCTCTGCATAGGCGGTAATCTTCAACATCCACTGGCGCATTGGTTTGCGGACAACTGGATAGCCCCCACGTTCAGATGTTCCATCAGGAAGTACTTCTTCGTTAGCAATAGCTGTTCCCAATTCCTCTACCCAGTTGACAGGCACTTCTGCCTCATAGGCTAGACCTTTTTCATACAACTTAGTGAAAATCCATTGAGTCCACTTGTAGTAGCCAGGGTCTGTCGTGCTGACTTCGCGATCCCAGTCGTAAGAAAAACCAAGGGCGTTAATTTGACGCTTAAAGTTGGCGATATTTTCTGCCGTAAAGTCAGCTGGGTCATTCCCTGTATCCATTGCATACTGCTCTGCAGGTAGACCAAAAGCATCCCATCCCATTGGATGAAGCACATTGTAACCTTGTGCCCGCTTATAACGACTGAGAATATCCGTTGCAGTATATCCTTCTGGATGTCCAACGTGCAGGCCCGCACCAGATGGATAAGGGAACATATCTAGCGCATAAAAGTTTGGCTTGTCACTATCTGTCCCCGTCTTAAAGGTATGATTTTTCGCCCAAAATTCCTGCCACTTTGGTTCGATTTCCTTATGATTGTAGAAGCTCATATATTTTCTCCATGTCAATAAATTATCCTTACTATTATACCATGAAAAAAGGAAAGAAAAAAGGTAGAGACTGAACTTTGCGACTTCCTATTTTCTAGTCAGCAAACAAAAATATGATACCATTTGTAAAAAATCAACTTCTAAATACCAAGTTCAATTTATTTCATCTAAATAAATTAAAAAACAGTAAACCTTCCGATTTACTGCTCTTTTATTCTTTAAAATCAAATAGATAGAGATCTCTCTGCAATTACCAAATAATCACACGATCCTCTTTTGAGCGCCACATACCATCACCTTCCTGAATGCCGAAGGTTTCATGGAACTCATCGAAATTTGGCAACTGTACATTGGTACGGAGATGAGCTGGTGCATGGACATCAACGCTTGCCAGCATTTGCATATATTCAGGGCGAGCCTTCATACGCCAGATACGAGCAAAGTTGGTGAAAAATTCTTCAGCCGAAAAGTCTACTTCTGACTTGGCTGCCTCAAGTGCTGCCGCAATACCACCCAAGTCAGCGATATTTTCTGACACAGTTAACTTACCATTGATCTTAGCACCATAGGACTCCTGACCTTCAAATTGGTCAATGACCTGCTGGGTACGTGCTTCAAAAGCGGCATAATCAGCCTCTGTCCACCAGTTATTGAGACTTCCATGCTCGTCAAAAGACGCACCATTTGAGTCAAAGGCATGAGAGATTTCATGAGCAATCACCGCTCCGATACCGCCATAGTTTGCAGACGAAGACTGTTCCAATGAATAGAAAGGTGCTTGCAAGATAGCAGCAGGAAAAACAATTAAGTTCTTCTGTGGATTATAGTAGGCATTGACCATGTGAGCTGGCATGCCCCATTCTTTCATATCTACAGGCTTGTTCCACTTGCTCCAACCATGGGCAATGTCAATTTTTATCAGCTCAGCAACATTTTCCACCAAGGACTTGCTTGAATCGATAATCTTCTTGTAATAACGTTCTGGCAAGGCTTCTGGATAACCGATATAAGGCTTGATGACATTAAGTTTTGTAATAGCCTTGTCACGAGTTTCTTTGGCCAACCAGTCTGCGGTCTCCAAACGTGACTTGTAAACTTCAATCATCTTAGCAACCTTGTTTTCCACATCAGCCTTAGCTTCTGGAGAGAATTTTTCTCCTGCATACCAGAGACCAAGAGCTTGGCTAAAGTAGCCTTGAGCAAGGTTATAAGCTGCTTTTTCTTTATTCTGAGCTTCTGGTGTTCCCGATAAAGCACGACCATAAGCACCTGAAAGAACTCGGATTTCATCAGAAAGGAAAACAGCATACATAGCTACTGCTCCCAAAATCAATGTCGCTTTCAGCAAGTCCCAATTATCCTGACTATAAATCTCCTTAGCTGCTTGCCAGAAACGCTCCTCCGGAACAATAATCTTATCAGGCGTCTGACCTAAAATATCTGTAAAGTAGGCATCCAGCGGCAATTCTGGCACTAAAGCTGTAAATTCTGCCCACTCATAAGGATGATAGAGTTTAGCGTACTCAGAGCCTTCTTCACTAGACAAGACATACTGAGCCACTTTTGCATCTAACTCCAAACGTTTATCCAAGAGGTCCTTGATTTCCTCATCTGTAAAACCAAACTTTGGCAAGAGGGCTTCCTGACACTCTCTCCAAGTTTTGAGCAATTCCGCCCCCTTCTCATGACCTTCTTCATAGTAGGTCGTATCCGGTAAAATAATCCCTATCGAATCTGCCCAAAGAACATTAGTCTGAGCATTCATAAAGTCCGGTGCTACACCAAACGGCATGAGGTTTGGTTTCCCTGCCAACTCGTATTCTGCCAACTTGCTGGTAAATTCTTCAAAGGAACTCAAGGACTTGTACTCAGCAATCAAGGCCTGAACTGGCTCTGCACCCAGACGGTCGCGGGTTTCATAATCTGCTACTTGCTTGTGGAAAGCCACAAAGTTTTGCAAGACGCTATCTTCTGGAACATTTTTTCCTGACAACCAATCGCTGGTCGTGTCAATCATAAGCTGTTCAATGTCATCAGCCAAATCTGAAAAACCACCTGTTCTAGGCTTATCATCTGGAATGACCGCTGTCTTAGCCCATTCACCATTGACATATTCATAAAAATCATCTTGTAATCGTGTCATAGTTCGCTCCTTTACTTCTTCTTAATACAACTATAATAACAAAAAATTCTGACAATTTCACTTACCAAACGACCTTTTCCAAGTATTTTTTACAAAAACACTGAGACAGACCACAAAGAGACTCACTGTCGCACAGGTTCCTGACATTGTTAGATCCAACTGGTTTGCTAATAGAAACCCAAGAATAACCGTAAGGACTGCAATCAATTGTCCCCAAACGAGTAATTGCCAAAAGGATTTAGCCCAATGGAGAGCTGCCATACTAGGAGCCACCAGAAAAACAATGACAGTTATAGATCCGATTGCTTCAAAGGCCAGAACAGTCGTTAAAGAAACTAGGATAAGAATCGCAACTTCTAAAAGAGACGTCTGCAAACCAGACAACCGTGCATGATTACTATCAAATAGATAAATCCGCAGACGATAATAACCCCAACTGAAAAAACCTAAAATCACCAACCAAGCAAAGGTAGACTTGACCAGACTGACCGGCAAAGACCAAGTGAAAATATCCATTCTATGCAAAGGAGCAAAGAGGACTTCTCCCTGCAAAACCATATCCACATCCAAATGAACATTACGAGCAAAAAGAGAAATGAGCATGACTGCTACTGCAAAGAAAAAAGAGAAAACCAAGCCCGTTGCTGCATCATGAGCCACCTTCCGACTATGTAAACGGTCAATCGCAAGAACAGATAACAAGCCAAATAGACTAGCACCCACTACCAAGAGGGGAGAATCCAAGCTATGGCTAATAAAAAAGCCCAAAACAATTCCCAGTAAAACCGAGTGAGACAAGGCATCAGCTAACATGGACTGATTTTTTACTACCAAGATAGAGCCGAGTAGACCACAGGAGCTAGCAATCACAATCAAAATGAGTAAGACTTCAAACACGACCATTCTCCTTTCTTACATAGGTGACATAGGTAAAAGCTAGCAGGGTCAAGCTTGTCAGACAAACAATAATCGTCGGTCCTGTTGATAGACCTGATATAGCCGAACTGAGCCATGTTCCGAAAAAGGCTGAACTAACAGCGACTAAACTTGCTAGTAATAGACTACGATGATAAGATTTTCCTAATATCAGACCAAATACAGCCGGTGCAATCAAAAAACTACTCATCAAAACTGCCCCTACCAACTTGAGTCCCACTGCAATCAAGCAAATCATTAAAAACATGGTCAGCCTTTGTAACCATTTTACCCGTACACCAATAACCTTGGCAAAGGTCGGATCAAAAAGATAGAGCTTATAGTCCTGATAAAAGAAAAAGAACAACCCTAAAGAGACCAAAGAAATGCAGCCAATCAACACAACATCATCTAGCTGTATAAAGGCAGCTTGTCCAAACAAGTAGGTCTGCAAACCTGCCTGAGATGCTCCTGCAAAAGCCTCATTCCCCTGGATAGCATTTTTCAAAACCATTCCAAGGCCAAAAAAGGAAGCAGATACCAGCGATAAGGCATTAACAAGACTATGCCCACCTTTTCTACAGAGCCAATGAACGAGACCATAGGATAAATAACCTGATAGAACAGCCCCTAAAAGTAAGTGGAGGGGTTGGCGTGATTGAAACACCATAAAGGAAAAGATTACACCAGGATAAGAAGCATGCCCCAAAGCATCTCCCAGCAAGCTCTGTCTGGTTAAAACCGTTACACTACCTATCATGCTGGCAGCCAGAGCCAAACTAATCGTCCCCAAAGCAACTGTCCAAAAGGAATATTCTTTGAAAACTTCAAACATGACTGCCTCCTTTGGTATTTCTCAGAAAAATTCCTGTCCCTATACCATAGGTAGCCTGATAATTCTCCACCGTTAGAGCTTGTTCTATCGGACCAGAAGCCACCACTTGCTTGTGGAGCCAGACCAGATGATCAAAGTAAGATTCTAGGGTTGTCAAATCGTGGTGGATGACTACAGAGGTCTTACCTTCTTGTTGGAATTCCTTCAAAATATCCATAATCATCATCTCTGTCGCCTGATCAATCCCTGCTAAAGGTTCATCCATAAGATACAACTCAGCTTCCTGTGCCAAGGCACGCGCTAAAAAGACCCGCTGTCGCTGGCCGCCTGAAAGCTGATCAATCTGGCGATGGCGCAAATCCGTAATTTTCATACGCTCCAAAGCCTGTTCAACAATCAACCTATCTTCCTTGCTCGGTCTTCGCAATATCCCCTTACTGTGAGCAAAGCGCCCCATGAGAACAATCTCAAAAACAGTAGCAGGAAACTGCCAGTTAACCTGACTAGACTGAGGAATATAGGCTACTTTTTGGGCAATCAAGCTCGGTAGCTCCGTCTGCTGACCGAACAGACTAACCCTGCCAGAATCTGGTTTTTGCAAGCCCAAGATGACCTTAAATAGACTGGACTTTCCCGCACCATTTGGGCCTACGATAGCTGTACGACTACCTTTCGGGATAGCTAAATCTACCTTTTCCAAGGCTAAGGTCTGACTGGCTGCATAGGCCAAACTGACATCTTCTAATTCTATTATCGGGAACATATTTCCTCCTGTCTAAAAAGGGACAGAACTCGACCAAGACCGAGTCCTTTATTCTATAAATTCTGTTTCAAAAGTATCCAAAACAGGTCATTCAACGCACTTGATTATTTCAAGTGTTCAACAATCAATTTAATGTTGTGTTTATACATATCAATAAACGTATCCCCAGCTTCTCCTTCTGGCGCCAACGAATCAGAGAACAATTCCTTGCCTTCACCTGATACAACTTCAACTTGACCACCCTTAGCCTTTACAGCTTCTTGCAGTTTTTTCATACGCTCTGGATTCGTTGTAGATTCTGTAAAGATAGCCTTAATCTTATGTTTGATGATAAGGTTAACCGTTTCAATCATATCGCTGTTAGCGACCTCTGAATCTGTGCTAACACCTTGAGGTGCAAAGAGGGTAAAGCCATAGCTAGAAGCAAAGTAGTTAAAGGCATCATGTGGAGTAACCAAGTAACGACGGTCTGCTGGAATCACACTCAATTCTTTTTCGATCCATTTATGCAAATCATCCAACTGGGCTAGATATTTTTCTGTGTTCTTCTTGATAAGATCTGCTTTTTTCGGAACGAGTTTCTGCAATTCCTCAGACGCTACAGCAACAGCTGACTTGTAGAGAGGAATTGAGAACCAGAAGTGAGGGTCAACAATTTTCTCACCATCTTCATCCATCGTGTTCAAGTCTTTCTTATCAAAGTTTTTAGAAACAGCAACTCCAGACTTTTCAAGTGCTTCTACCATTTTTCCTTCAAAATGTAGGCCATGATAAAGAACCAAATTTGCCTTTTGCAATTTTGACAAATCGCTAGACTTAGCGACATACAAGTGGGGATCTTCTCCCGCAGGAATCAGCAAATCACGCTCTACCTCATCTCCTGCTAACTGATGAACCATATCGTTAAGGAAGGAAGTAGTCACCGCTACGCGTGGCTTACTAGATCCCTCTTGGGTTTGTGATGAACGGCAAGCTCCTAGTCCAATCAAGGACAATAGCAGAGCAAAACTAAGAAATATTTTCTTCATATAGGTTCTCCTTCTGTATTTATTAAGTATACCTAACTTTATAATTAGATTAAGATAAAAAAATCAATTTGTCAACTGATTTTTTAAATTTTTGATATAATAGCTGTAGAAAGTGAGTTCTTATGACACCAAATAAAGAAGACTATCTCAAATGTATTTATGAACTTGGTCAGCTAGACCAGAAGATTACCAATAAACTAATCGCTGAAAAGATGGCTTTTTCTGCCCCAGCCGTATCGGCAATGCTCAAAAAAATGCTGGCTGAAAACCTCATATATAAAGATGCGAAGACAGGCTACCTCCTTAGCCAGACTGCCCTTAAAATGGTGGCCAACCTCTATCGCAAACACCGCTTGATTGAGGTATTTCTAGTCAAACAACTGGGCTACTCATCAGAAGAAGTACACGAAGAAGCAGAGATTCTTGAACATACTGTTTCGGATCGCTTCATCAATCGATTGGATCTTCTGTTGGAGCAACCACAAACCTGTCCTCATGGTGGCACCATCCCTCAAGAGGGACAACCTCTGATTGAACGCTACCAAAAACGATTGTCTCAGCTAGTAGAAGCCGGAAATTACCAACTGGTCCGAATCCACGATTTCTACCAGCTTCTCCAATACCTAGAATCACACGATTTACGGGTCGGTGATCAACTAACCGTAGCAGGATTTGACCAATTCGCTCAAACCATTACCATCCAGTACAAGAACAAAGAACTGGCTGTGCCAATAGCTATTGCCCAGCAGTTATTTGTAGAAAAAACAAACGATTCCCACCCTGCTAATGAGAATCATCCTTGAAGAAAGTTATCTAAATCCTAAGTAAGAATAATAAAAAACGAATGAATAGTAGTGAGCTTCCCTGACTTCCTACCATCATTCGTTTTTTTGCTATTCAACTATATAAACCATATATTTGAGATTCTCAGTTTGCGTTTCCTGTGAAAAATTGCAAACATAACTTAAGTACCCTATAACTTTTAGCAGAAAAATAGAGTTTTAACGCTACATTCTGCAATTTTTAACAGTAGATAAAAAACCATCGCAGGTCTTCACCCGCTGATACAGCAAAAATAACTCAAAACCAAACTAACGATTTTTTGTGTCAAGTATGATGGTCACCGGACCATCATTCACCAGACTGACCTGCATATCTGCCCCAAAAACCCCCACTTCTACGGGAACAAAAACCGACAAAGCTTGGTTAAACTTATCATAAAAGCTACTAGCCAGATCAGGAGTAGCCGCTCCTGTAAAGGCAGGACGATTCCCTTTTTTAGTATTCGCAAAGAGAGTAAACTGAGAGATGGACAAAATCTTCCCAGCCACCTCCTGAACAGACTTGTTCATCTTTCCTGCCTCATCAGAAAATATCCGCATATTGACAATTTTTCTCACTGCATAGTCTATATCCTCTTGATTATCATCAGGACTGATACCAACTAAAAGCAAAAGCCCTTGGTCAATTTCCCCGTGAACAATTCCCTCGATCGTTACCGCTGCCTGCGAAACTCTTTGTAGTACAATTTTCATCTTATCCGTTGGTCCTTTTCACTGAATACACTTCTGGTACTGACTTGATCTTGTCCACCAAACTAGTTAAGGTAGCAAGATTAGAAATACCGAAAGAGACATGGATAGTCGCAAACTTCATATCCTTGGTTGGCTGCGCATTGACAGAAGAAATATTCTTGCTAGCATTGGTCAGAACTTTGAGGACATCGTTGAGCAAGCCAGAGCGATTCAGACCGTAAATGTCAATATTGGCTATGTATTCCTTGGTAGAATTTTCATCTTCCCAACCAACATCGATCAGGCGAACATCATAATTCTCCTGGCTCTTGAGATTCATGCAATCCACCCGATGAACAGCAACTCCGCGTCCCTTTGTGATATAGCCGACAATCTCATCTCCAGGAACTGGATTGCAACACTTAGCAATCCGAATCAACAACCCTGATGCCCCTTCAATCACCACACCGCCCTCATGACGGATTTTTAGACTGTCTTTGTTATCGTGCTTGACCTCACCACCGTTAACCAATTCGTCTGCGACAGCCTTAGCCTTGGCACGCTCAGCCTCTCGACGCTCTTTCTCTGTCAAACGGTTCAGAACAGCCATGGCTGAAATTTCTCCAAAACCAACTGCCGCATAGAGAGACTCGTCTGTTTTATAGCCTGTCTTCTGCAACACCTCGTCCATGTGCCGACGATCCAAGTACTGATTTGGAACATAGCCATTCTCCAATAGGAGATTCTGCAACATCTCACGCCCCTTGGAAATGGACAATTCCTTATCTTGATTTTTGAAAAACTGCTTGATTTTATTGCGAGCCTTATGCGTTTTTACCAAGTTTACCCAGTCACGGCTCGGACCAAAAGAGTTAGCCGAAGTGATGATTTCCACCTGATCCCCTGTCTTGAGTTTCGTTGTTAGGGGCACCATCCGCCCATTGACCTTAGCACCCGTTGCCTTTTCACCGACTTTTGTATGAATCTCGTAAGCAAAGTCAATTGGGATTGAATCTTTGGGCAACTCACGTACCGCCCCATCTGGTGTAAAAACGTAAATGCGCTCTGTAAAAATATCTTCCTTGACAGAATTGACAAAAGTCTGAGCATCTCCAGCACCTTCTTGAAGCTCAATTAGATTGTTAATCCAACGGAGTTCTTTTTCTGTTGCAGCAGCCTTACCACCACGTTTGTATGCCCAGTGAGCCGCAACTCCATACTCCGCAACCTGATGCATTTCCATGGTCCGAATCTGAAATTCAATCGGTCCTCTTGGTCCATACACTGTTGTATGAATCGATTGATAACCGTTGGCTTTTTGGTTAGCGATATAATCCTTAAAACGTCCCGGCATCGGCCGCCAAAGTTCATGAATATATCCCAGCATAGCATAGACATCGCTCGGAGTAGCCATGATACACCGAATGGCAATCAAATCATAGAGCTGGTCAAACCTTTTTTTCTTGTCATACATCTTGCGATAGATGGAATAGATATGTTTGGGACGACCATAAATTTGTCCGTGGAGATGGCGTTCTTCTGTATACTTTCTCAATTTATCAACAACTTCACTGACCAGCTCTTCTCGTTCTCGGCGCTTCTCCCTCATCATGCGGGTAATTTTATAAAATTCGACTTCATTGAGGTAGCGAAAAGCCATATCTTCCAGCTCCCACTTGATAGAGGAAATCCCCAAACGGTGGGCAAGAGGAGCATATATTTCCATTGTTTCACGTGAAATCCGCTCCCGTTTATCCGGTCGCAAGTGCTTGAGCGTACGCATATTGTGGAGACGGTCTGCCAACTTAACCAAAATAACCCGCATATCTTGAGACATGGCAATCAACATATTGCGGTGGTTCTCTGCTAGTTGCTCTTCGTGTGACTTGTATTCAACCTTACCCAACTTAGTGACTCCGCCGACAATATGACGAACTTCAGGACCAAATTCGTCCTCCATTTCTCCTAGAGTAATATCCGTGTCTTCAACAACATCGTGTAAAAAACCACAGGCTACAGTAACTGCGTCCAGCTTGAGCCCGGCCAAGATTCCGGCCACTTGAATGGGATGAACAATGTATGGCTCACCTGATTTACGAAATTGATTCTTATGAGCTTCTGTAGCAAAATCCAAAGCTTTTTTAACAAAAGTAACATCTTCTGCTGGCAGATAGGTTGCTGTCAAGGCAACCACTTCCTCACCAGTATAGGTAATTTCTTTCATTCCGTACTCTTCCTAATTTTCTGTTTCCTATTATTCTACCATTTTCACATAAAAAGAAAAAGGAATCAAGCTGAATCCCCCTAGCACCTTAAAAACAATACATTTTGGTCTTGTTTGTTAGATAATGTTCACTTTTCCATGTTTTTTCTTGAAATTTTCGTATACTTTTCACAACAACGTTCAGATATATCCTTGAATTTTCCCCAGCTTCACTGTATAATAATTGATGGAAGATTATTATAAAAAGAAAAATGGAGGATTCTTATGAATTTTCGGTTTAGTAAATGTGCCATTGCACTTGCCTTGGCATTTTTTTCAGCTAGTAGCTCACATGTCGTTCAAGCAGAAGGTGTCACCGACACAAATCCCACCCCTTCAACCGCGGCCAATCTCCCCACCTCAGACAAGGCAGAAGAAGTAGCAACCGTAACCAGCGACAACCTTGCCCTTTCTGCCAGTACAACAGAGTCTCCAGTTCCTTCAAAGATTGAGGAAAGCAACGCCAAGATTGAGACCGAACGCCAGTCCGCCCCAGAGGCTAAAGCTACTACTCCTACAACCACCGAAGCAAACCAGCCTGTAGAAGGACAGTCTGTTGACGTTCGCATCCTCTCAACCACAGACCTCCATACTAACTTAGTCAACTACGATTATTATCAAGATAAGCCTGTAGAAACACTTGGCTTGGCAAAGACAGCTGTCTTGATTGAGAAAGCTAAAAAAGAAAATCCAAACGTTGTCTTACTAGATAACGGTGATACTATCCAAGGGACGCCTCTCGGTAACTACAAATCTCTTGTCGATCCAATAAAAGATGGTGAACAACATCCTATGTATGCCGCACTGGAAGCTCTCGGCTTTGATGCTGGCACACTTGGAAATCATGAATTTAACTATGGCCTGCCCTATCTGGAAAAAGTTATCCAAACAGCAAATATGCCACTTGTCAATGCCAATGTCCTTGACCCAACAACCAAAAACTTTCTTTATCAACCTTATGCGATTCTGAAAAAGACCTTCACAGATACAGATGGAAAAGCTGTAACACTCAATGTCGGCATTACAGGAATCGTTCCACCTCAAATCCTCAACTGGGATAAGGCCCATCTAGAAGGTAAGGTCATCGTCCGTGATGCTGTAGAAGCCGTCCGCGACATCATCCCAACCATGCGTGAAAAAGGTGCCGACATTGTTCTTGTCCTCTCTCATTCTGGTATTGGTGATGATAAACATGAAGTAGGTGAAGAAAACGTAGGCTACCAAATCGCCAGCCTAGCGGATGTTGATGCAGTCATTACAGGGCATTCACATGCAGAATTCCCCGGAACTTCTGAAAAACCTAGTTTCTATGCAAAATACACCGGTGTGGATGACCTTAATGGTAAAATTAACGGAACACCTGTTACCATGGCTGGTAAATACGGAGACCACCTTGGAGTCATTGATCTCAGCTTGACCTTCAAAGATGGCAAATGGACAACCACTTCCAGCAAGGCTTCCATCCGTAAGATTGATACAACATCACCAGTAGCCGATAGCCGCGTTGTTGATATAGCCAAAGAAGCACATGGCGAGACGGTCAAATATGTTCGTCAACAAGTTGGTGAAACAACCGCTCCAATCAACAGTTTCTTCTCTCTTGTTCAAGATGATCCGTCTGTTCAGATTGTAAACAATGCACAAATCTGGTATGCTAAGCAGCAACTAGCAGGTACACCTGAAGCCAGTCTTCCAATTCTCTCTGCCGCAGCACCATTTAAGGCTGGAACCCGTGGAGATGCCTCAGCCTACACAGACATTCCTGCTGGACCAATCGCCATCAAAAACGTTGCTGACCTCTATCTTTATGACAATGTAGTCGCTATTTTGAAAATCAATGGCGCCCAACTGAAGGAATGGCTAGAAATGTCAGCTGGACAATTCAACCAAATTGATCCAACCTCAACCAATCCACAAAATCTGGTCAATCCAGACTTCCGCACCTACAATTTTGATGTCATTGATGGAGTGACCTATCAGTATGATATTACTCAACCAAACAAATATGACCGCAACGGTAAAATGATTAACGAACAAGCCAGCCGGGTTCGCAACCTACAATTCAACGGGCAACCCGTTACAGCAGACCAAGAATTTATCGTTGTTACAAACAACTATCGTGCAAGCGGAACATTCCCTGGTGTCCGTGAAGCCTCGCTCAACCGTCTCCTTAATTTGGAAAATCGCCAAGCCATCATCAACTATATCATATCAGAAAAGACAATTAACCCTACAGCAGATAAGAATTGGACCTTTACCAACAACATTAAGGGATTGGATTTGCGCTTCTTAACAGCCGAACGAGCAAAAAACTTGCTAGCAAACCAAGAAAATATCATCTACCTACAGACTTCTGCAACGAATGACGGGTTCGGAGAATTTAGATTCGTTTATACTGAGCCTAAGGTAGCTATTCTGGATAGCAAACAAGCCGACCAAAACGAGCGAGGTCAGGATATTATTCTTGATTCTGGTTTGCGTATCACCCTCCCAGTAGAAAAACCTTCTGCACCTACCCCAAAACACACGCCTACAACAGCAGGCTCACAAACAAGCGCTCAATCTCTCCCTGCAACTGGTGAAGCAGTTTCTCTGCTCAGCTTCCTAGGTTTCACCTTAATTGGATTTGTTAGCACCTGGAATAAGAAAAAAGAAAAGTAATCATCGTAAGAGTTTAGGATTTCCTAAGCTCTTTTTCGGTACCTTTCTACGTCAAATATATAGCTAGTAGCAAGCACTAAGTAATTTTAGCAAAAACAGCCGGAACGTCCTATTCCAAGCTGTCAAGATGATATGCTCTCCAGTCAGAAAATTTGCGGAGGAAATAAACCATCACCAAGATCTCCTAAAGTAAGATTTGGCTTCTTACTTCAGTAATTCCATAGCATAACTAATCGCACTCAATGCGTACAAAGGAGCCGTTTCCGCTCGTAAAATACGTGGTCCCAACCCCGTCTTGATTGCTCCAGCCCCTTCAAACATAATCACCTCATCCGGTGACACCCCCCCTTCAGGTCCAACAATCACCAAGACTGACTGTCCCATTTGTAAATCAGATAGAATGTTGACGAGGTTGACGTGTTCCCCTTCTTTTGCGGCCTCTTCATATGCCAAAATAATTCGGTCAAAACCTGCTAACTGTGCTAGAAAATCCGCTTTTTTCTCAAAAAGCCTAATCGTAGGAATACAATTTCTTTTACTTTGTTCAGCTGCTCCTTGAACGATTTTTTCAAGTTTTGCTACCTTTTTAACCAGTTTTTTACCATCCCATTTGACAACAGACCAATCAGCAGGAAAAGCCCAGAAAGCTGCCATACCGAGTTCTGTAGCTTTTTGGGCAACAAATTCCAACTTGTCTCCCTTGGGAAACCCCATTGCAATCGTAACAGAAACCGGTAATTCAACGTTATCCGCTAATTCTTGGATGAGTTCGATGGATTGACTTTGACTGTCCACCACACGCGCTAATCGTTTGATACCATCATCAAAGACGAGAATGACCTCATCACCAGCCTGCAAGCGCATGACAGAAAACATATGCTTGGCAGTATCCCTATCCGTGATTGTGACGATTCCTTCTTGCGGTGCTCTGCCATTGACAAAATACTGCTGCATCTTAGCCTCCTATCACGCCGGATCGGTCGGTCGTTTTCTTGAAGATACAGCAATTCCATTCACCCTGAATCATGTGAGTCTCAAGGAAAAATCCTGCTGCCTCCGCAGCAGTCCGTACCATGTCCCACTTATCGGCAATGATCCCGCTCATAATCAAGTAGCCCTCGTCCTTGACTAGACGATAAGCATCTTCCGTCAGATGAACGAGGATGTCAGCTAGAATATTGGCAACAATGACCTCTGCCTCAATCTCAATACCACGCAAAAGGTCACCTGCTGCCACATGGATATTGCCTGTATGGACATTCAGGTCAATATTTTCCTGTGCTACACGCACCGCTACCTCATCTAGATCGTAAGCATAAATTTCCTTAGCACCCAACAGTGAACTTGCAATGGAGAGAACACCTGACCCTGTACCCACGTCAATCACCGTTTCACCACCACGGAGCACCTGCTCCAGAGCAAAGAGGCTCATCTTGGTTGTCGGGTGGGTTCCTGTACCAAAGGCCATACCTGGATCCAGACGGATTACCTTCTCACCAGATGTCGGCTCATAGTCTGTCCATGATGGCACAATGGTCAAGTCATGGGTGATACGAGCAGGCTCATAGTATTTCTTCCAGTTGTCTGCCCAGTCTTCCTCAGCCAGTTCCTGATTTTCTAGCCTTATCTCCCCTGTTTCCAAGCCAAAACCTGTCAACTGGGTCAAACGATTCTCTAAGTCTTTCTTTACCTCCTCAATATCCAAGGTATCAGGATAGTAGGCTGTGATGGCAATCATATCTGATTGCTCCACTTCAGGATAGAGTTCTCCAAAACGATCTTCCTGCCCCACATAGTCAGCCGAGTCGCTAATGGCTACCCCCTGACTGCCCGTTTCAATCATAAGGTTTGAAACAGCCTCTTCTGCATCACGATGAACGTGAACTGTTAATTCTTGCCAGTTGTTCACTCTATAGTTCCATCCTTTCCTCTAATTCTTTTAAGGTCTGCCCCTGTTTATTCTTCCAATCCGTTCTCCCATTGGTATGCATACCTAAAACAAAGGCCGCTGCATAGGAAGGACTGTTAAATAATTGATTTTCTTGTAAAATACCATCTTTTATGACAAAGGTTTCTTGTAATTGCTGACGAAGTTTTTGAATCGTTGTTGGAATTTTTGGAGAATCAATCTGTTCGATCATGCTACCTTTCAGCACTACAAAACCTTCCGTTGTCTGCTGACACCTAGCCATAATTTCCAAGTTCGATTTTTTACTTTTTCGTTTTAAAAATAACTGGTGGTTGCCACTAGAATCATCTAACACTTCTTGTCTAACAACAGGTACAAACAAGCGATAACCCAAAGTCCCGATAATGATAAGAGTATTATCAACGACTTCATCTAATTCCGATTGTTTTTCCTCGGTCACATTCCCTAGATTAGGTTCATTACTATTTCTAACAATGAAACGAGCAGCTTCTTTAGCAAGTTGAGTCAACCGATTCTCCAAGTAACTGATTTCTGTCGGACCAAAAGAATTATTCTGTGTCGTCAGGATGACGACATCACTAAAATAGTTCGAATGATCATCTCTCGTATGTTCTTGAATCCGTCTCAAAATACCATCGCCATTTTTTCGCGTTGTAGCTTGTCCAATATAAACTAAATCTTTCTGTCTATGTTCATCACGACCAAACAAGAAATAAATGCCACTTTGCTTCATTTCGGAACGATTTTTCAAGTCAGCTAATTGCAATCTTGGTATTTTATAAACAACCCCAGTCCAATTAGACAGAGTACATTTCATTTTTCCTGTGACATCACCATCCATCAGGAACATGTTAATATTCTTGCCACGTTTCATACATTTCCTCACCTTTACGCTTTTCCATATATACCAAATCCATGCCCTCTTGCACAGGATCTGTATGAGTTAGCTGGTACCCACAAGTTTCATAGAACTTCACCAGCCCCCTATTTTGAAAATCGGATTCCCTCAAAACATCATCATATGGTAAGAACTATACAAACGAAAAATTTTTTTCTCTATTCATTTACGAGTTTCCAAATAGGGATTACCTGAGTCATGGTACTTGTCATAGAGAGATTTGCTGAATCGCTTCAATAATATCCCAATCGGATCGTTCTGCTTGAATCAATACCATCATACTTCTACCACCCTTACTTCTATGCCAACTGCACCATACGTTTCTAATTGTTCTAGCGAATAGTAAACTTCCATATCTTCTGGCTTTGCTGTCCCTACATTACTTTTCGTATAGCCACAAGATAATAAATCCAATTCTTTATATAATTGAGTAAAATTATCAAATACATGGATAACGAGCACTTCCGTCAACAGCGTTTGCGCCCGATTCTCCGTACAATAAAAACGAATATGATCTCCAATTGCTAGTCTTTTCCGCTTTTCATCATAAAGACGTAGTTCAATGCTCTTCTGACCAGATTTCATCATTTCAAAGGGTTTTGGAGCCAATAGCATTTCATGAATCATCTCAATACCTCGGATAAGGATAAAACTCACTCTCCACCAGCTCAGCCCTTCCTGCTTCAAAGGCTTGCGCATTCCACTCCATCGCAAACTCTTGGGCTTCTGGATCCACCAAGAAGTCCATGAGATCATCCAAGCCTTGATCTGCTGTATCCTTTAAAAATCTTACAAAATAGGTCAAAAACTCAGCTGAAAAGCCTTTTTTGGCATCAAATGGTAGGGCAACTAGATAATCTTCTGCATCAAATTGAGATTTTTCCTTGTTGTAGAAAAGGACGTACTCTTCCAAAAAAATATCCTCAGTAGATGCGGTTCCCTCATCATCTACCGTTTCAATCCCATCCGCATTTTGTGCTTCCAAGATAAAAGCCAATTCGACAGCATGATTTTTCTTGTCCCAGTTAAGCTCATAATCATAAGTAAAATGCCTGTCCAATGCTGCTTCTAGCACATCTAAAAAGCCATGTTTTGCCATGTTTATCTCCCCTTTTCTATATATTCCAGCAAATTGGTTTCGTGACCATATTTGACAGAAGCGCATTTGTCTTTCTCTATAATCGCCTCGGTTAAATCTAACTGATTGACAGCTGCGATAGCTACTGCGTAGTGAATGACATCGGCCAATTCTTCAGCTAGGCGACTCGATAAATCTTCCTCCTCGCTTACCATCTTACGGCCAGCACGCTTATTGAGCAGCTCTGCTACTTCACCCACTTCTTCCACTAATTTCATAAATAGACTTTGTTCGGAAACTTCCATCTCATAATTGTCACGCAAGTATTCTTCCAAAACAGATACCGTCACTTGAACCATCTTCTCCTATCCCCAACTCCTGAATTTGTAGTATAATGATTATACCATAAAAGCACAGAAAGGAAGCCTATGCCAGCCAATCTCGCCCTTCGCATGCGCCCTAAATCTATTGATGATGTCATCGGTCAAGAACATCTGGTCGGTCCCGGAAAAATCATCCGTCGCATGATAGATGCCAACATGCTGTCATCCATGATTCTCTACGGTCCTCCAGGCATTGGCAAAACCTCAATTGCCTCGGCGATTGCAGGCACAACAAAATACGCCTTTCGGACATTCAATGCCACGACGGATAACCAAAAACGCCTACAGGAAATCGCTGAAGAAGCCAAATTTTCAGGTGGTCTTGTCTTACTTCTGGACGAAATCCATCGCCTCAACAAGACCAAGCAAGATTTTCTTTTACCTCTCTTGGAAAATGGAAATATCATTATGATTGGAGCCACGACAGAAAATCCCTTCTTTGCCATTCTACCTGCCATTCGTAGTCGCGTACAGATTTTCGAGTTACAGCCCTTGGATACCAGTCATATTCGACAAGCCTTGGAAACAGCTTTGCTAGATACAGAGCGAGGCTTCGCCTTCCCCGTCACCATTGAACCAGAAGCTCTAGATTTCCTAGCCAATGCCACCAATGGTGATTTGCGTGCTGCCTACAATTCACTGGAATTAGCCGTTCTATCCACAAAAGAAACAAATGGCAACCGCCATATTGACCTTGACGCTGTGGAAAATAGCCTACAAAAATCCTATATCAGTATGGATAAGAGTGGGGATGCTCACTATGACATCCTATCCGCCCTACAAAAATCAATTCGAGGTAGCGATGTCAATGCCAGCCTCCACTATGCTGCCCGCCTGATTGAGGCTGGAGACCTGCCTAGTTTGGCTCGCCGCTTGACCGTCATTGCCTATGAAGACATCGGTTTAGCCAACCCAGAAGCGCAGATCCACACGGTAACAGCGCTTGAAGCAGCACAAAAAATCGGTTTCCCAGAAGCACGGATTTTGATTGCCAACATTGTCATCGACCTTGCCCTGTCTCCCAAGTCCAATTCTGCCTATCTGGCTATGGATGCAGCTCTAGCTGATTTGCAAAAAAAGGGACATTTACCAATCCCAAACCACTTGCGGGATGGACACTACGCTGGTAGCAAAGAGTTAGGCAATGCGATTGGCTACCGCTACCCTCATTCCTATCCGGAAAAATGGGTCAACCAACAATACCTACCTGATAAGTTACTGACTGCAAACTACTTCACTGCCAACGATACTGGAAAATATGAGCGCGCTTTAGGCATGACCCAAGAAAAAATAAAAAATTTGAAAAAAATAAAATCGTAAATCCCTTGATAGAACAGGGATTTAGATTCTCTTTTGTTGATATCGCTTACATTTTTTTGATTTTTCCTCTTGATTTTTCCAAAAAATGTGGTAATATTAAGTTAGAAATAAGAACTGCTGTGGTATACGAATTCATACCTATGTGTTGACCGACTATTTTTGTATTACTAGGGAGACAAAGATCTTCTGACAGTATGCAAGCTGGCACACCCAGAAGCAACTAAGTCCGAAACGTGTCACCCACCTGCTTTTAGCGTGCGGGATCAATACAATTCATGGATAACCGGTACCAATACAGCATTTTTATTTTCTATCCTTCCTTAGCTCAGCTGGCAGAGCAGCGGACTCTTAATCCGTGGGTCGTAGGTTCGATCCCTACAGGGAGGATTGGTTGATATGTGGGAAAGTCTTGTTTTACAAGGCTTTTTCTCATTTTATGATAGATTTTGATCCAGATATGGTCGAAAATCTTTTCTCTTAGTCCTAACTTTCAACAACCATCAATTCTCCTATTTCTGGGAATCCTTCTTTTCCTATCCCTCGTAAGCCATAACTTTCTATGTTTTGAGCTCTCTACTTATTCTCATCTTCTCTTTCAACGATGACCAAAAATCTTTTTAAAGCCGTTTTTATCGTTTTGATTTTGTCTGCCTTATCGCAAAATTTCCTTTCAATTTTTTGGAGTTCCCTATATGATTTATTATTGCCTATCTATCATGTAATTCTTTTGTGTTTTTGTTCTGTATCCTATTGTCAAACCTCCCCTCGTAAGCTATCCTATACGTAGAACGCGTTTTCATTCTAGGTACCTGGATAAAATACCATTTTAGTTAAAGAGGTTAATATGTTTACTATTACTAACAAAAAGTTTTCTGCCCGTATTCTAGCAATGACAGGCGCTCTACTTCTTACCATTTTAGCTCCATCTGCTAGTGCCGAAGAAAATTATAACGGAGACACTCGTCTAGCTGGCTATCTCTACTCCCGTGGTTTGACTAACAATGACTATGGAAATGAAGAAAAGCATGACTACAACGGAGACACTCGTCTAGCTGGCTATCTCTACTCCCGTGGTTTGACTAACAATGACTATGGAAATGAAGAAAAGTATGACTACAACGGAGACACTCGTCTAGCTGGCTATCTCTACTCCCGTGGCTTGACTAACAATGACTATGGAAATGAAGAAAAGCATGACTACAACGGAGACACTCGTCTAGCTGGTTACCTTTACTCTCGTGGCTTGACTAACAATGACTATGGAAATGAAGAAAAGCATGACTACAACGGAGACACTCGTCTAGCTGGTTACCTTTACTCTCGTGGCTTGACTAACAATGACTATGGAAATGAAGAAAAGCATGACTACAACGGAGACACTCGCCTAGCTGGCTATCTCTACTCCCGTGGTTTGACTAACAATGACTATGGAAATGAAGAAAAGCATGACTACAACGGAGACACTCGTCTAGCTGGCTATCTCTACTCTCGTGGCTTGACTAACAACAACTACGAATACGGAGACAAATAGGACTATAGCGGACACACTTGCTTAGCTAGTTGCCTTTGTTAGCGTGGTCTTGATCTATCATCGCCACAAATATAAACTTATCCATAATAAATAGGAATTCCCTCAAATTTATCAATGATTTTTAGAGTCATTATTCACGTTTTCTACACCTTTTCTGAACTCCACAAGATGTGAAATGCTTTTGAGATAAAACCATAACAACTCTATTACATTATGGAGTCAGAGAAAAACTAGTTGATAAATGAAACACAGAAACATGTTGACTTGATGCATTTCAAGAATCCAACATTTTCTGTGTTTTTCATTCTCTTTCAAACCAAGAAGAGATAAAATGACAGTGTAAACATATAGCGAAGCCTATCCCCCTCCCATGCACATAAAAATAGAGTTGAATAGACTCATAAGCTTATCTTCCTACCCCTTATTCCCCAAGCCTTTTTCATAACGTGACCAGCCACTGTTATCCTTTATTCAAGCAGGCGCAAATCATTTTTTCATCTGGCTTAATTTGACAAATTGCGTTATAATGAAAGGTAGATTCATTTTTACTATCAACTGTTTTTAATAAAAATGAACAAACGACTCGGTAAGTACATTTTATACATGAGGAGAAATCCGTGAATCACTCACAAATCAGAGAAGAACTAGAAGCAGGACGCTCAGTGATTTATGTAACACAGGGCATCAGCATGCGTCCGCTCTTGTATGATAAACGCCATAAAAAAGCCACACAAATCCGTTTAGAACCCCTCCCAGATCACTCATTAAAAATAGGGGACATCCCAATCTTCCAAAAAAAGTCAAACGGTCAACTTGTCCTCCACCGCATCATCCATCAGGATGAGCAGTATTACTACACACGGGGAGATAACTGCCTGCACGGGGAGACAGTAGCAAGAGAGCAGGTTTTTGGTTATGTGACCAAAATCTATCGGAAAGGGAAGTGGTTCTCTACAGACCACAAAGGCTATAGGATCTATGTATCCATCTGGCTACATAGCCTCTGGCTTCGCAAACCCTTCATGTTGCTCCGTCAACAGCTATCACGACTAAAAAGAAAGATTCAAGGGTAATGAAAGAACTACACCACCCACCCATAAAAGATGTTTTTACATGGCTATTTTCTATATTGCCAGTTTCCAAGAAACTGCAAATCGCTTTTCTCTGCCTCTTGGAGCTGATTTCCTCTATTTTTTCCGTACTCTTTGTCTTGTATTTTCGCAATATCATTGATGCGGCAGTTGCAAAAAATAGTAACGAACTTTGGTTTTCAGCCTTCATGCTCTTATTTATTATAGCAGTGCAAATACTAGCTCACGCATTTCAACGTTATTGGGGGGAAGCAACGAGAGCTGACATTGAAAATCACTTTAAGACTTATCTGCTAACAACACTTTTTCAAAGGGAATATCAATCCATTTCCCAAATTCATACGGGCGAATGGCAGACTCGCTTGACTTCTGATACAGGGATTATCTCACGAGGAATGGCAACCGTCTTGCCAGGACTGGTCGGTATGGTGAGTCGGCTTGTTGCGATTCTACTAATGCTCAGCCATATTCAACCCCAATTTTTATGGCTCATCTTTCCAATGGGACTCATCTATCTCTTGATTGGTCTTGGAATGAAGCTAAAACTACGTCGCCTTTATCGCAATATTCAAGAAAAAACGAGCCAATTACAGGTTTTCTACAAGGATTATCTCAGCAGTCTCTTAGTGATAAAGACCTTTTCTATTGAAAAAAAGGTTGAAGAGCAAGCTCATGACTACCTAGAACAGCATAAAAAAGCCAGACTGGAGCAGACTACTTTTTCAAATATCAATATCACAGCCCTCAGTCTAGTCTTACAGACAGCCTATATCTTATCAGCCATCTATTGTGCCTATGGTATCTATACAGGCGCAATCTCCTACGGAGCCTTTGTAGCCATTACACGCTTGGTTGCTCAAGTCAGCCAACCCTTTTCGACTGCAACCAGCTACATTCCAAGTTTTTACTCAACCTTGGTGAGCTGCGAACGATTGATGGAGGTTAGCCAGATGAGTGCTGTACGAGGAGAAGCTAAGTCCTATTCAGAAATCGAGGAAGTCTACAAAAAACTTGATGCCATTGTCTTTGAGGAGGCTAGTTTTTCCTACACAGGACGCAATCTCTTTGCCAATCTCCAGCTAGACATTCAGAAAGGGGACTACATCGCCTTTTCTGGCCCTTCTGGCTGTGGCAAAAGCACCTTGACCAAGCTGATTCTTTCCATCTACGATCTACAAGCAGGGCAGCGCTTCTTGCGCTTGACAGACGGAAAAACCATCCCATTAGATGCTCGTTTTCATCGCCTATTTGCCTATGTGCCACAGGTTAAGCATTTAATGGTTGGAACAATTCGTCAGGTCGTCACATTTTCAGAAAACCTGTCTGCGGATGAGGAGCGATTACTGTGGCAAGCACTTGAGTTGGCCTGCGCACGAGAATTGGTCGAAAATCTTTCACAGGGCTTAGATTTTGTCTTGGGCGAAGACGGCTCAGGCTTGTCTGAAGGACAGTTGCAACGTTTATCCATTGCACGCGCCATCTATTCTCAATCACCTATTCTAGTGCTAGATGAATCCACCAGTGCCTTGGATGAGGAGACAGAAAAAGCTATTTTAGAAAATCTCAAGGCAATGACAGATAGGACAATGATTATTGTAACCCATAGACCAGCAGCCTTAGGCATCTGCAACAAACAACTCCATTTTTCCGAGTCAGGAGTGGAGTTAAAATACCGAATGAATTAGAAAGAAACGTATGTTTTCACAAACACAAGAAGATTTACTCTATTTATTGGCATATTACCTTCAAAAAAAGCCAATCTGTCAGGAGAAAATAGCTCAGATGAACTTGGAAAAACTTTACAGTTTCTCCAAATTTCACAGCTTGTCCGCTATGGTAGCCATGATATTAGAAGATTCTATTGATCTACCTCAAGATTTTCAGGAATCCAAAAATCAAGCTATCCGCCGAGAATTATTATTTGATCATGAACGCCAAAAGATTACCAGATGGTTGTCCCAGGAAGGTATTTGGTACATGGAACTAAAAGGGATTCACCTGAAGAAATACTATCCTAAGCTGGGGATGCGGGTCATGTCGGATAATGATATTCTCTTTGATGAAACTTTTGAAAAAGAAGTCAGAGAATTTTTCAAAAAAGAAGGCTACGAATTTATCTATGAAATCAACGTTGATGCCTATATGAAAAAACCAATCTTTCATTTTGAAATGCATCGAACACTAATCGATCCACTCATTTCATCACTAGATAAGATCGGAAAAAATTACTATAAAGACATCAAGGAGCGCCTCATTCAAGATCAGGACAATCCTTTCGCTTATCGTTTCTGTTTGGAAGATTTTTATCTCTACCAACTGATTCATGACTACAAGCACTATTCGGAATCGGGTACCGGTATCCGCAGCCTGGTAGACCTTTTCTTACTCCTAGAAGCTGAACAAAACAAGATGGACTGGACATATATCCGTCAGGAACTGGAAAAAATTGGCTTGACAAACTTTGAAGAGCAACATAGATCCTTAGCCTTTAAGCTATTTGGTTCAGAGGCAGTTCCCTTAAAAGATTTGACAGAGGAAGAAATGAGAGTCCTTTCCTATATGCTCTCATCAGGAACCTATGGCTTAAAGGATAACCAGATTATCAACCAGTTGGAAAACCATAGTGGCAATTCACTTACCTATTGGAAAGAACAATTCTTTCCACCGGTGGAGCGACTGCGCTTGGTATTTCCTATCCTACAAAAACATCCCTATCTTCTTCCTTTTATCTATATCTATCGCTGGGTTCCAACCAAGAAAAGGTTGCAAAAATTTTCAAGTATAGTTCGTATTATGTCGAGGAAAAAAGAGAAATAACATAGTATAGAAAGAGATGTAATGAAAAAATATTTTTGCTTTACCAATATGCAGGTTATGATCGCTCTGATGAAGTATAAAAAAGAGGAACCCATGGCCCTCTTTCTCAATCGGAATGTTCGCGGCTATCAAGAACTCGCAGAAAGGATTAACATCCTCTTTCCAGATATTTGGGTCAAGATCCTGACAGCAGATGTCGTCCAAGCAGAAATGTATTTTGACTGGCTAGAAGATGAAGACCAAATCTACCTCTTTAACGATGCCGATCAGATCGGTCAAGCCTTTCGAGATAAACGCTATCCCTACCATCTGATAGAAGACGGTTTAAATTTTCATTATCACTATGCACAGTTGAAAAATCTGACAGATAAGGACCCAGTCAACGGTTTGTACGGTTCCAGTCCCGTCTGTCTAGATATTGAGATCAATGACCTCAGCAAAATCAAAGACAATACCTATTATGCCCAGTTCCTGGACAAATTTATTGAGGTTCCTCGTCAAGTTTTATTTGAAAGCCAAGAGGAGACGCACTTACAAAAGCTTTTTGAACTCTATCAGTTAGAAAATCTAGAGCTTACCTCGCCATCCTATTTGATACTGACCCAGCCTTTAGCGGATGACTTTTGGAAGAGTTTTAGAAAGGCAGACAAGAGTCCGGACTACGTAAAGCAGTATTATTTTTATTTTAAAATAGCGCAAGAAGCGCAAGAAGCCGGTTATCACGTCTACCTCAAGCCTCACCCAAGGGATGATCTTGATTACACAAAAATCCCAGGTGTCACAGTGCTACCAAGGTATGCACCGATGGAAATGCTAGACCTACACCTCTCAAGCTCCTTTGATGTAGTGGCGACACTTATGTCTTCTTGCATCGATTGCTTGACAAAAGTCAAAGAAAAAAGAGTGATCTACACAGAAGAAAAATCAAAACAAGATGCGGCTGGACAAAAGACAGCTTCCACTGTATAAAGTATCCGCCTAAACAAAATCAAAAACACAGAAAATATTGACTTGATGTATTCAAGAATTCAATATTTTCTGTGTTTTTTAGCTCACTTTGCAATGGAAGTTTATCAAACCAAGTCTACGCTTAACTTTCAAAGAATAACGTTGAAAAGCAGTCCAAGACACAATTCAACAGTAATTTTCCTCCATACCCAATCCGAGGCTTAATTTGAGTAATTCTCAAGTAAGCCAATCTCATCCAACTCCTGCAAAAGTTTCTCCAAGTCCTCAGCTGCTTCTTGAGGGCTGACGGTATATTCTTTGCAGAGAATATCTACCAACTCCTCTTTGCTGATGTCAGACTGAAGTTTCTCCAAAATAAAATGAGTTGTCGCATTGTAACGGATCATGCCATTAAATGTTTCCGCTAAGTCACCCATGGTGATGCCGATATATTCGTCATCACGGTCATGATGTAGTAGGATTCCTTCTTTTAGTTTCATCTGTTTCTCCTATGGTAATAAGTTCGTTGATAATGTTATGACTTCATCTGCTGGTAAATCAAATCAACAGCCTCTGTTGAAATGGTACAAGTCAGTTGATAGATGGGTAACTGACTCACCTTCTGCAACAAAGATAAGGTCTTTTGCAGTTGCGTGACCGACTGTAGAGGACGGTAAGTTTGAGTTAGGAGTCGATCAAAAGCGGCTGTTTCTGATAATTGTTCGACCACATTCTCCGATCCTTGCTTTAGAAAACAGATCGACTGCAAGGGAGCACAGCCATTGTAAGATCGCCTGTGCTTTCCGTCCCAAGGTGTACCGTAAATCCGGATGTGGTCGTCAGTAATGAACAACAAAGGCTTGTCATCATTCAAGATACGTGCCCTGTCACCAAAGACCTGAAGCCAGAGTTGGCTATGAGTAGATTTTCCTGTCCCACTTGGTGCTGTAAATAGGTAGGCTTTGTCATCCACCACCACTGTTGAACCATGGACGAGCAGTCGATTATGGGCGGGTAACTCTTCACAAATCAAGCGATAGAGGGCGATTTGTTCCAAATAGTTTCCCGAAAAATGCCGCGCCTCCTCACCACCTTTCATCCGCTCAAAATCAATATCCTTTTGTTGCACTTCGATGGTAAGGTCGGGTTCGTCATCTGTCAGATAATCTTTGCAAAATGTCCGTGTCGAAGCAAAGCGACAGATTACCCGAATCACCAACTCTGCTAGACGAATAGTAAATATTTCCACTTTCTCTTCCTTTTCTTGTTCATCACTGTAAGGATCTGTCAGATAGGCCAATCCTGTCTTTAACGAAATAAATCCGAATACTACTTCTGAGCTGTCGTTAACTGATCTGAACGATTTTCATGGTATCTAGATAGGCAACAAAATCAAACAAGTCTTGTCTTCCCCATTCTTCTTCAATTCCAAAAGCTTGGCTATAGGCTTTGATAACCTCTTGGATGGAGCCTTTTTCGTGGATGAGGGTCCAAAGTAGGTAGCTAGTATCGTTTAATTCAATGTAGCCAGGAACCTTTTCTTTGATTTCATCCAAAGGAATAGCAATATAGGCTTCCTTCACCTGATTGGTGATAAAGGTGCCTAAAATTCGGATAGTGTCATAATCTTGTGGTCGAATCTTCACAGCTTGAATCGCCTTTACATAGTGGATGGAACCGAGTTCTGGGGATACTTTATCATGCTTGAAAAAGAAAGGGGGGATATTCTTCCACTCTGTCTTGTAAAAAGCAGGCTCATCCTTACTCAAAACCCCAGCATTATGGAGAATCTTATAGTCATTCCATTCGTTTGCAGGACGACCCGGCCACGAAAAGTTCAACTCAGTAGAGGTGTGTACAGTGATACCGTATTTTGGAGCCATCCAGGCTAAACACCACATATCTGTCAGCCATTTTCCATACCTATCTAGCTTTTCTTCTTCCTCTAAAGGCAATTGGAGCTTCTCCATCGTCAACAGAAAATCGTAAATCCGCTCACATTGGACATACATTTCGTGAAAAAAAGCTGCTGTCGGCTGAGCAAGCAGCCACTGGGCACCAGCAGGACTGGTTTCTGTCCATTCTAGCTCTTCGTCTGTTACATTCAAAATGGTCTGTAATCCCTGTAGGTAGAAAGGATGTTTTGAGCGCAAGAAACTTGCCTTGACAGTGGGGCTATGAGCTCCGTACCACTGGTGAGCACTCACCGGAATCTTATCAAAATCGACCATCTCCCTAAAGATAATATCTGTATCAATATAGAAGAAAGTCTCTTTTTCCATGTGGGGATATTTTTTCAAAAATTGATACCAGAGGTAGGGGCGAATCGAGGTTGGGTATTGATGGTTGGGACGATCATCCTCAAAGTAATGGTAAGTAATGCCATACTTTTCTTGGAGGTAGGGTCCCATGTCCTTGTCTTCACCGTACAGTAAAAAGATGACATCGTAGGAACCATGGGCCTGAAGATTGGTCAGTAGTACCTCACTCTCCCAACGGTAGCGGAGATTTGCCCGTGTGCAGGTGATAAAATACATCGTTTTCTCTCTTTCTAGTCAACTTGACTTCCATTATATAAAAAAATGTACCTAAATTCAAGCTAGATAGAGACAGAGAGCTACTTTTTTACTAATTTAGCCCAGTATCTATTGACAAGATAGGGTTTCTGTGATAGAATCGCTACAGATTATTATGAGGAAGTAGTACGTCAAGAGAGTACAGGAAGTCTGAGTTTAAGAGGGTTATTTTTGGGGTAACGGATGTAATTCCCACTTCTTAATGGACATGAAACTCCAGCACTTCCAGCCAAAAAACATCACCATTGCAGTGTAGACGTACGTTACTAGCCCAAGGAGTTTATTAGCTCCCCCTTGAAAGTAGGGAGAGATGATAAAAAACACTATTTGAAAGGAGCTATCATGGTAAAAGAATACAAAAAGCCTGAGTTTAAGACGGTTGTTTTTGAAGCAGAAGACGTGATTACAACTTCAAACGGCGTTGCAACTCCAGCACCTCCAACAGAAGACATAGATTAGTTTGAAGAGTTTATAAGAAAGGAGACCAGCATGGTAAAAGCATACAAAAAACCTGAGTTTAAGACGGTTGTTTTTGAAGCAGAGGATGTCATTACTACGTCTAACGGTACTGAAACGCCAGCACCGCCAGCAGAGGAAGAGCGTATCCCTTCCTAGGATCTGTTCGACGGTACTATTAGGTTGATAAATATAGTAGTTCACACTGCTAGAGGATATGACAATATCACGAAACACTATAGAAAGGCGACCAGCATGGTAAAAGCATATAAAAAACCTGAGTTTAAAACGGTTGTTTTTGAGACAGAAGATGTGATTACGACTTCTGGCGCTGAAACACCAGAACCACTAGAAACAACACCGATGCCAACCTAGGTGACACAGTTGGTGGGTACTATTAGTTTGATAAACATAGTAGTTTACATCGCTAGAGTATTATGATATAATGCTGTAAGACATTAAGGAAAGGAGACCCACCATGGTAAAGGAATACAAAAAACCTGAGTTTAAGACAGTTGCCTTCATGTCAGAAGATGTGATTACTACGTCTGGCGGTCTGGCAACTCCAGAACCACCAGTACCACCAGAATCAGATGCTACAAAAGACTATGTCTAAAATAGTACATTCAGCAGAGATAACAAAATAAGAGTATCTCAACCTTATTATACAAAACATTCAAAAACAAAACATTCTTAACAAAAGTGCGTTCCCAAAACGGGACGCTCTTTTTTATGACCTTAAAGAGAGGAAAAGTAGTCAAGCAACCGTGGTATAAAACTTGAGAGAATAGTAGGCCGCCCAGCTCCCACCTCCAGAGTAGTTTGAGGAACCATCATACTAAAAGAAAAAGACCAACCTTGAGCTGAACTGCACCCCAAAAGTTAGAGAATACATCTAACGCTTGGGGGCAGTACAAGGAGAAAGTCAGTCCCTTTCATTGTTCCAACTTGGTCTATTGCTACAGTCCATACCTCACGATAGTAGAGTCAGTACTTTCTCACTCACCGCTTCAGGATTTTAAACAACCTCTCCCGTTGCTGTTTCAGAAATCGCCGTAGGATTCGAGGATGTTTTTTCTGTATCAGCTACCATAACACTACTGGGCGCTTCAGAAATGCTAGTCTGCTTCTGCTTTGGCTTTTCAAGCGGTACAAAAGAGATGACTTTCTCTGCACCACTACCATGTAGTCCAAGACCGACTTCCTTAGAACCATCCTCTCGTTCTATCACCTGCATGCCTTCGGCTTCAAACCTTCCATCAATCTGAATATCATCAAGATGGGCAGTCGTCTCAGCATCATACGCCTTAACTGTGATTCCTGTATAATTTGATAAATTGGAATTGTCTGTCTTACTATTCTGAGCAACATACAAGATACCATTATGTTCTACTGCTCCCTGTAGCAGGCCGATATAATTTAGCTCATCCCGCAGCAGAAATTCCTGTCTACCAGTAGTCAAGTCATGTTTAAATACGATGATATTCGCCCCCTTTTCACGCTCAATGGCTGCTGTAGCATGCTTATCAAGACCGACCAGATACAGGATATTGCCATTTGTTGTTGACCGAGCTATCCCACCAATATCAATCCGAGTATTATTATCCCTCGCATACTGTGCAACCATATCAAGCTGAACAGTGGATACCGCATTTGTATCCGTATTCCAAACATACAGTTTGGTGCCACCTGATGTGATATATTTGAGATTGCCTAGAGCAAGGATGTCATTGTTATGACCAGTTGCTTGCTTGTAGATTCTATCTATTATTTTTCCTTTCGTATCAAATACAGTAACAGGAGAAGCTGCATTATCTTGCAATGAATAAAATTTTCCATCTTCGTAAAAAAATGACTGGAATTTTGTATTCCCAAAATCTACCACTTGATTCAACACCACTTGTTGACCGCTAGATACCGTACGACCATTTAGAACCTTGCCATTGATCATAACAGGGTTTACAGTTCTTGCTTTTCTACTGTCTGCGGCAACTAGCGAGGAAGGAATGGCGAGCATGGATATACATTTTGATGTAAGAAAGATTTTCGTGTTTTTTACAGCAGAATCAGGCTTGTCAATTTTAGAAGTGATGGAATCAATCTTATCAGCAAGCAGATTTCCTGATTCACTGCCACTTGGATCATTACATCCTGTTAGGACTGTACAAGCAATGACACAAGCAAGGCAAATCTTCCCCACTTTACGGTAATTACATTTAAATTTTTTCATACTGTGTCCTTTCACTAAATATTCTCAATAAAAACAGATAAGCTACTTCCTTCGTCCTCGCATTCTTTTCCTCATGCTGCAAAAACGAAGAAGTAGCAAAGAAGTATTTGCTTATAAAACCAAAATAAAAGCCACCATCTGCTCGGACGAGACAGATAATGGCATTCCTGTTGTCAAAAAAGACGACTTGAACTCACAAATCGTCTCACGCAGCAAATTATTCTAAAATACACTCCTATACACTATTCGTCATCAGTTGGAAACTTCCCATTTTTTGCATAACGAAAAAACTTACTTCATCCACTCGTCTGTTACTCATGCTCATGTCGTCGCACCACTAGACAGATGGATATACACGTCACCCTCGCTCTCTACTTGACTCTCTGTAAATCCAGATACTTTCGGATCTACTCGGAAGCTCGTATGACTTACTAGCTTAGTTTTCACTCAGCTCTCACACCTCGTTTACTAACTAACCCAAGCATACACTACCAACAAGGGACGTTTGGTGGGGTTCGCACCTTGAAATGGAAAAGACTTGTTTTTTATCCGACAATCCTATATAATGGTATTGGTTGTTTATGTGGATTGTTGGAGAGTTCTCTCTCCCTTTTCACCTTTTTTAATGTATAGAAGCTATTTAATAATCTGCGGTCTAGCTTTAATAGCTAGAATCATGCAAGCAAGAGATTGCCTTTGATTGCATGGTTGTAGCCATTAAAAAGTTTTCTATCTGTGGTAAAGTTGGTAGTGTCTTCAACAGTATCCTATCCTTTATGAAAAATGTTCCCATGGTAGACTTACACAAAGTTAGAGACTCCTTGCTACGAACTGATGTTGGATACTCAGCCGAGGACTACGAGAAACATAAAGACAGCGTTCCTTACAGTAATCCTGACCGTATATTTTTACTACCGATTGTCTTACATACTACCCAGATTGATTCTTGATAAATCAGATTATATAATCAATTGATTACGTTGTCAACCATTTTTTCAAAAAAATAATAAATCATTCGGAAAGGCTTATTATGTTTACAAGTCGCCTAAAACAATTACGAAAAGAAGCGGGCTTAACTCAAAGAAACATAGCTGATGTTTTCCACACGAGTCCTCAAAGCTATGCTCAATGGGAGAAAGGGTTAAGAAGTCCTTCTAAGGAGAGCATTGAGAAGCTTGCTGATTTTTTTAAGGTCTCCACAGACTATCTACTAGGTAATTCTGATATTAAAAAGCCAACCGAAAAATCCGAAATTGAATTATTGATTGAACAGCTCAGTGATGAACAGAAAAAGGAAACGCTACAGTTTATTAGAAACATTCTTCAGTGATTATTTCCCTCTTGTTTATGGACGGAGGTTTTTCCTTTGTCCAGCAGGCAAGATCTGCTTGATTTTTCCTATATTTTCACAGTTTTTACTACAAAAAAAGCCGCTAGAACCATGTTCTAACGCCCTTCGTATTTTGAGACAGCCCACTGGGCTGTTTTTTTCATCTAACTGCTAATGAGAATCCTACTTTTTTAGTTTATCCCAGAGGATGACCCTATTGTCCTTTAGGGATGTTTGGACATCAATAATGCGCTGGTTGGAGGAGCCGCGAAATTGCAGCATAAGATTGCGCTTGGTGCGGTCGTAGCGCCCATCCACTAAAATATCCAAATAAGATAGCAATTCCAACTTATCTGGAGTTTCTAGCATCAATTCTTCCCATGTGTAGCCTGTCCAGGACCAGATATCCTTGGTAGGTAGTTCTTGCCGAATCCGTTTCACCAAGGGCAAGACGGTGCCTGTATTGAGAAAAGGCTCACCCCCTAGAAGAGTCAAGCCCTGCACATAGGGTTGAGATAAATCATCTAGGATACGGTCTTCTAGCTCCTTGGTGTAAGGAATACCTGCTTTAAAGGACCAGGTTGCTACATTATAGCAGCCTTCACAATGGAAGAGACAGCCACTCACATAGAGGGAGCAACGCACACCTTCACCGTCCACAAAGTTAAATGCTTTGTAGTCAATAATCCGCCCTTGACTAAGCTCCTCACTCTTCCACTCCTGTGGTTTGGGATTGTTCATGTTTTGCTACTAAGAGCGACTAGAAAGTGGCACAGCACTGTAGATTTTATCTTTTTCTACATTCTGAGCTTCCTTCTCAAGTTCAATTAAACTTAGTCACTCCATTCCTTTCTACTTCTGGTTTACGGGAAAACTGCTTGATGATGTAACGGACAGGAAAAGACTTTTTTCTAAGCCGCATTTTCTTCAACAACTTCGGTCAGCCTTCTTCTATCTTGAGCCCGCCAACTGCTAAATCTTCTACGATACATCAAGTCCGTCTAGAGCTCAACCCAATAGCGCTCGATCCCTTCGCGGCAATCGTCCAAAACACCTCCACAGGCCAATATCGTCCGCTGGCTGGCTTCGTTTTTTTCCGAACAGGTCACCAAGACCTTAGAAATATGTTTGGAAGCTGCTTCCTGCAAGCCGAGTCGCAACTGTTCTTTGGCATAGCCTTTTTGGCGCTGACTAGGACGGATAGAGTAACCGATATGTCCTCCTTTGTTGAGCAAAAAGTCATTGAGCCTTAGTCGAAGGTGAAGAAAGCCAATAGCCCGACCAGTCGCATCAAAGGAAACGTATTGAATACAGGGGACAAAACCATCTGGTAGATTCAAGCCTAGTTCATAATCCTGATTTCTCTCCAACCAGTCTAAAAAATCCAAATCTTTAGAGTAAAATCCCCCATCCATGGCACTTCCTTCACGCTCAAACTCCGCAAGCATGTCCAGAATGGTATCCTTATCCTGTTGATTCGGTCGTCTGAGTTGTAACTTTTTCTGGTAAGTAGACATCTAATTCTCCTCTTGGACTCCTTGAATGGAGTATCTGATGGCACAGCCAGTGACTGAGCAAACTCGACTTCGGATCAACGGGATTTACCTTAGTCTCTAGAGACTCCAAAAACTGATGGATGATGGTTTCAAAGCCCCTTTTATACAGCGTATTTTCCCAAGCTCCGAAACCATCTTGCACTTCTTTATCTGCGGTGAATATCCGCATATCTTCCAGATTTTTCAACTGATAGGTAGCCTGCGGGGTCTGGACTTCCATTATTTCACGCCTGCTGCCTGATTGCAAGTTCATGGCAGCCACCGCAGAAGTATTTCCTGCTCGCAAAGTGACACTGACCTGACTCAAGAGTCCCTCTTCGAGATGATAGGAGAAGGTCGCAGCCTCTAACTGACTATCTAACAGATAGAGAGCTGTATCCAAGGGATGAAGAAAGAGATCAAATAGCTTGAATTGCAATTCTCCCGGACTATTCACGTCATTTTTCTCGACAAGAATCCTGCGCTTATCCGACTGCTCCTTTAGTTGTTGAACTTTTGGAGCAAAGCGACGATTGAATCCTGCCATAAGAAAGACTCCTCTGGCCTGCGCTAACTGATATAGGGCTAGAGTTTGCTCGTAGTCTTCGGACAGGGGTTTATCCATGTAGACTGGAATTCCTTGTTCTAAAAATAGTTTTGCCAATTCCACATGAGCTTGTGTTGCAACATGAATCATGACCCCATCCAGTGGAACTTTCGCCAATTCCTGCACAGAATCATAAATGTGGCTATTCACCATACCATCCGCAATCTGGCTCAAGGTCTCCTTATTTCTAGTAAAAAGGTGCCATTCAATCGTTGAAAATTGTTTTAAACAGGGCAAATAAGCTTTTTGGAAAATGCTTCCCAAACCGACCAAGCCAATCTTTAACATGTTTATCTCCTCGTCAAGCCATTCTCCGTTTTTTTCTGCGCTTGCTTCAGCAGGGCCTGCACACGGGCTTTTTTATCATTCTTTACAGTGGAATGCTTCTCATGGTAGCGTTCTACCAAGGCCTTCCCTTTATCATCCAATTGATATTTTCCCATTATATTCTCCTTTTTTTTCTATTCATTTCTATTTGTTAGTCAGTTTTCTTTTTACTCAAAAAGTCGGAAAGACTGGCGAGAAAGCATATAAGAGTCAGGTTAAAAAATTGTAGGCACATACCAATGTCCTTTTACTTTTGAGCATTGACTCAAAACCGTTGTAAGCAGACAAGGCTCTTCCAAACTCTTGATTACTTTGAAGGTTCCCTCATTCACCCGAATGGTAAAAGATAAACTGTAACGATAACAAACTTCCACAGTTGCTCAACACTGTGGAAGCACTTGTCGATTTGATTGTTGATTATAAGCTAGATCCGTTCATGTGCTTAACGCGTGCCGAAATCTCTTTGTGACGGCCTTTCACCATGGGTCTAGCTTGTGGATTACCCAAGTAACCACAGGTACGTTTGACAACGTCTACTAGCTTGGGATCGCTATTGCTGCAATTTGGGCACTTAAAACCACGCTCTGTCGGCTCAAAGTCTCCCTCAAAATCACAGGCATAGCAGTGATCAATCGGAGTATTGGTTCCCAAATAACCGACACGGTCATAGGCATAATCCCAAACTGCCTCCAAGGCCTTGGGATTTTGCTGGAGAACAGGGTATTCGCAGTAATGGATAAAGCCACCACTGGCTCCTGCTTCTGGGTAAATTTTTTCAAAGTCTAGTTTTTCAAAAGGTGTTGGATTTTTCCGTACATCATAGTGGAAACTGTTAGTATAGTATTCTTTATCAGTAATATCCTTGACAAGACCGAATTTTTCTGTGTCCATGCGGCAGAAGCGGTCTGTCAGGCTTTCAGACGGTGTCGAATAAACAGAGAAGTGATAGCCATATTCATCAGACCAGGCACCTGTCAATTCTTTCATTTTTTTAATGATACGAACGGTGAATTCTTTAGCTTCTGAATTGTTCTCCCATTCACCACCGTAGAAAACCGTTGCGACTTCATAAAGGCCGATATACCCCAAGGAAACTGTTGCCCGGCGATTTTTAAAGACTGCATCAACTGCATCCGTCTTTGCCAAGCGTTTTCCAAATGCGCCGTACTGGTAGAGAATAGGAGCATTGGCGGGAATCGCTTCCTTGACTCGTTCGACCCGATAGACCAGAGCATCTTTGGCAATTGTCATCCGCTCCGCAAAGATTTCCCAGAACTTGTCCATATCTCCTGCTGATTCCATGGCAATCCGTGGCAGGTTGACGGTTACAACACCCAGATTCATCCGACCAGAAGTCACATCCTGACCATGTTCATCCTTCCATCCCTGTAGGAAAGAGCGACAGCCCATAGGTACTTTGAAAGAGCCTGTCAACTCGACAATCTTGTCGTAGGATAGCATATCAGGATACATCCGCTTGGTCGCACACTCAATAGCCAATTGCTTGATGTCATAGTTTGGCGAATCCGGCTCCAGATTGAGTCCTCGCTTAACCGTAAAGATCAATTTTGGGAAAATAGCTGTCCGTCCTTCACGCCCCAGTCCCTTGATACGGATATTGAGAATAGCTTTTTGAATCTCTCGCTCAAACCAAGATGTCCCCAGACCAAAACCAAGCGAGGTAAATGGAGTTTGTCCATTGGAAGTGAAAAGAGTATTGATTTCATATTCCAAGGATTGCATGGCATCATAAATATCCTTTTGAGTTTTGGCACAAGCATACTCTTCCTGCTTCTCAGGTAGAACCCAATCCTTGGCATCCTTTAAATGCTTCTGGTAATTGAGTTCGGCATAGGGGGCTAGAACTTCGTCTATGCGGTCTGCCGAACATCCTCCATACTGACTGGAAGCAACATTGGCAATGATTTGCGAAATCTGAGCTGTTGCTGTCTGAATGGACTTGGGACTTTCTACATCTGCATTCCCTATCTTAAAACCTTGAGCTAACATGCCCTTAAAATCAATCAAGCAACAGTTTGTCATAGGTGTGTAAGGGCTATAATCTAAATCGTGATAATGGATATCTCCTTTTTGATGAGCATTGGCTACATGGGCTGGTAAAAGTTTTAACCCAATCGATTTGCCAACAATCCCGGCTGTCAGGTCACGTTGAGTGTTAAAAACGTTAGCATCTTTATTGGCATTTTCATTGACAACCGACTGATCCTTACTCAACAATTTGTGAATCTCAAAGTTAATGTCCGTCGCTTGGTGACGGCGAAAATCGCGCTGGGTTCTGTACTGGATATAGCGTTCTGCCAGTTCATACAGATGAGCCTTGAGTAATTCCTGCTCCACGACTGTCTGAATTTCGTAAATCTGAACATCCTTTTCAAAACGACGGACAATCTCTGCCAAAGACGCCTCCAACACAACCTTCAAACCGGCTTCTGAAACCGGATGTTCCAATTCTTGATTGGCCCGCTGAAGAGCAGAAAAAATCTTATTCTGATCAAAGGATACCATCCGACCATCACGCTTCAACACTGCTAATTCTACACTTTGTAAGACATTTTCTCGCACGTTCATTTGACTACCTCCAAAAGTTTTACTTCTTATAGTCTAGCACTTCACAAAACAAAAATCAATATCTTGTGTCAAAAAACTTAAAATTCTTTCAAAAACACAAGATATAGTTTATTTTCCTGAAAGTAACTGAAAACAAGAGCCTGTCTAGACTCTTGTTTATTCTCCTATGAGTATATAGATTGATAACGGGAGACGGATATGATAGGGGCGGTCAGACTTACGAATTAGAGGTTTCTAACTGCAAACCGCAGGCATGGATTTTATAAACTTTATCACACATTGTATCAATATCTTCTCGATTATGACTTGCAATGATAATCGTGGTTCCCTGCTTAGCCAATTCAAAGAACAAATTTCTCATATTTAGTATGGATTCTTCGTCTAGTGCATTCATAGGCTCATCCAACAATAAAATTTTTGGTTTTTCCATGATAGCCTGTGCAATCCCCATCTTTTTCTTCATCCCTAGCGAGAAGTGTTTGACCTTCTTATCCCGATGTTCAGAAAGACCAACCGTTTCGAGAGTTTGCTCAATGACCTCATTAGAACATTTTTTGTTAATACTTAATAACAACCGCAAGTTATCATATGCAGTCAGGTTAGCTAAAAAAGAAGGTTCTTCAATCAGGACACCCATATCTGAGGCAAAACTGCTGGAATTGGCTATTTCTTTACCATCTATCCAGATTTCACCTCGCTTAGGCTTTATAAGACCTGCTAGCAACTTAAAGAACACTGACTTTCCTGAACCATTCTTTCCGACAATACCAATGATTTCTCCTGCTTTAAAAGAAACCGTAATGGCATCAAATATCTGTTGATGGCCAAAACTAAAAGAAACATCTTTTATTTCTATTGGATTCATATTCTGACGACTCCCTTTCTCTGTATATGTAAAAAAATGAGCACAAGATAGATGCTTACCGAAACAAAGCTAAATCCTAGACTAGTCACCGTATCTGCTATGCTTGATTGAAAACTGATAATGCCCATATAGCAAATCGTCAAAACTGCTGCGGTATGTGTATGACCGATCCATCTATCAAGGAAAAAATACAAGCCACTTAATTGTAAGGTTAAGCATTCAACGGTCAGATACTCAACAAACACTTCAGCAAATGATGACCTTCCCGAAATGAAATAAAAAATCCCTAAGTAAGCTCCCCAATAAATAAGGCTGGCTAAGAAAATAAAACCAGAAATAGAAATAATATGACGGTACTTGTTCTTACTTCTAATGAAAACTAGTGAAAAATATTGATCCGTCATATCAATACAGTAAACAAAGGCACACAAAAAATAGACATACGGAAATAGATATTTGCCGATAGTATAAAAAGTACGGTACCCCATAAGATGGTAATTCAGTACACTGATTTCAAAGTCAGTGTCCAGTAGATATTTACCAGAAACATGTACCAAAACAAACAGGAAAAGCGTCAAAAGAAGACGGCGATAATTGACATATTTTTTTACTAAAATAGACGACATTATTTCTCCTTAATAGAATTGTTTTCTCAGGTACATCTTGCTATTTATAAAGAAAAGTAGTCCGTTTACCAAAAGCCAGTAGCATATATGAGAGACAGTATCAGCTATGTTTGCCACTCGATAGTGCTGAATCGGCAACAAAGGTACAACATAACTCATCTTGTAAACAAATGACTGGAAAAAAATAAAGGCAAGGAGCAGTAAAAAAGATAGTTTTTCTGAAAAAATAAGCCGGAAAAATGTATAGCTATTTGTCAGAAATAAAAGATAGAAAGCAAAATAGATAGTTGTAAAAAAGACCTGATGCAATAGCTCTATATCCATAGATGGCGAACTGTCGAAAATAGCACGATAGATAGAGACATTCTCCGGAGTCCATGATAGCGAAAAGGTAGAACTTGATACACTGATTGCGGCGGCGATAGCTACCAGCAACAATAGAAAGCTACCTAAGAATGCAAGCTGAACCTGCCACTCTATCGCCATAAGCTGCTTGCGGCTGTCCAAGCGAATGATGACCAGACTATTTGAAAAAAACGTAGCTGAAATGAAATAAATTCCCGATAGATATAGCAAGGGAAGTCCAACAACGGACGAATACAAATCACTTTTCAAATAGAGTTGCCACAGCCAAAAATTACCACTCCCCTTGCTCAAGCTACTATACTGCAAAAAGGAAAGGGTAGTCAGTAATACAAAAAGAAAGATATAAAACAAGTATTTCTTCCTATGCAACTTTACAAAACAATCAAGCATCTCCATATCCATCAAGTATCAGCTCCTTTTGTATTTTATAAATTCCTAACACTACCGTCAAAAATAGAATACAGCCTAATTGGCCATATACAAATAGCTCATTTGATGCTGAATTGGCTGTCAAGTCAAAAGTATTGACTGGCTCCAAAACATCTAATCCTACAAATGGAAAAACAAATGATGGAAGGTAGTAAACCAAGAATGGGGCAACTAAGGCTGTCACCTTATTAGGCAAGTAAATGGTCGATACAAAGCTAAGATTTGCGTAGATGAAGGCAAAAAAGGTGCTATGAATAATGGTTATCATCACATACCATAATTGGTTTTCCTGAAAGATAAACGACCAAGCTCCCTTAATATCTCCTAGATATATAGGAGCTCCTATCGGAAAGAGAAGCTGGTTTATAACCAACAGGAGCAACAAGGGAAGAAATAAAGATAGAGACGCTACGCAACCGATCGCAAAGAACTTTGTAAAAAAATAGTTCCTTACAGTCGTTCGCGATAGCACTGCGTAAATCATATTGTGTTCGGTATCCTCTATGTAGGAATGTGAAAAAGGAAAAGACACCAAAATCGGTATAAGGATTGGTAAAATCGCTCCTCCTCCTAGAGAAAAAGCATACAGAAAAAAGGATAGCCCTCCAATACCTTGAATAGACGACCAGCCATTCACCACTCCAACCATCAAGGCTATAAAGGTCAAAGAACAACTAATCAAAAACATCTTTGACTTCAGCCCTCTTTGTAGCTCTGCTAAAAAATAGGACATGAGGGTACTCCTTCTATCATTATCTTATTTTCTCATTTATTTTGATTTTCATCAGGTGTTAACGAATAGGGGAAGAGTCTCCTCATCCCCCTAATACAATTGCCATCGCACTTAAAAAGTTACCATATCACGCTATTTTACCACTCATCTGGACTCCAAGATCCCTGAGCCTGAACTCTCACTACTGTGGTAAGAGGAGTAGCCAAAGCTAGAGTAGTCGTACTACCCGCATAGGCATCTCCACCACCATTGTACCGTAGTATGATGCGACTGCCCGAGGACATCTGTAGACTAGGAGTAATATCTCCACCAGTTCTAGTCAATCGGATAGAGGTCGTCATTCGTTTATTTCCACCTATCGCATAGTTTCGGTTGACACCATTTGAAGAGTTCTCTTTGTAGACTCTACCTGTTGTGATTGCTCCAAATCTAGGAATCGTGACATCATAGTCTGCTATGTCCCGCCCTGAGACATGACTAATCATCAAGACAATACCCATAACCACTAACAAAGCTAGACAACTTCCCGATTACCCTTTTCATACAAAATCATACGAAGCAATCATTCAATTATCTAAACAATATCATTTTTAGAAAACGGTGTCAAACAATAGTTCAAAAAAGTAACCAAAAATTCATATTCCATGCATAGTACACCTCCCTTCCTAAAAAGAGCTTGGGACAAAAAGATTTTCAATTTTGAAAATCTCAATTATCAAGTCCTTTAGATTTATAATTGAACAAAAAAAGCAAACAAAACTAGTTTTCTGACAATCAGAATCTTGGTTTGTTCGCTTTTTATATATGAAATTGGACTATTGTCCCAACCTCTTGATAGGTACTACAACTGTTTCTTCAACTCTGCCACTGCCATCATGACTTCCATCGGTGTCATATTGTAGATGTCTAAGTTTGCCAGTTCATCTAGGACTGGATGTGGGAGAGTTTCTGCGAATACAGCAGGCTGTTCATGCTCCGGCTCGCTCACCAGACTGACCTGACTAGATTGGGCAGACGGTGCATGGCTTTCCAATTCTTTCAAAATGCTATCTGCTCGCTGCAAAAGCTCCTCTGGCATGCCCGCAATCCTAGCTACATGAATCCCATAGGACTTATCAGCTGGACCAGCAGCAATCTTGTGGAGGAAGGTCACTTGCCCATCTTTTTCCAAGGTTGAAACATGGACATTTTCTAGGTGAGAAAGCGTCTGATTGAGCTCGGTCAACTCGTGGTAGTGAGTAGCAAAAAGGGTTTTAGCGCCTATCTTATCGTGAATGAACTCAATAATTGACTGAGCCAAGGCCATACCATCATAAGTAGCCGTTCCCCGTCCCAATTCATCAAAAAGAATAAGGGAGCGCTCCGTGGCCAAACGAACAGCCTTGTTGGCCTCCATCATTTCCACCATAAAAGTTGATTGACCACTAACCAAATCATCCGCTGCCCCAATCCGAGTGAAAATCGCATCAAAAATTGGTAGTTCTGCTTGATCCGCAGGCACGTACGCCCCCATCTGAGCCATGATGACAATCATTGCCAACTGCCGCATGTAGGTTGACTTTCCACTCATGTTTGGACCTGTAATCAACTGCATGTGTGTTGTTGTATCCAAGTGAATAGAATTTGGAATATAGGTCTGCTTACCCATCACCTTCTCAACAACCGCATGACGACCACGATCAATCATCAATTCTCGCTTCTGCGTAAACTGTGGACAGACCAAATATTGTTGCTCAGCAAGAACCGCAAACGCTTGAAGAACATCAATGGTTGCGATGGTTCGAGCCAATTTTTGCAAGCGACCGATGTACTTTTCCACCTCTTGGCGGATGCGCGTGAAAATCTCATATTCCAAATTGGCAGACCTATCACGCGCTTCCAGCATCTGACCTTCAATTTTAGCCAACTCCTCCGTTCCATACCGTTCGGAATTTTTCAAGGTCGCCTTACGAAAGAAATGAGCAGGCACATTGCCCAAGTTAGAATTAGTCACATGAAAATAGTAACCATCTTTTTTATTGTAATCAATCTTGAGATTATTGATTCCTGATGCTTGCCGCTCCTTGGCCTCAATCTCTGCAATCCAGCCTGCCCCCTCACGCATCACCAAGCGATACTGATCCAAAGTCTCATCAAAGCCTGTCTTGATAATATTTCCATCCGTAATAGCCCCCTGAGCTTCTGGGTCAATAGCAGAGCTAATGAGAGCGTGGAGTTCTGGGATCGGGTCTAGCCCAGCCACCAAACTGGCTAAGGTAGGCTCGGCCATCTGTTGTAAAATATTTTTGATAGCTGGCACCTTTCCCAGGGTCTGAGCAAGTTGTAACAAATCCTTGGGCAAGGTCTTACCAAACGACACCCGACTGGCCAGACGTTCAATATCATAGACCCCCTTCAAGGCCTCAATCAAATCACTACGCTCAAAGAAATAATCCAGAAAAACCTGCACAACAGCCTGACGATTTTCAATCCTTTTTTGATCTATCAAAGGACGATTGATCCATGTCCGCAACAACCGCATCCCCATAGCCGTCTTCGTCTCATCCATCAACCAGTACAAACTACCATGTTTCTTTCCTGTCCGACTATTTTCCAGCAAATCAAGACTGGATTTTGTTGCATAATCCATCTGCAAATAGTCTTTGATTTCATAATGAACTACCTTTTGCAGGTGAACCAAGTCACGCTTTTGAGTCTGATGGATATAGCTGAGCAATTTTCTAGCTGCTGCCTGCTCCAAGTCTGTCAATGACGAATCAATCAAATGAATATCGTCAGACAACTCATTTTCAAAAGACAAGAGCAGATTCATCTGATTGGCAAGAACTTGCTCCTCTTCTTCCGAAAGAGCATAGCCAATCACTAGTTCACGCGCCCGTAGGTTACGGATTTCCCCACAAAGGCTGGAAAAATCCTCCAAACTCGTCACAAAAAATTGTCCTGTCGCTACATCCATGTAAGAAAGTGCAAAGTGAATCCCTTCCCGATCAATCGCCACCAAAAAGTTACTATCGGCACCCATCTTGGAAGAGTCTGTCACCGTACCTGGAGTAATAACCTGAACCACTTCGCGTTTTACCACACCGACTGCCTGCTTGGGATCTTCCATCTGCTCCGCAATAGCAACCTTATGCCCCAATTCGACCAAAGTATCAATGTACTGCTGGGCTGCATGGTAGGGAACCCCAGCCATAGGGATGGGGTTTTCTGCGTTCTTATTCCGACTGGTCAAAGATAGTTCTAAAATCTGGGCGGCCTCCACCGCATCTTCATAAAATAACTCGTAAAAATCTCCCATACGGAAAAGCAAAAAAGCATCTGGATATTGAGACTTAATATCCAAATACTGTTGCATTCCTGGAGAAATTTTTTCCACTGCCATTGTTTCTCCTCTCTATTCCAAATAGTAATTTATCTCTGCCTCAACCTGCTGGGCTGCTAACTCATCACGACAAATCACCAAGAGTGTGTTAGCTCCTGCCAATGTCCCCAGAATGGTTTCTGGCTTTTCTGCATCAATAATATTGGCCATTAAAGCCGCTTCCCCCAGCTCAGAATGTAGGACAAGAATAAAACTAGCCCTGTTCACCTTGTATGCGTACTGTGCCAATAATTGGATAAAATTTACTCGCTCTTCCTCAGCTGCCAAAGAATAAAATGAACGCCCATTCTCATGAATTTTTATCACTCCCAACTCACGTAAATCACGCGACAAAGTTGTTTGAGTTACCACTACACCTTGAGCTTCTAGAATCTGTTGAATGTCCATTTGACGTCCTATCTTTTCTTGACGAATCATCGACTTGATTAGTTCATGTCGCTCTGCTTTATTCATCATTGTACCTCAGAATGTATATTTATAGAGATATTATAACATTTTTCACTGCTATTAGCCTAGAAATATGATAAAATATAGTCAAGTGCAATTACTTTCAGACACGAAACCGAGCATGGCATCCAAGTCAGGGGTGACGAGGTGCTAAAGTAATTTCAAAAGACTATAGTTTCAATACCTTTGGAGGAAATCCTATATGAACCAAAAACAGATAATCGCCGAAAGACTGGCAGCTGTGCTTCCAAGTTTGGAAGTTGAGGCTGTCTATGCCTTGCTAGAAAAACCAAAATCGTCCGAAATGGGTGACATCGCATTCCCCGCTTTCTCACTCGCTAAGGTAGAACGCAAGTCCCCACAAGCCATTGCAGCCAGTATCGTAGAAACACTCGATACTACCGGCTTTGAAAATGTCGTAGCAACTGGACCTTACGTAAATTTCTTCTTGGACAAGGCAGGTGTCTCACATAAAGTGCTGACTGATGTCATCTCCGAAAAAGAGCACTACGGTCAACTAAATATCGGTCAAGGAAAAAATGTGACGGTTGATATGTCTAGTCCAAACATTGCTAAGCCATTTTCAGTAGGACATTTGCGTTCGACAGTTATCGGTGATGCTCTCGCTAATATCCATGAAAAACTCGGCTATAAGCCAATCCGTATCAACCACTTGGGTGACTGGGGCAAACAATTTGGTATGCTAATCGTAGCCTATAAACTATGGGGGGATAAAGCGGCTGTTGAAGCAGACCCAATCTCTGAACTTCTCAAACTCTACGTCCGTATCAATGCCGAAGCAGAAGAAAAACCTGAACTTGATGATGAGGCTCGCCAATGGTTCAAGAAATTGGAAGACGGAGATCCAGAAGCACAAGAACTATGGCAATGGTTCCGTGACGAAAGTTTGGTCGAATTTAACCGTATTTACGACAAGCTCGGTGTAACATTCGACAGTTTTAATGGTGAAGCCTTCTACAACGACAAGATGGATGAGGGGATTCAAATCCTCGAAGACAAGGCGCTCTTGCAAGAATCAAAAGGTGCAAAAATTGTAGATCTTGAAAGCTACAATCTTCCACCAGCCCTCATCATGAAAACAGATGGTGCAACCCTCTACATCACGCGCGACATTGCAACAGCTATGTACCGTAAGCGCACCTACGACTTTGTAAAAAGTATCTATGTCGTTGGTCAAGAACAAATCAACCACTTCAAGCAACTCAAAGCCGTACTGAAAGAAATGGGCTTTGACTGGAGTGACGATATGACCCATATCACCTTCGGACTTGTCACCAAGGATAAGAAGAAATTATCAACTCGTAAAGGAAATATCATCCTTCTTGAACCAACTCTTGATGAAGCAATTTCACGCGCTCTCGCACAGATCGAGTCTAAGAATCCTGATCTCGAAAATAAGGAAAAAGTGGCCCATGCAGTCGGTGTTGGTGCTGTCAAATTCTACGATCTGAAAACAGACCGCGACAACGGCTACGACTTTGATTTGGAAGCAATGGTTTCTTTTGAAGGAGAAACAGGTCCTTATGTGCAGTATGCCTATGCCCGCATTCAGTCTATCTTGCGCAAAGCAAACTTTGCACCTGAAGCAGACAACAACTACAAATTAGCTGATACAGAAAGCTGGGAAATCATCAAACATATCCAAAACTTCTCAAATGTTGTAGAACGTGCCGGTGACAAATTTGACCCATCACTGATAGCTAAATATACTATCAATCTAGCTCAGGCCTTCAACAAATACTACGCCCACACTCGCATTTTAGACGAAAGCCCCGAACGTGACAGTCGATTGGCTCTTGCTTACGCTACAGGTGTAGTCCTCAAAGAAGCTCTCCGCCTTCTCGGTGTTAAAGCTCCAGAAAAAATGTAACCACCTCCAGTAAGTGAGACACAAGAGAAACCTCCGTATAGTTCTACCCCACTAGAATGTATACAGAGGTTTTTTCTGGTGTTCAAAACATATCTATCGAAAGTAGCAAGATAAAAACCATCAGTCTACTCGCCAATAACAAGAGCAAAAGCAGTAATAACCGAAGCAAAACACAATGGAAATAGGCCCAAACAAAGAAGCCTGTACCTTTAGTCCTTGTAAGGAAACAGCTGTATAAAGCAAGAAAGAACCTAATTGATAGGAAACTGGTGAACAGAATATTCTAAAAAATGAACTCCTATTACGAATAAGTATGTAAGAGGAATTGTATTCCCTCTACACTTTTTCAAAGGAGAAACTATGAATAGTAGATTATTCACAAGTTCAAAAACGAAAAGAATGACTTATTGTCTCATGACAACCGCCTTTATCACAAGCCTTAGCTTTCAAGCTCCGCAGCAGGTTTTTGCCAATGCCAGAGGAGACGACTATCCCTATACTGCTATTGATGCAGTAGATCCTTGGAGATTGTACACACGACAATGCACTTCTTTTGCAGCATTCAGGCTGAGCGCCGTCAACAATTTTACCCTGCCACCAGCTTACGGAAATGCTGATACATGGGGCCATCGTGCCAGACAAGAAGGATATACCGTAGATATGAATCCAGCAGTGGGCTCCATTGCTTGGTTTGAGATACCTATGCATGTAGCCTGGGTTTCTGCTGTAAATGGTGATTCTGTAGAGATTGAAGAATACAACTATGGTGCACGCTATACCTACGGGCGACGAACAATCCCAAAACACAGTGCCAGTGGCTATATTCATTTCAAAGATCTAGAGAGCGCAAACTCCAGTACTATCTCCACACTTCCTACAGCGACAACATTGGCATCCAGTGGTACCTATACCTTTACCGATCAAGTAGCCATCAAATCCCAAGCTAGTTCTGCTAGTTCTACTATTGATTACTATTTTGCAGGAGAAACTGTCCGTTATGATCAGGTCATCGAAGCCGAGGGCCAACAATGGATTAGTTATATCAGTTATTCTGGTGCTCGACGCTATATTGCCATTGAGACAGTAACAAATACTCTCACTCAACAAGCCACAGTCTATTCTAGTCTCCCTCCATCAGGTATCTACACCATAAAGACACACTCTAGTGTCCGCAACAATCCAAGTCTATCCAGTCCTGAGGTTGCACATTATGATACCGGTGCGAGTGTCTACTACGATAAAGTCGTTACCGCCGAAGGCCGACAATGGATTAGTTATATTAGCTATTCTGGTATCCGTCGCTATATCGCTATTTCTTGACTATGCAAAAGATGCACAATCTCAGGCGATTATGCATCTTTCATTTTTCTAAAAATCTGTTGAATGGTTGGTTTCGCTCAACTCTTGCTTCGGTTTACGCAAGTGGAAGAAGATTGTCACACCAAAATAGATAAGAAAAAGAACAATATTGACTACATAGAAAGCCAAAGTTTGAATCTCTACTATTTGGCGAGTCGTCAAATCTGTATAAATCTGAGTTAGTCCTTTGCTGCCAACGAAAGAGTAGGTATGCAACAAGAGAGTTCCAATGAGATAACCCAGATAAGTGCAGGAAGCCTGCTTATTCTTCCCAAGGAAAAGGAGAACAACTACAGCAACCAAAGTCAATAAAAGAACCACTGCAAAAGCTTTATTGATAAGGTTCGTCTGGAAAGAGATAGACTCTCTCATAAATGTAAACATGGCTTCATCAATTCCCTCTAAATTCTGGAATAATTGACGCATAACTGTTTCATCATATTTGGAGAAGAAGACATTAAAGATACGCAACAAGCTAGCAATGGACGATAATATAACAAAAATATATAAATGTACTGTTTTTTTCATAAACAACCTCCTTGCGTATATTCTACGATTCCTTACAAGTTTTGTCAACGCACTCTCCTAAAGATATGGTATACTAAAAGAAAAGGAGGTGCTGATTATGAAGAAACTTCCCACTTCTATTGGGATAATTATTTTCCTTTCTACTCTGTTGGTTAACTGGTTTTTCCCAAATCTTGCAAGGATACTGAATATCTTTCTAATCTGGGCGATTCTGATTTGCCTTTGCTATACTCTTTATTATTGGTTTCGTTATTGGAGCTATGTCCGTCAACAGAAAAGGTAAAATACAGGCAGAGAGTGGTTTGATAAATTTTGAAAATCTAGTGTTTTCTGCCCGTTCAAATTTGTATTCCTCTTTGAATCCAGACTTGGCTATCTCAATAAAGTGTCGCAAAAAGAGGTTGGGACAATAGTCCAATTTCATATATAAAAAGCGAACAAAACCAGTTTTCTGACAATCAGAATCTTGGTTTGTTCGCTTTTTTTGTTCAATTATAGATCTAAAGGACTTGATAATTGAGATTTTCAAAATTGAAAATCTTTTTGTCCCAAGCTCCTTTGGGTTAGCTGTTAAAGAAACTTCCCTTATTCTTAGCTATTTACATTGACCCGGCGGTAGGTCTCCGTCAGATCTCGTAATTCTGCTTCAATGGTTGGTGTTAGCTGATCTGCTGTCATCCGCCATGTCCAGTTGCCGCCAACCGTATTTGGCAAGTTCATTCGAGCCGAACCATCTAAGCCCAATAGATCCTGCATAGTGACTACTGCCATAAATGCTGGCGAGCCAAAGAGGAGACGGAAAAGAGCATGGTTAATTGTTTCCTCTTCGCGACGGTTGCTGTACTTGTCTAGGAATGCACGCGACCCAGCACTTGTTTCATTTTCATACCATCCAAGAATGGTGTCATTATCATGTGTACCTGTATAGGCTACAACATTGTTGGGATGGTTATGTGGCATTTCGATACTATCACCATTTGGATCAAAGGCGAATTGAAGAACTTTCATCCCTGGAAATCCAGTAGTATCACGTAATTGAATCACTTTATCAGTCACTGAACCAAGATCTTCCGCAATAATATTCAAATCTCCCAATTCACGTTTAATAGTATCAAAAAGTTCAAAACCAGGTGCCTCCACACGACGACCATTGACTGCTGTTTCCTCACCTGCTGGAATTTCCCAGAATGAAGCAAAGCCGATAAAGTGATCGATGCGAACCATATCATAAATCTTGAATGATTCACGCAAACGGGCTACCCACCATGTAAAACCATCATTTTTCATCGCCTCCCAGTCATAAATAGGGTTCCCCCAAAGTTGACCGATTTCTGAAAAAGCATCTGGTGGACACCCTGCAACCACACTGGGCTTGCCTTCTTCATCCGTCTTGAAGAAATGAGGATTAGCCCACATGTCCGCAGAATCTGCCGCAATATAAATCGGCATATCGCCAACAAGCTCAATCCCTTTGGCATTGGCATAAGCCTTTAAAGCACGCCATTGGGTAAAGAATAGATACTGGCTGATGCGATGGTAATCAATCTGGTCTGCAAGTAGCTGACGATAGTATTCTAAGGTATCATGATAGCGCAAACGAGCTCCTTGATCCTCCCAATCTGTCCAAGGTTTTAAATCAAAATGCTCCTTGATCGCCATGTACTCAGCAAAGGTATGAATCCAAAAATCATTCTCCCCTAGAAATGTCCAATAATCCTCTGGCAAACCCTGAGCTTGCATATTTGCAACAACTTTCTCCAATAAAGGACGTCGAGCATGAAAAATTGCTGCATAATCTACTTCAGATGGATTCTGACCAAAATCGATCCCCTGCAAGTCTTCCGCTTTTAGCCAGCCTTTGTCAATCAACAGATCAAAATCAATGAAATGAGTATTCCCCGCAAAAGCTGAAAAGGATTGATAGGGAGAATCTCCATAACTGGTCGTTCCCAGTGGCAGAATCTGCCAGTAGCGTTGCTTCGTCCGAACCAGAAAATCAACAAACTCATAGGCCGCTTGTCCCATGGAACCAATTCCATATTTTCCTGGTAGAGATGAGATGTGCATGAGCACACCACTTTGTCTTGTTTTCATAAGCTCTCCTTATCTAACTGCTTACATAACGCAAACGTTTTCTTCCTCATTATATACTGAAAACGGTAACAAATCAAGAGGCTTTCCAGTTATTATTCCAATATTCAGCAATTTTCATAAATTTTTAGTTTCCTATACTTTGTTTACACATTGTAAAAATCTTCCTCTACTTTTTAAACTTAAAAATTTTTTAAAATTTTTTTATAAAAACCCTTGCAAACGCATTCATTATGTTGTATAATGAAATCAGTTTAAGAAAACGTTTGCGCAAAGCATACGTCACAAAATATTATTTATCTTCGGAGGGAAGAAAATGAAACACAAACTTCTTAAGAGCGTTGCTCTTCTTGCTGCATCAACTGCTGTTTTGGCTGCTTGCTCAAACTCAGGCTCATCAACAAAGACATCTAAGCCTGCAGAAGGCAGCAAAGAATTGACAATTTATGTTGATAAAGGCTATGAGAAATATGTCAACGAAGTCAAAGCTAACTTTGAAAAAGAAAATGGCGTAACCATCAAAGTTAAAACAGGCGATGCCTTGGCTGGTTTGGACAATTTGTCATTAGACAACCAATCAGGATCAGCTCCAGACGTTATGATGGCACCATACGACCGCGTAGGTAGCCTTGGATCTGAAGGTCAACTTTCAGAATTGAAACTTGCAAGCGATAGCAAAGCAGATGACACAACAACTGCTCTTGTAACAAATGGCGGTAAAGTTTACGGTTCACCAGCAGTTATCGAAACACTTGTTCTTTACTACAACAAAAACTTGTTGAAAGAAGCACCTAAGACATTCGCAGAACTTGAAACACTTGCCAAAGATAGCAAATATGCTTTCGAAGGTGAAGCTGGTAAAACAACTGCCTTCCTTGCTGACTGGATAAACTTCTACTACACTTACGGTCTTCTCTCAGGCCACGGTGGCTATGTATTCGGTGAAAACGGTACTAATCCAAAAGACATCGGTCTTGACAACGAAGGCGCTGTTAAAGCAATTGAGTATGCTAAAACTTGGTATGAGAAATGGCCTAAAGGTCTCCAAGATGGTACTGCTGCAAGCAACTTGATTAACACTCAATTTACAGACGGTAAGGCTGCGGCTATCATCGAAGGTCCTTGGAAAGCTGCCGCTTACAAAGAAGCTGGTTTGAACTATGGTGTTGCAACAATTCCAACACTTGCAGATGGCAAGAAATACTCAGCATTTGGTGGTGGTAAAGCATGGGTTGTTCCTACAGGTTCTAAAAACAAAGAAACTGCACAAAAATTTGTTGACTTCTTGAGTTCTACAGACCAACAAAAAGCACTTTATGATGCTACAAACGAAGTGCCTGCTAATACTGAAGCTCGTAAATACGCTGTGGGTAAAAATGATGAGTTGACAACTGCGGTTATCAATCAGTTTGACTCAGCTCAACCAATGCCAAACATCTCTCAAATGAGTACTGTTTGGGAACCAGCAGGTAACATGCTCTTTGAAGCTGCAAGTGGTGCAAAAGATGCTAAAACTGCAGCAACAGATGCTGTTAAATTGATTAAAGATACAATCACTCAAAAATACGGCAACTAGTCAGGTTTAAAGTTGGACTGGGAAGAACTCCCAGTCTACTTTATTACTCAATGAAAAAAGTTGAAAATATATGGTTTATTGGAACAGTTCTCTACACTCATCAATTCAAAAGACCATCTTTAACATCAACAAAGCCAAAAAACAATGAAGGAGACTATGACTATGAAACAAAATCCAGGTAAAGCACTCCTTTTGTCCCTGATCCCAGGTCTGGGACAAATCTATAATAAGCAAAAAGCTAAAGGTTGCATATTTTTAGGAGTTTCTCTTGCCTTCCTTGTTTATTTTATTGCTATTGCCGCCGGTGAATTAGGAAACTTAATCACACTCGGTAGTCAATCTGGGCAAGATAACTCGCTCTTCATGCTGATTCGTGGTTCTTTCCACCTAATCATCACAGTTATCTATCTTGCTTTTTACGCACTCAACTTAAAAGATGCCTTCGATACTGCTAAACGCTGGAACTCTGGCATGCCAGTTGCAACTACTCTGAATGAAATGGTTAAAGGAATTTATGAGAATGGTTTCCCATATCTCTTAATTATCCCATCTTATATTGCAATGACCTTTGCCATCATTTTCCCTGTTGTAGTTACCCTATTTATCGCTTTTACCAACTATGATTTCCAACACTTGCCTCCGGGTTCACTCTTGGACTGGATAGGATTCACTAACTTTTCAAATATCTGGAAACTTAGTACCTTCCGTGCAGCATTTGGTTCTGTCTTAGGTTGGACAATTATCTGGGCTCTTTGTGCTTCTACAGCACAGATTGTTATCGGTATCCTGACAGCTATTATTGCTAACCAACCATTTATCAAGGGGAAACGTATCTTCGGTGTCATCTTCTTGCTTCCTTGGGCAGTACCTGCTTTTGTGACCATCCTGACGTTCAGCAACATGTTCAACGATAGTGTGGGGGCCATCAATACACAGGTATTACCATTTTTGAGCAAATTCTTGCCATTCATTGATAACTTCTTAATCCCTTGGAAAACAGATCCCTTCTGGACTAAAGTTGCCCTCATCATGATACAGTCTTGGCTCGGATTCCCTTATATCTATGTGTTGACACTAGGTATTTTGCAATCTATTCCAAACGACCTATACGAGGCAGCTTACATTGATGGTGCCAGTGCTATTCAAAAATTCTGGAACATCACCTTCCCAATGATTTTAGCTGTGGCAGCTCCTACTCTTATCAGCCAGTACACTTTCAACTTCAATAACTTCTCTATCATCTATCTGTTCAACAATGGTGGTCCAGGTAGTGTCGGTGGCGGTGCAGGCTCAACAGACATCTTGATTTCATGGATTTACAAATTGACAACTGGTACCGCTCCGCAGTACTCTATGGCCGCAGCAGTAACCTTGATTATCTCCATGATTGTCATCAGCATTTCCATGATCGCCTTCAAGAAACTAAACGCTTTTGAAATGGAGGATGTGTAAGATGAAACTATCTGTAAAATTTAAACGCAGACTCAATCATACTTTAACCTATCTCTATCTAATCGCTTTGTCTGTTATCATCATCTATCCTCTTTTGATTACCATCATGTCCGCCTTCAAGTCCGGAAACGTAGTGGCATTTAAATTGGATAGTAGTATTAACTTTACACTAGATAACTTTAGCAAACTCTTTAGCGAAACTCTTTATGGAACCTGGTATTTCAACACTCTAATTGTTGCGTTCTTGACAATGATTATCCAAACTAGCATCGTTGTTCTGGCTGGGTATGCCTATAGCCGCTATAACTTCATCGCTCGCAAGCAAAGTTTGGTCTTCTTCTTGATCATTCAAATGGTGCCAACAATGGCGGCCCTCACAGCCTTCTTCGTCATGGCTCTTATGCTCAATGCGCTTAACCAAAGCTGGTTCCTCATCTTCTTATATGTTGGTGGCGGTATTCCAATGAATGCTTGGCTTATGAAAGGCTATTTTGACACGGTTCCAATCTCACTTGATGAGTCTGCAAAACTTGATGGTGCTGGTCACTTCAGACGGTTCTGGCAAATTGTTCTTCCACTCGTTCGCCCTATGATTGCTGTACAAGCTCTCTGGGCCTTCATGGGACCTTTTGGAGATTACATCTTATCCAAATTCTTGCTTCGTGAAAAAGAATTCTATACTGTAGCTGTTGGTCTTCAAACCTTCATCAGTGATGTGAAGAATATGAAAATTGCTTACTTTGCAGCAGGTGCTATTCTCATCGCCCTTCCAATCAGTATTCTATTCTTCTTCCTACAAAAGAACTTTGTATCTGGTTTAACAAGCGGTGGCGACAAGGGGTAAATCCCTGTCCCACCTTTTCCCTTTTTGGGGCAGAACATTGATATTTATGAAAGGACCAACGAATGCTTCCCTACCCATTTTCTTATTTTTCTAGTATTTTCTCACCGAGAGATATGTTTGCCAACCGCAGATTGATGAAACTTTGGCAGCGGCTATTTACAACGCTTTTTCTGGTTGCGCTTCTGGTGATTCCTAGTTCTTTGCAAACCGTTAGTCTGAAAACCTATCCTTTGGAAAATTTTGTAGAAGGCATCTATCATCCATTGACGGATCAAGTGATGGAAGATCTGCGCCAACATGCAACGATCGAAAACAACCAATTATCCTATACTGGAAATGCAAATTGGGAACAAGTTACCTTTGGCGACACCCCTAGCTCCAGCTCAAATTTTTCTTATCAGTTCGCAAAGCAATTTCTCGTCATTAGAAAGGGAACGGACATCCTAAGCAAACTGACCTATGATGGCATAACAGCCGCTGATTTTTCTAGTAAAGAAAGATTGACAACGGCTATTTCTAAAAGTTGGTACCAAGCCAATCGAGCAATCGTAAGTTTAAGTATTACCTTTGTTTCAACCATCATTTTAGCCAGCAATCTGCTCTTCATTTTATTGGGAGCAAGCTTCTTTCTCTTTCTTACCAAGAAATCACGCTTCTTCCATTTTAAAACATTCGCAGAATGTTATAATTTTTCTCTCAACTGCTTAGGTCTGCCAACTATCATTGCTTGTCTGATTGGACTTTTTGGTCAGCCTGTGACGACCCTTCTAACCATACAAAATATCCTATTTGTGCTATGCTTGTTATGGGTGTTTTTCAAAACGAAATTCAGAGATAAAATCTAGGAGGTCTATATGCGTGCTACTATCAAAGATGTAGCTAAATTAGCTGGTGTCTCACCATCTACAGTTACTCGTGTTATTCAAAATAGCTCTGCCATTAGCCAAAAGACAAAAGACCTAGTCCGAAAAGCTATGGTGGATCTCAATTATCATCCCAACCTCAATGCTCGTAGTCTAGTCAGCAGCTATACGCAAGTAATTGGACTAGTATTACCAGATGATTCGGATGTTTTCTATCAAAACCCCTTCTTTCCCACTGCTTTGAGAGGAATCTCACAGGTAGCTGCCGATCATAATTATGCTATCCAAATCTCTACGGGTAAGAATGAAGAGCAGCGCCTTGAAGCTATTTCTCAAATGGTCTATGGTAAGAGAGTAGACGGTCTCATCTTCCTTTACTCTAAGCCTGATGATCCTCTGGTTCAATTAGCCATTCAGCATAAATTCCCCTTCCTCATTCTAGGTAAGGCAGACTCTCCATTCATATCCCTAGTCGACAACGATAATATTCAGGCTGGATTTGAAGCAACCAACTACTTCATCAATAAAGGCTACACGAATATTGCCTTTGTAGCTGGTAACAAGGAGCTCGTCGTATCACAAGACCGTTATACAGGCTACAAAAATGCTCTCAAGTCTCATCATATTCCTCTAGATGAAAACAAGGTCAAATTTGTTTCAGGCTTCCTTTTAGAAGATAGTTCCTATAAAATTTCCAAGAAATTACTCAAACAAAATATAGATGCTATCGTTACAACCGATACGATGGTGGCTGAAGGCATTGTCAAATATCTCAATGAAGTGGACATCAAATTACCAATTATTTCCTTTGACTCTGTTAAACCAAAACTCAATATTGAAGCCTATGTTGATGTTCATGCCATCAAGCTAGGACGTGTAGCCTTTAATACCTTGCATCAGATTATCAATGACAACAAGCAGGATAAACAAGTCTGCTATCGACGTGTCATTCCACACACTATTATTGAACTTTAATGCTCAAAAACACCAAACTCGTACGAACTCAAATTGTTCATTGAACAACCTGTGACTGAAAATCTATTCGTATCGTAAAAATGAAGATAACGTTTTACTACTGCCAAATCTAGGTATAGACTAAACACTTCGTATGAGCTTGGTTCACTCACCTGCAAGAGCAAACCAAGTATAAGTTTCATGTATAACCTTAGAAAGGAGCCATTTGACTAATGGCATTACGACAATTCCAAGCATTTCTTGATGATGTAGCGACTATTCGTTTGGTTATGGAAAAACGATTTGATTCTGAAAATATGAACTTCTCACTCGAATCGAGCGATGCTACCTCTCAACTGTTTATCCACTCTTGTCTGGAAGTTGACAACCTCATCATTTATTATTTAACCAGCCTACATGCTCTGACACTGGATACAGACTACACCGTCTATGATCAGGATCGTAATAAGGTTGAATTGGGGTACGGTCACATCGTCCGCTCTGCTATTTTCGAGCAAACCTACACCTACAATGGAAAAGACTTGGGGGCTACATACAGACCGCAAGCTACAATTTTCAAGCTCTGGGCTCCGATTTCCAAACAAGTCTTCTTGATTCTTGAAGATCAACCCTATGCGATGACAAAAGGGACAAAAGGTGTCTGGGAAGTAACGGTTGAAGGGGATTTAGATGGCTCTAGTTACCACTATCTTCATAAGGTAAACGGAGAATGGATTTCTGTCCACGATCCCTATGCCCTATCCTCCAAGACCAATTCAGGCGACAGCTACGTAATCAATCTCGAAAAACTCCATCTCGTTCGCCGAGCAAAAACACAATATCCTATTTCTCAGGCTATCGTGTATGAAATGAGCGTGCGAGACTTCTCTTGGCAAAAAGAAGCCGGCTTTAAGCATCGGGGGCAATTCCTAGGCTTGACAGAATCTCCAGTTATGGATGGTATGAAGTTGGGGATGGATTACATCAAAGATCTAGGTGTCACACATATTCAGCTACTACCCGTTTATGATTTTGGCAGTGTTGATGAAAACAAGCCGCAAGCAGTTTATAATTGGGGTTACGATCCTATGCAGTACAATCTGCCAGAAGGCTCTTATTCTAGCCAGCCAAATGATCCTTATGCTCGCATTTTAGAATTGCAAGAAACTATCCAAGCCTATCATGATGCAAATATTTCAGTCATCATGGATGTAGTGTACAACCATGTTTACCATGCTGAGAAGTACTCCTTCGAACTTATTGTTCCTGGTTACTTTTATCGTTATGACGACCATGGCATGCGAACAGATGGCACCTTCTGTGGCAATGATGTAGCCAGTGAGCGCAGTATGGTTCGCAACTACATCAAACAATCTCTTTGCCAATGGTTAGAACTCTATGGATTTGACGGCTTCCGTTTTGACTTGATGGGTATTTTGGACATCGAGACAATCAATCAAATCCAAGCAGAATTATCTGCTATCCATCCAAATGTTTACCTCTACGGTGAAGGATGGAAAATGGCAACTGGGCTAGAGTTTGAAAAGTTGGCACATCAGTATAATGCCGAACAGTTACCACAGATCAGTTTCTTCAATGACGACTACCGAGACACTTTCAAAAAGATACTGCTCAATCCAACTCGTTTAGTTGATAAGCAATTGCATGAAAAAGTACAGCACCTTTTGACCGGTAGCCGCCTCACTCACTTCTTGACTCCTCAACAGTCGCTCAATTACATTGAATGTCATGATAATGCTACTGCTTTTGATTACTTCCATATCGAAAATCCAAATTGGACACCTCAACAGCAAAAGCGTGCTGCTAGCTTCGGTTTGCAATTGATTTTGATTTCTCAAGGGATGGCTTTCATTCACAGTGGACAAGAATTTTTCCGTACCAAGAATGAAATTGATAACACCTATAACACTCCTGACAGTATCAATCGCCTAGATTGGACTCGCGCTGTTTACTACAAGGAGCATATCACATTCCTTCAAGAATTGATTACCTTCCGTAAAAATAATCCTATCCTTAGTCAAGATAGCTATGAAGGCATCCAGAAGACTTGTGATTTCTACTGGTTGACAGAGTATGTTCTCCGTTATCAGGTTCAATCAACTGATAAGACCATCCAGTTTATCATCAATTTTGCTGATAGTGACTTCATCTACAAACGCGAAGAAGACAAAGTAGTTCTCCACAATTACCCTCCGATTGAAAAACACGAAGAGCAGGAAATCATCATTGCTGGACAAAGTATTTGTATCCTTGAGGGATAAAATAGGACCTGAGACGGATGTATCCTGCATCAAATTGAGTTATACTATGCTCAATCCTAAATATTTTTCATAATCTCCTTGAACTCATCGGTCCACTGGCCGGTGAGTTTTTGCATTACAAAAGAAGACAAATCAAAATGAACCCAGTGTTTTTGATTTCCCCTGTATATTCTAGTGGTTCGTTTCACTAGTTACTACAGAGAGACCTCAAGCAACTGGGTTCATCTTCTTATTTTTTCATCAAATCTATAATTTTTCGACCGATACGTTCAAGATCATCCTGCATTCCACGCAGTTCAAAGGTATCAATAACTGGAAAACCAAAACGTTGCGAATACTGTTTTGCTGTCAGACAGTATTGGTGGTTAAAGTTTTTGTTCCCTGATCCAACCACTCCTAGACACCAGTCAACATTATCTTCAATAGCGATAAAATCACCCAAGGGATTCGTTAAAATTTCCACATCACCGTTGTCTACCCCATTTCCTCCCTCTAAATAGGTCGGTAAAAAGGCAACAAAGGGGGCATCTAAGCCATAGAAGGGAATGTCTTGCTTCACCAGATCCTTGACATGAATCAACTCAATCTCCCAATCTGTTTGAAACAGAAAGAAGGACTTCAAGCGTTTGACAAAACTTTCTGTATTGCCACTCAAGCTGATATAGACTAGATAAATTTTTTTCTTCATACGTTTCCTCTTTATCATAAAAAACACTACATATAGAATGTAAATACTATTTTACTCCTACATGTAGTGTTTGTCAATTAGTCACCTTCCACAAAGCGCCCAATAATATTAACATTATCAGCTACCGAGACAAAGGCAGACTTGTCCGCTTTTTTCATGATGTGCTTAAATTCATTAAATTCTGCACGAGTAATAATGGTGATCAGAACAGTCTTTTGTTCATGATTGTAAGCACCCTCTGCCCCATTGATAATCGTTACACCGCGATGAAGCTTCTTGTGAATCATCTTAATGACGCGTTCTGGATGACTTGTAATAATCATAGCCTGCATTCGCTTTTGTTTAACAAAGATGGCATCCGTCATCCGACTAGATATAAAGAGGGCTACCATCGAATACAGAGCATATCGCCAACCAAACATCATCCCAGCAACTAAAAGAATCATGATATTTACAATCAGAGAGATTGATCCTACCTGACGACCAGTCTTCTTCCGAATGAGGATAGACACAATATCCGTACCACCACTGGAAACATTATTCCTAAAAGCAAATCCTATACCTGTACCTAGCATCAACCCTCCGAAAATAGCATTTACCAGTGGATCTGTTGTCAGTGTTACGGGGGGCATAAATTGGATAAAGAGCGAGCTAAATGATACTGTGATAAAAGTAAAAATCGTAAATTTATAACCAATCTTGTACCAGGCTAAAACCAGCAAGGGGATATTGAAAGCATAATAAACCAGGGCAATCGGTACATCCAAGCCAGCATAAGAGTCAGCCAAAGCCGATACAATCTGAGCCAAACCTGTGACACCTGACGAATAGACATTCCCAGGTCGAAAAAAGAAATTCACAGCGATACTAGATAGGAGTCCATAGATGATGGACCCCGACATTCGTTCAGCATATTTTTCTTGAGAAATTCCTGAAATAATGGACCAAAACTTATTTTTTCTGGCCTTTCTTAAAAAACAAACACGTTGCTTTCTGAAAAATTTATTCATCTTCATGTTCAATGCTTAAAGCCAATTCTTCTAATTGAGCACCTGTGACGGTACTTGGAGCTTGGGTCATTGGATCGGAAGCCTTATTGTTCTTCGGAAAGGCAATCACTTCACGAATATTATCTTCACCTGCTAGCAGCATGACAAAACGATCCAAACCAAGAGCTAAACCACCATGTGGTGGGAAGCCATACTCCATTGCTTCCAATAAGAAGCCAAACTGTTCATACGCATCCTCGATTGAGAAGCCAAGCGCTTTAAACATGCGTTCCTGCATTTCCTTTTGGTTGATACGGAGACTACCACCACCTAATTCATAGCCATTTAATACAATATCGTAGGCAACTGCACGCACCTGTGCTAAATCGCCATTCAAATGATGAACCGTATCTTCTGTTGGCAATGTGAATGGATGATGGGCACTCATGTAGCGTTCCTCTTCTTCTGACCACTCAAACATCGGCCAATCAACAATCCAAAGGAAGTTGAACTTGCTTTCATCAAGTAACCCCTGCTCCTTAGCCAGACGGCTACGCAAAGCACCCAAGGTATTGTTGGCGATTTCCAATTCATCCGCCACAAAAAGCACCAAGTCCTTATCTTCCAACTGTAAACTTTCTGTCAAGTTATCTGCAACACCTGTCAAGAACTTGGCAACTGGGCCGACCAGTTCTCCCTTGTCAACCTTGATCCAAGCAAGTCCCTTAGCACCGAATTGCTTAGCGTAATCCGTCAGCTTATCAATATCCTTACGAGAGTGGCTATCTGCAGCTCCTTTGACAACGATAGCCTTAACAACAGGCGCTTCCGAGAAGACTTTAAAGTCAACTTCCTTGACAGTTTCTGTCAAATCTTGTAAAAGCATATCAAACCGAGTATCCGGCTTGTCTGAACCATAAAAGTTCATGGCATCATCATAGGTCATACGAGGAAAAGGGAGGTTCAACTCAATACCTTTAGTATCCTTCAAAACCTTGGCAATCAACCCTTCTACAATATCTTGTATCTCCCCTTCATTCAGGAAAGAGGTTTCCAGATCAACCTGTGTAAACTCAGGTTGACGATCCCCACGCAAGTCCTCATCACGGAAGCACTTAACGATTTGGTAATAACGATCAAAACCAGCATTCATCAAGAGTTGCTTGGTAATCTGCGGACTCTGTGGAAGGGCATAGAAATGCCCCTTGGACACTCGAGATGGCACCAAATAATCACGCGCTCCCTCTGGCGTTGATTTAGTTAACATCGGTGTTTCCACATCAATAAATTCCAATTCATCCAGATAGTTACGGATACTATGAGTCACTGCTGCTCGCAATTTAAGATTATTCAACATCTCTGGTCGACGGAGATCCAAGTAGCGGTACCGCAATCGAGTATCGTCACTAACTTCAATGCCATCTTTAATTTCAAATGGAGTCGTTTTTGCAGCATTTAAAACGGTCAGATTGGTCACCTGCAATTCGACAGCTCCCGTTGAAATAGCAGCGTTCGCCTGCTCTCTCTCTACAACGATACCCGTCACTTCAATGACAAACTCACTACGGAGCCCCTCTGCGCACGCCATCAAATCGGCATCAACCGACTCAGGATTGATGACAAGCTGCATGATTCCTTCGCGATCACGCAAGTCAATAAAAATCAAACCACCCAAGTCACGACGACGACCAACCCAGCCTTTCAAGGTAATTTCTTGTCCGACATGCTCCTTACGAACACGACCAGCATACATAGAACGTTTCATTTTCTTCCTCTTTTACTGATTTTATACCATTCATTCTACCATAAAACAGCTGATTTTTGGGGGAATTTAACAATAAAATTGAAAAACCAGCTTTAGGAAGCTGGTTTAGTATAAAGCATATCCAAATGAGGAATTCCATCCTCCAGATATACTTCAGAAACTGGTTTAAATCCAAGTGATTGATAGAATTTTTCTAAATACGCCTGTGCACCAATCTTAATCTTCTCTTCTTTCCATTCCTTGGTGATGTATTGAATGGCACATTCCATCATGGGTCTACCTAGTCCTCGCCCACGATGACTCGACCTGATGACGACACGGCCAATGGAAGCTTCCTCATAGCTCTGTCCGGATGGTAATAGCCGCAAATAGCCCACTAACTCATCACCATCCATTCCTAAAAGATGAAGACAAGCTGGATCTTTTCCATCCAATTCTGGGTAGGGACAAGCTTGTTCCACAACAAATACATCTGTCCGGAGTGTCAACAAGCTGTAAAGTTCCTGTAAACTTAGTTGATCAAATTCTTTTATTTTCCACTGCATAGGCACCTCTAAGGCAATATATTGCCTGCACTTCTATAAATCTCATACCATTCTGGACGAGTCAGCTCAATCTGCTTTGCTTGCGCAATCTTTGTTAAACGCTCTGGATTCATAGAACCAACAATTGTCTGAATCTTAGCTGGATGACGTAAAATCCAAGCTACCACAATTGTTTCATGTGAAACATGGTAGCGCCCTGCTATTTTTCTAATCGTCTGATTTAATGCAACATAGTCCGGATGGTTATCAAAAACTCCCTGTTGCAAGTCAATCAAAAACGGAGACCAAGCCTGAATCGTAATTTTTTTGAGCTGACAGTAATCAATAAGACCTCCATCTCGCATAGTTGCTGCATCATCTTTCATGTTAACATGAAATCCTGCATCAATCAGTGGAGTGTGTGCCGGTGACAACTGCAACTGGTTGACTGCGAGCGGCTGTTCCAAATAAGACTGGAGCAATTCCATTTGATAAATATTTTGATTGCTGACTCCAAAATGATGAACCTTCCCTTCTTTTTTCAGCTTATAAAATGCTTCCGCTACTTCCTCAGCCTCCATCAAGGCATCTGGTCTATGCAAGGCTAAAACATCCAAATAATCTGTATCTAAGCGCCTAAGAATCCCATCTACCGACTCCAAAATGTAGTCCTTAGAAAAGTCAAAATACCCCTTCCGAATACCACACTTAGACTGGAGAAAAATATCCTCACGCCTGATCCCCACCATTTTAGCCGCTTGAGCAAAACGAACCTCAGATTCTCCACCATCATAAATATCTGCATGGTCAAAAAAGTTAATCCCTTGACCAACTACCGTCTCCAATACTCTAGCTGCTTCTTGCTCGCTCAGACTAGCCATCCGCATACAGCCCAGAGCAATACGTGGCACCTCTATGCCTGTCTTTCCTAATTGTTGCATCTAGTCAACTCCTTTGTAAACGCTTTTCTTATCCTATTATAACAGAAAAACCCAGTTCTCACTGAGTTTTAATTAAAACCATAAATTCTTTTGGCAATCTTATAAACAGCATTAGAAATTTTTCGACCAGGATAACCGTACAAGTTAGTCAGTTGTCCTAACAATCCATTACGGACAATTTTGAACAAAGCTGGATTGTGATCTCGTATATAGTGCCAAAGTTCCTGTTTTTTCATCATGTGTTCAGCAGTTCCTGCACGATTGAGAAGGGCGCATGAAATAATGGTTGTAATCTCCACATGATTGAGCAAATAACTCCGTAAATCGGGATTTATAATCTCCTCCAAATTTAGATTATCTACCAAAATACGATTGACCTTAAGCTGCTGGTCAATCCTCTTAATCATGACAGATTCATTGACGGACTGATCATCTCGACCGATAAAGTAGCGATAAAAATCTACTGGTAAGTAATACATCCTCTCCACAGCCTGTAAAGGTGTAAAAACAAAAATATTATCTACATAGAAGGTGTGTTCTGGCAAGACCAGACCAACTTCGCGTAGTAATTCTGTCCGATAAATCAGGGAATGCATCATGATGTATTGCCCCTTAGAAAAGGCTCCTACATCTTCCCAGCCAAAAATACGATTTTCAGGTAAAACTGTCCGATAGGACATGGACTTTTTCCGAGATTGCTCCTCTTTTTCGTAAACAAAATTGGAGATAAAGGCATCAACAGGAGTTCCTTGATCCTCCAAAGCCTGCAAACTTTCTAAAATTTTCAAATAGGCTCTAGTATCTACCCAGTCATCTGAGTCCACTACCTTAAAATACCTACCACTAGCCTCTCGAATTCCTCTATTGACTGCTCCACCATGCCCCTTATTTTCTTGGTAAATAGCACGAACATTTGGAAATTGAGCCGCCAACTCTTCTGCAATTTCTTGGGTTCGGTCAGTTGAACCATCATTGATAATCAAAATTTCAACCTTGTCTCCACCAATCACAAGGGACTGGACACAGTAATGAAGGTAGGCTTCCGAATTGTAACTCGGAATAGCAATGCTTAGTAAGGTCATCTTTCTCTCCATTTGACACAATTTGTTACTATTCTATCATATTTTTAAGAAAGTTGCTTTTGGTATTTTATTTTTGTTCGGTAAGCTCTCCATAATTGCACAAGTCCTTTGAAAAAATGTCCATTTGCTATCATCAAAATTCCCTCTACCATAGCCCGATCCAGCAAATCTCCGGTCATCTTAGCCATGGCTCTAAACGGCATATTGTAAAGGAAGAGTAAATTGAGATCTGGAGTTCCTTTTCGTTCTGCCTTTTTGAGCAAACCTGCTAACACCTTGTGAACAAATCGCGCCAAAACACTCTTGGCAAATTGAAGCTTCAACACAGGATCATTCATACCTAGTTCTTGACCAACCTGCCACAATTCTTCCGGAACTGGACGACCAAGTAATTGGGAAAACTCCCGATTGGACACTGCTTCAACTTGCACTGCCAAATAGGAAGGAAGCTGCTCAGAGATGGGAAAATTCTCACTCGTTCCTTCCTGTATGATTTCACCAACAATCCGAATATCACTGCTACTCGCTCCGATATATAACAGGTAACTGCCACCTTCCACTTCAAACTGACCTGTCTGACGATTGAAATAACGGAAAGTATAGGTATCAAATGGAATAAAAATACGCTTGGATTCTCCTGCTTTTAGATAGACCTTGTTAAAGCCTTTCAATTCCTTGGTCGGACGATATATTTGACTGTCTTCTTTTCCTACATAAAGCTGAACAACCTCTGCACCGGCTACTGATCCGATATTGGTTACTGTTATAGCTGCTCCTGCTTCGGATACTTCTAATTGATCATACGCAAAACTTGTATAGGACATGCCATACCCAAACGGATACTTGACAGGTTTGTCAACACTTGTAAAGTAGCGATAACCAACATAAAGAGCCTCTTTATAAAGAGCAAATTCTCCTTCTGCTGGGTAATTTGCCGATGATGGAATATCCGTCAAGCCAACAGGATACGTTTCACTCAATTTCCCACTTGGGTTGACACGACCTGTCAAGGCATCGAGCATAGCAGTTGCACCGGCCTCACCTGATAAATATCCATGAAGAATTCCGTGAACATTCCGATCCCAGCTCATATCTACAACAGATCCTGCGGATAAAACAACAACAATCTTTTTGCCAGTCTGTACTAACACTTCTAATAGATCTAATTGATTTTTTGGAAGACTCAAATGACGACGATCCAAACCCTCACTCTCACTCATCTCATCAAGTCCCATGTAGTACAAGATTACTTCTGCCTTCTGAGCTAGCTTAACAGCATTGTCAAGCAAGTCCTTATCTTCCTTGTCTACTCGCTGATAACCTTGTTCGTACCCAATGATGGTTAAAGGATAATCCTTAACACAATCTACTGCTTTTTCCAGTTGTCTAGTATTGATAAGAGAAGAACCGGCTCCTTGGTAGCGTGGATTTTTAGCAAAATCACCAATAAGTGCAATGTTTATATCGCTGGATAGAGGCAAAATATCATCCTGATTCTTCAACAGTACAATGCTTTCTGATGCAGCTTTACGAGCTAACTCATGCTGTCTAGCATAGTCTACAGATTGTCGCGCAGTCTTAGTCAAGTCCAATACAAGGCTGAGCAATTCATCTACACGCTCATCCAATACTTTTTCTGATAAACGTCCTGACTTGACAGCATCAATAATCTCTTTTTGTCCAACTTTCTTGGTACCAGGCATTTCCAGATGACTCCCATTTTCAACACCTAGTACATGGTCATTTGAGCCACCCCAATCCGATACAACAAAACCTGTAAAGCCCCATTCATCACGAAGAATATCGATCAATAGTCGCTTATCCTCATTCGCATAAATACCATTTATTTTGTTATAAGCCGACATAAGAGCCTGAGGCTTTCCTTCTCGTACAGCTATTTCAAATCCAGTCAGGTAGATTTCTCGCAAAGTACGTTCGTCCACTACTGAGTCGGAAGCCATACGACGTAGTTCCTGACTATTTACAGCAAAGTGCTTTGGTGTTGCTGCAACTCCTTGGGATTGGATTCCACGAATCATTGCAGCCGCCAACTTCCCTGTCTGATAGGGATCTTCTGAATAATACTCAAAATTTCGGCCACATAAGGGACTGCGTTTGATGTTAAGCCCTGGTCCCAAAATAACATTGACCCCTAAACTGTTAGCCTCTGCACCAAGACCTTGCCCAACTTGCTCGACTAAGTTCACATCCCACGAATTTGCCAAAGTAGCAGCTGTCGGAAAACAAGTAGCTGGAATAGAGGCATTGAGACCTAAGTGATCCCCTTCGCCTTCTTGTTTTCGGATGCCATGTGGTCCGTCAGATAAAAAAATAGACGGAATACCTTTTTCGGGATAGTCCTGCGTTTCCCAGACAGACTTTCCTGACATAAGAGCTGCCTTTTCTTCTAGCGATAATGTTTGAATAAGATCTGCGTACTTCATGCTATTCTCCTTATCTTCTATCATCCCTATCTTAGCAAAGATAAGAGGTGATTAAAACGCTTTCTTCATAATCTGTACAATTTCAAGCATAATCTGTTCACCTCCAATGAAAATCCAAAATAAACAAGGAAATACAATTGATTACGGAACCTTTCATTTTTTAGAATAAGCTGAAGACTGCTTGAAAAGATTTTCGCAAAGTATCCAAAAAGTCTCCCTAAACTATCGCCTAGAGAGAAACTTTTCATCCTACTTCATGATTACAAACTTCATCATCGGATAGTTAACCGCTACCTGGACCAAGATATTGACCCAATTAGCCGCTATCTGTGCCCATCCCAAACTCAAGCCCCAAGATGTGAAGAGTTGAGTGGTATATGGTGGCAGAACAATAGACAAAATTCCTGCAATTAGAACAGTCAAGATATACCAATGGAGAGTTTTAGAAATATCATTTTCTGCTCCAAATACCAACTGCCTTTGAACAATATAGTTGACAACTTGTGCTACTGCATAGGCTAAAAGGAAGGATAGAAAACCATTCAAACCACCATTTTCTATGGAATAATGAAAGATAAACCAGTGGAAAGGTTGACTTGACAGGACTGTAAAGAAATAATTGGTTGACAGCCAAAGAACACAAAAGTTTGTAATCGTCGCAATATTTGATAGGACATTAAACTTGATAAACTCCCACAAATCTGGGTGTTTGGCAATCCATTCTTTCATATAACCTCCTTGAAAGCAAGAGGGAAGTTCCCCCTTGCTAGGCTACTTCCTTCTCTTCTTTTTTCTTATTTGTTAACTTATACATGCCTAATGCAGTCAGACTGACAAGAATAACATTACCAGCTACAAGAGAAATTAACCACAGTTTCACTTTTGGTTTATAAATATCAAAGGCTGCTGAGTGGGCAACTGTGTAGAGGATATTTTTTGAAGCTCTACGCAAGGCAGCTACTCCTTCCTTTGTACCGGTTGAAGCGACCGTTGGAGCATCTCCAAGCGTTGACAACATGAGATCTCCACCGTTACGAATAGCCTGATCTGGGTTCATGTAACCATGTCCATCATAGTCAGTAATCACCATTCCTCGGAACCCCCATTCGTCGCGCAGAACTGTACTTAGAAGATCCTTATTTCCTCCCGCCCAAAGAGTACCAATACGGTTGAAGGATGACATAATCGCTGTTGCTCCACCTTCTTTAACTGGAATTTCAAAAGCTTTTAGATAAATTTCACGGATCGCTTGCTCATTGGACCAAGTAGCTACCCCTTCGCGGTTATCTTCTTGATCATTGAGTGCAAAGTGCTTGGTGAAAGTATATACTCCATTTTCAAGCGCTTTAGCAACAAGAGAACTTGCCATTTTACCTGAAATCAGTGGGTCTTCTGAATAGTATTCAAAGTTACGTCCTGAGAATGGTGAACGGTGAATATTCACTGCCGGTGCGTATAGACCGACAATACCATGCGCCAATGCTTCCTTAGCAAAAGCATCTCCCATTTTCTTCGCTAGATCTGTGTTCCAGGTAGATGCAACCACAACTTCTGAGTTATACTGAATCCCCTTGATCCCTTGGAAGATACCATTTATACCCGCAGGGCCATCTAAATCAGCTACCGCTGGTTTATCAACTGACTTAATCGCTCGAGTGGCATAACCTCCAAAACCGATTAGACTAGCCATTTCATCAACAGACATTTGAGCAACCAATTTTTCCCAACGCTCATCATCATAATCTGCCTTAATGAGATCTACCAAGCGAAGACCATTATTTTCAGTCTCTACTTTTTCACTTGATGTTTCTGATTTTCCATCAAAACGGAAGTTTGTATTATCAATTTCCTTAGCAATTTGTTCACTTGCTTCCTTGTCCTTTGTGCGCTCTGTCTGCTCAGTACCACTCCAATCATGACGGCTAAGGTAGTTCACATCACCAACTGCGTATTCAAAAGCATTTGTTACTTCTGCCTTATCTGTTGAACGTTGCTTACGAACTTCTTTTTGAGACACTGTATATGTTTTAGAGTCTAAAACATCGTGAGCATTATTCATCAATTTAATTTCGTAGTTTCCAGCATCCAAAACATATGCCTTTTCCGTTTTATAGTCATAGGATGCCAAATCATCGCGGTTAAATGAAATCTTCAATTCTTGGCTTGCTCCTGGTTCCAACTTGTCAGTCTTACCAAAACCTGCAAGAACAACATGAGATTTTTCGATACCACCAGCTACGTAAGGAGCTGTATAGTAAACCTGTGCTACTTCTTTACCAGCAACATCTCCGGTATTAGTAACCTTTACATTTACCTCAATTTGGTTACCATTTTCTTTCATGCTGGTAATATTTTGTGTGAATCTTGTATAACTAAGACCATAACCAAATGGGTATTGAACCGTTTTATGATAAGCTTCCTCGTCAATTTTCCCTGTTGTATTGTCCACAAAACGTGTTTCATAGTAGCGGTAACCGAGGTAGATTCCCTCTTGGTAGTTGACAAATTTGTAATTGAATGTCTGTGGTTCCTTCGCTCCCCAAGGTGTTTTTTCATATGTGGTATTCGTATATGAGAAGTCACCTGTGTTCCAATAAGTTGGGTTTGTAGTCATGTCATAAGCGTAAGTATCCACCAAACGACCTGATGGGTTGACATCACCTGCAAGAATTTTAGCAACGCCATTAAGACCTGTTGAGCCTGGACCACCAATCCAAAGTGCTGCATCAACACCCGTGTCTTTCAAGAAGCCCAACTCCATTTCATTGGAGGAATTGACCAACACAACAACCTTATCAAAATTAGCCGTTACTGTCTTTAGCATAGCTTTTTCAACATTCTGAAGTTCAAGATAATGCTTATCCTTGTCTCCTTGTTGGTAGTTAGCCATATTTTGCGGAAGATCAGCGCCCTCACCACCATTACGTGAAATAACAACTAAGGCCGTGTCGGAGAACTTTTTAGCATTTTTCAATAATGTATCTGAATACTTGTCCTGAGTCGGCTCATAAATATTATAGTCCCCGCCATTCAGTGAAAAGATGTTCCCACCTTCTTTTTTAGGAAGATGCCCCTTGTAAAATTCTGTCAACTCAGCATTCACTTCAAAACCTGCATTTTCAAGACTTTGTTGCAAGTTTATATTTTTTGACTCATCTGCCGCACCCGAACCAGAGCCACCATAGGTCACAGCTACAGAAGAAATCCCAAAAATATTAACTTTTGATGACTTTTTGAATGGTAAGGTTTTATTCTTGTTTTCAAGAAGTACCGTTCCCTCTTCCTGAATTTCTGTTACCAAATCTTTAGAGACGGTTTCTGCCTCCACAATTTTTGCTTGATCTGCGTAAGATGGAGCAAAGTAGGTATCAATGACATTGACAAACATATTGACTGCGTAGTTAGCACCAATAATGATAACACCTAGGAGGGCAAGCAACGTAGTGAAAATTTTGCTTTTCTTACTTGTGAAAACCTTGTTCTGCACTCCACGATAAATAGTGTAACCAAATAAAGCAACTACTGCTAGACCTGCACAAAGCAAGGTTGTTTTTACAACCATAGCTGCATCCCAAGCCTGATAGGAACGAGCATAATCTTCTGCAAATACAGTTACTCCAGCATTACCTGCTAAAGTAGCTAGACCTGCTAAACTAACTTTTTTCAAAGTCCTCATAGAACTTCCTCCTAAATGTTCCAGCTTTTATGTAAGCCTTTTCTTTTTCTTGAATATACTATATCAACTAACTCATCTCATGAAAACCCTTTCTTGATAATCTGTCGTTTTTGCTTCATAATTTGCACTTGCAATCTTTAGGCATATTTGATAAGTCTATTATTCTACAAAATATAAAATTTTGATTGAATATTTACAATAAAAGTGATACTATTATCCCAAAATAGGGGGTGGATACTAGAGTATAAAGACTTGGTTCAACTACTTCATCCAGATTTTTCTAAGAAAAAAATACAAGATGCTTCTATCTCTCTTAGGAAATTAGGGCACAGCTAACAACTCTCCCTCAAACGAAGCATTCATCACCTAATTTTAAGGAGAAGTCTCATGAAAATCGCTATTGTGGAAGATCAAAAAGCTGAACAAGAAAGACTATCAAGTTACATCAGAACCTATTGTCAACAAGCTGGAATAGCTGTCGAGATCAACTGTTTTAATGACGGTCTCCATATTACTAGTGACTATCAAAAACAATTTGATCTTATTTATCTGGATGTCGAAATGGAGGTTATGGATGGTATGACCACCGCCCAAAAAATTCGCTCACTAGATAAGGAAGTCCTATTGGTCTTTGTCACTAACCATTCCCATGTCGCCATTCAAGGTTACTCTGTTGAAGCCATTGATTTCCTTCTAAAACCACTCAATTCCTTTGTGTTTGAGGAACATTTCAAAAAAATTCTCAGAAAATTACTTGCTGCTCAGGAAAAACAAAGCTTGTATATAAAGAGCAAACAATCCACTTTGAAGCTATGTCAGGAAGACATTATCTACCTTGAAAGTCAGGGTCACCAAGTTCATATCCATACAATAGACGGTGAAACAACTATCACTCACAACACACTCAAAAATTTAGAAGCCTTGCTGGATAGAAAACTCTTTGTACGAACACACTCAGCTTATATCATCAATCTCTCTCAAGTTCAAAAAGTAGAAGGAAACCTAGTCTATGTAAAAGGTATCGTTCTACCAATTAGTCGACCAAGGAAAAAGGAGTTTATGGCCGCCCTCACACATTTTATAGGAGATAGTCTGTTATGATTGTCAGTTTCCCGGATATTCCTCGTGTCTACACTGCCATGACAGAAAGTTCAGCTTGTTTATTGGTGTGTTTTTATATCATATCACACGGAAATTGGTTGCGGTATAGTCTGCGAATTACCATCATTTTTCTTGTCCAAATTTTGCTTCAGACTCTGGCTAGCACACTTCCCCTGCTCCTTTGGCCCTTAGGAATGGGAGTCAACATCACTTGGATGTTTATATCTGTTCAATGGCTAGGAGTTATCCACAAGAAAACCACTCTCTATTTGACAGCAAAAGCCTTTATTGCTGCAGAATTAGTAGCCTCAATCACTTGGCATCTCTACTGTTTAATAATTCATCAACAACCTGTGGATAACTTGTGGACACAAGGGGTATTCCTGTTGATAAGTTCATTGGCTGCTTATTTTCTTATCTACCTCCAAGATAAAAAAATTCACTTGGAAGAACTGGAGAAAATCATCGAACAGCGAGATGTCACTGTTGCAGTTTTTACAACCTTATCCATCTTTGTTCTCAGTAATATTGGTTTCATCCTATCTGGCACACGTCAATTTCAAGATTCGACTAATATTTTTATCCTCCGAACAACTGTTAATCTCTCTGGTCTCCTGCTCCTTTTCACTCAAGAATCCCAACAATATGACCGCTACCTGCGACAAGAATTGACTTCAATCAATAATATTTTTCAACTTCAATATAAGCAATATCAAGCCTATCGTGAAAATAGTGAACTCCTTGACCGTAAGGTCCATGATTTGAAGCATCAACTGGCCATCATTCAGCAAGAAGCAGATAAAAATAAGAAGGACCAATATTTACGGGAAATGAGCGAAGTTATTCAGGCACTTGAAGCTAAAATTGAAACCGGCAATCCCGTCCTAGATACCATTCTCAGCCAAAAAAACCATTATTGTCTACAAAACGGCATTAACTTTACCTGTATCGTCCAAGGAGAACTACTCCACTTCATGGATGTCATGGATATTTCAGCTCTCTTTGGAAATGCCATCGACAATGCTATTGAAGCTGTGGAAAAAATCAATCATTCTGAGCAACGCCTAATTACCTTAAAAGTAGCTAGCCATGAGCAATTTCTCATCATCCGCTTAGACAACTATGATACCTCCTCGCTAGACTTATCCACAGGTCAACTCCCAGAAACCTCAAAATCCAATAAAGATTATCACGGATTTGGTCTGAAAAGCATGGAATATGTAACCAATAAATATGGAGGAAATCTGACACTCAATAAGGAAGATAACTGGGTACAGCTAAAAATTATCCTCCCTCTATATCCATAGAAAAATCCCACTTGTCTTGGGATTTTTTCATGTCTATAAAAGAATGTAGAGACCCATCAACATTTATACCTCTTTCCCAAAAACTCCCAGTAGCACCTTCGATAACCTGGTGCAGCTTAAAAAAAAAGATCCTATCCAAAACAGATAGAATCTTATCCTTCATGAAACTTCCAAAAAAGGATGATTATTTTTTCGCAAAGCTTGCTGCTTGCTCACCAGCCTGACGACCAAATACGATGATGTCCGCCACTGCATTACCACCGATACGGTTTTGACCATGAACTCCGCCAGTTACTTCACCAGCAGCATACAAGCCAGTGATTGTTGAACCGTCTGTCTTCAATACTTCAGTATTTGTATTGATCTTCACACCACCCATCGTATGGTGAACACCCGGAGCAACTTTAATAGCATGGTAAGAACCTGTGTTCAAAGCATGGTCCATACCTGATTTACGCCCAAAGGCCTCATCATTTTTATCTGCAACAGCCTTGTTCCATGTATCAAGTGTTTTTTGGAGAGCATCGGAAGAAACACCAATTTCTTTAGCCAAATCTGCAATGGTTGCACCAGTCTTCACAAGACCTTTTGCTTCATACTGAGCAATAGCCTTCACACGATCTTTCAGCGCACTATCAAAAACAACGTAGGCATAGTTTGGTTCCAAAGCATTGATAGCTGCTGAAACTTTATCGCGTGTTTCCATTTCGTTGAAGAAACGCTCACCTTTAGAATTTACAAGAATCGCACCCTCACCACGGACTGCTTCCGTAATCAAGTAAGAAGTTTCTTGTTCGACAGTTGGGTGAATTTGGATTTGATCCATATCTACAGTCGCACCACCCTCTGATTCAGCAAGTGCGATACCATCACCAGTTGAACCTTCTTGGTTTGTCGTCACATAACCTTTAAGAGCTGGTTTGAATTTAGAAACCATATCCAAATCTGCACCGAAACCACCTGTAGCCAAGACAACTGCTTTGGCAGAAACTTTCTTAGTTTCGCCGGCAATCTTCACTTCAACACCTGTTACAGCACCGTCTTTATCTTGTAGTTTTGTAACGTCTGCATTCACAAAAATCGGAACTTTCCGTTCAACAAGATTACGATAAAGGCCATTGACCAAGTACCCTCCAACAGCTGAACCATCCGCTGGGCGGTGAGTACGTTTTTCACTCATACCACCAGTGGTAGTAAGGTTGCTAAGGGTAATCCCCATACCATCTAACCAGTCAATCGCAGGAGCCGAATGATCTACAAGGTAACGAAGTAATTCAGGATTATTTGTTCCCTTACCACCCTTGAGTGTCTCTTCATAGAATTTATCATTTGTATCCTTAATACCCTCTGCTTCTTGGAATTTCGTCTGAGAAGCATTCATCCCAGCCGATGATTTGGCAGTGTTTCCGCCAACAATAGGCATTTTTTCCAATACGACAACATTGGCGCCAGCATCTTTAGCTGAAATTGCAGCAGACATCCCCGCACCACCAGAACCAATGACGATAACATCATAGCTATCTTTCAGCTCAGATGGATCAGTATATACTTTTTCAGATGCACCCGATACAGCCTCTTCTTTTGAGGAAGATGTTGTTGCAGATGAAGATGTCTTAGCCTTCTCTGACTTTCCTCCACATGCTACTAAAAACACTACAGCAAGTAGACTCATCAATAAGCCTAACCAAGCCTTCTTTTTCATGGTAAACCTCCAATTTTTATCTTACTCTAGTATTATACAAGATTGTGAAATGTTTTTCAATGTATTTTGAAAGTTTTTTCACAAACTTGCATCATTAAAGTATGTCCCTGTTAAATATCTGTGCACATTTAGAAGCATGGAGTTGATGTTTTGTCTACTTCTGCTTGATATTATAATCTGAAGCATAAACATAAGGGCGGAATGATTCTAAGAGTAAACAATTTTCTCTACAACACAAAACTAAAAAGTCAGAATCCCACTAAAGTGCGAGTTTCTAACTTTTTTTGTGAAACCTTTGGGATTAAAATAACCACCCAAATGGCATCTATCATTTTCCAACAACTGGTGGAATCGAGAGAACTGCAAATAATAAGGAACTGGTACATAGTAATCCCGCAATAAACCAATATCTTAATCTTTTCATTTCAATTCTCCTTTAATATGTTCTCGCATTGATTCAGCTGCAATTCTTACCAAATCATCATTTTCAATCTGATAAACAGCAATCGCTTGTTCTAACACAGATAGAGCTTCTCTTGGTAAACCCTTAGCATAAAGAATATTAGCTCTTAAAAGCAAAGTATGGCCTAACAAATATAAACTGTGATGTTCTCTCTGTAAGTTCAAACTTTGATTTCCATGAATTAAAGCCTCATCATACCTTTCAGCTAGGACAAGAGTTCTGGAAAATCCATAAAGAAAATGGAGCTGCTGCTGAATTTCAAATGCTTGACGATAATGAGGCAAGATGCTTTCAAAAATGGAAATAGCCTCTTCAAATTTCCCTATTTCTGAATACAAAGTTCCCAACATCGTTCCAGCACGTAGACGCAAAACCTCATCCTCGGCTTCATGAAACAGAGTAAAAAACTCTTCAATGGCTTCCTGAACATCTCCCTGCTTTCCATAATAAATCATGGCTTGCATGTATTTGAAATATTCCCGTTCCTGACGCGTAACCTGATTCTTATTTGTAACTTTAATAATGTAGGCTAGTGTATCATAGTCTCTTTTGTACAAGAGATTTCGGATTTTAGCAGTGTAAAAGCGATTGCTCCCTTCCATATTTTCCTGAAAAACCTCCTGAACGTAGTAGGGATCAATTTTTAACTTTTTAACCAAAGCATCAAATAGTTCGACTGATGTACTAACTTCTGCTTTTTCAATTTTACTGATGAGAGCTTGGGTACAAATACCCTCTGATAATTTTTTTTGGGTCCAACCCTTTTCTTTTCGTTTATTTTGAATTAAACGAGCAATCTTTTCTCTCATCATCTCTACCTGTCTTGCTGTTATTTATTTCATTATAACACGAATCTGGGCGAAAAGATTTTGTATCATCTATTTGATTGCTCTTCCATTCGTTATTTTATTCAGAATTAAATTTATACTTTAGTCATTGACTCGATAACCACTTGTCCATTTCTTAATTCCCAGACTTGATTGTAAAGCATCTTATCCGATTCACTATAATGATGTGCAATTTCAATAAGTGTAATATCCATTTCCAATAGCATTTTTCGGATATGCTCAGCAATCTTCTTATCCAAAGAAGCAGAAAATTCATCCACCAAAAGGATATTGTACTGTCTTATCAAAACTCTAGCGATAGCTAGCCTTGCTCGCTCACCCCCTGACAACTCTTCCCCGTTATTGCCAACTGAAAAATCCAAACCTCGTTTCATTACAAGCTCACCTAGGCCAACTCGTTTCAAAGCACTGATAAGCTCATCTTCTAGAAATTCTTCCCCAAGCGTCACATTAAAGCGTAGTGTATCATCAAATAGTACAATCTCTTGTGGGATATAGCCAATCGTCGCATATAAGTCGTCTTGAGAAAACTCACCTAATACACAATTGTCTAAACGAATTGTTCCGCTGATAGGATCTATCTCTCTAAAAATAGTTTCAAAAAGGCTAGATTTCCCCGCACCAGACTCCCCCATTAAAAGGATCTTATCATTTTTCTTAACTTTAGCATTTAGTGTGTATAAAGGTTGTTCATGTCCAATCGCGCTATTTTCAAAAGAGAACTGATTAACTGCCCTCTTCTTGCCTGTTGAACGAGGAGGTAAGCTGTTCTTCTCTAAATATCTTTCTACCTTATGTTTGATGGGCTTTGCAGCATTGATATTATTCCAGTAGTTAAGGGCATTTTCTAAAGGACTTAGGACTCTATCACTTGCTAAAAAGACAGCAACAAGTCCACCGACACTAACTTTACCCTCGACCGCCAACCATCCTCCCAAGGCAAATGGTAGTAAACCTGCAACTCCTCCAGCAACCCCTAATACCAGATTGATCCAATTACGAATAAGTCCCAATCTATAGCAACTCTGCTCAGCCTTATTTAAGGATTTTATAAAACGCTCTAGAAAATAAGAACTTCTTTGATAATGTTTAATAGTTGAGATAGCTCGCAAATTTTCATTCACTTCCCTGATAAAATTCTCATTGGCTTCACTTGAGACTTCACTTGATTTTTTGATCATTTTAGAAAAAAACTGAGGAAGAACTATCGGAAGAAAAGAAAATCCGATAAATATGGAGGATACCTGCCAACTAATTGTAAAAATATAAATTGCAGAAACCGCAGAAAACCAGATACAGTAGATTAGTTTGATCCAAGAGTCTAAATAATCACTTTGCAAGGTAGCAATATCATGATACAGCATGTTTTGGATTGTTTCAGTTACCTGACGGCTTGTAAAAGTTCGCTTAAAAACTGCCAACTTTACTTTTTCAGAGAAATAAATGAGTGCCTTATCGTTAAAAACTTGCCATAAACAATATGTTCCTTTCAATAAGATATAACCTGATATACCATATAGGCAGACCTTAAGCAATCCCTGTAAGTCCCCACTTTGAATATTTTCTATGATGCCGCTTACCATAACAGGTATGACGAGAGTGTCTAAACCCGTTAATAGAGCAAAAAACAAAGCTGCACCAATATATCTATAGTTGAAATACTGTGTTAATCTCATGATAACTCCTTATCTAAAGTGAAAAAATAGCTTGGGACAATGATGTTTTCTGTTTTGAATACATGGTATCTTTTCAAAACAAGAAGGATCCCTGAAGTACCAGTAGTTAAATCAGCTAACCACGAACAAAGAAGGAAGCTTACATCCACTCTACTTACAATGAATACTTTTGAGTCCTTAATCCCCATCAATTTTATCCATTTGATAAGTATGGATTGTATGTTTATAACTACTACTGTTACATAATCCTCCGCGGAAAATAAGCAAATTTGCACCAGCTTCCTTTCGAGACAATTTTTAAATTGTGCAATACTGACATATCGGATTCCTATTTCTTCTGGCTTTTTAGGATGATTCAATATTATATCTTTTCTTATTTTATGTAAACACATTTTATAACAAATTCCACCTTTTTTATTTAAATATAATTATTTTGATATTTTTTTAGCAAAAAACATTGCATCCATTCCTCTTCAAACTTACAAAATGTGTTATAACATATTGCAATCTCAACCATAGTAAGCACTCAAAAATACCAAATCAATATGCCACAATATCGGATTCCACGGTTTCCGCCATACCCACGCTAGTTTATTGCTTAATTCTGGCATTCCTTACAAGGAACTTCAGCATAGGTTAGGCCATTCGACCTTATCCATGACCATGGATATTTATAGCCACCTCTCAAAAGAGAACGCAAAAAAGGCCGTCTCGTTTTACGAAATAGCCCTAAAAGCTCTTTAACTGAACAAATCACTGAACAAATGCAAAAAACAACGTTTTAAGACAAAGCAAAAAGCCCACTGTTGTAGGCTTTTCGTAAGATATTTCTTAAAATTAAAGCATTTTGTTGTAGAATTCTACGACAAGAGCTTCGTTGATCTCTGGGTTGATTTCATCACGTTCTGGCAAGCGAGTCAATGAACCTTCAAGTTTTTCAGCATCAAACGATACGAAAGCTGGACGACCAAGAGTTGCTTCAACAGCTTCAAGGATAGCTGGAACTTTGATTGATTTCTCACGAACTGAGATAGTTTGACCAACTTCTACACGGAATGATGGAATATCAACACGTTTACCATCAACAAGAATATGACCATGGTTTACGAATTGACGAGCTTGACGACGAGTAGTTGCAAGACCAAGACGGTAAACTACATTGTCCAAACGACGCTCCAAAAGAAGCATAAAGTTGAAACCAAGAGTACCTTGCTTGATTTTAGTAGCTTGTACGAACAAGTTACGGAACTGTTTCTCACCCAAACCGTAAGAAAAACGCAATTTTTGCTTTTCAGCTAATTGCAAACCGTATTCTGACAACTTGCTACGGTTGTTTGGTCCATGTTGACCTGGTACGTAGTTACGACGTGCCAATTCTTTACCTGTACCTGTCAATGACAAGCCAAGACGACGAGCTTGTTTCCAAGATGGTCCTGTATAACGTGACATAATAATGTCCTCCTAAAAATAATACTATTTGTAGGAAATAACGTCTTAGACAAACCTAATTCGTGCAGCTTGCCTTCGCCCAAACAGCAAAGGTTACTGGTATTGCAGACAAGCTGTTGACGAGCTTTATTTTGTCCTGCTGTTATTTCACACGAACTTTAGTATAACACAAAAAAAAGGCTCTGTAAAGCCCTTTTCATTCTCTAATCCAAATAGTGAATTAAAATCTTCTCTGTTAAAATATCAGAGTAAGTATAAGATTCCACAAAAGTATTATTGGGATCTTCAAATTCAACGATAAAGAGTGACTGGTAAACCTCCACAATGCGCCCTTGTTTATTCTTTTCACGTTTACGGCCATTCTCAAGCGTTAGCTCTACAATTTGACCCTCATGATCCTTAATATCTTGCTTGATTTGCTTCATCTTAGCAACATCTGTAAATGCATCGCTCATTCTCTATCCATCCTCTCTCTTGGAAATACTTGCAAATTTATTGTACTCTTTTTGGAACATGAGTTCCACGGTACCACGTGCACCCGAACGGTTTTTTTCAATAATGACTTCAACCGTATTATTCGGAATACCTCCGTTTTCCTGCTCTCCACGTTCATAATAGTCATCACGATAAAGAAATGCAACAATGTCTGCATCCTGCTCGATAGATCCCGACTCACGAATATCCGATAAGACAGGACGTTTATCCTGACGTTGCTCAACGCCACGAGAAAGCTGACTAAGAGCGATAACAGGCACTTTCAATTCCTTAGCCAGAATTTTTAACTGACGGGAAATCTCTGAAACCTCTTGTTGACGATTTTCACGACCTGTCCCAGTAATCAGCTGAAGGTAGTCAATCAAAATTAAGCCAAGATTCCCAGTCTCCTGTGCTAATTTTCTAGAACGAGACCGAATTTCTGTAATTTTAATCCCCGGTGTATCATCAATATAAATACTAGCTCTAGCTAAATTTGCCTGAGCCACCATATACTTATTCCATTCTTCCTGAGTCAAGTGTCCCGTACGAATGGACCGCGAATTGATAACTCCCTCCGATGCCAACATACGATCAACCAGACTTTCCGCACCCATCTCCAAAGAAAAGATAGCCACAGTCAACCCTAATTTTGTCCCAATATTCTGAGCAATATTGAGGGCAAAAGCTGTCTTACCAACTGCAGGACGAGCTGCTAGAATGATCAACTCTTCCTCATGAAGCCCTGTTGTCATAGCATCTAAAGCCGGATAACCTGTTGCAATACCTGTGATCTCAGAAGTCTGCTTAGCACGAGTTTCAAGGCTATCAAAATTCACGTTCAAAACGTCATCAATCCGCTTGAAACCGCTACGACTAGTACCCTCACTGACATCAATTAAGGCCTTTTCTGCATTAGCAATAATATCATCCGAACCATCTGCTCCTTCATAAGCCTGGTTCACCGCATCTGTCAAATGAGCAATCAACTTACGAAGGTTTGATTTTTCCGCAACAATCTTGGCATAAAATTCTGCATTGGCCGCAGTTGGCACAGAGCTAATAATCTCTGCCAAATAACTTAAGCCACCAATATTTTCCAAGTTACCATGATTCACTAAATAATTGCGCATGGTGGTTGCATCAATCGCCTCATTCTTATCAGAAAGTGCAATCATAGCTTTAAAAATAAGCTTATGAGCATGCTTGAAAAAGTCTTCAGCCTCAATGTATTCACGGACAAAGACCAATTTACCTTCATCTAAGAAAATTGCACCTAGAACCGACTGTTCAGCTAAAATATCCTGAGGTTGAACCCGTAACTCTTCTAACTCTGCCAAGACTTCTACCTCCTCACTGACTATTGGGCTTAAGCCTCTTTAATACTTAAATGAATAATGCCAATTACATCTTGGTAAATCTTAACTGGTACATCAATTAAACCAAGCGCACGAATCGGATGATCCAGTTGAATATGTCGCTTATCTACTTTGATACTAAATTGTTTTTCTAACTCCTCGGCAATCTTCTTACTGGTGATAGAGCCAAAGGTACGACCATCTGGTCCAACTTTTTCGATAAATTTTACTAAAGTCGCTTCTTCAGCTAGTCTAGCCTTAATACTTTCTGCTTCAGCCATCATCTCCGCATGCGCTTTTTCCTTGGATTTTTCTTGACCACGAAGAGCACTAATTGCCTGATTGGTCGCCTCTTTCGCCAAATTTTTCTTAATCAAGAAATTTTGGGCGTAACCAGTGGGAACTTCCTTGATTTCTCCCTTCTTTCCTTGACCTTTTACATCTGCTAAAAAGATTACTTTCATATTCTATCCTCTAACTTTCCTTTACTTCTTCACGGATCTTATCCGTCAATTTTGCACAGACTTCTTCAAGTGTTTGATTGTAAACCTGAGCTGCTGCTAGATTAAAATGACCTCCGCCGCCCATTTCTTCCATAATACGCTGAACATTAACCTTGCTATGGCTCCTTGCAGAAATAGCTACATACCCTCTGATATTTTGCGTCACCACAAAAACTGCTTCAATCCCTGCCATATCCAAAATCGTGTTGGCTGCCTTACTCGGAATAATTGTATCATACTCCTTAGTTTTATCAGCACAAGCGATAACAATATGTGGCTCAACTTTTTGTCCACGCAAAATTAGCTCATTGATCTGACGATAATCATCAAAATCTGTTGCCGAAATTTGCTGAATCTCCAAACTATCACTACCATGTGTCCGCAAATAGCTAGCCACATCAAAAGTCCGACTCGTCACGCGAGATGTAAAGTTTTTGGTATCTAGCATAATTCCTGCCATCAGCAAACTGGACTGTATGCGATTTAATTTATGGTGCTTATCATTTTGGAATTGGATCAACTCTGTCACCAACTCACTAGCAGAACTAGCTCCACTTTCGATATAAGTTAATGCAGCATTATTTGGAAAATCTGCATCTCGACGATGGTGGTCTACAACCACCACCTGTGTAAATTGCTCATAAAAATCCTTATCCAAGGTCAAACCAATTTTCGAATGGTCTACCATGATTAACAAGGACTGAAAGGTCACCATCTTCTTAGCTTCCTCAACGGTTATCAAATTAGAACAATTTTCATCCTTCAGTCTTTTTATCGCACGCTCAATATCTGGTGCCATCTCAGCAGGATTATATACAGTATAGGCATTATTCATAATATTTTGAGCAAAGTACTGCATTCCAACTGCTGAACCCAGCGCATCCATATCTAGGTTACGATGGCCCACCACAAATACAGCATCAACCGACTTGAGCTTATCTGACACCGCTGTCATCATAGCACGAGTTCGTGTACGAGTCCGTTTTACCGATGAGGCTGACCCACCACCAAAGAACAGTGGCTGCTTACTCTCATCATTTTCCTTTACAACAACCTGATCTCCACCACGAACCTCGGCTAAGTTGAGATTTTGAAGAGCAATTTGCCCAATTTGGTGATGATTTTCATTGCCATAAGCCAAACCCATACTCAAAGTTAAACCAAGATCCAACTTTTTAGCTTCTTCACGAAACGTATCAATAACAGAAAATTTATTCTCAATCAATTTCTCTAAAACAGCATAATCCGTAAAGAAATAGAAACGATCCATCGTCCCACGACGGTAGTAAATGCCATAATCATGACAGAAATCTGAAACATACTGGGCCAAAAACGAATTGACCTGACTGATCTGTGAATCCGTCACAGTATCTTCCAGCTCATCATAATTATCAACCGATATAATCCCGATAACCGGACGACTTCCAATCAAACTATTGGTTGCTGAATATTCTGTAGAGGCATCAAAAAAGTAAAATAAGCCTTTCTCAAAGTCAACAGATACAGCGTACCTCTTACCAGAAAAATTTGCATAAACTCGCTCATCATCCAGACCAACATTGATAATTTCACGTAATTTTTTCTGATCAAACTCACCATTTTCCTGAGCAAAAATCAACTCAGCAAAAGGATTGAACCACTCTACTTGATTGTTATCTGGTCGAACCTTAATAACTCCAACTGGCATCTTATCTAGCAGTGCCATCAAGCCAGAATTAGCTTGGTTGTTTAGGTACTCAATCTGCTCTAATTCACTAAATTCATAGGAATGTTTTTGGTAAATAAACAACGTAGTCAGCAATAAAAGGCTCATAAACAACGCAAAAACTGCATAAAATCCCATTGGAAACATGCGATAAACAAGAGCTAATGCTCCAAATAAAATAATGCCTATCATGACAAAGTGAATTGTCGAAAATCGAAATCTTTTCATCACTAACCTCTGCTTGCCATTCTACCATAAATTCAGCTAAAAAGCTACTTCTCACACAATTTTAAAATAGTTGACATATAGATGAAATAGAGAGAAAAAACAGCCTTATTGACTGTCTTTTAACTTCTTCTTCGAAATGGAGCGACTACGCCCTTCAAGGTAGACCATAAGGATAGAAATATCCACTGGATTAACCCCTGAAATCCGACTGGCTTGCCCAATAGTTTCTGGAGAGATTAACTTGAATTTTTGACGCGCTTCTGTCGCAATGGAATCAATATCATCCCAATCAATATCAACCGGAATGCGTTTTTCCTCCATACGTTTCATCTTTTCAACCTGATCCATGGCTTTGGCAATGTATCCCTCATACTTGACCTCTGTCTCAATCAGTTCAATAGTCTTAGCATCCAGAACCTCTGCTGCAGGACCTATAAAGGCTACCACATCAGCATAAGTCACGTCTGGTCGACGCATGAACTCCTTGGCTGTCAATGCATCTGTCAACGGCTTAAAGCCCATGGCAACAACTTTTTCATTGATTTCTTTAATTGGCTTGAGTTTAATAGAATCCAAGCGTTTCATCTCATTATCAAACTTATTTTTGTGAATTTGAAATACTCGCCAACGATCATCGTCCACCAAACCTACTTGCCGACCGATTTCTGTCAAACGCATATCCGCATTGTCATGCCGCAAAATCAAACGATACTCAGCACGACTTGTCAAGAGACGGTAAGGTTCTACTGTTCCCTTGGTCACTAAATCGTCAATCATGACCCCTATATACCCATCGCTTCGTTTCAAGATGAGTTCTGGTTTTCCTTGTACCTTGAGAGCAGCATTGATCCCTGCAATAATCCCCTGACCTGCCGCTTCTTCATAGCCTGATGTTCCATTGGTTTGCCCCGCTGTAAAGAGACCTGAAATTTTCTTAGTTTCAAGCGTTGCACGCAACTGGTGAGGCATAATCATATCGTACTCAATCGCATAACCTGTCCGCATCATTTGGGCATTTTCCAACCCTTTAATAGAGTGAATCAAGTCCTGTTGAACATCTTCTGGCAGACTAGTAGAAAGACCTTGCACATAGATTTCATCTGTATTACGGCCTTCTGGTTCTAAGAAAAGCTGATGGCGGTCCTTATCAGCAAAACGGACAATCTTGTCTTCAATGGATGGGCAGTAACGCGGCCCGATTCCTTTGACAATCCCTGAAAACATAGGCGCCCGATGAAGGTTACTGTTAATAATCTCATGGCTTTTCTCATTGGTATAGGTCAACCAACAAGGGACTTGCTCTTGTAGATAGTCGTCATCTTTGGACAAGAAAGAAAAGTGATTTGGCTTTTCATCACCTGGTTGAATTTCAGTTTCTTCGTAGTTAATACTCCGAGCGTTGAGACGTGGTGGCGTTCCTGTCTTGAAACGACCGATTTCCAACCCCAACTCTTTTAGATTATCTGCTAGTGTAATCGAGGCCAAACTATTATTTGGTCCTGACGAATATTTGAGATCTCCAATGATAATCTCACCACGCAGTGCCGTACCAGTTGTCACAACAATCGCCTTAGCAGAAAATAGCTGATTGGTCGCAGTCCGAACGCCAACTACCTTGCCATCTTCCACCAAAATCTCATCGATCATGGTTTGACGCAGAGTCAGATTATCCTGACGCTCCACTGTTCGTTTCATCTCTGCCGCATACTCAGCCTTATCTGCCTGAGCGCGTAGAGCTCGAACAGCCGGTCCCTTACCCATGTTGAGCATTTTCATTTGAATATAAGTCTTGTCAATATTCCGTCCCATCTCACCACCAAGAGCATCGATTTCACGTACCACAATTCCCTTGGCAGATCCACCAATAGATGGGTTACAAGGCATGAATGCCACCATATCCAGATTGATAGTCGCAAGCAGGGTCTTACATCCCATACGACTAGCTGCCAGACCTGCCTCTACACCAGCATGACCTGCTCCAATCACAATAACATCATAATTTTCAGCAAATGTGTAAGTCATGTTCTATTTTCTCCTTCACGTTCGTGATGTGTTTCATTTGTCCATTCCAATTTGGCAATTCCTTTGTCAGAAAGGCTGGTACCACATCTAAGTTTACAAGATTGTCAAGGTCAATCCATTCACAAGCTTGTTTTTGTTCACCTTCTATCATCTCATTCGGCATTTCTCCAAGAGGTTGGACTATAAAGTGAAACTCAATATTATGAAAGGTTAGTTTCTCTTGTGTAAATTGATTTTCAACGACAAAAGCTAGTTGATTAACCAGACAGTCAACACCCAATTCCTCTTTGACTTCTCGAATAACAGCATCTCGTACTAACTCATTGACTTCGATCGCTCCACCAATCGTGTAGTAACGTCCCTTATCGTCTTTAGTTAGAAAAATCTTCCCGTCTTTTATGATTAAAGCAGTCGCACGAACACCAAAGGACTGATTAGCCATTATCGTACGAAAATCCATTTTCTATCCCCCATATCAAAAAATAGTCAAAACTCTCGAAAACTGTACGTCAAAAACGCACAATTCCCATGAGCTTTGACCATCATAGTTCTTGTTATATTATTCTATCAAAATATGCTGACAAGTCAAGTCAAAAAAACTTTACAAACCTGTCAACAAAATATATTCAAAAATCGCTCAAACTTTACAGATTTGTCAACTCTTCTACTACTTAAGTCTATCTGTTTATCATGGAAAACGATAACTTGTTAAAATAATTTTAGCACTTTTTGACATCTAAAAGCCGATTGGCTTGACATGGTGCCAATCGGCTATCCTAATTTCTTCCCTTTCTTTTATAAACTCTTTTTCTTTTTGGTTGTTCGAGAGAAATTAACTATCCAACTTGAATCTACTATTGACAAGCGCTCCAGCCAAGTGTCATCAGACCACGGAAGCATCAAACGATAGGTGACTTCCAAATACTCTTGCTTTACTTTTACCTTTTCAAGGAAAACATCAGTGCCCAACTCGGCAACAAATTGATTCAATAAAACTTTGTGATCAGACCCTTGCGGTAGACCAATTGTCAACTCTTGCCAATCTGTCTTCTTACTGGAAAATCGAACTCTTTCCAGAGCAATCATTACCCCACCTACTAACAGAGTCAACCATAGCGCCAAGAACAGATACCCCACACCTGTTGCCAATCCTACTGCCGTGGCCATAAATACAAAAAGCAACTCCTTACTTGAACTGGCTGGTGAACGAAACCTAATCAAACTGAAAGCTCCAGCCACAGCCACAGATGTACCGAGATTGCCATTGACTAGAAAAATAATCACCGCGATCAAGGTCGGTAAGACAACTAGCATCATCGCAAAATCACGAGAGTAATCTGTCCTATATCGATAAATATATGCCAGACCTAGCCCCAAAATCATGCTGGTAAGAAGGCTCAATACCAATCCCCAACTAGAAACGGACATCGTTGACTGGCTAAAAACACTTTGAAACAGTTGACTAAGCATGATGTACCTCCTCCAGCAATGACCCAGACCGGTATAAACCATAAGCATGACCATATTTAGAAAATGAGTTTTTTTCTAACTTGTACTGATGTAAAATATTCTCCAGCCAGTCTGGTATCTGCTCAGCAACCTTAACTTCCATGATTAACTGTTGATCTGGCAGCAACGGAAAACTCTCGTGACCAATCATGGTCAATTGATTAACCACAGCGTATGTCATGTTCATATCCAATGTGACGCGAACAGACTTATCTTTCTTTCCTCTAAATGATAGACGTTTGTAGGCAATCAACATGCTCGGTTTAATGACCCCATACCTCTGATGCAGTTTTTCTAACTGACTAGCCAAGCGTTTGTCTTCAACCACCTTGTCAGCATCACTTGCCATAAGTATTGCAGCCTGTCTAGGAGTGGTTTTAATTCGATATTTATAACCCACTCCGTCAATTTTTTGTTTGATTTCTAAAAATGCTGGCATATCCAAATCAGATTCCATCTCATAAGTTCTCAAACGAACCTTTTCTTTTCCATATTTTTTTGCTAAAGAATCCTGGATCATGTCAAACTGCTCTGTGTCAAAGTAAAGGCTAGTGATGGTTGATTGAGCAAAGTCATCTGCCTCCATGTGCTTGCCTAAGTCCGACAATAGCTGTCTCCGTTGATGATTGCTGATTAAATATTTGGTTTCTACCCGTTTAAACTCTTTTTGATGAACACGTTTTGCCATAAGCTACTCCTTTATTCCTTCCTCTGTTGATTATCGTCTTTTCATACCACCGCCCATCATGGAATTAATGACCTGATGAACCTGCTGACCATTAGCAACAATATTTCCACCTGTATGGGTAATGTCGCCATCAACATCAAAAACTGATAGACCTGTAATGGTAATATTCCCTCCGGTTATAGTCAAATCACCATTAGAATCAATAGCATCTGTATCGCCAGCTGCCATATTTATAGTGATATCTCCACCATTGATAGTCAAGCTGACTCCCTCCATGGCCATCATACTATCGGATGATTTCGTCCAATCAGTTGCATTGATACCATCATCAGAGGCATTTAAAGTGATTGTACCGCCATTAATAGTGATAACCTTTCCTTCAATTCCTTCCATACTTGATTGAATAGTAATATTTCCGCTGTCAATCACCAGCTCATTAGTTGCATGAATCGCATCATCGCCAGCCGTGATATTAATATTACTGTTTTCGATATAGAGATTACCAAGGTTGATATCCTCGTCATTATCCGAGTGAATACCATCCTCTATAGCTGTTAAGTTCAAGGTTGCCCCTGTGATATTGAGAGTATCATTAGCTGATAAGGCATGTTTAGCTGCTGTCACGGTATATGTGCCACCTGCAATTTTTAAATCATCATTAGACTTGATAGCATTGTTGTAGTTTCCCTTGACTGTAAGACTTCCTGTCCCATTGAGGGTCAGATCTTTTTTACTGTAAATAGCTGCGCTATAGTCGGTGGCTGTTCGATTGACAGAATCAGTTAGTGTATTTTGTGTCCCCTCTGCGAGCGTGATATAAACATTATCTGCAGAATTCACTGCAATCAGGGCATCTGTTCCCTTCATAGTCACACCATTTAGGACGATTTGAACATCGTCATTGTTAGTTCCTTCCACCAAAATCTGTACCCCTTGGCTGGAACCTGAGATAATATAAGTACCCGCTTGAGTAATTTTCACCACAGAACCTGAGACAGAAACACCATCACCTGAGACCTCGGCAGAAGAGCCACTGAGCTGAATAGTACTAGCAGTAGCTGCGTCATAGCTCGCATCCAAATCCTTTTCTGAGAAATATGCGGTATCACCAGTCACCATTGAAGCGTTGGAAACTGTAGCTTTTGCAGAGCTAGTTGCCACCGTTTCTTGAGACGACATTGATGTATTGACCTCTGATTTCATCTGACAAGCTGCCAAGGTCATTACTGTGAACAATGTCGGAATGATTATTTTCATTTTACATATCATGAATATCACCTTCTTTCTACGAAAAGCATACGCGATTTTTCTGAAAGAAACCTGAAAACATTCTGAAAACTCGCTTAAATCAGATATTGCTGACTTATTTTTAGAACTTATCGCTTCTATGGTAAGTAAAATCCGCCATGGGAGATGAACGGCGCTCCTTAGTATCAGAGACTGGACTTGACACAATAAAGTAGGCTTAGAATTAAGAAGAAACGAGAACACCTGGTGTAAAAAACATTTGACAAGGCGTTCAAACTAGCTGCTGCTAAATACATCCTTATCCTTAAGGAAGAGCTGCTTATAAAAACTACTGGATCAATTTGGAGAACATCAGCTATCGTTTTGCTCACATACAGAAAGAGAGAACAAAATGCTATAAGAAGAGGCACTAAAATTTACAAGCAAACTCCCTTCTATTTTCGAGCTAAGATTTCTCTATGGCAATGAACTTAAATCTTTCTATTAAAAGACATAAAAAAGCTTGTCAATGATGCAATTTCACATCAATTGAACAAGCTCAATTGGAAATATTTAGATATGTTGAGTCCCATTATAATGCCAAAATAAGCACACTTAAACTAAAACTATATGAAACCTGTAGAATTTGAAAGACAAATCCTACACTTAGCTTAACTTTGTGTCTACTTCTTTAGTAAGTCACTCTAAAGTTAGATTTTTTCTGCATAACGTTAGGGAGTCAGCAAAAACATTTTCATACTCATATCATGAACGAATTTTAATCGAAAATCACATGAATATTGAACTTAAAATTACTACTGCGGGCTAGCTAACATATTGGATTGGAGATAAGTGATTTTGGATAATGACAACCAATTCTTCTCCAATCAAGTAATCTCATAAATATCCTTCTAAATATACTGGCAAGCCACTCCATCTTTATAGGCTTGGTCAATCATACCACCACCTAGACATTCCTGCCCATTGTAAAAAACAACAGCTTGTCCCGGTGTAATAGCCCGTTGCGGCTCCGCAAAGATAACTTCTGCCTTGTCACCTTTTACCTTGACAGTAACTTTACTATCTGGTTGACGGTAACGGAACTTGGCAGTACACTCCAAAGTAAACTCTTCAGGCATCTCATGTGTAAAGTGAATATGACTTGCTGTCAAGCTAGTTGACATAAGAGATTCATGATAGAATCCTTGGCCAACATAGAGAATGTTTTGAGATAGGTCTTTTCCAACAACAAACCAAGGTTCATTGCCTCCACCGACTTGGCCACCGATACCAAGCCCACCACGTTGCCCAATAGTATAGTACATAAGACCTGCATGCTCCCCCATATCACGTCCATCAACGGTCATCATTCGACCTGATCGAGCTGGTAGATACTGGCTGAGAAATTCTTTAAAGTTCTTTTCACCAATAAAGCAAATGCCTGTTGAGTCTTTCTTCTTAGCTGTCGCCAAACCTGCCCGCTCCGCTATCTCCCTTACCTCTGATTTTTGTAAATGGCCGAGCGGAAACATGGTCTTTTGCAGTTGTTCCTGTGACAGTTGACTGAGGAAGTATGTTTGGTCCTTACCATTGTCTGCGCCACGTAGCATATGAACAACTCCTTCTTCATCACGAACTACCTGAGCATAATGCCCTGTCGCTACATAATCTGCACCTAAAGTCATAGCGTAATCCAAGAAAGCCTTGAACTTAATTTCCTTGTTACACATAACATCTGGGTTAGGGGTGCGACCCGCCCGATACTCTGCTAAGAAGTATTCAAATACACGATCCCAATACTCTTTTTCAAAGTTGACAGAGTAGTAGGGAATACCGATTTGGTCTGCCACCGCAGCCACATCTTTATAATCTTCTGTTGCTGTACAGAAGCCATTTTCATCCGTATCATCCCAATTTTTCATGAAAATGCCGATAACATCGTAACCTTGCTCCTTGAGTAAAAGAGCCGTAACAGACGAATCAACACCACCACTCATACCAACGACGACACGAATATTTGAGTTATCACTCATAGTCTCTCTCCCATCAATTAAGATACTAGGGCATTAAACACCCGACAAAAATGAAAAGTGAAGATATCCAATAGGATGTCTTCAGCACCAAATCCTAATATTAGAAAATTTAGTTTAATACGCTGATAATCTAAAGGATTTTCTCTTTTCTGAGGATGTGGCCCAAGTTTCGTTTCAACTTAGACTTGAAGGGTCTAGTTTTTTGTCCAAAATACTGATACTCAATGAAAATCAATCAAACAGCTTCAACTTTACAAAAATAGTTGGAGATTGCAAATCAAATATAGTGAATATAATTCCGCAACTGCAAAACTGGATGGAACTCTACCTCTAATTTTTCAGATAAGTCCCGTGTAAAGCTTCGCATTCATCAAATCAACAAAATCTGAATTTGATTTTCAAAGGATATAAAAATCCATTTTGAACAATCTGTATTATACCACATTGTCCGATTATTTTGGAGCAATTTACTACCACGCTACCTGTGCGTAATATTTCCCAGTGCTTAAAAATTTGATATAATAGACAGAAGAAAAACATGAGGATGACTATGACAAATTTAAAATTTCAATCCGTCTTTGATATTATCGGCCCTGTTATGATCGGTCCCTCTTCCAGTCATACTGCTGGAGCCGTCCGCATCGGGAAAATTGTATCATCTATCTTTGGTGATGAACCAACGGAAGTCGAATTTCAACTTTATAATTCCTTTGCCAAAACCTACCGAGGACATGGCACAGATGTAGCCCTAGTAGCAGGTATTTTGGGTATGGATACCGATGATCCACGCATACCTGACTCATTAGAGATTGCTCAGGAGCGCGGTATTAAAGTTTACTGGCGTGTCAATAAAGATAGTAATACACCTCATCCAAACACCACTCGTATTATCATTAAAAACGAAAAAAAATCAATCTCTGCAACAGGTGTTTCCATAGGCGGAGGAAACATTCAAGTAACTGAATTAAATGGTTTTTCTGTCAACCTAAATATGAATACTCCAACTATCATCATTGTTCATCAGGATGTACCAGGTATGATTGCAAAAGTAACGGATATACTGTCCAAATATGACATCAATATCGCTCAAATGAATGTAACCCGTGAAAAGGCTGGTGAAAAAGCTATTATGATTATTGAAGTTGACGCCCGTCAGTGTGAAAATTCTATCCTCGAAATTGAGAAAATTCCACACTTGCACAATGTCACCTTCTTCAACTAGAAAGAGGAAATCGTGTTCCACACTATAGAAGAATTAGTTGCACAAACCAAACAATATTCTGGCAACGTTGCCGAACTTATGATTGCAACAGAGATTGAGTTGACAGGTCGAAGTCGTGAGGAAATCTTGACAATTATGTCAAGAAACTTGACAGTTATGAAGTCCTCTATCGTTGATGGCCTAACAGAAAGCAAATCAGTTTCAGGATTAACAGGCGGTGACGCAGCCAAGTTAGATCAATACATTGCCACTGGAAAAACACTGGCCGATCAAACAATCCTATCTGCAGCTCGCAATGCTATGGCTGTCAACGAGCTAAATGCCAAAATGGGCTTAGTTTGTGCTACTCCAACCGCAGGATCTGCAGGCTGCTTGCCTGCTGTCTTAGGAGTCGCCATAGAGAAATTAGACCTGACCGAAAAGGAACAGCTTGATTTTCTATTTACAGCAGGTGCTTTTGGTCTCGTTATCGCCAATAACGCTTCCATTTCTGGAGCAGAGGGAGGCTGTCAAGCTGAGGTTGGTTCTGCTGCTGCCATGTCTGCGGCCGCTCTGACCTTAGCAGCAGGGGGAACTCCATATCAAGCTAGTCAAGCCATCTGCTTCGTCATAAAAAATATGCTCGGTCTTATCTGTGATCCTGTTGCAGGTCTGGTAGAGGTTCCCTGTGTAAAACGCAATGCCATGGGAGCAAGCTATGCCCTAGTTGCAGCCGACATGGCACTTGCTGGCATCGAGTCTAAAATTCCAGTTGATGAGGTTATCAGTGCTATGTATCAAGTGGGAGCTGCCTTGCCAACCGCTTTCCGCGAAACTGCTGAAGGAGGTCTAGCTACTACTCCAACAGGACGCCGTCTGGCTCAAGAAATCTTTGGAGAAAGTTGACAAACTTGTCAAGATAGTGTAAAAAGGACCACACCGGTCCTTTTTTATATATAACTCCAAAATCATTGAAAAATGTCAAGACAAGTTGACACCTATCGTATGGATTATCACAGAATATCAATACCAGCCATTTGCCAACCAAAACTGGTAGGCAGCAGACCACGAACCATAGCGACTCGCAACATAAGCATCCGCTACACGTTCTTGGTTCTCAGGTGAGTAATCTCCATTCAAATAAGTATTTGTTAACTGATAACGACCAATATAGATACCATTTCGGGCATCGTAGCTACCACCAGATTCTTTTTGAGCAATCCATTCTTTAGCGGCTGCATCACTGAGACTCAAATTTGAAGTATATGAGTTAGCTGTTGTTGTAGCTGCTTTAGTAGTTGGGGAAGTAGTCGCTACTGTTCTAGTTTTTTTAGCAGATTTATCCCCCACTTTCACAGTTACATCACCTAGCTCAATGATTTGACCGATATAGATAAGATCCGGATTACTAATCTTATTTTGGCTAACTAGTTTTTTAACAGTCGTATTATATGTTTCAGCAATTTCTGACAGAGTATCGCCAGATTGCACTGTATAAGTTTCTGCATTTACCACACTAGCAACCAAAAGGGATAGACCTGCTATCAACCCGGCAATAATTACTTTCAAATTTTGCCTAAATGTATTATTCATAATTATATATGTTCCTTTCTGTTACCTGTCTATCTTATCGTCTAACTATTACTTAAACTTTGTGAAAAGATTACAAATGTTACAGAAAAATTGAAATTAGACAATAAAAACGCTATTCCTAGCGCTTTTACCTAATTTTTTAATAGATAAAGTATTCCAGCCAAAATAAGCATAACCAAAATGGTCAAAGTATCAGGCAACTTCCAATCTAAAACACGGTATTTTGTTCGTCCATCTCCACCTTGATAACCACGTGCTTCCATAGCTGTTGCAAGAGCATCCGCTCTCTTAAAACTAGAGGCAAACAGAGGAATCAAAATTGGTATGACCGACTTAACCTTTTGAATGATATTTCCCTCATTGAAATCAACGCCACGCGCCCTTTGAGCATTCATGATACGCGTTGTGTCATCCATCAGGGTCGGTACAAATCGCAAGCTCATAGACAACATCAAACCAATCTCGTGCACAGGTACTTTAAAATACCTTAATGGAGCAAGACCAGATTCAATACCATCTGCTAAACTTAGCGGTGTCGTTGTAAGGGTCAATAGGGTTGAAAAGAAAATGATTAAAACAAAGCGTGCAAAAATAATTCCTGCTTGTTGTAGACCTTCTACTGTTACCTTAAAAATCCAAAATTCCCACAAAATCGTCGTTCCAGATGTAAAGAAAACCTGAAAAAAAGTTGTAAAAAGAATGATCCCAATCATAGGTTTAAGACCATTGATAAAGAAAGACAGACGAATACGGGATAGCAAGACCATCGCAAAAACAAATGCAAATAGCAAAACATTCGTCACTAGATTATTTGCCCAGAAAACCATAAGAAGAAAACTAAACATAGCTAGCAACTTACTCCTTGGATCCAAGCGATGAATGATAGAATTTCCGGGAATGTAGCGACCTAAAATCAATTTATCCATGTGTCACCATCCTTGTAAATTCCTCAATCGTGATCGGTAAACGTTCAAACACAAAGCCCTTTCGCTCCAAATTAGCTGCAAATTTTGTGATTTTAGGAACTCCCAATTGAATAGTTTCCAAAAAATCAACCTCCTGAAAAATATCTACTGGTTTACCTGAACGAACCAACTTTCCTTTTTCCATGATATAAACAAAATCAGCATAGTTAGCCACATCATCCATCAAATGGGTCACTAAAACAATCGTCATGCCAGAAGCGTGAAGTTTCTTAAAAATCTCCATCAATTCTTGACGACCTGCTGGATCCAATCCCGCAGTCGGTTCATCCAAAACTAAAATGCTAGGTTCCATAGCTAACATCCCAGCAATGGCTACCCGGCGCATTTGCCCACCAGACAATTCAAATGGGCTACGCTCAAATAAGCCTTCATCAATCCCTACCAGAGCCAGCTTCTCACGCGCAATATTCTCTGCCTCTTCCTGAGAAACCCCGAAATTTTGTGGACCAAAGGCAACATCTTTCAATACCGTTTCATCAAAAACTTGGCTCTCTGGAAATTGGAAAACCAGACCAACCTTTTTTCTGACCTGTTTGATGTCTTTATTTTCAGATGTTGCGGTAATGATTGTCTCATCAATAACCACCCTACCTTCTGTCGGTACATTTAATCCATTTAGGAGTTGTAAAATCGTTGATTTCCCCGATCCTGTATGACCGATAAGGGCAGTATATGACCCATCAACAATCTCCAAATCAACACCAAAAAGTGCACGCCCTTCAAAGGGGGTACCAGCCTGATAGATATAGCTTACTTCTTGGAGATGAATTCCCATAACGTTTCCTCTAAATCTTCCTCTGTAAAATAGCGGTGTGGCAAATCAAGCCCTGCCTGATGCAAAGATTCGACCAGTTCCGTCGTAAAAGGCTGATCTAAGTCCAATTCCGCCAAATCATTGCGCATAAATAATTCATTCGGCGTGCTAACTGACTCGATCTGGCCATTTTTCATCACAATAACCCTATCACTAAGAGCAACTTCATCTAAATCATGTGTAATCGAAATAACTGTCATGCCATGCTGATTTTTGATACTTTGAACAATCTTAATCAAATCCAGACGGCCTTCAGGATCCAGCATTGAAGTAGCCTCGTCCAAAATAATAATTTTAGGACGCAGAGCCACCACGCCTGCAATAGCTACCCGTTGCTTTTGACCACCAGATAAACGAGCAGGTTCACGTGTTTTAAAATCAGCCATCCCAACCAATTCCAAAGCTTCAGCAACTCGCAATCGCATCTCTTCCAAAGCAATTCCTTGATTTTCCAAACCGAAAGCAACATCATCTTCAACTGTTGCACCAACAAATTGATTATCTGGATTTTGAAAAACCATTCCAATCAGGTGACGCTTTTCCCAGATATTATCAGCGGTTAATTGATCACCTGCAATATAAATATCACCTGATTCAGCTTCCAACAAACCATCAATTAGGCGAACAGTTGTCGACTTACCAGAACCATTATGACCAATAATGGACAACCACTCTCCCTGTTTCACGTGAAACGAAACATCATTCAGTGTATATGTTTCATCCTCTTGGTCGTACTTGTATTTGAGATTTTTTACTTCTATAATATGTTTCATCATTTAAAGGTATCTTTGAATAAATAAGAAGCACCCTTGAAATAATCATAACCTGAATAAAGGGTGAAGAAAAGGGCAACATACAGCATAAACTGTCCAATAATCTGCCAATGCAAGAGCAAGAAAATTATCGCAAACATCTGCGAAAATGTTTTGATTTTTCCTGGCATAGCTGCAGCTAAAACCGTCCCACCATTTTCAACCAAGAGCAGTCGAAGACCTGTCACCGCCAATTCGCGACAGATAATAATAGCAACCACCCAGGCTGGAGCAAAACCTAGCCCTACTAACATAATAAAAGCCGCCATCACCAAAAGCTTATCCGCTAACGGATCTGCAAATTTACCAAAGTTGGTGACAACCTGCCATTTACGTGCCAAATAACCATCCAAATAATCTGTGATGCTTGCCATAGCAAAAAGGATAGCTGCAGCCATATGGCTAATTGCTGTATTCCATACAGTCAGAAAAAGGATAAAAATAGGAATAACTAAAATCCGTCCTACTGTCAAAGCGTTCGGAATATTTTCTTTTTTCATTCTAATACCTTTATTCTTGTTTAAAATTGAAAGTGATTGTTCCTGTATCACTTGTAAGGGCTGACATATCTATCTTTTGTCCTCCTACAGTTACCTCAGTGCCCTTGACAACTCCCAATACAAGATTGGCAGATGCCACCCCTTTTTCAATCTTTGTAGTGACTGTTGGATTGTCAGGCGATAGGACTACTCCCTCAGCCAGCGGTGTACCAGATAGACTAATCCAGCTTGTTGTATTCTTAGCCGACACAACAATCTCTAATGGATAGGTGACATTTGTAATGGTCGCTACAATGTGTGCTCCTGACCCTGAAATAGCTATATTTCCCATAGAGGAACTACTTGAAACTGTTGAGCTGGAAGATGTAGACTCAGCCATACTCTTCTCAGAATCAGTACTAGTCTTTGAAATAGCTTGCCCAACCACGCTATAAGATGTCGTTTGAAGGGTAGGATTGGCTTGATTTTGAAGCCGGCTATATACAATATAGGTCACAAAAATGATAATCAAACTAGTCGCAAGCAATAAATATATCAAAGGAAGGTAAGATTTTTTCTTACGTTTGCGATCCTTGTAACTCCTTCTCAACTCCGAAGAACAAATTTCCTCTTCCCCGTATTCATAGTACTTTACTAAGCTGTTGGTTTCATAAGCTTCTAGTAAGACATCCGCATCTAAATCCAGTGCCTCAGCATATGCTATTAAAATAGAAGTAACATCATCCTCATTTGCAATATAGTCAAAATCATTATATTCGAGTGCTTGTAAGTATTTTGCTTGGATTTTTGTCATTCGTTGCAAATCAACCAATGTCCAATCTCTGACTTCTCGTGCAGTTCTGAGCACTTCTCCTATACTCTTTTGTCTCATAAAACCCCCTCCTATCATCCATCGTATACAATATACCATTTTAACAAAATTCTAGGAAAATTTCGACGGGTTAAATTTGTTTATTTTGGAAAAATAGTAAAATCTGTCATATCACAGTGACGAATAAAGCGTCGACCAGCTTCTTTTATATCGTCCAACTGGATGGTATGTATCAACTGAGGCAGATCAAAAATATCTTCATATTCCGAATACTGAGAAACAAAATAATTAGCAGTAAATTCTAAAGAATTTAAACCACGAATAAAATCACCATACATTTCATTTTTCAGCAATCGTAGATGATCCTCTGTCATATCCTCATCATCTTCAAAATTCCGGATAGCCTTCATTAACAGGCTAGAGAGCGTAATAGGCTCCTGTGTATCACTTGAGATAATGAAGTAGTGATAATCAGGTGTTACCTCCAACTGAAACTGGAAGGACGAATCAATTTTTCCCGCCTCATAAAGTTGCTGATAACGCTTTGAGGTCCATCCAAACAACATAGTAAACAAAAGCTGCAAACTCAATCGGTATTTCTGAATAGTTTTTATGTCCAACTCATCATTTCCTCTCAACCCCACAGCCAGTTTTGGCATTATCACCTCGAAGTGTTCTATGTTGTGCTGACGGACTGGTAATTTCTGAATAGACACCTTCTCAAAGCCTAAACCTTGTTCATCCATCTGCGCTGCTTGATAGCTGGAAATTTGTTTCCAAACCTGATCGACATCAAAATTTCCAATAACAAATAAATTCATATTGCTTGGATGATAAAATATTTCAAAATTTTCATATAAATCAGCCACAGTAATCGCAGCGATTGAATCAGTCGTTCCAGCTATATCATGCGCCAAAGGTGTATCTGGATAGAGCGAAGCTAGCATCCCCGTGAACAAACGATACTCCACATCATCCCGATACATTTCAATTTCTTGCTCAATAATTCCTTGTTCTCTTTCCACGTTCTCCTCCGTAAAATATGGCTCTCGAACGAAGGATTGTAGAAGTGATAGAGAAGCTAGCACCTCTTGAGTCGTAGAAAATAGAAAGCTAGTTTGTCTAAAACTAGTATAGGCATTAGCACTCGCTCCCAATTTAGCAAATGCATTCATGACATCTTCTTCACTCTCTGTTTCAAAAAGCTTATGTTCCAGAAAATGTGCAATGCCTGCTGGATATTGGACACTATCACCACTAACCAATTGAATCTGTGTATGCAAGGCTCCAAAATTTGCAGTTAGAATACCATAGGTCTCATGAAAGTCTGTTTTTGGTAATAGTGCAACTGTCAATCCATTGTCAAGTCTCGCATAATAGACCGCCTCTTTCATATACGGATATATTTTTTTTATCAGTCTCATTCTCCGGTTCCCTCCATGAAGTAAACAGCCTGTAAATTAACCATTTGTCCAACACGAATAACATCATCTATTGACACAGACTTTATAGCCTCTATCCATTCTGACCAATTTAAACCTCTATTTTCCAAACTCACTTCATTATAAAGTTGTTCGATTAGATTATTTTGTCCATCTTGAGCTAAGGTCGCAGAATAAATCAACATATTCTTCGTCAATGCTAATTCCTCTTCTGTAAACTTACCACATTTTAAATCAAGTAATTGCTTGCTAATCAATTTCATTGCTCTAAGTCTGTCGCCACGATTGATTCCTGCATAGACCTTCATCAAACCTGAGAAAATCATAAGCTGACTACCGATTGTGTAAGCCAAACTTTCCTTCTCACGAACATTCATAAATAGCTTTGAATGGGAAAATCCCCCAAACAAACCATTAAACACTACTAACGCAGGAAAGTTGACATCATTGTAAATGACCGGTAAATGATAAGCCAATTCTAAAATAGACTGCCTTGCCTGTTTCCGTTCAATTTTTTCTCGAGTGATGTTAGAGTACTCTTGATGGTATTCTAACTCTAATTTTGGATTCCTATAATTAAAACCAAATTTTTCCAATCTTTCTTGGACTAATTGTTGATCAACTTGACCTAAAACAAAAATATCAATTTTATCCATTCGCAACATGTTGCGATAAATCTTGAAGGTTGACTCAGGCGTTTCTTTTTCTACCAAATCAAGACGCCCCACTTTTGAAATCTGAAGAGCCGAATCTTTGTAAAAGAGCTTACTAATCTCAACATCTGCATGATAAAAATTATCTTCTATCTCTGCTTCAAGGAGACTGATGAGATTCCTTTTTTCAACATCAAAAACTTTCTCATCAAAGCCATTTCCTTTTTGAAGAGGTTTAAATAAACAAGAATACAAAAAATCAAGAATACCGGATGTAATATCTTCATTATCCGGTAAATAGTTCGGGTTAACATAGGAAATCGTCAAATCCACACAATGAACTCGGCCACGCTTAGCAACAGACGTTGAAAAATGCGCCCCATACAACTCAGCTAATCGGCTACGGAGAGACCGTGAAGTTTGGAAGTCTTGATTCCCCATCTCGAGAATATTAGCAACCAAGACTCTCCCCGCAACTGTTGCCTCATTCATTTCAGCTGCAAAACGCAGACGGATGCGATTCGTTGTAAACTGATCTGTCTCAATAAAATGCAGGTTTACTCCTTCTTGTAGTTTCATCATCTTCCTCTTTCAAACATTGTATCTTCCATTATACCATTTTGTGATATAATATTCTGTAACGAGGTGACTTATGAACTTTAAATTGTTTGATGACTATATTACTTTACAATCTTTATTAAAAACAACTGGGATTCTTCATTCTGGTGGAGCCATTAAAAGATTCTTAGAAGAAAACACTGTCCTCTTTAATGGCGAAGAAGAAAAAAGACGGGGTAAAAAAATTCGTCTAGGAGATACTATTTCTTTACCAGATCACGGAATTGTCATTACCGTCATCGCTCCTAGCTTGGAGGAAAGAAGGCAGCATAAAGAAGAACAGGCCGAAAAAGAGCGAGTAGCTGCCATTGTCAAAAAGTTGAATCAAGATAATAAAAAACTCAAGAAACGGACAAAGCCTTCTAAAAATACATCCAAAAAAACTGAAAGAAAGCCTGTCCGCTTCCCAGGAATGTAACCATGTGGCTAGAAACATTACAACTAAAACACTTTCGCAACTATAATCAACTAGATATTGAGTTTCATCAAGGACTCAATATCTTTTTAGGGGAGAATGCCCAGGGAAAAACTAATATTATAGAGTCCATATATTTTTTAGCCCTAACACGCAGCCATCGCACTCGGACGGACAAGGATTTATTACAATTTCAAGAAAAAGAGTTATCAATTCATGGTTTACTCCATCGCACAAGTGGTAGTATCCCGCTTGACATCAACTTGACAGAAAAAGGGCGAGTAACAAAGATTAACCATCTCAAACAGGCTAAACTCTCTAATTACATTGGACAAATGAATGTCGTCTTATTTGCCCCTGAAGATTTGCAGTTAATTAAGGGAGCTCCTGCACTGAGACGAAAATTTATTGATGTTGAACTAGGACAAATTAAGCCTCTCTACCTCTCTGACTTATCCAATTATCATCACGTTCTAAAGCAGAGAAATTCCTATCTGAAGGCGGCAGAAAAAATTGATATGGATTTTCTCAATGTTTTAGACCATCAATTAGCTGATTACGGCAGTAGAGTAATTCAACATCGCTTAGACTTTATCAAAAAACTAGAAAAATTTGGTAACGAGAAAGTTAGAGACATTTCTAATCATAAAGAAAAATTAACGATTGATTACCAGTCGTCAATCTCTTTTACAGAACCTGTCAATCTAGTTGACAAATTCTTGACAGAGTTAGAAAAAAGTCGTAAACGTGACTTGTTCAAAAAAAATACCGGAATTGGACCTCATCGTGACGATATAGTTTTTTTTATAAATGACATGAACGCTCATTATGGAAGTCAAGGACAGCATCGCAGTTTAGTTCTTTCACTCAAGCTTGCTGAAATCGAACTAATGAGAGAAGTTACCAGAGAATATCCCATCCTCCTTCTAGATGATGTTATGAGCGAGTTAGACAACAGTCGACAACTCAAACTACTTGAAACCATTACCGATACCATTCAAACATTTATCACAACAACATCTCTGGATCATCTGCAACAGCTCCCAGATAGTTTAAAGATCTTCCGTGTCAACAACGGAAAAATAGTAGAAAACATGTAAATAAACTTTACAAGATTGTCAATCGATATGTATCAACTATTTTTCTACTATGTATGTGGCTAAGAGCATATAAAAATAGAATCCTTAGAAACATCAATATTCCGATGTTCTAGGGATTCTATTTAATTTATTCTTAAACCAAGACCACACTTAACCGCGTCATTACCTTTTAATCTTCAATTTCTTCAGAAATATTTTTGATAATATCAGCATCTGCAACGAAACTAGGATCCATGTGAACTAAAAACTTCCAAGTACTATTTCTTTCTTTTTTGTACAGGATCGCCTCTCCGTCTTCAGAACCAAGGAAAGCCCTATCAACTAGATAACCTTGCTCTTCTAAAAAAGCCTTTACAAGACCATAATTTCCCTCTCTTTTCGATATATAGTCAAATACCTCTTCATTATTGATAGAATATGCATCTACCCTTGTACTTCCACCTATAGTCCCTTTTCCATTCTCTGATAAATTAGTTGATTCATCCCATATTATGCTGACATTTTCATTCTCCAAAAACATAAACCTTGTCATAGGAACAATATGACCATTATAATGTAATTCCAAATATTCTGGTAAAAATGCAGGATTAAAAAATTCATTTATAAATTCCGAGTGTTCGTCTAATACATATCCCGGTATTTGTCTTACAAACTCTCTGCCTTGATGTATATTTTCAAACAATCCAACTTTTATTTCCCTATCTGATTGTAAAAATACTAATAAGTACATGCTTTCTTCTCCTACATAAAAATACAATCTTATAACCAACATTGACGCTTTTATTATATCATGAAAGAATATCCGTCAACCAAAAAGAGTCTTAGACTACCATCTTAGACTCTTTTGATATTATTGTACTGAATAGTTTGGAGCTTCATTGGTAATTTGAACATCATGTGGGTGGCTTTCCTTCAGACCAGCACCTGACATTTCGATAAACTGAGCATTTTCGTGCAATTCGGCTAGATTTCCAGCTCCAACATACCCCATACCTGATCGGAGACCACCAACCATTTGAAAAATCATATCAGCAACTGATCCCTTATAGGCAACACGCCCCTCAATTCCTTCTGGAACAAGCTTGTTAGCTTCATTGACCGAAGCTTGGAAATAGCGATCTTTTGAGCCTTGTTTCATAGCTGCTATTGAACCCATACCACGATAGGTCTTAAATTTACGACCTTGGAAAATTTCTGTTTCACCTGGTGCTTCATCCGTTCCAGCAAACATAGAACCAAGCATAACAGCATGTCCCCCCGCAGCAAGCGCTTTGACAATATCGCCAGAATATTTGATACCACCGTCTGCAATAATAGTCTTACCATATTCACGCGCAACACCAGCCGCATCATATATTGCTGTAATCTGCGGAACACCAACACCAGCGATGACGCGAGTCGTACAAATAGAACCTGGACCGATACCTACCTTGACAACATCAACACCTGCTTCATAAAGAGCACGTGCACCCTCTGCGGTAGCAATATTTCCTGCGATCAAAGTACGGTCTGGGAAATGGTCACGAATTTCTTTAATCTTACGGAGCACACCGGCTGAATGACCATGAGCTGTATCAATAACAATAGCATCTGCACCAGCTTCAAAAAGAGCCTCTGCACGTTCAAAAGTATCTGAAGTAACTCCAACTGCCCCCGCAACCAGAAGACGACCAAATTCATCTTTGGCAGCATGAGGAAACTCAATCACTTTTTCAATATCCTTTATGGTAATCAAACCAGATAGACGACCATTTTCGTCAACCAACGGTAGCTTTTCAATACGATGCTTGTGCAAAATAGCTTCAGCGGTAGCAAGATCGGTGCCAACCGGAGCTGTTACCAACTCAGCACTAGTCATATTTGTCGAAATTGGCTGAGAATAATCAGAAATAAAACGCATGTCACGGTTAGTGATGATACCTACCAACTTACGATTTTCCATTGTTTCTACAATTGGCACACCAGAAATACGGTAGGTTGCCATCAACTTTTCAGCCTCAGCGATTGTATGTTCAGGAGTTAGAAAGAAAGGATCAATAATAACACCGTTCTCAGAACGTTTTACCTTGCGAATTTCATCTGCTTGCTCTGCGATAGACATATTTTTATGGATGACTCCCAGACCACCTGCACGAGCCATAGCAATAGCCATCTTACTATCTGTCACAGTATCCATAGCTGCTGAAATAATCGGAAGATTGAGCGTCAAATTTGGTGCCAATTGCGTTTTCAAATCAATATCATGCGGTAAAACATGACTCTCTGCCGGAATAAGCAGTACATCATCAAAAGTAAAACCTTTTTTCAAAAATTTAGTGTCCCAGTTTGACATTTTCTTCCTCTTTTCCTTTTCAATTATAGCAATATTGCTATTTGCATTTTATTTATGATAACATTTTGAAATCATTTGTCAAACATTATTCGCCTTAATATGACTATTCAGAAAAATTCAGAAAATTCTATTCATTTTTCTTTATAAAGTCGAACGTTTGGTTTTTACTTCGTAAAAAATAGAATGAAAAAAGCAACGTTTTTTCAACATTGCTCTTTTATTGTTAACCTTATTTAAAATAGTTTATTCCCATCGCTGTTTTGACCTGTTCAAGTGTTACTGCTGCAACTTGACGAGCCTTTCGACTCCCCTCTTCCAACATGGTATAGACTTGTCCCATATCCTTAGCAAACTCCAGACGGCGCTCGCGAATAGGACCCAACTCACGCTCTAAAATTTCTAGTAGATAACGTTTTGTTTTGACATCTCCTAAACCACCACGTTGATAGTGTTCTTTCATAGCATCAATTTCCGACTTATCTTCCTTACGACCAAAAACATCTAAATAATGGAAAACCATATTCCCCTCAATTCTACCCGGATCTTCAACACGAATATGATGAGGATCTGTATACATGGACATAACTTTTTTCTTTAATGTATCCATATCATCTGCTAAATAGATACCATTTCCCAAAGATTTAGACATTTTAGCATTCCCATCCAAACCTGGCAGACGACCTGCCGCTTCATTTTCAGGATAAATTCCTTCCGGTTCAATTAAAATATCCGTCTCATAGGCGTGATTAAAACTGCGAACAAGCTCACGTGTCTGCTCAATCATTGGTTTCTGATCGGTACCAACGGGAACAAAATTAGCTTTGAAAGCTGTAATATCCGCTGCTTGAGAAACTGGATATACCAAGAATCCTGCTGGAATCCCTTCACCAAAACCTTTTTGAGCAATCTCTGTCTTAACAGTAGGATTACGTTCCAAGCGAGCAACTGAAACCAAGTTCATATAATACATAGTTAATTCAGCCAACTCGGGAATTTGACTCTGAATAAAAATCGTTGTTTTAACCGGATCCAAACCAGCTGCCAAATAATCCAGGGCGACATTCCCAACCGATTCAACAATTTTTTGAGGCTCCTTAGCATGATCAGTCAAAGCTTGCTGATCCGCCAAAAAAACAAAGAGTTCGTGTTGTCCAGCTTCTTGTAGTAAAACACGGTTTTTTAACGAACCAACATAATGACCAATATGCAATTTACCCGTTGGACGGTCTCCAGTTAAAATGATAGGTTTAGTCATACAATTCTCCTCTTTAAATAAATAAAAAGCCACGCACAGAAAACTGTGCGAGGGCGTCAAAGACACGGTGCCACCTCACTTATAAGCTCGTGAAAGCCTACATCTTTTTTTACATTATAAGACCTTGCTAATCGACCTCTTATCTTGTTCAGATTCCATGATAAATCAGCCCATTCGTAAGCGACTCTTACTTGTTTTCACCAACCACAAGCTCTCTTAAAATCATCTTCTCACTACTATTCTGATTGATATTTATTATAACCTCAAAAAATTAGAAAGTCAAGTTGGTAAAACCTTGACGATAAGATCTAAATTAGGGATAATAGAGATTGCATTTTATAACAGACGACAAGGAGAATACATGAACGAACGTATAAAAGATTTTTCTTATGTAACATTAGGTTCAATCATTATGGCGATTGGATTCAACAGTTTTTTTCTAGGAAATAATATTGTATCAGGAGGAGTTGGAGGATTGGCAATAGCTCTTAATGCTCTTTTGGGCTGGAACCCTTCCGATTTTGTTCTCTATTGCAATATCCCCCTATTAGTTATTTGCTGGTTCTTCTTAGGAAAATCTGTATTTGTCAAAACTGTTTACGGTGCTGTTGTCTACCCACTTTGCATCAAGTTGACAGCTAGTTTACCGAAATTGACAGAAAATCCTCTTCTTGCTGCTATTTTCGGTGGTATTATCATTGGCTTTGGACTCGGATTGGTTTTCCTTGGAAACTCTTCAACTGGAGGAACTGGAATTCTCATTCAATTTCTCCATAAGTATACTCCCCTTTCGCTTGGAATGACCATGGCAATCATTGACGGTATAATCGTCGGTCTTGGGTTTATTGCTTTTGATCCCGATACTGTCATGTACTCAGTCATTGCCCTTATGACCATTACCTATATTGTCAATCGCATGATATCAGGAACAGAGTCGTTACGAAATGTCATGATTATCTCTCAAAATTATCCACAGATCAAAGAATACATCACAAAAGTAGCTGATCGTGGCGTGACGGAGTTTCCTGTTCTCGGAGGATTTACAGGAGTTGACAAACGCATGCTCATGACAACGATCTCTATTCCCGAAATGCAGAAACTTGAATCCGCTATTTTAGGTATTGATGAAACAGCCTTTATGGTAGTTATGCCTGCCAGTCAAGTTCATGGTCGAGGTTTCAGTCTCCAAAAAGATCACAAACATTATGATGAAGATATCTTGATCCCAATGTAATTCATTGAAAATTCAAGTTCTTTCTAGTACAATAAAGTTAACAGACAGAAATATAGGAGAAACTATGCTTACAGTATCAGATGTATCGCTTCGCTTTAGCGACCGCAAACTATTCGATGATGTCAATATTAAGTTTACAGCCGGAAACACTTATGGATTGATTGGTGCCAACGGTGCAGGTAAATCAACTTTCTTGAAAATTTTAGCAGGTGATATTGAACCAACTACCGGTCACATCTCCCTTGGACCGGATGAACGATTGTCCGTTCTCCGTCAGAATCACTTTGACTACGAAGAAGAGCGCGTGATTGATGTTGTTATCATGGGAAATGAACGACTTTATAATATCATGAAAGAAAAAGATGCCATCTACATGAAGGAAGATTTTTCTGACGAGGATGGTGTGCGCGCTGCAGAATTAGAAGGCGAATTTGCTGAGCTTGGTGGTTGGGAAGCAGAGAGTGAGGCTTCACAATTACTTCAAAATTTGAACATCAAGGAAGAACTCCATTATCAAAATATGAGTGAACTGACAAATGGTGAGAAGGTAAAAGTTCTCTTAGCCAAGGCTCTCTTTGGCAAGCCGGATGTCTTACTCCTTGACGAGCCAACCAATGGTCTGGATATTCAATCAATTAACTGGTTAGAGGACTTCTTGATTGATTTCGAGAATACCGTTATCGTTGTTTCTCACGACCGCCACTTCCTCAACAAAGTATGTACACACATGGCCGATCTGGATTTTGGAAAAATCAAAATCTTCGTTGGTAACTATGATTTTTGGAAACAATCAAGTGAGCTGGCAGCCCGTCTACAGGCTGACCGCAATGCCAAAGCCGAAGAAAAAATTAAGGAACTACAAGAATTCGTTGCCCGTTTTTCTGCCAATGCCTCAAAATCCAAACAAGCAACTTCCCGTAAGAAAATGCTAGATAAAATTGAACTAGAAGAAATTATCCCTTCTAGCCGCAAATATCCATTTATCAATTTTAAATCCGAACGCGAAATCGGTAATGACCTCTTAACTGTTGAAAACTTAAAAGTTGTTATTGATGGTGAAACTATTTTGGATAATATCAGCTTTATCTTACGTCCAGGTGATAAGACAGCTCTCATTGGACAAAATGACATCCAAACAACTGCTTTGATTCGTGCCCTCATGGGAGATATTGAATACGAAGGAACTGTCAAATGGGGGATTACTACCAGTCAATCCTATCTGCCAAAAGATAATACTCGTGACTTTGACACAAATGAATCCATTCTTGACTGGCTTCGTCAATTTGCTAGCAAGGAAGAAGATGACAATACCTTCTTGCGTGGTTTCCTAGGTCGTATGCTCTTCTCAGGTGATGAGGTTAACAAACCTGTAAACGTCTTGTCGGGGGGAGAGAAGGTGCGCGTGATGTTATCTAAACTCATGCTCCTCAAGTCCAATGTCTTAGTGTTAGATGATCCAACCAATCACTTAGATTTGGAATCTATTTCAAGTCTTAATGATGGTTTAAAAGCCTTCAAAGAATCAATTATCTTTGCTAGCCACGACCATGAATTTATTCAAACTTTAGCTAACCACATTATCGTTATTTCCAAGAATGGGGTCATTGACCGTATTGATGAAACCTACGATGAATTCTTGGAAAATGCTGAAGTACAAGCTAAAGTACAAGAACTTTGGAAAGTATAATAAAAAGGCGATTGAATCGCCTTTTCTTTTAAGCCTATGAAAAAATTATTTACTAACCAACCCTTTTATTATATTCTATCATTCATTGTACCACTAACCATCATTTCAATCACCTTATCAATCCAGGGAATATGGTGGGGAAGCGATACAACTATATTGGCAAGCGATAGCTTTCATCAATATGTTATTTTCAACCAGACCTTGCGAAACATTTTACACGGAGACGGTTCCTTATTTTATACTTTTACAAGTGGTTTAGGGCTTAATTTTTACGCCCTCTCTTCCTACTATTTAGGATCGTTTCTATCTCCTTTGGCTTTCTTCTTTAATTTACAATCCATGCCAGATGCCCTTTATCTTTTCACTATTGTCAAGTTTGGATTGACAGGTTTGTCAACTTTTACTAGTTTAAAAGGAATTCATTCCAATCTAAAAAATGAATGGGCAATCTTACTTGCTACCAGCTTCTCCTTGATGAGTTTTGCTACAAGCCAATTGGAAATTAGTAGCTGGTTAGATGTTTTTATTCTTATCCCCATCATCCTACTTGGCCTACATAAACTAATAACAGGAAAAGGGCAAATTATTTACTACATTTCTCTGACCTGTTTATTTGTCCAAAATTACTATTTTGGTTACATGGCTGCTATTTTTCTGACACTATGGACATTAGTCCAGATTTCTTGGTTGAAGACTGGGAAAATAAAAACCTTTATCACCTTTACCACCGTGTCAATTCTATCTGCTTTAAGTAGTATGTTCATGCTGCTTCCAACTTATTTAGATTTAAAAACTCATGGAGAGACCTTTACAAAGATTGTCAATCTCAAAACTGACGACTCTTGGTACTTAGACTTTTTTGCTAAAAATTTAGTAGGTAGCTTCGATACAACAAAATTCGGATCTATACCCATGATTTCAGTAGGTCTAGTACCACTCATACTGGCGCTTCTATTCTTTACACTAACAAAAGTAAAATGGACAATCAAGCTCTCCTATGCCCTACTTTTTATCTTTATTATCGCAAGTTTTTATTTCCAACCACTCAATCTATTTTGGCAAGGTATGCATGCGCCAAATATGTTTCTCTATCGATATGCCTGGGTACTCTCAACTTCGCTTATCTATTTAGCAGCAGAGACCTTAGTACGCTTAGACCAACTAAAATTTAAATCAATTCTCTTGATAATTTCTCTACTTTTTGTAGGTTTTCTAGCAACGTACCTCTTTAGGAATCATTACGATTTTTTAAAGGATGTAAACTTCCTATTGACACTAGAATTTCTAGTAGCCTATCTCATTCTTTTTGTAACCATCATAAGCTACAAATCATCTAAATGGATTAACATAGCTCTTCTGGCTTTTAGCACCTTAGAAATTGGACTGCATACTCACTATCAAGTTCAGGGCTTATCTGATGAATGGCATTTTCCTAGTCGTTCAAACTATGAAGAAAAATTAACGAATATTGACAGTCTTGTAAAATCAACTAAAGCTTTCAATAACTCTTTCTATCGCACTGAGCGACTGTTGCCACAAACTGGTAATGACAGCATGAAATTTAATTACAATGGTATTTCTCAATTTTCGTCAATCCGAAATCGAGCTTCTAGCTCGGTATTAGACAAACTGGGCTTCCGCTCAGATGGTACCAATCTAAATCTCCGTTATCAAAATAATACTATTATTGCAGATAGTCTATTTGGAATCAAGTACAATCTAGCCACATCCGACCCAAATAAATTTGGTTTTATGCTGCATCAGAGTGAGGATAACATCAGCATCTATGAAAATCGTTTTCATCAAGAATTAGCAATGTTGACTGAAGGAGTTTACAAAGATGTAAATTTTACTAATTTAACACTTGACAATCAAACCAAGTTTCTCAATCAAATTACAGGGCTTTCTCAAAAATACTATCACTCCCTTACTAGCATTCCCTCACAAAATACAACTGAACTTAGTGGTAGAATAACAGTTAATAAGAAAGATGATGAAAATGCCGCTCAAGCCAGTTATACATTGACAGTTCCTGCAAATAGCCAAGTATATTTAAATTTACCTAAACTAACTTTATCAAATGAGAATCATAAAAAAGTTGTCATTACTGTCAATAATCAGTCAAGTGAGTTTACACTTGATAATACTTTTTCTTTCTTTAACATAGGAAATTTTGATACTGAAACGCAGGTACAAGTGAACATTTACTTCCCAGAAAATAATCAAGTATCATTTGATAGACCACAATTTTACAGATTAGACTTGACTGCCTTTCAACACGCAATGGCAAGCCTAAAAGAGAAAAATGTAGTTGTAAAAACAAATAAAAATAATGTGATTGTTGATTTTAAAACTGAAAAAGAAGCCTCACTACTCTTTACTTTGCCTTATGATAAAGGTTGGAAAGCAACCATTGATGGTCAAACAGCTAACATTCAAAAGGCTCAGAATGGTTTGATGAAACTAGATGTAAAACCCGGTCAGACAAAGGTAGTGATGACCTTTATCCCTCAAGGATTTCATTTAGGGCTTCTTATCTCTTGTTGCGCAAGCTCCACCTTTATTGTCTATCAGTTGCTCAAACGAAAATATTTCAAAAACCGAGAAAGTTAATTTCCTCGGTTTTTTTTTTACTGTTACTTGAAAATAAAGAAAACCTTGATTTCTCAAGGTCTCCTACACTTTATGGCTCTATAATTTCTGTAGTGGGTAACCCCGCTGTGGAGATTATAGGGCTTTTTGAGTATCAAAAAAGTCCCATAAGACTTATAATGAAAAGCGCTTAAACAACTCATTAGAAAGTATCTTATGGAACACATCAATAATACCACATTACTCATCGGAATTAAAGACAAAAATATCATCTTAAATAAAGCCATTCAACACGATACCCATATCGAAGTCACCGCTACACTTGATTATCACCCTCCCAAATGTAAACACTGTAAAGGAAAACAAATCAAATACGATTTCCAAAAGCCTTCTAAAATCCCTTTTATTGAGATTGCTGGTTTCCCTAGCCTCATTCGTTTGAAAAAGAGACGATTTCAGTGCAAGTCCTGTCGAAAAGTAACTGTTTCTGAAACATCTCTCGTTCAGAAAAATTGCCAAATTTCTGAAATAGTGAGACAGAAAATCGCTCACCTATTGCTCAACAGAGAGGCTCTTACCCATATCGCTGCTAAGCTCGCTATCTCTACCTCTACTGTCTATCGCAAGTTCAAGCAATTTCATTTCCAAGAGGAGTACACTACTTTGCCAGAAGGGCTTTCCTGGGATGAGTTCTCCTACCAGAAGGGAAAACTGGCCTTCATTGCTCAGGATTTTAACACCAAGAAAATCATTACCATCCTTGATGACAGACGTCAAACAACCATCCGAAATCATTTCTTCAAGTACTCGAAAGAAGCTAGAAAAAAAGTTAAAGTCGTCACTGTCGATATGTCTGGAAGTTATATTCCTCTCATCAAGGTTCTATTTCCTCAAGCTAAAATTGTTCTCGATCGTTTCCACATTGTCCAGCACATCAATAGAGCTCTCAAGCAAACACGTATTGAAATCATGAAGCAATTTGACGATAAATCTCTTGAATACAGAGCTCTTAAGTACTACTGGAGACTTATTCAAAAAGATAGTCGGAAACTATCTCCTAAGGCTTTCTACTCTAGAACTTTTAGAGAGACTCTAACGCCTAGAGAATGTCTCAATAAGATGTTCAAACTAGTCCCTGAGTTAAAATCTTATTATGACCTGTACCAGTTACTCCTTTTCCACCTGCAAGAGAAGAATACTGAGCAGTTTTGGGGCTTAATTCAAGACGCTTTACCTCATCTCAATCGCACCTTTAAAACCGCTTTGAGCACATTTATTCGCTATAAAAACTACATCACTAACGCCATTGAATTGCCTTACTCTAACGCTAAACTTGAGGCCACTAACAAACTCATCAAAGACATCAAGCGCAATGCCTTTGGTTACAAGAACTTTGACAAGTTCAAGAAACGTATCTTAATCGCTTTGAACATCAAAAATGAGAAGACGAAGTTCGTCTCCTCTCGCGCTTAGCTATAAGTCACCCACTACAGTTGACAATGAGCCTATTTACTCCGCCAACAGGGCTCGAACCTGTGACATCATGATTAACAGTCATGCGCTCTACCAACTGAGCTATAGCGGAAAGAATAGTCCGTACGGGATTCGAACCCGTGTTACCGCCGTGAAAAGGCGGTGTCTTAACCCCTTGACCAACGGACCATCTTTGGAACAATAACTAGTATAATACACGGGTCTTTTTTTGTCAACACATTTTTCAAAATTTTACCGTATTGACAGAACTCGTTGTTTAATGTACAATAAGGGAGGTTAGAGTGTGGTTCCATAGCTCAGCTGGATAGAGCATTCGCCTTCTAAGCGAACGGTCGCAGGTTCGAATCCTGCTGGAATCATCTAGTCCTACCTCTGGTAGGTCTTTTTTTCTTGCCACAATTTATAATTGATGTATAGAACCGGTAGAATAAGTCCAATGAGTGCATACTCTTTTAATTGGATAGATAAGTGAGTGGATACGATAACCCCTAGCATAAATCCTATGATGGTAAATAGGATATTCCTACCAGTTTTTTTTAGTTCAGGATCCCTTTCCATCGTCCCTTTAAACCAAAGGTAGGCCGCATTTTTTACATTGCCTGTCATCATAACATTAGCATAGGGAGCACCACGTAATCTCCTAAATGTTTCTACCTGAATGGAAGCTACAAAAGCAAGACTGGCAATTGTAAATGGAGGAGGCATAATTGGCGACAAAACAATAGTAAGAAGAATCAACAGTAGCATGATTAAACTACTACCAAAATGCCAGAACCACGATTGTTTTTCAAAATATTTTCTAGCTAAATAGGTAAAAAATTGTCCAAATACAAAAAATAAAATAGGAATACAAAAATTCACTACTTGCACAAAGTCACCTCTAGCTAAAAAATAAGCAAGAGAAATAACATTCCCTGATTGTACACCAGCAAAACGTCCACCCTGAGTCACAAAAGTGAAAGCATTTAGATAACCACTAATAAAGGTCAAGGAACAAGCTATGCGTAAACCCTCAAAAATACGATAATCTTTTTGATTCATATTAACTCCTTGTTTCACGTGAAACTATTTATGATAGGGGCTTCCTTGTTGGATCATAAAAGCACGATAAATTTGCTCTATGAGAACCAATTTCATCAATTGATGTGGAAGCGTTAGTTTTCCGAAACTCATCAATAAATTGGCTCTTTTTTTGACATTTAAATCTAACCCTAGACTGCCACCGATAATAAAAGCTATATCTGAATAACCATTTATCACAATATCGGATAATTTTTTACTAAATTCCTCAGAAGGAAACTGCTGTCCCTCTATCGCCAAAGCAATAACAAAGTCTCGTTCCCCAATCCTAGTCATGATTCGATCAGATTCTTTTTTCAAAATTTGTTCATTTTCCGCTTGACTAGCTCTATCTGGTGTTTTCTCATCTGGAAGTTCAATCAACTCCAACTTAGTGAAACGTCCCAAACGTTTGCTGTACTCTGCAATACCATCTTTAAGATATTTTTCTTTCAATTTTCCAACAGTAATCAATTTTATTTTCATAAAATTATTGTAACATATCCACAATAACTTGACTGAAAATATTTTTAGAAAATGAGATAATAACTGACTTTTTTTCACATTATTCAATAGTTATCCACAGTTTGTGGATTGATTTTTAGAAACTTTAAGTTATAATTAAGAAAGTAGGAGTAATCTTAGGAAAAAATAAAGAAATTGGTAGGAATTCTTGTATGAAAAAATATTTGAAATTTACTATTCTATTTGCTGTTGGTCTTTTTGGGGGGTTAGTTGGTTCTTTCATGACTGCCTCTTTCTTTCAACCACAAGCACAACAACAGGCAAATTCTACTATTACAAATGTCAGCAAGGTGCAATACAATAATGAGACCTCTACTACAAAAGCAGTAGAAAAGGTGCAAAATGCTGTTGTTTCAGTAATTAACTATCAAAAATCAGCAAACAATAGCCTACGCTCCATCTTCGGAAATATTGATACACCGGATGAACCTGTAGTAGCTGGAGAAGGTTCGGGTGTTATCTATAAAAAAGACGATAAATATGCCTACGTTGTTACCAATACGCATGTTATCAATAACGCAGAAAAAATAGATATTCTTCTAACTTCAGGAGAAAAGGTCAGAGGAGAACTTGTTGGTTCTGACACTTATTCTGACATAGCTGTAATAAGGATTCCTGCTGATAAGGTCACTACTGTTGCCGAATTTGCTAACTCCAATACTATCAAGGTCGGTGAACCTGCTATCGCTATCGGTAGCCCACTTGGTAGTGTCTATGCTAATACTGTTACACAAGGTATTATTTCTAGTTTGAGTAGAACTATCACCTCACAATCAGAAGATGGACAAACTATCTCTACCAACGCTATCCAAACAGATGCAGCCATTAACCCAGGTAATTCAGGTGGTCCACTGATAAATATTAAAGGACAAGTTGTGGGGATCAATTCAAGTAAAAAGAGTACATCAAGATCCGGTGTTGCTATAGAAGGGATGGGCTTTGCTATTCCTGCTAATGATGTAGTAGCTATTATCAATCAAATTGAGAAAAATGGTAAAGTTATCCGACCTGCTCTCGGTTTCCAACTAGTCAATTTGACAGATTTGTCAACTGGACAATTAGAAAAAGCTGGATTATCAGATACCAAATTAACATCTGGTGTTGTAGTTGTTTCAACGCAGAAGGGGTTACCTGCTGATGGAAAACTTGAAACCTTTGATGTTATCACTGAGATTAACGGTGAAGCTGTTCAAAATAAGAGCGATCTTCAAAGTATCCTCTACAAGCATAAAATTGGTGATACGATTAAGGTTACCTACTATCGTAACAATAAAAAGCAAACAGTTGACATCAAGTTGACACATTCTACGGATCAACTCAGTCAATAATTTACAATCTATACTTTACACAATTGTAAAGTATAGATTTTTTTGTTAAAATAAGCTCATATGGAAGAATTACGTACCCTAAATATTTCAGAGATACATCCAAATCCCTATCAACCAAGAGTTCATTTTGATGAAACCAAACTGGCTGAATTAGCGCAATCTATCAGAGAAAATGGATTGATTCAACCGATTATTGTAAGAAAATCGTCCATTATTGGATACGAATTATTGGCTGGAGAAAGAAGATTACGCGCCAGTCAATTAGCTGGTCTAACTGAAATACCGGCCGTTGTAAAAGATTTAACTGATGATGATTTACTCCGTCAGGCAATTATAGAAAACCTACAACGCTCAGATTTAAATCCTATTGAAGAGGCGCAATCTTATAATAATTTGATAAATAAAGGATTGACACATGATAAAATTGCCCAAATTATGGGAAAATCAAGACCTTATATCAGTAATATATTGCGACTCTTAAACTTATCCACTCAAGCAAAAAAAGCTGTAGAAGAAGGAAAAATTTCACAGGGGCACGCGCGACAATTGCTCTCACTTTCCGAGGAAAAACAAGCTGAATGGATTCAAATCATTTTAGAAAAAGATTTAAGTGTGCACGCGCTTGAAAAAGTATTGTCCAATAAAAAGAAGAAACAAGTTAGACAGAACAATCCATTTTTAAAAGAACAAGAGGTCATTATTAGCCAGCATCTTGGAACAACTACAAAAATTCTCCAGAAAAAAAATGGGAAAGGGGAGATTCGGATTCATTTTGATAATCTAGATGAATTTGAAAGAATTATCAACAGCTTAAAATAAACTTGTTTACAGTTTATTTTTGTAAACACCCTTTTCCACATCATTAATTTTGCAAAAAGTCAAGATTTACTAACATCTTGGCTTTTATTCACATCTTGTGGAAAACTTTTCTTAACAATGTGAATTTTAAATATTATCTGTGGAAAACTTTTTTTTTTTATGGTACACTATTCTAGTGAATACAAAGTGAGAGGAGGAAACT